>NZ_JBIATU010000011.1:0-336619 GCF_042892035.1 Nonomuraea sp. NPDC001831 | reverse complement strand
CCGAACCCGGAAGTTAAGCTTCTCTGCGCCGATGGTACTGCACTCGGGAGGGTGTGGGAGAGTAGGTCACCGCCGGACAATCTTTCGAAGAAGCCCCACACGGTTCGTGTGGGGCTTCTTTGCGTTGTACACATTTCTCGATGAAGAGCTTCAGGGGCATGCAGGACGCCTTGAGAGTTGGGTTCGGTGTAACAGGGCCGGCCGCCAGTGGCGTCCTGCCAGCCGGTTCGCGAACACGGAGCCGCCTGCCGGGGGCGGTGCGCTGTGAGCACCCCCATGTGTTGACGCGGCGACCACACCCGGGCTTGACCCCGTTGGATACAAGCACAGCGACCCCGGCGGACGTCCCGCTTGCACGCGTTGAGAGCGGGCGCGACGTTTATGAGCTTCGTAAGACGGCCAGGGGTGGTGGCGGTGAGCCCACCGTCGAATCGTGCAAATTCTCGGCCGCCACGACCGGGAGGAGCGGTGAGCGGTGCGCTAGTCGCCGCCCTCTTGCCTTCTGGATCGGTGTCGCATCAGAGCAGAGGCATTCTCTGAGCCCCTGGCGCACAGTAGGTGTGAGGAGCCATTCCCAAGCCACAGGCCCGTTCGTGGAACTGATCGTTCAGAGGCTTCTCCGATGCTCCGGGAACACGTTGATAAGGATGTGGGCCAGATACAGCTGAGGGGACTTCCTGTTCTTCGGGTGTTCGGTTGCGACATGAGATCCCTCCCGCACCGTTCTGGTGAGTGTCGTTCTGTAGGTGGCGGCGAAGGTGGGAGGCCGGTTGGTCGAATGGTCGTGGGTGGCTGGAGGGCTCGTGAACGGTCGGGGGCTTGCTAGGCTGGGGGGAGCGGGCCACCCCCACGGGTGGCCTTCGTCGCGTAAGGCCCGAGGACGGGCGGCGACCAGCCACGGTGGACCGGCGTTGTGAGTCCGCTGAGTGAGCCAACGAAATGGACCAGAAGTGAACAGAGAAGACGGATCGGACGGCGGACAGCGCGGGCGCGGCGACTACGGGGACAGGCGCTCCAGCGGCGGCAGGACTGGCGGATACGGCTCTCGCGGGCGTGATTCCGGTGGCGATCGTCCGTTCCGTTCAGAGGGCCGGCCGCGGCCGTACAACCGCGAGGACAGAGCGCCCCGAGGCGGGGAGGGTTCCCGCGACGAGCGTGCGCCTCGGCGTGAGGGCGGTTTCCGGGACGAGGGCCGCCCCTACCGCGACCGGGACGACCGCGGACCCCGCCGCGAGGGTGGCTACGGTGACCGCCGTGAAGGCGGAGGCAGCTACGGCGAGCGTCGCGAGGGCGGCGGTGGCTACGGCGAGCGACGCGAGAGCCGGTACGGCGATCGCGGCCCGCGTCGTGAGGGTTCCGACCGGGGTCCGCGTCGCGAGGGCTTCGATCGTGGTCCTCGCCGGGAAGGCTTCGACCGCGGGCCGCGTCGTGAGGGTGACGAGCGTCGTCCTTACCAGGACCGGGGTGATCGTGGGCCGCGCCGTGAGGGCGATGACCGCCGTCCTTACCAGGACCGTGGGCCGCGTCGTGAGGGCGGCGGCTACGGCGACCGGGGTCCGCGTCGTGAGGGTTCCGACCGGAGTCCGCGTCGTGAGGGCTTCGATCGTGGTCCTCGCCGGGAGGGTTTCGACCGCGGGCCGCGCAGGGAGGGTGACGAGCGTCGTCCCTTCCAGGATCGCGGACCTCGGCGTGAGGGTAGCGGCTACGGCGACCGGGGCCCGCGTCGTGAAGGCGGCGGCTTCGGTGACCGTGGGCCGCGCCGTGAGGGCGGCGGCTTCGGCGACCGGGGTCCGCGCCGTGAAGGCTATGACCGTGGTCCGCGTCGGGAGGGTTTCGAGCAGGGGCCGCGGCGTGAGGGTTTCGACCGGGGCCCGCGTCGCGAGGGCTTCGACCGCGGGCCGCGCCGAGAAGGCTTCGACCGCGGGCCGCGTCGTGAAGGTTTCGACCGGGGCCCGCGCCGTGAGGGCAGCGGGTTCGGGGAGCGCCGGGACGACCGCTTCGGTGACCGTGGCCCGCGCCGGGAAGGCTATGACCGTGGTCCTCGTGGTGAGGGCTCGGAGCGTGGCCCCCGCAGTGAGGGCTTCGACCGTGGTCCGCGTCGCGAAGGCTTCGACCGTGGTCCGCGTCGAGAGGGCTTCGATCGGGGGCCGCGTCGCGAGGGCGGGTTCCGTGATGACCGGGGCGGCGGGCAGCGTCGTGAGGGGTTCGACCGGGGTCCGCGTCGCGAGGGTGGCTACGACCGCGGCCCGCGCCGCGACGACTCCTACGGGCCTCGTCGCGAGGGTGGCGGTTACCGTGAGTCGCGTCCGTTCTCGCGTGACGACCGCGGGGCGCGTCCGGGCGGCGGCACCCGCGCCAGGTACGGCCGGGAGGATCGCGACTCCGACGCCCCGCAGCGCGAGAGGCTGCCCGAGGTGGCGCCCGACATCACTGCGGAAGAGCTCGACAAGGAAGTGCGCGAGGAACTGCGTTCGCTGCCCGGTGACCTCTCCGACCTGGTCGGCAGGCACCTGGTCGCGGCGGAGCGCGCCCTGGAGGAGGACGACCCCGACAAGGCGCACGAACACACCAAGGTGGCGCGTCGGTTCGCCGCGCGCATCGGTGTCGTGCGCGAGGCCGCGGGCATCGTCGCCTATCGGGCCGGGCACTTCTCCGAGGCGCTCAGCGACCTGCGTGCGGCCAGGAGGATGACGGGGTCGGACGCGTACCTGCCGGTCATGGCCGACTGCGAGCGCGGTCTGGGCCGTCCGGAGCGGGCCATCGATCTCGTACGTTCGCCGGAGGCCGAGCGCCTCGACCGGGCCGGACGCATCGAGCTGACCATCGTCGAGTCGGGGGCCCGGCGTGACCTCGGCCAGCAGGACGCGGCCGTGATCACCCTCCAGCGCCTGCCCGAGCTGCGCGACCCGCAGCCCAAGCCGTGGTCGGCGCGCCTCGCGTTCGCCTATGCGGACGCCCTGGCCGACGCCGGGCATCAGGAGGCGGCGACGGACTGGTTCGCCCGGGCGATGGCCTTCGACGAGGACGGCGAGACGGACGCGGCCGAGCGCTACGCCGAGCTCACCGGAGCCGTCATCGAGGACGTCGAGGAGGACTTCGAGGAGGACCTCGACTCCGAGGACGACTTCGACGACGCCGGCGTCGCCGACGAGGGCAAGCTGACCGAGGAGGAGGAAGAGGACGCCGAGGCCCTGGCCGAGGCGGACGACCTCCTGGAGCCCGAGGTCTCCGAGCCTGCCGTGTCTGCTGAACTTGTCGAGCCGGTCGAGCCTGTCGAGCCTGTCGAGCCGAAGGACGCCGTCGTTGCTGAGGCGGCCGAGCCGGAGGCGGGCGAGCCCGCGGACCGCGGCGAGGAAGGCAAGCCGACGGAGGCCGGGACGCCGGGGATCACGCCTGCGTTCATCGAGCCGGACTTCGGTGACGTGCTGGAAGTCGAGACGGACGAATCCGCTCAGGACCGGCCGAAGAAGAACGGCGAGTAGGTGTTGAGGCTCCGCCGTACCCCTGATGATCAGGGGTACGGCGGAGCTTTTGTGTCGTACGGGGTCTGGTCAGCCGGTGGTCATCGTTCGACGCGGTTGAGCCAGTGGAGGATGCCCGCGACGTTCGACGGGGCGCCGCTCAGCAGTTCGAACTGCTCGGCCGTCACGTCGTCCGACTGCAGGGCGGTGTAGCGCTCCTTGGTGCGGTCGCGGACCATGGCGACCGCGTGATCGAGGTCGAGGCCCTCGGAGTGTGCCTGGCGGGTGAGATCCACCCAGACCCGGAGCTCCTCGGCGGATCGCTCAAGGGTCTCCTGGACGGCGCCGACCGGCCCGTAGTGGCTGAACAGCAACCGTTGCGGACCAAGGGCCTGGAACAGGGCGATCGAGTCGAGGGCCGTCTGAAGGTCGAAGTCCGGCGGCGGCGTGGCGGGGCGCAGGTCGCCGGTCTGGGGGAGGTACACGCCCGCGGCGTCCCCGACGTAGAGGTCTCCGGTGGCGGAGTCGATCAGGCCGACGTGGTGCTTGGCGTGGCCGGGCGAGTAGTGGCTGCTCAGCGTGCGGCCGTTGCCCAGGTCGATGGCGCCGGTGTCGCCCAGGGCGACGATGCGCTCGGCCTCGGTGGGGGACAGCTCGCCGAAGAGGGTGTCGAGCTGGTCACCCCAGACCATCCGGGCGCTGGCCATCAGACGCGACGGATCGGCCAGATGGCGCGCACCCTTCTCGTGTACGACCACCTGCGCGGACGGGAAGAACTTCGCGATGTCCCCCACACCGCCCGCATGGTCCAGGTGGATATGGGTCACCACCACGGTGGCCAGGTCGTCCGGGCCGACGCCGAGCGAGGCGAGCGCGTCGCGCACCACGGGGGACGAGGTCGAGGTGCCCGTCTCCACCAGGCACGGCCGATCTCCCAGGATCAGGTAGCCGGCGGTGATGCCTGAGTATCCGGCCATCTTGGTGTCGATCTCATAGACGTCGCCGCCTAGTGCGGTGATGTTGTCCACAGGCACTCCCGCGCGTACATCCGTCATCCCCAGAACGACGTTCGTATCGATCCGGGCTTCCCCTCATCGTAGAGAGTGATCTCCTCCGGAACACAAACGGGAGGACGACAATGGATCGGAACGAGGTCGTGCTGGTGGGGCGGCTGTCGGCGGCGGTCGAGGAATACGCGATGCCGAGCGGCGACATGGCCACGAAGTGGCGCGTCATCGTACGCCGGCGGCGCAGGCACCGGCGAGGCGCGGCTCTCACCGACAGCATCCCGTGCGTCACGTTCGATCCCGAGGTCGCGCAGATCGTGCGAGGTCTCAAACCGCGGGACTTCATCGAGGTGACGGGCGCGTTCCGCTGCCGGGTCTTCGGCCCGGCCGCCGCCAAGATCTGGCGGTACGAGGTGGAGGTCGGTGCCGTCAGACCTGTCGAGGAGACGGCTCCTGAGCCGTCTGAAGAGGTAGTGGCGAGCCGGGGGCCACGGCAGGTGGCTCAGCTGGCCGGGGCGGGGTGACGTTGTCGGCGATGGTCAGGCGCCGCCCTGGAGAGCGCTCGGCGATGGGCAGGGGAGGCGTGGCTACGCGGCAGGGGTGGCGTCAGTCGATGGCGAACGTGCGCAGGACCAGGCCGGTACGCGGTTTGGGGCCGAAGGAGGTGGACTTGCGGGGCACTCGTTCGCCCCCCGCGGCGACCGCCAGCACGTCGTCGACCATGAGCGGCTTGAGGATGACGGCTGTGCCGCCCGTCTGGATCGCGAGCCGCAACGCCGCCTCGGTGTCGTGGTGGACGATGCGTACCGCCCGCTCGTCGTCCTCCATGCCCCACACCTTGGGCAGGATGAACTCGCTGAGGATGGAGGTGTTCAGCGAGTTCCAGCGGTCCGAATGGCCGTCCGGCATCGCCAGGTTGAGCTGCACCGGGTCGGGGTCGGTGAGCAGATGCGTGCCGCTCTCCCCGGCGAGGAGGAAGGCGGGTTCGGCCGCGTTCTGCAGTGCCTCCAGGCCCTGCGCCAGGTCGTCGTAGTCGTGCACCTGCCAGGCGCCCCTGGCCCTGGCGGCGGCCTCGGTCAAGGGGAGACCGGGGATGACGCGGTGGATGGCCTTGAGGTCGGGCGGGTAGGCGGTGGAGTCGACGATCAGGGCGAGCCCGAAGTCCCAGGGGCCCAGCGCCTGCCGGGGTTGGGTCGGGGCGGAGGCCGGCTCCGCTGACGGATGGGCCAGGTGATCGGTCAGCTCGTGTCGGAACGAGGCGATTGGGCTGGGAGAGGGTGTTACGGGGTGGTCCGGCGCGGTGGACGGGTGTGATGCGCCCTGGGAGTTGTGGGTGGGCATGCTCGGGGGTGCGTTGAGGGGGACGTGCTGAGAGGGCTGGGGGGCTTCCTGCGACCGGTCGTTGGGCGTGGCCTGGTGCGTCCCGTCCCGCAGGGCTTGGCGGGCGGCGTGTTCCTGACGCTGGAGGACGCGGTAGGTGGCGTACCGGTGGTGGCCGTCGGCGATCAGGGCTTGACGGTTGCGCAGGTCGGCGTTGATGGCGTCTATCTCGTCCGGGTCGGTGATCGCCCACAGCCGGTGGGTGAGGCCGTCCTCGGTTCCGGCCGTGACGAGGGGCGGTCGTTTGGCGGCGACCTCGTCCACCAGGCGGGTCGCCCTGCCGTTGTCGCCGTTGTAAAGGAGGAAGATGGGTTCGAGGTTGGCCTCTGTGGTGCTCATGAGGGCCAGCCGGTCGGCGATGGGGCCGGGCATGACGTCCTCGTGGGGGAGGATGACGCGTTCGGCGGGATCGACCAGGCCGACGTCGCCGATCAGGCCGCGCTGGAGGACGTGCGGGCCGCTCTGCTCGTACACGTACAGGGCGGGGGTGTCGTCGGCCACGAGGACGCCGGCGTCCAGCCAGGCCCTCAGCGTGTCCCTGGCCTCGGAGTAACGCGCTTCCAGCGGCACTTCGGTCCGGTGGCGGAGTCTGGACGGGGTCCCGGCCGTGCCACGAGGGGTGCCGGGTTCGGTGGCGGGTGTCGCTTCTGGGTTGCAGGGAAGGATGAGGCGGACGACGTTGTTCGGGTGGGAGGCAAGGAGGGCTTCGACGTCCGCGTCGCTGATCAGGTCGTACGGTGGGGAGGTCACCTTGGCGGGATCTTCGACATCGAAACGTACGCCTCGGAAGGGCCGTAGCACCAGTCCGTCCGGCACCGGCAGTTCAGGAGTCCCCATACCGGGCATGCTCCCATAAATGCTTGCGCCTACCAGGAGTTGCCCCAATCGTTTGCTGTCGCGCCCCTTACGCGGCGGAGGGGGAGCGAGGTTCGTCGTCCGGCGATGAAGGAGTCCTCACGCATGGTTCAGGGCGGAAATGGTCACGATGAGTCCGTGGGTGGCGTTCCCGGGGGCGGTGTTTACGACTGGTATCAGCGTGGTGTGAAGTTGCTGAAGGAGGGGAGCCCGGCTGCTGCCGCGGCTTTGCTGGAACGGGCCGCCGCTGCTGAGCCGCAGTCCCGGAGCATCCTCGAGGCGCTGGCTCGGGCGCAGTTCAACTCCCGTCAGTACGCGGAGGCCGCGGCCAGCTTCCGGCAGATCGTGGATGCGAACCCGGCTGAGGATTATGCGTACTTCGGGCTGGGCTTGTCGTTGTGGCGTACGGGGGATCTGGAAGGGGCCCAGGAGCCGCTGGCCATCGCGGTGGCCATGCGGCCGGACGAGCGGCATTATGTGTCGGCCTTGAAGAGTGTGCGGGCGACGTTGAGGGCTCGCCGAGAGATGTAGGCGGCAGGCGGCGCGCGGGGCCGACCATGGCCGGCGTCTCCCAAGCGACTGTGCCAGGCGTTTCGGTCCTTTTCCGGGGGCGTTGACTCGGTTGGGAGGCCGCCCTGCGATGTGTGCTTGCTGCCTGTCGTGCTGATCGGGCGGCGTCGCAGCAGATCGCTTCCTTGGCCTGGTCCTGCGCTGGAGGGCGGCGATCCGTGCCCTGGTGGGTCCATTGGGGTGGCGTTGTCACTGAGGTTCTTCCAGGGCCTCAGCGACAACGCCGTCGCGCATGGGCGGCTATGTCCGCGCGTTCCCCAGCCGCTGACGGCGGCCGGGAGACAGCAGCCGCTGAAGGCGGCGCGGGGGACATCACGGCACAGCCCGCCGTCGACCCCGAGCACCTGGCCGGTTGTGACGACTCCGACCGATACCGGAGGAGTGGCGACCCTGGCTGCTGGGCGACCCACTCGGGTTGTAAGGGCACCACGGTGATAGGCCGTGCGAGGTCTCACCACTGGGACAAGAGGGGCCTGTGCGGTGGTTTCCCAGGAGAGCGCCCGAGGAACGTGGTGCGGCGAATGCAGTTGTCGTGGCTGCCCAGGCGGTGCCTGCTTGAGCGTCCGGGCATGCCACGGCTGCATCTGGCTGCCCTCGCGTAAGGGGTAGGCATGCCTTGGCCGTATTTGGCTGCCAAACCATCATGGAAGAAGGCCGCCGTGAGGGTGTTTGACCGGTTTTTGCGTGGCAGAACGGTGCATTGAGGAGCGGCCGTGGCCTCAGTTCCGGGCTCGTCGGCCGCCGCCCTCCGTACGCGCATGGTGGTGGGGGTCAGGCGTGGCGGGTGGCGTTGGCGAGGATGGCGGATCGGAGGTAGGCGGCCAGGCCGGGGGAGGTGCGGTCGAAGGCGGCGGTGAAGCGGGGGTCGGAGACGTACAGGTCGGCGAGGCCGCGGTGGATGTCGTACGTGCAGTCGTAGAACCAGCGCGAGAGATGGGCGCGATGTTCCTCGGCCAGGTCCATCGCGAGGGCGCCGTCGGCCGGGACGTCTGTGTGCATCGCGTCGGCGAGGCGGGCCGAGAGGGCGGTCGCCTCGGCTTCGTGCCGCTGCCAGTCCTCCTCCGTGTACGCCGACGTGCGGCGGGCGGATTCGGCCCAGGCGTGTGTGCCGCCCCAGCGTTGCTCGGCCTCGGCCGCGTACGCGTCATGGTTCGGGGCGCCGAGGGGTTCTGCGCGTTCCTGGGGCATGGTTGTCCTTCCGGTGTCGGTTACGGGTTTCCCGATCCACGAGGAGAAGGCTTCCTGTGGCGGGGTACGAAGGCGACGCTAAAGTCTCACGCGGCGTGAGAGTCAAACGGGAAGAGGCGCTGTGCTGATTGACGGCTATGACACCCTGCTGCTCGACCTCGACGGTGTGGTCTACCTCGGACAGCACGCGGTACCCGGGGCGAGACAGGCGCTGGAGGAGGCGCAGGGCAAGGGGGTCCGGCTCGCCTACGTGACCAACAACGCCTCCAGGACGCCCGCCGCCATCGCCGCCCACCTGCGGGAACTCGGCATTCCTGCCATGGCGGCCGATGTGGTGACCTCGGCGCAGGCGGCCGCGCGGCTCGTCGCCGAGCGGGTGGCTCCGGGCGCCGCGGTGCTGGTCGTGGGCGGGTCGGGGCTGCGGGTGGCCGTACGGGCTCATGGACTCAGGCCGGTGTCCGTCGCGGCCGAGTCGCCCGCTGCGGTGGTTCAGGGGATCGCTCCCGGTCTGTCGTACGCCCTGCTGTCGGAGGGGGCGCTGGCCGTACGGCAGGGCGCGCTGTTCGTGGCCTCCAACGGTGACAGCACCATGCCGACCGGGCGGGGCGAACTGCCGGGGAACGGGGCAATGGTCCGGGTCATCGCCGCCGCCACCGGGGTCGAACCGGTGTACGCCGGTAAGCCGGATCCGCCGCTGCACCGGGAGTCGATGATCCGTACCGGCGCTCGGCGGCCGCTGGTCGTGGGGGATCGGCTGGACACCGACATCGAAGGGGCCTCCAACGCGGGGGTGGAGAGCCTGCTGGTGTTCACCGGGGTGGCCACTCCGCTCGACGTGCTGACCGCCGCGCCCCGGCATCGGCCCACGTACCTGGCCGAGGACCTCGGCGCGCTGGTGCAGCCCTATCCCGACGTGCGGGACGGCGCCTGCCGGGGATGGCGGGCCGAGTGGCGCGACGGGGCGTTGCACCTCGAAGGCGACGGCAGCCGGATCGACGGCTTGCGCGCGGCCTGCGACGCCGCCTGGACGGCCGCGGGCGAAGGGCAGATCGGGGAGGACGCGGTCAAGGACGTCCTGCAGCGCGTGGGCTGAGGCGATCAGGACGGGCGGAGGGGGCCGGCCGCCTCGACCCTGCCCTTTCCCTCCTGGCAGCGGCCAGGAGCCCACGAGCCCATTTGTGACGGTGTCCCCCTTCCACAGCCCGCACCACGCCGGACTCGTCGAGCCGGCACGCCAGCGGGCACGGCCGGTAGCCACGGTCCGCACGACGCGGGACTCGTGCACGCGAGTGGTGCAGGGGCAGCGCCGTGATTGCGGGGTGTGGGCTGGTCGGGAAAAGCGTCGTCAGATGGGGGCGACGTGGCCGCCGGAGGGCGGCTCAGTCGGTCGGGGGATGAGGGGGCAGGTTCGCTGTTCGCTTGTCGCCTAACAGTTAACGCACGCGCTGAGTAGTTGCCTGATCGCGAACACACGCGCCGAGTAGTTGCTTGACGACGAACACGCACCGAGTAGTTGCCTGACGGCGAACACGCACTGAGTAGTTGCCTCATGGCGAACACACACGCTGAACGGCCGCGCAGGACACCGAAGAGTCGCCTGACAGCGAACGCGCGCATGGCACGGACCCGGTCAGATCAGCTTGCGCAGGCGCAGCAGGTCGCCGAAGCTCGCGTCGATCTTCACCCGCCCTCCGAGCAGGGCACGGCCCAGGTCCAGTTCGCCGTCGACCAGCGCGACCAGGTCGTCGCTCGCGATGGTGATCTTCACATCGGCCGGTTTGCCGCCCGCCGGCGGCTCCTCGGTGAACGGGTCGAGCCCCCCGTGATGCAGCCGCCCGAAGAAGATCACGTCGAGGTCGGACACCCGGGCGCTGACCGTGCGTTCCACCACGTGTTTGGCACGATCCTCCGCGCCGATCTCGTCGAACTGGGCGACGAGCCTGGCCAGTGCCGCCCGGCACTCCTCGACGCTTGCCATGTTGGGCATCCTTTCTTTCCCTTTGCGGTCGGTAGCGTTCCACATCACTAGCACCCCCGTATGAGCTTCAACGCGTGACACGCCTGCCAAGGTCCCGGGCGCTCGCCCGAGGCGTTACGGTCGAGTCATGAGTGAGCTGCCGGAGGAGACCGGTGACGAGCGGGTCGACGCCATCGTGGCCGGTCTCGGTCGTGTGGGCGAGCTGCCGGTGAACGAGCACGTGGCGGTGTTCGAGGAGGCGTTCGCCGGGCTGGAGTCCACTCTCGCGGGTGCGGGCGACGAAGCGCTGGGCGAGCGGTGAGCCGGCGGATCCGTCTCGACAGCGAGCTGGTGCGCCGCGGGCTGGCCAGGTCGCGGGAGCAGGCCGCCCAGCTCATCGAGGCCGGGCGGGTCAGCGTGGGCGGCCAGCAGGCGCACAAGCCCGCGACCCAGGTCGACACCGCCTCGGCCATCGTCGTCGCCGAGTCGGCCGACGGTCCCGACTATGTTTCGCGGGGAGCGCACAAACTGCTCGGGGCGCTGGAGGCGTTCAAGAGCCTGTCGGTGGACGGGCGCAGGTGCCTCGACGCGGGAGCCTCCACGGGAGGCTTCACCGACGTGCTGCTGCGCCACGGCGCGGCCCACGTGCTCGCCGTCGACGTCGGTTACGGCCAGCTCGCCTGGTCGCTGCGCACCGACGAGCGGGTGACCGTGATGGAACGCGTCAACGTGCGCGACCTGACCCCTGAGATGGTCGGCGAGCCGCCCACGCTGGTCGTCGGCGACCTGTCGTTCATCTCGCTGCGGCTCGTGCTGCCCGCGCTGGCGCAGGTCGCCGCGCCGCGGGCCGACTTCGTCATGCTGGTCAAGCCGCAGTTCGAGGTGGGCAAGGAGCTCGTGGGCGCGGGCGGCGTGGTGCGCGACCCCGAGCTGCGGGCCAGGTCGGTGCGCGAGGCGGCGGCCAAGGCGCAGGAACTGGGGCTGAGCGTGCGGGGCGTGACCGCGAGCCCGCTGCCCGGTCCGTCCGGAAATGTCGAATACCTGCTGTGGCTGGGCAAAGGAGAGGGTGATCCGCCCGTCGCCGAGCTCGATGCCGAGATCCAGCGTGCCGTCGCGGAAGGGCCGCAATGAACCGGACCGTGCTGGTCGCCGTCCACACCGGGCGGGGCGCCGCCGTCGAGAGCGCCCGTCTGGTCATCAACCGGCTGGTCGGGGCGGGCATCAACGTACGCGTCCTGGACACCGAGGCGCGTGACATCGGCTGTGGCGGGGTGGAGGTCGTGCCCAGCGACGACCCCGGTTCGGCCAAGGACGCCGAGGTCATGATCGTGCTCGGCGGCGACGGCTCGCTGCTGCGCTCGGCCGAGCTGGCCAAGCCCGCAGGCACGCCGCTGCTCGGGGTCAACCTCGGGCACGTCGGGTTCCTGGCCGAGGCGGAGGTGGCCGACCTGGCGACGGCGGTCGACAGCGTGGTCGCCGGGCGCTACGACGTCGAGGAGCGCATGACGATCGACGTCCTGGCCAGGCAGAACGGCCGGGTGATCGCCGACACGTGGGCGCTCAACGAGGTCACCGTGGAGAAGCAGGAACGCATGCTGGAGGTGGTCGCCGAGATCGACGGGCGGCCGCTTTCCCGCTGGGGCTGCGACGGCGTGATATGCGCCACTCCGACGGGTTCGACGGCGTATGCGTTCTCGGCCGGCGGGCCGGTGGTCTGGCCGGAGGTGGAGGCGCTGCTCCTGGTGCCGATCAGCGCCCACGCGCTGTTCGCCCGGCCGCTGGTGGTCTCGCCACGGTCCACGATGGCCGTGGAGATCCTGCCGGACACGCCGGGCGGGGTTCTGTGGTGCGACGGCCGCCGTCGTTTCGAGCTGCCCTCCGGGTCGCGGGTGGAGGTGCGCAGGGGCGCCGAGCCGGTGCGCCTGGCCCGTCTGCACGGCATCGAGAACACCGGCGCGCCCTTCACCGACAGGCTGGTCGCCAAGTTCGAACTACCGGTTCAGGGATGGCGCGGGAGAGTGCGACCCTGAATGAATGGAGGGCGGAGCGCGTAGGATCCCATGGGCAACAGATGTCCGGAGACAATCGACCGGCCATCAGGCACGGCAGTGACGGGAGTGGGCAGTGCGACCAAGGGTCGAGGAGGTCCGCATCCAGGGGCTCGGCGTCATCGACGAGGCCGTACTCGAGCTTTCGCCGGGCTTCAACGTGGTCACCGGCGAGACCGGCGCGGGCAAGACGATGGTCGTCACGGGGCTCGGGCTGCTGTTCGGCGGCCGGGCCGATCCCTCGCGCATCCGTCCGGGGGCTGACAAGGCGACCGTAGAGGGCACTCTCGTCGTCGAGCCCGGCGGCCGGGTCGCCCAGCAGGTCGAGGACCTCGGCGGTGAGGTCGAGGACGGCGAGTTGATCATCTCGCGCACCGTCTCGGCCGAGGGCCGCTCCAGGGCCTGGCTCGGGGGCCGCACGGTGCCCGTCGGAACGCTGACGTACCTGGCCGACGACCTGGTGGCGGTGCACGGGCAGATGGACCAGCAGCGGCTGCTGCAGGCCGCCAGGCAGCGCGCCGCGCTCGACCGTTACGCCGGAAACGAGCTGGTCAAGCCGTTGCGGGCGTATGCGCAGGCGTACAAGCGGCACAAGCAGGTCGGGGCGCTGCTCGACGAGCTGACCACCCAGGCCAGGGAGCGTGCCCAGGAGGCCGACCGGCTGCGGTTCGGCCTGGAGGAGATCGAGAAGGTCGACCCCAAGCCGGGCGAGGACGCCGACCTGCGCGAGGAGGAGGAGCGCCTCTCGCACGCCGACGCGTTGCGCAGCGCCGCCACCACGTCCCACACCGCGCTGCTCGGCGACCCGATGGAGGCCGGCGGCGGCGCCCGTGACGTGATCTCGCTGCTCGGGGAGGCCCGCGCGGCCGTCGAGGCCGTGCGCGACTACGACCCGCAGCTCGCCGGCGTGGCCGACCGGCTCGCCGAGGCCGGATACCTGATCTCCGACGTCGCCACCGACCTGGCCGCCTACGCCGAGTCCATCGAGGCCGACCCCGCCCGTCTCGGAGCCGTGCAGGAGCGCAGGTCCGTGCTGGGCAGCCTGATCAGGAAATACGCCGAGGACAGCGCAGGGGTGCTGGCCTGGGCCCAGCAGGCGGCCGCCCGCCTGGGCGAGCTCGAAGGCGACGACGAGCGCATCGAGGAGCTCACCCGCGAGCACGAGGAGCTCACCACCAGGCTCACCACCCTGGCCGCCGAGCTCACCAAGGTGCGTGAGGCCGCCGCCGAGCGCTTCGGCCAGGCCGTGACCGAAGAGCTGACCGCGCTGGCCATGCCCCACGCCCGGGTCGTGGTGCAGCTCACCCAGAGCGCCGAGTTCGGCCCGGAGGGCGTCGACGAGGTGGAGCTGCGGATGGCCGCCCACCCCGCCGCGCCGCCGCTGCCGCTCAACAAGGGCGCCTCCGGCGGTGAGCTGAGCCGCGTCATGCTCGCCATCGAGGTCGTGTTCGCCGGTGCCGACCCGGTGCCGACGTTCGTGTTCGACGAGGTCGACGCGGGGGTCGGCGGCAAGGCCGCGGTCGAGATCGGGCGCCGGCTGGCCCGCCTCGCGCGCACCGCGCAGGTGATCGTCGTCACCCACCTCCCGCAGGTGGCGGCCTTCGCCGACCAGCATCTGGTCGTCGAGAAGGCCAGCGACGGCAGCGTCGTGCGCAGCGGTGTCGTCACGCTCAACCACGAGGGACGCGTCCGCGAACTGTCGCGCATGCTGGCCGGTCTGGAGGACTCCGAACTCGGCCGGGCGCACGCGGAGGAGCTGCTCGGGCTCGCAGCGGCCGACAGGTGATTCAGCGTGACATAGTGGACACGCGGCGTAGTGCTTGGCCCCGGCGCTGTTTCCCTCTGGCAGGATGGTCATGATGAAGGTTCCGGGGAGCAAGATGCCGGGCCTCCGTGGCAGGAAGGTCGATGACCTTCCCGGTGTGACGGCAGTGGCGAGAATCGACCGGCGAACCAAGAGGCTGACCAAGCGCCTCCAGCCCGGGGAAATAGCGATTATCGACCATGTCGACGTTGACCGGGTCAGCGCGGAGGCGCTCGTCGCGTGCGGCGCGGCGGCTGTGGTCAACGTCGCCGCGGGCATCAGCGGCCGCTATCCCAACCTGGGTCCGCAGATCCTGCTCGACGCGGGCGTGCCGTTCGTCGACAACGCCAATCCCGAGCTGTTCGAACGCGTCAAGGACGGCGACGTCATCCGCCTCCACGAGGGCGTGATCTACCTCGACGACGACGTCGTGGGCAAAGGCGACGAACAGACGGCCGAGGCCGTCGAGGCCGCCATGGCCGAGGCGCGCGCCGGGCTGGCCGTGCAGATCGAGGCCTTCGCCGTCAACACGATGGAGTACGTTCGTGGTGAGGGCAAGCTTCTCATCGACGGAGTCGGCGTGCCTGAGATCCGCACCCCGATGGAGGGCAGACATGTCCTCATCGTGGTGCGCGGATATCACTACAAGGAAGACATCGCCACCCTCCGCCCCTACATCAGGGAATACCGCCCCGTCCTCGTCGGCGTCGACGGCGGCGCCGACGCGCTGCTGGAGGCCGGCTACCTCCCCGACGTGATCGTGGGCGACTTCGACTCCGTCTCGACCAAGGCCCTGACCTGCGGCGCCGAGCTCGTCGTGCACGCCTACCGCGACGGCCGGGCCCCCGGCCTGGAGCGGGTGCACCAGCTCGGCCGCGAGGCGGTCATCTTCCCGGCCACCGGCACCAGCGAGGACATCGCGATGCTCCTGGCCGACGACAAGGGCGCCGAGCTGATCGTCGCGGTCGGCACCCATGGCACCCTGGAGGAGTTCCTCGACAAGGGCCGCTCCGGCATGGCCAGCACCTTCCTGACCCGGCTGATCATCGGCAGCAAGCTCATCGACGCCAAGGGCGTCAGCAGGCTCTACCGCAGCCGCATCACCACCTCCCAGCTCCTGATGCTGGTGATCACGGCCCTGATCACCATGGGGGTGGCGCTCTTCCTGTCGCCGCTCGGCCAGACCTGGCTGAACGGTCTGCAAGACGTCTGGAACGCATTCATCTTCTGGCTGGTCGGACTCTTCTCGTGATCGATTTTCGCTACCACGTCGTCTCCATCGTCGCGATCTTCCTGGCGCTGGCGGTCGGGATCGTCCTGGGCACCACGCTGCTGCAGGAGCCCGCGGTCAAGTCCGCGCAGGAGATCTCCGCGCAGCTCACCAAGACCAAGGACGAGCTGCGCGTGCAGATCGACCAGCTCCAGGGGCGCGAGGCGGGCAACGACGCCTTCGTCAGCAGCGTCACCCCGAAGCTGGTGGCGGGCGAGCTGACCGGGCAGCGCGTGCTGCTGGTCGAGTCGCCGGGGTCGAGCACCACGTTCCGCGAGGCCGAGCAGCAGGTGCTGGAGGAGGCGGGCGCCGAGGTGAGCGGGCGCGTGACGCTGACCGAGAAGTTCTTCGACCCCGACCGCAGCGGTGTGCTCGACGGCCTGGTCAACCAGCTCAAACCGGTCGACATGGTCTTCCCGTCCACGGCGACCGTCTGGGACAAGGCCGGCGCGCTTCTCGCCTCCACGCTGCTCACCACCGACCAGGCCCAGGCGGGCACCCCCAACGCCGCGACCGCCGCCGTCATCAGCGGGTTCGAGGCGGGCGGGCTGGTCAGCACCGACGGCGACCCCGTCAAGCGGGCCATGCTCGCGGTGATGTTCGCGCCGGAGAAGGCGTACGAGGGGGAACAGGCCGAGACCCAGCTGGGCGCGCTCGTCTCGCTCGCCGACCGGCTCGACGCCGCCGGCAAGGGCGCGGTGCTGACCGGCAGCGCCGCCAACACGGCCGTCACCGGGGGCGCCGTCAGCGCCCTGCGCGACGACGGCGACGTCGCCAAGCGCGTGTCCACCGTCGATACCGTCGATATGCCCACGGGCCGGGTCGTGGTCGTCTACGCTCTCCGGGAGCAACTGAGCGGGCGGGCCGGCCAGTACGGCATCGGCAAGGGGGCCTCGGCCACCCAGCCCGCGCTGCCGACCACCACACCCTCACCGACCCAGTCAGGGAGCTGACATGGCCCGTGGCCTGCTCTACGCGCTGGCCGGCGCTGCGATCGGTGCCGCCGCCGCCCGTGCCGCCTACTCCGCCTTCACCCGGAACCGTCCAGCCGACCTGGGCGGGCGCTGGACGCGCAAGAACCACCGCGGCGAGCCCATCACCCTGCTGGAGGGGCCCGCGTTCGTGGCGGGCTCCGGCGCTGCGGCCGCGCTCACGCCCGGCCTGACGCCGCGTACCCGGCTGGCCGCGGTGCTGGCCGGCGTCGGCACCGGCGCTCTCGGCGCCTACGACGACCTCTACGGCACCACGTCCTCCAAGGGTTTCAAGGGTCACCTGACGGCTCTGGCCCGCGGTGAGGTCACCAGCGGCGCCGTCAAGATCCTCGGGATCGGCGCCACCGGGCTAGGCGCCGCGGCCCTGGTCTCCGACGGGCCCGTCGACACCCTGGTCAACGGCGCGGCCATCGCGGGCGCCGCCAACCTCGCCAACCTGTTCGACCTGCGTCCCGGACGGGCGATCAAGGTCGGGCTGCTGGCCGGCGGGCCGCTGCTGGCCGTCTCGCTGCTGCGGTCCTCGCCCGCCGCCGCGGCCCTGGCCGCCGTGCCGCTGGGCGCCGCCGCGGCGCTGCTGCCCGACGACCTCGGCGAGCGCGCCATGCTCGGCGACGCGGGCGCCAACTCGCTCGGCGCCCTGCTCGGGCTCGCCGCGGTCACCAAGCTCGGCAGGCCCGGCAGGCTCGTCCTCCTGGGCACGGTCGCGGCGCTCACCGCGGCCTCGGAGAAGGTCAGCTTCACCAAGGTCATCGCCGCCAACCCGGTGCTCAACCGGATCGACATGCTCGGGCGGCGTCCCGTCGACCACGTGTGACCCTCCGCGCACGATTGTCGGTGGCACCTGCCAGGATGTCGGCGTGACCGGATGCTGGGCGGGGGAGGCCGGGTGCGAAGCGTGACGGCGCGGGGCGTGGCGGGTGGCGCCCTGCTCATCGGGGCGATCACCGTGCTGGCCCGGATCGCCGGCTTCGCCAAGCAGTACGCCTTCGCCCAGACCGTCGGCACCAACTGCCTGTCCACCGCGTACATGACGGCCAACCAGATCCCCAACATCGTCTTCGAGGTCGTCGTCGGAGGTGCGCTGGCGGGCATGGTGGTGCCGGTGCTGGCCGGGGCCGCCGCCTCGCGCGAGCGCACCGGGCACATCAGCTCGGCGCTGCTGACGTGGGTCGTCGTGGTCCTGGTGCCGCTGGGGGCGCTCACCGCGCTGTTCGCCCGGCCGGTCATCGGGCTGTTCCTCGGCGAGGCCGTCAGCGGATGCGACACGACCCAGCTCGTCGCCCTCGCCACCCGCATGCTGGTCGTCTTCGCCCCCCAGATCCCGCTGTACGGCGTGGCCGTCGTGCTCTACGGCGTGCTGCAGTCGCACAACCGCTTCGCCGGGCCCGCGGTCGCGCCGCTGGTGTCCAGCATCGTGGTCATCGTGGCGTACCTGCTGTTCGTGCCGCTCAGCTCGGGGATCGTTGACCCGGCTCACCTGCCCGGCCCGGCCGAGCTGGCCCTGTCGGTGGGCACCAGCCTGGGCGTGCTCTCGCTCGTGCTGACCGTCGTCGGGCCCGTGTCGCGGCTGGGGCTGCGGTGGCGGCCCACCTTACGCTTCCCCGACGGCGTGGCCGGGCAGGTGCGCAGGCTCGCCCTGGCCGGGATCGCGGCGCTGCTGGCCCAGCAGGCCGCCATGATCGTCGTCGTGCTGCTGTCGAACAAGGCGATCGGCAACGGGGCCCTCACCATCTACAACTACGCGTGGGCGATCTATCTCGTGCCGTACGCGGTGCTGGCCGTGCCGATCGCCACCAGCGCGTTCCCCCGGCTGTCGGCGCAGGCAGGCGACACGGTCGCGTTCTCGGCGCTGGCGGCGCGGACCACGCGGGCCGTGGTGCTGGTCACGGGGCTGGCCGCTGGGGTACTGGCCGCCGTGTCGGGGCCTGGCGCGGTGGTGTTCCTGGGAGGCAGGAGCGAGGTGCCGCCGCCTCAGCTCGCCCTGGCGATCGCGCTGTTCGCGCCGGGCATCGTCGGCTACGGGCTCATCGCCCACCTGAGCCGGGTGCTCTACGCGGCCGGGCTCGGGCGGGCGGCTGCCACCGGGACGGTGGCGGGGTGGCTGGTCGTCATCGTCGCGCAGACCGTCCTCGTGCTGGTGCTGCCCGCCGGGTGGAAGATCGGCGGGATGGCGTTGGGGATGAGCATCGGGATGACAGCAGGTGGGGTGGTGCTGCTCGGGGCCGTGGTCCGGTCGCGGGGGAGCGGTGCCGCGGCGGGGCTGCCCCGGGCGGCGGGGGCGGCGGTCGCCGGTGGTGTGCTGGGGTACCTGGCGGGGGCCGGGGTGGTGAGGTGGCTCGGGGTCTCGGGCATCTGGCCGAACGTGGGCGCGGTGGTGCTGGCGGCGGTGGTCGCCGTGGCGGTGGGGGCTGCCGTCGTTGCGGTGGTGGACCGGCCGGATGCCAGGGTGGTGGCCGGGCTGCTCCGACGGGGCGGCTGATCCACCGCCACTGATCCTGTGCTTTGGCTTCGGTGGGTGCGCTTCGACGGTTCCTGATCGTCGCGCACGGCTTCCGGGGCGGACGGCTGTTGGTGTGCGGCTCCTGACGCTCGGACGGCTGGTCCCGCAGGGCTTCTGGGGCTGGAACGGCTGCGGCGCCTGCGGCTTTTGGGGCTCCTTGTGGGGGCGCGTACGGCTTCTGGGGTTTGCCGTTGTAGGGCTGGTTGCCGTTGGCGACGAGCATCGCAGACCGTCGGGTGCGGTGGCCTTCAGGCGTGGCTGGCCTCGGAGGGGGCGTCGGGCGCATGGTGCAGAGGTGCTTGACCTCTCGTGGGCCAGGCGCACGGGGTTGGCCGGTCTGTGAAAGCGATCACACTCTTGGGATGTTGGCCCGTGAGGCGCAGAAGCTGTCGAGCTGCCTGGCATCAAGACGGTGTCATGGCTTCGGATCCTTGGATCCTTGGCTTCGGGCGGGGGCCTGTGCGGTTGGTGCTTGGGTGATGGTCATGGCTTGCGGGCGAGGGTGTGGCGGTTGGGGGCCGGCAGCCCTTGAGCCTGTGGGGGCCGGTATGGGGTGTAGGTGGGGTGGGTGAGATCGGGAAGCTGCGGGGTGATACGGGCTACGGTTTCAGCTTTGAGGTGTGGCTGCGGTTTCCGGTGAGGGCTCAGGAGGGGTCGTGCGGGTGGCTTTTGTGATGGGGACCACGTCGGGTGGGACCGGGCGGCATGTACGGATGCTCGTCGAAGGGCTGGTGCAGCGCGGCCATCAGGCGGCGGTGGTGGGCCCGGGGAGTGTCGAGGAGGCGTTCTCCTTCCGGGCCGCGGGAGCCACGTTCGCCGAGGTGCCCGTCTCCGACCGGCCGCATCCGCTGAACGACCTGCGCGCGGTGCTCGCGATCCGGCGGCTGACGCGCGACGCCGACGTCGTGCACGCCCATGGCCTGCGAGCGGGGGCGCTGGCGAGCCTGGCACTGAGAGCGTTCAAGACTCAAGGGACAAGCGGCCGGGAGGGGAGGGGGCCGGGAGTGGTGGTCACCTTGCACAATGCGCTTACCGCCGGCGGTTTCGTGGGGTTCGTCTACGGGGTGCTGGAGCGGATCGTGGCGCGGGGGGCCGACCGGGTGCTGGTGGTCTCGCCGGATCTGGCGGAGCGGATGACCGTCCTGGGAGCTCGGGAGGTGGCGGAGGCGGTGGTGCCCGCGCCTCCGCTCCGGCCCGCCCGGCGCAGGCCGGAGGAGGTGCGGGAGGAACTGGGGGCGGGTGATCGTCCCCTGGTGCTGACGATCGGCCGGCTCGCTCAGCAGAAGGGGCTCGACACCCTGCTGGACGTGGCGGCCGGGCCGTGGGAGTCGCCGGCGCCCCTGTTCGCCGTCGCGGGCGAGGGGCCGTTGCGGGCGGAACTGGAGGACCGGATCCGGTCCCGGAGCCTTCCCGTCCTGCTCCTCGGAGACCGGGACGACGTCCCCGACCTGCTGGCGGCCGCGTCCGTCGTGGTCAACTGCAGTCGCTGGGAAGGGTTGCCGCTCAGCCTCAGCGAGGCACTGATGGCGGGCAAGCCGGTGGTGGCCTCCGACGTCGGCGGGATCCCGTGGCTGGTCGGCGACGCAGGGCTGCTGGTGCCGTACGGGGACGCCGAAGGGCTGCGCAACGCGTTGCGCAAGGTCCTGGGCGAGCCCGGGATCGCGCGGACGATGGCCGAGGCGGCGGCCCGGCGCGGACGGGAGTTGCCGGACGGTGACGATGCCGTGGAGAGCGTCCTCGGGGTGTACGAGGGGGCAAGATCGAATGGATGATGAGATCAGAGTGTCGGCGTATACTGCGTGGGTTAGGGAGGGGAGTATCCCTTCGCGACAGCCTCGTCATCACGGTGCAGCCCCGCTCCACGGGGCCCCCGGGGCTGCCGGTCCGCGTTGTTCGCGGGCGGGAGAGACCTCCGGCAATGAGTCATGCATGCCGGAGGGTTTGAATCGTGACCGTACCCGTGTGGGCCTGGATCGCCGTCATTGGTGGTTTGCTGGTCGTCCTCGCCTTTGACCTTTGGATCGTCGACCGCGGTGAAGCCCGTGAGTTCTCCATGCGGCAGGCCGGATATTGGGTCACCTTCTATGTCGCCCTGGCCGCGTTGTTCGGTGTGGGGTTGTGGGCCACCTTCGGGGCCGACAAGGCGGGGGAGTTCTTCGCCGGTTACATCACTGAGTACAGCTTGAGCGTCGACAACCTGTTCATCTTCTTCATCATCATGAGCAGGTTCGCGGTGCCGCGGCCCTACCAGCACAAGGTGCTGCTCGTCGGCATCGTGCTCGCGCTGGTCATGCGCGGCATCTTCATCGCGCTCGGCGCCGCCGCGCTGGAGCGGTTCAGCTGGCTTTTCTACGTCTTCGGCGCCTTCCTGGTCTACACCGCCGTCAACCTGATCCGGCAGCACCTCAAGGGCGAGGAAGACGAGTTCAACGAGAACATCCTGCTCAGGTGGGTGCGCCGGGCGTTCCCGACCACCGAGGGGTACGTCGGCTCGAAGGTCAGCGTCAAGATCGACGGCCGCCGCATGGTGACCCCCATGCTCATCGTGATGGTCGCCATCGGCACCACCGACCTGCTGTTCGCCCTCGACTCGATTCCGGCCATCTTCGGGCTCACCAAAGACCCCTACGTCGTCTTCACGGCCAACGCGTTTGCCCTGATGGGGCTGCGTCAGCTTTACTTCCTGCTGGGTGGGTTGCTGCAGCGACTCGTCTACATCAGCTATGGTTTGGCGTTCATCCTCGGGTTCATCGGGGTTAAGCTGATAATGGAGGCGTTGCATGCCAGCGGCGTCACCTGGGCACCCGAAATTCCCATCTGGGTGTCGCTCACGGTCATCGGCTCCACCATGGCGATCACCACGGTTGCGAGCCTGATCAAAGCCCGCATGACGAGCGGCGAAGGCGAGCACACGCACCCGGAGCAGGTCTAGCGGAACGGCTATCGAGGCGCTTTGCTTGTGTAGTTGCGCCGTGTAATAGTTGCGAGTTCCGTAACAGCATGGCAAAGCGCCTAGTCCAGTCACCACCAAAGGTTGTACGTGTCAGACGATTCTGCTAAGTCGAGCCGCGTCCGGCTCGCGCGCGGGGTCTCCCCGTGGCTCCTCCCGACGGCGGCCGCGGCGGCCGCCACCGCGCTGCTGACGCGCCGAGACCGGCGCTGGGCCCTGGCTGCGGCCCCGCTGGGTGCGCTCACGGGCGGCATGCTCTGGTTCTTCCGCGACCCCGAGCGCACTCCTGGCGAGGGGCGCATCCTGTCGCCCGCCGACGGCGTGGTGCAGAGCATCGACCCCTGGCCGGACGGCCGCACCCGCGTCGCGATCTTCATGAGTCCCCTGAACGTGCACGTCAATCGTGCCCCTCTTGCGGGAAATGTCACGTCCGTGCAGCATGTCGCGGGTGGGTTCCTGCCGGCGTTCAACAAGGACAGCGACCAGAACGAGCGCGTGGTGTGGCATTTCGAGACCGCGCTGGGCGACATCGAGATGGTGCAGATCGCGGGCGCCGTGGCGCGCCGGATCGTGCCGTACCTGAGCGCCGGGGCCAAGGTGGCGCAGACCGAGCGCATCGGGCTCATCCGGTTCGGCTCGCGGGTCGACATCTACCTTCCCGAAGGCATCTCGCCCGCGGTGACCGTGGGGGAGAAGACGGTTGCGGGGGTGACCAGAATTGACCACGGCTGACGCCGGCAGCTGGCAGGCGGGCGAGGAAGAGCCCCGCGGCCCCGTGGGCAAGGCGTTCCGCCTGTCCGCCGCGGACTCGCTCTCGCTGGGCAACGCGGTCTGCGGGTTCCTCGCCGTCTGCGTCCTGGCCTACTCGGCGATTCAGCAGCTCACGGTCGCCGACGGCAAGTTCACGCCCACGCCGAGCTACTTCGCCACCGCCATCGTCCTGCTGCTCATCGGCGCGACCTGCGACCTGTTCGACGGGCTCGTGGCGCGGCGCTTCCGCGCCTCGGCGATGGGCGCCGAGCTGGACAACCTGGCCGACGTGATCAGCTTCGGGTTCGCGCCCGCGTTCATGGTCGTGATCTGGGGGGTCGGCGCGCCGCCTTCGGTGCCGTTCATCGCGGTGGTCACCGCCGCGGCGGCCGTGCTGGTCGCCGGTGTCGTACGGCTGGCGCGCTTCGCGTGCGTCAAGACCAAGAGCGGCGACTTCATGGGCCTGCCCATCCCCATGGGCGCCATGACCGTCATCTCCATCGTGCTGCTGTTCCAGCCCAGCATCTGGGCGCTGTTCGCGGTGCTCGGCGTGGCCTGGCTGATGGTCAGCCGGATCGAGTACCCCAAGCCGAAGGGGCAGCTCGCGGCGGTCGTCCTAGGGTGGATCATGGTGAACGTGGCCTTCCTCACGTTCTGGGTGGCCTGGCCGGAAGGCGGCGACCTGCCGATCAAGATCGGCGCGACCATGCAGATCGCGCTCGTCGCGGCGATCCCGCTGCGCATGTTGTTCTACAAGCGGGAGCTGCGCAAGGAAGCCGAGCGAATCGGCAACTAGGGGATTTTTCGTCCATCTTCGGCTTTGATGGATTCATGTCGGCCATGCCGCGCGAGCACACGCGTACGTACTACCTCGGCAAGCTGGCCACCGAGCTGGAGCAGCGCGGGCTGACCGCCACCCTGCGGGCCGACCCGCCCGCGCTGCGGATCAGCGATCCCGACACCGCGCTGCTGGCCGAGACGATCGACTGCGTGCCGCTGCCCGAAGGGTGGTTCTACCGCTGGTCGTGGGGCGAGCTCGTGGGCCTGGCCGACGATCCCGCCCTGGCGGCCGGGCGCATCGTGCGCGTACTGGCCGCGGGCAGGTGAGCTACCAGCCTCTGGCCTTCCACTCGGGCAGCGAGGGACGTTCGGCGCCGAGCGTCGTGTCCTTGCCATGGCCGGGGTAGACCCAGGTGTCGTCGGGCAGGCGGTCGAAGATGCGCTCGGTGACGTCGGTGTAGAGGCGCTCGAAACGCTCCAGGTCCCGGCCGGTGTTGCCCACCCCGCCGGGGAACAGGGAGTCGCCGGTGAACAGGTGACGGCCGTCGGGGCCGCCGTCGTAGAGCAGCGCGATCGAGCCGGGCGTGTGGCCGCGCAGGTGGATGACCTCCAGGCTGACCGGGCCGAGGGCGATCGTGTCGCCGTGGTCGACCGTGCGGCCGACCGGGACGGGCAGGGCGGGCGCGTCGAGCGGATGGGCGATCACCTCGGCGCCGGTGACCCTGGACACCTGTTCCAGGGCCTGCCAGTGGTCGCCGTGCTGGTGGGTGGTGACGATCGCGCCGAGCGGCTGGTCGCCGACGAGCGCCAGCAGCCGGTCGGCGTCGGCCGCGGCGTCGATCAGCAGCTCGTCGCCGGTCTCGGTGGAACGCAGCAGGTAGGCGTTGTTGTCGTGGGGGCCGACCGCCAGCTTGGAGATGGTCAGGGCGGGCAGCTCGCGCACGTCGGCGGGGCCGCCGACCCGGACGTCGCCGGTGTAGGTCATGGGTAGTCCTTCGGGGGCGTCGCGGGCAGATCAGCGGGGGCCGGCATCGTCAGCCACGGCGGCGGCTCGGGAAGGAGCGCGCCACCGTCACCAGGCGGCGACGGCTGTCCCGCGGGCACCAGGGTAACGCCCTCGCCGTCCGACCTTCCCGTCAACCAGGCCAGCATGTCGGCCGGTCGTCCCTGCACGGCAGGACCCTGGCCGAGGTTCTGCCACCTTTGCCCCGGCTCGCCGGTCAGGACGACCTCGCTCACCGTGCTGCGGTCGTACGGCCAGGATCGGCGGAGGTCGTGCAGTTCGCGATGGACGAACGTCTCCGGCCAGTCGCGGGGGCCGTACCCGGCGTCCAGGTCCACGTGGTGCATGCCCACCTCGCGCAGCCGGCGTACCAGGACGTACCAGGCGGGATGCGACGGCGGCCGCATGCCGCGGACGGGCGCCGGCCACGCCGCGGCGGGCAGATCGCGGATCGCGGCGGCCAGGCGCGCGGCGCTGTCGGCCAGGTCGGCCAGGTGGCGCGCGGCCGGACGGGCGGCGGCGGCCTCGATCTCGGCGGTCCTGGCCTCCAGGGAGGGGTACTGCGGGGTCTCGACGCCCGTCCTCGCCCAGGTGAGGAGGCGGAGGTGGGAGCGCGCGTTGCCGGCCAGGTGGGCCAGCACGTGCCCTCTGGTCCAGCCGGGCAGCAGGGACGGGGCCGCGACGTCGGCGTCGGACAGGGACGCGGCCGTGGCCAGCAGCAGGTCGGTCGCGGAGGCGAGTTCGGCCTGCACCGCGGGTAGAACAGTCATGTCCGGATATTTCATCACTTAGGTGTCCAAGGTCGGGTGCGGGCATAAAGCGGCAGGTCAAGTGGTTGACTCTCAAAGGGCTCCTGCCGACGCGGGAGATGGCCGTAACCTGTGAAGGACGGATTTTCGGGGGCCGGGGATCGGCTCGCCGAAAATGTCGGTGCCCCCGTCTACCATCCCCCGTGGACCTATCCGCCTTTCGACCTCCGGGATCGCCGTGGCAGACCGCCTGATCGTGCGTGGTGCACGAGAACACAACCTCAAGGACGTCTCGCTTGACCTGCCGCGAGACTCGCTGATCGTCTTCACCGGCCTGTCCGGCTCCGGCAAGTCGAGCCTGGCCTTCGACACGATCTTCGCTGAGGGCCAGCGGCGCTACGTCGAGTCCTTGTCGGCCTACGCCCGCCAGTTCCTCGGCCAGATGGACAAGCCCGACGTCGACTTCATCGAGGGTCTGTCGCCCGCGGTGTCCATCGACCAGAAGGCCACCAGCAAGAACCCCCGCTCGACCGTCGGCACCATCACCGAGGTCTACGACTACCTGCGCCTGCTGTGGGCGCGCATCGGCAAGCCCCACTGCCCGGCCTGCGGCCGTCCGATCGCCCGGCAGATGCCGCAGCAGATCGTCGACCGCGTGATGGACCTGGAGGAGGGCACCCGTTTCCAGGTGCTCGCCCCCGTCATCCGCGGCCGCAAGGGCGAGTACGCCGAGCTGTTCCGCGAGCTGCAGACCAAGGGCTTCGCGCGGGCCAGGGTCGACGGCACGGTCGTGCGGCTGGAGGAGCCGCCGACGCTGAAGAAGTACGAGAAGCACGACATCGAGGTCATCGTCGACCGCCTGTCGGTCAAGGAGTCCTCGCGCCGCCGGCTCACCGACTCCGTCGAGACCGCGCTGCAGCTGTCCGGCGGCACGATCACGCTGGAGTTCGTCGACCTGCCGGAAGACGACCCGGGCCGTGAGCGCTTCTACTCCGAGCACCTCTACTGCCCCTACGACGACCTGTCGTTCGAGGAGCTGGAGCCGCGCTCGTTCTCCTTCAACTCGCCCTTCGGCGCCTGCCCCGAGTGCACCGGCCTCGGCACCAAGATGGAGGTCGACCCCGACCTGGTGGTGCCCGACCCCGAGCGCACGCTCGGCGACGGCGCGCTGCACCCGTGGTCCGGCGGCCACACCAGCGAGTACTTCGTCCGGCTGATCGAGGCGCTCGGCCACACGGTCGGGTTCACCCTCGACACGCCGTGGGAGCGGCTGCCCAAGAAGGCCCAGAAGTCGCTGCTGTACGGCCACGACGAGCAGGTGCACGTCCGCTACAGCAACCGTTACGGCCGCCAGCGCTCCTACTACACCACCTTCGACGGCGTCATCCCCTGGGTGCAGCGCCGGCACGCCGAGGCCGAGAGCGACGCCACGCGCGAGCGCTTCGAGGGCTACATGCGCGAGATCCCGTGCCCGGCCTGCAAGGGCGCCCGGCTCAAGCCGGTCACCCTCGCCGTCACCGTCGACGACAGGTCGATCGCCGAGGTCGCGGCCATGTCGATCGGCGAGTGCGCGAAGTTCCTGGCCGAGCTGAAGCTGTCCGACCGTGACATGCACATCGCCGAGCGGGTGGTCAAGGAGATCAACGCCCGCATGGGCTTCCTGCTCGACGTCGGCCTCGACTACCTCACCATGGACCGCGCCGCCGCCACCCTCGCCGGTGGCGAGGCCCAGCGCATCCGGCTGGCCACGCAGATCGGCTCCGGGCTGGTCGGCGTCCTCTACGTGCTGGACGAGCCGTCCATCGGCCTGCACCAGCGTGACAACATGCGCCTGCTCGACACGCTGATCAGGCTGCGCGACATGGGCAACACGCTGATCGTCGTCGAGCACGACGAGGACACCATCGCCGCCGCCGACTGGGTGGTCGACATCGGTCCCGGCGCCGGCGAGCACGGCGGCCAGGTCGTGGTGTCCGGCACCGTCCAGGAGCTCCTCGCCAGCGAGGAGTCCATGACGGGCCAGTACCTGTCGGGACGCCGGAGCATCCCGATCCCGGCCAAGCGCCGCAAGCGCGACAAGAAGCGGCAGATCACGGTCAAGGGCGCGCGCGAGCACAACCTCAAGGGCGTCGACATCGAGTTCCCGCTGGGCGTGTTCACGGCGGTGACCGGCGTGTCCGGGTCGGGCAAGTCGACGCTGGTCAACGACATCCTCTACAACGCGCTGGCCAAGGAGCTCAACGGCGCCCGCACGGTGCCGGGGCGGCACTCCCGCATCAACGGCATGGACCAGGTGGACAAGGTCGTGCACGTCGACCAGTCGCCGATCGGCCGTACGCCGCGCTCCAACCCGGCCACGTACACCGGGGTCTTCGACCACGTTCGCAAGCTGTTCGCCCAGACGGCCGAGGCCAAGGTGCGCGGCTACCAGCCCGGGCGGTTCAGCTTCAACGTCAAGGGCGGGCGCTGCGAGGCGTGCGCGGGCGACGGCACGATCAAGATCGAGATGAACTTCCTGCCGGACGTCTACGTCCCCTGTGAGGTCTGCCACGGCGCCCGGTACAACCGGGAGACGCTGGAGGTCCACTACAAGGGCAAGACGATCGCCGAGGTGCTCGACATGCCGATCGAGGAGGCGCTGGCCTTCTTCGACGCGATCCCGGCGATCAAGCGGCACCTGCAGACGCTCAACGACGTCGGCCTGGGCTACGTGCGGCTCGGGCAGCCGGCGACCACGTTGTCCGGCGGCGAGGCGCAGCGCGTCAAGCTCGCCTCCGAGCTGCAGCGCCGCCAGACCGGGCGGACGATCTACGTGCTCGACGAGCCCACCACCGGCCTGCACTTCGAGGACATCCGCCGGCTGCTCGGCGTGCTCGGGCGGCTGGTCGACGGCGGGAACACGGTGATCGTCATCGAGCACAACCTCGACGTCATCAAGACCGCCGACTGGATCATCGACATGGGCCCCGAAGGCGGGTCCCGCGGCGGCACGCTCGTGGCCGCGGGCACGCCCGAAGAGGTGGCGCTGGTCAACGAGAGCCACACCGGGCGCTTCCTGCGGAAGATCCTGTCGCTCTGAGGCAGGCGCCGGCTCGGGTGGGGCTCGTCTCACCGCGAGTCGGGTGGCGGTTCGGGTGAGCCCGTCTCACTGCGAGGCAGGTGGCGGCTCGGGTGGGACTCGTCTCACTGCGAGTCGGGTGGGGTCCGTCTCGCTGTGGGGCGGGTGGTGGCCCGGTGTGCGGCTGTGGCCTGCCTGGTCAGGTGGTGGCGCGGGGTTCGCTGGAGGTCAGGGCGGTGGCTCGGGCGCGGCGGCGGCGCTTGGCGGCGTCGCCGCGCTCCAGCCACCACTCGGCGAACAGCAGCGGCAGCACCCAGCCCAGCCAGGCGCTCAGCGCGCCGACCGTGGCGGCCAGCAACGCCTGGTCGCCGTGGAAGGTGGTGTCGAGCTGCGGTGACAGCGTGATGACGAACACCGCGCCCCACAGGCGGTTGGTGATGATCGACATCGTCAGGGCGAAGCTGCGGATCATCCACCTGCGGTGATCGACGAACCTGCGCTGCCTGGCCATCCGCCAGCCGGCCAGAGTGCAGCCCAGCCAGAGCAGCGCCAGCACCACGCCGCTGGCCCTGGTCACCGGGCCGAAGGGCGTGGCCAGGCTGACCGCCAGGCCCAGCAGGCCGCCGGGCAGGCAGCCGCCGAAGACGTACACCCGGCCGATCACGCGGTGGGCCCGCGGATGGCGGGCCCGGAACCACGGCCAGACCTGTAAGCAGCACGAGATCATCGCGATCGAGCCGAAGATCACGTGCAGGGAGAGCACCGCGAAGTGCGGCGGGAAGAAGTCGGGCGCGGGCACCCGCGACCGGCTCGGATCCAGCGACAGGTAGGGCGGCAGGGAGAAGGCGACGAACGCGATCGCCAGCACCGCGAGCGGGGCGACCCACGGACGCCGCCACCAGCGCGGCCCGGACGTCGTGGGAGTGGGAGTCTCGGTGAGTGTCATGAGCGACACGCTCGCGCCCGGCGCTGACCGCGGGCGTACCGTCCGCTGACCGTGCGCCGCCCGCTCGTTGCCGCGACGGTGACCGTATCGGTCACCCGATGGGCGGACCGAGGGGTGGGGCCAATAAAGTTGAGGCACGGGTAACGGCTTGACCTGCTGGGGGTCGGCGGAGACGCGAAGGGTCGGCTGAATCATGACGGTGACGAATCAGGGCGAAGCCATGCCCGAAAACAGCAGCGGCATCGGGCGGCGCGAAGTGCTCGGCGTGGCGGGGGTGGCCGCGTGCGGGCTGGCGCTGGCCGGGTGCGGGGCAGGGGACGCCAAGGCGCAGCCGGCGTCGGGGATCAAGGGCAAGGTGCTGGCCAAGACGGCGGACGTGCCCGTCGGCGGCGGCACGATCGTGCAGGAGTGGCGGATCGTGGTCACGCAGCCCACGAAGGGCGTCTACAAGGCGTTCAGCGCGGTCTGCACCCATAAGGGATGCACGGTGGGCAGGCCGAAGGACAACGTCATCACGTGCGCGTGCCACGGCAGCGAGTTCGCCGCCGACAGCGGCCAGGCCACCAAGGGGCCGGCGACCGCGCCGCTGACGGTCTACCAGGTCAAGGTGGAGGGCGACGCCATCGTCGTGGTCTGAGGACGTGGTCTGAGGACGTGGTCTGAGGACGTGGTCTGAGGACGCGGTCTGAGAGCGCAGGCCCGTGACCTGTCTGAGGACCGCGCTCGTGGTTCGGGGGCGGGCCGGAGAGCTTGTTCTGGGTAATTGTGCATGGTTTCCGGGATTGGGGGCGTGCAGGCTGAACCGGTGCGGGGGCACCGGCCGTACCTGCATGTGAGACCGAGACCTGGGAGGACGCACCATGACAGAAACGACGCGCCGGACGGTCATGCTCGGCGCCGGAGGCGCCGGGCTCGCGGCGGTTCTGACGGCGTGCGCGAGCTACGGTTCGCCGACGACGGCGGCGAACGAGGCGCCGGCCGCGAAGGAACCGGACGCCGAGGAGCCGTCGTCGGAGCCCAAGAAGAAGGCGAAGAAGAAGGCCAAGGCGCTGGCCGACACCAGTGACATCCAGGTCGGCGGCGGCACGGTCTTCAAGGACCAGAAGATCGTGGTGACGCAGCCGACCGAGGGGGAGTTCAAGGCGTTCACGGCGATCTGCACCCATGCGGGATGCACGGTCGCCGCCGTCTCGAACGGCACCATCAACTGCCCCTGCCACGGCAGCAAGTTCAAGATCGAGGACGGTTCGGTGGCCGACGGCCCCGCCGGCGCGCCGCTCGCCGAGAAGAAGATCACCGTGGACGGCGACAAGATCAGACTCGCCTAATCCCCGTCTCATGAATTTCTCACCTGCCTCCGGTTGGGTGGGACGCATGGGAGATGACCTTCGAAGCCGTCGGGCAGTGATAGCGGGTGTGGGCGCGGGCGGGCTGGCCCTGGCGATCAGCGCCTGCGGCGGAAGCACCGAGACCCCGGCGGCCACCGCGCCCGACGCGGGCGGCCAGTCGAGCGCGGCCCAGCCGGGCGCATCGCAGTCCGGCGCCCCGCAGTCGAGTGCCCCGCAGTCCGGCGGCGCGCTGGCCAAGACCGCCGACATCCCCGTCGGCGGCGGCAAGATCTTCAAGGACCAGAAGATCGTGGTGACGCAGCCGACGGCGGGCGAGTTCAAGGCCTTCAGCGCGATCTGCACGCACAAGGGCTGCCCGGTGGCCAGCGTCGCGGACGGCGCGATCGTGTGCCCGTGCCACGGCAGCAAGTTCGACATCGCCGACGGCTCGGTCACCAATGGGCCGGCCGACAAGCCGCTGGCCGCCCAGCAGATCAAGGTGGAGGGCGACCAGATCACCCTGGCCTGACCCGGGGAACGTGGTGAGTCCCGTCGTGCCGTCCGAAGCTCGGCGGGTCACCTTGTCGGTGGCGCCTACTAGTCTTTGACCGTGGCGAGAGCAGCGGGCAGCCCCTTGAGTTTCCGGCCCAGACCAGGTTCGATCCCCGAGTCGCCGGGGGTCTACCGGTTCAGGGACGCGCACGGCCGGGTGATCTACGTTGGTAAGGCCAAGAGCCTGCGGCAGCGGCTCAACTCCTACTTCGCCGACTTCTCCGCGCTGCATCCGCGCACCCAGTCGATGCTCACCACGGCCGCCGACGTCGACTGGACCGTCGTCGGCACCGAGGTCGAGGCGCTGCAGCTCGAATACTCCTGGATCAAGGAGTTCGACCCGCGCTTCAACGTCAAGTACCGCGACGACAAGTCCTACCCCTACCTCGCGGTGACGATGGGGGAGGACTTCCCGCGCGTCCAGGTCATGCGTGGCGCCAAGCGCAAGGGCACCCGCTACTTCGGCCCCTACTCGCACGCCTGGGCCATCCGCGAGACCGTCGACCTGCTGCTGCGCGTCTTCCCGGTGCGCACGTGCAGCGCCGGGGTGTTCAAGCGGGCCGGGCAGATCGGCCGTCCGTGCCTGCTGGGCTACATCGACAAGTGCTCGGCGCCGTGCGTGGGCCGGGTGACCCCGCAGGAGCACCGCGAGCTGGCCGAAGACTTCTGCGACTTCATGGCGGGCAACACCACTCGCTTCATCAAGCGCCTCGAGAAGGACATGCGCGAGGCGGCCGCCGAGCAGGAGTACGAGCGGGCGGCCCGGCTGCGCGACGACATCCAGGCGTTGCAGCGCGCGCTGGAGAAGCAGGCCGTGGTGCTCGGCGAGGCCACCGACGCCGACGTGATCGCGCTGGCCGAGGATCCGCTGGAGGCCGCCGTCCAGGTGTTCTACGTGCGCGGGGGCCGCATCCGCGGTCAGCGGGGCTGGGTGGTCGACAAGGTCGAGGAGACCTCGCCCGGCGAGCTGGTCGAGCAGTTCCTGCTGCAGATGTACGGCGAGGCCGGCCCCGAGTCGATGCCGCGCGAGGTGCTCGTGCCCGCGCTGCCGCCCGACGCCGAGGCGGTCGCCGAGCTGCTGACCGAGCAGCGCAGGGCCCGGGTGGAGGTGCGCGTCCCGCAGCGCGGCGACAAGAAGGCGCTGATGGAGACCGTCGAGCGCAACGCCAAGGAGTCGCTGGCCCAGCACAAGATCCGCCGCGCCGGCGACCTGACCACGCGCAGCAAGGCGCTGCAGGAGATCGCCGACGCGCTCGACCTCGACCAGGCGCCGCTGCGCGTCGAGTGTTACGACGTCTCCCACCTGCAGGGCGAGAACGTCGTGGCGTCCATGGTGGTCTTCGAGGACGGGCTGGCGCGCAAGAGCGAGTACCGGCGCTTCGCGATCAAGACCAAGGAGGGCGACGTCGCCTCGATCCACGAGGTGATCATGCGGCGGTTCCGGCGTTACCTGGAGGAACGTTCGGCCACCGGCGAGCTGGCCGCCGAGGACGACGACGGCCACGGGCCCATCGACCCCGAGACCGGCAAACCGCGCAAGTTCGCCTACCCGCCCAACCTGGTCGTCGTCGACGGCGCGGGCCCCCAGGCGGCCGCCGCGCAGCGGGCGCTCGACGAGCTCGGCATCGACGACGTCGCGGTGTGCGGCCTGGCCAAGCGCCTGGAGGAGGTGTGGCTGCCCGGCGACGACCAGCCAGTGATCATGCCTCGTTCAAGTGAAGGTCTCTACCTGCTGCAACGCGTCCGCGACGAAGCACACAGGTTCGCCATCACCTACCATCGTTCCAAGAGGTCCAAGTCAGTGAAGGAGAGCGCGCTCGACGGCGTGCCCGGCCTCGGGCCGGCGCGCAGGCAGGCGTTGCTCAAGCACTTCGGCTCCGTCAAGAAGCTACGCGAGGCCAGCGCGACCGAGATCTGCGAGGTTCCCGGCATCGGGCCGGCCCTCGCCGAGGTCATCGTGTCGACGCTGAAGGGAGATACATCGTGAACACCCGCGAGGGAGCGCAGGGTGTCGGCGAACGGAGTGAGGCCATGAGCACCGAGCCGGCGTTCGTCATCGTCACCGGCATGTCCGGGGCGGGGCGCAGCACGGCCGCCAAGGCGCTGGAAGACCTGGGCTGGTTCGTCATCGACAACCTGCCGCCGGGGCTGCTGTTCGCGATGGCGGAGGAGGCGGGCAAGGTCAAGCTGGCCGCCGACAAGGTGGCCGCGGTCGTCGACGTGCGCAGCCTGGCCTTCACCACCGACCTCAACGCGGCCATCGAGGAGCTGGAGGGCCGCGGCGTGCGCGTACGGGTCGTCTTCCTCGAGGCCAGCGACGAGGAGCTGGTGCGCAGGTTCGAGAACGTCCGCCGGCCCCACCCGCTGCAGGGCGAGGGCCGCCTGGTCGACGGCATCACCCGCGAGCGCGGCATCCTGCGCGAGGTGCGGGCCAACGCCGACCTGGTGATCGACACCTCGTCCCACAACGTGCACGACCTGCGCAACAAGATCGTCGCCTACTTCGGCGGCGATGACCGTCCGGGGCTGCGGCTCAACGTCGTCTCGTTCGGGTTCAAGTACGGCCTGCCGGTCGACGCCGACCTCGTCGTCGACTGTCGGTTCCTGCCCAACCCCCACTGGGTGCCCGAGCTGCGGCCGATGAACGGCCTCGACGCGCCCGTCAGCGACTACGTGCTCGGCCAGCCGGGCGCCAAGGAGTTCCTCGACGCCTACGAGGAGGTCCTGCAGGTCGTCGCCACCGGCTACGCCCGCGAGGGCAAGAGCTACGCGACCCTGGCCGTGGGCTGCACCGGCGGCAAGCACCGCAGCGTGGCCATGGCCGAGCAGGTCGCCGCCCGCCTGCGCGACCGCGGCATGGAGGTCCAGGTCAGTCACCGGGATGTGGGGCGGGAGTGACCCATGAACGTATGGAGGCGGGGCTGCCCCATCCGCTGAACGGTCCCCGCGTGGTGGCCCTCGGCGGCGGCCACGGGCTCTACGCCTCGCTGTCGGCCTTACGGGTCGTGACCGACCGGCTGACCGCGGTGGTGACCGTGGCCGACGACGGCGGCTCCAGCGGCCGGCTGCGCCGCGAGCTCGGCGTGCTGCCGCCCGGCGACCTGCGCATGGCGCTGGCCGCGCTGTGCGGCGACGACGAGTGGGGCATCACCTGGAGCGAGGTCGTCCAGCACCGCTTCCGCAGCGAGGGCGAGCTCCACGGGCACGCCGTCGGCAACCTGCTGATCGTGGCGCTGTGGGAGCTGCTCGGCGACTCGGTGGCCGGCCTCGACTGGGTGGGCCGGCTGCTCGGCGCGCACGGCAGGGTGCTGCCGATGGCCTCGGTGCCGCTCGACATCGTGGCCGAGGTCGAGCTCGACGGCGTCACCTCGACCGTGCGCGGCCAGGTCGCCTGCGCGCTCACGCCGGGCCGGGTGCAGGCCATCTCCCTGGTGCCCGAAGACCCGCCCGCGCGTCCCGAGGCGGTCGCCGCGGTGCACGAGGCCGACTGGCTGGTGTTCGGGCCGGGCTCGTGGTTCACCAGCGTGTTGCCGCACCTGAAGGTCCCCGAGCTGGCCCGCGCGCTGCACGACAGCAAGGCCAAGCGGCTCGTCACCCTCAACCTGGCCCCCCAGCCGGGCGAGACCGACGACTTCTCCCCCCAGCAGCACCTGGAGGTGCTCCGCCAGCACGCCCCCGACCTGGCCTTCGACGTCGTGCTGGCCGACACCGGCGTGGTCGACGACCTCGACGCCCTGGACAAGGCCGCGGCGGCGCTCGGCGCCCGGCTCGTCCTGGCCGACGTGGCCGCCGCCGACGGCTCGCCCCGGCATGACCCACGACGTCTTGCCTCCGTCCTGGACGAGATTTTCCTCCAGAAGCGTTGATCCTGGTCGGCGTGGCGCGAAGGTGCGAGAGACTGGCGGGAGCCGGTCTGAATGGGGGAAGGACTAACGCTTATGGCGATGACAGGTGTGGTGAAGGACGAACTGAGCCGCCTGCCGGTGCTGAAACCGTGCTGCCGCAAGGCGGAGGTTTCCACGCTGCTGCGGTTCGCCAGCGGCCTGCACCTGGTGGGCGGCCGCATCGTGATCGAGGCCGAGCTCGACACCAACGCCACCGCGCGGCGGCTGATCAAGGACATCGGCGAGGTGTTCGGCCACAAGGCCGAGGTGCTCGTGCTCGCGCCGGCCGGGCTGCGCAAGGGCTCGCGGTACGTGGTGCGCGTCTACCGCGACGGTGAGGCGCTGGCCCGGCAGACGGGCCTGATCGACAACCACGGGCGCCCGGTGCGCGGCCTGCCCCGGCAGGTCGTGGCCGGCGCGGCCTGCGACGCCGAGGCCGCCTGGCGGGGCGCCTTCCTGGCGCACGGCTCGCTGACCGAGCCGGGGCGTTCGATGTCCCTGGAGGTCACCTGCCCGGGGCCGGAGGCCGCGCTCGCGCTGGTCGGCTCGGCCCGGCGGCTGAAGATCCACGCCAAGGCCCGGGAGGTGCGCGGCGTCGACCGCGTCGTGGTCCGCGACGGCGACGCGATCAGCGCGCTGCTCACCCGCCTCGGCGCGCACGACAGCGTGCTGGCCTGGGAGGAGCGCCGGATGCGCCGCGAGGTGCGGGCGACGGCCAACCGGCTGGCCAACTTCGACGACGCCAACCTGCGGCGTTCGGCGCGGGCGGCCGTCGCGGCGGGCGCGCGGGTGCAGCGCGCGCTGGAGATCCTCGGCGAGGAGGCGCCGGACCACCTGGTGGTGGCCGGGCGGCTGCGGGTGGAGCACAAGCAGGCGTCGCTGGAGGAACTGGGTCAGATCGCCGACCCGCCGCTGACCAAGGACGCCATCGCCGGGCGCATCAGGCGGCTGCTGGCGATGGCCGACAAACGCGCCTCCGACCTGGGCATCCCCAACACCGAGGCCAACCTCACCGTCGACATGCTGGCGCCGTAGCGGGCTCGCCGCCGTGCGGGCGCCCGCGCCGCCGTCCGGGAGACCCCCATCCCGTACGGCTCCGCGCGGTGGCCCGCACGCGCCGACGTCCCTGCAGGCCCGTCATGGCCGGTCGTGAGGGCTCACGGGCCGCTCGCCGTGACGAAGCGCGCTGTGGGCCGTCCGACGGCTGCTGAGTGGGCGTCCGTCAATCCCTGGCGGGCTTGCGCGGCGTGAACAGGTCCGCGGGCGCGGCCTGCTGCCCGGGCGACTGCGCGAGCACCTGTGCGGACGACTGTGCGGACGACTGGGCGGGCGGTTGCGCGGGCTCGAAGGGCGCCCGGTACTCCTGCCCGGCCTCCTCCGCCGCCTCCTGGGCGGCCTGAGCGGCCCGGTCGGCGCGGCGTACGCGGAAGACGCGCAGCGTGACCAGCAGAAGCGCCGCCACGGCGGCGACGGCGATGTACAGCCACATCTGCCAGGTCTGCGCGAGCGGCTCGCGGTAGACCGCCAGGGCGCGGGGAAGCCCCTCGCCGGCGTTGGCCGCCGTGATGTCGCCGATCCGCGGGGAGAAGGGCGTGCCGGTCGCGGAGGTGTGCCGCGCGGCGCCGAGCATGACGGACACGCCCGAGATCTGGCCGCCGGCGACGGCCGCCGCCGCGTACAGGGCGGCCACCACCGGCAGCGCCCGGTTGCGCGGGCGGGCCGCGCCCACGGCCAGGGCGACCAGCAGCGCGATCAGGAGCGACAGCGTCACCGACAGGGCGTGGCCGTTGCCCAGCGTGGCCACGGCCTTCGGCAGCCGGTCCTGGAACAGCACCGCGAGCCCCAGGGCCGCCGCGCAGACCAGCGCGGCGACCAGCCCCGTGATCAGTCTAGGAAGCAGGCCGGACCGCTTATGTGACATCTCAGCCCCCAGAGAATGCACGAATTTACTCCGACGAGTCGGGCACTTTACTCGAAGCTCGCAAATTGCGCCCCCTGAACGGGGATACGCAGGGCGGTACCTGCAGTGGTCTAAACCAATTTGGGTCCGATAGTGTTCGTGGTTGAGATTCAACCGCCATCTGTTCGAGGAGATCGGTTTCCGTGAGCATCCGCGTAGGCGTCAACGGCTTCGGCCGCATCGGTCGCAACTTCTGGCGCGCGGTCGCCGCCAGCGGCAAGGACATCGAGATCGTCGCGGTCAACGACCTGACCGACAACGCGACGCTCGCCCACCTGCTGAAGTACGACAGCATCCTGGGCCGTCTGCCGTACGAGGTGAAGGCCTCCAGTGACGAGATCACCGTCGACGGCAAGGCGATCAAGGCGTTCGCGGAGCGCGACCCGGCCAAGCTGCCCTGGGGCGACCTCGGCGTCGACGTCGTGGTGGAGTCCACCGGCCTGTTCACCGACGCCTCCAAGGCCAAGGTGCACGCCGACAACGGCGCCAAGAAGGTCATCATCTCCGCGCCGGCCAAGAACGAGGACGTCACCATCGTGATGGGCGTCAACGAGGACGTCTACGACCCGGCCAGCCACACGATCATCTCCAACGCGTCCTGCACCACCAACTGCCTGGCCCCGATGGCCAAGGTCATCCACGACACCTTCACCATCGAGAAGGGTCTGATGACCACCATCCACGCCTACACGCAGGACCAGAACCTGCAGGACGGCCCGCACAAGGACCTGCGCCGCGCCCGCGCCGCCGCCCTCAACGTGGTGCCCACCTCCACCGGCGCCGCCAAGGCCATCGGCCTGGTGCTGCCCGAGCTCAAGGGCAAGCTCGACGGCTTCGCCATGCGCGTGCCGATCCCCACCGGCTCGGCCACCGACCTCACCGTCGACGTCAGCCGCGAGGTCACCGCCGAGGAGGTCAACGCCGCGGTCAAGGCCGCCGCCGACGGCCCGCTCAAGGGCATCCTCAGCTACACCGAGGACGAGATCGTCTCCTCCGACATCGTCACCGACCCCCACTCCTGCATCTTCGACGCCGGCCTCACCAAGGTCATCGGCAACCAGGTCAAGGTCGTCGGCTGGTACGACAACGAGTGGGGCTACTCCAACCGCCTCGCCGACCTGATCGAGCTGGTCGGCCGCGACCTGTGAGGGTGACCGAGGCCGCTGCGGGAACAGGAGCATGAGCATGCGCACGCTCGACGATCTCGACGTCAAGGGGCGGCGCGTGCTCGTGCGCGCCGACCTCAACGTTCCGCTCGACGGGGAGAGGATCACCGACGACGGCCGCATCCGCGCGTCGGTGCCGACGATCCAGGCGCTGGCCGGGCGCGGCGCCAAGGTCGTCGTCTGCGCCCATCTGGGCAGGCCCAAGGGCAAGGTCAACCCCGAGTACTCGCTCCGGCCGGTGGCCGCCCGCCTGGGCGAGCTGCTCGGCCAGGACGTCGCCTTCGCCACCGACGTGGTCGGCGACAGCGCGCGGCAGACGGTCGAGGCCCTCCAGGAGGGCCAGGTCGCCCTGCTGGAGAACCTGCGCTACGAGCCCGGCGAGGAGTCCAAGGACGACGCCGCCCGCGGCGCGTTCGCCGAGAAGCTGGCCGCCCTGGCCGACCTCTACGTCGGCGACGGGTTCGGCGCGGTGCACCGCAAGCACGCCAGCGTCTACGACGTGCCCGAGCTGCTGCCGCACGCGGCCGGCGGGCTGGTCGTGGCCGAGGTCGAGGTGCTGCGCAGGCTGACCGAGGACACCGAGCGTCCCTACGTGGTCGTCCTGGGCGGGGCCAAGGTCTCCGACAAGCTGGGCGTCATCGCCAACCTGCTCACCAAGGTCGACCGGCTGCTGATCGGCGGCGGCATGGCCTACACCTTCCTCAAGGCCCAGGGCCACGAGGTGGGCCGGTCGCTGCTCCAGGAGGACCAGCTCGACCAGGTGCGCGGCTTCCTCGCCGAGGCCGGCAAGCGGGGCGTCGACCTCGTGCTGCCGGTCGACGTGCTGGCGGCCGTCACCTTCGCGGCCGACGCCGAGCACGAGGTGGTCGAGGCCACCGCGATCCCGGCCGACCGCGAGGGGCTCGACATCGGCCCCAGGACGCGCGAGCTGTTCGCGAGCAAGCTGGCCGACGCCAAGACCGTCTTCTGGAACGGGCCGATGGGCGTGTTCGAGTTCGACGCGTTCTCCGGCGGCACCAGGGCGGTGGCCGAGGCGCTCATCGGCTCCGACGCCTTCACGGTGGTCGGCGGCGGCGACTCCGCGGCGGCCGTGCGCAGGCTGGGCCTGCCCGAGGACGGTTTCTCGCACATCTCCACCGGCGGCGGGGCCAGCCTGGAATACCTTGAGGGCAAGACCCTTCCCGGACTCGCGGCTCTGGAGGACTGAGGTGGCCCAGCAGCGCAAGCCGCTCATCGCCGGCAACTGGAAGATGAACCTCAATCACCTTGAGGCCATCGCCCTGGTCCAGAAGCTGGCGTTCGCGCTCAGCGACAAGGACTTCGACAAGGCCGACGTGGCCGTCCTGCCGCCCTTCACCGACCTGCGCAGCGTCCAGACGCTGGTCGACGGCGACAAGCTGCGCATCGTCTACGGGGCTCAGGACCTGTCCCAGTACGACGGCGGCGCCTACACCGGCGAGGTGTCGGGCGTCATGCTGGCCAAGCTCGGCTGCACGTACGTGGTCATCGGCCACTCCGAGCGCCGCCAGTACCACGGCGAGGACGACGACCTCGTCAACGCCAAGGTGCAGGCGGCCTACCGGCACTCGCTCACGCCCATCCTGTGCGTGGGCGAGGGGCTGGCCGTGCGGCAAGAGGGCGGCCACATCGCGCACAGTCTCGGTCAACTCGACGGCGCCCTGCGCAAAATCAGCGCCGAGCAGGCAAAATCGATAGTGGTGGCCTACGAGCCCGTGTGGGCGATCGGCACGGGCGAGGTGGCCACCCCGGAGGACGCCCAGGAGGTCTGCGGAGCGTTGCGAGTGAGACTCGCGGAGCTCTACGACCCCGAAGTGGCCTCCGCGGTCCGTATCCTTTACGGTGGCTCGGTCAAGTCCGGCAATATCGTGGGGATCATGGCTCAACCCGATGTCGACGGCGCGCTCGTGGGAGGTGCCAGCATCGACGCCGGGGAGTTCGCCAAGATCTGCCGATTCTCCGAATTGCCTGGCTAACTGAGTCGTTCTGAGGGTGCGACTTGACACCAGGCCGTACCCTCAAGAGGCAAGTTTGAATCGTCACGCGTAACAGAGCACTGAAGGAACAGGCATACCGTGGAAATCGGAATCTCCATCGCCCTCATCCTGGCGAGCGGTCTCATGATCCTGCTCGTCCTGCTCCACAAGGGCAAGGGTGGCGGCCTGTCTGACATGTTCGGCGGCGGTTTCTCGTCGAACTTCGGTGGTTCCTCGGTGGTGGAGCGCAACCTCGACCGGCTGACCGTCATCACGGGCACCGTCTGGTTCGTCTGCATCATCGCTCTCGGCCTGCTCATGCGGCCCTGAGACAACTGATTAACGCGTGACAGTGATTCTCCCCCCGTGTCACGACGCGGGGCGATCGAGCGAGGAGTTCATCCGTGGGTAGTGGCAACGCGATCCGTGGCAGCCGAGTCGGCGCCGGCCCTATGGGGGAGGCCGAGCGCGGCGAGGCAGCTCCGAGAGTGCGGGTCTCGTTCTGGTGCGCCAACATGCACGAGACGCGCCCCAGTTTCGCCAGCGACGCGGCGGTCCCCGAGATGTGGGATTGCCCACGTTGCGGCCTCCCAGCCGGACAGGACGAGGAGGCCCCGCCTGCCCCGCCCAAGAACGAGCCGTACAAGACGCACCTGGCCTACGTGAAGGAGCGCCGGAGCGACAAGGACGGCAAGGCGATCCTCGAGGAGGCACTGGAGCGCCTGCGCAACAACAAGTCCCCCTGGTAGGCGAGCCGTCGGAAGGGCCCTGGTGCTGGTCACCGGGGCCCTTCGCGCGTCACCGGCCGTGCACCGCCACGCCGTCGACGAACGTCATGCGCACCCGCGTCGTCCAGATGTCAGCCGGGGGCAGCTCGAAGGGGTCGCGGTCGAGCACCACCAGGTCGGCCGGGCGGCCGGGCGCGATCACGCCCGCCGGCGAGCGGTTGATCCAGGCCGACCCCTCGGTGTAGGCGGTCAACGCCGTGGCCAGGTCGAGGCGCTGGCCGGGCAGGAACGGCGTCTGCGCCGTCGGGTAGCCCGCGTGCACCGATCCGCCCGGTTCGGTACGGTTCACCGCCACGTGCATGCCCTGGATCGGGTCGGCGTCGGAGACCGGCCAGTCGCTGCCCGCGCAGAACCGGGTGCCGTGCGCCTGCAGATCCTTGAAGGGGTACTGCCACGACGAGCGCGGCTCACCCAGGAACGGCAGCGTCAGCTCGTCCATCTGGGCGTGGTGGGTGGCCCACAGGGGCTGCAGGTTGGCCGTGACGCCCAGCGCGGCGAAGCGCGGCACGTCGGAGGGCTCGATGATCTGCAGGTGGGCGATGTGGTGGCGGTTGGCCGGGTCGGTGCCCTCGAAGCTGTCCAGGGCCTCGCGCACGGCACGTTCGCCGATGGCGTGGAAGTGCACCTGGAAGCCCAGCCGGTCCAGCTCGGCGACGTACCGCTTGAGCTTGCCGGGATCGACGTAGGACAGGCCCGTGCCGCCGCACCGGCAGTACGGCTCCAGCGTCGCGGCGGTGAAGTTCTCCGTGATGCCGTCCTGCATGATCTTGACGGAGGTGGCGGCGAACCGGTCCAGCCCCTCGGCGGCGGCCCGCCTGCGGACCAGGTCCTCGATCTGGTCCTCGCCGCGCGTCCTGTCCCACCACAGCGCGCCCACCACGCGGGCGCGCAGCCGCCCCGCGCGGGCGGCGTCGAGGTAGGTGGGAAGCTGGTCGTCCGAGCCGGCGTACGAGCCCACGATGGCGTCCTGCCAGCCGGTGACGCCCAGCGAGAACAGGTGCTGCTCGGCCTCGGCCAGGGCCCGGGTCTGGTCCTCGGCGGTCGGCCGGGGGGCCAGCAGGCCGACGAGGTCCATCGCGCCCTCGTGCAGGACGCCCGAGGGGGTGCCGTCGGCGTCGCGCTCGATCCTGCCGTCGGCGGGGTCGGGGGTGTCGCGGGTGATGCCGGCCAGGTCGAGGGCGCGGGAGTTGACCCAGGCGGCGTGGTGGTCACGCTGGATGAGGTAGGCGGGGCGGTCGAGGAAGTCGAGCTGGGAGCGGTGGGGGAGGCCGTTGGGGAAGGCTGACATGTCCCAGCCTCCGCCGTCGATCCACTCTTTTTCTGGATTTTTCGTGGCGTAGTCGGAGATCTTGGCGATGTAGGCGTCTAGGCCGAAAATCTCTGACAAGTCGCACTTTGCTCGTTCGAGTCCGGCTTGTACCGGGTGCATGTGCGCGTCGATGAAGCCCGGGGTGAGCAGGCCGCCGTCCAGGTCGACGGTGTCGTGGCCGGGGGCGCTGCGGGACAGCTCGCCCTCCGGGCCGACGGCGGCGATCACCCCGTCCCGCACCAGCACGGCGTCGCGCCGCACGGCGCCGCCGATGAAGGCGCCTCCGCCACGGAAGAGGATGTTCATGGAGGTTCTCCCTTTCTCAGTGCGGTTCCCGGTACGGGGTCAGTGACCGGTGATCAGGTCGGCGAAGCGGGCCAGGGCGGAGGTACGGGGCATGGAGCGCTCCCGGTGGTCGGCCACCCGGTACAGGCGGTACATCGCGTGCACCCCCATCCAGCGCAGCGGCTCGGGCTCCCAGGAGCGCACCTTGCGCCCCACCCACGGCAGGGACGTCAGCTCCGTCTCCGTCCCGAGTATGAGATCACGAAGGGTGCGTCCGGCGAGGTTCGTCGTGGTCACGCCATGTCCGGTGTACCCGCCGGCCCAGCCCAGGCCGGTCGCGCGGTCCACGTGCACGGTCGAGCACCAGTCGCGCGGCACGCCCAGCACGCCCGACCAGGCGTGCGCGACCGAGGAGGAGCGGGCCGCGGGGAAGAAGTCGACCAAGAGCCGCCACAGGGCCTCGACCGTCCACTCGTGGGTGCGGCCGCGGGCGTCGATGCGGGAGCCGTACAGGTAGGGACGGCCCCGCCCGCCGAAGGCGATGCGGTCGTCGGTGGTGCGCTGGGCGTACATGTAGTAGTGCGCGAGGTCGCCGAGCAGTTCGGCGCCCCGCCAGCCGACCTCGTCCCAGAAGGAGGCGGGGAGCGGCTCGGTGACGATCATGGAGCTGTTCATGGGCAGCCACTGGCGGCGCAGGCCGTTCAGGCGGGCGGTGAAGCCCTCGGTGGCGCGGATGACGTACGCCGCCGTGACCGTCCCGTACGGGGTCACCGCCCGGCCGGGGGCGATCTCGGTGACCGGGGTGCGCTCGTAGACCGGGACGCCGAGGTCGCGTACGGCCCTGGCCAGCCCCTGGGCCAGCTTGGCGGGCTGGATGCGGGCGCAGTGGGGGCTCCAGGAGGCCGCCAGGGCACCCGCCACGCGCACGTGCTCCGAGGGGTCGGCCAGCCGCAGGTCCGCCTCCTCGATGCCCCAGGCGCGGGCGGCGGCCACCGAGGCGCGCAGCCGGTCGGCCTGGGCGGGGGTGCGGGCCACGTTCACCACGCCGCCCTTGACGATGTCGCAGTCGATCGACTCGTGCTCGCAGACCGCGATGACCTCGTCGATGGAGGCGTACATCTCGCGCTGCAGCCGGCGGGCGCCCGAGCCGTACCGTTCGTGGGAGCCGGCCAGGTCGCCGGTGAGCCAGCCGCCGTTGCGTCCCGAGGCGCCGAACCCGGCGAACTCCTGCTCCAGCAGCACCACCCGGAGCGAGGGGCGGGCCTTCTTGAGGTAGTACGCGGTCCACAGCCCCGTGTAGCCGGCCCCGACGATCGCCACGTCGGCCTGCAGGTCGCCGTCGAGCCGCGGACCGGGCTCCGGCACCCCGGACGAGCGGTACCAGAAGGACACGTCACCGTTGACGAATCCGGACGACAAGGGAACTCGCGCATTCATGGCCCCATATCCTGCTATATCGGGATTAGGTGGCGCATCTCACGACGAAATTCGTGATGAAACCCGTCGTCTGCGGGTGGGGCACGTACCCCGGCGTGCTCCTCCTCGCGGGATTCGTGCGCGTCCGGACCACGAGCGAACCGGACGGCCGGCCTCCACTCCCGGCGGGCCCCCGAGGCGGTCATGCAGGTCTCGGTGGAACGCCACGGCGGCGCCTGGAGCTGGGCGAAGACCACAAAAAGCCGCAAATCGGCAAACGAAACGGCGGAGCCACCACCGTGTAGCAACCCCGTAACACACCTCTTCCACGCTGGAATCACAACGGAAGGGGACCCCATGGCCTACATGCGCATCCGCGCCACCGTCGACGAGCGACCCGGACGCCTCGCCTCCCTCGCCACCGCCCTGGCCGAGCGCGGCGGCAACATCCTCGGCCTGTCCGTGCAGCCGGACACCGCCGGCACCGTCGACGAGTTCGTCGCCGAGGTCCCCGCCTCCGCCGAAGACGTCGCCGCCGCCCTGGAAGCCGCCGGCGGACGTCGCGTCCACGTCGTTCCCGCCGCCGCCCACGAGCTCGCCGACGAGACCACTCGCGCCCTCCTCCTCGCCGCCCGCCTGCACGCCCAGCCATGGCGCCTGCCGGCGATCCTGGCCGACCTGCTGCGCGCGGACTCCGCCCGCTGGGCCTACGGTGAGCCCGTGAGCGAACTGCCCGACCCCCACCAGCTCGTCATCCCCGTCGCCCCCAAACGCGTCATCCAGCTGCGCCGCCGCGAGCTGCCCTTCACCCTCACCGAGGCCGCTCGCGCCGCCGCCTTCGTCCGGCTCGCCCAGCCCCCCACCGAACCCGCCGGCAGCGACCGGTCCCTGCGCCTGGCCGACAACACCGAGGTCGACGTCCGCCCCCTGACGCCCGCCTTCCGCGAGGCCGTGCGCGACCTCCACGACCGCTGCACCCCCGCCTCGCGCCGCTTCCGCTACTTCACCGCCATGCCGTCCCTGCCGCCGCGCATGTTCGACCGGCTGTGCGACCGCGACCGCGGCGAGTCCGTCGTCGCCTGCCACGACGGCCAGGTCATCGCCCTGGCCAGCCTCATGTACCGCGCCGACCCCGGCGCCGCCGAACTCGCCTTCCTCGTCGAGGACGGCTGGCAGGGCCGCGGCCTGGGCGCCGCGCTCGCCCGCATCCTCATCGACGCCGCCCGCAACCACGGCTTCGCCGAGATCCGCGCCACCATGTTGTCGGACAACATGCGCATGCACCGGCTCATGGCCAGGCTGGGCGCCGCCGTCGGCCCCACCGACGATCCCGGCGTGATCGAGGCCCGCCTGTCCGTCGCCGCCATGGTGTGACTCGCGACGGCGCGGCCCCGGTCAGGACCGCGCCTTCGCCGGCGCCGATGTGACCAGAGGGACACCAGCTCAGGAGCACTGGGATCCACGCCTGGCCGCCTCGATGGCTCAGGCGGTGCGCTTGGCCCAGAAGTGCACGCCGATCGGCCCGAACAGCGACAACGATGTCGCCTGCGGAGACTGGCTCTGCCCCAGGTGCCGGAGGTTGGCGACGTTCTTGGTCGGCAGGGTGCCGCCAGGGCCTGACACGGCGGTGGGGTGGAACCACTTCTGGCTGTCGGTGTCGTCGCACGCGGCCACGACCACGTCCACGACGTTCCTGGCGGTCAGGCACAGCGGAGAGCCCGTCTCCAGGCTGGCCCGCAGCGTGTAGACGAAGGCGGGCTGCCCGCCGCCCGAGGAGGCGGTCGCGGTCTGCGCCCACTGGCCGAGCGCGCTGTTGGTGTCGGCCTTCAGCACGACGAAGGAACCGTTGAAGTTCGCCTCCGCGGACAGGACCAGCCTGGAGGCGTTGCCGCGGTATTCGAGCTCCTTGTACACGGTGGCCGCCTGCGCCGGCGAGGCGAGCGCGGCGCCGATTCCGGCCACGCACATGGCGGCGGCGAACGCAGCGGTGCGTCCTGGTCTTCCTGACGTGAACATGTATCCCCCTGATGAAGCGGTCCGCCGGATTGCGGGCCTCGGGTAGTACACACGCCGCCAGGCTGGTCGGTCGGCGCACAAATACCCACTGCGCCAGTGATCCCGGGCACAGGGAGAAGGGGTGTGCCATGCGGGATTCCGCCGGTGAGGGGTGCCCGCGGGGAGGCCCGCGCCGGCTCGCTACGGCCGGGCGGTCAAGGGTCGAGCGTGCGTCGGGGCGCCGTGTGCAGGCGAGTGGTCAGGCGGGGTTCCGCTCGGGGAAGGAGTCGCCCGCGTCCGGCTCGTCCAGGGCGGTCAGCGCATGGTCGACGCTGGGGTGGACGTTCAGGAAGTCCGCTACGCCGGTGATCTCCAAGAGCCGGGCGGGGGTGCCCTGGACGGCCGCCAGGTGCAGACCGCCTCCGACAGCGCGCAGTTCGTCGTGCACGTGGATCAGCGCCTGCAGCCCCTTGCTGTCCATGAAGGTCATCGCGGCGAGGTCGAGCACCACCGGGACGCCGGCCCGAGCCGCCCGGATCAGGTACTCCTGCAGGCGGAGGGCGTTGGTGGTGTCGATTTCGCCTGTCACGGTGACCACCACCGCGCCGGGTGTGTCCCACGAGTCGATCAGTAGCGGGGTCATGACGATGCCCCCTCGGTTCGGTGGTTCACGATGGCTGCCTCCGGGAATGGGCATCGCTTCTCCCCGATGTGGGGACCATGTGCTTGCCGAGGCAGCCCCAACTGTAATCCCGAAATACAATACCGGAAAGAGTTTTCTGCACAGTCCCTTCGTGAAATGCTGTCGGGATGCGCATCTCCGACACGTCAGTGGACGCACGAGCCGATGAGGCGGTGGCCGGCCGTGCGGACGAGCGCCGGTGGACCTTCCTCACCCATCACGCCCGGGTCCTGCTGGAGATCGCCCGCCATCCGGAGGCCCGCCTCCGCGACATCGCCGCCACCCTGGACATCACCGAGCGCACGGTGCAGAGCATCGTCTCCGACCTGCACCAGGGCGGCTATGTCGTGCGCGAGCGGGTAGGCCGCCGCAACCACTACCACCTCAACCTGGACCAGCACTTCCGCTATCCCACCGAGGCGGAACTGCCCATCCGCCTGCTGGTGGACATGTTCACCGAACGAGACCTGCCCCGGCAGGCGCTCCAGGACAACTGACCGCGGCCATGACCCGAAGGCGTGTCGCGGGGCCGCGAAGAACCGGATTCCCGGAGCTCTTGGCGGTGTTCCTGACGTCCAGGCTGTGGTCGTGGAGTCCTCAAGCCATTGCTTCGGGCAAGGCTCTCGCAGGCGACTCCCGCCGCTCGGACACAGGGCCGCTGACGAGACTAGGCTTGGATGTCCTGGGGTGCAGCCGCGAAGGGATCCGATCATCAGCAGTGACTCCGTCTCCCCGTGGGAGGACCGGCCGAGGCGGGCGCGCCGCCGCGTCACCGAAGCAGCCGTCCTGGGCGCCCAGCCCCAGAGCGCGGCCGACGTCCTCCAGTGGACCTGTCCGCATGGCCGGCATGCCGCGCATGGCTGCGTCACCTGCTACCACGTCTGTGCCGACGTCGGTCCGGCGCAGCCGCTCTGGGAGGTCGCGGTGTGGTTCACCACTGAGCGGCCGATCCCCATCAGGGCGCTGCAGGACGTGCACCGCCACGACCGCGACCTCACTCTCACCCAGCCGGCGACGCCCCTCGTCTACCTCTTGAGCGCCCGCGTGCGGGCCGCCCTGGGCGCGGAGGCGGTGGCGGGGGTGGTGGGGTTCCTGGTGCAGAACAGGCACATCGTCGACGAGTTCACCGTGACGGAGATCCGCGCCGCCCACTCCTGAACGCCGCGAACGCGCGCCTGCCTGCCGGTCAGGGGCTGCCGGTCGCTCAGCCCAGGCCTTCCTCGCGCGGCCCTTCCTGCGTGGGCGTCTTGGGCTCGTCCGGGTCGGCGGCGGCGGGGCCGATGCCCAGGTGGCGCTCGATGCGTTCCAGGCTCTCCTCGATGCGGGTGAGCCGTTCGGCGAGCACCGAGCCGCCGCCGAAGTACACCTCCGTCGGACGTTCCCTGGTGCCGCGGCCCACCCGGTCGAGCAGGCGCTGCCGGACGTCGGCCAGGTCGGCGCCGGTGTCCGCCAGAGCCAGGGCGGCCAGGCCCTCGCCCTCCCGGATCAGCCCGAGCAGGATGTGCTCGGTGCCGATGTAGTTGTGGCGCAGTTGCAGGGCCTCGCGCAGGGACAGCTCCAGCACCTTCTTGGCGCGCGGGGTGAAGGGGATGTGCCCGCTCGGCGAGCTGGCCCCGCGGCCCGCCACGCGCTCCACGAAGGCGCGTACGTGCTCCAGCTCCACGCCGCAGCCGTCGAGCACCAGCGCGGCCAGCCCCTCGCCCTCGTGGATGAGGCCCAGCAGGATGTGTTCCGTGCCGATGTAGTCGTGGCTCATCTGCCGCGCCTCCTCCTGGGCGAGCACGACGACCCTGCGCGCACGGTCGGTGAAGCGTTCGAACACCGGGGGGCCTCCGTTCGACTGGGGCTGCCTCCACTATGCGCTACAAACCGCGCCGCGTGGGGTATTTGTCCTGTGTGGATCTTGACGAGGTGGCCGGCCGCCTCTACGCAGTCCCGCCGGCGGAGTTCACCGCCGCCCGCGCGGCCGAGGTCCGCGCGGCCAAGGAGGCGGGCGACGTACGGCTCTCGCGCGACATCGCCAAGCTGCGCAAGCCCACCGTTTCGGCCTGGGCGGTCAACCGGCTGGCCCGGGAGCACCCCGCCGAGCTGGCCGAACTGCTCGGCGTGGGGGAGCGGCTGCGCGCGGCCTGGCAGGCGCAGGACGCCGGAGCGCTGGCCGAGCTGACCCGGGCGCGCGGCGAGGCGACCGCCAGGGTGGCGAGGCTGGCCAGGCAGGCCGGCGGCCTGTCGGCGGCGGCCGCCTCGGAGGTGGACCAGACGCTGGACGCCGCCGTCGTGGAGGCCGGAGCCGCCGACCAGGTGCGGGCCGGCCGCCTGGCCAAACCGCTCAGCTACAGCGGCTTCGCCCCCGCCCCTTCCGCCGCGCCTCCCAGTGGGCCTTCCAGCGGGTCCCGGCCCGATTCGCGTGGTCGGGGACGGGCCGGGAAGGACCCGGCGGCCGAGGCGCGGACGCGGGCGGAGGCCGAGGCCAGGCAGGCCCGGGAGGCCAGGGAGGCCAGGGAGGCCAGAAAGGCGAAGGAGCGCGCCGAGGCCGAGGCGGCTCACCGGGAGTGGGCCGAGGCCCTGGAGTCGGTCACCCGCGACTACGACGAGCGTGCCGAGAAGGTCGCCCGGCTGGAACGCAAGCTCGCCAAGGCGCGCAAACGGCTGGAGGAGGTCCGGCAACGTCTGGAGGTCACCCGCCGCGAGGAGCGCCACGCCCGCCGCCGACTGGACTAAGGTGCACGAAACGCGCTCGTACACCTGCAAGGAGGGGCGATGGCCCCCTGGACGCCAGCCGACATCCCGGACCTCACCGGCACCACGGCCATCGTGACCGGCGCCAACAGCGGCATCGGCCTGCCCACCGCCCGCGAGCTGGCCCGGCACGGAGCCCGCGTCGTCGTGGCCGCCCGCTCGGCGGACAAGGGCGAGGCGGCCGTGGCCGAGATCCGGCGGGCCGTGCCGGGGGCCGACGTCAGGTACGGCGCCCTCGACCTGGCCGACCAGTCCTCGATCCGGCGCTTCGCCGACACGGTGGACAAGGTGGACCTCCTGGTCAACAACGCCGGGATCGGCCTGATCCCCCGTCAGGTGACCAAGGACGGCTGGGAGCTGCAGTTCGCCACCAACCACCTCGGCCACTTCGCGCTCACCGGCCTGCTCCTGCCACGGCTCCTGGCCGCCCCGCACGCGCGCGTGGTCACCGTCTCCAGCGACGCGCACTCCATGGGCAGGCTCGACTTCGACGACCTCGCCCTGGAACGCGGGTACGGCCGGATGAGCGCGTACGGACGGTCCAAGCTCGCCAACCTGCTCTTCACCCTGGAGCTCCAGCGACGGGCCGACAGGGCCGGTGTGCGGCTGATCAGCGTGGCCACCCACCCGAGTGCCACCGCGACCCGCTTCGTCAAGCTGGGGCCCCTGCAGCCCCTCCTGCGCCTGTTCCTGCAGTCGGCCGACGCCGGCGCCGCCTCCTCCCTGTACGCCGCCACCTCCCCGGACATCACCGGCGGCGAGTTCGTCGGCCCTCGGCTGAAGCTGCTCACGCCCTCGGAGACGGCCAGGTCCGAGGAGGTCGCCCGGCGGCTGTGGGAGGTGTCCGCGCAGCTCACAGGCGTACGGTTCGAGGAGGTCGCCCCCCGCTGAACAACCTGCCGCGGCCCCGGACACTCGCCGGGGCCTTGCGCGCCCACAAGGTCGGTAGGCGGCGCGTCCTGGTCGAGTGGGCTGGCGAGCTCGACGCAGCTGTCCACAGGTCGCCTGAGGCTCTGGCGTGGCAGCCATGATCTTCACCGGGCCGCTCTTCGGCGAGGAGCCGGTCGGCGGCGTGGCCGGCCCGCCGGTCCTGATCCGGTCAGCGTATGCCGCGGGCCAGGTGGGCGCAGACGGGGAAGCCCGTGCCGGCGTACGGGGCGGCCAGGCGGTCGTAGCAGGCCCGAATGCGGGCGTAGGTCTCCGGCGGCTGGCGGGTGATCGTCTCGAAACGCGGGCCGCCCGCCTCGACGACGCCGCTCCACCAGGCGGCGACGTCCACCAGGTGCCGCCAGCGCAGCGTGCGCACGTCCACGGCCGTGAAGCCCGACTCCTCCAGCGACGCGGCGAAGCGTTCCGGCCGTTCAACGGCGGAGAAGGGGCGGACCGGGGGTTCGTACGGCACTCCTGCCGCCGCCAGGGCCTCGGCGAAGACGTTCGTGGCCGTCATCTCGTCGGACTTCCACCAGGTCAGCGCGACGGCGCCGCCGGGACGCAGCACCCGGCGCAGCTCCGCGAGCGTCGCCGGGACGTCGGCGACGTGGTTGACGACGAAGTTGCCCGCCACGGCGTCGAAGGAGGCGTCCTCGAACGGCAGGACGGGCAGGGTGGCCCGGCGGACCGTGGCGGCGGGGTGGCGGCGGGCGAGCAGCTCCAGCATGGCGGGGTCGGCGTCCACGGCAGTGACCTCGGCACCGGCTGCGAGAGCGGCCGCCGTGACCACGCCGGTGCCGCATCCGACGTCGAGAATCCGCTCCGGACGCCGCTCCGCCTCCCGGCCGTCCGGCAAGGCCGTCACGTCGGCGCCCGGGGGCGCGGCGATGCCTGGGGGCTCGGCCGTGCCCGGCGTCACGGCGTCTCGCGTCACGGCGGCGAGCAGAGGCTGGACGGTGTGCGAGCTGAGCCGCGCGAAGCCGCGGTCGTAGGCCTCAGGATCCCTCACGAACCAGGAGCCTACCCGCGCAACCCGAATCCTGACATCTTGCCGTGAAATTTCGCCCCTTCCCCTGTCTCAGAGGGAAATCTCAGGCTTATGGTCGTCGCCATGACCATCGACGCCTTCATCGACGCGCTGCCCAAGGTGGAGCTGCACGTACATCTGGTCGGATCGGCCTCGGTCGACACCGTGCTGGAGCTGTCCCGGCGGCATCCCGGCAGCGAGGTCCCGACCTCCGAGGAGGAACTGCGCCGCTTCTACACCTTCCTCGACTTCCCCCACTTCGCCCGCGTGTACCAGGCCGTCAACAGCCTCGTCCGCGAGCCCGAGGACGTCGCCACCCTCGTCCTCGGCCTGGCCAGGGACCTCGCCGGGCAGGGCGGCCGGTACGCCGAGCTGCAGGTCACCCCGTACGCCCACCACATGGTCGGCATGCCCATGCGCGAGGTGACCGAGGCCCTCGACATGGCCGCCCGCCGCTCACTGACCGACCACGGCGTGGAGATGGCCTACATCTTCGACATCCCCGGCGAGTACGGCGAGGAGGCCGCCCGGATCACCGTCGACCACGCTCTGCGCGAACCTCCCGCCGCATTGGTAGGTTTCGGCATCGGAGGCATCGAACAGGACCGCCCCAAGTACCGCGACGCCTACCGCGACGCCTTCACCGCCGCACGCGCCGCCGGCCTGCACAGCGTCCCGCACGGCGGCGAGATGAGCGGCCCCGAGACGATGTGGGAGGTCATCGAGGGCTACGGCGCCGAGCGCATCGGCCACGGCATCAACTGCCTGTCCGACCCCCGCCTCGTGGCCCACCTGCGCGAGACCCAGCTCCCCCTGGACGTCTGCCCCACCTCCAACGTCTGCACCGGCCAGGTGCCCGAGCTCGCCGCCCACCCGCTGCCCCGGATGCTGGAGGAGGGCCTGTACGTCACCCTCAACAGCGACGACCCGCCCATGTTCGCCACCACGCTGGCGGGGGAGTACCGCGCCGCCGCCCACGTGCTCGGCCTGGGCGCCACCGAGCTTGCCCAGCTGGCCCGCAACGCCGTCAACGCCTCCTACCTGACCCCCGACCGCAAGCAGACCCTCCTCAAGGAGATCGACACCCTGACCGCCGCCCTCTGACGGGCAGACACGTCGCGTCATGCCGTCCTCACCGAACGGCGTGACGCGGCCGGACTCTCCTGGCATCGTGGAGCACGGATTGAGCCTGAGGGGGCGCGGCGTGCGTACCACGGTCGGTGGGAGGTTCACATGACTACTCCGGCGGACCTGCTGGAGGCTCAGCGCCGCGTGCAGGCGCTGTCCGACCGGCACTGGCACTGCCTCGACGAGGCCGTGCGCCAGATGGCGGACGGACGCACCTGGACGGGCCCGGCCGCCGACGCCTTCGCCCAGGACCTGGCGCGCCGCAGGCTGGAGGTGTGGCGCGGCCTGCGGGAGATCGTCGAGGAGCTCCGCGAGGAGGCCGCCCGCTACTCCCTCGACGAGCGGAGGAACCTGTGACGTTCTCCTCCCTCGACCCGCGCGAGATGCACCGGCTCGGACAGGGCGTGCAGGAGGCGGGCCAGGCCCTGACAGGCTGCGCGGGCGAGCTTCGCGCGATCCTGGCGGGGATCAGGATGAGCCACCCCGGGGTCGCCGCCATCGACCGGGCGGCCCGCTGGCTGACCGAGCAGGCGCCCGACCTGTACCGGCGGCGCGACCTGGCCTACGAGACCGAGAAGGTCGACACCGACGTCTTCGGCCACCCCGTCCCCGGCTCCGTGGTGCAGCCCGGCGCGGTCCGGGTCGACGAAGGGCGGCTGATCCCGTCCCAAGTGCGCGCCGAGGCGGAACAGGCCGCGGGACTGGTCGCGGCGGCCGGACGCGGCGACCAGGACGCGCTGAGGAAGCTCGCCGCCTTCAAGAGCCGGATGAGCGACCCACGCTTCGCCACCGCCCTGCTGGACAAGCTCGGCCCGCAGGCGCTCACCACCCTGCCCGTGCAGTTGTCGGCCCGCGTGCGCATGGCGCTCGACCAGGGCCCGGAGCAGGGGCGCAAGCTGCGTGAGCAGCACCAGGAGCTGCTTTCCGTGCTGGCGACGGCCCTCGCCCACGCCACCGTCGCCAAGGAAGGCACCCCACGCCTCGGCACCCGCTTCCTGGACGAACTACGCAGACGCGGGCGCGAGGAGACACCGGCGCCCGGCATGGGCGGGCTCACCGCTCCCGGCTACTGGGCGCTCGGCCAGATCCTGGCGGCGGGGGAGCGGGAACCGTACAGCCCGTGGTTCATGCGCACGATCGGCCGCGACATGATCCGCTGGGATCGCGACCACCTCAAGGAGCACGGAGTGCGCTTCCTGCCCCGTGACACCGACGTCTACAACCTGCCCGCCCCCGCCGTCTCCCGCCCGTTCCAGGACACCGACGAGATCGGGGCGGCCGACCCGATCGGCGCGCTGCTGGCCGTCGCGGCCAGCGGCAGGGAGCCGGCCCAGGCGCTGCTCGCCGACCGTGAGCTGCTGAGATACCTGATGCACGACCGCCGCCCGCAGTGGGCCATGGGCGATCACGGCGAGTCGCTGGGCCGTGCCATGGAGGCCGCGATGAAGGGCCAGGACGACCTGTCCAAGTCCTTGGCCGTCCTGGCCACCCAGATCTACGCCGACGACGTACGGCCCCACGTGACGCTCGACGAAACGGGCAAGGTCGTCTTCGCCGACCCGTCCGAGCTCGACGACCTGTCGGGAATCCGCGACAACATGGGCCGCGTCCTGGGCGACCACGCCGACGACCTGTCCGCGGCCTTCTACAAGAACGCTCCCAGGGCCGCCGACGGCGAGCTCACCAGCGACAACGCGGGGCATTCCATCGGCCGGTTCGGCGCCGCGGACCTCGACCTGGTCACGCTCGACCTGGCCGCCGACGACAGGGCCTACGACAACCTGCTCATGGGAGAGATCGGCCACATGCGGCGTGATGTCGACGAAGCGATCATGACCGGCAACGACACGATGCTGAAGAACGTGGTGACCAACGACGCCCGCGGCCTCGGGCATCTCATGGAGGCGCGCGGACAGGCTCTGATCGCGAGAGGGCAGGAGGCGGACGCGGCGGACGCCGAGCTCATGAAGCTGGTCGAGATGGGCATCGGCGAGATCCCCGTACCCGGCGCCGGGCTCGTGGGGAAGGCGGGCATCGAGGCGGCCAAGGCCGCGTACGAGAACTTCGTGAAGGACGGCTACACCAGCGCGGGCAAGTGGATGCTCGATCAGGCCGGGCACGGCGGCGGGCACACCGTCAAGAGCGTCGCGGAAGGGGCCGAGAACGAGGAGGTCGTCGACCAGCTGGTGAGACAGATGCTCGAATCCTCCGCGATCACGCACGAGCACTACGACCACAAGCAGTTGGAAGGGCAGCCCTTCGTGGTCGGTGACCCGCCGCGCGTCAAGCCACCGGCCTCGATGAACCACGACGAATACGACGCGTTCCTGCAGTGGATGGAACGGCACACCACCATCCCCAGCGACTTCGGCGACGCGCAAGGGATGACGAGGACCGGCACCGGCGAGTTCACCAGCCACATGAGGAAGCCCGACAAGACCGGGGAACACCATGGCTAGGCCGCTGCCGGCGCTGCTCTGCCTGCTCCTCGCCGTCTCGGCCGCCGCCTGCACACCGGGCCGGACGACCACCCCGGCGCAGACGCCTTCACCGGTACGGCGGCCCGTCGCCGACGCGCCGCCCTACCTGTGCAACTTCGTCCCGCGTGCCGCGCTCGCCGAGCTGACCGGTTACACCGGCTCGTACAAGGCAGGTCCCAACAGCAGGCACCCGGTGGGGAACACGTGTGTGGTGTCCAACGACGAGCGCAGCCTCGTCATCACGAGCTACGACGTGTCGGCTCGCCCGGAGATCTTCGAGACCTTCGCCGCCCACGGGAAGGACGGCTCTCCCGTGCAGTTGCCGCCCGAGCTGGGCAAGGGGCAGATACACGACTTCAAGGCCCGGCTGTACCCGTTCCGCAGCGCGGGCGTCTGGTTCCGGTGCGGGGCCGCGAGCCCGTTCATCGGCATCACTATCATGAGGAACCCCGCACGGGACCAGGACGACGACCTCGTTCAGCTCGTGCGGATCGCGCAGCGCCGGTACGGCGAGATGTTCGCCTGTACTCCCGCCGCCGATCCGCGTTGAGCGTCAGGGGGAGGCCAGGCGGCCCAGTTCTGGGGGGATCTTGGCGGCGGCGGCGCGGTCCAGCAGGAACAGGGTGCCGGCCCGGCCGCGGGCGCCGGCCGCCGGCACCTGGACGTGCCCCGAGTCCGACAGCGCCAGGCGGACCGCGCCCGACTTCTCCTCGCCGGCCGCCACCACCCACACCTCGCGCGCCGCCTGGATGGCGGGCAGGGTCAGGGAGATGCGGGTGGGGGGCGGCTTGGGGGAGCCGTGCACGGAGACGACCGGGCGCGTGTCGTACAGGGCGGGCATGCCGGGGAACAGCGAGGCCACGTGCGCGTCGGGGCCCATGCCGAGCAGCATGACGTCGAAGGCCGGCACCGGGCCGTGGTCCTCGGGGCGGGCCGCGGCGCGCAGCTCGGCGGCGTACGCCTCGGCCGACTCCTCGGCCGTCATGCCGGAGTCGGGGCCGCGCATCACGTGGATGCGGGCGGGGTCCAGGTCCACGTGGTCGAGCAGCGCCTGGCGGGCGCCGGTCTCGTTGCGTTCCTTGTCGCCGGTGGGCACGAAACGTTCGTCGCCCCACCAGACGTCCAGGCGCCGCCAGTCGACGGCGTCACGGGCTGGAGTGGCGGCGATGGCGGCCAGCGTGGCGATGCCGACCGTGCCGCCGGTCAGCACGATCGAGGCCGACCCCTTGGCCGACTGCACGTCGACCAGGCGCGTGATGATGCGCGCCGCCACGGCCTTGGCCAGGACGTCGGCGTCGCGGTGCACGACAACGTTGGGAACGCTCACGACACTTCTTTCTCAGGTGGAGGGGGTCAGCCCTTGTACGTACGGGCGAAGCGCTTGACTGCGGCCTCGTAGACCTCGTCGCTGTCCAGCCGGCGCAGCTCCTCGGCCATCAGCTCGGAGGTGTGCCGCCTGGCCAGGGCCACGTTCCGGTCGGGCTGGCCGGGCCGCGACAGCGTGGCCAGCCGCGCGTCGGAACGCATGACCGACAGCTCGCCGTCGCCGGTCTGCAGGCGTACGGCGGTCAGACCGGGACCGGCCGACTCGCCCACCTTGACCGGCGCGCCCAGCCGCTCCGACAACCAGGCCGCCAGCAGCGGCGCGCTCGGGTGCCCGGCGCTGGCCTCCACCACGCCCTTGCGCACCTTGCCCACCGGCTGGTCGAACGCGGCGGCCAGCAGGCTGCGCCACGGCGTCAGCCTGGCCCAGGCCAGGTCGGTGTCGCCGGGGGCGTACCCCTTGGCACGGGTGACCAGCGACGCGGCGCCGCCGTTCTCGAAGCCCTTGGCGTCGGTGATGCGCCGCTGGGCCAGGGCGCCGATCGCGTCCTTGGAAGGCACGTCGGGGGCCGCGCCCGGCCACCAGGCCACCACGGGGGTGTCGGGCAGCAGCAAGGGGCTGACGACGGAGTCGGCGTGCTGGGTCAGCTCGCCGTACAGGCGCAGCACCACGACCTCGCCCGGCGTGTTCTCGCCGATGCGCAGCTCGGCGTCGAGCCGGTTGGGCTCGGCCTCCTCCCGCTTGATCACCACGATGATGCGCGAGGGGTGCTCGCGGGCCGCCTCGGTGGCGGCGCGCAGCGCGTCGTACTGATGGCGCTCCTCGGAGACCACCACGAGGGTCAGCACCATGCCGATGGCGGGCGCGCCCATCTGGTGGCGCAGCAGCATGAGCTGCGCCGAGATCTTGCCGGCCGTCGTGTCCGACAGCATGAAAGTCGTCACTAGAGTCTCCTCCACACGCGGCCGTCGCGCGCCATCATCGCGTCGGCCGACTCCGGGCCCCACGAGCCCGACTCGTAGGCCTCGGGCTGTCCCTGCGTGGCCCAGAAGTCCTCGATCGGGTCGAGGATCGTCCAGGACAGCTCGACCTCGCGCTGGTGCGGGAAGAGCGGCGGGTCGCCGATCATGACGTCGAGCAGCAGCCGCTCGTACGCCTCGGGCGAGGACTCCAGGAACGACTCGCCGTAGGCGAAGTCCATGGACACGTCGCGCACCTCCATGGCGGTGCCCGGGACCTTCGACCCGAACCGCACGGTGATGCCCTCGTCCGGCTGCACGCGGATGACCAGGGCGTTCTGGCCGAGGATCTCGGTGTCGGTCTTGCTGAAGGGCAGGTGCGGCGCCCGCTGGAACACCACGGCCACCTCGGTGACCCGGCGGCCCAGCCGCTTGCCGGTACGCAGGTAGAACGGCACCCCGGCCCACCGCCGGTTGGCGATCTCCAGCTTGACGGCCGCGTACGTCTCGGTGGTGGACTCGGCGGAGATGCCCTCCTCCTGGAGGTAGCCGACCACCTTCTCGCCGCCCTGCCACCCGGCCGCGTACTGGCCGCGGGCGGTGTTGAGCCCCAGGTTGGACGGCAGCCGCACCGCCTTGAGCACCTTCTCCTTCTCCCGGCGCAGCGCCGAGGCGTCGAAGGAGGTCGGGTCCTCCATGGCGACCAGCGCGAGCAGTTGGAGCAGGTGGTTCTGGATCACGTCGCGGGCCGCGCCGATGCCGTCGTAGTAGCCGGCGCGCCCGCCGATGCCGATGTCCTCGGCCATGGTGATCTGCACGTGGTCGACGAAGCTGCGGTTCCAGATGGGCTCGTACAGGTTGTTGGCGAAGCGCAGCGCCAGGATGTTCTGGACGGTCTCCTTGCCCAGGTAGTGGTCGATCCGGAAGATCGAGCTCTCCGGGAACGCCGACGTGGTGATCTCGTTCAGCTCGTGGGCCGACTGCAGGTCGTGGCCGAACGGCTTCTCGATGACCACCCGCCGCCACGACCCCTCGGGCGCGTCGGACAGCCCGGTGCGCTTGAGCTGCTCGACCACCACGGGGAAGAACTTGGGCGGGACGGACAGGTAGAAAGCGTAGTTGCCGCCCGTGCCGCGGGTCTGGTCGATCTCGGCCAACGCCATCGCCAGCGCGTCGAAGGCTCCGTCGTCGGAGAACTCGCCCGGGACGAAATGGATGCCCTCGAGGATCTGCTTCCAGACCTCCTCGCGGAACGGCGTACGCGCGTGCGCCTTGACCGCGTCGTGCGTCAACTGCGCGAAGTCCTGGTCCTTCCAGTCGCGCCTGGCGAAACCGACCAGCGAGAAACCGGGCGGCAGCAGGCCGCGGTTGCCCAGGTCGTAAATGGCCGGCAGCAGCTTGCGCTTGGCCAGGTCGCCCGTCACGCCGAACAGCACCAGCACGCACGGCCCCGCCACCCGCGGCAGCCGCTTGTCACGCGGGTCGCGCAAGGGGTTGGCCTCGGCGACCTCCAATGTCGTGGCGGTGTTCGCCACGGCCGCCGCCACCGCGACGACCTCCTCCTCAGGAGATGCTTCGTCAGTCATCTCAAACCTCCTGTGCGGCTGCGAGCAAATGCGCGACACCCGTCGCGCGGTCCGTCAAATGCAGGCGTACGGTGGGCCGTCCGCGCGTCTCCAGCGCGGCCAGGTCGCCCAGCGCCTGCGCGAGCTGGAGCCGCCCCAGCGTGTACGGCTGCCCGGGGACGGCGACGTCGTCGGTCACCGCACCCGTGATTTGCAGGAACACGCCGTTCTGCGGCCCGCCCTTGTGGTATTGGCCGGTCGAGTGCAGGAAACGCGGCCCCCATCCGAACGTCACCGGCCGGTTGGTGCGGATGGCGAGCAGGGCGCGCAGCGTGGCCGCGTCGGCCATCATCCACGCGTCGGTCATCTGCTCGAAGTCGGCCCCCTCGGGCACCGGCGCGTCGAAGGCGGCCAGCCGGTCGAGGTAGGCCATCACGGCCAGGTAGCCGTCGTGCGGGATGGCCTTCAGCAGCTCGGCCAGCACGCCGGGCAGGTCGTGGGAGCGGACCGCGCCGTAGACCTCGACGGGCCCGTCGACCAGCGCGGGCGCGCCGAGCGGCAGGTCGGGCAGGGCCAGCAGGGCCGCGGTGTTCTCCTTGGACTCGGCCACGTTCGGCTGGTCGAACGGGTCGATCTCCAGCAGCAGCCCGGCCACGGCCGTCGCGTACTCCCAGACCAGGAACTGGCCGCCGAGCGGCCCGTCGACGCGCACGGCGCCGTCGTCGGACTCGATCGCGACGACCAGCTCGTCGCTGGTGTGGTTGGGGTCGGCGTTGACGATCGGCAGGATGCCCCTGCCCTGCTTGCCGGTGGACTCGGCGACGAGCTGCTCGATCCAGTCGGGCAGCCCGTTGATGCCGGACAGCTGGTCCTCCAGCACGAGCTTGTCGCGCCCGGCCAGCGCCGCGCCGCCGAGGGCCGCGCCCAGGTCGAGGCCGGGGTTGCCGGTGTCGAGGGACAGCAGCGGCAGCACCTCCTCGGCGTCGTCGAGCAGCCGCTCGACGTCGGCCCCGGCCAGCGCGCTCGGCACCAGCCCGAACGCCGACAGCGCCGAATAGCGGCCGCCCACGTCGGGGACGGCCAGGACCAGGTGGTAGCCGCCGTCGACGGCCCGCTGCTCCAGCGGCGAGCCGTGGTCGGTGACGACCACGATCCGGTCGGCGGGCGAGATGCCCGCCTCGGTGAAGATCTGTTCGTAGATGCGCAGGTGGCAGTCGGTCTCGACGGTCGAGCCGCTCTTGCTGGCCACCACCACGACCGTGGACTCCAGCAGGTCGGTCAGCGCCCGCCGGACCTGCGCGGGGTCGGTCGTGTCGAGCACGGTCAGCGGCACGTCGGCGGTCTGGCAGATCACCTCGGGAGCCAGCGACGAGCCGCCCATCCCGGCCAGCACCACGTTCGTCAGGCCCTCGGCGCGCGCCCGCTCCACGAGCTTGCCCAGCTCGGGAAGGAGCTCGCGGGAGGTGCGCGGCAGCGTCAGCCAGCCCAGCCGGACCGCCGCCACCGCCTCGGCGTCCTCGCCCCACAGGGTGGGGTCGCCGCCGGCCAGCCGCGCGGGCACGCCGTCGGCGACGAGGCGCCCCGCGACGGAGGAGGCGGCCGCGGCCACCCCCTCCTCGCGGTAGGACACCTCGATCATGGCACCAGATTCTTGGTGACGCTCTCCAGCAGCTCGTTCCAGGACGCCTCGAACTTCTCGACGCCCTCCTCCTCCAGCACGCGCACGACGTCGTCGTAGTCGATGCCGGCGTCCTTGAGCGCGGCCATGGTGTTCCAGGCCTGCTCGTAGAAGGGGCGCACGGTGTCGCCGGTGACCTGGGCGTGGTCGGCGGTGGCGTCGAGCGTCTTCTCCGGCATCGTGTTGACGGTGCCGGGGGCGACGAGCTGGTCGACGTACATGGTGTCGGAGTAGTCGGGGTTCTTCACCCCGGTCGAGGCCCACAGCGGACGCTGCGGACGGGCGCCCGCCGCGCGCAGCCGCTGCCAGCGCTCGGAGCTGACGACCTCCTCGTAGGCGGCGTAGGCCAGGCGCGCGTTGGCGATGCCGGCCTTGCCCTTCAGCTCCGGCTTGCCGAGCTTGTCGAGCCGCTTGTCGATCTCGGTGTCGACGCGGCTGACGAAGAACGAGGCCACCGACTCGATCGTGGCCAGGTCCAGGCCCTTGGCCTGCGCGGCCTCCAGGCCGGCCAGCCAGGCGTCCATGACCGCGCGGTAGCGCTCCAGGGAGAAGATCAGCGTGACGTTGACGCTGATGCCCTCCGACAGCGCCTGCGTGATCGCGGGCAGGCCCTCGAGCGTGGCCGGGATCTTGATGAACAGGTTGGGCCGGTCGACCATCCACCACAGCGCCCTGGCCTCGGCCACGGTCTTCTCGCTCTCACGAGCGAGGCGCGGGTCGACCTCCAGCGAGACGCGGCCGTCCACGCCGCCGGTGGCGTCGTAGACCGGGCGCAGCACGTCGGCGGCCCAGCGGATGTCGTACGTGGTGATGGCGCGTACGGCCTCCTCCACGGTGACGCCGCGCACGGCCAGGTCGTGGAGCTGGGCGTTGTAGGCGTCGCCCTTGCTGAGCGCGCTGGCGAAGATCGTCGGGTTGGAGGTGACCCCGACGACGTTCTTCTCGCGGATCAGCTGGTCGAGGTTGCCCGTGCGCAGCCGTTCGCGGCTGATGTCGTCGAGCCAGATGGAAACGCCCTGGCCGGACAGCTTGTTGAGGTTCTCGCTCATCTTCTTCTCAGTTTCCCGTCGTCTCGCCCTTGTCCTGACCCAGCTTGGCGAGGCTCGCCTTGGCCGCGGCCGCCACGCGCTCGGCCGTGAGCCCGAACTGCTCGTACAGCGTCTTGTACGGCGCCGAGGCGCCGAAGTGCTCCAGGCTGACCACTTCGCCGCACTCGCCGACGAACTGGTGCCAGCCGAGCGCGACGCCGGCCTCGACCGCGACCCGAGCCCTGATCGAGCTCGGCAGGACGGTCTGCCGGTAAGCGGAGTCCTGCCCGTTGAACCACTCGACACACGGCATCGACACCACTCGTGCCGGGATGCCCTGCGCCTCCAGCAGCTCGCGGCCCTGCACGGCCACCTCGACCTCGCTGCCGGTGGCGATGATGATCACGTGCGGCTGGCCGTCGGACGCCTCGCGCAGCACGTAGCCGCCGCGGGCCACGCCCTCGGCGCTCGTGCCCTCGTAGACCGGCACGTTCTGCCTGGTCAGAGCCAGGGCGGCGGGACGGTCGGTGTGCTCCAGGATCGTCTTCCACGCGTGCGCGGTCTCGTTGGCGTCGGCCGGGCGGACGACGTCGAGGCCGGGGATGGCGCGCAGCGCCCACAGGTGCTCGATCGGCTGGTGGGTGGGGCCGTCCTCGCCCAGGCCGATGGAGTCGTGCGTCCAGACGTAGGTGACCGGCAGCTTCATCAGCGCGGCCAGGCGCACCGAGGGGCGCATGTAGTCGGAGAAGACCAGGAACGTGCCGCCGTAGGGGCGGGTGCCGCCGTGCAGGGCGATGCCGTTGAGGATGGCGCCCATGGCGTGCTCGCGGATGCCGAAGTGCAGCGTGCGGCCGTAGCGGTTACCGGGGAAGTCCTTGGTCTGGTACTCCTCGGGGATGAAGGACGGCTCGCCCTTCATCGTGGTCAGGTTCGACTCGGCCAGGTCGGCCGAGCCGCCCCACAGCTCGGGCAGCACCGGCGCCAGCGCGCCCAGCACCTCGCCGCTGGCCTTGCGGGTGGCCATCGAGGAGCCGGTCTCGAACTCCGGCAGGGCCGTGGCCCAGCCGGCGGGCAGCTCGCGGTGGGAGATGCGGTCGAACTCCTTGGCCCGCTCGGGGTTGGCCAGGCGCCATTCGGCGTAACCCTTGTCCCACTCGGCGCGCTCGGTACGGCCGCGCGCGACCACCTCGCGGGCGTGCTGCAGCACCTCGGCCGGCACGTCGAAGCTCTTGGCCGGGTCCATGCCCAGGATCTCCTTGGTCGCGGCGATCTCCGCCTCGCCCAGGGCCGCGCCATGGATCTTGCCGGTGTTCTTCTTGTTCGGCGCCGGCCAGCCGATGATCGTGCGCAGCCGGATGAAGGAGGGCCGGTCGGTCTCGGCCTTGGCCGCCTCCAGCGCCTCGTACAGCGCCTGGACGTCCTCCTCGTACTCGCCGCCGGCGGTCCAGTCGACGCTCTCGGTGTGCCAGCCGTAGGCCTCGTAACGCTTGACGACGTCCTCGGACTTGGCGATGAGGGTGTCGTCCTCGATGGAGATGTGGTTGTCGTCGTACAGGACGACGAGGTTGCCGAGCTTCTGGTGGCCGGCCAGGGCGCTGGCCTCGTGGCTGATGCCCTCCTCGATGTCGCCGTCGCTGACGAAGCACCAGATGTGGTGGTCGAACGGCGAGGCGCCGCGCTCGGCGTCGGGGTCGAACAGGCCGCGCTCGCGGCGGGCCGCCATCGCCATGCCGACCGCGTTGCCCAGGCCCTGCCCGAGCGGGCCGGTGGTGGTCTCCACGCCGGCGGTGTGGCCGTGCTCGGGGTGCCCCGGCGTCAGGCTGTCCCACTGGCGCAGCCGCCGCAGGTCGTCGAGCGTCAGGCCGTAGCCCGACAGGTAGAGCTGGATGTAGAGCGTCAGGCTGGTGTGGCCGCACGACAGCACGAACCGGTCACGGCCCGCCCAGTTGGGGTCGCTGGGGTCGTGACGCATCACGCGCTGGAACAGCAGGTATGCGGCGGGGGCCAGGCTCATGGCGGTGCCGGGATGACCCGAGCCCGCCTTCTCCACTGCGTCCATCGCCAGGGCCCGGACGACGTCGACGGCCTTCTTGTCGAGGTCGGTCCATTCAAGGGCTGGCACGAGTTCGGTGCTCAAGTGCTCGATCTCCGGAATCTAGTTGTCATTTGGCAGTACCTGTTGGCTATCCCGCCCACACGGGACCCTAACCGAGTGGAGCTGGCGATCGATTCCCATTCCACCCTCGCGTGTCCATGAATGGCGCAAGCCCCCCATTGGCCGGACCGTCCGCCCCTGCGACTACAGTTTGTTTGTTCGCAGAGGCGCCACGGCGCCACTCATCGATCCGCTCTAATCAGAGGTTACGCGTTGACTCCGCACAGGCTGGAAGCGCCTTGACGGTGCTGACCAACAGGCAGGCCACGGCTCCCTCGACCGAGCCCGGGGCGCCGCGCACGTTCGGCATGGTCGTGAAGGCCTACGTCGCGCTCACCAAGCCGCGGATCATCGAGCTGCTGCTGATCACGACCCTCCCGGTGATGTTCCTGGCGGCCGGCGGCCTGCCGCCGCTGTGGAAGTCGATCGCCGTCATGGTCTTCGGCACCCTGTCGGCGGGCAGCGCCAACGCGCTCAACTGCTACGTCGACCGCGACATCGACCAGAAGATGCGCCGCACCCGCCGCCGGCCGCTGGCCCGGCACCAGGTGTCGCCGCGCGGCGCGCTGGTCTTCGGGATCGTCCTGGGGATTTTGTCCACTGTTGGCCTGTGGCTCACCACCAATTGGCTGGCCGCGGCGCTGTCCACCGGCGCGATCCTGTTCTACGTCATCGTCTACTCGATGGTGCTCAAGCGCCGCACGGCCCAGAACATCGTCTGGGGCGGCATCGCGGGCTGCATGCCGGTCATGATCGGCTGGGCGGGCATCACCGAGCGGCTCGACTGGGCGCCCCTGGTGCTGTTCGGCGTGGTGTTCTTCTGGACGCCGCCCCACACCTGGACCCTCGCCATGCGCTACAAGGAGGACTACGCGGCGGCCAAGGTGCCGATGCTGCCGGTGGTGGCCACCGAGCGGCGGGTGATCCTGGAGTCCGTGGCCTACACCTGGGCGACCGTGCTGTGCTCGCTGGCCCTGTGGCCGGTGGCCGGCACCACGCTGTTCTACCCGGTCGTCGCGGTCGTGCTCGGCGTGGTCTGCCTGTGGGAGGTCCACCGTCTGCTGGCCCGGCTCAACGCCGGCAAGAGCGGCGTCGACCTGCGCCCGATGCGCTTCTTCCACTGGTCCAACGCCTACCTCGCGCTGCTCTTCCTCGCCGTCGCGATCGACCCGCTGCTGGCCTGAGCGCCGTGACCGTCCCGACCGCCGTGCGCGAGGGCCGCCAGGCGCGTGTCCGGACGGTGAGGAGTGGCTGTCCCGCGCGGGCGGTCGGCACGGACCCCGGCCCTTCGATCCGTTAAAGTCACGGTATGGCGACCCGTGATCCACGCTGGGTGTTGAAGGACCGCCCGTCGTTCGCGTTGATCACCGGGCTGGTCCTCACCGGCATCTGCGCCCTGGTCTCGTTCTCCTTCGACGTGATCAACGGCGAGCCGGTGCAGTTCTTCATCGCGCTCGGGCTCGCCCTGGCGCCGGTGCCGCTGCTGCTGGCCGCCGTGCTGGCGCTCGACCGCATGGAGCCGGAGCCGCGCAGCAATCTGATCTTCGCCTTCGCCTGGGGCGCGGGCATCGCCGTGCTGGTCGCCGGCGCGATCAACTCGCTCAACCTCCACTACTTCATCGACACCGCCAAGCTCTCGCCGACCAGCGCCCGCAACCTGGCGGCCACCTTCGGCGCGCCGGTGGTCGAGGAGACGATGAAGGGCCTGGTGCTGCTCGGCCTGCTCAAGTTCCGCCGGGCCGAGCTCGACGGCCCCACCGACGGCATCATCTACGCCAGCATGGTCGGCCTCGGCTTCGCCATGAGCGAGAACGTCAGCTACTACCTGTCGGCGCTCAACGGCAACGGCGTCAGCAGCCTGGCGGTCACCGTGGTGCTGCGCGGCATCCTGTCGCCGTTCGCCCATCCGCTGTTCAGCTCGATGATCGGGGTGGCCGTCGCCTACGCGGCCCAGCGCCAGGGGCCCGAGCGGGTCTTCCTGGTGCTGGCCGGCTGGTCGGGGGCGATGATCCTGCACGGCCTGTGGAACGGCCTGGCCTCCTACGGCGGCTTCCCCGGGCTCGTGGTGGCCTACCTGGCGCTGCTGGTGGTGCTCGTCGTGCTGATCGGTGTGGTCTTCAGGGACCGGCGGCGCATCGTCGCGCTCATCCAGACCTACCTGCCGCCGTACGAGCCGACCAGGCTGGTCGGGCCGGCCGACATCTACATGTTGTCCACGTTCGCCAGGCGCCGCCAGGCCAGGCAGTGGGCCAGGGCTTACGGCGGCAAACGAGGGGTGCGCGCCATGCGCGACTACCAGCTCGCCGCCACCGAGCTGGGCCTGCTGCACGAGCGGGCGGCCCGCCACATCGTCGACGAGCAGGCCTTCCACGAGGAGCAGCGGGCCCTGCTGGAGTGCATGAGCACCGCCCGCGCCGACTTCCCGGTGCCGCCCGTGCACGCCCGCCGGATGGCCAGGGGCACCCCGCCGCCCGGTTACGCGCCCGGCGCGCCCCGCTGAGCCAGGATCTCGGTCAGCGAGACCTCGCGCGGGCCGGGGTAGACCGGGTCGGAGTGCAGCAGCAGCGCGTCCACGACGGCCTTGCCGGTGGCCAGCAGCTCCCGGGTGGCGTAGGCGTACGTGGCGGCCGCCCACTGGCGGGTGGAGTCGTCGCCCACGCCGAAGGTCTCCAGGCCGGCCGTCCGGCACAGCGCGACGGCCCTCGGCAGGTGGAAGACCTGGGTGACGACGGTGACCCGCTCGGCGCCGAACACCCGGCGGGCCCGTACGCAGGAGTCCCAGGTGTCGAACCCGGCGTAGTCGAGCACGATCACGTCGGCCGGCACGCCCTTGCGCAGCAGGTAGTCGCGCATGGCGGTGGGCTCGTCGTACTCCTTGCGGCTGTTGTCGCCCGACAGCAGCAGCGCCCGCACCTTGCCCGCCCGGTAGAGCTCGGCGGCCACGTCGAGCCGGCGGGCCAGCATGGGCGTGGGCTGCGTGCGCCACAACCCCGCGCCGAGCACCAGCGCGACCTGCGCGGGCGGCACCCGGCCCAGCCAGCCGCCGGTGTCGGCCACCACGCGGTGCGGCGAGCTGTCGAGCCAGGCCCACGTCATGGGCGCCAGCGCGAGCACGCTGACCAGCACCAGCCCCTGGTACGTACGGCGCAGCAGCCTGCGCGAGAGACTAGGGAGTCGCAGCACACCCCATACCATCGCACAACGGTCAGACCGGAGCGGGCGCTTCCGTGTGAGCGGCGGCCGCCGGGGCCTCCAGCGGGCCTCTGCTGCGCAGCGAGGTGACCACCCGCAGCGCGGCGATCCACACCAGCGAGGCGCCGAGCACGTGCAGCAGCACCAGCGCGGCCGGCACGGCCAGGAAGTACTGGGTGTAGCCGATCACGCCCTGGCCCACCTCCACGACGAACAGCCCGAGCGCGGCCCGCCTGGCGGCCCGGGGCGCGCCGGTCACGCGCAGCGCGAACAGCAGCGCGAACGTCAGGCCGACGACCACGTAGACGATGTCGGCGTGCAGCCGGGCCACGGTCTCGATGTCGAAGCCGAACCGCGAGGCGATGACGTCGCCCGAGTGCGGGCCGGTGCCGCTGACCACCACCCCCGCCGCCAGCAGCACCGCCGTGGCCGCGAGCAGCGCGTGGCCGAGCCGCCGGACGTCGCGGTGGGCGACCTCCGCGGCCGGGCCGTCGCCCTCGCCGGCGCGGGCGTAGAGCATCCAGCAGGCGGCGATCAGGGCCATGGAGATCAGGAAGTGCATGCCGACCGTGAACGGGTTGAGCGCGCTCCTGACCACCAGCCCGCCCCACAGGGCCTGGGCCAGCACGCCCGCCGGCTGCAGCAGCGCCAGGCGGACCAGCGCCCGCCGGCGCGGGACCAGGCGCAGCGCCGCGATGACGCACGCCGCGCCCACCGCCAGCACCAGGAACGTCAGCAGCCGGTTGCCGAACTCGATGAGCATCGTGAGCATCGACGTCTCGGGATGGGCGATCGGCACGAAACTGTCGGGCGTGCACCTCGGCCAGGTCGGGCAGCCGAGCCCGGAACCGGTCACCCGCACGCCCGCGCCGGTCACCGCGATGCCGGCGTTGGCCACCACGGAGGCCAGCGCCCAGCCGCGCATCGAGCGCGCGGTCGGCGCCCAGAACGAGCGCACTGCGCGGACGAGGACGTTGGGGCGGCCGGTGGATTCCTTCACGTCAACGATGGTACGGGCCGGGTGGCACGGTCCCGTCAGGGGCTTCTCCAGAACGTGACAATGTGACATGTTACTCCTGGCGGCTTCCTCGACCCGGTCCCGGAGGGCTTTCGAACTGTGATCACTACTGTCGACTACCACACGGGCGGCGAGCCGTTCCGGATCGTGACCGGGGGCGTACCCGAGATCCCCGGGGCGGACGTGCCCACCCGGCGGGAGAACGCGCCCGCGCACGCCGACCACGTCAGGCGGCTGCTGTGCCACGAGCCGCGCGGGCACGCCGACATGTACGGCTGCTTCCTGGTCCCGCCCGACGACGCCGGGGCGCATCTCGGCGCGCTGTTCTGGCACAAGGACGGCTTCTCCACCGCCTGCGGGCACGGCACGATCGCCCTCGGGGCCTACGCGGTGCAGGAGGGGCTGGTCGAGGCCGACCCCGACGGGGAGACCGACGTGGTGGTGGACGTGCCGTCGGGGCGGGTCAGGGCGCGGGTGCGGTGCTCGGGCGGGCGGGTGGCGGGGGTGACGTTCGTGAGCGTCCCTTCGTACGTGATCGCCCGGGACGTGGCCGTCGCCGGAACGAAGGTTGATATTTCGTACGGCGGGGCGATTTATGCGTCTATTTCGGCTGGGGAGGTGGGCCTGTCCGTCGAGCCCCGCCACCTGACCGCCCTCGTCGGGCACGCCCGCCGCATCAAGTCCGCCCTGGCCGGCCACCCCGCCACCCGCCACCCCCGCGACGACCGCCTGTCCGGCGTCTACGGCGTGATCTTCTACGACGGCCTGCCGGACGGCGGGCCGGCGGGCGCCGACGGGAGCGTCCGGCAGCGCAACGTCACCGTCTTCGCCGACGGCGAGGTGGACCGGTCGCCCTGCGGGTCGGGCACCGCCGCCAGGATGGCGCTGCTGCACGAGGCGGGCCTGCGCGGCGCCCTGGTGCACGAGAGCGTCGTCGGGTCGGTCTTCCGGGCGCGGGTGGCCGGGGTGACGGCCGAGGGGATCGTGCCGGAGATCGAGGGCATGGCCTACCGCACCGGCCGGCACGTCTTCGAGCTCGATCCCGACGACCCGATCGGAACGGGGTTCACGCTGCGATGAGCGCTCTTCCCTACATCGACGGGCCGGTGCTGGAACGGCTGGTGCCGGTCGGCCGCGCGGTGGCCGTGCTCGAACAGGCCCTGCGCGACGGGCTCGACCCCGAGCTGACGCCCCGGCGGCCGGCCGTGGACCTGCCGGCCGGGCAGCTCCTGCTCATGCCCGCCGCCGCCGGCCGCTACGCCGGGGTCAAGGCCGTCACCGTCACGCCCGCCAACCCCGGGCGCGGGCTGCCCCGCATCCAGGGGACGTACCTGCTGCTGGACGGCCCGACCCTGGCCCCGCTGGCCGCCCTGGACGGCATCGCGCTCACGTCCCTGCGCACGCCCGCCGTCTCCGCCTTGGCCGTCGCCCGCCTGGCCGAGCCGGACGCGCGCCGCCTGGTGGTGTTCGGCAGCGGGCCGCAGGCGTACGGGCACGTCCTGGCCCTGCGCGAGGTGCGGCCCGTCGAGCACGTCACGATCGTGGGCCGCGACCCCGCCCGCGCCGCCGCCCTGGCCGCCCGCTGCCGCGCCCTGGACCTGACCGCCACCCCCCTGACCGCCGGCCCTCCGACCAGCGAGCCCTTGACCGCCGAAGCTCCCACCGCCGAAGCTCCCACCGCCGAAGCCGCGGCGCTGCCCGGCGCGGTGGCCGACGCGATCCGGGCCGCCGACCTCATCGCCTGCTGCACCACGGCCGCGCAGCCGCTGTTCCCCGGTAAGCTCGCCCGGGACGGCGTCACCGTGGTCGCGGTCGGATCGCACGAGCCCGGCGTCCGCGAGCTCGACGGCGACCTCGTCGCCCGCGCCACCGTGGTCGTCGAGGCCAGATCGGCCGCCCTGGAAGAAGCCGGCGACGTGATCATCCCGATCCGCCACGGTACGATCACCTCTGGTCATCTCGCCGGGAACCTCGCCGAGCTGATCGCCGGAAGGGTGGTGGCCGGTCCGGGCCCGCGGGTGTTCAAGAGCACGGGCATGGCGTGGCAGGACCTGGTGGTCGCCGCGGCCGCGTACGAGGCGTGGAAGTAGGAGGGAAGGCGGATGGCTGCCGAGGACCGGCTCGACCTGCCGATGGTGGGGGAGCGGCAGAGCCTGCGCGAGCAGGTCGCGCACGCGCTGCGGGCCGCGCTGATCACCGGTGAGATGCGGCCGGGGGTCGTCTACTCCGCGCCCGTGCTCGCCGCGCAGTTCGGCGTCTCGGCCACGCCGGTCCGCGAGGCCATGCTCGACCTGGCCAAGGAGGGCCTGGTCGAGGCCGTGCGCAACAAGGGCTTCCGGGTGACCGAGCTGTCCGACCGCGACCTCGACGAGCTGACCCAGATCCGCGAGCTGATCGAGGTGCCCACCGTCGCGCGGCTGGCCGACAGCGCCCGCGCCGAGGAGTTCGAACGGCTGCGCCCGATCGCCGAGGAGATCGTCACGGCCGCCGACCGGGCCGACCTGCTCGCCTACATCGACGCCGACCTGCGCTTCCACCTGGAGCTGCTGGCGCTGGCGGGCAACGTCCACCTGGTGGAGGTGGTGCGCGACCTGCGCAACCGGGCCCGGCTCTACGGCCTGTCGCAGCTGGCCGAGCGCGGCTCGCTGACCGACTCCGCCCGGGAGCACCTGGCCATGCTCGACGCGCTCAAGAGCGGCGACGGCAAGGCGGTCGGCCACCTGATGGGCGAGCACATCGGTCACGTCCGGGGCATCTGGGCCGAGCACTGACGCCCGCCGCGTTTCTTTACCGTCCGAATTAAGAAGGTTTGTCCGTTTTGAGGTAATGTGTTTGTGAAAGCTTTCACGAACTGATCTACGTGAAGCCTCACAGGCCCGGTCACGCGGATGCCCGCATCCGCTGACCTTCACCGGGCTCGGCGACCCGCCCACCTCAAGCCGAGCCCTCCGCCGCGCGCCCGAGAGATCCCCATCCCCGCGGGCGCGCGGCGGCACCTCCTCGGGCGTTCCTGCCGCCCAGCGGCGGCTACCGCCCGGTCATCCTCGTCGAGCCGAGGCTCGCGGCCACGACGCACACGATCGCCGCCCACTGCTGCACGTGCAGGACCTCACCCAGCACCAGCACGCCCGCCAGCGCCGCCACGGCCGGCTCCAGGCTCATCAGAATGCCGAACACGTGCTTGGGCATGCGCCGCAGCGCGTGGAGCTCCAGCGAGTACGGGATCACCGACGACAGCAGCCCCACGCCCAGCCCGATCAGCAGCAACGACGGCTGCAGCAGGTCGGCGCCGCCGGTCGTGACGCCCACCGGCGCGATCACCAGGGTCGAGACGATCATCGCGAACGACAGCCCGGTCGTGCCCGGGAAACGCCGTCCGGCCGCCGCCGACAGCAGGATGTAGGCCGCCCAGCACGCGCCCGCCACCAGGGCGAACCCGATGCCGAGCCACCACGCCGCCGACGCCTGCTGCCCCCAGGGCGCCAGCAGCGCCACGCCGAGGCCCGCCAGGCCGATCCAGGCCAGGTCGAGCCGGCGCCGGGAGGCGGCCACGGCCACGCCCAGCGGGCCGAGGAACTCGATCGCCACCGCGACGCCCATCGGCAGCCGCGACAGGGCCTCGTAGTACGACAGGTTCATCAGCGCGAGCGTCAGGCCGAAACCGGCCCCGACCGCCCAGTCGCGCCACCCGAGCCCCCGCAGCTTCGGCCTGGCCACCGCGGCCATGATCAGGCCGCCCGCCGCGATGCGCAGGAACACCACGGCGCTCGGCGGCAGCACGGCGAACAGGTTCTTGGCGAACGCGGCCCCGAGCTGCACCGAGACGATGGACAGCAGGACGAGCGACGAGGGCGGGATCGAGTCCGCGGCCTGGCGCAGCAGGCGGCCGGGCCGGGGCAGCGCCGGGCGGCGATCGAAGGGATCGTCGAGGGCGAAGTCGGTCACGGGACTCCTCGCGCGGAAGGTGGGGCGGTCGTCCAGAGCGTACTGACCTCGGACGACATCTCCGCACGCGGGGTGGCGTGCCGCCTCACCCCCAGCGGAACAGCCCCTTCACTCCCAGCGGGACAGGCCCTTCACTCCCAGCGGAACAGCCGCGAGACCAGCGCCAGGGTCAGCACGGCCCAGCCGGCCAGGACGAGCACCGGCCCCAGCGGCAGCGCCGCCCCCTGGGCGAGCACCGCGCGCAGGCCCCCGGTCAGCGCCGAGATCGGCAGCAGCTCCAGGACCGGCCGCGCGCCCTCGGGGAACTTCGACAGCGGGAAGATCACCCCGCCGGCGCCCAGCAGCACCAGGTAGACCAGGTTGGCCGCGGCCAGCGTCGCCTCGGCCCGCAGCGTGCCCGCCATGAGCAGGCCGAGGCCGCTGAAGGCCGCCGTCCCCAGCACGACCAGCACCGCGGCGGCCAGGAACGAGCCGTGGGGACGCCAGCCCAGCGCCAGCCCCACGGCCACGATCACCGCCGCCTGGATGACCTCCACGGCCACCACCGCGGCCGTCTTGGCCAGCATGAGCCCGGCCCTGGACAGCGGGGTCGCGCCCAGCCGCTTGAGCACGCCGTAACGGCGCTCGAAGCCCGTGCCGATGGCCTGCCCGGTGAAGGCCGTGGACATGACGGCCAGGGCCAGCACGCCGGGCGCCAGGAAGTCGACCCGCCGGCCGCCGCCGACGTCGACCAGCGGCGCCAGCGAGAAGCCGACCAGCAGCAGCACCGGGATGATCAGGGTGAGCAGGAGCTGCTCGCCGTTGCGGAGCATCGTGCGGACCTCCGAGCCGGCCTGCGCGAGCACCATGCGCGGGAACGGCGCGGCGCCCGGCGCGGGCGAGAGGTCGAGCGCGGGGGTCATCGCAGCTCCCTGCCGGTCAGTTCGAGGAAGACGTCTTCGAGGGTACGGCGCTCGATGCGCAGGTCGTCGGCCGTGACGCCCTCCGCCGCGCACCAGGCCGTGACGGTGGCCAGCAGCTCGGGCCCCACCTGGCCCTCGATGATGTAATGGCCGGCCGGCGACTCCTTGGCCGCGCTGCCCACCGGGAGCGCGTTGAGCAGCTCCTCCAGCGTGAGCCCCGGCCTGGCCCTGAACCTGAGCTGCCGCTCGGCCCCGGTCAGCGAGGCCGGGCTGCCCTCGGCCACCACGCGCCCCCTGTCGATGATCACGACGTGGTCGGCCAGCCGCTCGGCCTCCTCCATGTGGTGGGTGGTCAGCACCACCGACACCCCCGCGCCGCGCAGTTCGCCGACCAGGTCCCAGCAGGCGTGCCGGGCCTGCGGGTCGAGCCCGGCGGTCGGCTCGTCGAGGAACACCAGCTCCGGCCTGCCGATCACGGCCGCGGCCAGCGACAGCCGCTGCTGCTGCCCGCCCGACAGCCGCCGGTAGGGGGTGCGCGCGTGCTCGGCCAGCCCGAGCCGGGTCAGCAGCGCCCCGGGGTCGTGGGGACGGGCGTAGAAGCGCGCGACCAGGCGCAGCCACTCGGCGCAGCGCATCGCCGGCGGCACCCCGCCGGCCTGGAGCATCACCCCGACGCGCGGCCGCAGCTCGGGCTGCGTGGGCGACAGGCCGAGCACCCGGACCGTGCCGGAGTCGGCGTTGCGGAACCCCTCGCAGATCTCGACCGTGGACGTCTTGCCCGCGCCGTTGGGCCCGAGGACGGCGGTGACCGCGCCGCGGCCGGCCCGCAGGGTGAGGCCGTCGAGGGCGGTCCGGCCGCCGTAGCGTTTGACCAGGTCGACGATCTCGACGGCTGGGGAATCCATGGCCACGAGTTTAGGGACTGCGCCGGGCGGTCCGGCCCCCAGGTACGCGCCCGGCGAACGCCCGTCGGACGGCCCTGCCCGGAAATGGACGGCCCTTGACCGGACCGTTCCCCGGAAAGGCGTGAGAACCGGGGGAAGGACGGCGATGAGCTCCACATGTCGCGACGCAGTGCATACGACCCAGGAGTTCCGTGCTGGGTGGACCTGGCCAGCACCGACGTCCCCGGCTCGGTCCGGTTCTACGGGAACCTGTTCGGCTGGCGGGCCGACATGGTCGACGACCCGGCGGCCGGCGGCTACGGGATGTTCGTCCACGAGGGCAGCAAGGTCGCCGGGATCGGCCCCGTCCGCGACGGCGGCGCCGCCTCGCTCTGGAACACCTACGTCGCCACCGACGACGCCGCCGCGCTGGCCGGCCGGGTCAGGGACGCCGGCGGCACCGTCGTGGCGGAGCCCATGGCGGTCTTCGACGAGGGCACCATGGTCGTCCTGCGGGCCCCCGACGGCTCGTCCGCCGGCGCCTGGCAGGCGGCCGCCCACGCGGGGGCGGAGCTGGTCGACGAGCCCGGCGCGTTCTGCTGGAACGAGCTGTGCACGCGGGACGCGCCGGCCGCCGAGCGCTTCTACTCGGCGGTCTTCGGCTGGCGGTCCCGCACGTCCGACCTGGGCGGCATGGCGTACACCGAGTGGGTGACGGGGGAGGCGGCCGTCGCGGGGATGATCCCGATGCCCGACGAGGCCCCGGCGGAGCTGCCGTCGTTCTGGCTGACCTATTTCGCGGTCGCCGACCTCGACGCGGCCCTGCACGCCGCCGCCGACGCGGGCGCCGACGTGCTCACCGGCGTGACCGAGGCGCCGCCCGGCCGGTTCGCGCAGCTCATCGATCCGCAGGGCGCGGCGTTCGGGGTCATCCAGCTCAACGAAACATCATGAAATATCTGATAACCGGGAATTAGGAGGACCGAATCCCGGTTTGATCCCTCGGCCCTCGTGGGTCATCGGCCTGCGAGGGGAAGGGGTTCACGCATGTCCGTGGCAGAAGCCGCGTCCGCCGCCATTGGGAGCAAGGGCGAGACCAAGGGCGGGAGGCGGGGGCTGCTGCTGGTCATCCTGGGCGCGCTGTCGGCGATCGGCCCGCTGTCCATCGACATGTACCTGCCCGCCCTGCCCGCCATCACCGAGGAGATGCTCAGCGCTCCCGCGCAGGTCCAGCTCACCCTCACCGCCTGTCTGATCGGCGTCTCCGTCGGCCAGGTCGTCGCCGGCCCGGTCAGCGACGTGCGCGGGCGGCGCGTCCCGCTGATCGTGGGCGTGTCGGGGTTCATGGTGGCCTCGCTGCTGTGCGCGTTCGCGCCGTCGGTGCCCGTGCTGATCGTCCTGCGGCTGCTGCAGGGCGTCCTGGGCGGGGCGGCGCTGGTCATCGTGCGCGCGGTCGTCCGCGACCTGTACGACGGCGCCGCCATCGCCCGCATCTTCGCCACGCTGATGCTGGTCAGCGGCCTGGCGCCGATCCTCGCCCCCATCGCCGGGGCCCAATTGCTCGCCTTCACCTCCTGGCGCGGCGTGTTCGTGGCGCTCAGCGTCGCCGGGCTCGTGCTGCTGCTGGCCGTGCTGCCGGGGGTGCGCGAGACGCTGCCCGCCGACCGGCGCGAGAGCGGCGGGCTGGGGCACACCGTGCGCACCTTCTGGCAGCTCCTGCGCGACCGCTCGTTCATGGGCTGCGCCCTCACCGCGGGGCTGGCCTTCGCGGCGATGTTCGGCTACATCTCCGGCTCGCCGTTCGTGCTCCAGCAGGTGTACGGCGCCACCCCGCAGCAGTACTCGCTCATCTTCGGGCTCAACGCGCTCGGCCTGACCGCGATGGCCCAGCTCGGCGGCCGCCTGTCGGGCCGCGTGGAGCCCGCCCGCCTGGTCGTCATCGGGCTGGTCACCGGCCTGGTGGGCGCCGGGCTGCTGCTGACCGCCGCGCTCACCGGGCTCGGCCTGGCCGGCATCGTGGCGGGCCTGTTCGTGATCATGCTGGGTCAGGGGCTCGTCCTGCCCGGCACCGGCGCGCTGGCGCTGGCCGGGCAGCCCGCCCAGATCGCCGGCAGCGCCTCGGCGCTGCTCGGCGTGCTGCAGTTCGCGCTGGGCGCCGTGGCGGCCCCGCTGGTCGGCCTGGCCGGCGAGGGCACGGCCGTGCCGATGGCCTGCGTGATGCTCGGCCTCATCGTCTGCTCCACGCTCGCGTTCGCGATCCTGGGACGCCGAAAGGTTAGGTAAGCCTTACCTGCGTGAGCAATTCCATTGGTGGCCTGCTCCGATTCGTTTGTGCAGCGGGAAGGAATTACGGCACACTGATGTTGTGAAAAACATGCCCACGATCGAGCCCGGTAGCGAGCGCAGCACCCGCGCGCGCGTCGCCAGGCTGATCCTTGAGCATGGTCCCGTGACGGCCGCCTCGCTCGGCGAGCGGCTGGGGCTGACGCCCGCCGCGGTGCGCAGGCACCTCGACGCGTTGCTGGCCGAGGGAATGATAGAGCCTCGCACGGTCAGGCCGCGCGGTCAGCGCGGGCGCGGACGGCCCGCCAAGCTGTTCGCCATCACCGACGCGGGGCGCAGTGCTTTCGAGCACGCCTATGACGACCTCGCCGGGAGCGCACTCCGCTTCCTGGCCGAGCGCATGGGGCGAGAAGCCGTGACCGACTTCGCCCGCTCGCAGGTGTCGAGCCTGCTGACGCGGCTGGAGCCGGTCATGCGGACGGTGCCGGCGGACCAGCGCGTACAGGTGCTGGCGCAGGCGCTGTCGGCAGAGGGGTACGCCGCCTCGGCCAGCAAGGCCAAGTCGGGCGGCGACCAGCTCTGCCAGCACCACTGCCCGGTGGCTCACGCGGCCGCGGAGTTCCCGCAGCTCTGCGAGGCCGAGACGGAGGCGTTCGCGCAACTGCTCGGCACCCCGGTGCAGCGCCTGGCCACGATCGCGCACGGCGACGGGGTCTGCACGACCCACGTGAGCCCCAAGTCGCTGGCTGAATCCGCACACAGAGACAAGAGCAAGGAGACCGGAAGGTGACTGTCACCGACCGCCCGGAGCTGGAAGGCCTCGGGAATTACAAGTTCGGCTGGGCCGACCCGGATGCCGCGGGCGCGGCGGCCAAGCGTGGCCTGTCCGAGGAGGTCGTCCGCAACATCTCCGCGCTCAAGAACGAGCCGGAGTGGATGCTCGACCTTCGCCTGAAGGGCCTCCGCCTGTTCGACAAGAAGCCGCTGCCCACCTGGGGCTCCGACCTCACCGGCATCGACTTCGACAACATCAAGTACTTCGTGCGCTCGACCGAGAAGCAGGCCGCTTCCTGGGACGAGCTGCCCGCCGACATCAAGAACACCTACGACAAGCTCGGCATCCCCGAGGCGGAGAAGCAGCGCCTCATCGCCGGCGTCGCGGCCCAGTACGAGTCGGAGGTCGTCTACCACAAGATCCGTGAGGACCTTGAGGAGAAGGGCGTCATCTTCGTCGACACCGACACGGGCCTGAAGGAGCACGAGGAGCTCTTCAAGGAGTACTTCGGCTCGGTGATCCCGGTCGGCGACAACAAGTTCGCCGCGCTCAACACCGCCGTGTGGTCCGGTGGCTCGTTCATCTACGTGCCGCCGAACGTCGAGGTCGAGATCCCGCTGCAGGCCTACTTCCGGATCAACACCGAGAACATGGGCCAGTTCGAGCGCACCCTGATCGTCGTCGACGAGAACTCCTACGTCCACTACGTCGAGGGCTGCACCGCGCCGATCTACTCCTCCGACTCGCTGCACAGCGCGGTCGTCGAGATCATCGTGAAGAAGAACGCCCGCTGCCGTTACACGACCATCCAGAACTGGTCGAACAACGTCTACAACCTGGTCACCAAGCGCGCCGTCGCCTACGAGGGCGCGACCATGGAGTGGATCGACGGCAACATCGGCTCCAAGGTCACGATGAAGTACCCGGCCGTCTACCTGATGGGCGAGCACGCCAAGGGCGAGACGCTGAGCGTCGCCTTCGCCGGCGAGGGCCAGCACCAGGACGCCGGTTCCAAGATGGTGCACCTGGCGCCCAACACCAGCTCCAGCGTCATCTCCAAGTCGGTGGCGCGCGGCGGCGGCCGCACCTCCTACCGCGGTCTCGTGCAGATCGAGGAGGGCGCCCACGGCAGCGCCAGCACCGTCAAGTGCGACGCGCTCCTGGTCGACCAGATCAGCCGCTCCGACACCTACCCGTACGTCGACGTGCGCGAGGACGACGTCTCGATGGGCCACGAGGCCACGGTCTCCAAGGTCAGCGAGGACCAGCTCTTCTACCTCATGAGCCGCGGGCTCGGCGAGGACGAGGCCATGGCGATGATCGTGCGCGGCTTCGTCGAGCCGATCGCCCGCGAGCTGCCCATGGAATACGCGCTCGAGCTCAACCGGCTGATCGAGCTGCAGATGGAAGGAGCCGTCGGCTGATGGGCCTGAACGAGAAGCCCCTGTCGACCCTGCACGAGAAGGCGTCCTACGACCTGGACGACTTCGAGGTCCCGACCGGGCGCGAGGAGTCGTGGCGCTTCACGCCGCTGTCCCGCCTGAAGGGCCTGCACAACGGCAAGGCCGACCCCGTGGGCCACGTGCGCCTCGACGTCGAGGCCGCGCCCGAGGTCGTCGTCGAGACGGTCGGGCGCGACGACGCCCGCGTCGGCAAGGCGTTCACGCCCACCGACCGGGTCAGCGCGCAGGCGTGGAACAGCTTCGAGAAGGCGACCGTGATCACGGTGCCGCGCGAGGCCGTCACCTCGAAGCCGACCGTGCTCACCCTGACCGGTGAGGGCGACGGCGCCGCCTACGGCCACATCGTGGTCAAGGTGGAGCCGATGGCCGAGGCCGTGGTCGTGCTCGACCACAAGGGCAGCGCCGTCTACGCCGACAACATCGAGTTCGTCGTCGGCGACGGCGCCAACCTCAAGGTCGTCAGCCTCCAGGACTGGGACGACGACGCCGTGCACGTCTCCCACCACCACGCCCAGCTCGCCAAGGACGCGACCTTCCGCAGCTTCGTGGTGACCCTCGGCGGCGACCTGGTCCGGCTCTCGCCCAGCGTGGCCTACACCGCGCCCGGCGGCGACGCCGACATGTCCGGCGTCTACTTCGTCGACGCAGGACAGCACCTGGAGCACCGCCTCCTGGTCGACCACTCCCAGCCCAACTGCAAGAGCAACGTCGACTACCGCGGCGCGCTGCAGGGGCAGGACGCGCACGCCGTCTGGATCGGCGACGTGATCATCAGGGTCGAGGCCGAGGGCACCGACACCTACGAGCTCAACCGCAACCTCATCCTCACCGACGGCGCCCGCGCCGACTCGGTCCCCAACCTGGAGATCCTCACCGGCGAGGTCGCCGGAGCCGGGCACGCCTCGGCCTCGGGCCGCCTCGACGACGAGCACATCTTCTACCTCCAGGCCCGCGGCATCCCCTACGACGAGGCCCGCCGCCTGGTCATCAGGGGCTTCCTCGGCCAGCTCATCGAGAAGATCCAGATCGAGGAGATCCGCGACCGCGTGCTGGCCGCGGTGGAGGCGGAGCTCGCGCGATGAGTTTCGAGAAGGTCTGCCAGGTCGCCGACATCCCCGACGGCGGCGTCATCGGCGTCGAGGTCGGGGAGACCCCGGTGGCGCTGGTGCGCAAGGGCGCCGACGTCTTCGCCCTGCACGACGTCTGCTCGCACGCCGAGGTGAAGCTCAGCGAGGGCGAGGTCTACGACGGCACGCTGGAGTGCTGGCTGCACGGCTCGTGCTTCGACGTGCGCTCCGGCAAGCCCACCGGCCCGCCCGCCACCAAACCCGTGAACGTCTACACAGTCAAGATCGACGGCGACGACGTCCTCGTCTCGCTCTCGAAGGAGTCATAAACGTGTCCACCCTAGAGATCCGTGACCTCAAGGTCGCCGTCGAGGACAAGGAAATCCTGCGCGGCGTCAACCTGACGGTGAAGTCCGGCGAGACGCACGCCATCATGGGCCCCAACGGCTCGGGCAAGTCCACCCTCGCCTACGCGATCGCCGGTCACCCCAAGTACACGATCACCGGCGGCCAGGTGCTGCTCGACGGCGTCGACCTGCTGGAGCTGTCGGTCGACGAGCGCGCCCGCGCCGGCCTGTTCCTCGCCATGCAGTACCCGGTCGAGGTCCCCGGCGTGTCGGTGTCGAACTTCCTGCGCTCGGCCGTCACCTCGGTCCGCGGCGAGGCGCCCAAGCTGCGCGAGTTCGCCAAGGACCTCAAGGCCGGCATGGACGCGCTGTCCATCGACGCCGCCTTCGCCCAGCGCAACCTCAACGAGGGCTTCTCCGGCGGCGAGAAGAAGCGCCACGAGATCCTCCAGCTGGAGCTGCTCAAGCCGAAGATCGCCGTGCTCGACGAGACCGACTCCGGCCTCGACGTCGACGCGCTGCGCGTGGTCTCCGAGGGCATCAACCGCTTCCGCTCCACGGGTGAGACCGGCGTGCTGCTGATCACCCACTACACCCGCATCCTGCGCTACGTGAAGCCCGACTTCGTGCACGTCTTCGCCGGCGGCCGGATCGTCGAGGAGGGCGGGCCGGAGCTGGCCGACAAGCTCGAGGCCGAGGGCTACGAGCAGTACACGAAGGCATCTGCATGACTTCCACCAGCTTGGACGTGGAGAAGATCAGGAAGGATTTCCCGGTCTTCTCCCGCGAGCTGCCCGACGGGCGCCCGCTCGTCTACCTCGACTCGGGCAACTCCTCGCAGAAGCCCAACCAGGTCATCGACACCATGCGCGACCACCTGGCGCTGCACTACAGCAACGTCGGGCGGGCCATGCACGTGCTCGGCTCGGAGTCGACCGAGGCGTACGAGGGCGCGCGCGACAAGGTGGCGGCGTTCGTCGGGGCGGGCTCGCGCGATGAGGTGATCTTCACCAAGAACGCCTCCGAGGCCCTCAACCTCGTGGCCTACTCCTTCGGCAACCCCGCCAGCACCGACCCCCGCTTCACCCTCGGCCCCGGTGACGAGATCGTCATCTCCGAGATGGAGCACCACTCCAACATCGTGCCGTGGCAGATGCTCGCGCAGCGCACCGGCGCGACGCTGAAGTGGTTCGGCGTCACCGACGACGGGCGGCTCGACTTCGACCCGGCCGTCGTCACCGAGCGGACGAAGATCGTCTCGATCGCCCACCAGTCGAACGTGCTCGGCACGGTCAACCCGGTCACCGCCGTGGCCGCGCGGGCGCACGAGGTCGGCGCGCTGATCATGCTCGACGCCTCCCAGTCCGTGCCGCACCACCCGGTGGACATGGCCGCGCTGGGCGCCGACTTCGTGGCCTTCACCGGCCACAAGATGGTCGGTCCCTCGGGCATCGGCGTGCTGTGGGGCCGTACCGAGCTGCTGGAGGCCATGCCGCCGTTCCTGGGCGGCGGCGAGATGATCGAGGCGGTCTGGATGGACCGCTCGACGTACGCGCCGATCCCGCACAAGTTCGAGGCCGGCACGCCGCCCATCGTCGAGGCCATCGGCCTGGGTGCGGCGGTCGACTACCTCACCGCGGTCGGCATGGACGCCATCGAGGCGCACGAGCGCTCGCTGACGGCCTACGCCCTCGACGCCCTGCGCGAGGTGCCGTCGCTGCGGCTGATCGGGCCCGACTCCCTCGACGAGCGCGGCAGCACGTTGTCGTTCACGCTGGAAGGCATACACCCCCACGATGTGGGGCAGATCCTGGACGACCAGTTCGGGGTCGCCGTCCGCGTCGGGCACCACTGCGCGCGCCCGCTGCACCTGCGGTTCGGAATACCGGCGACCACGCGGGCGTCGTTCTACCTGTACAACACCACGGGCGAGATCGACGCCCTGGTCCGCGGCCTCCATCACGTTCAGAAGGTGTTCGCATAGCCATGATCGGCGAGTCGATGTACCAGGAGCTGATCCTGGAACACTACAAGCACCCGCAGGGGCGGGGGCTGCGCGAGCCGTACGACGCCGAGGTTCACCACGTGAACCCGACGTGCGGCGACGAGATCACGCTGCGGGTCAGGGTGGGCGACGCCGGTAAGATCGAAGACGTCTCCTACGACGGCCAGGGCTGCTCGATCAGCCAGGCGGCCGCCTCCGTGCTGCACGAGCTGGCCACCGGCTCGACGGTCGAGGAGTCGCTGTCGGTGGTCGACGAGTTCACCCGGCTCATGCAGGGCCGGGGGCAGGTCGAGGCCGACGAGGAAGTGCTCGGGGACGCGGTGGCGTTCGCGGGCGTGGCCAAGTTCCCGGCACGCGTCAAGTGCGCGCTGCTGTCGTGGATGGCCTACAAGGACGCTGTGGTGAGGAGTGCCCAATGAGCAAGCCTGTGGAGACTCCGACCGGCTTCGACGGTGACACCACCGTCGAGGAGGTCATGGAGGCGCTCAAGGACGTCGTCGACCCCGAGCTCGGCATCAACGTCGTCGACCTGGGGCTGATCTACGGGCTCAACCTCGACCCGTCCGACGCCGGTCAGCCGGTGGCCACCATCGACATGACGCTGACCAGCGCGGCCTGCCCGCTGACCGACGTCATCGAGGACCAGGCCCACTCCGCCCTGGAGGGCATGGTCTCCGACGTGAAGATCAATTGGGTCTGGCTGCCGCCGTGGGGCCCCGACAAAATCACCGACGAGGGGCGTGAGCAGCTCCGTATGCTAGGCTTCAACGTCTGATCTTTCTAGCTGTAACGGCTGGCGTTGGGCGTCAGCCGTTTCAGTGTGCCGACGAAGGGTTTCGGAAGGTCCGTACCCCGTCAGGGAATATCCGATAACATCCCCGGCGTTGGCACCAGGTATACACCAGACGCCTCATCTCGCGTCATCGCGCCGCCTGCGGCCGGTGCCCCGGTGTATCCCCCCTGTGAAGTCCCGCCTCGATGGCGGGCGTACTGCAACTTGTACGGCATCAGGCCGTATGTCCCGGCTCGTCCTTTCGCAGAAGTGACGCGCCACTTCGACTGAAAGGCACGAATTTCGTGACCATGCTTGACGCTGTCATGCCCGCGTTCGACGAGACCGCCCCCGAGGCGGGCCCGTCGGAGTTCGAACTGCTCGGCCTTCCCAAGCCGCTCATCAGCGGCCTGGCCAAGCAGGGCATCGACAGCCCGTTCCCCATCCAGAGTGCGACGATCCCCGACGTGCTCGCCGGCCATGACGTCCTGGGCCGTGGCCAGACCGGCTCGGGCAAGACCCTGGCCTTCGGTTTGCCGACCATGGCTCGCATCGCGGGGGTGCGGCCCGCCGCCGGCCACCCGCGCGCGATGATCCTTGTGCCCACCCGTGAGCTGGCCCTTCAGGTGCACGACGCGCTCGAACCGCTCGGCCGCGGCCTCGGGCTGCGGATGAAGGTCGTCGTGGGCGGCATGTCCATGGGCAAGCAGATCGAGGCCCTGCGCCGCGGCGTCGACATCGTGATCGCCACCCCGGGCCGCCTGGGCGACCTGATCCGGCAGGGCGAGTGCTCGCTGGCGCAGGTCGAGGTCTCCGTCCTCGACGAGGCCGACCACATGTGCGACCTCGGCTTCTTCCCCGTCGTCACCGAGCTGCTGGCCCAGACCCCGACCGACGGGCAGCGCCTGCTGTTCTCGGCCACCCTCGACGGCGACGTCGACAAGCTGGTGCGCCGCTTCCTCAAGGACCCGATCACCCACTCCGTGGCTCCGGCGACCTCGCCGGTCGACACCATGGAGCACCACGTGATGCAGGTCACGCGGGACGACAAGTTCGACGTCACGGCCGAGATCGCCAACCGCGAGGGCCGTACGATCATCTTCGTCCGCACCCAGCACGGCGTCGACCGGCTGTGCAAGCAGCTCGCCCGGGTCGGCATCAAGGCCGGCGGCCTGCACGGCGGCAAGCGCCAGAACCAGCGCACCCGCATCCTGGCCGAGTTCCGCGAGGGCTCGATCAACGTGCTGGTCTGCACCGACGTCGCGGCCCGCGGCATCCACGTCGACAACATCAGCCTGGTGCTGCACGTCGACCCGCCGCAGGACCACAAGAGCTACCTGCACCGCGGCGGCCGTACCGCCCGTGCGGGCGAGAAGGGCACCGTCGTCACCCTGGTGCTGCCCAACGAGCGCCGCTCGACCGACGCCCTGACCAGGCGCGCCGGCATCCACCCGTTCCGGCTCAAGGCCACCCCGGGGCACCCCCGGCTGGCCGAGGTGGCCGGGGCCAGGACGCCGACCGGCGAGGCCATCCCCGTGTGGGAGCCCGATGTCCGCAAGCCGCTGCGCCCGCGCCGTGAGGGCGGTCACGGCGGCGCCGAGCGCCGGGGCGGGCGTCGTCCGCGCCGCGAGTTCGACGGCGAGCGCCGTCCGCGTCGGCACGAGGACGGCGCCTTCGCCGGCGGCGACGACCGCCGTCCGCGCCGCCACGAGGAGTCCGGCGAGGACCGTCGTCCGCGCCGGCACGCCGAGGGCGAGCGGCCCTTCGGCGGCGGGCAGCGCTCCGGCGAGCCGCGCACGTTCGGCGAGGACCGCAGGCGTGGCGACCGGCCGCGCGGCGGTTTCCGCTCCGACGACCGTCCCCGCCAGGACGACCGCGGCGGTTTCCGCTCCGACGACCGTCCCGCCCGTCAGGACGACCGTGGCGGCTTCCGGTCCGAGGACCGGCCGTTCCGTCAGGACGACCGCGGCTACCGCTCCGAGGGGCCGCGTGGCGGCGGGTTCCGTGACGGCCAGCGCAGCGGCGGCGGCGGTTTCCGCGCCGACGACCGCGGCCGCTTCGGCGCCGACCGTGGCCGCCCGTTCTCGGGCGACCGTGACCGGCCCGCCCGCTCCGACGAGCGCGCCCCCCGCGACGGCTTCCGCTCCGGCGGCGGCTTCCGTTCCGAGGAGCGCGGCAACGGCGGGTTCCGCCGCAACAACGGGGGCGGCCGCCGCTTCGAGCGCTGACCCCGGCTGAACGACCGACTGCCCGTCGCGCCTCCCGCAGGGGAGGGGCGGCGGGCTTCGTCGTGCCCGGGCCTGCTACGAGGTCAGGACGTCGAGAGCACGGTCGACGTCGTCGACGGTGTTGTAGACGTGGAAGCCCGCCCGGACCCGGCCGGCGCGCACCGCGGCGCGGATGCCGGCCGCCGCCAGCCGCTCGCCCGGCGCCTCCACCGACACGATCGCCGAGTCGGCCGGTTCCAGCCCCAGCCCGGCCCTGAACCGGTTGGCCAGCCCGACGTCGTGCTCGTGCACCCGCTGGGCGCCGATCTCGTTGAGCAGTTCGAGCGCGGGCGCCGCGCCGACGTAGCAGAACCAGGCCGGCGACAGGTCGAAGGCGCGCGCGTCGGCGGCCAGCCGCAGCGGCGGCCCGTAGTAGGAGCCGCCCGGATCGTCGCCGGCGTACCAGTTGGCCGCCAGCGGCCGCATCAGGGAGCGCACCCGGGGCGACAGGTACCCGAACGCGGCCCCGCGCGGCGCCATGAGCCACTTGTAGGCCGCGCACGCCAGCACGTCGATCCCGTCGGCCACCGACACCGGCAGCCACCCGCACGCCTGGGAGCCGTCGGCGATGACCAGCGCGTCGTGGGCGCGGGCGGCGGCGACGACGTCGTGCAGCGGCGTCACGTAGCCGGTGGCCGACTGCACGAGGCTGAAGGCGACGGCGTCGGTGCGGCTCGTGACGGCGTCGGCCAGGCGATCGGCGGGCACGGTCTCGACCTCGGCCGCCACCGCCCACGGGAACAGGTTGCTGGTGAACTCGATCTCCGGCACCAGCACCCGCGCCCCCGGCGGCAGCGCGGTGGCCACCGTGGACATGATCTGCGACACCGTCGAGCCGACCGTCACGTCGGCCGGCTCGGCGCCGACCAGGTGGGCGAAGGCCGTGCGGGCCCGGCCGACCGAGGCGTCCCAGGGGGCCCAGTCGGCGCGGCCGTGCCGCCACTCGGTGAGCACGGCCTGCAACTCCTCGAAGGCCGGGCGGGGCGGAAGGCCGTACGAAGGGGTGTTGAGCCAGCCGGGATCGGCGTCCCAGAGCTTGCCCACGGTCACGATGTCCATGACCACCAGCCTAGAACGGCCCCGCGGAGACCAAGCGGCGCCCGGGCGACGGGCAGGAAGCGGCCGTCTCGCGTGGCGGACTCCGGGCGGCGTCACCGTCGCGCGCAGACTAGGCTTGTCAGGCACGCAAACCGACCGACGAGAGAGACCATGAAGACCTTCGAAGAGCTGTTCGCCGAGCTGTCAGACAAGGCGCGTACCAGGCCCGCGGGCTCGGGCACCGTGGCCGCGCTCGACGCCGGCGTGCATGCCATCGGCAAGAAGGTCGTCGAGGAGGCCGCCGAGAGCTGGATGGCCGCCGAGCACGAGTCGAACGACAGGGCGGCGGAGGAGATCTCCCAGCTCCTCTACCACGTGCAGGTGCTCATGATCGCCAAGGGCATCGGGCTCGACGAGGTGTACAAGCATCTCTAGGGCGCCTCGCGCCCGCCCCGGCGTCCCCGTCGACCATGAGTGAGGAAGAAGACCCGAACATGCTGCGTCTGGCCGTACCGAACAAGGGCGCGCTCAGCGAAGCCGCCCAGAACATGCTCAAGGAGGCCGGCTACCGGTCCCGCAGGGACAGCAAGGAGCTCGTCGTCGTCGACGAGGACAACGGCTGCGAGCTGTTCTTCCTGCGTCCCCGTGACATCGCCGTCTACGTCGGGGAGGGCACCCTCGACCTCGGCATCACCGGCCGCGACATGCTGATCGACTCCGGCGCGCCGGTCGAGGAGATCATGCCGCTCGGCTTCGGCGGCTCCACCTTCCGGCTGGCCGCCAAGGCGGGCACGATGTCGTCGGTGAAAGACCTCGACGGACAGCGCATCGCCACCTCCTACGCGGGGCTGCTCGACAAGTACCTGTCCGACCAGGGCGTCGACGCCCGCGTGATCAAACTCGACGGCGCCGTCGAGACCGCGATCCGGCTCGGCGTGGCCGACGCGGTCGCCGACGTCGTCGAGACCGGAACCACGCTGCGCAACGTCGGCCTGGAGGTGTTCGGCGAGCCGATCATGCGCTCGGAGGGCGTGCTGATCAAGCGGCAGAGCGCGCCGGAGACGCCGGGCATGGGCCAGCTCGTCCGCCGGCTGCAGGGCGTCGTGCACGCCCGCGACTTCGTCATGATGGACTACGACATCCGTGCCGAGCGCATCGAGGAGGCCATCGCCCTCACGCCCGGCATGGAGGGGCCCACGGTCTCGCCGCTCCACCGCGAGGGCTGGGTCGCCGTCCGGGCCATGGTCCGGCGCAAGGGCCACCAGCAGGTGATGGACCAGCTCTGGGACATCGGCGCGCGGGCCATCCTGGTCACCGACATCTACGCCTGCCGCCTCTGACAAATGTCACCGTCAACCCCGGAAGGATCACACTAACGGGGGAAAAGCCGCGCCCGTAGCGTTTGCTGACATGAACGCCATCGTGTTCGACCAGGTCAGCAAGCGCTACGGGGACGTGCTTGCCGTCGACGACCTCTCGCTCGCCATCGAGCCAGGCAAGACCGTGGCCCTGCTCGGCCCCAACGGCGCGGGCAAGTCCACCTCGATCAACATGCTGCTCGGCCTGCTGCGTCCCACCAGCGGCACGATCACCATCCACGGCCGCACGCCCGACCACGCGGTGCGCTCCGGCGAGCTGGGCGCGATGCTCCAGAACGGCGCCCTCATCCCCGAGCTGTCGGTCAAGGAGCTCATCGAGGTCGTCCGCAGGCTCTATCCCGACCCGCTGCCGCTGGCCGAGATCCTCAAGCTGGCCGATCTGTCGGACCTGGTCAAGCGGCGCGCGAACAAGCTGTCCGGCGGCCAGACGCAGCGCGTCAGGTTCGCCCTGGCCATCGCGGGCGCGCCGAAGATCCTGCTGCTCGACGAGCCGACCGCGGCCATGGACGTGGAGTCCAGGCTGCGGTTCTGGGCCAGCATGCACGACTACGCCGCCGGCGGCAGGACCGTGCTGTTCGCCACCCACTACCTGGAGGAGGCCGACGAGCACTCCGACCGGGTGATCGTCATCGCCCGCGGCCGGCTGGCCGCCGACGGCACCGCCGCCGAGATCAAGGCGGGCGTGGGCGGGCAGGTCGTGCGCTTCACGCTGGGCGACCAGCCCGCGGCCGGGCTCGACCGGCTGCCCGGCGTCACCGCCGTCGAGGTCGCCGCCGGCACCGCCACGCTGCACACCTCCGACCCCGACGCGACCGTGGCCGCCCTGTTCCGTGGCACCGAGCTCGACGTGCGCGGCCTCCAGCTCACCGGCGCCGACCTCGAAGACGCCTTCCTCGCGCTCACCAGGGAGTCCTGATGCTGTTCTACGCCAAGACCGAGGCGATGCGCATGCTGCGCAACCGGCGCTACATCATCTTCGTGGTCATCTTCCCGGTCGTGCTGTACCTGATCAACGCCAACATCTACGGCAAGCAGACCGACGGCGCCGGGGTGAGCTACAGCGTCGTGCTGATGGTCTCCATGGCCGCCTACGGGGCGCTGGCCTCGTCGATGATGAGCTCGGCGGTGCCGTGGGCGACCGAGCGGCAGTCCGGCTGGCTGCGCCAGCTCCAGATCACCCCGCTGCCGAACTGGATGATCATCGCCACCAAGCTCGGCACCGCCATGCTGCTCGTGCTGCCCTCGCTGCTGCTGGTGGCCGTCGTCGGGATCGTCCAGCAGGGCGTGTCGATGCCGGTCGGGCGGTGGGTGCCGCTGCTGCTGGCCATGTGGCTGGGGACGATCCCGTTCATCGCGCTGGGCCTGGCGATCGGGTCGCTGCTGACGGCCGACGCCGCGCAGCCGGCCGCGATGATCTGCATGTTCGTCCTGGCCATCGCGGGCGGCCTGTGGTTCCCGCCCGAGGTGTTCGGCGACACCATGCGGACCGTGGCCGACATCATGCCCTCCTACCACTACGCGAGCCTCGGCTGGAGCATCGTCGCCGGGAAGGGCGTCGCGATGACCGACGTGCTGGTGGTCGGCGGATGGGCGGTCGTCCTGGGCGGGGCTGCCGCCTACCTCTACCGCCGGGCTACTGTTCGGGCATGAGTTTCGCCGACAAGCTGCACTTCGGTGACGGGCGGCCGTCGCCCAGGCGGCGACTGCTCGGGATGTCCGTCGGCATGGTCTACCTCGTCTTCCCGATCGCCGAGATCGTCGCGGGCGGCGTCACCGGCGCCCGGGCGTTCTGGGGGGCCGTGGCGCTGGTCGCCTTCATCGGCTGCTTCGCCGGCACGGTGATCAGCGCCAAGAGCTTCCACGAGCGTTCACGGGCCACCTTCCCCCTGCTCGGGGTGACCGCGGTGATCGCGGTGGTCAGCGCGTTCGCCTTCGGCGGCGCCTGGCTCACCCTGCCGGTCTACACGGTCGTGCTCTACGGGTTCACCCTCCCGCCCGCCTGGGCGCTGGCGGGGGTGGGCGTGAACCTGGCGGTGGTGGTGGCGGCCGGGGTGCTGACCGGCGACGAGTTCGCCGGCGTCGTCGTGCTGGGGCTGCAGGTCGTCACGCTGGGCGTGCTGTTCATCAGCATCCGCAACAGCCGGATGCTGACGCTGCAGCTGCAGCAGGCGCAGGGCGAGGTGGCCAGGCTGGCGGCCACGGAGGAGCGCCTGCGCATCGCCCGCGACCTGCACGACCTGCTCGGCCACAGCCTGTCGCTGATCGTGCTCAAGAGCGAGCTGGCCGGGCGGCTGGCCGAGGAGTCGCCGCAGGTGCGGCAGGAGATCGCCGACATCGAGTCCGTGGCCAGGCAGGCGCTGGTGGAGGTGCGCGAGGCGGTCACCGGCTACCGGCAGCGCAGCCTGTCGGAGGAGATCGACGGCGCCCGGTCGGTGCTGCGGGCGGCGGGCGTGCGGGCCGAGGTGCGGGTGTCGGGCACGCCGCTGCCCGACCTGCTCGACGGGCTGTTCGGCTGGGCGGTGCGCGAGGGCGTCACCAACGTCGTACGGCACGCGCGGGCCGCCCGTTGCGAGATCCAGGTGACGTACGACGGCGAACACGCCACCCTTGAGATCATGGACGACGGACGCGGCGGCGAGCCGCAGGGCACCGGCAGCGGGCTCAGCGGCCTGCGCGAACGGGTGACGGGCGCGGGCGGCACCATGGAGGCCGGCGGCGCGCCCAAGGGCGGGTTCCGGCTGCGGGTGCTCGTGCCGGTCAGGGTGGGGACGGCCGCGTGATCCGGGTGATGCTGGCCGAGGACCAGGGCATGATCCGCGGCGCGCTGGCCTCGCTGCTCGGCCTGGAGCCCGACATCGAGGTGGTCGGCGAGGCCGCCGACGGGGACGAGGCCGTCGCCGTCGCGGTCGCCGCGACCCCCGACATCGCGCTGCTGGACATCGAGATGCCCGGCAAGGACGGCCTCACCGCCGCCGCCGAGATCGCCGCCCGGGTGCCGGGCTGCCGGGTGATGATCCTGACCACGTTCGGGCGGCCCGGCTACCTGCGCACCGCGATGGAGGCGGGGGCGGTGGCGTTCCTGGTCAAGGACAGCCCGGCCAAGGACCTCGCGGCGGCCATCCGCCGGGTGCAGGCGGGGGAGCGGGTCATCGACCCGGGGCTGGCCGCGGCGGCGCTGAGCGCGGGGCCGAACCCGCTGTCGGCGCGCGAGCGCGACGTGCTGGCCGCCGCCGCCGACGGCTCCACGATCGGGGACATCGCCCGCCGCCTGCACCTGTCGGAGGGCACGGTGCGCAACTACCTGTCCGCGGCCATCCAGAAGACGCACGCGCGCAACCGCATCGAGGCCGTGCGGCGGGCCAAGGCCCAGGGCTGGGTCTAGCCGGGCCGGGTCTGGCGGGCTGGGTCTGGCGGGCTGGGTCTGGCGGGCTGGGTCTGGCCGGGCCGGGTCTGGCCGGGCTGCGTCTGGCCGGGCGCGGCTGGACCTCAGGTCCGCATGGCGGCGATCTGGCGGATCAGGTCCGACACCCGGACGATGCCCAGGCAGCGGTTGAGCTCGTCCGTGACCACCAGGTCGTCGTAGATGCGGGCGGCGTCCCGGCCGGCGGCCTGCATGGCGGCGATGGCGGGGGTCGTCCTCGGGACCGTGCGCGGCGGGTCGGCCAGGCGCTGGGCGGGCTTGGCGCCGTGCAGGGCGTGCCCGTACCGGGCGGCGAAGGACAGCAGGAAGCGGCTGCGGTCGAGGCTGCCCTTGGGGCGCTGGTACTCGTCCACCAGGATCACGCTGGTGATCGTGGGCTCGTGCCCGAACGCCGCCACGACCTCCTCCGCCTTGGCCCCGGCCGGCAGCGTCACCGCCGGGAGCAGCAGTTCCTGCACCCGCGGGCCGAGCATCAGCGTGTCCGGCGACTCGTCGGCCACCGGGAGCGGCACCCGGATCTTGCCGTCGGGGCCGGGCGCCAGCAGCGGGCCGTGGGCCAGGCGCACGCCCAGGCCGCGGGCCACCGCCACCTGCCCCTCGCGCTCGACGCCCGGGGCCATCACGTGCGCGCCGATCCCGCGGGCCAGCGTCACCACCGCGCGGGCCACGGCCGCCGCCCGGTGGTCGCCGGGCAACCTGGTCACCAGCTCCTCGTCCAGCGCCAGCAGGTACGGCGCGGAGTCGGTGACGACGTCCAGCGCCGGGCCGCCCGCGCCCACGTCGGCGAAGCCCAGCAGGTAGCCGATCGTGCGCAGCCCGTCGAGGCCGACCTTCAGCAGGCGGCGGTCCTGCTCCTGGCACGTTCCGGTGAGCATCAGGATCGCCTCACGAGGATGCCTGCCCGCCCGCCGCAGGGCCTCGTGCAGTGGCGCCAGCGCCCCGGCGCCCGAGAGCACCACGTGCAGGGGCAGCGGCAGCACCATGGGCAGCGGCGCCGCCCGGAGGACGCCCGCCGGGTCGACGACGGCGGGCTGAGCGATGACGGCCCCGTTGTCGAGATCCACTACAGGGCTGGTGAGCAGGGAGGACACGTTCAGATGATCCGACCGGCACGGTTTCGGCAGAACCCCTCCGAAACGAAGTTCACCGACATTTCCGCTATAGTTCCCCCCTTCTCGTGAAGGGAATGTCGTTCGGTTACCCTTCCCGCATGAGCGCGCGTCCGGCCAGAGGCGGCGGCCGCTGGGTCACGGTGCCGCCCGAGCGCGTGCACCCCTGGATCGACAGGTTCGCCGGCCGCCACGGGCCCTTCGAGGCCGCCGGCGACGACCGCGTGGTCCGCCTGACCGCCGCCGACGGCGCGCTGGCCGAGCTGCACGTGCCGTTCCCGCCCATGACCCCGGGCCCGCCGCACGTGACCGGGCTGGTCGCGCACGCGCAGGCCGCGCGGCGGGTGGGCGTGCTGCTGGTCCGGCTCGGCGGTTACGCGGCCGGGGTGTTCCACGGCGCCGAGCTGCTGGACTCCAAGGTCGGCTCCCGGCTGGTGCAGGGCCGTACGGCGGCCGGCGGGTGGTCGCAGCAGCGCTTCGCCAGGAGGCGGCAGAAGCAGGCGGCCCAGGCGTTCGACAGCGCGGCGGAGACGGCGGTGCGGGTGCTCGTGCCGCGGCTCGGCGAGCTGGAGGCGGTGGTGCTCGGCGGCGACCGGCGGGCGGTCGACGCGCTGCGCGGCGACCGGCGGCTCGCGCCGGTGTTCGCGCTGGAGAGCGAGCCGTTCCTGGTGGTGCCCGACCCGAGGCTCGCGGTCCTGCGCGACGCGCCCGCCCGGTTCCGGGCCGTCCGGATCCGGGTGGTGGACCCGTCCTGAGCCCTGAGGGTTAGATCGGGCGGTCAGGACGCCGGGAGGAAGGCGTCGGCGTGGTCGGCGGCGAAGGCGGCCAGGGTGCGGGGCGGGCGGCCGGTGACCTCCTCGACGGTGGTGGTGATCTCCGCCCAGCCGGTCCGGCCCAGCGTCGCCTGCGTGGTGGCCAGCTCGGTGGCGAACGGCTCCGGGATCCCCTGCCCGGCCAGCCGCGCGGCCATCTCGGGCACCGGCAGGTCCACGTAGGAGATCGGCCGCCCGAGCACGCGGGTCAGCGTCGCCGCGATCTCCTCGTGGGTGGGCGACTCGGGCCCGGTCAGCAGGTACGAGCCCGATGCGCCCACGGGCCGGGTCAGCAGGGCGGCGGCCACCGCGGCGATGTCCCTGGCGTCGATGTAGTTCATCGCGCCGGCGCCCCAGGAGCCGTGGAAGCGGTCGCCGTGCACCTCGCCGAGCAGGTTCTGCATGAACCCGGTCGGCTGCAGGACGGCGTGCGGCACGCCGGAGGCCCGCAGGTGCTCGTCTACCTCGCCGTGGGGTCCGGCGCTGAGCGCGGCGCCGGGGGCGGCGTCGCGTACGGAGACCTCGACGATCTGCGCCACGCCCGCCTCGGCGGCCAGGTCGATGACCTCGTTGAGCCGCTCGGCGAACCCGGGGAACGGCGAGCTGTTGAGGAACAGCCGGTCGCCGGGGGACAGCAGCCGGCCGATCGTCCCCGGCCGGGTGAAGTCGCCGACGGCGTGCCGTACGCCCAGGTCGGCAGCGGTACGCGAGACCGCGAGCACGTCCTGGCCGGCGAGCTGGGCGACCAGGGCCCGGCCGATGGAACCGGTCGCGCCGGTGATCACGATCATGGTGTCCTCCTAAGTGGAATCTCTTCGTCCGCTTGCCTGGACGGTACACTAAGCGGAAACAGTTCGTCCACTTAGGGGGTCGGGACGTGCGCGCGGACGCCAGAAGGAACCTGGTCAAGATCCTCGACGCGGCCGCCCGGGTGATGGCCGAGCGCGGCGTCAACGCGCCCATGGAGCTCATCGCGCGGCAGGCCGGCGTCGGCGTCGGCACCCTCTACCGCCGCTTCCCCGACCGTGACGCCCTCATCGCCGCGCTGGGCGAGCATTACGTCCAGTCGCTGGCCGAGGCCCTGGAGCGCGCCGTCGACCGCGAGAAGGACGCCTGGGGCGCGCTGCGCGGCTTCGTGCTGTGGGCCGCCGCCCCCGGCCGCGTCGCGCTGGCCGCCGCGCTGGCCCACCTGCCGCAGGAGGCCATCGCGGGCACGGCGGAGTTCGCCGAGAGCAAGGAGCGCTGGCTGGGGCTGCTCCAGGAGCTCGTCGGCCAGGCCCAGGCCGAGGGCGGCATGCGTCCCGACGTGACCTGGGAGGACGTCGTCAGCCTGCTCAACGTCTTCACCTGCCACCCCGACGGGCTGCCCGCCCCCGTGGCCGCGCGTCCGGAGAAGTACCTGCACCTCATGCTCGACGGGATGGCCGCCGGCGCCGCCACTTCGCTGCCCGCCTGACGGCACCCGTCCCACGCGTACCGGAGGGCACCTGGAGCCCCTATAAGCAGAGGTAGCGCCTGGCACGGGGGCCCTACACTGATCTGTATGCATACTCCCGATTGACCGGCGGTCGCACGCCCAATCCTCGTTTCCTAGCTCGGGAGTGTCCGCCAATATGATCATCGCCAGTGACATCGAGCTGCGCGCGGGCGCGCGCCTGCTCATCGAGAACGCCTCCTTCCGGGTCAACCCCGGCGACAAGATAGGTCTGGTCGGCCGCAACGGCGCGGGCAAGACCACCCTGACCAAGGTGCTCGCGGGGGAGGCGCTGCCCGCCGCGGGCTCGGTCACCTCCTCCGGCAGCATCGGCTACCTGCCCCAGGACCCCCGTACGGGCGACCTTCAGGTGCTGGCCCGCGACCGCATCCTGTCCGCGCGCGGCCTTGACGAGGTCCTGCGCAAGCTGCGCGAGGCCGAGGTCGGCATGTCCTCCGCCGACGAGCGCACCCGCGAGAAGGCCGTCAAGCAGTACGGCAGGCTCGAAGACCAGATGCACGTGCTCGGCGGCTACGCGGCCGAGTCCGAGGCCGCCTCCATCGCCTCCAGCCTCGGCCTGCCCGACCGGGTACTCGGGCAGACGTTGCAAACGCTTTCCGGCGGTCAGCGGCGCCGCGTGGAATTGGCGCGAATTCTTTTCAGCGGAGCGGAAACTCTCCTTCTCGACGAGCCGACAAACCACCTAGATGCTGACTCAATCGGGTGGCTTCGTGATTTTTTGCGATCTCATCAAGGTGGCTTGGTGATCATCAGTCACGACGTCGGCCTTCTTGAAGCCACGGTCAACAAGGTCCTCCACCTCGACGCCAACCGCTCGGTGATCGACCACTACAACGTCGGCTGGACGGCCTACCTGGCCCAGCGCGAGACCGACGAGAAGCGCAGGAAGCGCGAGCGCGCCAACGCCGAGAAGCAGGCGGGCGCGCTGCTGGCCCAGGCCGACAAGATGCGCGCCAAGGCCACCAAGGCCAAGGCGGCCCAGGACATGATGCGCCGCGCCCACCGGCTGCTGGCCGGCACCGAGGAGGAGCGCCAGAGCGACAAGGTCGCCCGTCTGCGCTTCCCCGAGCCCCTGCCGTGCGGCCGCACGCCGCTCATGGCCGAGGGCCTGTCGAAGTCCTACGGCTCCCTGGAGGTGTTCACCGACGTCAACGTGGCCATCGACCGAGGTCACAGGGTCGTCATCCTCGGCCTCAACGGCGCCGGCAAGACCACGCTGCTGCGCATACTCGGCGGCATCGAGTCCCCCGACACCGGCGAGCTGCGGCCCGGCCACGGCCTGAAGGTCGGCTACTACGCCCAGGAGCACGAGACCCTCGACCCCTCCCGCACGCTGCTGGAGAACATGCGCTCGGCGGGCGGCGAGTTCACCGACACCGAGCTGCGCAAGGTCCTCGGCTCGTTCCTGTTCTCCGGCGACGACGTCGACAAGCCCGCCGGTGTCCTGTCCGGCGGCGAGAAGACCCGGCTCGCGCTGGCGATCCTGGTGTTGTCGAGCGCCAACGTCCTGCTGCTCGACGAGCCCACGAACAACCTCGATCCGGTCAGCCGCGAGCAGGTTCTCAACGCTCTGAGGTCGTATTCAGGAGCAATCGTCCTCGTCACCCATGACGAGGGTGCCGTTGACGCCTTGTCACCGGATAGGGTGATCTTGCTGCCTGACGGAACTGAAGACGCGTGGAGCGACGAATTTTCCGATCTTGTGGCACTTGCCTGATCTTAATTTGAGTGGGTACGGATCTTTTCCCGTGGAGTAGGTAGCCGATCCCGCTGAAATGACTGATCATGGCGGAGTAACGCTGCGGAAGTCCGGCACTACAGGAGGTACTCGTGGCCGAGACACTGAAGAAGGGCACCCGGGTCACCGGGGCCGACCGGGAAAAACTGGCCGGCGATCTCAAGAAGCGCTACGCGCAGGGCGAGAGCATCCGCGCCCTGGCCGCTTCGACCGGTCGGTCCTACGGGTTCATCCACCGCATCCTTAGCGAGTCCGGTGTGACTCTGCGCGGGCGCGGCGGGGCGACTCGAGGCAAGTCCAAGCGCTGACGGCTGCCTCGGTACGTGCGACCGCAGCCGCCCGTCCCTAGTCAGTCGCTGTCGCGCCCGAGCCAGAATCATATTCTGTAAGCTCGGGCGCGACGGTCAGCCTTGGTGGCGCACCCCGTGCGCGACCGGACAAAGGGAGCAGGCGATGGCGGAAGCACAGGCACCACAGCGCGGGGGGCACGCGGAGGACGTCTCTGCCGAAAGGCTGGCGGAGATCGGGCTTCGCTATGAGGTGGACGGTGAGATAGCGACGATCACGCTGGACCGGCCGGAAAAGCGCAACGCCCAGACGTTCGCGACATGGTCGGCGTTGGCTCGCATCGGGGAGAGCCTTCCCGAACAGGTGCGCGTCGTCGTCGTGAAAGGTGAGGGACCGTCCTTCTCGGCAGGAATCGACCTGCGGATGTTCACACCGGAGGGAGTGCCCGGACAGGGCTCGTTCAGCTCGGCCGCCGCAACCGACGGCGAGACCTTCGAGCAGCGTATACGTCAGGCACAGGACGGTTTCCTGTGGCTGCGCCGCCCGGAGATCGTCTCCATCGCCGCCGTGCAGGGGCACGCGATCGGCGCGGGGTTCCAGCTCGCGCTCGCCTGTGACCTGCGCATCGTGGCCGACGACGTCACCTTCTGCATGAAAGAGCCCGCACTGGGCCTGGTCCCGGATCTGACGGGGACCAAACCCCTGGTCGAGCTGGTCGGACTGGCCAAGGCGATCGACATCTGCCTGACCGCCAGGAACGTGTACGCCGAGGAGGCCATGCGCATCGGCCTCGCGGAGCAGGTGGTCGCCGGGGGCGACCTGGACAAGACCGTACAGAACAAGATCGCGGAGCTGCTGTCGACGAACCGGGACGCGGCAGTGGCGACGAAGCGCCTCCTCCAGGGGGCGCGGGCGCGCACCCTGGAGGAGCAGAGTGCGGCCGAGGGCAGGGAGCAGGCCGAGCGCATCAAAGCCCTGTTCGGCCCGCGTTAGGACGGCCGGCCGGAGGCGGGGCTCCGGTTCGCCGTGAGCGGATCGCGGAATCGCCGGCGGACCTCTCGACGCTGAATCCGGGGGAGGAGGAGGGATCCCCCGTATGGCGATGATGGGAGGGGGCTTCGGCCCTCAGGTCTGGATGTCGCTGCGCCGTGACGGCTCGGTGACCAAGCAGCGCATCGCGCCGGGCACGGTCCGGCGCATCGGCCGGCACGCGCGCCCGCACACCAGGAAGATCGCGGCGTTCCTGCTGCTCGTGGTGGCCGGGGCGGTGATCGTGGTGGCCAACCCGCTGTTGATGAAGGCGATCATCGACGACGGCATCCTGACCGGCCGCACCGACGTCGTGATCGGCCTGGCCGTGGCCATCGGCGCGCTGGCCGTCCTCGACGCCGCGCTGACGCTGGCGCAGCGCTGGTTCTCCGCGCGCATCGGCGAAGGGCTCATCTACGACCTGCGCACCGAGGTCTTCGACCACGTGCAGCGCATGCCGGTGGCCTTCTTCATGCGGGCGCAGACCGGCGCGCTGGTCAGCAGGCTCAACAGCGACGTGATCGGCGCCCAGCGGGCGCTGACCAGCACGCTGTCGTCCGTGGTGTCCAACGTGGTCAGCCTGGTCCTGGTGCTGGGCGCGATGCTGGCGCTGTCGTGGCAGGTCACGCTGGTCGCGCTGGTGCTGCTGCCGATCTTCATCGTGCCCGCCAAATACGTCGGCCGGCGCATGTCCGCGCTGACCCGCGAGCAGATGCAGCTCGACGCCGAGATGAGCTCGGTCACCACCGAGCGCTTCAACGTGGCCGGCGCGATGGTCGCCAAGCTCTACGGCCGGCCCGAGGACGACGCGGCCACCTTCGCCGCCCGCGCGGCCCGCGTCCGCGACGTCGGCGTGACCGTCGGCATGTACGGCACGGTCTTCCGGGTCGCGCTCGGCCTGGTCGCCGCCCTGGCCACCGCGCTGGTCTACGGCATCGGCGGCGTGCTCGCCGTCGGCGGCGCCTTCGAGCTGGGCACGCTGGTGGCCCTGACCGCCCTGCTGATGCGCCTGTACGGCCCGCTGACGTCCCTGTCCAACGTGCACGTCGACGTGATGACGGCGCTGGTCAGCTTCGACCGCGTCTTCGAGATCCTCGACCTCAAGCCGATGGTCGCGCAGCGGCCCGGCGCGCGTCCGGTGCCCGAGGGGACGGTCACCATCGAGTTCGACGACGTGCGTTTCCGCTACCCGGCGGCCGAGGAGGTCTCGCTCGCCTCCCTGGAGTCGGTGGCCCGCCAGGACTCCGGGGGCCCGTCGCAGGAGGTGCTGAAGGGCGTCTCCTTCACCGCCCGGCCGGGCGAGATGATCGCGTTGGTCGGTCACTCCGGCGCGGGCAAGACCACCATCACCTCCCTGGTCTCCCGGCTCTACGACGTCAACGAGGGGGCCGTCCGGATCAACGGGCTCGACGTGCGCGAGGCCACGCTCGACTCGCTGCGCGACACCGTCGGCGTCGTCATGCAGGACGCCCACCTGTTCCACGACACGATCGGGGCCAACCTCCGCTACGCCAGGCCCGGCGCGAGCGACGAGGAGATCCGCGACGCCCTGCGCGCCGCGCAGATCGGCGACCTCGTCGAGGGGCTGCCCGACGGGCTCGACACCGTCGTCGGCGACCGCGGCTACCGGCTGTCCGGCGGCGAGAAGCAGCGGCTCGCGCTGGCCAGGCTGCTGCTGAAGGCGCCGCGCGTGGTCGTGCTCGACGAGGCGACCGCGCACCTCGACTCCGAGTCCGAGGCGGCCGTGCAGCTCGCGCTCAAGACGGCCCTGCACGGACGTACGTCGCTGGTCATCGCCCACCGGCTGTCCACGATCAGGGAGGCCGACGAGATCCTCGTGGTGCACGACGGGCGCGTGGCCGAGCGCGGCCGGCACGAGGAGCTGCTGGCGCGCGGCGGCCACTACGCCGAGCTGTACCGCACCCAGTTCAGCTCGGGAGGTAGCCCAGCCGGGTGAGCTCCTGCCGGGCGACCTTCTCCACCAGCTCCAGGTCGGCTGGCCGCAGCCGGGCCCGCCAGGCGCCGACCTCGGGGACGCGCGAGCCGTACAGCGCGACCTTGGACACCCGCGTCTCCAGGAACTCGGTGAGCGCGGCGAGCGTGTCGGCGGGCTTGAGCACCAGGTCCTCGTAGCGGACGGTGAGGAGCTGCCGCTCGGGCAGCTCCCGGCGCAGCTCGGCGCTCAGCCGCACGGCGCTGCGCCAGCGCAGCGCCGCCTTGCCCGCCGCGGGCATGCCCTTCCAGCGGTCGAGGTGCTCGTCCTTGTTGACGCCGAGGAAGGCGTTGGGGAACTCGGTGCTGTCGGAGAGCATCGCGGGCTTGAACCAGGCCAGGCACGCCGGGTCGCCGAGCATGCCGGCGACGGCGTCCCTGCCGTCCCTGATGAGCTGGACGAACCGGGCGTCGGGGAACGCCTGGAGCAGCACCGGCGCGCTGTAGAGCAGGTCGGGGCTGCCGTCGCCGAACCGCGTCACCTCTCCGGGCTCCACACACGGCCCGCTGCCGGTCACCCCGCCCGCCTCCCGGCACGGCTCGGCGCACTGCCCGCACGAGCGCGGGGAGACCTGCCAGGACTCGGCCAGCGCGTCGCGCAGCACGCGCACCGCGCCCGACGTGCGGCCGATGGACGGTTTGCGGGCGAAGGCGTACACGACGTGCGCCACGCTCGCGCGGCCGGTCGTGACGTGGAAGCCCGGGGAGCGTTTGAGGGCGCGGGCCAGCAGGTCCGCGCCGGAGTGCGGGGCGCCGAGCAGGAAGACGGGCCTGCGGACCTTGATGCCGTTGACCACGAGGATGTGGGGCGGAAGTCGCATACTGGACCACAAGTGTGACACCGTTTGGCAGGTGAACGAGCCAATCAGCGTTTCGGTGCTTACCCGGGCCCCGGCGCTCCCAGGCCTGCAGGAGTTGACCGATGCAGCAAGGTGACACCGTCGCGATCGTCATGCCGTCGGGGCCGCCCTCACCCGTCCTGTTCCAGCGCGGCGTCGAGCGGCTGGAGGCCCTCGGGCTGAAGGTGGTGGCCGGGGCGCACGCGCTCGACCGCCAGGACCTCGACTACCTGGCCGGCCAGGACGCCGCCCGCGCCGCCGACCTCCAGGCCGCCTGGTGCGACCCGGCCGTGTCGGTGGTGTTCTGCGGCAGGGGCGGCTACGGCGCGGCCCGGCTGCTCGGCCTGCTCGACTGGGACGCCATGCGCGCGGCCGGGCCCAAGGTGCTGGTCGGGTCGAGCGACATCACGGCCCTGCACAACGCCTTCGCGATCGAGCTGGGCGTGCCGACGCTGCACGGGCCGATGACCGCCTGCGACACGATCGCCGCCGAGCAGGGCCCCGAGCCGCGTTCGTGGGAGAGCCTGTGGGCGGCGCTGGCCGGGGAGAGCGCGACCGTGCGGGGCGACCGGGTGCTGGCGCCAGGACGGGCCGAGGGCGTGCTCACCGGGGGCAACCTGTCGCTGCTGGCCTCGATGTGCGGCACCCGGTACCAGCCTTCCTTCGACGGCAAGCTGGCGCTGCTGGAGGACATCGGGGAGGAGCCGTACCGGATCGACCGGATGCTGACGCAGCTGCTGCAGGCCGGGGCGTTCGACGGCGTGCGGGGCATCGCGCTCGGGTCGTGGGTGGACTGCGGCGACCCGTACCCGGTGCTGGCCGACCGGCTGGCGCCGCTCGGGGTGCCCGTGGTGGCCGGGCTTCCGGTGGGGCACGGGTCACCACAGATGAGCGTGTGGCTGGGGGAGCTTGGGGTTATCGATACCGAATCGTGCTCCCTGGCTGGTCCGTTCCGCGACGGCGAGCAGGCAAGGTAGGAAGACACCGAAAGGGACGAATCCGACAGAGGGGACGGTGTGTGAGCTTCTTCAGGCGTGACCGGGAGCCCTCCCGCCGGCCGATCGAGGACGTCGACCTCGACTCCCTGCTCGGCCTCGTCGCGGAGTCCCTGGGGTTCGTGTGCGAGTTCGCCCGCGACGGCGCGTCGCTGACCCTGCGCGGCGACGGCGTCGCGGAGCTGGTGGTGAAGCTGACCGGGCTGCGCCGCGAGGCCGGGCGCCGGGCCAGGGAGGACTGGCCGGTGCTGGTCTCCGAGCACCTCGCGCACGCCCTGGCCACCGCGGACGAGCGTTACGACGCCTGCGACCTCGACCAGGCCGCGCCCCTGCTGCGCACCCGGGTGGAGGCGGTGGACGAGGTCCCCGACCTGACCCGGGTGGTGGGGCGGCACCTCAACGCCGACCTGGTGGAGCTGCTGACCGTCGGCTCGCGTCTGGTGCGGCCCGAGGAGGCCGGCTGCTGGCCCGTCCCGACGGCTCAGGCGCTCGACCTGGCCGTGGCGAACGTCCGGCGGGCCGAGCGGCTGCAGGTCGAGCGCATCGAACTGGGCGGCACGCCGGTGACCCGGCTGACCGGCAGGAGCCCGTCGGCCGCCACGCATCTGCGCTGGCTCGGCGACCACCTCGCCGTGCCCGCCGACGGGGTGCTGGTGGTGCTGCCCGACCCGTACACGGTGCTGGTGCGCCCGGTGGACGGCATCGGGGTGGTGCGCGCCATCGAACGGCTGCGGGTGCACGCGGCCCGCACCGGCGGGCTGAGCGCGCAGGTCTACTGGTGGCACCAGGGACGGCTGACGCTGATCAAGGCCGACATCGTGGTGCAGCAGGGGCAGACGAGGCTGGTGGTGGCGCCGCCGCCGGAGTTCGCCCGCATCCTGGCCCGCCTGGCCGTCTGAGCGCCCTCCTTCCAGGGGGCGCCCTCGTCAGCGGCGGCTCTTTCATAGGTCGCCCTCGTCAGGTGCGGCTCTTTCGGGGGCGCTCTCGTCAGTGGCGGCGCAGGACCGCGCAGCGGGTGCGGATCGTCTCGGCCTCGGCGTCGCCGAGCGTCTCGTAGCACTCCACGGCCCGCCGCCAGGCGTCCAGGGCGCCCGCGCGGTCGCCGGCGGCGGCGTGCGTCTCGCCGAGCCGGACCAGCGTCTGGGCGGCAGGGTGCAGGTCGTCGCAGGACAGCAGGAGCGCGGCCGCCCGCTCGTAGCAGGCCACCGCGCCCGGGTGGTCGCCCTTGGCCTCCAGCACGTACGCGATGCTGTCCCACGCGTGGCCCTCGCCCTGGGCGTAGCCGAGGTCGGCCAGGATGCGCTGCGCCCGGCAGCAGTCGGCGTACGCCTGGTCGTACTGGCCGAGCTGGGCCCGCCACCAGCCCGCGGTGTTCAGCGCGCGGGCCTGGCCGATGGCGTCGCCGCCCTTCTCGAACAGCTGCTGGGCCCGCAACGCGTGCCGCAGTTCCTCGCCCGGCCGCACCCGGCTGACCGCGACGGCCTGGCCGAGGTGCAGGTGCGCCTCCAGGACCGGCTCGCCGAGGCCCTGGTGCAGCTCGATGGCCCGGTCGAAGTGCTCGACCGCCTGCCGGTCGGAGCCGAGCCTGGCGTGCGCGCGGGCCAGGCCGCTGTGGCATCCGGCCTGCGCCAGCCGGTCGCCGAGCCGCGCGGCGCACTCCAGCGCCACCGTCTGGACGCGCAGGCTCTCCTCCCACAGGCCGCGGCGCTGCATGAACTCGCCGAACGCCCAGGCGAGCTGCCAGGCGTGCCGGTCCAGCCCCGCCCGCGCGGCCTCGCCCACCAGCGCGGGCAGCACCGCCGACTCCGTGGCGTACCAGCTCAGAGCCTCTTCCGGGCCGGTGAAGCGCTCCGGGGTGACGCCGCGGGCCGGCCGCCCCCGCCGGACGTGCTCACGGTAGGGGTAGCAGACGGCGCTGGCCGCGCAGGCCGAGTGCAGGTAGTGGTCCAGCAGGCGGCGGATCGCGGCCCCGCGGGCGGCGCGCCGGTCGGTGCTGCGGGCCTGCTCGACGGCGTAGGCCCGCAGCAGGTCGTGCAGCCTCGGGCGGTCGCGGGCGGACAGCTCGACGAGGTTGGCCCGGTGGAGCAGGTCCACGAGCCTGCGCGTCTGCTCCACGGGTAGGCCGGCCAGGCTCGCGACCGCGGCCGGCGAAAGGTGCGGGGGCGCCTGCCCGAGCAGGCGGAACAGCCGCGCCGCCTCCTCCGGCAGCTCCCGGTACGACCGGCCGAACACGGCCCGCAGGTCGATCGCCGGATCGGCGTCGGCGAACGGCTCCAGGTCGGCGTCCGCGCGTTCCAGATCGGCGGCGATGTCGGCCAGCGGCAGGTCGGACCGGCGTACCGTCCGGGCGGCCACGATGGCCAGCGCCAGCGGCAGCCGGCCGCACCGGTCGACGATCAGCTCCGCGGCCTCGGGTTCGGCGGCCAGGCGCGCCTCGCCCACCCGGGCGGCCAGGAGATGGCGGGACTCCTCGGCGGTGAGGGTGTCCAGGTGCAGCAGGGACGCGCCCATGGTGACCGACAGCGCGGGCAGCTCCGTCCGGCTGGTGACCAGCGTCAGGCAGCCGGGCGCGGTGGCCAGGAGCGGGGTGACCTGGTCGGCGGCGCGGGCGTCGTCCAGCAGGACGAGCACCCGGCGGGTGGCCAGCAGGCTGCGGTAGAGCCCGGTCCGGTCCTCGACGCCCAGCGGGATCCGGGACTCCGGCACGCCGAGCGCGCCCAGGAAGCGGGACAGGACGGCGGCGGCGTCGGCCGGGTCGAGGCCGCCGAGACGGGCGTGGAGCTGGCCGCCGGGGAACCGGTCGCGGTGGTGGTGCGCCCAGTGCAGCGCCAGCGAGGACTTGCCGACGCCGGGCGGCCCCGAGATCACGCAGACGGCCGCGGCGCCGGCCAGGCGCGCCAGCTCGGCCTCGCGGCCCACGAAACCGGCGAGCCCGGCGGGCAACTGCGCGGGCACGGGCGGCGCGGTCACATTCGCCGCGTCCCCGCGGGTGCGGCCCGTCCCGCCGGTTCGCAGCAGCAGGTGGTGGAGTTCGCGCAGGGCGGCGCCGGGTTCGACGCCCAGCTCCTCGGCCAGGGTGCGGCGTACGGCGGCGTAGCGGGCCAGCGCCTCGGCGGTCCGGCCGCCCTCGTGCAGCGCCTCGATGAGCGCGCCGGCCACCAGCTCGTCCAGCGGGTATGCCTCGGCCAGCGGCGACAGTGCCGCGGCCGCGGCCCCGGGGTCCTCGGCCGACACCGTACGGGCCCAGCGCAGCACGACCTCCTTGCGCTCCTCCCACAGCCGCCGCCGCACCCGCTCGGTCCATTCGCCCGGCAGCCCCGCCAGCGGGTCGCCGCGCCACAACGCCAGCGCCTCCTCCAGCGGCGGACGGGGATCGGCCGCCGTCGCCGCCCCCTCGGCCAGGCTCCGGAAACGCCGCAGGTCCACGCCCGGCTCGGCCACGTCGAGCAGGTAGCCGCCGACCTGGCGCAGCACGCGGCCCTCGTCGCCGAGCACCTCCCGGCGCAGCCGGGTGATGATCGTGTGCAGCGTGTTCCGCGCGCCCGTCGGCACGTGCTCGCCCCAGATCCGGGCCAGCAACGTCTCGACGGGCACGACCCGGCCCGCCTCCCAGGCCAGCGCGGCGAGCGCGAGCGCGGCCTGCGGGGGGCGTACCGGTCCGGACTGATCCGCGCGCTCCAGCTCCACCGGTCCGAGCAACCGAATCATCATGATCTTCAAGCCTAATCAAGGGGCGCCGGTTCATCCCCTGTTGTCACGTCTTCGAGACGGCATTGAGAGGTCATTGAGAAATCGCTCAGGCGGCCGGGTGAGGTTATCCCGGTCAGTTCGTCCCCCCGCCGGGCGGCGCCGCCGCCCTGGTGCGGGCGCGACGGCGTCGGCCCTCCCGGGCGCGTCGCCCGGGAGGGCCGGTCCGCTACGGGGCCTGGTGGCCCACGTACTCGCGCAGGTGCACGGCGGTGAGCGAGTCGCCCTTCGCCACCAGCTCGGCCGGGGTGCCGGTGAACACCACCTGGCCGCCGTCGTGGCCGGCGCCGGGACCCAGGTCGACGATCCAGTCGGCGTGGGCCATCACCGCCTGGTGGTGCTCGATGACGATGACCGTGTTGCCGTCGTCCACCAGCCGGTCGAGCAGGGACAGGAGCTGGTCCACGTCGGCCAGATGCAGGCCGGTGGTGGGCTCGTCCAGCACGTACGTGGTGCCGTTCCTGGCCATGTGGATGGCCAGCTTGAGCCGCTGGCGCTCGCCGCCCGACAGCGTGGTGAGCGGCTGGCCGAGCCCGAGGTAGCCCAGGCCGACCGAGTGCAGGCGGTCGAGGATCGTCCTGGCCTGGCCGCTGGGGAAGAACTCGCGCGCCTCGGCCACCGGCATCTCCAGCACCTCGCTGATGTTCTTGCCGCGCAGCCGGTACGTCAGCACCTCCGGCGTGAACCGCCGCCCCTCGCACGCCTCGCACACCGAGGCCACGTCGGCCATCATCGCCAGCTCGGTGTAGATCAGGCCGATGCCCTTGCAGGCCGGGCAGGCGCCCTCGGAGTTGGCGCTGAACAGGGCCGGCTTGACCCCGTTGGCCTTGGCGAACGCCGTGCGGATGGGGTCCAGCACGCCCGTGTACGTGGCCGGGTTGCTGCGCCGCGACCCGCGGATCGGCGACTGGTCGGCGACCACCACGCCCTCGCGGCCGGACACGTACCCGTGGATGAGGGAGCTCTTGCCCGAGCCGGCCACGCCCGTGACGACGGTGAGCACCCCGAGCGGGATGTCCACGTCCACGCCGCGCAGGTTGTGCAGGGTGGCGCCGCGCACCTCCAGCTGCCCCTTGGCCGGGCGGACGGAGGAACGCAGCGCGGCCCGGTGGCCGAGGTAGCGGCCGGTCAGCGTGCCCGAGGCGGGCAGCCCGTCGAGGTCGCCGGCGTAGCAGATGCGGCCGCCGCCGGTGCCCGCGCCGGGACCGAGGTCCACGATGTGGTCGGCGATCTCGATCACCTCGGGCTTGTGCTCGACCACGAGCACGGTGTTGCCCTTGTCGCGCAGCTGGAGCAGCAGGTTGTTCATCCGCTGGATGTCGTGCGGGTGCAGCCCGGCCGTCGGCTCGTCGAAGACGTAGGTGACGTCGGTCAGGCTGGAGGTGAGGTGCCGCACCATCTTCACCCGCTGGGCCTCGCCGCCCGACAGCGTGCCGGACTCGCGGTCGAGGCTGAGGTAGCCGAGGCCGATCTCGACCAGTGAGTCCAGCGTGTCGCGCAGCCCCTGGAGCACCGGGCCCACGCTCGGGTCGTCGATGCCCTTGACGAACTCGGCCAGGTCGTTGATCTGCATGGCCGAGCAGTCGGCGATGTTGCGGCCGTCGATGCGGGAGGACCGGGCGGCCTCGTTCAGGCGGGAGCCGCCGCAGGCGGTGCAGCCGGTCAGCTTGAGCGCCCGGTCGGCGAAGGCGCGCGCCTGCGGCTGCATCGACTCGCGGTCCTTGGCCAGGTACTGGCGCTTGACCTTGGTGACCAGCCCTTCGTAGGTGAAGTTGCTGGTGCCGTACTTGATCTTCGTGGCGGGCTTGTCGAGCAGGTCCGCCCACTGCTCGGGGGTGAAGTCGCGCAGCTTGGTGTCGGGGTCGTACAGGCCCGAGCCGACCATGATCTGCCAGTACCAGGTGTCGACCGCGTACCCCGGGATCTTGATGGCGCCCTCGTTCAGCGACTTGTCCCGGTCCACCAGCTCGTCGACGTCGACGCCGGCGACCTTGCCGAGCCCCTCGCACTCGGGGCACATGCCCTCGGCGCGGTTGAAGCTGAACGCGAACGGCGGCCCGACCTGCGGGGAGCCCAGCCGGCTGAACAGGATCCGGAGCATTGTGTAGGTGTCGGTGGCGGTGCCCACGGTCGAGCGGGCGTTGGCGCCCATCCGCTCCTGGTCCACGATGATCGCCGCGCTGAGGTTCCGCAGCGAGTCCACGTCGGGACGGGCCAGGCTCGGCATGAAGTTCTGGACGAACGTGGTGTACGTCTCGTCGATCAGCCGCCGGGACTCCGCGGCGATCGTGTCGAAGACGAGCGAGGACTTCCCCGAGCCGGACACGCCGGTGAACACGGTGAGGCGGCGCTTGGGCAGGTCGAGGTCGACGCCGGTGAGGTTGTTCTCGCGGGCGCCGCGGACCTGGATGACGTCGTGGCTGTCGGCGGCGGTGTGATCGGCGGATCGGGTGCGTACGGCGTCGGGCTTGGCGCTGGAGGCCACGGAATCCCTTCTTGTCACATCAAATGGGGAGCGGGTAGGCGATCGTACCGTACGCAGTACGGTCGCCGTGGGGCTCAGCGGGATCTGGCGACCAGCGACGTGACGAGCGAGGCGGCCAGGGGCAGCAACGTCAGGCCGGCCAGGAACATCAGCCCGACCGGCCACAACCCCTGCCCGCCCCCGCGCAGCTCGCCCACCACCCCGGCGGCGAAGTGCACGAAGAACGGCGCGGCGGCGACGGCCCCCCACAACGGATGCGGGACGGCCCACGCGGCCAGCCCGGCCAGGACCGCCAGCGCGGCGAAGGCCGGAACAAGCGCCGGGGAGTCCAGGACGTCCTTCGTCGCGCCGGGCGCGACCGCGGGCGCGGTGAGCACGCACACGGCCACGGCGGCGACGCCTCCGGCGATCAGGATCACGGCCCACAGCAGGGCGGAACGCGGCATCTCTCTCCTCACACAGGTGGTGAGGGCCAGCATGCCCGAGACGAGGACGGGGACACGAGCGCTCGGATACTCAACCCGTCTGAGGAGAACCGGCAAGCGACTGAGCCTCCAGCCGGGCCGCGGCCGCCGCCGCCGGGTCACCCGCCGCCGCGTACGCCTCGGCCAGGCTGTCCAGCGCTCCCGCCAGGAACTCCTGCCAGCCCCGCGCGCGCCACAGCCGCACCGACTCCTCCAGGTGCGCGACGGCCTCCGCCACCCGGCCCTCGGCCAGGTCCACCGCGCCCAGCACCCACAGCGCGTCGGCCCGGTGGTGGGCCAGCCTGTGGGAGCGGCTCAGCAGCTCGGCCGCCTCGGCGACCGCCCTGGCCCGCGGGTCGTGGTGGCCGGCGTACAGCTTGGCCAGCGCGACCAGGCCCATCGCCTCCAGCAGCGGGTCGCGGATCTGCCGGTAGATGGCCAGCGCCCGCACCATGTACTCCAGCCCGGCCTCGAACTCCTTGGCGTGGGCGTGCGCGAGGCCGAGGAACTGCAGGGTCGTGGCCTCGAAGCGGGGGTTGCCGAGCTTGGCGGCCAGGTCGAGGCCGCGCAGCAGGTGGACGATGGCCATCCTGATGTCCCTGGTGCCGTAGGCGACCGCCATGCACACGTGCGCCCTGGCCTCGCCGCCCTGGTGGCCGCTGCGTTCGGCCAGCTCCAGCGCGAGGCGGCCCGAGCGCAGGCCCTGCGCCATGTCGCCCCTGGCCGCCTCGCCCCAGGCGCGCAGCACGTACGCGTCGGACAGGCCGCGCCGCTCGTCCAGCTCGGTGAACATGGCGATCAGGCGTTCGGCGCCGTCGTACTGGGCGGCCATGGCGCCGCCGGTCTCGGTCCAGGTGGTGGCGTGCATGAGGCCGCGCCTGATCACCGCCTCGCCCAGCCGGTCGCCGGCGGCCAGGCAGGCGGCCAGCACCCGCTCGTGCAGCGCCCGCCAGTCGTCGAACAGGCCGCTGACGTCGAAGTAGCGCTCGGCGCAGCAGGCGGTGTCCCAGGCGACCTCGGCCAGGCCGAGCGCGCACGCCTGCCGGATCGCCGCGACCAGCGCGGTGCGCTCGGTGTCGAACCAGGCCATCGGGTCCTGCCGGATCTCCCATGGCGTGCCGTCGGGCGAGCTCCAGCGCGGGGCCGAGCCGTGGATGATGGCCGAGGAGCTGCCCTGGACGCGTTCGGTCGCCTGCTCGGCCAGCGCCAGCCAGCCGCCGAAGGCCCGGCCGAGCGCCGCCGCGACCGCCTCGGGCCGGTCCTCCAGCTCGGCGCGTTCGCGGGCGTACAGGCGGACCAGGTCGTGGAAGCGGTAGCGCGGCTGCCCGGCCGGATCGACGCCGCTGATCAGCACGAGCTGGGTGTCCACCAGCGACTCCACCAGCTCCTCGCCCACCGGTACGGGCACGTCCAGCAGCGCGCCCGCCACCCATCCGGCGAAGTCGGGCACCTCCAGCGTGCCGAGCAGCCGGAAGGCCCGCCGCGCGGCCGGTTCCAGCCCCACGTAGCTGAGCGCCAGGCTCGCCCGGACCGCCAGGTCGCCGGTCGCGAACTGGTCGAGCCGCCGTCGTTCGTCCTTGAGCTGCCCGGCCAGCCGGGTCAGCGGCCAGTGCGGCCGGGCCACCAGCCGGGCCCCGGCCACCCGCACGGCCAGCGGGATCCCGTCGGAGAGCCGGACGATCTCCGCCGCCGCCTCCGGCTCGGCCTCCACCCGCCCGGCGCCGGCGATCCTGGCCAGCAGGCGCACGCCCTGCCGCAGGTGCAGCACCGACAGCTCGATCAGGGCGGCGCCGGACAGGCCGCTCAGCCTGGCCCTGCTGGTGATGATGACGGCGCAGCCGGACGTGCCGGGCAGCAGCGGGCGCACCTGCTGCTCGGAGGCGGCGTTGTCGAGCACGATCAGCATGCGCCGCTCGGCCAGGCTGCTGCGGAACAGCGCGGCCCGCTCGTCCACGCTCTCGGGCAGCGTGGAGCGCGGCACGCCGAGCGCGGTGAGGAAGGCGGCCAGCACCTGTCCGGGGTCGGCCGGGCTGGCCTCGGCGCCGTGCAGGTTCGTGTGCAGCTGGCCGTCGGGGTAGTGGCGGGCGATGCGGTGCGCGGCGTGCACGGCCAGCGTGGTCTTGCCGACGCCGCCCATGCCCGCGATCACGCACATCCGCACCTGGCCGGGGCCCTGCGGCGGTTCGTCGCCGAGCAGGGACGTGAGCTGGGCGAGCTGCTCGCCGCGTCCGGTGAAGTCGGAGATGTCGGTCGGGAGCTGGGCGGGGGAGCGGGCCGCGGGCCCGGCGGCGCCACCGGCGCCGCCGGCCGCGCCGCCGGGGGCCGGGCCGAGGGTGCCGGTGAGGATGGCCTGGTGCAGGCGGTTGAGCTCGGCGCCGGGGTCGAGGCCCAGCTCGGCGGCGAACACCCGGCGGGCCTCGCGGTAGCTGGCCAGCGCCTCGGCCTGCCGTCCGGACCGGGCCAGGGCGAGCATGAGCTGGCGGCGCGGGCGTTCGCGCAGCGGGTGCTCGGCGACCAGCTCGGTCAGCTCCGCGATGAGCACGGCGTGCAGGCCGCGGGCCAGGTCGGCCTCGATCCGGTGCTCCAGCGCGGCCAGGCGCTCCTCCTCCAGGCGGCGGGCGTGGTCGCGCAGCCCGGCGGTGAGGTTCAGCCCCGCGTAGACGGGCCCGCGCCACAACTCCAGCGCCTGCCGCAGCAGCGCGGCGGCCTGTTCGTGGTCGCCGCCGGACAGCGCGTCGCCGCCCCGGCCGGCCAGGGTCTCGAAGCGTTCGGCGTCCAGCTCGCCGGGGTGCACGGCCAGCACGAATCCGGCGTCGGTGCGGGTGATGCGGTCCTGGCCGAGCGTCCGGCGGAGCTGGTGCACGTACAGGCGGAGGTTGTCGGCGGCGGTGCGCGGCGGGCGCTGCTCCCACAGGGCCTCGACGAGCGTGGCGGGGGAGACCGGGCGGCCGGCCCGGCACAGGAGCTCGGCCAGCAGGGTGCGCTGCTTGCCGACGCCGAGCGGCAGCGGCCCTTGGTCACCCGAGACGTGAAGCGGCCCAAGTACGGCGAACTCCATCGCGCTCCCCGCAAGGACGTTGGTGCACAAGGAAGATCAAAGCTGCTTCAATGTGCATCAACGTCCGACTCCCGTCAACCCTGCGCCGACCGGGAGAAAAAGGCACCGGCGGGAGCCTTTCGTGGTAGCTCCCGCCGGTGGTTCATCCTAGGTCACGGGTGGCCGAAGGCGACCACCGAAAGGAAGTACGCGTACGCGATGCTGCGACATGTCCCCTTGAAGAAGTAGTGGGAGCAGACGCCCCAGTACAGGACGTAATAGAAGATGTAGTCGACCTGGTACTTGCTGTGGATATACCCCATATTGCGCAGGGCGTACCCGTAGTCGTGCATCATGCACGCCTGGCGGAAGTCGTAGCCGAGCGGCTTGTCGGGTGACTTGGTGCAGTAGTCGTAGTACACGCCGCGCACCCACCAGCCGGCCGGCGTCTTCTTCCAGTGCACGTAACGCCAGCTGCCGTGGTAGTAGGCGTAGCTGACGCCGCAGTGGTTGAAGGCGAAGTGCCAGAAGTTGGTGCACCAGTACCACTTCTTGCCGTCCAGGTCGGCGTTGGAGGTCGGCGACTGGTTGGCGTAGTCGTAGGCGTTGGCGCTGCCGCCCTCCACCGGGTCGGTCTGCAGGAACCGGCCCAGTCTGGGCTGGTAGAGGCGCACGCCCATGAGGATCGTGCCGTCGGGGGTGTCGGCGGCCCGCTCGGCCGCGCCGTGCCAGCCGTAACGCATCGCGGGCTGGCCGGCGCGCGGGTTGCCGAACTCGTCGAAGTCCAGCGCCAGCGGCACGCCGTCGGCGTAGACCACGTTGATGTCGTCGTGCAGGTTCGTCAGCTGCAGCCGCACGTCCCCGGTCGCCGAGGTGACCGCGGCCAGGCCGCCGGAGATGGAGTGCACGTTCCTGGTGACCGCGCCGCCCTCCACGACCCAGGCGGGCGTGTCGTCGTCGGCGTCGAAGTGCTCGACCCGCTTGCCGGCCGCGCTCCACGTGCCGCCGGACAGCTGCTCCAGCGTGGTGGTGTTGCGGCGCAGCTCCGGGTCCAGCGTGTACGACTGCCGCACCGCCCCCGACGTCATCTGCCGCATCAGGTCGGTGGTGTAGTACTCCGCCTTCAGCCCGGCCGGCGTGGCCGTGGTGCGGCCGTAGGCGTCGTACTCGTAGCCGGCGTCGGCCAGCCGGTCGCCGCCGTCGTAGGCGTGGTTCTCGGTGACCGCCCCCGAGCCGTCACAGGCGCTCGTGGTCAGCCCCGTCCTGTTGGAGTTGGCGTCGTAGCCGTAGGCCCGGCGCGAGCACAGGCCGCTCACGGTGTCGTCCACCGAGGCGATCCGGCCCAGTTTGTCGTAGCCGATCCTCTGGGCGGACAGCCCGTTGTGGCTCACCTGCTGGCCGTGGATCGACCAGGTCACCGAGTCGTCCAGCAGCCGCGTCCCCGCCGCCGTCCGGTAGACCCGCGAGACCGGCGCGCCGGACGGGTCCCGGGCCAGGTCGTAGGACAGGCCGCCCGGCAGGTTCTCGTGGCTGATCGAGCCGTCGACGGTGTACGTGGCGGTGAACGTCCCCGTCACCGAGTCGGTCATGGTGGACAGCGCGCCGCGCACGTCGTCGTAGGCGTAGGTGACCGTCGAGGGCGCGCCGTCGGTCTTCCTGGTGATGCGGTCGAGGGCGTCGTACTCGACCCTGGTGACGCCGCCGTCGGCGTCGGTGTAGGACGTCTGGCGGCCCAGCGCGTCGTACTCGCGGGTGATCGAGGTGCCGTTGGAGGCCGTCGTCCTGACCGCCCGCCCGGCCGCGTCGTAGGTGGTGCTCACCTCGGGCACCGCCGTCCCGGCCCCGCCGGACACGACCGTCTTCACGATGTCGCCCGCCGGGTTGTACGTGGTCGTCGTGGTCCTGGTCACCCCGTTGGCCGTCTCGGTCACCGACGACACGCGGCCGCCGGGCTCGTAGGCGTACACCTTGGTGACCAGCTCGGCCGGACGGGTGCCGCTGTCGCCGACGCCCGTCTTCGACCTCGTCCGGCACAGCTGCCCGGCCCACTCGGCCTTGCCGCCGCACGCGCCGGTGCCGTCGGCGGTGTAGTACTCGCTGGTCGTGGTGCCCGCGTCGTCGCCCGACGACTTCGGCATCGTGGTGGCGACCACCCGGCCGTCGGAGTCGTACGTCGTGGTCTTGGTGATCGCCAGGCCGCCGGGGTCCTCCACCGTCCTGACGCTCTTGCCGGTGTTCCAGTCGTAGTACGTCCGGCTCGTGCGCACGTCGGCGTCGGCGGCCGCGCCGGGCACGTACGCGCCCACCGCCACCGTCGTGGCCAGGTTCGACACCTTGGCGTCGGCCGGCCGGCCCTCGTCGAAGGTGTTGACCGTGTGCTTCCTGGCCGCGACCTGCGTGCCGTTCAGCGTGACCAGGTGCAGCGGGCCGAGCTCGGAGACCATCCGCTGCCCGTCGGAGCTGTAGGCGGACTCCTCGGCCAGCAGCCGCGCCCGGTCGGCGGGCGAGGCGTTGAGCAGGCCGAGCCGGGTCAGCTCGGCGCCCGCGTCCGGCGTCTGGGCCAGGGCGAGCGCCCTGTTGCCGGCCGACAGCGACAACACCGTGTTGCCCTGCGCGTCGTACTGGCTGGTGGAGACCGCGCCGCCGGGCTCCACCCGGTTGACCGTCTGACCGGAGGCGTTCAGGTAGGTGATCGTGGCGCGGCCGTAGTCGGAGGCGGCCAGGCCGCCGCGCCCGGTGTGGTTGGCCGGCACCTGGTCGGCCGGGAAGATCGCGGTCGCGTCCACCGGGGAGTCGCTCTGCCCCCAGGCGGCCGTGGCCGTCTCGCTCATCGCGTACGGCGCGCCCGTCCCGCTGATCGGCACGTCGTAGACCACCGACGTGACCGCGGTGCCGTTCGTCTCGCTCGGCGTGCCGGGCCGCAGCGTCGGGCGGGAGACGGCGAGCAGCATGCCGTCCGCGGCGGTGTCGGCGTTGCCGGCCTTGCCGTAGGCGAACGTCCACGGCAGCTCGCCGGGCGGGGTGTAGCGGTTCACCCGGCCGCCGAGGTCGTAGTCGTAGCGCGTCCTGATGTCGGGGGTGGCCGGGTTCCACTGCTCGCGCAGGCGGCCCAGGTCGTCGTAGCGGTACTCCGACAGGCCCAGCGGCGCGCTCGCGCCGCCCTCCCACAGGCTGATCGCCTTGACCTGCCCGGCCACGTCGCCGAGCTGCGCGCCCGCCGTCGTGGTGGTGGCGTAGTCCAGCTTGATCAGCCGGCAGCCCTGCGGCAGGCTCGCCAGCGTGTCCACGTCGCAGTCGGCCTGCGTGTACGACGGCGCGATGATCTTGACCGGCCGGGCCAGCGCCTTGCCGTCCGAGCCGGTCACCGACTGCCACACGAACGCCGTGCTGCCCTTGCCGCTGGCCGGGTAGACCGCCCGCACCAGGTAGATCGGCGCGGCGGCGTCCACCTTGGCGAACACCGTGCGCTCGGCCGAGTTCGCGTCCGACAGGGTGTAGCGGTCGGCCGCGGCGTCGAAGGTCAGCTTCAGGCTCGCCGCGTCCTGCTGCGGCTCGTACGAGCCGTCGGCGTTCTTGGTGAAGGCCACCGCCGAGCCCTCGCCGCTCAACTCGACCGAGGTGGCGGAGGTGGCCCGGAGCTGGGCGAACGTGCCCTGGCCCGACTGGGCGAGCCCGGTCGGCGTCCACTCGGTGCCGAAGATCGCCGCCACGCCCGGCAGCGCCGAGCCCTTGCGCGGGTCACGCGAGGAGAACGAGCGCATCAGGCCGATGCCGTACACGTTGGCGTCCGTGGCGGCCATCCTGAAGTCGCCGGTCAGCGTGTTGACCGAGCCGGGGCCGACCGGCTGGGTGGAGGCGCCCTCGCCGTCCCGGTCCACGACCAGGTCCACCGGCTGGGAGGCGGCCGTGCCCGAGGAGGTGACGAACTCGGCCCTGATCTCGATCGAGCCGTCCTCGGCCAGCGTGTGCGTGGTGTCCCAGACCAGCTGGGGGGAGGCGCCCGCGCTCATCGCCACCGGCCAGGCGATCGCCGACCCGTCGGACTTCCTGCGCACGTCGGCTGCCGGCACCTGGTGCCAGGTGTCGGCCTCGCCGCGCCGGTAGGAGAAGGTGACCGCGCTCAGCCCCGCGCTGCCCGTGGCCGACAGGACCGTCCGGCGGGCGGTGGACTGCCCGTCCTTGGGCGAGGTGACCGCCGAGCCGCCCGCGTTGAACGCGTACGTCGTCGGCTCCGACAGGTTGCCCGCCTTGTCCTTGACCCACGCCTTGAGCGTGTGCGGGCCGTCGGCGGGCGGCGTCCAGCTCACCGTGTGCGGCGCGCCGGAGTTGGCGGCCGACTGCTGGGCGCCGCCGTCGAACGACCACAGCACCGAGGACGCGTCGGCCGAGGCCGGCGTGATGGTGAACTGGCCGGCCTGGCCCGCGCCCTTGGCCCAGGCGTCCTCCGGGTAGTCGGCGGAGGACACCTCGGGGGCGGGCGGCGGGGCGGCGTCCACCGTGAAGGCGAACCACGCCGACCAGGGACCGTAGTCGGTGCCGTCGTACGAGCGCACCCGCCAGGCGTACGACGTGCTCGCCAGGGCCGTGCCGGCCTTCCAGGAGGCGGTGGCGCCGTTCGCCACGTTCGCGGCCGAGCCGCCGGTCACCTTGGTCGCGTGGTCGGCCGTCCAGATCTCGAAGTCGGCCCGCTGCGCCTGCCCGTCGGCGTCGCTCACCTTGGCCGACAGCGTCGGCTGCGCCGCGCCCACCACGGCCGGGCCGGCGCACACCGAGCAGGGCGCGACGGCCAGGGCCGACGGCGTGCCCGGCAGCGAGTTGTAGGTGATCGCGATGTTGGGGTTGTTGGCGAAGCGCTTCCAGTAGTAGTTGTCGGTCTCGCTGCCGGCCTTGACCATGAAGGTGACCGACGTGCCGTTCGCGCTCACCACGCTCTGCACCGCGCTGGTGACGTCCCAGCCGACCCAGGCCGCCGGGCAGCTCGACGCGCCGCCCTGACCGGCCGACGACCAGCCGTAGGCGACGTTCTTGGCGCCGATGCTCAGGTTCGAGGCGGGCTGGTTGTTCCACGTCGTGCCCGAGCCGACGGCCGCGGTCCTGTGCAGCTCGACGTTCCGCGCCGAGCAGGACCAGGCCCACGTCTCCTTGATATTGAACGTAGCCGCCGTGATGTGCTTGCCGGCCAGGCCCGACAGGCCCATGTTGAAGAACGAGCGCCGCTTGTAGCCGCCGCCGTTGCTGGTGCCGGCCGTCGCGTCGTTCGCCGAGTTCCAGTACGCGCTGGTGGGATAGGCCGAGTCCACGTACGTCCAGCCGGACTTGGCCGAGGTGAAGCTCGGGTCGATCGTCACCGGGTAGACCGTGGCCGGATCGGCCAGCAGCGCGGCGTCGGGGGTGACGCGCAGCTCGCGGCCCGACAGCCGCACGCCCATCCTGGCCCGCCGGCCCGGCTGGGCGGCCAGCGCCGGGGTGGCCGGGTTGCGGGTCATGGCCGACTCGGTGGCGGCGTCCCACATCTCCGGCGCCGCCGAGCCGAACACCGGCTCGCCCTCGGCGTCCAGGACCGAGACGTTGCCGTGCCTGTCGGTCCTGACCTCGCCCTTCTTCACCGACGTGGCGAACGTCAGCTCCTTCAGCGCCGGGTTCGCCGCGGCCTGCCGGGTCCTGACGACGAGCTTCTCGGCGAAGCCGTCCACGTCCGCGGTCAGCACCAGGTCCACGCCCGGCAGCACGTCGGGGTAGGTGGCGGTGGCGCCGTCCAGCACCGGTTTGGGCAGGGCGCCGAGCGGCGTGCCGAGGGTGAGCCGGGTGCCCCGCTCGGTGGCGGTGACCAGCGGGCCGTCGCCGCCGCCGGAGAAGCTGTAGGAGACCGCGGCGGCCTTCGGCGCGACCGTGCCGTCCTGGCTCGCCGCGAGCGTCGGGTCGGCGGGCACCCACGCCTCGCCCCGCCTGACCCGGACCGGGCGGTAGCGGTGCTCCTGGGTGACCGTGCCGGTCGGGTTGACGAAGAACTCGTCCGTCCCGGTGGTCAGCGAGACCGCCTTGACGCGCTTGCCGCAGACCGCCGCGGCCAGCCGGGCGGAGATCTCGGTGGGCATCTCGTCCGGGCAGACGACCGCCGCCTGGGCCTTGGCGGGCGCGGGCGGTGCGGCCCGCGCGGGAAGCGGCACGAGGGCCGTGGATGTCAGCAACAGGACGACGAGCGGCGGTAAGGGAGTCAGCCGCCTGGGTTTCTTCAACACCGTCCAACCTCCGCGGGGGGTGTAAGGCCGTTCGGTGCTCAGCGTGAGCAGCGGCTGTATAGGCGGCGTATAGATCGCGTAGGCGGCCAAAACCGGTTGCGGCGCTGCGCGGGCGGCTGTTGTACTTCCCGGCGGCACCGATCGCCGGACGAAGGAGCGGACCGATGAGGACAGCGTTCATGACCTCCCAGCACAGGACACCCACCTATCCAGAGGGCATGACGCTTGTCGAGATCCCCGCTCACCAGGACACCTCCGCATGTAGCTAGACCCGCCCGGCAGGCCCTGCGCCACCTGCGGCCCGGCCCGCCCGCCGCGCTCGCGCTCGGCGCCGCCACCGCCGCGGCCACCGCGCTGCCGCTGGCCGCCCCGCACGTCACCCGCCGCTTCGTCGACGACGCCGCCGGTGGCGCCGGGCTGCGCCACCTGATCGTGATCGCGCTCGGCTACCTCGGACTGGCCGCCGCCGGTCAGGCCGCCCGCATGGCCGCCGCCTGGCTCGCCGGCCGCCTGGCCTGGGACGGCACCAACCGCCTGCGCGAACACCTGGCCGGGCACGTGCTCGGCCTCGACCTGGCCTTCCACGCCCGCCACTCGCCCGGCGAGCTGATCGAACGCGTCGACGGCGACGTGGCCGCCGTGGCCGACTTCGTCGTCGCCTTCGTCCTCGACGTCGTGGCCGGGCTGCTGCTGCTGGCCGGCGTGCTCGCCGTCGTGTTCACCGTCGACCTGCGGCTGGGCGCGGCGCTGCTGGCCTACTGCCTGCTGACCGGGCTCGCCATGGCGGGCGCGCAGCGGCTCGCCGTGCCGTCGGCGACCCGGTCGCGGCAGGCGAGCGCCGCACTCTACGGCCACCTCGAAGAACGGCTGGCCGGGGCCGAGGACCTGCGGGCCAACGGCGCGGGCGAGCACGCGCTCGGCCGCTTCCACCAGGTCGCCGCGGCCTGGTTCCGCGCCGAGTGGCACGGCTCGCGCATCGCGGGCGGCCTGCTCGCGGCCACCAACGTGGCGTTCGCGGCCGGGACCGCGCTGATGCTCGCCCTGGCCGCCTGGCTGCTGCACGCCGGGGCGCTCACCGTCGGCACCGCCGTGCTGATCTTCCAGTACACCGTGATGATCCGCACGCCGTTCGAGCGGCTGATCGACCAGCTCAGGCAGTTCCAGGGGGCGCTGGCCGGGTTCGCCCGCATCGGCTCCCTGCTGGCCGAGCGCCCGGCGCTGCCCGTCCGCGCCGCGCCCCGGCCGCTGCCCGCCTCGGGCGCGCTCGGCCTGCGGCTGGACGACGTGAGCTTCGCCTACCCCGACGACGGCGAGAGCGCGCTGTCGGGCATCACCCTCACCCTGGCCCCCGGCGAACGCCTGGGCCTGGTCGGACGCACCGGCAGCGGCAAGACCACCCTCGCCAAGCTGCTGCTGCGCCTGTACGACCCGACCGGCGGCACGGTCGAGATCGGCGGCCTCGACCTGCGCGAGTGCGACCCGGAGTCGCTGCGCCGCCGGGTCGGCGTGGTCACCCAGGACGTACGGCTGTTCGACGGCAGCGTCCGCGACAACCTCACCCTGTTCGGCGCCCTGACCGACCCCCGCCACGATGACGCTCACCTGCTGGAGGTGCTGGCCGGGGTGGGGCTCGGCGGATGGCTGGCCGCGCTGCCCGGCGGGCTCGACGGCGAGCCCGGCGGCCTGTCGGCGGGGGAGGCGCAGCTGCTCGCCTTCGCGCGGGCCTTCCTGGCCGACCCCGGCCTGGTGATCCTGGACGAGGCGTCCAGCAGGCTCGACCCGGCCACCGAACGGCACGTCGAGGACGGCGTACGGCGGCTGCTGGACGGGCGGACCGGCGTGCTCATCGCGCACCGGCTCTCCTCCCTGGCGCACGTGGACAAGATCGCCGTACTGGAACGCGGCAAGCTCGTCGAGTACGGCCGCCGCGCCGACCTGGCCGCCGACCCCGGCAGCAGGTTCGGCCGGCTCCTGGACGCGGCGGGGGTGAGCCGATGAGCGCCCGCCGGGCTCGGGTCCGGCCGGCTCCCGGCCACCGCCGGGGTGAGCCGGTGAGCGCGTGCCGGGCCCTGGGCGTGGCGGGCCGCCTGGTCGGCTTCGACGTGCGCCTGTACGTGCTGCAGATCCTGCTGTGGCTGCCGGTTCACGTGCTCCCGCTCGGCGGCGGCCTCGTGCTGCGACAGCTCTTCGACCAGATCAGCGGGCACAGCCCGGCGACGCTGCGGCAGTCGTTGTGGTTGTGCGCGGCGTTCGCTGGCGTCGAGCTGGTCCGCGGGATCGTCCTGGTGTTCGCCTGGTCCTACGGCTCCTACTGGTGGGACGCGGCGGCCACGCTGCTGCGCGCCAACGTCCTGGGCTCGGTGCTGACCGCGCCCGGCGCGGTCGCCGCCCGGCTGCCGCGCTCCCCGGGCGAGTCGCTGGCCCGGCTGCGCGACGACGTGGCCGAGCTGGTCGAGCTCGCCGACGAGTCGGTCCCCCTGGCCGGAGGCGTGTTGTTCGGCGGGGCGGCGCTGGCGGTCATGATTTCCATCGACCCCGTCGTCACCGTGACACTGGTCGTGCCGATGCTCGCGATCGGCGTGCTGAGCAGGCTCATGGGACGGGTGATCAGGTGGCGTCACCAGCAGGCCAGGGAACTGGGCGCGGGCGTGACGGCCTTCGTCGGCGAACTGTTCGGCGGCGTGCTCACGCTGAAGACGGCCGGGGCCGAACGGGCGGCGCTGGACCGCCTGCGCACGCTCAACGCCCGCCGCCGCGACGCCGCCGTACGCAGCCGCCTGGCCACCGACCTGCTGGAGGCCGCCACGGGCACCACGGTGGAGCTGGGCGTCGGCGTCGTGCTGCTGCTGGCCGCGGGGGCGATGCGGCGCGGCGAGTTCACCGTGGGCGACCTCGCGCTGTTCACCAGCTACGTCGGCTGGCTGACCGCGCTGCCGCGCACCATCGGCTCCATCCTGTACCGCCTGCCGAGGGCGGACGTCTCAGCCGAACGCCTGACCACCCTCCTCGCCCCCCACCAGAACACCCCCGACCTGACCCACCCCCACCCCCTCCACCCCGCCCCAGCCCCGGACGGCCCGCCCACGACCCGCCTCCCGGCCGCGCCGACGACGCTGGAGGTGCTGGAGGTGCGGGGGTTGAGCGTGCGGCACCCCGGTGGGCGCGGGGTGCACGACGTGGACCTGACGCTGCGGCGCGGCACGTTCACCGTCGTCACCGGGGCCGTCGGCGCGGGCAAGACCACGCTGGTGCGCGCCCTGCTCGGCCTGCTGCCCCGGGACGCCGGGACGATCACCTGGAACGGGCGTCCGGTGCCCGACCCCGGCGCGTTCCTGGTTCCCGGACGGGCGGCGTACGCGAGCCAGATCCCGCGCCTGTTCTCGGAGACCCTGCGCGAGAACCTGCTCCTCGGCCTGCCCGCGGACGACGACGACCTGGCCCGTGCCCTGGAACTCGCCGCCTTCGAGGACGACCTGGCCGCCATGCCGGACGGCCTGGAGACCGTCGTCGGCCCCCGGGGCGTGCGTCTGTCGGGCGGCCAGGTGCAGCGCGCCACCGCCGCCCGCGCCCTGGTCCGCGCCCCGGACCTGCTCGTCGTGGACGACGTGTCGTCCGCCCTGGACGTCGGGACCGAGAACCTGCTGTGGGAGCGCATCGCCCGGCACGGCCCCGCCACGCTGCTGGTGGTCTCCTCCCGCCGGGCCGCCCTCGAACGCGCCGACCAGGTGGTCGTCCTCGACCGTGGCCAGGTCGTGGGACGCGGCCCGCTGGGGGAGTTGCTGCGTACGTGTCCGGAGATGCGCAGACTATGGAACGGAGAACCGATCGAAGCGTCCAGCTAACCCCGTTTTCCGGAGGGCCTGACGGAAGCACGCCGAGGAGTGCAACTCGGTCCAGATCGAAGGTCTATGTACTACCTTGGGCCCGAGGCCGGAATGCAAGCTTCCGACTTCTTAAGTTCCCGAGGTTCAGGCTTCCCTGCAAGGATGCCTTTTCTGCTGGGCGATTCCGGCCTGCTTTACGTAGCTCGACTCACCTCAAGGATGGACGGCAGATTTGCACCGCCGCATACTGATGTCGATTTCGGTGTTGGTCGTCGGAGCTTGCGCGGCATGGTTGGGCTGGCGTTCTCTGGCTCCACGACAGGGGTGGGACAGCAGTATCGGGAACGAGCGGATCCGATACGTCCTGCTGAACGCGTTCGGTGCGGCGAACTCCGACATCCGTGTCGAGTTCGATCAGCTGGCCCGGGATGGCCACACCATATCTGAGGGTGTCGGAGAAGATGGAGACATCGAGGTCGTGCTCGACTCACGACGCCTGCGGCACGACGAGAGCTACCCGCAACATGACGCCATCCGCTTGCGGCAAGGCGGACTCTTCGCCATGCCTTCGATAGCCGGCATACGGCTCAGCGGAGCACTGCAACGGTTTGCCGATGACCAGGATGAGACTCTCCTGAGTCGAGCAGACCTCAAGCGCACCCTGTCCAGACTGAGCCGGACCGAGGTACTACTACAGGCAGTGGTGAAGCTGAAGCAGCCACTCCTCGAAAAGAGACTTCCAACCACCCCGCCCATGCCGCAACCCCTTGACATTGAAGCAGTTCTCCTCTCTCCGGGTGCATCCGGGCAGAAGCCGCTCTCGTGGGACGTCAACAACTGCGAATACAGGCTCCCGTCCGGGCCTTGTACGCAGGGATTGGCCGCACAGTTCCAAGCGTGGGCGCGGTCTCTCAGACCCGAGGATGCACAACCGCTGGAGCGAATCGGCCTCCGGTACGAAGAACTGCAATCGCGCGCCCGCGAGCCGAAGGTGTACGGGTTCATCACAGAATCGACGCCGGAGGTGCTGGCGTGGCTCATGCAGCAGCCAGAGGTGGCGCGAATCGAACTCACCGACATCGGCTTCCTGCATTCTTCTTGAATGGCAGGACCCAGGGGTGGCGGTCGGCGCTGCGGTGTGGGATCAGGCGATCGGTGTGGCAGATTCTCGGAGTTACGGTCACGATTGAGGGGTGAACGGTCGATGGCGAGGCGTCCAACCCGACCTGCAGTTGCTGTTTCAGTCGTAGCCTGCATGGTGATCGCTGGGACTGCTTGGTTGCTCTGGCCCGGGCCGTGGGGCTGCGGTAGCGGCTTCGACCGGGATAAGTTCGCCCTGGTGGGGGCGGCGAAGATAACCAACACTGCTTATCATGTTCGCGAGTCGGGAGATTATTCGGCCAGCTCGTGCCGTGCGAGCTTGGGGTCGCTGGACAAGAGCAGGAAGGTGCGAGTCCGTCTGCAGCCGAAAGGCTATGATGCGCGCAAATCGTCCTTGTACGGCAATGTCGAGTACGAGTTGAGGCTTGATGGCTCGATCGTTTCGCCGCGAATCGAGAGAACGTATCTGTCGAGCGTCATATCCAATCCCGCCACCTACGGGGAGACGTCGGCGAAGGCCGTTCAGGCGACACTTGAGGCCCAACCTGCAACGACGTATGAACTGGTGGTTGGTTTCAGGAAAGGCATTCCCTGGGGCGACTATGCTGAATTCGTCAAGGGTAACGCTGCTGACGGTAAGCTGAATGCGGCAGATGTCGTCTTCTTCAGCCCTTTCAAGGCTCCTTCGAGAGGGGCTGGTCTTCTTCGGTCGAGGGTGGAGCCGATCGGATGGGATTGGAGTCCCGAGATCAGAAGGCTGATGGGACGGGCCGGCGACCCTGACGGCAATCAGCTGGAAGAATTTCGATATTGGGTGTCCAGGCTCGATCGGGACGCCGACCTGATGCTGCGCCACTTCGGGCTCAGCCTTGCCGATCTCCGACAGCGGGCGAACCAGGGGCTCGTTTACGGTTATGTCGATGTGGCATCAGGCAAGGACCAAATCGAGATGTTGAACAGCCCCATGATCGCTTGGGTGCGAATTGTCAACGCCGACCCGTCGGGAAAGTGATCAACATGGCTGCATCGCCCACAGCGATCCCGGTGCAGTCGGCGCTTCCGGATGCGAGTCCGATGGGGAAGTCGAGGCGGGCATTTGCCGCGATCTGGCCGCCATGCCGGACAGCCTGGAGAGGACGCGGGCCGCTGGGGAGTTGCTGCGGACGTGTCCCGAGATGCGGAGACTATGGGGCGGAGAGCCGATCGGGGAGTGAGGGAAACATGAGGATCGACCGTCTGGATCATCTGGTGCTGACTGTTGCCGATGTGGAGGTGGCGGTGCGCTTCTACACCACGGTGCTGGGGATGGAGGCGGTGACGTTCGGTGAGGGGCGGCGGGCGCTGGCGTTCGGGCAGAGCAAGATCAACCTGCATGAGGCGGGTCGCGAGTTCGAGCCGAAGGCGGCCCGGCCCGTCCCGGGCAGCGCCGACCTGTGCCTGATTGTCGCCGACCCCATCGAGACGGTCATGGACGAGCTGGCCCGCCACCGCGTCGGGATCGAGGAGGGCCCGGTGGAGCGCACCGGAGCGCTCGGCCCCATCAGGAGCGTCTACCTGCGGGACCCCGACGGGAACCTGGTCGAGCTCAGCAACTATCTCTGACCGGGCATTATGGATGGTGTGCAAGAGACTGCGACGGCACCCGTGACGGCGCCCGCGATCGCGTCGCTGGCCGAGCTGGTGGCCGGTGGCGGGGTCGTGGTGCTCAGCGGGGCCGGGCTGTCCACCGAGTCCGGCATTCCCGACTATCGGGGCCCGACCGGACGGGCGCGGCGCGCCGAGCCGATGACGTACCAGCGCTTCACCGGCAGCGCCGAGGCGCGGCGGCGCTACTGGGCGCGCAGCCACGTCGGCTGGCGGCAGATCGGCCGGGCCGCCCCCAACGCCGGCCACCGCGCGGTGGCCGAGCTGGAGCGGCGTGGGCTGCTGGCCGGCATCGTCACCCAGAACGTCGACGGCCTCCACCAGGCCGCCGGGGCGCGCCGGGTGATCGAGCTGCACGGCGGCCTCGACCGCGTCGTGTGCCTGTCGTGCCGCGAACGTACCCCGCGCGCCGAGCTGGAGCGCCGCCTCAGCGCGGCCAATCCGCGCTGGGCCGCCGAGGGGCGGGTCAACCCTGACGGCGACGCCGCCCTCACCGACGCCCAGGTCGCCGGGTTCCAGGTGGTCGACTGCGTCACCTGCGGAGGCCTGCTGAAGCCCGACGTGATCTTCTTCGGCGAGAACGTGCCGAGGGATCGGGTGGCGGAGTGCTTCGCGCTCGTGGGCGGGGCGCGCTCGCTGCTCGTGCTGGGGTCGTCGCTGGCGATCAGGTCGGGGCTGCGCTTCGTCACCAGGGCGGCCGAGCTCGGGCTGCCCGTCGCCATCGTCAACCAGGGCCCGACCGGCGCCGACGCCGACGCCGCCCTCCTGCTCGACGCCCCGCTCGGGGCGACCCTGACCGAGCTGGCCGCCCGCCTCTGACCCCACGCCCGCACCGGGCGGAGCGCAAGGCGGCGCGGGGGCGGCACAATGGGGGGCATGCCTCCTCGTCCATGCCCCTGCGGTCTGCCCGCGTCCTACGCGGAGTGCTGCGGGAGATACCACCGCGGTGAGGGGTCGGCCCCCACCGCGGAGTCGCTCATGCGGTCCAGGTTCAGCGCGTTCGCCGTGGGCGACGAGGCCTACCTCATGGCCACCTGGCATCCCGCCGACCGCCCGGCCCGCCTCGACCTCGACAGGAAGGTCGCCTGGACGGAGCTGGAGGTGCTGGAGAGCACCGGCGGCAGCCCCGTCCACACCGAGGGCACCGTGCGGTTCCGCGCCCACTTCGTCAACCGGCGGGTGCCGGGCGTGCTCGACGAGCACAGCAGGTTCGTCCGGCTGGACGGCCGCTGGGTCTACGCCGGGGTCGTGGCGAGCGGCCGGTAGTCGCAGTCGTAGCCGAAGTACCGCGGCCCGGCCAGTTCGAGGCCGCCCGGCGAGGTCCAGCGCGGGTCGCAGGGCACGGCGATGACCGTGACGCGCAGGCCGTAGCGCATGGCCTCGGTGGTGACCGGCTCGCCCGAGTCGCTGTCCAGGACGCAGATCAGGTCGGGCGTGGTGGCCACGATCTCGCCGTCCCGGCGGGCCAGCAGGTGCTCGTTCTGGAAGCTGAGCTCCAGCGTGCCGGTGCCCTCCAGGCGGGCCTGGCCGCGGGCGAAGCCGCCGGTGGTGCGGCGCTCGACGTCCACGACCTTGCCGGTGAACAGCTTGAGGCCGCCCAGCACGTCCAGGGCCGCCGCCACCGGGTCGGCGTGCCCGGCGCGGGCCAGTCGCACGGCCCGGCCCAGGTCCTCGGCCAGCGTCAGCGTGGCCGGCACCAGACCGTCGCGCAGCTGGTCGCCGCGCATGACGGTGTCGGCGCAGGAGACCTGGCAGCCCATCTGCACGCACGCCGCCCTGGCCAGGCGCTCGGCCCACACGTTGGACACCGTCTCCAGCACCAGCGTGTTGCCCTTGTCGTCGGCCAGCGCCATCGGCGTGTTCGGCACGCCGATCAGCGTCGGCAGCACCATCTGCGCCTCGGGGAAGGCGCGGCCCATCGCGTCGCCGTCCACGATCGGCAGGCCCGCCTGGGCGGCGGCGGCGATCGGGATCATCGAGTTCACGCCGCCGACCTCGATCGGCACGATGTGCGTGGCCGGACGGCCGAGCACCGCCTCCAGGGCGCGCAGCGCGGTCAGCTCCTCGGTGCCCGCCGGCAACTTCTCCAGCAGCACGGTCGGCGCCCCCATGCCGGAGACCGCCACGACGGTCGCGTCCGCGGGCACCTCGTCGATGGCCACCAGCGGCACGGGACCGTGCCTGCGGATGGCCTCGCGGGCCAGCAGCTTGCCCACGTACGGGTCGCCGCCGCCGCCGGTGCCGAGGATCCCGGCGCCGCGCGCCATGTCGTCCAGCCGGTCGATTCCGATCTCACGCATCGATCTTCTCCAGGTCCAGGTCGCCGACGGCCTTCACCCTGATCCGGGTGGCGTCGCCGGGCAGGTAGGCGAGCGGCAGCTCCTCCACGTCCACGATCCGCACGCTGCCCGCGCGGGCGCCGCCGCGCTCGGCGCGGATGATCGCCTCGCTCTTGGCCTCCTCCAGGATGCGCTCGCGGGGGCCGGAGAAGACCCGGTCCACCTCGCCGCCGACCTGGGCGATGGCCGCGCCGACCGCGTTGGCCACCTCGAAGTGCGCCGGGCGGCGCACGTCGTCGAAGCCGGGCAGCTCCTGGATGAGCACGCTGCCGCCGCCCACCAGCACGACGGGCAGCGGCGCGGACGAGGTGCGCATGCGGTCGACCGCCTCCGAGACGCGCTCGGCGATGAGCTTGAGCGGACGCTGCGGGTCGACGTGCGCGACCCTGTCGCGGTCGCCGATGTCGGCCAGCCCGGCGGCCACGGCCAGGTCGGTGGCGGTCAGCGTGCCGCCGCCGAACACCAGCGCCTCCTCGGTCAGCCGGTAGCCGACGCTGCGCGGGCCGGTGGTGCCGTCCTCGGCGACCAGCGAGCCGCCGCCGATGCCGATCGACAACACGTCGGGGATGCGGAAGTTGGTGCGCACCTCGGCGACCAGCGCCTCGCCGGCGGCCTCGCGCGGGAACCCGCCGACCAGGATGCCCACGTCGGACGTGGTGCCGCCGATGTCCACCACCGCGCAGTCGGTCAGCCCCGACAGGTACGCCGCGCCGCGCATCGAGTTCGTCGGCCCCGACGCGAACGTGGCCACCGGGTAGCGGCGGGCCTGGTCCACGTCCATGAGGGTGCCGTCGTTCTGGGACAGGAACAGCGGCGCGTCGATCCCGGCCACCCGCAGCGCCTCGCCGAAGGCGGCCACGGTCCGGCCGGCCAGCGGGCGCAGGGCGGCGTTCACGATCGTGGCGTTCTCCCTGGCCAGCAGGCCGACCCGGCCGATCTCGCAGGACAGCGACAGGTGCACCTCGGGGCCCAGCTCGGCGGCCAGGATCCGCGCGGCCTCGTGCTCGTCGGCGTCGCTGACCGGGGAGAACACCGAGGAGATCGCGACCGTGCGCAGGCCGCGCCGCCTGATGTCGGCGGCGACGCCGCGCAGCTCGTCCGGGTCGAGGGGGGAGATGGGGGCGCCGTCGTACTCGCAGCCGCCGTGGCACAGGTAGACCGCGCCCTCGACCGCCTGGCGCAGGCGGTCGGGCCAGTCCACCAGCGGCGGCAGCGCGGCCGTGGCGGGCAGGCCGAGCCGGACGGCCGCGACCGGCTCCAGCCGGGCGGCCTCCACCAGGGCGTTGACGAAGTGGGTGGTGCCGATCATCACCGCGGACACCCGGGTGGCGCCCAGGCCGGCCAGGGCGGCGGCGACGCCGCCCGTGACGTCCGCGGTGGTGGGGGACTTGACGGTGGCCAGCACCTGGCCGTCGTCGCCGATGAGGGCGGCGTCGGTGTTGGTGCCGCCCACGTCGATGCCGATACGCATGAAGGAGGACTCTCTTCTCGGACGGTGAGCGCGGGCCGTGCGACTCTCGGACGGTGAGCGCGGGTCGCTCGACTCTCGGACGATGAGCGCGGGCCGTGCGACTCTCAGACGGTGAGCGCGGGCCGCTCGACGGGGACCTCGCGGGTGCCGCGGACCAGGCCGAGCCGGCCCGCGACGACGTAGCCCAGGCCCGCGAGGATGAGGGAGTTCAGGGCGGGGATGCCGATCCACTGGTAGTGGTCGCTGAGCCAGCCGACCAGCGCGGCGGCGGCCCAGATGACCAGCGTGGCGGGCACCCACGTCGGCTCGGTCTCGGGCAGCGTGCCGGTGGCGCGGGAGGCGTCCAGCACCGGGCGCCAGCGGCGCACCACGAAGTACTCGGCGACCATGATCCCGGCCACGGGCGGCGTGATGACGCCGAGGATCAGCAGGAAGTCGGTGAAGCGCTCCAGGATCCCGGCGGCGGCCAGCACGCTGCCCAGGACGCCGATGCCGATGGTGACGGCGACCCGGTTCAGCCGCACCCCGACCGTGGACTCCACGGCGTTGAGCAGGCCGAGCGCGGCGGAGTACAGGTTCCAGTTGTTGATCTTCACGGTGGCCGAGATGAGGACGATGACGCCGATCACGCCGGAGGAGGCGGTGATGATCGCGATCACGTCCGAGGACTTGACCGCGTAGGCCAGCAGCACGCCGGCCAGGCCGAGCACGTACTCGCCGAGGGAGATGCCGACGAGGGTCTGCTTGACGACGTCGCCGGTGTTGCGGTTGAACCTGGTCATGTCGGGCGTGGTCACCGCGCCGATGATGTAGGAGCCGGCCACGATGGTGGCGCCGGTCGCGATGCTGATCGGCTCGCCGAACGGCGGCGACGCCACCAGCGACCCCAGGTCATGTCGCGAAATTTCCACCCACATCGCCCAGCCGGCCAGGCCGAGGAACGCCGGCACGGTGATGAACGCCGTCATCCCCATCGCCTTGAACCCCCGGATGACCAGCAGCGTCACGCCGATGCCGGCGATCATGGCCCACGCCCAGAGCGGCAGCCAGGACATGATCGAGTGCAGGCCCGAAGCGAAGACCGCGGTCTGCACGCCGAACCAGCCGAACAGGCTCAGGGCGATGATCACGCCGATGATCGTGGAGCCGTACCGGCCGAAGCCGGTCCAGCGGGCCAGCATGGAGGTGGACAGGCCCTCGCGCATCCCGGCGATGCCGACGAAGATGCACACCACCTCCAGGATCACCGAGCCCAGCGTGAACGCCCAGAACGCCCCCCAGAACGACAGCCCGGCGCCGAGCGTGGCGCCCAGCAGGAACTGCGTCAGGTCGGAGAGCTGGCCGAACCGCTGCACGGCCACGTTGAACCAGGAGTAGCGGGCGGCCTGCGGCACCCGCTCCAGGGGGTAGTCGGAGTCGGTCATGGTGGTCTTCCTTCGCGTCGGGGGGTCGTGCACGGGGGCGGTCAGAGGAGCGGGCGGTCAGGGAAGCGGGCGGTCGGAGAAGCGGGCGATCGGAGAAGCGGGCGGTCAGAGGAGCGGACGGTCGGAGAAGCGGGCGGTCACAGGAGCGAGGGCGGCCCGGCGGCGCGGGCGCGCAGCCGGACGAACGGGCCGGGCAGGTACGCGAGCGGGATCTCCTCCACGCCGATGACCCGCACCCGCCGCGGATCGGCCCCCGCGCGGACGGCCGCCGCCCTGGCCTCCTCGGCGACGGGTTCGAGCGCCGCCGCCAGCGCCGAGCGGTCGGGCAGGCGCACGATGCGCTCGTACTGGCCGCCGACCGGGCTGACCGCCGCGCCGATGGCGCCGGCCGCCGGCCCGTGCGCGGGATGCAGCCCCTCCGGCACGGCGTGCTCACCGCCGCCCACGACCACGAGCGGCAGCAGCCCGGCGCCCGGCTGCAGCCGGTCCACGGCCTCGGCCAGCTCGGTCGGGTCGACCGGCCGCGGCACCCTGATGAGCCCGGGGATGCGCAGCCCGACGGGCACGCCGCCGATGTCCGCGCCGCCCACGGCCTCCTCCGGATAACCGCCGGCCAGCACGCCGACCCGGACGCGGGTGGCGCCCACGTCGGCGACCACCGCGTCACCGAGCCCGGTCAGGGCGCCGGCGCCGCGCAGCACGCTCGCCGGGCCGCTGCCCAGGCTGAGCCCGGGATGGCGGGCCAGGTGCTCCAGGCTCATCAGCGTGCCGTCGCCGCGGGTCACGAACACCGCCGCCCCCGGGCACAGGCCCGCCAGCGCGGTGGCCAGCCCGCCGGAGACCGCGCCCGCGAACCCCGACAGGGCGGCGTCCAGCACGGTCGCGTTCTCGCGTTCCAGCAGGCCGAGCGAGCCGAGGTCGGCCGACAGCGCGATCGGCACGCCCTCGCCCAGCTCCGCCCGGACGATCTCGGCGGCCTCGCGCTCCTGCTCGCCGTCCAGGGGCGAGAACAGGCCCGCGACGGCGACGGCCTGCGCGGCGCCGGCCACCTGCGCGGCGAAGCGGGCCACGGCGTCGCGGTCGAGGGGCGTGCGGTCCTCGCGGTCGAGACCGCCGCCGCCGTCCACGACGGCGGTGCCGGCGTTCACCGCGGCGCGCAGGTCGGGCGGCCAGCCGGACAGCGGGCGCACGGCGGTCGCCGACACGCCCGCGATGCGCAGCACGGCCACCTTGCGCAGCCCGGACCGCCTGGTCACGGCCGTGGCGGCGCCGCGCAGGCCGACGGCGACCTGGACCGGCTCGCCGTCCATCGGCAGGCGTGCCAGCGCGTTGCGCACGCAGGCCACCGGGTCGCCGGGGATCGACGCGATCTTGACGGTGGCCAGCACGCTGCCGTCGTCGGCGAGGACGGCAGCGTCGGTGTTGGTCGGCCCGACGTCCACCCCGGCCCTCACGCCCCCGCCTCCCGCCCGGCTGGGGAGGGCCCGGTGGACCCGGTGGGGGAGGGGCTGAAGGCCGTGCCCGCCGGGGTTTCCCGCGTCGCGGTGGCGGGGGGCGCCTGCGGTGGGGGAGGGGTGGCAAGGCCGGTGAGACCGAACGCGGCGGGCCCGGCCAGCCGCAGCCCTTCGGGCGTGTGCCAGACCGGGTCGCACGGGACGCGCACCACGCTCACCCGCAGCCCGTACCGGACCTGCTCGGCCTGCACGACCTCGCCCGTGCGCGTGTCCAGCATCGCGATCACGTCGGGCACCACGGCCAGCGGCACGCCGTCCTCGACGACGGCCAGGAACTCGCTGCCCGCCTGGACGCGGACCAGCCGCCCCTGGTCGTACCCGAGCCCTTCGACCAGGATCGACCCGGCCGTCTCGGCGACCTTGCCGGTGATCAGCGGATCGGGCAGCCGCGTCCCGAGGCGCACGGCCCGGGTCACCGAGCCGAGCGCGGTGGCGCCGGCCACCTGGTCGCCGCGCATGATGTACTCGCTGGTCGCGACCTGGCCGCCGAACGCCTCCAGCGACGCCCGTACCAGCCGTTCCAGCCAGCCGCCGGTCACCCGGTCGACGACGACGGTCCGGCCGCGCTCGTCGCACAGCACGGCGGGGGTGGGCGCGATGCCGCGCAGCTGCATCACCGTCTGGTCCATGCGGGGGAAGGCGCGGCTCATCCCGTCGGCGTCCACCAGCGGCAGGCCGACCCGGGCCGCCCAGGCCACCGCCAGGCAGCCGTTCGCGCCGCCGATCTCGCTGGCCAGCACCGCGCCGACGGGCGCGCCGTACAGCTCCTCGATCTTGTCGCGCAGGTAGACGGGCTCGTCGGTGCCGCCGACGCGCTCGGACATGACGGCCGAGGAGCCCGCCGTGCCCACGGGCATGACCAGCAGCTCGGGGTCCAGCTCGGCGGGCTGCACGACGCGTACCGGCCCGTGGTCCTCCAGCGCCTGCAGCGCCGCGGCGCGGGCGATGGTCACGGGGCCGCCGCCGCCCGAGCCCAGCACGGCACAGCCGCGGGCGAAGGCGGGCAGCAGCCCGGTGTCGATGTCCATGCTGTCGAGGTTACGAAGCCGCAGGTCAAGGCGGATGTTCCCGCCGCACCTTTTTGCCGGGCTTCGTGTGCCGATGGCACACTGATGGCATGTTCCTGCTGGAAGAGCTGCGTCCGCTGGCCGGGCCGGGGGTGCCGGCGGCGGCTTCGGGCGTGCGCCTGGTGGAGGACCTGGGCCGGATCGCGGGCCAGCCGCCGGGGTCGGTGCTGGTCCTGACGGTCGCGGCCTCCCGGCAGGCGGCCGGCTACCGGCTCGACGTCGCGCTGCGCGACGCCGCCGCGGCCGGCGCCGTGGCGCTCGTGCTCACCGCGGAGTCCGCGCAGGCCCTGGAGGCCCTGGAGGCCGCGGTCGACCGGAGCGCCGCCGCGCTGGCCGAGCGCGGCGGGGTCGCGCTGCTGGCGGCCGCCGGCGGCGACCTGGCGGAGCTGGTGGTGGCCGTCGACCGGGCCATCGCGGGCGACGCCGCCGAGGCGCTGGTCCGTACGGCGCGCGCCGCCGAGGCCGTGGCGGGAGCGGGCGGCGTGCCCGAGCGCATCGCCGAGGCGGCCGGCGCGGCTCTCGGCCGTCCCGTCCGGGCCGACGGCGGCGCGTTCACCGCCCAGCCCGGCGAGCCGGCCGGCACGCACTTCGACCGGGCCGCCGGGATCGTGCTCAGGGTCGCCGCCCTGGCCGCCGCCGCGGGCCCGTCCGACGAACTGCCCGGACGGTCCCGCGCCCAGCTCCTCACCGAGCTGCTGGTCGCCCCCGAGAACCAGGCCCAGGAGCTGGCCCCCCGCGCCAGGGCCCTCGGCCTGCCGATCGACGACTGGCACGTCGTCCTGCGCCTGGAACCCGCGAAGGACCCCGCGAAGACCCCGGACGCCGCCGCGGACGGCCCGGCCGACGGCGGCCAGGAGCGGTACGCCCTGCTGGAGACCGCCGCCTCGCGGGCCGTGCGCGCGGCCCGCGAGCTGGGCGGCGCCGCCTGGAACGCCGCGCTCGCCGGCGACGCGCTGATCGTGGTCCGCAGCCAGCGGCGCGACCAGGGCAGGGCGGGCCTGCGCGAGGCGGTGCGCGACGCCGCCCGCTTGCTCGAACGGGTCCGCCCGGCGGGCGCCGAGCTGCGTTGCGGGGTCAGCACCGCCCACCAGGGCCTGGTCGGCCTGCGCACCTCCGCCTCCGAGGCGCGTACGGCGCTGCGCCGCAGCACCCTGCCGCTGGCCACCTACGACCTGGCCGGCCTCGACCGCATGCTGGAGGAGTGGTACGCCTCCGACGCCGCCCAGCACGCCGTCCGGGAGCTGCTGCAACCGATCCTCGACCTCGGCGGCGAGCGGACCGCCCACCTCCTGGCCATCCTGCGCGCCTACCTCGACCACAACGGCTCGCCCGCCCGCGCCGCCGAGGAGCTGCACCTGCACCGCAACGCCGTCAGCAGGAACGTGCGCCGCATCGAGACCCTGCTCCAGGCCGACCTCGCCGACCCGCGGCAACGCCTGGCACTCCAGCTGGCCTGCCGGGCGGCCTCCTCCCGCTGAAGGACGGCCCCGCGGGACCCAGCTCCCAGCCCGCGTTCGCCCGCCAGGACGAGGAAACCGGGAGGCCGGATCCCTAGATTCGGTGGCATGACGAGAGTGCGGCGGCTGGCCGCCTGGTGTGCGGGGCTGCTGCTGCTGCTGGCCGCCTGTGCGGGGCTCGGTTACGAGAGCGCCGTCCGGCGCGGCGACGCCACGCGCTACCCGCCCCCGGGCCGCCTGGTGAACGTCGGCGGCCACCGCCTGCACCTGCGCTGCACGGGATCCGGCGGCCCGGTGGTGGTGCTGGAGGCGGGCCTGGTGGAGTCCAGCGCGAGCTGGGAGGTGGTCCAGCGGCGGTTGTCGGCCGGGCTGCGCGTGTGCTCCTACGACCGGGCCGGCTACGCCTGGAGCGAGGAGGGTCCAGGGCCGCGTACCGCGGGCCGGGCGGCTGGGGAACTGCGCGCGCTTCTGGCCGCCGCGGGCGAGCCCGGCCCGTACGTCCTGGCCGGGCACTCCTACGGCGGCCAGATCGTCCGCCTGTTCGCCGCCCGGTACCCGGACGTGACGGCGGGCCTGGTGCTGATCGACGCCACCGACGAGGAGGCGGTGGCGGCCATGCGGGTGTCCCGGCCGCTGATGGCCGCCCAGCTCACCGCCAACCAGGCGCTGGCCAGGATGGGCCTGCTCCGGCTGGCCGGGGATCTCCTGGTGCCCGGCGACGCCACGCCGGCGGCGCGCGCCGCCGCCCCCGTCGTCTACGGGCCGGGCAGCATGGCCGCGGCCAGGGCCGAGGCGTGGGCGTCGCTGGACAGCGCGCGGGAGGTCGCCGGGACGGCGGAGGGGCCGGGCGCGCCGCCGGTCGTGGTCGTCGTCCCGTCCGGCGGGCCGCGCAGCGTCCTCGACCAGGCCCGGCGGGTGGCCGCCCGGTCCACGCGCGGGCGGGTGGTGGTGGCCGGCACCTCCGAGCACTACGTCCAGTACCGGCAGCCGGATCTGGTCGTCACGGCGATTCGGGACGTCGCCGCCTTCACAAAAAGGTGAAACTGGGTCTTGCCGGTTGGGTCAAGTCGGCTTTCAATGATCGGGATACCGGTGATCCTGGAGGAGCCGATGCGTGGCTTGAGGGCGTCCGCAGTCATCCTGATGATCGTCGTCTCGACGTTCCTCGCCTCCGGGCCGTCGTCGCTGCCGGCGGTGGCGGGGCCGGCCGACCCCGAGCCGGCGTCGCTGGTCACGCTCTCCGTGCCCGACAGGGCCGCGATGGAGCGGCTGGTCGCCTCCGGCGCCGACCTGACCGAGCGGGTCCGTCCGCAGGCCGACGGCAGCGTCCAGGTGGACGCCGTGCTCACCGCCGGCAAGCTCGCCGAGCTGCGGGCGATCGGCGTGGGCCTGGCGTCCGGCACGCCGCCCGCCACCCGGCAGGCGCCGTCCGCCACCGCCGCGCAGGACCAGATCGTCATCGAACGGGCCGTCTGGTACAAGTCCCGCGACGGGTACTTCCTGTCGGTCGAGGCCAGCAGCAGCGCGGGCGAGACGGCCGCACTCACCGCCACCTGGACGGGCCGCCGCGGCGCCACCGGCCAGGTCGCGATGGTCCCGTACGTGGACGCCGGCGCCTACCTGGGCCACCAGTTCAGCACGCCCGCCCCGGTGCCGGCCGAGCCGCAGCGCGTCACGGTCACCTCGGCGAGCGGCGGCACGGCCGAGGCCCGCGTCCGGGAATGGCCCGACGGGGAGCGCCCCGACCACCGGTCGCCGGGCTACCAGAAGGACTTCGTCACCCAGTACATGCCGCCCGCCCAGCTCAACGAGCGCATCCAGGCGCTGCACCGGCGCTACCCGTCGCTCACCGACGTCATCCCGCTGCCCAACCTCACCAACGGCTACCGCCGCCGCGCCCAGGCGCTGATCGGCACGCCGCCCGGCGCCGCGATCGTGGTCACCTCCGACGCCTACGGCTCCGAGGGCGGCAACGACCTGTCCGTCGAGCTCGTCGCCCCCGGCGCGCCGGACCGGCCGCTCCAGGTGAGCGTGGCCGGCAAGCAGGTGACGGTGAGCCTGGCCACCGACGGCTCCGGCACTCCGGTCAGCACCGCCGCCCAGGTCGTCGCCGCGATCAACGCCGCGCCGGGCACCGGGCTGAAGGCCGCCGCCTACCGCACCGACCCCGGCGCCGGCGTCATGGCCGCGGCCCCCGCCACCCGGCTCACCGACTCGCTCAAGGCGCCCGCCGACGTCTCCCGCAAGCCCATGCGGGTGCTGGCGCTGCGCGTCGGCGTCCACCGCGACGGCTCGCGCACCGGCGTGCTGGCCTACGCCCAGGAGCACGCCAGGGAATGGGTGGCGCCGCTGGTCACCGTCGAGGCCGCCGAGCGGCTGCTGCGCAACTACGCCCACGACGCGGCCACCCGCAGGCTGCTGCAGCGCACCGACATCTTCATCGTCCCCACCGTCAACCCCGACGGCGCGAACTACAGCTTCTACGACTTCAACGGCCAGCGGAAGAACATGACCAACCACTGCCCGGCCGCCCAGTCCGACCCGGCGCAGCGCAACACCTGGGGCGTGGACGTCAACCGCAACTACGCCGTCGGCTCCCTGTCGGACGGCTACTTCGGCGCCTCGGCCAACTGCCAGAGCGGCACGTACGCCGGTCCGGCCGAGCATTCGGAGCCGGAGAGCCGCAACGTGATGTGGCTGGCTGAGACGTACCGCAACATCCGGTTCGCCATGAACGTGCACAGCTACGGCGGCTACTTCATGTGGCCGCCCGGGGCGTACAAGCTCGACGGCCGCGTGGCGCTGCCCAGGCCGAGCGCCCAGGAGGAGGCGTACTTCACGCGCTCGGCCCGCACGATCGAGCAGGCCATCGCCGCCGAGCGCGGCACGGTCATCTGGCCGCAGCAGACCGGGCCGGTGACCGACGTGCTCTACTCGGCGGCCGGCAACTCCGCCGACGAGCTCTGGTACGAGCACGGCGTCTACGGCTGGGACTTCGAGGTCGGCGCCGACCTGTGGAACCCGGCCGCGCGGACGTGGGAGGGCGTGGGCTTCCAGCCGCCGTTCGAGGAGGGGCACGCCGAGGCGATGGAGTTCGCCGCGGGCCTGATCTCGCTGGTGGGGGTGGCGGCCGACTACCGCAGGCCCTGACCGCCGCGCGGCTCGTGCCCAGGTCATGGCGTTCGCGGGGGCCGGGAATGCCCGCGCGTTGCCCGGGGTTTACATACGGACACCCCGCGCCAGTGACCTGGGCTTTTGCCCATGTTGGGGTGGCTTGCCCGGGGTTTACGGTTCAGGGGTAGATCTTTGCCCGATTTAGGGTGTTTGGTTTGCGTTTGTCCGTTTCTTGGGTTAGCGTTGTACCTGTTGGCGGGTGAGTGACCCCTTCGGGTCCGCCCCCATTGCGCTCCACGTAGCGACCGATGGCGTTGGTGCCCGGCTACGACCTTCATGTCTTGTCTGAGTCAAGCGAGCGCATGCCCCCCTGATGATCGATGTCACCAAGGAGACTGCTGATGACTGCTCGCCTGCGTTCTTTCGCCATGCTTTCCGCCGCTGCGCTGTCGGCGCTGACGATCGGTGCCGCGGCTCATCCCGCGCATGCTGATGCGGATGTGAACGGTCAGGGTGTGCTGGCCGGTTCGACGACGGCGTCCTACTTCTGGGACGACTCCTCGGGTCGTGCGGGTGACACGGGTCTGCCGGCTGCCGGCAAGCCGATGCAGAAGGGTCTGGCGGCTTCGCCGTCGTGGCCGCTGATGACCGAGGGTTACGTGGTCTATCAGGGTAAGAAGCTGCCGTTCTTCGTGGGTGACCGTGGTCCTGGTGACCCCTCCAGTCGTGGGGTGATGCTGGACCTGGACGCCAAGACGTTCGCGGAGCTGACCGGTGGCCGGTTCAACCCGGAGACGCTGGGTGTGGACGGTGTGAAGGGCGAGGGTCACATCAAGATCCAGTACGTGGTCACCAAGTGGGGTGACGGTGTGGGCCGCAAGGCGGCTCCGGTGGCGTTCGACACGGGTGCCTGGCGTCAGCAGGACACCGGCACGGCTCCGGTGTCGGTCAAGAAGTAACACGCGCGCGAAGTGAAGGGCGTTCCCCTCGGGGGACGCCCTTCACGCATGTCAAGGAACGGCAAACGCCGCCCCGCCCACCCGCCATACTGGTTCGTCTGACCACATGGAGTGACGGGCGGTGACCGCAAGTGATGGAGACGGGCCCCGACGAGGCGCTGAACCTCGCCGTCCTGCGCGTGCGCGGCCCGCAGGGGGCCGTGGCGGGCGCGGGCTTCCTCATCGCGCCCGACCGCGCCCTCACCTGCGCCCACGTCGTCTCCGGCGCCCTGGACCACGCCGACGGCCCGCCCCCGCCGGACGCCTGGGTCACCGTCGAGCTGCCCTTCGCCGGCGACCACACGCCCGTGCGCGCCCACGTCGAGCACTGGGTCCACACCGCCGACGACGGCTCGGGCGACATCGCCGTCCTGCGCCTGGACGCCGCGCCCCCGGGCGGGCGCCCGCTGCGCATGGCCGAGCCGCGCAGCCTGTGGGGCCACCGGGTCGTCGTCGCCGGGTTCCCGCACGGCCTGCGCGGCGGCGGCTGGCACACCGGCCGGCTGCTCGGCGGCACCCAGCAGGGCTGGCTCCAGTGCGCCCCCGACGACCCCCGCGGCGTGCCGATCGAGAGCGGCTTCAGCGGCAGCCCCGTCTGGGACGTCGAGCTCGGCGACGTCGTCGGCATGGTGGTCGCGGCCCAGCCCGGCGGGCCCCGCCAGGCGTTCGTGATCCCCACCCGGTCGCTCACCCGCGCCGTCCCCGGCCTGGCCGCGACCGTACGGCCGGCCTCGCCGTTCCGCGGGCTGTCGGCCTTCCGCGAGGACGACGCCGCCGTCTTCTTCGGCCGCGACGTCGAGACCGCCCGGATCGCCCGCCTCCTCCAAGCCCACCCCGAGGTCACGCTCACCGGGCCGTCCGGCTGCGGCAAGTCCTCGCTGGCCCTGGCCGGGGTCGTGCCCGCCATGCGCCGCCAGGGCTGCCAGGTCGTCGTCCTGCGCCCCCTCGCCGTACGCTCCTGGCCCGACGCGCTCGCCGCCGAACTGGCCGCCCTGTCGCACCCCGGCCTGACCGGGGCCGACGCGCTGGCCAGGGCCGACGCGCTGCGCGAGCCGCTGCGGAACGGCCGCCTGCCCGACGTCGTCGCCCAGGTCCTGCGCGACACCGGCGCGACCGGCCTGCTGCTCGTCGTCGACCAGGCCGAGGAACTGCTGGTCGGCGACCCCGAGCAGGCGGAGGAGGCGGCCGGGGTGCTGGTCGCGGCCCGCGCCTGCCCGGCCGTCCGGGTGCTGTTCACGCTGCGCGCGGACTTCCTGCCCGCCGCCCTGTCCCACCCCGCGCTCGGCGGCGCGCTCGGCCGCGAGACCTACGGGCTCACCCCCATGACCCGCGACCAGCTCCGGCAGGCCGTCGAGGCGCCGCTGGACGCCGTCCCCGCCGTGACGTACGACCCCGGCCTGGTCGACCGCATCCTGGCCGACGCCGGCGGCGCGCCCGGCGCCCTGCCGCTGATCGGCTTCCTGCTGGACCGCCTCTGGCACGAGCAGCAGGGCGGCCGCATCACCCACACCTCCTACGAGGCGTGCCGCGGCGTGCGCGGCGCCCTGGGCGCGCAGGCCGAGCAGGTCTGGGCGGCGTGCGTGCCCGAGCAGGACAGCGCCGCCGGGCAGGAACTGCTGTCCCGGCTCGTCCGGGTCGCCGCCGGCGCGCACGCGCCGCTGCGCCGCCGGGTCACCCGCGAGGAGGCGGGGGAGCAGCGCTGGGCGACGGCCGGCCGGCTGGCCGCCGGGCGGCTGCTCGTCATGGACACCGGCGAGGACGGCCGCCAGACCGTCGAACTCGCCCACGAGGCGCTGATCACCGAATGGCCCAGGTTGGCCGGGATCGTGGCCGCCGACCTGAAGTTCCTCGAATGGCGTGACCTGCTTCACCAGGACATGGGCCGCTGGCGGCAGGCCGGGCGTGCCCCCGACCGGCTCCCCGGCCCGCCCGAGCTGGCCGCCGCCGCCCGCTGGCTCGCCGAGCGGCCCGGCGACCTGACCGAGGACGAGCACGACTACCTGCGCCAGGGCCGCCGCCGTCAGCGACGCCGCACGCTGCGCCGCCGGGGCGCGATCACCGGCGCGGGGGTGGCGCTGCTGACCGTCCTCTCGCTGGTCGCCTGGACGCTCTACCAGGGCCGGATCGGCGAGCAGCGGGCCGCCGAGTCCCGCTCCCGCGCCCTGGCGGGCGCCTCGGCCGACCTGGCCGAACGCGACCCCGAGCTGTCGTCGCTGCTCGCCGTCGGCGCCTACCGCGCGGCCCCCACCCAGGAGGCCAGGGCCCAGCTCCTGCAGCGCTACGTCGAACACCGCTACACCACGGGCGTGGCCACAGGCGCGCTCGGCTCGATCACCGCCGCCGACGCCAGCGACGACGCCCGCGTCCTGCTGGCCACCACCACCTCCGCCGCCGGCCGCGCCACGCTGTTCACCCGCGGCCCCGACGGGCGTTACCGGCCCGTCCACCTGCCCGACCGGGGCGGCACCAGCCGACCGGCGGTCTCCGCCGACGGCGGCCTGATCGCCTACGCCCTCGACGACGGCGGCATGGTCTGGCACCGCGTCGACCCGCGCGACGGCGAGCTGCTCGACCAGGGCCACGTCCTGGCCCGCCAGGACCGGCCGGCCCCGGCCGGCGAGCTCACCGCCGCCGAGCCCGTCGCCGACGTCAGGGCGGACGGCGACGACGGCTGGATCGTCACCGCGGGCCCGAAGAAGCTCGTGCTCCAGTCGCTGGGCGCCACCGGCGCCGCCCGCACCTGGGTGTACGACCTGCCCGCCGACCTGGTCCGGTTCGGCCCCGACGCCACCACCCTGGTCGTCCGGGAGAAGGGCGTGGCCAAGGTCTACGCCAGCAAGGGCAGCCCGGTGTGGCGGCAGCTGACCATCCGCGAGCTCGGCCCGGCCGACGGCCTGGCCGTCTCCGGCGACGGCGCCACCGCCGTGACCTGCCGCACCGGCGACGACGGCCGCGCCGCCACGTACACGGGCTTCGCGGTGCGCGACGGCAAGCGGCTGGGCGGCTTCCAGGCCGGACGCCCGTGCGGCGCGTTCGTCGTCGACCGCGGGGGAAAGCGGGTGGCCGAGCAGGGCGCCTCCGGCTGGGAGCTGGTCGACCTGGCCGCCGGCCGCACCCTGTCGCGCGCCTGGATCGACGCCCAGACCAGCGCCGCCCCGGTCGCGCTGGTGGGCGCGCCCGGCGCGCAGGAACTGCTCACCAGGTCGCCCGACACCCTGGTGTTGACCGCGCTGCGCGACGGCGAGCAGCTCATCGGCAACCCGGCGCTGCTCCAGGGCGGCACCCGGATGGTCGCCCAGGCCGACGGCGGCGCCCGGCTGCGCCTCATGGAGACCGGCGAGCCGCAGCGCACCCTGGCCGACGTCTCCCGCGCCAAGAGCCCGAAGGGCCTCGACGCCGACGGCGACCCGGTCGTGGACGCGTCAGGACGTCTGCTCGCCGACGCCGTCGCCCCCGCCAAGGTCGCCGTCCGCGCGCTGCCCTCGCTGTCCCCCCTCGCCGAGGTCACCACCACCCGGCCGCCCGAGGGCACACACCTGACCTACTTCTTCAAGGACGGCGACCTGTTCACCTTCGCCGGCCGCCGCCTGGAGCGCTGGGAGCCGGTCACCGGCCGCCGCAAGAGCGCCTTCGACGTCGCCGGCCCCGGCACGGTCGTCACGGAGGTGCAGGTCAGCCCGTGGAGCGCCGATCACCTGATGGTCGCCGTGCAGGGCGCCGACCATCTGCGCACGATCGACCTGCGCACCGGCGAGGAGGTCAAGGACCGGCGGCTGACCGTGGGCTCCGACGTCGTCAGCGGGTTCGTCTTCGACCGCGCGGGCACCCACCTGCTGCTGTTCCGCAGCGGCATGCTGCCCGAGGTGTGGCTCACCCACCCGCTCAGGAAGGTGCTCGGCCCGCTGCGCTCGTCGGGCGAGAACATCCGCGGCGGCGAGCGCATGACCTCGATCATGCCGGAGAACGCGGGCCGGCTGTTCCTGTTCCGCGAGCGGGAGATCAGCGTGTTCGGGCTCGGCGATGCCGGGGTGTCCTACGAGGAGGGCTACACCTTCCGCCAGGCCCAGGACTTCCTCGACATCTCACCCGACGGCTCGCTGCTGCTGCGCCTCAAGGGCGGCGACGGCGCCACGGGCTACTCCACCGACCTGCTCCGGCTCGACCCCGGCGCCTGGCGGGCGCGGCTGTGCGAGGTGTTCGGCCGCCGCTTCACGCCCGGCGACCGGCAGCAGGTGCCGATCGCCCTGCCGGACGCGGTCTGCTGACCGTCACGGCTTGCGCCCGACCCCGCCCAGGAAGGTGTGGTACGTGATGCCCAGGGCCGGCCGGTAACCCGGCTCCGGCCGCCACTCGGCCAGCGGCACCAGGCCGGGCTCCAGCAGCTCCAGGCCGTCGAAGAAGCCGAGGATCTCCTCGCGGGTGCGCCACCGCCCGGTGCCCATGGTGTCGTTGAACAGCCGCTCGGCCTCGAACGCCTGCCGCGACACCTCCGGGCGCTCCTCCATCGGGTTGTGGAAGTGGGAGACGGCGACGTGGCTGCCGGGCGCGAGCCGTCCGACCAGGCGCGCGGCGATGCCGGCCGGGTCCTCCTCGTCCGACAGGTGGTGCAGGATCCCGAACAGCAGCAGGCCCACCGGCTCGTCGAGGTCGAGCAGCTGTCTGGTCTCGGGGTGGTCGAGGACGTCGTCGGGCCGCCGGATGTCGGCCTCGATGACGGTGGTGCCGTCGTCGACCGCGAGCAGGGCCCGGCCGTGGACCAGCACGATCGGGTCGTGGTCGACGTAGACCACCCGGCAGCCCGGGGCGGCCGCCTGGGCGATCTCGTGCACGTTGCCCTGCGTGGGCAGCCCCGACCCGATGTCCAGGAACTGGCGGATGCCCGCCTCGACGACCAGGTCGCGGACGACGCGCGCCAGGAAGTCCCGGTTCGACCGGGCCGCCTGCGGGGCGTCCGGGGCGATCCGGAGCGCCATCTGGGCCACCTCGCGGTCGATCTCGAAGTTGTCCTTGCCGCCGAGCATGTAGTCGTAGACCCGGGCGACGCTGGGCTTGGTGGTGTCCACGTCGGGGGCGTGCGCGCCCTGCTCGTCGTCGGCCACGGTCGGCTCCTTCGGTTGCGTCGGGCGAGTCCGGCTGGCGTGATCATACGTCCCGGGGCGCGGAAAAATCAGGCCAGGGCCGAGCCGTACGGGCTACGGGATTCCGGCGGCTCGCGTTGACATGATGAGCCCATGACGATCGAACCACTGGCCCCGGACACCCTCCTCACCACCACCCGCAGCGTGCGCAGGCGCCTCGACCTGTCCCGCCCGGTCCCGGCGGAGCTGGTCCGCCAGAGCCTGGAGGTCGCGCTCCAGGCGCCCAGCGGCGGCAACCGGCAGGGATGGCACTGGATCGTGGTCACCGACCCCGAACGGCGCAAGGTGATCGGCGACTACTACCGGCGGTCGTGGAACAGCTACTACACCTCGGACGGCTCGGCCCGCTCGATGTTCCGCGACGACCCGGCGCGCGCGGCGGTCCAGGAGCGCGTCAGCGGCAGCGCCGCCTACCTGGCCGAGCACATGGGCGACGTCCCGGTGCTGGTGATCGGCGCGATCGAGCTGCCCGGCGGGCGCCTGCCCGAGGGCAACCAGGCGGGGCTGTGGGGCTCGCTGCTGCCCGCCGCGTGGAGCTACATGCTCGCCGCCCGCGCCCGCGGCCTCGGCAGCGCGTGGACCACCCTGCACCTGGAGTACGAGAGCGAGATCGCCGAGCTGCTCGGCATCCCGGCCGAGGTGCGCCAGGGCGTGCTGCTGCCCACCGCGTACTACACGGGGGAGACCTTCCGGCCCGCCGCGCGGCAGCCGCTCGACGAGGTGCTGCATCTCGACCGCTGGTGACCGGGCGCCCCTCCGGGGGCGCCGGGAAAACCGCTTGTCGGGCGGCGGGCGCGGCCCTACCTTGTGACCGTCGTGACCGTCGTACGTCGACCGAGAGGACTTCACTTGCTGGGCGCCCGCGTGCACGCATACCTTCGAGCGGCGGCCGGAACCGGGGCACACCGGTCCGGGCCGTTCCTGATCCGCTTCGACGAGCACGACGACGCGCCGCCGTTCAACTACGCCGTCCCCGACGACGACCTCGCGCCCACCGGCGAGCAGGTGGCCGCGCTGGCCGCCGCCTTCCGCGAGCGGGCCAGGACACCCCGGCTGGAGTACGTGCCGCAGGTCGCGCCCAAGGTGGAGGAGGCCCTGCTGGCCGCCGGGTTCACCGTCGAGGGGCGCTTCCCGCTGCTGGTGTGCCCGGCCGGGTGGGCGGCCGAGCCGCCCGCCGACGCCGCCGTACGGCTCACGCTGGTGACCGACGACGCCGGCCTGTGGCAGGTCGCGCGGGTGATGAACGCGGCCTTCGACGCGCCCGAGGCGGGTGAGCACGACGTCGCGCGGCTGCGCGGCGTGCTCGGCCGGGGCGGCCTGGTGGCCGCGGCCGTCGACGCCGCCACCGGCGAGGTCGTCGGCGCCGGCCAGCTCGGCGGCCCCCAGGAGGGCGTGGCCGAGGTCGCCGGCATCGCCGTGCGCGACACGCACCGGCGGCGCGGCATCGGCGGAGCCGTCACCGCCCTGCTGACCAGGGCGGGCGTCGACGCCGGCATCACCATGCCGTTCCTCACCCCGGCCGACGACGCCGCGGGCCGCGTCTACGCCCGCGTCGGCTACCACAAGGCGGGCGAGGTCCTGCACATCTCGGCCCCCTGACCGTCCCGCGGCTCCCCGGCGGCCGGCTCAGCCGCAGTCGCAGCAGCCGCCGCAGTCGGGGCAGTCGCAGCTGCTGCAGTTGTCCAGGTAGCAGCGCTCACAGCAGGGCCGTCCCGCCTTCTTGCTCCACCGTGGCCGCCAGACCCCGCAGGTCAGGAACGTCACCACCCCCGCCGCCGACCTGCGGATCCAGCCGGGACGCCGGTAGGAGGCCGCGCCGAACGCGCGCTCGACCGCCCGGCGCACCTCGGCGCCGAGCAGCCGCTCCACCAGGTGCCGCTCGTCCAGCTCCAGGTCGGCCACGGCGAGGGCGAGCCCGTGGGCGGCGTCGTCGCACAGCCGCCGCGCCCGCTCGCGGCCGGTGCCGGTGGCGGTCAGCGGGTTGAACGCGCCCCGCTCGTCGTCGGCCGCCTGGTCCTCGACGGCGTCCAGGAGGTGCGCGACGCGGCCGAAGAACCGGCCCGCCTCGGCCAGCGCCGCCGCGTTCCCCGGCCGTCCGGCCAGCACCGCGGTGTGGGCGAAGGCCGCCGCCACCGCCTCCTCGGCGGGCGCCGTGAGGTCGAGCACGTCCATCGGCGCGGTGAGGGCCCGGCGCTCGCGTTCGAGCTGCCGGTCGACCGTCGCCGACAACACGGCGGTGTCGAAGCCGACGCCGGAGGCCAGCCTGGCGCCGCCCGCCTCCCAGCGCGCCGCGAGCAGCCGGCGGGCCGGGGCCGTGGCCGGGACGGCGTCCCCGTCGGCCACCTGGTCGCGCAGCCTGCCCGCGGCCAGGACGAGCGACACCCCCGCCGCCAGCCGGGCGCCGTGACCGCGGGCGTCCACCACGTCGGCGGAGCGGAACCCGCGCAACGCGCACGGTCCGGCCGTCCGGTGCGGCACGGCGGCCGGGAGCTGGGCCTCGGTCAGCACCGAGAGGATCAGCGTGTCGTAGTTGGTGGTCAGCCGGGCGGCGTGCCCCTGCCCGTCCCGCAGGGTCAGGCAGAGCCCGCACAGGTGCGCCCGCCACGCCGCGCGCACCGCCGCGCACCCGTGCTCGCCGCACGGACGGATGATCCCGAACACACGAACCTCACAAGATCCGGAAAACGCTGGAGGAATCGTACGGGCGATCGCCCGTACGCGGCACCGCGGGGTTCAGGCCCGGGGTTCAGGCGCGGGTTCAGGCGCGGGTTCAGGCGCGGGTTCAGGCGCGGGGCGGCGGGCCCGCCTGGCCGCCACCGTCAGCACGGCCGCCCCGGCCAGCGTGAGCAGCGCGGTGAACAGCCACTCGTCCGAGCCCTCCGGCCCGTAGACGCGGGTCAGGCGGCCCGTGTCCACGGCCGCGGTGGCCTGTCCCGCCGCCAGGGTGCCGCGGTCGCTGCCGTACAGCTCGACGTCGCGCCGCCGGATCCGTCCGTCGCCGGAGGTGAAGTCCCCGGCCCAGACGCAGGACTCGTGCCCGGGATGCCGCACGCACCGCAGCTCCCGGGCGGTGAACGCGCCGCTCACCCCGTCGGCGCGGGCGGCCCGCAGGACCGGGCCGAACTCGGGCACGGACACGAACAGCAGCGACAGCCCCACGACGGCCAGCACCACCGTGAACCCGCCCGGACGTCGTCTGGTGACCGCCATGAGCTAGTGCGCCACCGCGCAGGTGCAGGCGGCCCCGCCGTGCTCGGCGGCCCGCCGGTGGAGCAGCATCGCCACCACCATCGGCGCGAAGACGACCGCGTTGTAGAACAGGTGCAGCTCCATCCGGGGCAGGAAGATCTGCAGGACGCTGGTCGGGACCGGCCGTCCGAGCAGGTAGAGCCCGGTGATCTTCTGCACGAGCAGCAGCAGGTGCTCCATGTGGTGCCAGACCTGGATGCCCAGGGAGATGTTCCACCACGTGCGCGAACGGCCGGCGAACCCCTTGCGCAGCAGGACCAGGCCCACGAGCATGAGCAGCGCGTACCCGTAGTGCATCCACTCCGAGGTCACCAGCCACGGGAACGGCAGGCCCAGCACCCCGCGGGCCTCGCTCAGCGGCCACCCCCAGACGTAGACCTGCACGGCCTGGACCAGGTGCTCGGCCCAGTGGGCCACCACGATGAGCATGAAGACCGTGAGTGCCGCCTTGTGGTGCCGTCCGTTGAGCGTGGACGCGCTGATCGTCGTCGCCATTCCTCACCTCGTGTCTGTTGCGGTGACGCTGGCGCGATGATCTCGGACGGCACTGGGAACGGGCTTGCATCCCCTTTGCAGTTGGCTGGGAGCGGCGGAGGCGCCGGCGGCCGGGCCCGCGGGCCCGGCCTCCGCGGGACGCGGTCAGGGCAGCGGGGTGGCCTCCTTGACGCGGTTGAGGTGCACGATCGCGTCGAAGGCCGCTCCCAGCGCCAGCGGCCGGTTGAACTGCTCGGGCACGTACGTGGCCGGGATGGTGAAGGTCGGACGGGCGGTGTCCAGCCACGCCCGGGTGGACGGCGTACGGCCGGCGCGGCGCAGGTCCACGTAGTAGTCGCGGTAGCGCACCCGGTCCAGGACGGCCTCGCTGCTGGCCGCGACGGGAGCGCCGGTGTCGAAGACCGCGACCTTGCCGGTCTTGGGGTCGATGGCGCGGAAGCGGCCGCTGTGGATGGTGGTGCCGATGGCCACGTAGGAGGTGCCGGCCAGCGAGCGCAGCACGGCCCCCTGGGTGACCGGGTAGAGGTCGGGCCAGGCCGAGACGTAGCCGACGTGCCCGTTGTGCGCGGCCGCCACGGTCTTGCTGCCGGTGTGGCGCTGCCACCACACGGTGTTCTCGGCCATGGACCGGTCACGGTGACGGTGCAGGGCCGACCCCTCCGATGCGTACATGGTGGTCATCTGGACGATGACGCGGGCCTCCTGCAGGACCGTCGGGCTCGCCTTGCCGCCCTTCTCCAGCAGGCGGTAGGCGGCCTGCGCGTCACCGGCCAGGGCGGTGCGCCGCTCGGCAGGCAGTTCGGCCAGGGTGTTCATCCGCTGCTCCACACCGCCGGGCAGGGCGAGCAGGCCCGCGTAGCGGCGACGCAGTTCGGCCTCGATCGACGGCTGGTGCTTCTTGGCCCAGTCGATGATGCGCCGGTACTGGTCGGGGTGGACGTCGCCGATGTCGAACCCCATCACGCGCAGCTTGCGTGCGGCGGTGCGGTTGTAGTCGCGCATCCACTCGTACAGGTCCATCCACTCCTGGGTCCTCCACGCGCCGTAGGACTGCTGGAACTCCTCGGCCATGATCGTGCGCAGGTCGCCCTTGCCGGTGCGCACGTACGCGTCCAGGCGGACGCCGGCCGACCAGGTCGCCTCCAGCGCCAGCGTGGTGAAGCCCTGGGTCTGCACCAGGTGCCGGAACAGCCGGTGCCGCAGCGTGAACAGCTCCTTCGAGCCGTGCGTGGCCTCGCCGATCCCGACGATGGTGGCGCCCTTGGTCATCGCCGACAACGCCCGCAGGTCGCCGGACTCACCGCCCGGGACGGTGCTGCGCAGTTCCTGGGCGTTGCGCTCCAGGTCCGCGACCACCCGCTCCTGGCCGGCGTCGGCGGCCGTCGTGGAGACGCCGGCGGCGGCGGGGGCGGAGGTGGCGAACGCCGGAGCGCTCAGGCTCGTCAGACAGGCCGCCAGCGCCAGGGTGACCGGCACGGTACGACGCAGAGTGTTGCTCGACAAGACAGGTCCTTACGTTGGGTGTCGAATGAAGCAGTCACCAACGTAGGGAGCGGCGTGGGCGGTTTCGATCCCGCCCGCTGGCCGGTCGATGGTGGTGCTGGCTACCGCACGCCGCCCGCGGTCCCGTTCACCAGGCCGTCGTCCGGAGGCCGGGTGGCAGAGGGCGATCTGCCGGGCCGCCTCAGGCGCCGAGGTAGCGCAGCACGGCGGCGACCCGCCGGTCCATACGATCGCTGGGCGCCAGGTCGAGCTTGGCGAAGATGTTGCGGATGTGCTTGTGCACCGCCCCCTCGGTGATCACCATCTTGTCGGCGATGGCCAGGTTGCCCAGCCCTTCGGCCATCAGCGCGAGCACCTCGCGTTCACGCGGCGTGAACTCGGCCAGGGGGTCGCGGCGGCGGGTGAACAGCTGGGCCACCACGTCCGGGTCGATGGCGGTGCCGCCGTCGGCGACCCGGTTCAGCGCCTCCAGGAACTGCTCGACCTTGCCGACCCGCTCCTTGAGCAGATAGCCGACCCCGTGCGTGCCGGCGGCCAGCAGGTCGGTCGCGAACGCCTGCTCGACGTGCGCCGACAGCACCAGGACGCCCAGGCCCGGCTGCAGGCGCTTGGCCGCCACGGCCGCCCGGATGCCCTCGTCCGTGTGGGTGGGCGGCATGCGCACATCCACCACCGCCACATCGGGCCGGTGCTCTTCGACCGCGGCCAGAAACCCCTCGGGGTCGCTCGCGGCCGCGGCCACCTCGATGCCCTCCCCGCTCAGCAACAGCACCAGGCCCTCGCGCAGCAGCGCGTCATCCTCAGCGATCACGACTCGCACGGCAGTTCCACCTCGATCACAGTAGGCCCCCCGTCGGGGCTGGTCAGCGTCATCGTTCCGTCATGGGCCTCGACGCGGCGGCGCACGCCGGCCAGCCCGGTGCCCGCGTCATCGCGGGCGCCGCCCTTGCCGTCGTCACGCACCTGGACGCGCAGCATCGGGCCCGCACGTTCGACGACGACCTCCGCGTGCCGGGCGCCGCTGTGCTTGCCCACGTTGGTCAGCGCCTCGGCCACGGTGAAGTAGGCGGCGCTCTCCACCGACAACGGCACCACGGCGAGCTCACCCACCCGCACCTGGCAGGGCACCGAGCATCCGGCGGCCAGCGCGTCCAGCGCGCCGGCCAGCCCCTTGTCCTCCAGGATCGGCGGCAGGATCGCGCGCACGACGCCGCGCAGCTCCGCCAGCGCCTGCTCGGCCGCGTTCCTGGCGCGTTCCAGTGCGTGCGCCGCCAGGGCGGGATCGCGTTGCAGAGCACGTTCGGCCGCGGCCACCGTGACCACGACCGCGTTCAGCCGGTTCTGCGCGCCGTCGTGCAGGGCCCGCTCGATGCGGCGCAGTTCGACGGCGTGCGCGCGCAGCGCCCCCGCGCGGGTCACGGTCAGCTGCGCGATGCGTTGCGACAGGTCGATCGAGGCGTGCGGGACCAGCAGTTTCCTGGCGGGCAGCGCCTGCAGGCGCGCCAGCGCGGGGAAGAGGCGGACCAGGGCGACCACGACGGCCAGGCCGATCACCGAGGTGGCGATCGCGCCCGGCCAGGTGGTGACCGGGACGGCGAAGTTGGTGAGCTGATCCTCGCGCGCCAGCGTCTGCCAGTAGAACGGGTAGGTGACTTCCCGCAGCGCCGCCACCGGCATGACCAGCCCGAGCAGGCCGCAGACCGGGCCCACCACGGCGTAGAGGGCCAGCCAGCCGAGGTCGCGCCAGGTCGCCGGGTCGGCACGGGCCGCCCGCATCCTGGCCGCCCAGCCTCGGGGCAACTGCTCGGCGGACAGCTGGTACGGGCTGACGATCTCGACACCCGCGCCGGCCAGGCGCCTGCGTTCCCACTCGGCCGCGGCCCTGGTCATCGCGACCATCGCCGGGACCAGCGCCAGGCCGACCCCGACCAGGCTCAACGCGGCCACCACCAGCCAGCACAGCGCGACGATGACGGCCATGAAGGCGGTGCCCAGCCCGCCGGCCAGCCGTTCGAGACTTTCCAGGATTCCCCGCAACACTGGCGCCATAGTAGGTGAAAGGGGACACAACTTGCTCCAGCCCGCTGTACCACGGCCCGGCAGCGTGCGGGATTTCCGCAGATCGGGCCCGTTTCTAGGGTTCTGGCCATGACCGATCCCTATCGCATCTCCAGCCCTGACTCCGACGCCGCCACCCCGCGGGCCACCTCCCGGCACGCGGCGGGCAGGCCCCCGCTGAGCAAAGGCGCGCTCGCGCTGCGCGCCCTGCTCTGGCTCGTCCTGATGGCCAGCTCGGTCGTCAACCTGATCGCCAACAGCACCGGCCGTGGCTGGTCGCTCGGCCTGGTCTCGGGCGCCGTCGCCATCGTGTGCGTCGCCGTCCTCATCGTGCATCACGTGAGCAGGCGCAGGACCTGAGCCACGTCGTCCTTCGCCGGCGTACCGAGGAGGCCGTCTGCGCCTGGTGGGCGCGGCGGCCCGGCCGCGGAAGAACGCCCAGGTCATGAGGGGAATGCCGGGAGCTTGCCAGTGGTTTACATACGCATACCCCGTGGGCTTTGACAGTGATTGAGGCTGTTTGCCCGTGGTTTACGGTTCACAGGTAGATCTTTGCCCGATTTAGGGTGTTTGGTTTGCGTTTGTCCGTTTCTTGGGTTAGCGTTGTACCTGTTGGCGGGTGAGTGACCCCTTCGGGTCCGCCCCCATTGCGCTCCACGTAGCGACCGATGGCTTTGGTGCCCGGCTACGACCTTCATGTCTTGTCTGAGTCAAGCGAGCGCATGCCCCCCTGATGATCGATGTCACCAAGGAGACTGCTGATGACTGCTCGCCTGCGTTCTTTCGCCATGCTTTCCGCCGCTGCGCTGTCGGCGCTGACGATCGGTGCCGCCGCTCATCCCGCGCACGCTGATGCGGATGTGAACGGTCAGGGTGTGCTGGCCGGTTCGACGACGGCGTCCTACTTCTGGGACGACTCCTCGGGTCGCGCGGGTGACACGGGTCTGCCGGCTGCCGGCAAGCCGATGCAGAAGGGTCTGGCGGCTTCGCCGTCGTGGCCGCTGATGACCGAGGGTTACGTGGTCTACCAGGGTAAGAAGCTGCCGTTCTTCGTGGGTGACCGTGGTCCTGGTGACCCCTCCAGCCGTGGGGTGATGCTGGACCTGGACGCCAAGACGTTCGCGGAGCTGACCGGTGGCCGGTTCAACCCGGAGACGCTGGGTGTGGACGGTGTGAAGGGCGAGGGTCACATCAAGATCCAGTACGTGGTCACCAAGTGGGGTGACGGTGTGGGCCGCAAGGCGGCTCCGGTGGCGTTCGACACGGGTGCCTGGCGTCAGCAGGACACCGGCACGGCTCCGGTGTCGGTCAAGAAGTAACACGCGCGCGCGAAGTGAAGGGCGTTCCCCGCGGGGGACGCCCTTCACGCGTGTTCAGAGCACCGAACCTGACGGCCCCGTCGTCATCGTGACCCCCGACCCGGCGAACTCGCCCACGTCGGCGACCGCCGCCTGCCCCTCCTCGCTGCTCATCGCCGCGCGGAACGACTGCTCGTCGTCCCAGGTCAGCACCGCGACCAGGTGGTAGGCGGGCCGCTGCCCGCCACCGGCCACCGGCCGCTGCACGGTGTAGGCCCGCAGGCCCGGAAGCTTGGCCGCCAGGGGCGCGTGGATCTCGTCGTAGTGCCGGTCGAAGGCCGCGACGTCCTCGGGGTGGTGGTAGAGAACGATGAGCTGGAATGCCATGGTCCGCCTCCGGATCGTGATGTCCTGTCACGAAACCACACCCCGGCGCCCCCGTGGAAGGCCGCCGGACGGCGACGTCAGACCGGTACGCGGGTGACCAGGATCCCGTCGTGGTCGCTGAACAGCTCGGCCCCCGGCGAGAACGTGACGCCGCCGAACGTCACCGGCACGTCCCGCTCGCCCGCGCCCGTCTTGCCGCTCTTGCGGGGGTTGGAACCCAGGGCCTTCACGCCGAGGTCGAGCTCGCGCAGCGCCGTCACGTCCCGGACGGCGCCGTGGATCACCACGCCCGCCCATCCGGCCGCCACCGCCGCGCCCGCGATCATGTCGCCCATCAGCGCGGCGTGCAGCGAGCCGCCGCCGTCCACCACCAGGACCCGGCCCTCGCCCGGCTCCGACAGGACCGCCTTGAGCAGGGCGTTGTCCTGATGGCAGCGCACGGTGGCGATCGTGCCGTGGAAGGCGCGGCGGCCGCCGTACTGGCGCAGCTGCAGGTCGCAGGAGTCGAGCTCGTCGCCGCGCTCGTCGTACAGGTCCGCGGTGTTCATGGGGGCCCTTCCCGGCGGGGGTGTCAGCGGTCGCGTTCATGCTGCCACGCGCGGCCCGCCGGGCGTCGGCCCGGGCGGGAAGCGTTTCCCACGTTTTCCCAACCGGCGGCCGCGCCCTACCCCGGCGGCCCGGGCCGATCGATGCTGTGGCGGAACGCACGCCACGCGATCGTGTACCAGGGGAGTACGGATGGGGTTACGAAGGTGGACGGCCGTCCTGGCAGCGGCGTCGCTCGCCGTGGGCGGCCTGGCCGGCACGGTGTGGACGCCGCCGCAGGCGGTCGCCGAAGCGGTGGACGCCGCCACCGCGTGGATGGTCAAACCCCTGTTCCGGCTACGGGGCACCACCGGCACCGACAACACGCTGTTCACCTCCTGGGAGACGGAGTACGACAGCGCGGTGACGAAATGGGGTTACACCCCTGAGGGGCAGGTGCTGCACGTCTCGCGCGAGGCGGTGACGGGGCTGTCCCCGGTCACCGGCCTGCGCAAGGCGGGCGGCGACCGCATCTTCACCATCGACCAGAGCGAGCGCGACCAGGCCGTCGCGCAGGGCTACGTGGACGAGGGCGTGCGCTTCCACGCGCAGGCCGCGGGCGGGGACGGGCTGCTCCCGGTCCACCAGCTCGTCAAGGGCCCTTCCCACCGGTACGCGATCGGCGAGGCGGAGAAGGCACGCGCGCTCGCCGAAGGCTGGACGTACCAGAAGGTCGCCTTCTACGGACGGGGCTCGTTCAGCAAGAAGCTGCTGATCAACGGGGAGTTCACCACGGACGCCGCGTCATGGGAGGCCGCCGGGCCGACCACGACGGCGGTCGAGAACGGCGTGCTCAAGGTCACCGTGGCCGACGGCACCACCGAACCGGGGCAGGCCCACCTGCGCCAGCTCGGGCGCACGTTGCAGGCCAAGAAGACCTACACGCTCTCCTTCGACGCCCACGCCAGCGCCGCGGCGACCATCAGGGCCGTGCTCTGCGAGGACGTCGAGACCTGCCCGGAGATCTTCGCCACGGACGTGGAGCTGCCGGACCAGCCGCAACACTTCTCCTACACCTTCGACTCCACCGCCGACACCACCACGGCGGCGCTCACCTTCCAGCTCGGCGGCCAGGGCGCGCTGACGGCCTTCCTGGACAACGTCTCGCTGACCGAGCAGAAGTGGACCGTCTCCACCGATCCCAAGCCGACCGAGGCCGAGGCGCTGGCCGCCGCCGAGGCCACGGGGCAACTGGTGGAGGTGCTGGCCGAGCGGGGCGAGACACGCGAGGTGTACGCCACCCCCGAAGGCACGATGTACGTCAACGACCGGCTCGCCCCGATCAGGAAGAAGCAGGGCGACACGTGGGTCCCCCTGTACAACGGCCTGCGGTTCCAGGACGGGACGGTCCGGCCGTACTCCTCGCTGGTGGACCTCAGGCTGTCGGCCGGCGGGACGGGGCCGATGGCCACGCTCACCCGCTCCGGCCACACCATGTCGCTGACCTGGCCGACCGCGCTGCCCACGCCGACCCTGGACGGCGACACCGCCGTGTACGCCGGCGTGCTCGGGCCGGACGTGGACCTGCGCGTGCGGGCCACCGCGGACGGTTTCGCCCACACGCTGGTGGTGAAGACCCCCGCCGCCGCCCAGGACCCCCGGCTGGCCAGCCTGACCCTCGGCCTGTCCGCGCCGACGCTGACGGTGAGCACCGGCGCCGACGGCACGCAGGAGGCGGTCGACCCCGACAACGGCGCGGTGATCTTCGAGGCGCCCAGGCCCGTCATGTGGGACTCGGCGGCCGCGCCCCCCGCGGCGGGCACGGGCATGGTGGGCGAGGACGGCCCGGTCGACCCGCCGACCACCCACGCCACGGACGGCGCCCCCGGCGACGCGTCGAAGATCGCCACGATCGGCACCGAACTGGGCCAGGGGCAGCTCACGCTGACCCCCGACCCGGCCATGCTGACCGCGGCCGACACGACGTTCCCCGTCTACATCGACCCGATGTACCGCACGCCGATGAGCTCGGCGAACCTCATGGTGGCCAGCAGCGGGTTCGAGATCTACAACTTCACCAAGGACCAGGGCATGGGCCGATGTCCGATCGGCCTGCCCTCCAGCGGTAAGAGCTGCGGCTCCCCGCACAAGAAGCGGCTGTTCTACCGCATCCCCACCGGCTGGCTGGCCGGCAAGCAGGTCCTCTCCGCCGAGTTCCACGTACGGGAGGTGTGGGCCGCCTCGGGCAGCAAGCGGCCGGTCAACATCCACCTGGCCAAGGCGTTCGGCAAGCACTCCACCTGGAACTCCACCTCCGACAACTGGCTGCGCAAGCTGGACAGCCGCAACGTGGCCAAGGGGTGGTCGGGCTGCGCCGCCAAGTCCTGCCCGGCCGGTGACGTGCTGTTCAACGTGACCTCGGGCGTCAAGGAGGCGGCGCAGAAGGGCTGGCGGGACACCACCTTCGGCCTGCGCGCCGCCGACGAGGGCGACCAGCTCGGCTGGAAGCGGTTCGAGTCGCGCGCCTACCTGCGGGTGCACTACAACCGGCCGCCGCTGCAGCCGAAGATGAGCCAGCTGGAGATGGAGCCGGGCGGCCCGTGCAAGGGGCCGGGCAACCCGTCGGTGTTCAACTGGTCCACGCCGAAGCTGATCGCCAAGAACCTCCGCGACCCCGACACCTACAACCGCACGGCCGACAAGGTGCAGGCCGAGTTCCTGGTGTCGTGGAAGAACGCCGCCGGCCAGAACAAGGAATGGCGGTACCTCACGTCGGCCAAGAGCGCCAGGTCCGGCAAGGCGGGCAACAGCTTCATGGCGCAGGTGCCGCGCGGGCTGCTGCCGGAGAACACCGTCGTCAACTGGCAGGTCCGGGCCCAGGACAGTCGCAAGGGCAGGGGGCCGTGGAGCTCGGCCGGGGCGGCGACCGCCTGCTACTTCGTCTTCGACACCAAGGCGCCGCCGCTGCCGGTGATCACCTCGTCCGGCGCCGACGGATACGTCGCGGAGAACCCCCTCGACCCGGCGCAGACGCCGCAGGACGGCATGGGCCGCTACGGCCGGTTCGTCATCACCTTCGACCCGTCGGTGACCGAGTGGGCCTACGCGGTCAACGACGACCCCACCCAGTTCCGCAAGAGGACCGCCGGCAGCGCCACCGAGACGGTGCAGATCCTGCCCAGGGTCGTCGGCAGCAACAGCCTCTACGTCCGCGTCAAGGACCAGGCGGGCAACTACTCCAAGGGCTCGGCCGTCTACCGGTTCCGGGTCGCGCCCGGCCGCGGGCCGAAGGCCCACTGGAAGCTCAACGACCCGGCCGGCGCCACCACCCTGGCGGAGACCGGCGGCCGCTACCCGGCCCGTACCGCGGGCACGCCGCAGCTCGGCGTGGCCGGTTCCCGCGGCACGGCGATGGCCGGCAACGGCACCACCGCCTACGCCCGTACCGACGCCGCGGTGCTCGACACCACCAAGAGCTTCACGGTGACGGCGTGGGCGAAGCTGCCGGACGTCCTGCCCTCCTCCTACGCCACCGTGCTGGCCCAGGACGGCGGCAACGTGTCCGGCTTCTGCCTGCGCTACGACGCGCCGAACCGCAAATGGGTGTTCTGGCGCATGAACGCCGACTCGACCTCGGCGGCCTCGGCCAGCGCGTGGTCGGCGAAACAGGCCAGACCCGGCGAATGGACGCACCTGATGGGCGTCTTCGACTCGGTGGCCAAGAAGGTGCGCATCTACGTCAACGGCGAGCCCGGCACCGAGATGGACTACACCAGCGCCTGGGCGGCCAACGGCCCGCTGACCATCGGCCGGGTCCTGTGGGGCGCCCAGCCGCTCGACCACTTCCCCGGCAAGATCGACGACGTCCGCGTCTACGACCGGGTCGTCAGCGTCGAGGAGGCGGCGGCGCTGTCCAAGGAGATGCTGACGGTGACGCACAAGTGGCACCTCAACAACGTCCCCGACGACAGCGGCGAGGCGCCCAGAACCCCCGTCAAGCTGTACGGCGCGGCCCGCTTCGTGGCCAGGACCCCCATGAGCAACAGCGTCGTGCCCGGCTCCCTGCGCCTGCCGGGCGCGACCGGCGACTACGCGGCCGTCGAGTCGGCCGTGCTCGATCCGCGGGAGAGCTTCACCCTCTCGGCCTGGGTGGAGACCAGCGGCCAGGCGCGCAAGGCGATGACCCTGCTGAACCTGCCCATGGCCACCGGCAGCGCGCTGACGGTGAAGTTCGACCCCGCCCGCGGCGACCCGGACATGGGCGAGACCGGCCGGTACGTCGTGGAGATCCCCGGCGGCGCCGCCGTGGAACACCCCGCCTTCCACACCGGGTTCGGCGACTGGGACCACCTGGCGATCGTCTACCGGGCCCGGGAGAAGACGCTGGAGTTCTGGGTGAACGGCACCCTCGAAGCGGCTCCGGAGGCCGAGGTCAAGTCCTACCGCAACGACGTCGCCCTGTCGGGCCCCATCACCTCGGCCCAGCTCGGCCGCGGCGGGACGGGCCTGAACTGGTCGGGCCACGTCGACGACGTGTGGGTGCTGCGCGGCCCCGCCGACGAGAGCCTGATCGACCTGCTGGCCCTGTGGTCGGAGATGTCGGTCGTCTCCGAAGACGCGCTCAACGACAACACCCCCGACTGACCCGGGGCGGGGGCGCCGCGCCGGCGCCCCCGCCGTCCCTGCTGCCGCTTCCGCTCTCTTCCCTGGGAGGTACGGCATGCGCGTCCATGCCGCACGCCGACGTCGCTCTTCCTGGTCCCGGCTGCTCCGCGCGGCCCTCACGCTGCTGCTCACGGTCGGCCTGATGGTCGTGCCCGCGACGCTCCCCTCCGCGAGCGCCGCCGCCGAGCGAGACCGGCCCAAACCCGTCGACCGGGAACGGGTCGTGCCCGGCCGGCCCGCCGCGGTGAAACCACGGATCAGCGAACCGAAGGCCCCCGACCCCGTGGCCGCCTGGCCCGCGCCCGGCACGGTCGAGGTGGACCTGGCGGCCCCCCCGGCGTCCGCCGCCGCCCGCAAGGCGGGCACGCTGTCCGCGACGGCGGCCGACGCCGCCTCCGCCGCCGGGCGGGTGCGCATCCAGACCCACGACCGCGCGGCCTCGCAGCGCGCGGGGGTCGGCGGCCCGATCTTCACCGCGGCCCGCACGTCGGGACCGCCGGGCAAGGTCACGATGAAGGTGGACTACGCCCCCTTCGCCGAAGCCTACGGAGGCGGCTTCGGTTCCCGGGTGCGCCTGGCGGCCCTGCCCGCATGTGCCCTGACCAGCCCGGACAAGGCCGAGTGCCGCCGGGCCGTGCCGCTGAAGGGCCGCAACGACACCGCGACCAGGACGCTCAGCGCCGACGTCGACCTCGCCGCCGAGCCGATGGTGCTGGCCGTCACCTCCGGGACGTCGGGGGACAAGGGCGACTTCGGCGTCACCTCGCTGTCGCCGTCGGCGACCTGGCAGGTCAGCCCGCAGACGGGCGACTTCACCTGGTCCTACCCGCTGCGGGTGCCCCCGGTGCCGGGCGGGCTGGTGCCGAACCTGGTGGTCAACTACTCCGCGGCCTCCATCGACGGGCGCACCGCGACCACCAACAACCAGGCGTCCTGGCTCGGCGACGGCTTCGAGCTGTCGCCCGGGTACATCGAGCGCAAGTACAAGTCCTGCAAGGACGACGGCGTCCCCAAGGACCCGACCTACCAGGTCGAGCCGATGGACCAGTGCTGGGCCTACGACAACGCCACGCTCGCCCTCGGCGGATCGGGCGGCGAGCTCGTCCCGACCGGCCCCGACACCTGGGTCCTGGCCAGGGACGACGGCACCCGGGTCCAGCGCCTCACCGGCACCGCCGCCGACACCGCCAACGGCGACGAGGACAACGAGTACTGGCGCGTGACCACCGCCGACGGCACGCAGTACTACTTCGGCAAGAACCGCCTGCCGGGCTGGACCTCCGGCAAACCCCAGACGAACTCCGCCTGGGACGTCCCGGTGTTCGGCGACGACGCCGGCGAACCGTGCCACAAGGACGCCTTCAAGGACTCCTGGTGCCGTCAGACCTGGCGGTGGAACCTCGACTACATCGAGGACACCCACGGCAACGCGGTGACCTTCTACTACGCCAAGGAGCAGAACCGCTACGGCCGCAACCTGCGCGCCGCCGACGACACCGCCTACGACCGCGGCGGCTACCTCACCTCCATCCAGTACGGCCTGCGCACCGGCGACCTGTTCCCGGCCACGCCGCCCGCCCGGGTCGACTTCACCAACGCCGAGCGCTGCCTGCTGACCGCGGCCGAGTGCGCCGACATCTCCGCCCATCCGACCCGCTGGCCGGACGTGCCCTGGGACATGAACTGCGACGAGGGCACCGAGTGCAAGGACGGCAAGGGCACGGCCTCGCCGAGCTTCTGGACCCGCAAGCGCCTGACGAAGGTCACCACCAAGGTCGTCAACGCGGCCGGCACCGGCCACCGCGACGTGGACTCCTGGGAGTTCAAGCACCTGTGGGGCGTGGCCGACGTGGACCGGCAGCTCAAGCTCACCGACATCGTCCACACCGGGCACGCCGGTGCGGCGCCGGTCACCATGCCGCCGGTGAGCTTCGTCTACCAGCAGCTGGCCAACCGGGTGGACAAGCTCGGCGACGACGTCGGCCCGTTCGTCAAGGAGCGGGTGGCCTCGATCCAGAACGAGACCGGCGGCAAGCTCGACGTCACGTACTCGGGGATGGACTGCAGCCCCTCCGATGTGCCGCAACCGGCGAGCAACCGCCGGCTGTGCTTCCCGACGTTCTGGCAGAACTCCAACGGTGGCGCCGACCCGAGCCTGGACTGGTTCCACAAGTACGTCGTCCGCGAGCTGATCCAGACCGACCTGACCGGCGGCGGCTCGGACATGGTCACCCGCTACGACTACAGCATCGGCAAGCCCGCCTGGCACTACGCCGACGACGACGGCATCACGCCGGAGAAGTTCAAGACCTGGTCGAACTGGCGTGGCTTCGACAAGGTCCGCGTGATCGGCGGGGCCACCAGCGCGGCCAGCGGCGGCACGCCGTCCCAGACCGACTACTGGTACTTCCAGGGCATGAACGGCGACCGCGCCTCGGTCTCCGGCGGCACCAAGACCGTCACCGTGGACGACGGCGAGGGCGGCACGTACACCGACCACGAGTCCCTGCACGGCACCACCCTGCGCACCGTGACCTACGACAAGGCCGGCGGCGTGCCGGTGAGCAAGTCGATCAGCACGCCGTGGTACCACCAGACGGCCTCCAGGTCCCGCCCGTGGGGCACGATCACCGCCAACCTGACCGGCACCAGGTCCACCCGCACCTTCGGCCTGGTCGGCCTGTCCTGGCAGCAGACCCACTCGACCGTGACCGAGTTCGACCTGACCACCGGCGCCGCGCTGACCACCGACGACGAGGGCGAGGTGGGCGTCGCCGGCGACGAGGAGTGCACCAGGACCGAGCTGACCGCCGACGGGGCGCGGGTGCTGCGCCTGCCGGCCCGGGTGACCACGGTGGCCCGCCGCTGCGCCGACACCCCGAACCTGCTCACCGACCTGATCGCCGACGCGCGCACCTACTACGACGACAAGGCGTTCAAGGCCGCGCCCGTGCACGGCGACGTGACCAGGACCGAACGCGGGAACACCGCCTCGGCGACCGCGATCACCGGCTACCAGGTGATCGCCCGGTCGACCTACGACGACCTGGGACGCCCCAAGACCGTCGCCGACGCCGCCGGGCTGACCACCTCCACCGACTACACCGAGGCGCACGGCGTCACCACGCAGGTGGTCACCACCACCCCGCGGGCCCGCGCCGACGACCCCGACTCGGCCATGGTCACGACCCGGGTGCTCGACCCGGCGTGGGGCCTGGCGACGCGGGAGACCAACGCGGCCGGAAAGGTGACCGTCGCGCAGCGGGACGCGCTGGGCCGCACCTCGAAGGTCTGGGGACCGGGCCGCACGACGAGCATGACGCCCGACAACGAGTACCAGTACCTCGTCAACGCCGGCGCGATCGTGGCCGTGGGCGCCAAGACGCTGACCGGCGAAGGCGGCCAGCAGACGTCGTACACGCTGTTCGACGGGTGGCTGCGGCCCAGGCAGTCGCAGGCCCCCGGCAAGAACGGCGACACCAGGGGCCGGATCGTCTCCGACAGCGTCTACAACGGGGCCGGGCAGGTGCACTACACCTTCGCGCCCTACTACGCCGACGGCGACCCCGAGCCCAAGCGGTTCGGGGTGGCCACCGTGGGCGCGGTGGAGTCGCAGCTGTGGAACACCTACGACGGCCGCGGGCGGCTGCTCGCCGAACGGCTGCTGTCCGGCAACAGCGACGGCGACGTCAACGAGCTGTGGAGCACCCGTTACGAGTACGGCGGCGACTGGACCAAGGTCGTGCCCCCGTCCGGCGGCACCCCGGTCACCACCTACACCGACGTGCACGGGCGTACCCGTGAGATCCAGCAGCAGACGGCCGCCGGGCCGGTCGTCACCAAGTTCGCCTACAACCACCGCGGCCAGCAGGAGTCGGTGACCGGCCCGGGCAACCAGGTCTGGTCCTACAGCTACGACCTGCTCGGCCGCCGGGTGCAGTCGAACGACCCCGACCGCGGCGTCGAGAAGACCGCCTACGACAACCTCGACCGGCCGGTCCTGACGACCGACGCCCGCAACCAGAAGATCGGCATCGAGTACGACGGGCTCGACCGCATGGTCGCCAAGTACGACGCCACCACGTCGTCGCCCGGCACCAAGATCGCCGAGTGGGTGTACGACACCGTCCGCAAGGGCCAGCTCACCAGCTCCACCCGCATCGTCGGCACCGACCGGTACACCACGCAGGTGGAGGCGTACGACAACCTGGACCGCCCGCAGCGCAGCCGGGTGGTCCTGCCCGCCGTCGAGGGCGGCCTGGCGCCCGCCCAGGGGTACGTCTTCGACACCAGCTACAACCTCGACGGCAGCGTCGCCGCGAGCAGCAGCCCCGCCGTCGGCGGGCTGCCCGCCGAGAACATCGCCTACACCTACGACGACCTCGGCCGCCTGGTCTCCACCAAGTCCCAGCTGTCGACGTACCTCGTCGGCACCGACTACACCAAGACCGGCCGGGTCATCGGCCTGCGCATGCAGTCCGGCGGCGACGGCAAGCAGATCGACCAGACCTTCGACTACGAGTTCGGCACCGGCCGCCTGGCCAAGGCCACCACCTGGCACTTCGGCATGGCCGGCACCGACCGCAGCACCCAGTACGCCTACCAGCCCGCCGGGAACATCACCCAGATCAAGGACACCTCCCGCGACGGCGTCGACAACCAGTGCTTCCGCTACGACGAGCTGTCCCGCCTGTCGGAGGCCTGGACCCAGGACGGCGACGCGGCCTGCGCCGCCACCGGCGCGAACGCCACCGTCGGCGGCCCGGCCCCCTACCGCGCCGCCTACACCTACGACGACACCGGCAACCGCCGCAGCGAGTCCCTCTACGGCGCCGGCCCGGCGGGCGGCGTCCAGCAGTCGGACCGGACCTACGTCTACGACCCGGCCAAGGCCCACCGCCTCACCACGGTCCCCGGCGCCGCCTCCTTCGCCTACGACGCCTCCGGCAACACCGTCGAGCGCCGCACCCAGGCGAGCAACCAGACGCTGACCTGGGACGCCGAAGGCGAGCTCGTCAAGGTCAACGACGACAAGAAGGGCGAGACCCGCTTCCTCTACACCGCCGACGGCGAGCGGCTCATCCGGCGCGACAAGGACGGCACCACCCTCTACCTGCCCGGCCTGGAGGTGCACCTGGTCAAGGGGGCCACCAGCCCCACGGCCAGCCGCTTCGTCGGCAACGCCATGCGGACCACCACCGGGGTCACCTACGTCCTCGGCGACCACCACGGCACCGCCGAACTGGCCATCAACGCCGAGACCGGCGCCCTCAGCCAGCGCCGCTACACCCCCTTCGGCGCCCTGCGCGGCAGCCAGGGCGCCTGGCCCCAGGGCCACCAGCGCGGATTCGTCGGCGGCATCAACGACACCAGCACCGACCTGACCACGCTCGGGGCCCGCAGCTACGACCCGCTCACCGGCCGCTTCATCTCCGTCGACCCCCTCATCCAGATGGGCGACTCCCAGCAGATGAACGGCTACAACTACGCCAACAACAATCCCCCCACCCTGGCCGACCCCACGGGCAGGAAACCCTGCTGCACCGGCGTCGGCTGCTTCCACTCCATCGCGCCGCCCTGCGGGCCGGGCGAGGACCACGACAACCCGGACTGCGAAGGCCCCTGCGATCGGGACGGCGCCAGAAAACGCCTCAACAACGCCCGCGACTCGCAACAGAACGAGCGGCAGCAACAGCAGCAGACCGCCAAGCGGAACGCGGTGCTCGAAGCCTTGAAGGCCGCAGGCATCGGATTCATCAAAGATTTCCTGAAAATAGATGACATAAAAGGCTGTTTAGGCGGCAGCGTCGGCAGTTGCGTCAGCCTGATCCTGGAATTCGTGCCGGCCAAGAAGATCGGCGGCCTGATCTGGAAACTGGCCACCAGGGTCCGGATGGGCATCAAGATCTACAAAAAGGTCCAGGGCGCCATCAAGGCGGCCCGCCGCGCCATCGAAGCCATCGACGCCAAGATCGACGACATCAACAAGAAAATAGCCGCCCTGGACGGCCTGATAGCCCGCGCGGGCAAACGCAGCAAGAATCCCTCGGCGGGCGGCTCCTGTCCCTTGTCCAACAGTTTCGTCCCGGGAACCAAGGTCCTGCTCGCCGGCGGTCTGACCAAACGCATCGACCAGCTGAAACCCGGCGACAAGGTCATGGCCACCGACCCGGAGACCGGCCGCACGGAGGCCAAGGACGTCACCGCCACCATCGCCGGTGAAGGCCCCAAGAACCTGGTCACCGTCACCGTGGACAGTGGCGGCGGCAGCACCCGCGACATCGTCGCCACAGACGGTCACCCCTTCTGGGTGGCGGACGCGGGGAGCTGGCGCGAAGCCAAGGACTTACGTCCCGGCCAACTCCTCCGTACGGCCGCCGGCACCTACGTCCAGATCAAGGCGGTCAAGGCGTGGACCGCCCAGGCCCGCGTCCACAACCTCACCGTCGCCGACCTTCACACGTACTATGTCGTGACCGGGGACACCTCGGTCCTCGTTCACAACTGCGGAATCCTCGCCGACAACGACCTCATGGTGAAGGCGATAGGGGGCCACGAACAGGCGCTGGCCGAGATCCAGAACGCTTCGACGGTGTACATCACGCCGAACCAGCGACACGAATTCCTCAACGTCACCAACGGGCTGAACGCAAGGCGTCGGTTCCTCGAGGAGAACAACATCCAGACGATCACCGGTCAGCAGGCCGCGGAGTGGGCTTCCTCCTCGGAATTCCGGACGGCCTTCAACGCCGTGGTGGGAGCGAAGGGACGGGGTGACGCCGCGTTGGTGGGCTTCGCGGCCGCCAGCGGGATGACCGCGGTGACGATGGAGCGGAACCTGACCAATTTCGTCACGCAAACCCTCCGGCTCCCAGGGGTGTCCCTCCGCAGGGTGATGCCCTGATGGGCAGCTACAACCTGCTGTCCTTCACGGAAACGTGCCCCAGGTGCGGATATACCGGCGAGGCCGAGGCGGAGTTCCAATTCGGGCTTCTCGAGCTGCGGCCTTACCGGGTGGGGGACCGTGTCGAGTGGGGGACGAAGGGCCTGCGATTTCCCTCGGCGCGCCCCGAAGGAGGCGACTTCGAAGGCGCCGGATATGTCGAGTGCGAGAACTGCCGGAAGGATTACTGGGTCGCCATATCCGTCGAGGCGGACATCATCTCCGCGGTGCACGTCGATCACGGCAGAAGGGGCTACGTGGATTAGTGCCCGTTCGGCACGCGGGAGGGACCGGCTGCACCCGTGAAGCCGGTCCCGGGTGCCAGGGAAACGCCTTCTGGATGCATCCGCGCCGCGCTGGTTATGTTCGAGGAAGCGTTACGGAATGTGACTTGCCTCCTCTCGGCTGTGGGTTCGTCTCAGTCGGATATCGCCCACGTATCGGAGTCGCCAAGGTTTCTCCGGAGAAATGCAGGATTTGTCTCGGTTGAATATCGGTTGACCGTGGGCTTCGACAGTCGGTCAATCATGGGGACGTGATCAATTCACCGTACGACGGCGTTCGGGTGCTGGGGGCGGTCGAGTTCCGGTGGGCGGGCGCGCCGGTGGTGTTGCGCAGGCGGCAGCAGCGGCTGCTGCTCGGCGTGCTGGCTCTGTCGGCCGGCCGGGTCGTCCCGCTCCAGCGCCTGGTCGAGGTGCTCTGGCCCGAAGGGGCGCCGCAGGGCGCGCGCAGGCAGGTCCAGGTGCTCGTGTCGCGGCTGCGCGGCCTGCTCGCCGGCGTAGCCGGAAGCGACGTGGAGGTCTTCGCCACCGGCTCCGGCTACGGGTTGCGCATCGATCCCATGGCCGTGGACGCGCACCGGTTCGCCGTGCTGAAGGAGCGGGCCGGGGCCAGTGACGACGACGAGGAGAAGGCCGGGCTGCTGCGGCAGGCGCTGGAGTTGTGGCGTGGCCCGGTGCTCGACGAGGCGGCCGTCGGCGCCGCCCGCGACACGCTGTGCGTCCGGCTGGAGGAGGCGCGGCGCGAGGCGATCGAGGAGCACGCCGAGGCGTCGTTGCGGCTCGGCCGGCACCGGCAGGTCCTCGGCGCGCTGGCCGAGGAGGTGGCGACCGCGCCCACCCGGGAGCGGCTGGCCGGCCTGCTGATGCTCGCGCTCTACCGCTCCGGCCGCATCGCCGAGGCCCTGGACGTCTTCGAACGGTCACGCGCGCACCTGAACGAGGAACTGGGGCTCGATCCCGGCCCCGCCCTGGTACGGCTGCGCCTGGACATCCTGCGCGGCGACCCCCGCCTCGGCGGCCGGGCCGGGCCGGGCGGCGTCGGCGGCCCCGAGACCGTCAGGAGGTCCGGCGACCTGGAGGGGGAGGGGCTGGTGATGCTCGGCCTGGGCCGGATCCGCTTCGCCCAGGACCGCTTCGCCGAGTCCGTCGCCGCCTACGAGGAGGCCCGGCGGGCCTTCCAGCGGCTCGGCGACCGGCGGCACCTGGCGGCCGCCCTGTCCGGGCTGGGCACCGTGCGGGCCGAGGGCGGCTGGTTCGCCGAGGGGGAGACCGACCTGCTGGAGGCGGCCTCGCTCTTCTCCGCCCTCGGTGACCAGGCCGGGCACGCCCACGCCATCTACATGCTGGGCTTCGTGGAACGCGAACGCGGCGACGACGAACTGGCGTTGTGGCTGCTCAGCCGCGCGCTGCGGACGTACCAGAAGATCGGTGACCTGCGCTGCCAGGCGCTGCTGCAGCGCAGCATCGGCCTGGTGCACCGGGCGAGGGGCGAGTACGGGCACGCCGCGACCAGGACCCGCGAGTCCCGCCGCCTGTTCGCCGCCCTGTCCGACCCGCACGGGACGGCCTACGCCGACCAGTCGCTGGCCAAGATCCGGATCCGCGTGGGGGACCTGCCGCAGGCCGAGCGGGCGCTCCAGGCGAGCCTGCGCGTCTTCACCCGCCAGGACGACCGCTTCGGCCGCGCGCTCGGCCTGCGGACGCTCGGCGAGCTGCGCCTGGAGCAGGGCGCGGCGGCCGAGTCCAAGGCCGCGCTGTCCGCCTCGCTCGACCTGTGGGACACGCTGGAGCTGCCGCTGTGGCGCGCCCGCACGCTCTCCGTGCTGGCCCGCCTGGAGTCGCGCAACGGCGAGGCCGCGCACGCCGGCGCCGCCCGCCAGGAGTCGACCGCCATCTTCAGCCGCATCGGCAGCCGCGAAGGGCGCTGACGTCCCCGGCTTCCGTCGGATATCCCCGGCATTCCCGACGCAAAGGGCGCTGACGTCGCTGGCAAACGGGTGGCAACAGGGGCCGCGTACATTGCGCGGGCATCTTCCTCCCGCGCCGAAGGAGAGCCTCATGAGGCGATCTTCCACCGTCACGGCGGCCATCCACCGGGTGCTCGTCCTGACGGCGATCCTGCTCTCCTCGCTCGCCGTCGCGACCGGCTCGCCGGCCGCCGCGGCGGGGCAGCCGGCGGACGCCGGGCAGCGAGGGAACGGCCCGTGGGTGGAGCCCGGGCTGGCCCGCAAGCTCGACTCCGGAGGCAGGATCCGGGTCAACGTCGTGACCAGGGATCGCGACGAGCTGGCCGCCGTCTCCGGCTCCGGCGCCGGCCAGGTGCTCCAGACGCTGTCACGCCTGCCCGTGGTCACCCTGCGGACCGACCAGGCGGGCCTCCAGCGGCTCGCCGCCCGGCCGGGTGTGCTCAGCGTGTCCGAGGACCGGCCGGTGCCGCCGGCCCTCGGGCAGAGCGTCCCGCTGATCGGCGGCGACCGCACCAGGGCGGCCGGGCTGACCGGCGCGGGCACCGCCGTGGCCGTGCTGGACACCGGCGTCGCCACCGGCCACCCCTTCCTCGGCGGCCGCGTGCTGGCCGAGGCGTGCTTCTCGCCCGCCGACCCCGACTACTCCGCCACCAGCCTGTGCCCGGACGGCGCCCCCAGGCAGGACGGCCCGGGCTCGGCCGACGCCGAGAGCGGCGGCTGCTCCGACGAGCTGCTGGACTGCTCCCACGGCACGCACGTGGCCGGGATCATCGCCGGCGACGGCGAGGGCATCGACGGCGACGGTGGGAGCGGGGTCGCGCCGGGCGCCGGCCTCGTGGCCATCCAGATCTTCAGCAGGTTCGACTCCGACGACTTCTGCGGCTCCGGCGGCGCGCCGTGCCTGCTCAGCTTCTCCAGCGCCCAGCTGGCCGCGCTGGAGAAGGTCCAGGCGCTGAAGGCGACCCTGCCCATCGTGGCGGTCAACCTGAGCCTGGGCAGCGGCATGCACACCGCGGCCTGCGACACCGACCCGCGCAAGGCCGCCATCGACGCCCTGCTGGCGGCCGGGGTCGCCACCGTCGTCGCGGCCGGCAACGACGCCTACCCGAACGCGGTGGCCGCCCCCGCCTGCATCTCGTCGGCCGTCGCCGTGGGCAGCACCACCGACGCCGACGTCCTGTCCTCCTTCAGCAACCGCGGCCCGCTCCTGGACCTGCTGGCCCCCGGCAGCGACATCGTCTCCTCCGTGCCCGGCGACCGCTGGGCGTCGATGAGCGGCACGTCCATGGCCGCGCCGCACGTCGCGGGGGCGCTCGCGGTGCTGAGCCAGGCGTTCCCCGGGCTCGGCCCCGCGGCGCTGGAGGCCAAGCTCAAGGAGACGGGGCGCCCGATCGCCTACACGGGCGCCACCACGCCCCGCATCCAGCTCGACGCCGCCGCCCTGGACGCGACGCCCCGGCCGGGGCCCGACCAGTACTTCCACTCGCGGGGCAGGATCCTGGACAACGTCCGGATCAGCGCCAACTCCACCATGATCGTGCAGGTGGCGGGCGTGGCCGGGCTGCCCGCGCAGGGCGTGCGGTCCGTCGCGCTCAACGTCAGCGCCAAGGGCGACTTCTTCAACACCGGGACGATCACCGTGCACGCCTCCGACGAGCAGGAACCGGACGGCAAGGTGCTCGCCTACGACACCTCCCGCTACGCCTCCACGATGATCATCGCCAGGGTCGGCGCCGACGGGAAGGTCAAGGTGGTCAACCGCGGGACGGGACCCGTCAAGGTGACGCTCGACGCGCACGGCCACACCCTCGACAGGGCGGCCGCTGCCGTGGGCGGCACCTACTTCCCCGTCACGCCCGCCCGGATGGCCGACCACACCGTCATCCCCGCGCTGGGCAACCACGAGCTGTCCGTCGCCGGCATGAACGGCCTGCCCGCCGCCGGGGTCGCCCAGGTCGCCCTCACCGTGGTGCTGAAGAGCCCGTCGACCGGCACCGTACGCGTGTACGCCGCCGGCGACGCCTACCCCGTGGACGCCAACATCGACTACCCGGCGAACCTCACCACGCAGTTCCACACGATCGTCAAACCGGGCCAGGACGGCAAGATCAACGTGCACAACCTCGGCTACGACAACGTCGAGATCTCCGTGGACGTCACCGGCTACTTCACCGCCGAGCGGCGCGGCGGGCTGGTCAAGGCCGTCCGTCCCACGTCCGCGGGACGGGCCCTGGCGATCCCGGCGGGGGGCACCAAGGCCGTGCGCTTCACCGGCCTGCCCGCCTCCGGCGTCACCGCGGTCGCGCTGACCGTGGCCGCGCGGGGGGCGGCCGCCGGGACCGTCTCGGTGCTGCCGCCGAGCGGGCCCTCGACCGCCCGCGTCGTCTCCTACCCGGCGGGCAAGGACGCCGTCGGGTCCGCCATCGCCGCCGTACGCCCCGACGGGTCGGTGGTGCTGAAGAACGAGGGAACCGGGCAGGTGAGCGTCGACGTCGACCTGTACGCCTACTTCGCGAACGCCTGACCCCCCGGTCACCCGCGCCTGGAACGTCCTGCGAACCCCGGAAAAGGAGGCGGGCGGATGAGCCCCGCAGTGGTGAACGGCATCCACGCCCGCATGCTCGCGGCCGAACTCAGCCTGCTCAAGGCCGCCTCCGGTCTCGGGCTGGTGCAGCTGGCCGGGCACACGCACTGCAGCAAGTCCTCGCTCCAGCGGTACCTCAGCGGCAAGCTGCTGCCGTCCCGCCAGGCCGTCGAGGCCATCAGCAAGGCGTGCTGCGGCGACACCGCGCGCCTGGTGGCGCTGTGGGAGCTGGCCGTGGCCGGTCCTCCCGAGCGGCCGCGTCCGGCGCAGCTCCCGCACGACGTGCCGGGCTTCACCGGGCGTTCCGCCGAGCTCGCCCGTCTCGCGGGCCTGATGCCGGACTCCGGCAACGCCATCGCGATCGCGGTGATCGACGGCGTCGCCGGAGTCGGCAAGAGCGCGCTCGCCGTGCACTTCGCGCACCGCGTGGCCGGCCTTTTCCCGGACGGTCAGCTCCACCTCGACCTGCGCGGCTCCGACGCCGAACGGGGGCCGCTGCCGCCCGCCGAGGCGCTGGCCCAGCTCGTCCGGGCTCTCGCCCCGGACCTGCGGCGCCTGCCCGGCGACGTGGGGGAGCGGGCGGCCCTGTTCCGCAGCCTGATCGGCGACCGGCGCATGCTCGTCCTGCTGGACGACGCCGCCTCCACGGACCAGGTCCGCGCGCTGCTGCCCGGCAACCCCGGCTGCCTGGTGCTGGTGACCAGCCGCCACCGGCTGGGCGGGCTGGTCGCCCGGGACGGCGCCCACCACATCGCCCTGGGCACCCTGACCGCCGCCGAGTCCGCCGACCTGCTGGCCGCCGCCGCCGGCGCGGAGCGCGTCGCCGCCGAGCCCTGGGCCGTCGCCGGCATGACGCGGTTGTGCGGATATCTCCCGCTGGCGCTGCGCATCGTGGCCGAGCACCTGGTGGTGAACCCGTCGCTCACCATGACCGACCTCGTCGGTGACCTGGCCGCCGAACAAGGAGGCGCCGACCGGCCCGCCGCCGTACGGACGGTGTTCCCCGGGTCCTACCGCGCCCTGCCGCCGCCGGCCGCGCGGGCGTTCCGGCTGCTGGGCAGGCAGGGGTGCCTGGACCGGCGCTGAGCAGCCGCCGGGTGCCACGTGCGCCCCGTGCGGCCGGGCGCGGTCAGCGGGCGTGTCCCGCGCGCAGCCAGGAGACGTAGTCGGCGATGCCGGAGCCGGTGTCGTAGGCGGGCTCGAATCCGGTGTCCTCGCGCAGCCGGGTGATGTCGAGGCACAGGTCGCGGCCGGGGCCGGCGGGGTCGCGGCCCTCCCGCAGCTCGACGTCCGCGCCGGGCACGGCCCGCCGGATCGCCGCGGCGACCTCGCCGTTGGTGGTCATCCGGCCGGTGGCGACGTTGTACGTGCGGTGGCGCAGCCGCTCGGCCGTCTGGAGCAGGGCGATGGCCCGCCCGCAGTCCTTGACGTAGCACAGGTCGCCGCCGTCCCCGGCGTACGCGCCCCACGCGGGGCTGGCCAGGTCCGGCGCGACGCCCCGGACGGCGGCGTGCACGAGCTGCGGCAGGAGGAAGAACGGCGAACGCGCGTGGCCGAGCGGCCCCCAGATCGCGCCGATGCGGAGGTTGACCACCTCCAGCCCGGCGGTCTCGGCCAGATGGCCGGCCATCAGCTCGCCGATCTTCTTGAACGTCGGGATCGGGTGGCCGGCCGACATCGTCAGCGGCAGGTCCTCGGCCAGCGGGCCCGGGGCCTCGACGCCGCCGTAGACGCCGATGGTGCTGGCCAGGCCGAGCCGGGACACCTGCCATTCGGTGGCGGCATGGAAGACGTTGAGCAGGCTCGCGACGGACTTCTCGACCCCCTCGACCGGCTCGTACGCGTCCACCGGCCAGGGCATCGAGCCCGCCAGGTGCACGATTCCAGTTATCTTGTGCCGGTCGCCCAGGGCGAGCAGCGCCGCCCGGTCGGTCAGGTCGGCCCGCTCGACGACGAGCCGTCCCTCGGCCTCGCCGGTCAGCGGCGCGGGCACCTCGGGGGCCCGGCGCTGGACGAGCACCACGGACTCGCCGAGGTCGAGCAGCGCTCGCGCGGTGTGCATGCCGATGAAACCGAGCCCGCCCGTGATGAGGATCATTACCGCAACTCCTTGTCGTCAGTACCACTGATCGTCAGTAGTACTGATGATTAACGTAGTACGAGGACCCGGCGGCTGTCCAGCGAGGGGCTCGTGCGCTGACGGCGAGGTGAACCTGGGGGCGGCGGATCCTCATTCATCCCGCTAAAGTTCATGATTCGGTACCGCTGCTGTCCCAGGAGTCACCGCCTCATGCCGAACGCCGAGCCCTTACGTCCTGGCGATCCCACGTCCTTGGGGGCCCACCGGATCACCGGATGGCTGGCCTCCGGCGGGCAGGGGGTCGTCTACCTCGGCCAGGGGCCGGACGGGCGGCCCGTGGCCGTCAAGGTCCTGCACGGGATCGTGGCCGGTGAGCGGTTCGCCGCCCTGACCGAGGCGGCCCGCCGGGTGGACTCGCCGGGCGTCGCGCGGGTGCTCGACGCGGCCTGGGGGCGGCTGTCGTACATCGTGAGCGAGTACGTGGAGGGGCCGTCGCTGGCCGAGGTGGGCCGGCTCGGCGGCGGCAACCTGCGGCACCTGGCGGTGGGCACGGCCACGGGGCTGGCCGCGGTGCACCGGGCGGGACTCACGCACGGCGACCTCAAGCCGTCCAGCGTGCTGCTCGGCCGGGACGGCGCGCGCCTGGTCGGCTTCGGCACCGCGGGAACCGGCCCGGGCTCCGGCCGCGCCGGCGCGGGCACCGGGCCCGGCCACGGCTCCGACGGCGGCGCGGTGGCGTACATGGCGCCGGAGCAACTGGACGGACGCGCGTCGGTGGCAGCGTCGGGGACGACGTCGGGGGCAGCGTCGGGAGCGACGTCGGGAGCGGCGGCGGACGTCTTCGCCTGGGCGTCGGTGATGGTGTTCGCCGCCACGGGCCGGCCGCCGTTCGGCGACGACGCCCCGCCCGCGGTCGCCGGCCGCATCCTGCGCGGCGAGCCCCAGCTCGGCGACCTGCCCGAGCCGCTGCGCGACATCGTCCGCGCCTGCCTGGCCAAGGATCCGCAGGCGCGCCCGCCCATGGCGGCGGTCCTGCCGCTCGTCCTGGGCGAGCCCCGCCCCGCCCCGCCGGAGCCCCCTGAGGGCCATCGGGACGCTCCCGCGGTGACGGCCGGGGAGCTTCCCAGGGATCATCGAGACGATCCAGCGGTGCCGGCCGACGGTCCGGTCGCCTCGCCGGCGGGCCGGTCCAGGTGGGCGGTGGGACGGCGGTCGCCGGTGCTGGCGCTGGCGGCCGGGGCGGTGGCCGTGTCGGTGGCGGCCGGCGTCGTGGTGTGGAACTCCGGCAAGCGGCAGGCGGACGCCGAGGTGCGCTCCGCCCATGAGCCCGTGCGCACGTCCGCCTCGGCGGGACCGTCCCGGCACGGCACGGCCGCGTCGAGGCCCACGAGGACGCCGCAGCGCCGCTCGACGCGCCCCACCCCCTCCGCCACGGCCCCGTCGGAACGCTCCACGACGCCGCCCGCCACCACCGGGAGGGCCGCGTTCGCCCTGGCGTACGTGCGGGTCCAGGGCTCCTCGACGATCAACTCCGCCGGGGTCACCTGCTACACCGGCGCGGTGAACTTCGCCGCCGGAGTGAACGCCACCCGCCCCGGCGCCGCCTACACCTACCAGTGGCTCTACGACGGCAGGGTCATCGAGCGCGGCTCGTCCCGCTTCCCCGCGAACAGCCGCAGCGGCTACGTCAGCTCCCGGAGGCTCGTCACCCCCTCGGCCGGCAGGCACACCGTCGCCTACCGGATCCTGACCCCGTCGCCCAGGACGAAGGCGGTCAGGTTCACCATGTGCGCGCCGTAGGCGGGCACGAGAAGGGCGGGCCCGCGTGGTGCGGACCCGCCCTGATGGCAGCCACGGGCATCACAGCCCGTAGCTGACCACCCAGTATCCGTTGTACCGTCCGCCGTAGCAGGCCAGCCTGGTCGGGCTGTGCCAGCTACGTACGACGGCGCCACCGCCGAGACGGCAGCGCAGCGAGGTCACGTACCGGTAGTTGTAGCCCCAGTCGCGGTCGCCGTCCCGGTAGCGGTCGTCGTCGTCACGCTCCTCGTTCCGGTAACGGTCGTCGTCGCCGTCCTCGTCGCGGTAGCGGTCGTCGTCCTTGTACCGGTCGTCGTCGTCCTTGCAGTGGTCGTCGTCCTTGTCGCCGTCCCAGCGGTTGTCGTCCCAGCGGTGGTCGCCGTGGTGCCGGTCGTCGTCGTCCTTGCAGCGGTCGTCGTCCTTGTCGCGGTCGCCGTCCCAGGGACGGTCGCCGTCCCACTGGTGGTCGCCGTGGTGCCGGTTGTGGTGGTGGCCGTGCCACCACGGGTCGTCGGCGCCGATGTACGGACCCCTGATGTCGTACTCCGGAGCCACGTACGAGAACGGCTCGGGACGCGGGTCGGCGGCAGCCGGACCGGCGGTGACGAGCGGAAGGGCGCCGGCGGTGGCGCAAGAGACAAGTGTTGCGATAAGTCGTCGCATCACACCGATCCAATCACTGTCGATGATCTAACCGCTACAGATAGTAACCGCAGGTCAGCGACTTGAAACGCGGCCCGGAGGGCTCCGGGGCACCCCGTCGGCAGCCCTTTGCGCGCCGAACGGCAGGCAACAGAATCCCTCAAGACCCCTTGACTTCGCACGCAAATCGACGGACGATCCTGTTCGATTCGGTCGGATCATGTTGGGTCCTCACCCCTCGGTGTTGAAGGAGTCCCATGCGTGCGATCCTTCGGTCAACCCTCGCCCTGGCCCTCACCGCGACCTGCCTGACCGCCGTCGCCGGCCTCGCGCCACCCGCCGCCGCTCTGGACAACGGCCTGGCCAGAACGCCCCAGATGGGGTGGAACGACTGGAACAGCTTCGGCTGCTCGGTCAGCGACACCCTCGTCAGGCAGACGGCCGACGCCATGGTCGCCTCCGGCATGGCCGCGGCCGGCTACACCTACGTCAACATCGACGACTGCTGGTCCACCAGGACCCGCAACGCGGCCGGCGACCTCGTCCCCGACCCGCAGAAGTTCCCCGGCGGCGTCAAGGCCGTCGCCGACTACGTGCACGGCAAGGGGCTCAAGCTCGGCATCTACTCCTCGGCCGGCACCACGACCTGCGCGGGCTACCCGGCCAGCCTCGGCAACGAGCGCAGGGACGCGGCCCTGTGGGCGTCCTGGGGCGTGGACTACCTCAAGTACGACAACTGCGGCGACCACCTCGGGCAGAGCGCGCAGCAGCGCTACACCGCCATGCGCGACGCGCTGGCCGCCACCGGCTGGCCCATCCTCTACAGCCTGTGCAACTGGGGCCAGGACAACGTCTGGACCTGGGGCATGCCGGTCGGCAACTCCTGGCGCACCACAGGCGACATCCAGGCGAACTGGGGCTCGGTCATGGGCATCCTGGACAGCCAGGCGGGCCTCGCGGCGTACTCGGGGCCGGGCGGCTGGAACGACCCGGACATGCTGGAGGTCGGCAACGCCGGGCTCACGGCCACCGAGTCGCGGGCCCACTTCAGCCTCTGGGCGCTGCTCAACGCGCCGCTCGTCGCGGGCAACGACCTGCGCTCGATGAGCGCCGACACGCGGGCGATCCTGACCAACGGCGAGGTCATCGCCGTCGACCAGGACTGGGGCGGCCGGCAGGGGCACAAGATCGCCGACAGCGGAGACCTGGAGGTCTGGCGCAAGCCGATGGCCGCGACCGGCACGGGCACGGGCTCGGTCGCCGTCGTGCTGCTCAACCGGGGCGGCGCCACGGCCACCGTCTCCACCACCGCCTCCGCGCTCGGCCTCGGCGCCGCCGCCGGCTACTCCGTACGCGACCTGTGGGCCCACACGACCGGCTCGTCGGCGGGCACGATCAGCGCCTCAGTCCCGGCCCACGGAGCCGCCATGTACGTCGTCACCGGCGGCGGCACGCCCCCCGCGGCCACCGCGCTCAAGGGCGCCGGCTCCGGCAGGTGCCTGGACGTGCCCGGCGCGTCCCAGACCGGCGGCACCCAGGTCCAGATCTGGGACTGCAACGGCGGCGCCAACCAGCAGTGGACCCCCACCACCGCGGGCGAGCTGCGCGTCTACGGCGGCAAGTGCCTCGACGTGTACGACCGCGGCACCGCCGACGGCACCCGCGTGATCATCTGGGACTGCAACGGCCAGACCAACCAGCAGTGGCGGCTCGGCGCCGACGGCACGGTCACGGCCGTCGGCGCGAACAAGTGCCTCGACGTGCCGGGCAACGCCACCGCCAACGGCACCCGGCTCGTCATCTGGACCTGCCACGGCGGCGCCAACCAGCGGTGGACCCGTTCCTGACCCGCTCCGGCCGCCCAGCGGTGGACCCGGGCCGGATCCCGCTCCGGCCGTGCGCGACCCGGACCACCCGCTGGAGCAGGCCGTGCCCAGGCCCACCTCAGGCCCCCTCAGGCCACGCGCAGGACGATCTTCCCCTGGATGTGGCCCCGCTCGGCGCGTTCGTGCGCCTTCGGGGCCTCCTCCAGCGGGAAGACGCTGTCGACGCCGACGCGCAGCCGCCCGGCGTCGATCAGCTCGGCCAGCGCGGCCATCTGGGCCCCGTCGGAGTGCACCTGGCCGCCGCGGCGCTCGATGCCGCGCCGGGCGAGCTCCTCGTCGTGGTAGTCGCCGAAGAAGACCGGGCTGAGCGTGCCGCCGTCCTTGAGCGCGGGCAGCAGCGTGTGGCCGCCGGGGCCGCCCACGGTGTCGATCAGGCAGTCCACGTCGCGCACCGCGTCCTGCGGCCGGACCCGGGTGTAGTCGACGAACTCGGCCACGCCCAGGTCCTTCAGGAACGCCTCGTGCCGCCCGGAGGCGACGCCGATGACGTGCGCGCCGAGGTCCGCGGCGAGCTGGACGGCGAAGTGTCCGACGCCGCCGGCCGCGCCGTTGACCAGGACCCGGCTGCCGGGCCGCAGCCCGATGATGTCGTGGACGTACTGGTAGGCGGTGAGCCCGGCCATCGGCACCGCGGCGGCGGTGACGTGGTCCACCGAGGCGGGCTTGCGGGCCAGGTGGCCGGCCGGGGCGGTGGTGTACTCGGCGTACCCCCTGCCGCCCTCGTCGCCGACGCGCGGGAAGCGGACGAGGCCGTACACCTCGTCGCCCTCCCGCCACTCGGTGACGCCGGGGCCGACGGCCGTCACGACGCCCGACACGTCCGAGCCGGGGGTGAAGGGCAGCGGGATCTCCGGCCGCATCGACGGCGGGATGTTGGCGAACCCCCGGCGGGCGTACCAGTCGGGCGGGTTGAGCGCGGCGGCGCGCACCCGCACCAGGACCTCGCCGGCCTGCGGCACGGGCCGGGGCACCTCCTCCAGGCGCAGGACCTCGGGGCCGCCGGTCTCGTGCACGCGGATGGCCTTCATCATCGATTCTCCTCGGGGAGACGGGCGCCGCTATGATGCGGAGCAGTGTTCCGGATCATAACCGGAGCACTGCTCCGCTTGTCAATCGCCGGAAGGTATCGGATGACCTCCACACCCCGGACCCAGCGCGCCGACGCCCAGCGCAACCGGGAGCGCATCCTGGCCGTGGCCGCCGCCGTCATCGAGGAGCAGGGCACGGAGGCGTCCCTGCGCGACGTCGCGCGCCGCGCAGAGGTCGGCCTCGGCACCCTCTACCGGCACTTCCCGACCAGGGAGGCGCTGCTGGAGGCGCTGCTGCGGCAGCGCTTCGACCTGCTCGCCGAACGCGCCAGGGCGCTGGCCGGCGCCGCCGCGCCGCACGAGGCGCTGGTGGAGTGGCTGCGCTCGTTCGTCGAGGGCGCGGGCGCCTACCGGGGGCTGGCCGCCTCGATGATGGCCACGATCAACGACGAGGGCTCGCCGCTGCACGCCTCCTGCCACGCCATGCGCCAGGCGGGCGGACGGCTCCTGGAACGCGCCCAGGCGACCGGCGAGGTGCGCGCCGACGTGACCGGGCTCGACCTGTTCGCGCTGGCCAGCGCGGTGAGCTGGATCGCCGACCAGGCACCCTCGCTGGCCGCCCGCGGCGACCACCTGTTCGGCCTGATCATGGACGGCCTGCGCCCCCAGGAGCGGCTCACCGGCCCGGCGCCCACCCCGGCGGCGCCAGCCTGACGTCGAACTCGACCTCCTCGTACGGCCCCTCCATCCCCCAGCCGCCGGCACCCGGCACCGGCCGCCGCACCAGCTCGTCCTTGACCGCGAACGCGGCGTCGGAGCCCAGGTAGGGGTCGCCGGCCAGGAACACGTGGGTGGTCAGCGGCCGGTGGCCGGGCGCGGCGACCTGGTAGTGCAGGTGGGCCGGGCGCATCGGGTGCCGCCCGATCGCGGCCAGCAGCCGGCCGGCGGTGCCGTCGGTCGGCACCGGGTAGCTGCTCGGGCGGACCGTGCGGAACCAGTAGCGGCCCTCCGCGCCGGCGGTGAACAGGCCGCGCAGGTTGCCGGGCCGCTGGGCGTCGTCCTGGCTGTCGTAGAGGCCGTTGTCGGCCGCCTGCCACACGTCCACGGTCGCGCCGGGCAGCGGCGTGCCGTCGCAGGACAGCACCCGTCCGTGCACGACCATCGGCGTCCCGCGACCGCGCTCGGGGCCCTCGCTGATCCACGCGCCGGGCTCGCGCTGCGGGGCGGGGGAGTGGAAGGGGCCCTCGACCGAGGAGGGCGTCATGTTGTCGGGGCCGGCGTGGTTGACGTCGTCCACGGCGGAGGTGAGGCCGAGCATGTCCGACAGCAGCACGAACTCGTCGCGGTCCGGCGTGCACCACCGGCCGGTCTCGGCGAGGAAGGCGAGCCCGGCCCGCCACTCGGCCTCGGTGGGACGCACCTCGTCCACGAACGCGTGCAGGTGGGCGATCAGCGCGGAGACGATCTCGCCGACCCGCGGGTCGGGGGCGTCCACCTGGTCGAGCACCTGCCGCACGAGCTTGTCTGTCATGGCGACCGTCCTTGGCGGGGACCGTGGGGTTCATTATCGGCCTCCGGCCGGGGCCCGGGGAAGGCTCGGGCCAGCACGTGGAAGGCTCAGGCCAGCACGGGGGAGGCTCAGGCCAGCACGCGGACCACGCCGGCGAACAGGCGGGGCAGCCGGCGCGCCGCCGGGACCACCAGGCGGGCCGTGCCGGGGCGGCGGGCGGCCTGCACCAGCGCCGCCGTCAGCAGCCGGTGCGTGCGCGACAGCCGCAGCCACGCGCCGTCGTAGTCCTGCGGACGGTCCGCCGCCAGGCACCCGACCAGCAGCTCCGCCGAGCGCACGGCCAGCGAGACGCCCTCGCCGGTGAGCGCGTCCACGTAACCGGCGGCGTCGCCGACCAGCAGCACCCGGCCGGCGCGGCGGGAGCGCACCGCCTGGCGCAGCGGGCCCGCGCCCCGCACCGGGGTGACGGCCGGGCCGCTCAGGCGGCGGGCCAGCCCGGGGAAGCCGCGCAGGTGCTCCTCGAAGCCGCGCCGCGCCGAGCTGAGCACCGCGACGCCCACCAGGTCGTCGCCGACCGGCGTGACGTACGCCTCGCCCGCCCCCGACCAGTGGACCTCGACGAAGTCGCTCCACGGCTCGATCCGGTAGTGCCTGCGCAGGCCGTACCGGCGGGGGCCGCGTGCCGGCAGGTCGAGGCCGAGCGAGCGGCGCAGCGGCGAGTGCAGGCCGTCGGCGGCCACCAGCCAGCGGGCCCGCAGCCCGATCGCGCTCACGCCGTCGCGGTCCTGGTCGGCGCGGGTGATCCGGCCGGTGACCGTCTTGACGCCCAGCTCGACGGCCCGCTGCCAGAGCGCGGCGTGCAGGCTCGTGCGCCGGACGCCGAGCCCAGGCCCGGCGGCGAACGCGGCCCGCGCCTCCCGCCGCCCGTCGAGGTAGTGGATGCCGCGGAAGCCGCGGCCCTCGACCGGCGCGCCCATCGCGGCCAGCGCGGCCACCCCGCCCGGCATGACGCCCTCGCCGCACGCCTTGTCCACCGGCGCGGCGCGTGGCTCGACGACGACCGCCTCCATCCCGGCCAGCGCCGCGTGGATCGCCGTGGCCAGCCCCGCCGGCCCGCCGCCCGCCACCAGCACGTCGATCACCGGCCCGCCTCCCGGCCGTCCGCCGCCGGCACGTCGATCACCGGTTCACGCCTTGGCCGCGAGGGCGAGCGCGGCGTTCTCGCACCGGATGCGCACCACCATCAGCGCGGCGTTGAGCAGCGTGAACGCCAGCGCCGTCAGCCACGCCGTGTGCACCAGCGGCAGCGCCAGCCCCTCGGCCGCCACCGCCACGTAGTTGGGGTGCCGCAACCACGCCAGCCGGTACGGCCCCCGCCGCACCAGCGGCAGCCCCGGCACCACGATCACCTGCGTGTTCCACCGCGGCCCGAGCGCGGTGATGCACCACCACCGCAGCCCCTGGGCCGCCACGACCACCGCCAGCATCGGCCAGCCGAGCGCGGGCACGAACGGCCGCCCGGCCAGGGCCACCTCCAGCGGCGCGCACACCAGCAGCCCGGTGTGCAGGGCCACCATCCACGGATAGTGCCCCCGCCCGGTCACCACGCCGCCGCGCGCCATGCTCCACGCGGCGTTCCGCCTGGCGACGACCAGTTCGGCCAGACGTTCCAGGCCGACGAGCACGATGAGCACCAGATACCAGGTCACAGGCCAACCACCAGCCGATCGCAGGGACGGGGGACTACCAGCGCAGCAGCACGAGCTCGGAGCAGAAGCCGGGGCCCATCGCGATGACCAGCCCCCAGCTCCCCGGCGCGGGCGGTTCCCCGGCCAGGGTCTCGCCGAGCACGTGCAGGACCGAGGACGACGACAGGTTGCCGTTGGCCGCCAGCGAGCGCCATGTCACGTCGAGCGCGCCCACGGGCAGCTCCAGCACCTCCGACACCGCCTCCAGCACCTTCGGCCCGCCCGGATGGCACACCCAGGCCGTCACGTCCCCGGCGGTGATCCCGTGCTCGGCCAGGAACCCGTGCACGTCGTCGGCCAGGTAGCGGCGCACCACGGCGGGGACGCTGGCGTCCAGCATGACCCGGAACCCGGTGTCGCCCACCTGCCAGCCCATGACGTGCTCGGAGCCGGGATACAGGTGGCTGCGGGTGGCGACGACCGTGGGCCCGGCGGGCCCGGCGGCGGGCCCGGACGTGCCCCGCCCGCCGCCGCTGGCGACCACGGCCGCCGCGCCGTCGCCGAACAGCGCGCTGGCGACCAGGTTCGCGGGCGAGGAGTCGCCGCGCTGCAGGGTCAGCGAGCACAGCTCCACCGACAGCAGCACGGCCACGTGGTCCGGCCAGCCGCGCAGGTAGTCGTGCAGCCGGGCGATGCCCGCCGCGCCCGCCACGCAGCCCAGGCCGAAGACGGGCACCCGCTTGACGTCGGGACGCAGCCCGAGCCCGGCGGCCAGCCGGGCGTCCACGGACGGCGCGGCGATGCCGGTCACCGACGTGAACATGATCAGGTCGACGTCGGTCGGCTCCAGCTCGGCGGCGTCCAGGGCGGCCTTCACGCTCTCCAGCCCCAGCTCGACCGCGACGGAGACGAAGGCGTCGTTGGCCGCGCCGAAGCCGTTCAGCTTCTCGTAGCGGTCGATGGGCAGGGCGAGGTTGCGGTGCTCCACGCGGGCGCTGCGGTGCAGACGGTCGAGCAGGCGGCGGTCGGCGCCTTCGGGCAGGCACAGGCGGGCGGCCATGTCGGTGAGCTCGGACTGCGGGTAGCGGTGGGGAGGGAACGCACAACGGACTGCGGAGATTCGGGTCATGCAGTGCTCCCTCGACAGGTCGCCCACAACATCCACTCCCCGCACGCTTCCCGCAAGGATGGTCATTTAAGCCATGGGCGGCGCGTGGGAATTCTCGTCCGGGATCTCCCGGTCTACGATCACCGTGTGACCGACCCGGATCCCGCGGCCGCCGCCGTCGTGCGCGGCGGGCCGGTCCGCACGGCCGTCGCGCTGGCGCTGGCCTGCCATCCGGGCCCGACCGTGGCGGTGACCGCCCTGGTCACCGCGCTGGCCGTGGCGGCGGGCCGGGACCCGGCCGGCTGCGTCCTGGTGGCCGCCGCGGTGCTGGCCGGGCAGTTGTCGATCGGCTGGTGCAACGACGCGCTCGACGCCGGGCGCGACGCCGCCGCCGGTCGCACGGGCAAACCGGCCGCCGACGGCACGGTGAGCGTGACGGCCGTTCGGGTGGCCGCGCTGACGGCCCTCGCCCTGTGCGTGCCGCTCTCCCTGGCCTCGGGCCGTACGGCGGGGCTGGCGCACCTGGCGGGCGTGCTGGGGGCCTGGGGGTACGACTTCGGCCTGAAGGCCACCGTCCTGTCGTGGGCGCCGTACGCCGTCGGGTTCGGGGTGCTGCCGGCGTTCGTGACGCTGGGCCTGCCCGGGGAGCCGTGGCCGGCGTGGTGGGCGGTCGCCGCGGCGGCGCTGCTGGGCGTGGGCGCGCATCTGGCCAACGTGCTGCCCGACATCGAGGGCGACCTGGCGACCGGCGTGCGCGGGTGGCCGCAGCGGCTGGGGGCGGCGCGCGTACGGCTGCTGGCGCCGGTGCCGCTGCTGGCCGCCACCTGCCTGCTCGTCCTCGGGCCCGCGGGCGGCCCGGGGGTGGCGGGGTGGGCGGCCATGGCGGCCGCGGTGCTGCTCACGGCCGGGGGAGCGCTGCTGGCCGGCCGGTCGGCGCGGGCGCCGTTCGTCACCGCCGTCGCCGTGGCGGCCGTGGACGTGCTCCTGCTGCTCGCCAACGGCGCCACCCTGACCGCCTGAGCCACGGCGCGGCCCTGACGGTCTGAGCTGCGGTGCTGCGCTGACTGCCGAGCCGTGGTGCTGCGCTGACGGCCCGAGTGTGGGTCAACCGTGGCGGGGCAGGCGTGCCGCGCCGCGCAGCCAGCGCAGGCCCACGGCCAGGGCCAGCGGCGCGGGCACCGTCCCGGCGCCGAGCCCGACCTCCACCAGCAGGTCGAACACCTCCTTGCGGCGCGCGGCGGTCGCGATCGCCGCGTCGATGAACCCTGGCGACTGGGCCAGCCGGGCCAGCACGTCGGTCGTGCGCAGGTGCCGCCCCAGCGCGCCGCGCAGCTTGGCCCGGTACCGCGCCAGGGGGTCGCCCGGCGTCTCGGCCGCCGCCTCGACGACGGCCTCGGCCGCCAGCCGTCCCGACAGCAGCGCGTAGTAGATGCCCTCGCCGGTCAGCGGGTTGACCAGCCCCGCCGCGTCCCCGGCGAGCAGCACCCGCCCGGCGCCCGGCGCGGGCCGCCCGGTCGACAGCGGCAGGTGATGGGCGCGCAGGTCGCGCGCGGGCCGGTCGGGCAGCAGCTCGGCCAGCCTGCCGTGCAGCACCTGGCGGCCCGGCGCCCCCGCCGCCCGCAGCCGGGGCAGCAGCATGCCGAACCCGACGTTCGCGGTGCCGTCGCCGATAGGGAACGACCACGCGTAGGCCGGCCAGCCCGCCCGCTGCATCGCGATGAGCTGCACGTCATCGGCCTCGGGCACGTCGGCGTAGCCGCGCACGGCCAGGGCGGTGTGCCGCTCGCCCGCCGCGGGCAGTCCGATCAGCCGGCGCACCGCCGAGTAGGCCCCGTCGGCCGCCACCACCGCGCGGGCCCGCAGCCGCCCGTCCAGGACGACCCAGGACCCGTCCTGGGCCAGCTCCCTGACGCGGTGGCGGCGCACCTCGACGCCCCTGGCCCCGGCCGCCGCCACCAGCCGCGCGTCGAACACCCGGCGCGGCACCACGTGGTTGGGCCGGGCCGCCTCGGCCGAGACGCGCAGCCCGCCCGGCGAGACCACGGTCAGCCGGGGCGTGGGCCGGTAGTCGTCGATGAGATCCGGCAGGCCCAGCCGGGCCAGCTCGTCGCGCCCGTGCGCGGCGATGCCGTCGCCGCACGGCTTGTCGCGGGGGAAGCCGGCCCGGTCGAGCAGCACCACCCGCAGGTCCGGCCGCAGCTGGACGGCCCGCAGCGCCGCCGCCGAGCCCGCCGGTCCCGCGCCCACGACCGCCAGGTCCCATTCCTCACCCATGCGAGGTCTAGTCCCACCCGGTGCGGTGAAGGAAACCCGTTCCCGCCGGTGTCCCGTCCGGCGCGGCGGGGGAAGCCCGTTCCCGCCGGTGTCCCGTCCGGCACGGTGGGGGAGACCCGTTCCCCGCCGGGTCACGCCCGCGACAGCGCGCGGGCGGCGTGGATCAGAGGCACGTGGCTGAACGCCTGCGGGAAGTTGCCCACCAGGCGCCCGTAGCGCGGGTCGTACTCCTCGGCCAGCAGCCCGACGTCGTTGCGCAGCTCCAGCAGGCGTTCGAACAGCTCCCGCGCCTCCTCCTTGCGGCCCTGCATCGCCATCACCTCCACCAGCCAGAAGCTGCACGCCAGGAACGCGCCCTCACCGCCGGGCAGGCCGTCGACGTCGTTGTCGGCGGCCAGCGGATAACGCAGGACGAACCCGTCGGACATGAGCTCCTTCTCGATCGCCGCCACCGTGCCGGTCACCCGGGGGTCGTCGGGCGGCAGGAAGCCCACCACCGGGATCATCAGCAGCGCCGCGTCCAGCTCCGACGACCCGTACGACTGGGTGAAGGTGTTGCGGTGGGAGTCGAAGCCCTTGTCGCAGATCTCGGCGTGGATCGCGTCGCGCAGCGTGCGCCACCGGTCGACCGGGCCGGTGCGGCCGAAGCTCTCGACGTACTTGACGGCCCGGTCGAGGGCGACCCAGCACATCACCTTGGAGTGCACGAAGTGCCGGCGCGGGCCGCGCACCTCCCACAGGCCCTCGTCGGGCTCGTCCCAGTGCTCCTCCACGTAGTCGAGGAGCTGGCGCTGGATCGACCAGGCGCGCTCGTCGGCGGCCAGGCCGCGGGTGCGGGAGACGTAGAGGCAGTTCATCACCTCGCCGTAGACGTCGAGCTGGAGCTGCTGGACCGCCTCGTTGCCGATGCGGACCGGGCGGGAGCCCTCGTAGCCGTCCAGCCAGTCGAGGCGCAGCTCGGGCAGCCGGCGCTCGCCGGCGACGCCGTACATGATCTGCAGGTCCTGAGGACGCCCGGCGATGGTGCGCAGCAGCCAGGACCGCCAGTCGGCGGCCTCGTCGAGGTAGCCCGAGCTGATCAGCGCGTCGAGCGTCATCGTGGCGTCGCGCAGCCAGCAGAACCGGTAGTCCCAGTTGCGCACGCCGCCGATGTCCTCGGGCAGGGACGTGGTGGGCGCGGCCACGATGCCGCCGGTCGGCGCGTACGTCAGCCCCTTCAGCGTGATCAGCGACCGGGTCACCGCCTCCCGGTAGGGGCCCTGGTAGGCGCACTTGCCGACCCACTCGGTCCACATGGTCTCGGTCTCGGCGAGCTGCTCCTCGGCGTCGATGCGCGGCGGCATCGGCTCGTGGGAGGGGTGCCAGGTGAACACGAACGGCAGCCGGTCGCCCGCGTTGACGGTGAACGTGGCCCGGTGGGCGTAGTCGCCGCCCTTGAGCGGGACGGGGGAGTGCAGCCACACCGAGTCGGGGCCGCCGACGGCCTGCAGGTGGCCGTTCGTCCGGCGCACCCACGGCACGATGCGCCCGTAGTCGAAGCGCACGCGCAGCTGGGTGGAGACCTCGACGCTGCCCGAGACCCCCTCGACGATGCGCACGACGTCGGGGTTCCGGTCGCGCGGGGGCATGAAGTCGATCACCCGGACGGTGCCGGTCGGGGTGTCCCACTCGCTCTCCAGGATGAGCGTGTCGGGCCGGTAGCGGCGCCGGGTGGCCGGCCGCCGGGCCGCCGGGCCCGCCGGCCCCAGCCACCAGTGGCCGTTGCGCTCGCTGCCCAGCAGGGCCGCGAAGCACGAGGGGGAGTCGAACCTGGGCAGGCAGAGCCAGTCGATGGAACCGTCCCTCGCCACCAGTGCGGCCGACTGCATGTCTCCGATCAGCGCGTAGTCCTCAATCCGCATGCCGAAGACGCTACTCGCGCGCGGGTGATCCCGCGCCGGGTCGGGCCTGTCGCGTCAGGACGGCCCCGGCGCGGGATCACGACAAGGGGAACCAGCGGGTGAACAGCTGGGTCAGCGGGCCGATGGCGAGGGCGAAGACCAGCGTCCCGACGCCGACGCTGCCGCCGAGCAGCCAGCCCACGGCCAGCACGGTCAGCTCGATGAGGAAACGGGCCAGCCGGACGGACAGCCCGAGCCGCACCAGTCCGGTCATGACGCCGTCGCGCGGCCCCGGGCCCAGGCCCGCCCCGATGTAGAGCACGGTGGCCAGCGCGATCGCGACCACGCCGAGCGCCACGTACAGCGCCTGGACGGCCAGGTGGGACGGCGTGGGCAGCAGCAGGATCGCCGCGTCGGCGAACAGGCCGAGGAACACCACGTTGCTGATCGTGCCCAGGCCGGGCCGCTGGCGCAGCGGGATCCACAGCAGCATCACCAGGGCGCCGACGCCGATGATGACGGTGCCGATGGACACGTCCAGCCGCAGGGCTAGGCCCTGGTGGAAGACGTCCCAGGGGTCGTTGCCGAGGCCCGACTCCACCTGCAGCCCGATGCCGGCGCCGTACAGGGCCAGGCCGCCGTACAGGCGCAGGAGGCGGGAGGGGAGGGAACTCAGGCGGGGGACGGTTGCTTCGCTCATGATGGCCTCATGGTGGCAGGCCACCTGGTTGCCAAAACAGGGCCAATCAGCGAAAGTGGCCTTATGAGGCATTTGTCGGCTGTGCAGGTGGCAAGGCTGGTCGACGTCGATCCGGCCGCGCGCCCGTACTACCGCGCCCTGGCCGACGGCGTGCGCGCGCTCATCATGGACGGCCAGATCCCCGTACGCGTGCGCATGCCCGCGGAGCGCCACCTGGCCGAGACCCTGGGCGTCAGCCGCACCACCGTCACCTCCGCCTACGACCTGCTGCGCGAGCGCGGCTACCTGGACAGCAGGCAGGGCTCGGGAAGCTGGACCACCCTGCCCGACCCGGCCAGCACCCGCGAGAACCCCTGGCTGTCCACCGGCGACGACGGCCTGATCCAGCTCCACTGCGCCGCCCCGCCCGCGCCGTCCGCGTTGCGCGAGGCCATGGCCGAGGCCCTGGACGACCTGCCCAGGTACGGCATGGGCAACGGCTACGACCCCATGGGCCTGCCGGTCCTGCGCGAGCGCGTCGCCGCCCGCTACACCGAGCGCGGCCTGGCCACCCGGCCGGACCAGATCGTCGTCACCACCGGCTCCCAGCACGCCATCCAGCTCGTGGCCGGGCTGCTGATCGGCCCCGGCGACCCCGTCATGGTCGAGTCGCCGACCTACCCGCACGCCATCGACGTGGCCCGCCAGTACGGCGCCCGCATCGTGCCCTTCGGCATCTCGCACGAGGGCTGGCAGCCCGACCTGATGGCCGCCACGATGCGGCAGTCGGCCGCCCGCCTGGCCTACCTCATGCCCGACTTCCACAACCCCACCGGCGCCCTCATGGACGACGCCACCCGCGCCGCCGTCGCCGGCGCGGCCCGCCGCAACGACGTCGTCCTGCTGGTCGACGAGACCTGGAGCGAGCTGGCCCTGGACGACGTGCCGCGCACCGCGCCGATGGCCGCCTTCGACACCGACAGCCGGGTGATCAGCATCGGGTCGGCGTCCAAGTTGTGGTGGGGCGGCCTGCGCATCGGCTGGATCCGCACCACGGCCGCGCTGGCCCGCCGGCTGGCCCGGCACCGCGCGGTCGTCGACATCTCCAGCCCCGTCATGGAGCAACTGGTCACCGCCCGCCTGTTCGAGCGGATGGCGCAGACCCGGGCCGAACGCCTGCGCGGCCTGCGCGCCTCGCGGGACGCGCTGACCGCCGCGCTGGCCCGGCACCTGCCGGAGTGGACGTACACGCTGCCCGGCGGCGGCGGCACGCTGTGGGTGCGGCTCAACGGCGACACCTCCACCACGCTCGCCGACGCGGCCTTCTCCCACGGTGTGCGCCTGGCCCCCGGGCCGTGGTTCGGCCTGGAAGGCACGCTGGAGGGCTACCTGCGGCTGCCGTTCACCCTGCCGCCCGAGACCGTGGCCGACGCCGTCGCCCGCATCGCCCGCGCCCGTGCCCAGGGCCCCACCGGCGCCCGCCGCCACCCCGACTCGCTCGTGCCGATGGTGTGAGCGACTCGCCCGCGCGTGGTGCGGGGGCTGCTCGCGCGTGGTGTGGGGGCTAGGAGTGCTCCTCGGCGCCCTTGGCCAGGGGGGCCCGCCAGTTGCGGCGCATCGCGGTGATGCGCAGGCCGAAGGCCAGCAGCGCGGCGGCGAGCGTGGCCGGCCAGCCGTGCATCCCGGCCGTGGACAGGCCCGCCATCACGGCCGAGCCCAGCAGGGCGGGCACCGCGTAGAGCTGGCGGTCGTACAGCAGCGTGGGGATCTCGCCGGCCAGCACGTCGCGGATCACGCCGCCGCCGACGGCCGTCGTGACGCCGAGGATGGTGGCGTGCAGCGGGCTGAGTCCGTACTCCAGGGCCTTCTCGGTGCCGACGGCCGCGAACAGGCCGAGGCCGGCCGCGTCGAGCACCATGATGACCGGCATCACCCGGGCCACGTGCGGATGCCAGAAGAAGACGATCACCGTGGCGGCCACCGGCACCAGCACGTATCCCAGGCTCTGGAAGGCGGCCGGCCGCACGTTGAGAATGAGATCGCGGACCAGGCCGCCGCCGAGCGCCGTCATCTCGGCCAGGACGCCCATCCCGACCACGTCGAGCCGCTTGCGCACACCCATGAGCGCACCGGTCAGTGCGAAGACAAAAATACCGACAAGGTCGAGAATTTCAGACACGTTGGATGTTTTTACCGGATCGGCGGCATGGCCGCCGCATGGTAGTGCTCGGCCATGAGCACCCGCAGTTTCCGCGTGAACAGGAACAGCGCCGCCCCGGCCGCGATCGCCATGATCGCCAGCACCAGGTAGTACATCGGGTCGGACAGGTAACGGGTGAGCCGCCCCGTCTGGCCGCCGACCGCGTCGCCCACCGACACCGCGATGAACCAGATCCCCAGCATCTGCCCCTTGAACGCCTCCGGCGCCAGCTTCGTCGTCACCGACAGCCCGACCGGGCTCAGCGACAGCTCGCCGAACACCTGGATCAGGTAGACCAGCACCAGCCACCACACCGACACCCGCCCGCCGGTCGCCAGCCCGGCGGCGATCGCCATCACCACGAAGCTCAGCCCCACCATGACCAGCGCGAACCCGAACTTCTGCGGCGTGCTCACCCGCACCCCGAGCTTCACCCACAACGCCGCGAACACCGGCACGAAGATCATGATGAACAGCGGGTTGAACGACTGCGTCGTCGCCGCCTGGATCGGCACTCCGAACAGCTCCAGCCGGGTGTGGTCGGCGGCGAAGAACAGCAGCTTGCTCGGCGCCAGGTCGTAGATCATCCAGAAGATCGCCGCCGCCACGAACAGCCAGATGTAGGCCTTCATCCGGCTGCGCTCCTCGTCGGTGAGGCTGTGGCTGCCCAGCAGGATGTAGGCGAAGTAGACCACCGGCACGATCAGGATGACGATCGTGATCGCCAGCGCCAGACGGTCGATGGTGAGCGTGCCCGTGGCCGCCCACGCGCCGAGCGCGAGCGCGGTCACCGCCACGCCCGCCCCGGCCACCCGGCCGAACCGGCGGCGCTCGGGCGGCGTCAGCCGCACGCCGGGACGCTCCCCGACGCCGCGCAGGTTCCGGCCGCCCCAGACGTACTGCAGGAGGCCGAGGGCCATGCCGACGGCGGCGGCGCTGAAGCCCAGGTGCCAGCGGTCGCCGTCGGCCAGCCAGCCGACGACGAGCGGCGCGAAGAAGGCGCCCAGGTTGATGCCCAGGTAGAACAGGGAGAAGCCGGCGTCGCGGCGGCCGTCCTCGTCCTCGCCGTACAGGCGGCCGACCATGACCGAGATGTTCGGCTTGAGCAGGCCCGTGCCGCTGATGATGAGCAGCAGCCCCAGCCAGACGAAGAACGACGTCGTCACCGGGATCGCCATGCTGATGTGGCCCAGCATGATGACGAACCCGCCCCAGAACACCGACCTGCGCGCCCCGAGCACGCGGTCGGCGATCCAGCCGCCGGGCAGCGCCACCAGGTAGATCAGCGCCCCGTAGACGCCGACCACCGCCTGCGCGGTCTCCTGCGACATGCCGAGGCCCTTGTGGGCGGGCGAGGCCGCCATGAACGTGGCCAGGATCGCCCGCAGGCCGTACCAGCTGAAGCGTTCCCACATCTCCGTGGAGAACAGGGTCGCCAGCCCCCACGGATGCCCGAAGAAGGTCCTTCCGCCCTTGCTCATGCCCGTCCCCCCGAGACACGTACGGCACCTGAACGATCACTCTACGTGACCGGGCCGACTGTTTCCCGCGGGGGTCTTGCCGCTGCCCAGAGGGTGTGGTGCGATGCATGCCACCTGTGCAAGTGATTACTGACTGGAGGCGGGTGCCATGGCCGAAGTCCTCGACGTACGGGCCGACATCGAGCGGGAGATCGCCGGTCGCACCGTCTGCGAACAGCTCAGGCAGGTCGCCGCCGAGCACCCCGACGCACCCGCGTACTCCGACCCCGAGGGCTCCGGCGGCTGGACCACGCTGACCTACGGCCAGGCGCGGCGGCGCATCCTGGAGATCGCGGCCGCCTTCGCCGCCCTCGGCCTGCAGCGCGGCGAGTCCGTCGCGATCATGATGGTCAACCGCAGCGAGCACGTGCTGGCCGACCTCGGGGCGGTGCACGCCGGCGGCGTGGGCTGCACCGTCTACTCCACCTTCGCGCCAGACCAGATCGCGTTCGTGGCCGCCGACGTGGGCGCCCGCTTCGCCGTGCTGGGCGGCCCCGCCGAGCTGGCCCGCTGGCAGCCGGTGCTCGACCGGCTCGACGGCCTGCGCCGGATCATCATGCTCGACGGCGCCCCCGACGACGAGCGGTTCCTGTCCTGGGCCGACTTCCTCGACCTGGGCCGCGCCCGCCTGGCCGAGGACGAGGCCGCCGTCGAGGCCCGCGCCCGCGAGGTGGCCGCCGGCGACGTCGTCACCGTGCTCTACACCTCGGGCACCACCGGCATGCCCAAGGGCGTGCCGCTCACCCACACCAACGTCTTCTACGAGGCCGCCGCCACCGACCGCATCACCTCGCTGCCGACGCACGGCACCCAGATCTCCTACCTCACCTACGCCCACATCGCCGAGCGCATCCTCAGCCTCTACCTCCCGCTGGTCAAGATCTCGCACGTGCACTTCTGCACCGACCTGGCCAACCTCGGCGCCACGCTCGGCCAGGTCAGGCCGATGATGTTCTTCGGCGTGCCGCGCGTGTGGGAGAAGATGATGGCCCGGCTGCTGGCCGTGCTCGCCACCCAGCCGCCCGAGCAGCAGGCCGCCGTACGCGAGGCCATGGCGGCCGGCGCCGCCTACGTCGAGGCCGGCCAGTACGGCGGCACGATCACCCCCGAGATCCAGGCCGCCTACGACAAGGCCGACGCGGCCCTGCTGTCCGTCGTCCGCGGCATGATCGGCTTCGACCGCGCCGAGTGGACCGCGACCGGCGCCGCCCCCCTGCCCGCCGAGGTCCAGCACTTCTACGCCGGCCTCGGCCTCAAGGTCATCGACGTCTACGGCATGACCGAGACCACCGGCGCCTTCACCGGCAACAGCCCCACCTGCTACCGCCTGGGCACCGTCGGCAGGGCCGAGCCCGGCGTCGAGGTCCGCATCGCCGAGGACGGCGAGATCCTCACCCGCAGCCCGCTCAACACCGGCGGCTACCTCAACCGCCCCGAGGCCACCGCCGAGCTGCTCGACGACGACGGCTGGCTGCACACCGGCGACATCGGCACGGTCGACGACGACGGCTTCTACCGCGTCGTCGATCGCAAGAAGGAGCTCATCATCACCGCCGGCGGCGAGAACGTCTCGCCCGCCGAGATCGAGAACCACCTCAAGGAGCACCTGCTCATCGGCCAGGCCCTGGCCTACGGCGACAACCGGCCGCACCCGGTGGCCGTCCTGACCCTCGACGGCGAGACCGCGCCGGGCTGGGCGCAGGCCCGCGGCATCGCCTTCGCCTCCCTGGCCGAGCTGGCCGAGCACCCCGACGTCCTCAAGGAGGTCGCCGCCGCCGTCGAGGCCGCCAACGCCAGGCTGGCCAGGGTGCAGCAGGTCAAGCGGTGGGCGCTGCTCGGCACCGAGTGGACCGCCGAGACCGAGGAGCTCACGCCGAGCCTGAAGCTGAAGCGGCGCGTCATCCACGCCAAGTACGCCGACGTCATCGAGTCCCTCTACGGCGAGACGCGCTGACCCGCGGCCCCGGCGGCCCTGTCGGCTTTGCCATAAGGGGTGCGTGTCGCGGTCCTGGTCATGACCGGGCGGTTCCTAGCGTCTCGCTCATGACCAGAAGCCTCCTTCTCGTCTCGCTCGCGGCGGGGTCGCTCACGGCGCCCGTGCCTGCGTATCCCGCCGCGACCGAGCTCGCCATCCGCGCCATCACCGTACGGCCCGCGAACCCGGTCGTGGGGGCCCACGACTCGGTGAGCCTGGTGATCGACGTGATCGCGCGGGGCGCGCGCGGCAAGAACGGCGTCACCGTCAAGGTCGAGCCCGGCGCCCCGCCCGGCCCGCTGCTGTCGGCCAAGCCCCCGGTGGAGGACGCCTCCGACCTCCCGCCCGCCGCCGAACCCGGCCTCCAGCCTCCGGCCGTTTCCTGGCCCGAGTCGTCCTCTTCGCCCGCGGGGCCCGAGTCGTCGTCGGCGCCCGCCGGGTCCGCAGAGCCAGCCGGGTCCGCAGAGTCGGCCGGGCCCGCGGGGCCGTCCGGATCGTCGGCGTCGCCGGCCGGCCCGGCCGCCGCCACGCCGGGGAGCGCGTACGCGAACCCGGCTTCCGGCGGCCCGGTCGAGGGGCTGCGGGCCCTGATGCCGCTGCCCCTGACGGTCGCCGCCGAGCCCGGGGTCGACCTGCAGAAGGCCCCCTCCACCGGCACGCCGCCGCCCCGGCTGGTGTGGCGCCAGGGGGCGGTTCCGCCGGCCCGGATGGCGGCCGACTGGCAGACCTGGCGTTTCCTGCCCGACAAGAAGCTGAACCGCTTCTACCCGACCGGCACCTGGACGATCAGCGCCACCGCCAGGGACGCCGACGGCGCCACGGTCACCGAATACGCCTCCTTCGAGCTCAGGAGGGCGACCAGGCTGTCGTCCGTCCGGGTGGAGAGGTCGCCGAAGTCCGCCGGGGGTGTGCGCCTGCGCGGCTCGCTGACCAGGATCGACCCGCGCGGCTTCACCGACTTCGGGCCGTACGCCAAACAGCGGCTGCGCCTCCAGTGGCGTGGGGAAGGCTCGCCGGCCTGGGAGGACGTGGCCGAGACGACGACCGACGCGGCCGGGGCCTTCGTGCAGACCGTGCCGCCCAGGAGGGGCGGCCTGTGGCGCGTGCACTTCCCAGGAAACCCCCATTACGCGCCATACACCACTAAACCCCGACAAATCGCCAGTTAGCGTAATAAAACACGCGCAAAAAGTCGACGGGGTATTTGTCGTTATCCGATTGTGATGTGTCGTATCGCAACTTTTCTTTACCCTTCAGCGTCATTAGGCGTTGACGTGTCCCGTCCCTGGGGCGCGTCCGAGACGGGGAAGGATTTGTTTTTGATGATGCGACGTCTAGCCGCCGGACTGGCCGCGGCAGCCCTGGGCGCCACGATGGTGGCCACGGCCGCCGCGCCCGCCCTGGCGGACCCGGACCCCGATCCCGACTTCGCGGGTGGGAGCACGAGCCTCCAGCTCGACGTCAACCCCGAGCCGGCGCGGCGCGGCAGGGCCCTCGACATCCAGGGCAAGCTGTCGGTGTCCTGCGACGAGGACTACATCAGCGGGTTCGTCGCGGTGCACCACGCCGACTACTGCAAGGACAGCGAGCGCTGGCACCGTCTGGCGTGGAAGCGGGTCGTGATCCTCTTCCAGGCCGACGGCAGCGGCGAGTGGGACTACGTCGAGTCGGTGCGGACGAACCGGGACGGTTCCTTCCGCACCAGCGAGCGGGCCTACACCTCGGGCACCTGGCGTGCCGTCTTCGAGGGCTCCAGGTACCTGGCCCCCTCCGAGGGCAAGGACTGGGTGAAGGTCTACGGCGGCCGCCGCCACTAGCGACACCAGGCGCAAGCCGCCACTGGCGACACCAGGCGGAAGCCCGGCCTCGCGGCCGGGCTTCCGGCATGTCCGGGGCGGTTCCCGGGCCCGCCGTCGCCGAGCGGCGGGGAGCTGAGGGGGAGCTGCGGGCGGCGCGTGCCCTGACGGCGCCGGTTCAGTAACCCACGGCGACCTGAACCCGGTGGTGCCGCGGGTCCTCGATCTCGGCCACCACCGCCGCCGCCAGATCGGCGTAGGAGAACACCGGCCCGCCCTCCTCGGCGGCCATGACCTGGTCCCCGCCGAAGCGGTGCCGTCCGCTGCGCTCCGCCCGGTCGTCCAGCACCACCGGCGGCGGCGCGATCACCACCCAGTCCAGCGCCCCGCCCTCCTCGCGGAACACCTCCAGCTCGGCGGCGTGCCCGAGGGAGAACGTCCGGGCGTCCTCGGGGAAGCCGGGGGTGTCCACCAGCCGCGTGCCCGGCGCGACCTCCAGCAGGGTGCCGATGCCCACCGCCACCAGCCGGGGCACGCCCGCCGCGGCCAGCCCGCCGGTCAGCGCCCGCGCCGCCGCCGTGTAGAACTCCGCGGACGGCACGTCCAGCCGGACGCTCGCCTGCACCGCCACGTCGTGCCCCGCCGCGACCGCCGCCACGCTCTCCCGGTCGGTCACGTCACCGGCGACCACGCGCACGCCGTCGCCGGACGGCCCCGCGTACCGGGCCGGGTCGCGGACCACGGCCGTCACCTCGTGCCCGCGCTCCAACGCCTGCCCGACCACCCGCGCGCCGGTCCGTCCGCCGCCGCCGAAAACCACGATCCTGCTCATCGTCCACCATTCCGTCCAGCGGCCGGCACACCCGGCCGCCCGGCAGACGGTAGACGCCCGACGGTCACTTCCCGCAACGATAGTGAGCCTGCGCCGCCTAGCATGGACGCCATGGCCGAACCCCTTGACCCCGACATGTTCGCCGCCTGTACCCACGTCGCCCCCGTCCGCGTCGGCGACAAGTGGACCGCCAAGATCATCCGTTGTCTGGAGCAGGGCCCGAGACGCTTCACCGAGCTGCAGGTCCCGCTGCGCGGCATCACCCCGAAGGTCCTCACCGCGTCCCTGCGCGCCATGGAACGCGACGGCCTGCTCACCCGCACGGCCTACCCCGAGATCCCGCCCCGCGTCGAGTACGCGCTGACCCCCCTCGGCCGCAGCCTGCTCGCGCCCATGGCGGCCGGCTGCGAGTGGTCCAGGCGGCACCTGTCGGAGCTCATCGACGCCCGCGAGTCCTGGCACGCCGCCCACCCCTGACGGCCCCCGCGGAATCGATCACCGGCGCGGCGCGTTGCCCGCCAGGGACGGGCGGGCGGTTTTGAGCGCCGCGCGACACCCGTCGTAGTCTGGCTCTCTGGCGAAACGGACAGGAGGTGACGCCCCATGTTGCGAGACTCGTTCGGACGGGTGGCCACGGATCTGCGGGTGTCCCTCACGGACAAGTGCAATCTGCGCTGCACGTACTGCATGCCGCCCGAAGGGCTCGACTGGCTGCCCAACGCCCAGTTGCTGACGGCCGACGAGATCGTCCGGCTGGTGCGCGTCGGCGTCGAGCGGCTGGGCATCACCGAGGTGCGCTACACGGGCGGCGAGCCGCTGCTGCGGCGCGAGCTGGTCGACATCGTCGCCCGCACCACCGCCCTCGGCCCGCGTCCTCAGGTGCTGCTGACCACCAACGGCATCGGCCTGGCCCGCCTGGCCGAGCCGCTGGCGAAGGCCGGCCTCGACCGGGTCAACGTCTCCCTCGACACGCTCGACCCGGCCACGTTCAAGCGGCTCGCCCACCGCGACCGGCACGCCGACGTCATCGCCGGGATGGCCGCCGCCGACGCGGCGGGCCTGCGCCCGGTCAAGGTCAACGCGGTGCTCATGCGCGGCGTCAACGACCACGAGGCCGTGCCGCTGCTGCGCTTCTGCCTGGAGCGCGGCTACGAGCTGCGCTTCATCGAGCAGATGCCGCTCGACGCCCAGCACGGCTGGACCCGCGAAGGCATGATCACCGCCGACGAGATCCTCGAACGCCTCTCGGCCGCCTTCGACCTGACGCCCGACGACACGGAGCAGCGCGGCAGCGCCCCGGCCGAGCGGTTCCTGGTCGACGGCGGCCCGGCCCGGGTCGGCGTGATCGGCTCGGTGACGCGCCCGTTCTGCGGCGCCTGCGACCGCGTCCGGCTCACCGCCGACGGCCAGGTGCGCAACTGCCTGTTCGCCACCGAGGAGTCCGACCTCAAGACCGCCATGCGCGCCGGCGCCTCCGACGACGACCTGGCCGCCCGCTGGGTCGCCGCGGTCGCCCGCAAGCGCGCCGGGCACGGCATCGACGACCCGTCCTTCCTCCAGCCGTCCAGGCCGATGTCGGCCATCGGCGGCTGACGTGCCCCTCGACCCCCTCGACCCCCTCGACTTCTTCGACGCGGTCGTCCTGGCCGGGGGAGCGGCCCGCCGGCTGGGCGGCGCGGACAAGCCCGGCCTGGCCGTCGGCGGGCGTCCGCTGGTCGAGCGGGTGGTCGCGGCGGCGTCCGGCGCGCGCCGCACGGTCGTCGTCGGGCCGCGCCGGGAGCTGCCCGGGGTCGTGTTCACCCGGGAGGACCCGCCGGGCGGCGGGCCCGTCCCCGCGCTGGCCGCCGGGCTGCGCGAGGTCGACGCGCCGTGGCTGGTGCTGCTCGCCGGCGACCTGCCGTTCCTGACGGCCGCGCACGTGCGGGAGCTGCTGGCGGCGGCCCGTCCCGGCGCGGGGGCGGTCATGGTCGACGACGACGGCCGCGAGCAGTGGCTCGTCGGCGCCTGGCCGGTTGCGGAGCTGCGGGCGGCGCTCGCCGCCTACGCCGGGCGTTCCCTCAAGGGCCTGCTGGGCCCCCTGACCGGAACGCGGCTGGCCTCGCCGGGCCGGCCGTGGTTCGACTGCGACACGATGGACGACCTGAAGGAGGCTCGCATGAACGTACTCGCCGAGTGGACGGCGCTGGTGTGCAAGGAGCTGGGCGTCGACCCCGCCCGTGTGGACCGCGACCTGGTCCTCGACCTGACCAAGGAGGTCGCCCACGGGGTGGCCAGGCCCGCCGCGCCGCTCACCGCCTACCTGCTCGGGCTGGCCCAGGGCGCGGGAAGCGCCCCCGAGGACGCCGTCGCCAGACTGATCACATTGGCGAAGAACTGGGAGCAGGCGACCACCGAGACGCTGACTGACGGCTGACACTCGAACGAACTCTTGAAGTCAAGCCGACCGCTTCCTCCAGATTTCCTGTGAATTGCGAGGAGGAGGCCGGTGTAAACGATTTCGGGAAAGCGGTCCTATCGGACTCCGGCCGGCACGGGGGACTGATCGTCCAATGCAAAGGGCTGGCCAGGAAAAGGGCGACGCCGGGTGGTTACGGGGGCAAACCACCCGGCGTCGCTTCATCGGCGTTCCGACGGGGGCCCGGAACGCCGGCACCAGCACTCCGACGGGGGACCGGAGCGCTTGCCTAAAGCGTACACCTACAACCCATGGGATGCGTCAAGACTTAGTCACGACCCGATCTCGCGTCGATGCAGCGGTATCTCGGTTTGGTTAGCCTCGGGGGACTGAAAGTCGGGCGGTGGCGCGCCCTCGCTGCGCTCATTGGCCCCGATTACGGCAATGTATGGCAAAAACACTGCCCCGGCGATGAACAGCAGCCGGTAGGGCCACGGCACCGGCACCACGACCGCCAGGATCAGGCAGATCGTCCGGATGCCCATCTTGATCAGGTAGGCGACCTCACGCTTGCGGATGTCGGCCGTCAGCGAGGGTCTGGCGTCGGTGACCTGGTGGACGTCCGGCTTCTTGCGCCACCCCTTCATACCTTCCACGGTAGACCTCGTACGGGCAGGGCGCGACGGCGCGGCCGGGCGATGAGGAGGGTCATGCGATCATGGCCTTCGAGTAAGGAGGATGGGGAGATGACGGATCGAACGTATCGGGTCACTGAGATAGTCGGCACGTCGGGGGAGAGCCTTGACCAGGCCATCCGCAACGGCCTCCAGCGGGCCTCGCAGACCCTGCGCCACCTGGACTGGTTCGAGGTCACCGAGATCCGCGGCCACCTCGACGGCGGCGAGATCGCGCACTACCAGGTGGGCATGAAGGTGGGCTTCCGCCTGGAGGACTCCTGACCGTCCCCGGACGGCCCGGGGCCGGCGCCCCGGCCCGCTGACACCCGTCCCGGCCCCGGCCCGCCCTCCGGCCCGCTGGGAGCCTCACGGACGGCCGCCGGCACGACGACGCCCGCCGCCCCGCTCGATTCGCGGGACGGCGGGCGCGTACGGCCGTGATGGACGGCCGTGATGGACGGCCGTGATGCGGGCGAGGGTCAGCTCGCCTGGCTGACCGTCGACATGTTGAAGTCCGGCACCCGCACCGGCGGCATCACCGTGCGCTGGAAGTAGTCGTTCCACTCGCGGGGCAGCGTGCGCTCGGCCGCCCCCACCTCCGTGACGCGCCCGAGCAGGTCGACCGGGCTCTCGTTGAACCGGAAGTTGTTCACCTCGCCCACGACCTCGCCGTGCTCCACCAGGTAGACGCCGTCGCGGGTGAGGCCCGTGACCAGCAGCGTCTGCGGATCGACCGCCCGGATGTACCACAGGCAGGTGACGAGCAGCCCGCGCCGCGTCGAAGCGATCATCTCCTCCAGCGAACGGGCGCCCTCCGCCGGGCCCGACATGACCAGGTTGTCGATGCCGGGCGTCACCGGCAGCCCGCTCAGCTCGGCCGAGTAGCGGGTCTGGAGCAGCGACTCCAGCCGGCCGTCCCGGATCCAGTCGGTCGGGCCCAGCGGCAGGCCGTTGTCGAACACCGAGGCGTCGCGGCTGGAGGCGTGCGCGGTGACGAACGGCGCGCACGAGATGCCCGCGGCCCGCGGATCGCTGGACAGCGTGATCGGCAGCGTGGCGAGCTGCTCGCCCACCCGCGTGCCGCCGCCCGGCCCGGAGAACACCGAACGGCCGTCGAGCGCGTCCCTGGCGCCCGCCGACCAGTACAGGTAGATCATCAGGTCGGCCACCGCGCTCGGCGGCAGCAGCGTCTCGTAGCGGCCCGCGGGCAGGTCGACCCGGTTCTTGGCCCACTCCAGGCGCTGGGCCAGCGAGGCGTCGAGCGCGGCCACGTCGACGTCGGCGAAGTCCTCGGTGAACACGCCGGTCCAGGCCGACCGCTTCAGGTCGCCGGACTTGGCGTTGAGCTCCAGGCGGCCGGTCGGCTGGTCGTGCCGCAGCCGCACGCCGGTGGAGGTGCCGAGGAAGGTCGAGGTGAGGGAGTGCTCGGCGAAGCCGTAGAGCTTCCTGTCGCCGGACTCGGCGGCCGAGAACGCCTCGCCCAGCGCGGGCGCGAACCGCTCGAACACCCCGATGTCGGTCGGCCGCACCTCGTCGTCCCAGCCAGGGGCGGCCGGGCCGCCCTCGACCAGCGGGCGGGCGTCCTCGGCCGGCCGGGCCTCGCGGGCCGCCCGGTCGGCCGCCGCGACCACGTCGGGCAGCTGGTCGGCGCGCACGGCCGAGCGCGAGACCACGCCCACGCCCTGCCCAGCCACCGAGATCACGGTCAGCCGGGACGACCGGGCCACGCCGTTGGTGGTCAGCGTGTTGCCCGCGAAGCGCAGGTTGGCCGTGGAGCCCTCGTCCACCAGCACCACGCAGCCGTCGTTCGCGGAGAGCTCCAGAGCCCTCTCCACCATCTCCTGCGGAGTAGTCACTTGCCGCCCTCCTGCACCGTGTTGAGCACGCGCACGCCCCTGAACAGCGCCGACGGGCATCCGTGGCTGACCGGCGCGACCTGCCCCGGCTGGCCCTTGCCGCAGTTGAAGGCGCCGCCCAGCACGTACGTGCCCGGCCCGCCGACGCCGTCCATCGACTGCCAGAAATCGGTCGTGGTGGCCTGGTAGGCGAAGTCTCTGACCTGCCCGGCCAGCTTTCCGTGCGAGATCCGGTACGCCCGCTGCCCGGTGAACTGGAAGTTGTAGCGCTGCATGTCGATCGACCAGCTCTTGTCGCCCACGATGTACAGGCCGCGCTCCACGCCCGCGATCAGCTCCTCGGTGGAGGGCCCGCCGGGCGCGGCGGCCAGCGACACGTTCGCCATGCGCTGGATCGGCATGTGGCCGGGGGAGTCGGCGAAGGCGCACCCGTTGGAGCGCCCGAACCCCTTCATCAGCGCCATCCGCCGGTCGAGCTGGTAGCCCACCAGCACGCCGTCCTTGACGATGTCGAAGCTCTGCCCGCGCACGCCCTCGTCGTCGTAGCCGACCGTGGCCAGGCCGTGGGTGACCGTGCGGTCGCCGGTGACGTTCATCAGCGGCGAGCCGTAGACCAGCTCGCCGAGCTGGTCGAAGGTGGCGAAGCTGGTGCCGGCATAGGCGGCCTCGTAGCCCAGCGCGCGGTCGAGCTCGGTGGCGTGGCCGATCGACTCGTGGATCGTCAGCCACAGGTTGGACGGGTCGATCACCAGGTCGTAGTCGCCCGCCTCTACCGAGGGCGCGGCCAGCTTCTCGGCCAGCAGCTCGGGCAGCCGGCCCAGCTCGGCCGGCCAGTCCCAGCCCGTGCCGGTCAGGTACTCGTAGCCGCGGCCGACCGGCGGCGCGATGGTGGACATGTCGTCGAAGCCGCCCTCGTGCGCCTTCATCGCGTTGAGCGACGGATGCACCCGCACGCGCTGCTGCGTGGTCACGGTGCCCGCGGTGTCGGCGTAGAACTTCTGCTCCTTGACCTGCAACAGCCGCGCCGAGACGTGGTCGGCGCCCTTGAGCAGCCCGGCCGACCAGTCGGCCAGCAGCCCCACCTTGTCGGCGGAGGGCACCTCGAACGGGTCGACGTCGTAGTCGGAGACCCACACCGCGTCGGCGTGCACCGGCTCGGGCGCCAGCTCGATGGGCTCCCGGTTGACCGGCGCGCTCACCTCGGCCACCCGCACCGCCTGCTCGGCCACGGCCGCGGCGGCCTGCGGGGTCAGGTGGATGCCGGCCGCGAACCCCCATGTGCCACCCTTGACGACACGGACCGCGTAACCGAGGTCGTCGGCGTCGAGGGCGCCTTCGAGGCGGGCGTCGTACAGGCGCAGCGTCTCGGCCCTGACGCGTTCGAGCCGGAAGTCGGCGTGCTCGGCGCCGAGGTCGCGGGCGCGTTGCAGGGCCGCGTCCGCGAGCTGCCGCAGCGGCAGTTCCAGGAAGTCGGGATCGATCTGGCGCATGTCCACGATCCTAACCCTGTGATCTTGTACCACCCGGACAAGCGGATACCCGCAAGTAAGAGATAGCGTCAGATGCCATGGCACGCTCTGTACTCGTCACCGGAGGCAATCGCGGCATCGGCCTCGCGATCGCCCGTGAACTCGCCGCGGCCGGCGACGCCGTCGCGGTCACCTACCGATCGGGGGAGCCGCCGGAGGGTCTGTTCGGCGTCCGCTGCGACGTCACCAGCACGGCCGAGGTCGAGGCCGCCTTCGACAAGGTCGAGGCCGAGCAGGGGCCGGTCGAGGTCCTCGTCTCCAACGCGGGCATCACCCAGGACACCCTGCTGGCGATGATGAAGGAGGAGACCTTCACCGACGTCATCGACGCCAACCTGACCGGGGCCTACCGCGTGGCCAAGCGCGCCATCAGGCCCATGATGAAGATGAAGCGCGGCCGCATCATCCTGATCTCCTCCGTGGTCGGCCTGTCCGGTCAGGCGGGCCAGGCCAACTACGCCGCCTCCAAGGCCGGCCTGGTCGGCTTCGCCCGCTCCCTGGCCCGCGAGTACGGCTCGCGCAACATCACCGTCAACGTGGTCGCGCCCGGCTTCGTGGCCACCGACATGACGGCCGGCCTCGACCAGGAGGCCATCGTCAAGAACATCCCGCTCGGGCGGCAGGCCGCCCCCGCGGAGATCGCGCGCGTCGTCCGCTTCCTGGCCGGCGACGACGCCTCGTACATCACCGGGGCCGTGATCCCGGTCGACGGCGGACTCGGAATGGGGCACTGACGTGGGAATTCTCGAAGGCAAGCGGATCCTCGTGACCGGCGTGCTCACCGACGCCTCCATCGCCTTCTCGGTGGCCAAGCTGGCCCAGGAGGAGGGCGCCACGGTGGTGCTCACCGGGTTCGGCCGGCTGAGCCTGGTCGAGCGCATCGCCAAGCGGCTGCCCCAGACCCCGCCGGTGCTGGAGCTCGACGTCCAGGACACCGACCAGCTCGACACGCTGGCCGCCCGCGTGGGCGAGCACGTCGACGGGCTCGACGGCGTCGTGCACTCCATCGGGTTCGCGCCGCAGAGCGCCCTCGGCGGCAACTTCCTCAACACGCCGTGGGAGGACGTCGCCACCGCCCTGCAGGTCTCCACGTACTCGTTCAAGTCGCTGGCCGTGGCCTGCCTGCCGCTGATGAAGGAGGGCGGCGCGGTCGTCGGCCTCGACTTCGACGCCTCCAAGGCCTGGCCGGTCTACGACTGGATGGGCGTGGCCAAGGCCGGCCTCGAGTCGTGCAGCCGCTACCTCGCCCGCGACCTGGGCAAGCACAACATCCGGGTCAACCTGGTCTCGGCGGGGCCGCTGCGCACGATGGCCGCCAAGTCGATCCCGGGCTTCAAGGAGTTCGAGGAGAGCTGGCCCGAGCGCTCGCCGCTGGGCTGGGACCTCACCGACACCGTCCCGGCCGCCAAGGCGTGCGTGGCGCTCATGTCCGACTGGTTCCCCGCCACCACCGGCGAGATCGTGCACGTCGACGGCGGCGCGCACGCCATCGGCGGCTGAGCGCGCCTCACGCCAGGCGGTGCCTGCCGCTGCCCGCCGGGGCCGGCTCGAACGGGATCGACTCGCTCGGCTCGGCCCGGTGCCGCCGCTGCTGCACGATCCGGGTGGCCAGCACCGCCGACCCCAGCAGCACGATCGTCAGCACGGTGCCCAGCACGTCGTGAGCCGGCGGGCTGGGCCGCACCACCCGCTGGTCGCGCAGCGGCACGGCCAGCTCGCGCCCGAACGGGTTGGGCCACAGCAGCTCCACCCGCGAGTCGTCGGGATCGGCGGTCGGCTCCTCGGCGGTGACCGGCCGCTCGTCGTCCAGCGTGTACGGCGTGGGCTGCGGCTGCGCGGAGGGCGGCGTGGGCGGCTGGGTCGGCAGCGGCGCGGTGGCCTCGTCGGTCTCGCGCTCGCGCGGCCGGTCGCCCCGGCGGTGCCCGGCCTCGGTCTCCGGCCCGGTCTCGGTGTCGGTCTCGATCCCGGTCGAGGCCGTCGGGGTGGATCGGGGTGTCAGCGACCGGAGCACGCCCTGGTCGCCGCAGGCCAGCACCGGCAGGCACACGTCCTTCAGCGTCTCGGGCACCAGGTCGGGGTGGCTGGGGCTGGGGGAGGGGCGGTCCGATCGGGACGGTTTGCCGGGCCTGCCGGTCGGCACGGCGTCGCCGACGGTGCCGAGCACCTCGCCGGTGGCCTTGTCGACGCCCTTGGTCACCGGGTCGGCCTTGCCGCCGGTCACGTCGTCGACCGTGCCCGTGAGCGCGCCGACGACGTCGCACAGCGTGTCGGTGACCCCCGAGAGCAGGCCCCCCTCGCCCGGGCAGCCCTGGACGGCGGCGGAAGCGGCCGGCGCCCCCACCGGGATCGCCCCCAGCGCCACCGCGAGCACTCCGGCCGAGATCGCGGTCCTGCTCCCCATCCGTCCCCTCCTGTATCGCTTCAGGAGGAAATCCTTATGGACAAGGCCCGTCAGACGCAGGCTTTTTCCCGGTAAAGTTGCGATTCGGTATCGACTAGTGATACGCGAGTTGCGCTCTCGTTCGTCGTCAGTCGAGCGAGGACACGTCATCGAGCGCCTCCCGGATCTCGATCGGGAGCACGACGTCCTCGGCCGACAGTATCCCTTTGAGCTGCGTGTGGGTGCGGGCGCCGACGATCGCCGAGGCCACCCCCGGCTGGTCGCGGACCCACGACAGCGCCACCGCCAGCGGCGAGACGCCGAGCCCGTCGGCGGCGGTGGTGACCGACTCGACCACGCTGCGGCCGCGCTCGTCGAGATAGGGCCGGACGAAGTCGGCGAAGTGCGGCGTCGCGGCGCGGGAGTCGGCCGGGATGCCGGTGCGGTACTTGCCGGTCAGCACCCCCCGGCCGAGCGGCGACCAGGCCAGCACGCCGACGTCGAGGTGGGCGGCGGCGGGCAGCAGCTCGCGCTCGGGCTCGCGGGCCAGCAACGAGTACTCGACCTGGGCCGAGGTGATCGGGATGCGGCCGGGGACCGACTTCTGGGTGACCGCGGCGGCGGCGAGCTGCCAGCCCGCGTAATCGCACACGCCGGCGTAGACGGCCCGGCCGGAGGAGACGATCGCGTCGAGGGCGGCCAGGGTCTCCTCCAGCGGCACCTCGGCGTCGTAGGTGTGCAGCTGCCACAGGTCGACGTAGTCGAGGCCGAGCCGGTTGAGCGACTCGTCGACGGCGGCGATCAGGTGGCGCCTGGAGGCGTCGCGCGGCCGGCGGCCGGTCGGGGTGACCACGGCCTTGGTGGAGATCACCAGTTCCGAGCGCGGCACGGAGTCGCGCAGCATGCGGCCGAGCAGCCGCTCGGAGTCGCCGCCGGTGTAGACGTCGGCGGTGTCGACGAGGGTGCCGCCCGCGTCGAGGAACGAACGGAGCTGGGCGGCCGCCTCCTCCGGGTCGGTGTCACGGCCCCAGGTCATCGTGCCGAGCCCCAGCCGGGACACCGACAGGCCGCTGCGGCCGACATAGCGCTGCTCCATGATCCCGCCAGGTTACCAAGAACGGGCCCGCCCGCCAGTCCGCCGCTCCAATGTCCTGCCTGGTGAGGAGCGTGGCGGCGGGTGGATGCGAAGTTTTCTCGCAGGTGCGTGAAACATGGTGATCCGCGCCTGCGACACTTGCTGGTGTGACCACCCTTCTGCTGGCCCGCCACGGGCTGACCGACCTCACCGGGCCGGTGCTGGCCGGGCGCACCCCAGGGGTGCACCTGAGCGAGGCCGGGCGGGCGCAGGCCGAGGCGCTGGCCGGCCGCATTGCCGGGGTCCGGCTCGACGCCGTCGTCTCCAGCCCGCTCGAACGCTGCCGGGAGACCGCCGAGGCCGTCGCCAAGGGCCGCGGGGCGGACGTGCTCGTCGACGAGCGGCTGATCGAGTGCGGTTACGGCACCTGGACGGGCCGCCCGCTCAAGGAGCTCGCGCAGGAGCCGCTCTGGCAGACCGTGCAGGCGCATCCCAGTGCGGTGACATTTCCGGAAGGGGAGTCGCTGGCCGATATGCAACATCGGGCGGTCGCCGCGGTCCGGGAGTGGAATCGACGCCTCGGGTTGAAGGGTGTCTACCTGGCGTGCACCCACGGAGACGTCATCAAGGCGATCGTGGCGGACGCTCTGGGGCTGCACCTCGATCATTTTCAGCGGATAACAGCCGATCCTGCGGCCCTCACCGTGATTCGCTATGCCCCCTTGCGTCCCTTTGTTCTCAGGATTAACGATATGGGGGAATTGCGGTTGCCCGAGGATTCGGAGGAGAAAGACGGGGGAGAAAACATCACCGGGAGCGATGCCGCCGTCGGCGGTGGACCCGGGACCACGTAAGGTCAGGCTATGCCGGTCTTCGACTACGACCCACCGGAGAGGTTCGTCGCCGGCGCCCTGGGGCAGCCGGGCGCGCGGGTCTTTTTTCTGCAGGCCAGGGCCGAGGGCAGACTGACCACCGTGGCGCTGGAGAAGCTGCAGGTGGCTGCGCTCGCGGGCAGGCTCGACGAGCTGCTCGACGAGGTTCTGCGGCTGAGCGGAGGCACCGCGCACGTGCCCGCGCTGGCTCCGGCCGACCTGGCCGACGACGCCCCCCTCGACGTGCCGGTCGCGGAGGACTTCCGGGTCGGCACCATGGCGCTGGCCTGGGACGACGACAAGTCCCAGGTGGTGATCGAGGCCCAGGAGGTCATCGACGAGGAGGACCTCGACGGCCCCGACCCCGCCGTGCTGCGGGTGCGGATCAGCGCCGGCGCCGCACGGGCCTTCACCCGCAGGGCGCTCCAGATCGTGGCGGCGGGCCGGCCTCCCTGTCCCCTGTGCGGGCAGCCGCTCGACGCCGAAGGCCATGTCTGCGTCCGACTCAACGGCTACCGCGGGGGTGAGGCGGCTTCATGACCGCTCCTGAGAGCGAACCGGCCGTCAAGCCACCACAGGGGCCGATCATGCAGGAGGAGGAGGCGCTCACGCTGCTGCGCGACGGGCGCCTGGAGGTGGCCGGCCGCCTGGTCGAGGCCACCAACATGACCCTCTACTGCTCGATCAAGCTGGGCGGCCGCAGCGCCGCCTGCGTCTACAAGCCCGTGCGCGGCGAGCGCCCCCTGTGGGACTTCCCCGACGGCACCCTCGCCGCCCGTGAGGTGGCCGCCTACGAGGTCTCCCAGGCGACCGGATGGCGCATCGTGCCGCCGACCGTCTACCGCGAGGGCCCGTTCGGGCCCGGCATGTGCCAGCTGTGGATCGACACCGAGCGCGAGATCGACCTGATGCGGCTGGTCAAGAGCCGCAACCCGGTGGTGCGCCGGATGGCGGTGTTCGACGCGGTGGTCAACAACGCCGACCGCAAGGGCGGTCACCTGCTGCCGCTGCCGACCGGACACGTCTACGGCGTCGACCACGGCGTCTGCTTCTCGGTCGAGGACAAACTGCGGACCGTGCTGTGGCAGTGGCGGGGCAAGCCGCTGGCGCGGGAGGCGGTGGCGGTGCTGGCCAAGCTGGAGCGCGACCTGGAGTCGGGCTCGCTGGGGCGGCGGCTGCGCGAGCTGCTCACGCTGGCCGAGGTGGAGGCCACCTGGCGGCGGGTCAGGCGGCTGCTGGACACCGGCGTGCATCCGTACCCGTCGGAAGGGTGGCCGGCCGTTCCCTGGCCCCCCATCTGAGAACTGGTGCGGGTTTTATACCCTTTGCCGCATGTGCACGCTGATCGTGAGAACCGGGGAGCCGCTGACCCTCATGGGCGTGCGGGACGAGCTCACCGACCGCCCCTGGGAGGCGCCCGGGGAGCACTGGCCCGAGCATCCCGGGGTGATCGGCGGCCGTGACCTCAAGGGCGGCGGCACCTGGATGGCCGTCTCCCCGTCCGCCTGCCGCGCCGCCGCCCTCCTCAACGGCCACGGCAGGCAGGCCCCCGAGACCACCCGGGTCTCCCGCGGCGACCTGGCCCTGCTCGCGGTGTCCACGGGCGGCGTCCCGGACGTCGACCTGACCCGCTACGACCCCTTCCACCTCGTGCTCGCCGACCTGTCCCAGGTGCGGCTGTTCAGCTGGGACGGCGACCGCCTCACCGCCTCCGCCCTGCCCGAGGGCACCAGCATGGTCGTCAACACCGGCCTCGACCCGGACGCCGGCCGCGTACGGGCCCACCTGCCGCGCTTCGCGAGCGCGCCCGACTGGGCCGAGCTGATCACCGGCGCGCACTCCGACCGGCCGGACGCCCTCCTGGTGCGCAACACCCTGCCCGACGGCCGCGTCTACGCCTCGCTGTCGGTGATGCGGGTCACCCTGGGCCAGGACGACACCGCCTACGAGTTCACGGACCTTACGGCACGGATAGGCTCAAAGGCATGAGATCGTGGTCTGCCCAGAACATCCCCAAGCTCCCAGGTGAGAGCATTCCGCTGCGTCTCTACGACACGACGACGAGGCAGGTGCGGCAGACCGATCCCGGCCCCACCGCCCGGATGTACGTCTGCGGCATCACCCCCTACGACGCCACCCACCTCGGCCACGCCAACACCTACCACGCCTTCGACCTGGTGGGCCGGATGTGGCGGGACGCCGGGCACGAGGTCCACTACACCCAGAACGCCACCGACGTGGACGACCCGCTGCTGGAACGGGCCGCCCAGACCGGCATCGACTGGCAGGAACTGGCCGAGCGCGAGATCGAGCTGTTCCGCACCGACATGGAGGCCCTGCGCATCCTGCCGCCGCGCGAGTACGTCGGCGTCACCGAGGTCGTGGGCCACGTCGCCGACCTGATCACCGAGCTGGCCGCCAAGGGCTGCACCTACGACCTCGACGGCGACGTCTACTTCAAGGTGGCCGACGCCCCCAAGTTCGGCCAGGTGTCCGGCTACGACGAGGCCGAGATGCTGGCCCTGTCCGCCGAGCGCGGCGGCGACCCCGACCGGCCGGGCAAGCGGCACCCGCTCGACTGGCTGCTGTGGCGGGCCGAGCGGCCCGGCGAGCCGGCCTGGGAGAGCAGCCTGGGCCGGGGGCGTCCCGGCTGGCACATCGAGTGCACCGCGATCGCGCTGCGCAACCTCGGCCCCGGCTACGACGTGGCGGGCGGCGGCTCCGACCTGATCTTCCCGCACCACGAGTGCGGCGCCTCCGAGGGGCACGCGGCCACGGGGGAGTGGCCGTTCGCCAAGTTCTACACGCACGCGGGCATGGTGGCGCTCGACGGCGAGAAGATGTCGAAGTCCAGGGGCAACCTGGTGTTCGTCAGCCGGCTGCGGCAGCAGCACGACCCGATGGCCGTGCGGCTCGTCCTGCTGGCCCACCACTACCGGGAGGACTGGGAGTACACGCCCGGCCAGCTCGCCGCCGCCGAGCGCCGGCTCGCGCTGTGGCGCTCGGCCGTCGCCCTGCAGGGCGCGCCGCGCGCGGAGGAACTGCTGGCCACGGTCCGCGAGCGGATGGCCGACGACCTCGACTCGCCGGGCGCGCTGGCCGCGATCGACGCCTGGGCCGAGCGGGCGCTGGCCGAGGGCGGGCCGCAGCAGCCCGGCCTGGTCAAGGACCTGACCGACGCCCTGCTCGGCATCGCCCTCTGACGAACCGCTCTCCGTACGACCGCCTTCCGCACGACCGCCTTCCGCACGACCGCCTTCTGCACGACCGCCTTCTGCACGACCGCCTTCCGTACGACCGCCTTCCGTACGACCGCCGCCCGCTCACGCCGGGCCGCGCGCACCGGCCGGGCACGGTCGTGGGCCGGGGCTTTCGCGCCCGGCCCACGACCTCCCGTGGAGTCGCCGATCCCTCGGCGTTCTCCGTCACACACGCAGCTCCTCGAACCTGTCGTTCGCGGCGAGCTCCGCGGTGAACCACTCGATCGTGCGCCGCAGCCCCTCCTTGGCGGGCACCTCCGCCCGCCAGCCCAGCCGCTCGGCGGCCAGGGTGGTGTCGGGCCGGCGCACCTTCGGATCGTCGGCGGGCCGGTCGATGAACTCGATCTCCGAGGCCGAACCGGTCAGGTCGCGGATGAGGCCGGCCAGCTCCAGCATGGTCAGCTCGTCCGGGTTGCCGATGTTGACCGGGCCGGTGAAGTCGCTGCGGGCCATGGCCAGGATGCCCGAGACGGTGTCGTCCACGTAGCAGATCGACCTGGTCTGGGAGCCGTCGCCGGTGATGGTCAGCGGCTCGCCCTTCAGCGACTGGCGGATGAACGTCGGGATCGCCCGGCCGTCGAACGGGCGCATGCGCGGGCCGTAGGTGTTGAAGATGCGCACGATCCCGGTGTCGGTGCCGCGCGAGTGCCGGTAGGCGGTGGTCAGCGACTCGGCGAAGCGTTTGGCCTCGTCGTACACGCTGCGCGGGCCGACCGGGTTGACGTTCCCCCAGTACGTCTCCTTCTGCGGGTGCTCCAGCGGGTCGCCGTACACCTCGCTGGTGGACGCCAGGACGAACCGGGCGCCCTTCTCCCTGGCCAGCCCGAGCGCGTGCAGGGTGCCCACGCTGCCCACCCGCAACGTCTCGATCGGGTAGCGCAGGTAGTCGGCCGGCGAGGCGGCCGAGGCGAAGTGCAGCACCAGGTCCACCCGGCCCGGGACGTGCACGTACCCGGTCAGGTCGCTCTCGATGAGCCGGAAGGCCGGGTTGTCCAGCAGGTGCTCGACGTTGCGCGGGCCGCCGGTCAGGAAACTGTCCATGCAGATGACCTCGGCGCCCTCCTCCAGCAGGCGTTCGCACAGGTAGGAACCGAGGAAGCCGGCTCCGCCGGTGACCAGAGCCCTCATGACGTGACCTCCAGAGCTGCGTCGACCACTTCCGACACCTCGATCCTGAGCAGGCCGGGATCGGGGCGCAGGCCGTGCGGGTCGCCCTTGCGACCGGCCCACAGGGCCACGTGCCGCCAGCCGGGCGGCGGCCCCCACTCCGACGGCGGCACCGGGCCGAACAGCACCACCGACGGCACGCAGAACGCCGTCGCCAGGTGCGCGACCCCGGTGTCGCCGCAGACCACCAGCCGGGCCCGGCTGACCAGGTCGATCAGGTCGGCCAGCCGGGTACGGCCGGCCAGCATGCGCTCCGGCGGCAGCCGGGCCAGCTCGGCGACCTTGCCGGCGATCGGCACCTCTTCGGCGTTGCCGGTGACGACCACGTCGTCCAGCGCCGCCGCGACCTCGGCGAACCGCTCGGGCGGCCAGCGCCGCGCCGGGTAGGCGGCCCCCGGATGCACGATCACCGGGCCCGTCCGGTCGGAGATGCCGAGCGTCAGGTCCTCCGGGTCGGCGGGGATGCCGTGCCACTCCAGCAGGCCGCACCAGCGCCGCACCTCGTGCACGCCGTCCTGCCATGGCGGGCCGACGCCGAAGCTGATCAGCCGCCCCGGGTCGGTGGCGCGCAGCGCCTCGATGCTCTGCGGCCCCTTGCCGTGCAGGTTGACCGCGATGTCGGGCCGCCGGAACGGCACCGGGCCCGGCCCGGACACGTCCACCTGGGCGTCCAGCGCGCCGATCAGCGGCAGCAGGGCCTCCAGGGACTTCGGCGCGGCCAGCGTGATCCGGTGCCCGGGAAACGACTGCCGCAGCGCCCGCAGCGCGGGGACGGCCGTGAGCAGGTCGCCCAGGCCGAGCCCGCGCAACGCCAGCAGTTCTAGGGCCATGACGTCTCCGTGGAGGGGCAGACGACCAGCTCTCTGACCTCGCACCCGGCCGGCTGCCGGAGCGCGAACACGACGGTCTGGGCGACGTGGGCCGGGTCGTTCAGCCCCGCTTCCGGGCCCGGCTTGTACTGCTCGGGACGCCCGTCGAAGAAGCTCGTCCGCATGCCGCCCGGGATCAGCAGGGTCACCCCCACCTCGCCGCGCAGCTCGACCGCCAGCCCCCTGGTGAAGCCGACGACGCCGAACTTCGAGGCCGAGTACGCCGAGGCGTCGCTCAGCGGGCGCAGCCCGAGCGTCGAGGCGCAGGTCACCACCTTGCCGCGGGTGCGCTTCAGGTACGGCAGCGCCGCCCGGACGACGGCGGCCGTGCCGAGCAGGTTGACCTGGATCACCCGCTCCCAGTCGTCGGCGGGCACGTCCTCCAGGCGTCCGCAGGCGTCGATGCCGGCCGCGGTCACCACGCCGTCCAGGCCGCCGGCCCGCTCGGCGAGCTCGTGCACGGCCCGTTCGGCCTGCCCGCGGTCGGCCAGGTCGGCCGTGACGTGGTCGAAGCGCTGGTCCGGCTCGCGCACGTCCACGACGAGCGCCCGCCAGCCCTCCTTCTCGACCGCTTCGGCGGTGGCCAGGCCGAGACCGGAGGCGCCCCCGGTGATCAAAATATTCACTGGATCTCCCTGATCAGATTGCTGGTCGAACGTCCCGGCAGCGTGCTGAGCGCGACGAACTCGGCGCCGAGCCGCTCCAGGACCTCTGACTCGGGCAGGACTTCCCCCTCGTAGTCCCCGCCCTTCACCCACACGTCGGGCCGCAGCAGCTCGATGGACTCGGCCGGGGTGTCCTCCTCGAACACCAGGACCGCGTCCACGCAGCTCAGCGCCCGCAGCACCTCGACCCGGTCACGCGCGTCGACGACGGGCCTGGACGGCCCCTTCAGCCTGCGCACCGAGTCGTCGGAGTTGACGCAGACGACGAGAGCGTCGCCCAGCGCCCTGGCCCGCCGCAGGAGGCTCACGTGCCCCGCGTGCAACAGGTCGAAACAGCCGCCGGTGGCGATCAGCCGGCCGCCCTGCGCCCGGGTGAGCCTGGCCACCTCCAGCGCGGTGCGCGGCCGGTCGCCGAGCCGCTGTTCCTGGGTCCTGACGGTGGCGGCCCCGCCGCGCTCGACGAAGCGCGAGGCCTCGCCGACGCCGATGGTGACCGCCTCCTCGACGTCCGCGCCGTCCCGCAGCGCGAGCGCCGCGGCGCCGGCGAACCGGTCGCCCGCCCCGCACGCGTCCTGCCCCGCCGCCGTCACCGGCGGCGGCACCCGCGTCAGCGGGCCGCCCTGGACGGCCAGCGTGGCGCCGTTGCCGCCGGTGGTGACCGCCACGGCTGCCGCGCGCAGCTCCCGCACCAGGCGGCGGGCCGCGTGGTCGGGGCCGCGGTAACCGTCCGGGCACCACATCCGGGCCTCCGCCTCGCTCGGCGTAACCAGCGTGCAGCCCGGCATGGGCGGCCCGCCTCGGGGGTGCGGGTCCCACACGACCGGTACGCGGGCCCCGCGCAGCAACTCCCGGGCCAGGCCGGCCACGCCCCTGCCGTAGTCGGAGACCAGCACGGCGCCGGCGCGGGCCAGCACCGCCGTGATCTCCTCGGGGATCTCGCCGGGCGGGTCGGACCGGGCGACGCCGTCGCCGCTGTCGAGCCGGAGCATGGTCTGGCCCCTCGACCTGACCCTGGTCTTGCGCACGGTCCCGCCGTTCAGCGGCAGGCGTACCAGCTCGACCTCCTCCGACAGCAGCGCGCACAGGCGGTGACCGTCGGGGTCGTCGCCGATCGCGGTGATCAGCACCACCTCCGCGCCGTCCCGCGCGGCCAGCAGCGCGGCCAGCCCGGCGCCGCCCGGACGGGCGCGCTCGGCCGCGATGTCGACCACCGGGACCGGCGCGTCCGGGCACAGCCGCTCGCTGTCGCCCTCGACGTCCACGTCGAGCAGAGTGTCGCCGATGACGACGAGGGGGCCCATCAGACGGCCTCCTCGATGGCGTCGCAGAGCAGGTGGATCATGGCGAGGTGCACCTCCTGGACGGTGGCCGTCTCTTGCGCGGGCACGGCCACCGCCTCGTCGCACAGGTCGGCCAGCGGGTTCGGCGCGGGCCCGGTCAGCGCCCAGGCGACGACGCCGACCTCCTGCGCCGCCCTGGCCGCGGCCAGCACGTTCGGGCTGCCGCCGCTGGTCGACAGGCACATCAGCACGTCACCGGGACGGCCGTGCGCCCGCACCTGGCGGGCGTAGACCTCCTCGTGGCCGAAGTCGTTGGCGATCGCGGTCATCGAGGAGCTGTCGCCGTGCAGCGGGATCGCCGCGTACGGGGGCCGGTCGTCCCTGAAGCGGCCCACCAGCTCGGCCGTCAGGTGCTGGGCCTCGGCCGCCGACCCGCCGTTGCCGCAGGCCAGCAGCCGGCCGCCGGCCGACAGCACGCCGGCCAGCTTGCCGCCCCAGGCGCGGATGGTGACCGCGTGGTCGTCGACCTTCTCCAGCGTGGTCCAGAGCTTTTCCAGATGTCTGTCCATGATCAACCCCCCAGAGCGGCCAGGCGGCAGAGCTTGCCGTCGATGACCTGCGTGTACACCGCCTCGGTCTGCTCGGCGATGCGGGACCAGCCGTACCGCTCGCGGGCCCGCCGCGCTCCCGCGGCGCCCAGCGCCGCGCGCCTGCCTGGGGCGGCGAGCACGTCGCGCAGCGCCCTGGCCAGCGCCCGCGGGCGGCGCGGCGGGACCAGCACGCCGCAGCCCGCGACCGTGTCCAGGTGGCCGCCGACCGCCGAGGCCACGACGGGCACGCCGCAGGCCATCGCCTCGATCGGGACCATCCCGAACGGCTCGTACCAGGGCACGGTGACCACGACGTCGGCCGAGCGCATCAACGCCGGCACGTGCGTGCGCGGGACGCTGCCGATCAGGTGCACCCGGTCCTGGAGCCCGTAGGCGAGGGCCAGGTCGCGCAGCCGCGCGGTCTCCTCCTCGTCGTCCGGGCCGCCGCCGGCGATCACCAGGTCGGCGTCCGGAAGCTGGCGCAGCGCGGCGATCAAGGTGTCCACGCCCTTGCGCGGCACCATCCGGCCGATGCTGAGCACCACCTTGGCGCCCGCGCGCGGCGCGACCGGCCCCTGCGGGCGGAACGCCGTCAGGTCCACCCCGCAGGGCACCACCGTGACGCGCCGCTCGGGCACGCCCATCGCGCACAGCTCGCTCACCTCGTCGCTGCAGGTGGCCAGCACCGCGTCGGCCCGCTTGCCGATCTCGCGCTCGGTGTCGATCCGGTGCGCCGGGCTGGTGTCGGCCTCGCCCTGCCAGCGCCGCTTCACGGTCCCGAGCGCGTGGAAGGTCTGCACCACCGGCACGCCCCTGGCGGCCCGCAGGGCCGCCTGGCCGCTCATCCAGAAGTGCGCGTGGGCCACGTCCGGCGGGTCGGCCGCCCAGCGGTCGGCCAGGCGTTCGGTGAACTCCGGCATGTACGGCGGCAGCTCGTCCTTCGGCACGACCGCGGCCGGGCCCGCCGTGACGTACTCGACCGTGACGCCGGGCGCCATGGTCACCGCGTCGGGCTGCGACCGCGCCGAGCGTCTGGTGTGGACGACGACCGTGTGCCCGCGCTCGGCCAGTGCGACGGCCAGGTGCGCGACGTAGACGTTCTGCCCGCCCGCGTCCACGCCACCGATCGCCGCCAGCGGATCGGCGTGTTCGGAGATGAGATCGACCTTCACTGCGTCAGCTCCCTCACTGCCTTGACCACCTGCTCACTTGTCACCAGGGACAGGCATGGGTGCCCGGCCACCGGACAGGTGCGCGCCCTGCTTCCCGAGCAGGGCGCCTGCTGGTCGCCGAGCAGCACCGTGGGAACGCCGTACGGGGCCCATCGAGCGGCGGGGACGACAGGGGCGAACAGGCTCACGACCGGCGTGCCGACCGCCGCGGCCAGGTGCGCCGGACCGGTGTTGCCGGCCACCAGCACACTGGCGCCTTCGATCACGGCGGCCAGCTCAGCGAGCGTGGTCCTGCCCCCGAGGTCGACTGCCGCGTCGCAGGCCACGTAGGCGGTGAGGTCACGTTCCTTGCCGGTCACGACGACCCGGTGCCCGTCGTCCACCAGCTCCCTGACGGCCTGCCGATGCCTGTCGGCGGGCCACGTTCTGGCGGGGGCTGACGTCCCTGGATGCACCACGACGTACGAGCGTTCATCGGCAGCGCCGCCGACGCCTAGGAGATGCCCGCTTTCCCGGCCGATATCCGGCAAGGGCCGCCGAACAGCCAGTTTGCCGTCGTCGCCGGGCGGCAGATCGAACCCGGCCGCCCGCGCGACGGCCAGCATGCGCTCGGCCTCGGGCACGTCGATCGTCTCGTCCACGACGTGCCGGACGTCCAGGAGCGAGCCGGGGTAGTCGTTGCTGATCGCGCAGACGCGCCGCACGCCGGCCATCCGCAGCAGCAGGGCCAGCGGCAGCGCCGACTGGTGGAAGGAGGTCAGGATCAGCGCCTCGTCCACGCCCTTGACCCGGGCGATCAGGTCGGCGACCTGGGCGTTGGACACGGCGGCGGGGGAGTGGTCGATCCACGGCGCCCGCCACTCGATCACCCGGTCCACGCCGGGCAGCAGCTCGGCGGCGGCCCGGCCGTTGGGACCGGCCAGGAAGAGCAGCTCGTCGGCGAGCGTGCGCACGGCGCGGGTGGCGGGCCCGGCCAGCAGGACGTCTCCGGCGTCGTCGAGCCGCGCCACCAGGACGCGCCCCCGGCCGCCGCCGTGCTCCCCGGCCGCCTGGCACACCGCCGCCTCCAGCGTGCCGGCCGCCGCCGTGGTCTGCGCCGTGGTCTCCGCTGTGGCGGGTTCCGCGGGCTTGCGGGCGGTGGCCCGTCCGGCCTTGCCGTGGCACTGTGTGGCCTTCGTACGGCCGCGGCCGCACCGATGCGCCGGATCGCGACGTCTCATCGCCGCCACCTCCATTCCCCCCGAAGCCGGTGCACACAGGCGACCGGCGGGATCACCACGCTGGTGACGGCCATGCGCCACACCTCGCGCGGGGTACGCGGCCCTGGGGCGATGCGCCGCCAGGCGAACTCGGCGGTCATCGCGGCCCACAGGGCGCCGGCGACCGCGGCCAGCACCGGCAACGCCCGCCACCGGCCGAGCCGCCTGACGGACCGGCCGTGGGGCCGCCTCCCGGCCCGCACGCCCGCGCGCCCTCTCCCGGACGGGCGGGCCACCGTGGCGGCCAGGCCGAGGGCGGCGGCCGTGAGCGCGGCGGCCGAGGTCGCGGCGTGGCGGCGCAGCCGGCCGCCCGAGCCGCCGATGGCCTGACGCCAGCCCGGCCCGTGCAGGCGCCGCATCAGCGCGTCGTCGGCGTTGCCGCGCTGGAAACGCACGCTCGCCCAGAACCCGTCCTGGCGCACCGGGTGCGTGGTCACCCGCTCGCCCGCGACCAGCCGGTGGCCCGCCCGCGTCACCCGCAGCGCGATGTCGGCGTCCTCCCGGTAGGCCCGGGGGAAACGTTCGTCGAACCCGCCGGTCTGCTCCAGCACCGAACGCCGGTAGGCCATGTCGGCCGTCACCCACAGCGCGTCCGAGAGCCCCAGCGTGTGCCGCTCGGCGTCGGTGGGCCGCCGGCCGGCCGGTCGCGGCACCTCGATCCGGCCCTGGCTGCCGCCCACGTCCTCGGGCAGGTCCACCAGGTCCTTCCAGACCGCCTCGGCCCACCCGGGCGCGGGGATCACGTCGTCGTCGAGGAACACCACCCAGGGCGTCCCGGCGGCCCGCCAGCCGGCGTTGCGCGCCGCGGCCGGGCCGCGGCCGCCCGAGCGCACGACCCGCACGTGATCGGGCAGCTCCAGCGCGGCGGCGTCCGCCGGCCGGTCGTCCACCACGATCACCGGCAGCGTCCGGCCCACCGCCGCCAGCGTCTCCCGCAGCGTGGCGCGGCCGATGGTCGGGATCACGACGGTGATCACGACGCGAACACCTCCCCGCGCCGCACCAGGTACGGGCCCAGCGCCAGCACGTCCACCGGCGAGGAGCCGAAGCACTCCAGCGCGTCCCGCGGGTCGTCGACCATCGGCCGGCCCGCGGTGTTCAGGCTCGTGTTGACCACCACCGGCAGCCCCGTGCGCGCCTCGAACTCGGTCAGCACCCGCGCCATCAGCGGGTCGTCGGCCGGCGAGATCGTCTGGATGCGCGCGGTGCCGTCCACGTGCACCACCGCCGGGATGCGGTCCCGCCACGGCTCGCGCACGTCGTGCACGAACAGCATGTACGGCGAGGGCACCGGCCCCCGCCCGAAGATCTCCGGCGCCCTGGACTCCAGGACCATGGGCGCGATCGGCCGGAACTGCTCCCGGCCCTTGACGTCGTTGAGCCGCTCGGTGTTGCCCGCGTGCCCCGGATGGGCCAGCAGCGACCGGCGGCCGAGCGCCCGCGGCCCGTACTCGGAGCGGCCCTGGAACCAGGCCACGATCCGGTCGGCGGCCAGTTCGGCGGCCACCGCCGCGCCCAGGTCGGCCGGCCGCGTGTACGGCACCCGCGCCACGTCCAGCCAGGCGCCCAGCTCCTCGTCGGTGAACCCGCGCCCGAGCGCCGCGCCCGGCATGGGACCGGCCGGCTCGCCGTAGGTCTGCGCCAGGTGCAGCGCGCCGCCCAGCGCCGTGCCGGAGTCGCCGGCGGCCGGCTGGGCCCACACCTCCTCGAACGGCCCCTCGTCCAGCAGCCGGGTGTTGGCCACGCAGTTCAGCGCCACCCCACCGGCCAGCGCGAGCCGCCGTTCGCCGGTGCGCTCGTGCAGCCAGCGGGCCAGCTCCAGCAGCACCTCCTCCAGCCGGGCCTGCACGCTGGCGGCCAGGTCGGCGTGGTCGGAGGTCCACGGCTCGCCCATGGCCAGGGCCTTGACGTAGACGTTCCAGTCGACCGGCTCGACGCGGAAACCGCCGTCGCCGGTCGTGTAGATGATCTCGCGCAGCGACTCCAGGTGGCGCGGCCGGCCGTAGGAGGCCATGGCCATGACCTTGTACTCGTCGCTGGAGCGCAGGAAGCCCAGGTGCTGGGTGACGTCCTCGTACATCAGGCCGAGCGAGTGCGGCAGCTCCTGGGCGGCCAGCACCTCCAGCTCGCCGTCGCGGTAGCGGCCGGCCAGGTGCGAGACGTTCTCGCCGCGCCCGTCGCACACCAGCACCGCGCAGTCGCGCCAGGGGGAGGCCAGGCCGGCCGAGGCGGCGTGCGCCACGTGGTGCGGCACGTACGTGACCTGCCCGGCGTCCAGGCCCGGCAGCGCGGTCGCCAGGAAGGCGGGCGCCCGGACGGCGTACTTCGTGCGCAGGTCCTCCCAGTCGCCCTCCGGCCGCTGGACGACCAGCGCCGGGTCGTAGGAGTAGGCCACGGCGTCCAGGTCCTCGGGGGACAGGCCCGCCTCGTGCAGGCACCAGGCGGCGGCCTGCTCGGGCAGCTCCCACGCGGAGAACGCCAGCGGCCGTTTGCCGTGCTTGCGGCGGCTGAAGCGCTCCTCCTCCGCCGCGGCCACGATCCTCCCGTCGACGACCAGGGCCGCGGCCGGGTCGTGGAAGATCGCGTTGATGCCGAGAAACTTCATCGTTTCCTCCCCCGCAGATGTCGAGAACCGCTACCGAGAGAAGCGGCTCTCAAACCTGGGGCTACCTCGGGAGATGCGAAAACGGGCGTAACCGCCTGGGGTTGGTCACTCTCCGTAGTTGTTTGCCGGGTGACGGCCCGGGTAGCTGCCGGACCGGCGACGGAGGTGAAAGGTGTTCGAAAAGCGACGTCCCGGGGCCGTCCTCTTCGACCGGGACGGAACCCTGATCAAAGACGTGCCGTACAACGGCGACCCGCGCCTCGTCGAGCCCATGCCGGGAGCGGTCGAGGCGCTCGGCAGGCTCCGCCGGGCCGACGTGCCCGTCGCGGTGGTCACCAACCAGTCCGGCGTGGCCAAGGGTCTGCTCTCGCCGGACGAGATGGACCAGGTGAACGCCAGGGTGGAGGAGCTGCTCGGGCCGTTCGACGCCTGGGCCATCTGCGTGCACGACGACGCCGACGGCTGCACCTGCCGCAAACCGGCGCCGGGGCTGGTGATCAGGGCGGCCGCCGTCCTCGACGTCAGCCCGCGCGACTGCGTGGTGGTCGGCGACATCGGCCGGGACATGGAGGCGGCCAGGGCCGCCGGGGCCCGGGGCATCCTCGTGCCGACCGGGCAGACGCTGGAGGAGGAGATCGAGCAGGCGGCCGAGGTCGCCGACGATCTCACCGACGTCGTCGACCGGGTGCTCAGCGCGCCCGAGATGCCCGTAGCGGCGGCCTCGTCCGCGCCCTGGGCCCGGGCCATGGGCTGGAGCCGCTGGTGAGGATCCTCATCTGGCACGTCCACGGGGCGTGGACCAGCGCCTTCGTCAGCGGCGGCCACGACTACGTGCTGCCGCTCGTCCCCGGCCGCGGTCCCGACGGCAGGGGGCGCGCCGCCACCTACGACTGGCCGGACAACGTCCGCGAGGTGGCCTACGACCGGCTCCGCGACGAGCCGATCGACGTGGTCGTCTACCAGCGGCCGCACGAGATCGACCTGGCCCGCGAGTGGCTCGGCCGCGCGGTGCCCGGCGTGTACGTCGAGCACAACACCCCGGCCGGCGACGTCCCGCGGACCAGGCACCCGCTGTCCGGCCAGGACGACGTCACCATCGTGCACGTCACCCACTTCAACGAGCTGTTCTGGGACAACGGCCGGGCGCCCACCCGCGTGATCGAGCACGGCGTCCCCGACCCCGGCCACCTGTACACCGGCGAGCTGGCCAGGGCCGGCGTCGTGGTCAACGAGCCGGTACGCCGTACCAGGGTCGCCGGCACCGACCTGCTGCCGCGCTTCGCCGAGCGCGTCCCGCTGGACGTGTTCGGCATGAAGGTGGACGGCCTGCCGTACGGCACCTACGAGGACCTGGCGCAGCACGTCATGCACGCCGCCCTGGCCCGCAGACGCGCCTACCTGCACCCCTACCGCTGGACGTCGCTGGGCCTGGCCCTCATCGAGGCCATGACCCTCGGCCTGCCCGTCGTGGCGCTGGCCACGACCGAGGCCGTCGAGGCGGTGCCGCCGGAGGCCGGGGTGATCTCCACCAGGGTGGACGTGCTGGCCGACGCCCTGCACGCCTTCGTCACCGACCCCGAGCGGGCCGCCCAGGCCGGCAAGGCCGCGCGGGCCGCCGCCCTGGCCCGCTACGGCCTGCCCAGGTTCCTGCGGGACTGGGACCGGCTGCTGGCCGAGATCTGAGCCGGGATCCTGTCCGCGATCCGAGCCGCGATCCGGGCTGCGGTCCGAGCCGGGATCCGGGCCGGAATTCGAGCCGGGATCTGACAGGTATGACGCCGGAAGGCATGGGTAGGCGCGATGGGCATGATGATGCTCAACTGGTCACGCAGGGCAGCCTGCCTGGAACTGGACCCCGAACTGTTCTTCCCGATCTCGCTCGAAGGCCCCGGCCGCTCGCAGGTCGAGAAGGCCAAGACCATCTGCGGCCGGTGCCCCGTGCGCCGGCCCTGCCTGCAGTACGCGCTGGACACCCGGCAGGCGCACGGCGTGTGGGGCGGCACCGACCCCGAACAGCGGCGTGAGCTCAGCGCGCCGGCAGTGCCTCGGCAAGAAAGCGTTCCCGCTCCTCAGCTTCGAGGTGGTCGCTGAACAGCACCCCGTCGAGATGATCGGCCTCGTGTTGCAGCACCCTCGCCAGCACGCCCAGCGCCCGTAGCGTCACCGGCTTGCCGAACATGTCGCGGCCGCGCGCCGTGACCATGTAGGAGCGTTCCAGCGGACGCCACAGGCCCGGCGCCGACAGGCACGCCTCGTCGGCGGTGATCCGCCGCTCCGACAGCTCCAGCCGCGGGTTGACCAGATGACCGGAACGGCCGTCGTAGGAGTAGACGAGCACCCGCACCGGCTCGCCGATCTGCGGGGCCGACAGGCCCGCCCGGCCCGTCCCCGCCCGCAGGGTGAGCGTCAGGGACTTCACCAGGCGCCGCAGCTCCCGGTCGAAGTCGTGCACCGGCTCCGCCACCACGCGGAGCACCGGATCGTCGAACACACGAATAGGGACCGTCACCCGCAACTCCCCGAAACGCCGCGATCATCATGCGGAACGGTTCCCGTCGCCGGATCCCCTCAACCCTGAAGGCCGTGCCTTGTAGCACAGCGGTAACAGCGGAGACCCAAGGGTGAAATCAGCCGAAAGCAGGATCGGAGGGTGATCTCACTTGCGTCGCCCGCGCCTGTGACGCCCGGCCGAGCGCTCGGGGCCCGGCCGGGCCCCACCCGCCCGGAGGCACCGGCATGACCGCCCCTCCCGAAGGACCCCCCATGACGGCCCCCGCCGCGCCGACCGGATTCCCCCAAGGGTCTCCTGAGACGGCGCCCGCCGCGTCGTCCGGGTTCACCGAAGGGTCTCCCGAGACGGCCCCCCACGCGCCGGCCGGGTTCGTCCAGGGATCTCCCGAGACGGCGCCCGACGCGCTGGCCGGGTTCACCATCGGGGTGACCGCCACGCGGCGGCGGGAGGAGTTCGCCGCGCTGCTGGCGCGGCGCGGCGCACGCGTCGTCAGCGCCCCCGCCATCCGCCTGGTGCCCCTGGCCGAGGACGCCGACCTGCTCGCCGCCACCCGGCACACCCTCCAGGCCCCCCTGGACGACGTGGTCGTCACCACCGGCGTCGGCTTCCGCGGCTGGATGGCCGCCGCCGAGGGCTGGGGCCTGTCCGCCGACCTCGGCGACCACCTCGGCAGGGCCCGCCTGCTCACCCGCGGCCCCAAGGCCAGGGGAGCCGTACGGGCCGCCGGGCTGACCGACCACTGGACGCCCGTCACCGAGTCCTGCGACGAGGTCAAGGAGTACCTGCTCGCCCAGGACCTGCGCGGCCGGCGCATCGCGGTCCAGCAGCACGGCGAGCCGCTCACCGCCTTCGTGGCGGCCCTGCGCGCGGCCGGGGCCGAGGTGATCGAGATCCCGGTCTACCGGTGGCTGCCCTGGCGCGACGGCTCGCCCCTGCGCCGCCTGATCAGCCAGGCCGTCTCCGGCGCGGTGGACGCGGTGGCCTTCACCAGCGCGCCCGCCGTCCATGCCATGCTCGGCGCGGCCCGCTCCGACGGGCTGGAGGACGCTCTGCTGGCCGCGTTCGGCGGGTCCGTCGTGGCCGCCTGCGTCGGTCCCGTGACGGCCGAGCCGCTGACCTCGCGCGGCGTACGCGTCCTGCAGCCCGACCGTTCCCGTCTCGGCGCCCTGGCCCGCGCCCTGGCCAGGCACCTGCCCGAGCACGGCGTCACCCGGCTGGTCGCGGGCGGGCACCGGCTGGAGGTGCGCGGCCACGCCGTCGTCGTGGACGGCGACCTGCGCCCGCTGCCGCCCGCGCCGATGGCGGTGCTCAAACGCCTGGCCGACAAGCCTGGGCACGTGGTCTCCCGCGCCGACCTGCGTACGGTCCTGCCGGGCAGCCCGGCCCGCGACTCGGCCGAGCACGCGGTGGAGATGGCCGTCACCCGGCTGCGCCGGGCCCTGGGGCCGGCCGGCATCGTCGAGACGGTCGTCAAACGCGGCTACCGCCTGGCCTGCCCCCACGACCCCACCCCATGACCTCCGACCAGCCCACCCACCGCATAACTCCCGACCAGCCCGCCGATCCCATAACCCTCGACCAGCCCGCCGACCTCATGTCCCGTCTGGTAAGTGCGCCGGCTCAGGTGGGGGCGTCCCGTCTGGTGGGGGCGCCCGTCCAGGTGGGTGGCTCCCCGCTGGTAGAGGCGTCCGGGCTGGAGGACGGGACGCTGCCAACGCTGGTGCTGGCCGCGCACGGTACGCGGAGTGCGTCGGGGGAGCGGGCCTTGGCGGCACTCGCCCGCTCGGTCCGCAGTGCGCGCCCCGGGCGCCGGGTCGAGCCGAGTTTTCTGGAGATCAGCGCGCCGCTGCTCGCCGACGTGCTGCCCGCCGTGCCGGGGCCGGTGGTGGTCGTGCCGTTGCTGCTGGCCGGGGGCTACCACGTGCACGTCGACCTGCCCGAGGTGGTCGCCGCCCACCGTCCGGACGCGCTGGTGGCCGGCCCGCTGGGGCCGCACGACCTGCTGACCTCGGCGCTCGTCCGGACGCTGGCCCAGGCGGGGCTGCGCGCCGACGACACGGTGATCCTGGGCGCGGCGGGCTCGTCCGACCCCGCGGGGCTCGCCGACGTCCGGGCCGCGGCCCGGCGGCTCTCGGTACGCCTGTCGCGGCCGGTCACGGCGGCCTTCGCCGCCTCGGGGACGCCGTCGCTGCCCGACGCGGTGGACCAGGCGCGCAGGACGTCCCGTGGCCGCGTGGTGGTGGCCTCGTACGTGCTGGCCCCCGGCTTCTTCCACGATCGGCTGGCCGCCTCGGGCGCCGACCTGGTCACCGCCCCGCTCGTCCCGGACCCCGCCGTGACCACCCTGATCTGGCACCGCTACGACCAGTCCCTCGCACACCGCCACCCCCACCCGGCCCCCACCGCCAGGCCGTAGCCCCCGACCTGCTCCGGGAGGAGGCCGTCGGATGGGGGGACCGTGCCACGGGACTGCTCCCGGAACCGGCCCCGGAGCGTGACGGCCTGAGGCGGGGTGACCTTCGGAGTGAGACGACCGTGCCACGGGACCGCTCCGGGAACCGGCCCGTCGGAGCGTGACGGCCTGAGGCGGGGTGACCTTCGGAGTGAGACGACCGTGCCACGGGACCGCTCCGGGAACCGGCCCGTCGAGGCGTGACGGTCTGAGGCGGGACGGGCCCCGACGCCCGGCCGTCGGGTGTGGCAGCGGGGGATGGGCCCAGTACTCGGCCGTCGGGTGGAAAGGGGCCCCGAAGGTCAGCTGTCGGTGTCGCGGTCGCGGCGGCGCAGGTAGCGTTCGAACTCGGCGGCGATCGCGTCGCCGCTCGCCTCCGGCAGCTCGGCCGCGTCCTTGCGCTCCTCCAGCTCCTTGACGTATTCGGCCACCTCGCTGTCCTGCGAGGCCAGCTCGTCGACGCCGCGCTCCCAGGCGCGCGCCTCCTCGTCGAGGTCGCCGAGCGGCATCGGGATCTCCAGCACGTCCTCCATGCGGCGCAGCAGCGCGAGGGTCGCCTTCGGGTTGGGCGGCTGGGCGACGTAGTGGGGCACCGAGGCCCACAGCGAGATGGCGTCGAGCCCGGCCTCGCCGAAGGCGTGCTGGAGCACGCCGACGATGCCGGTGGGGCCCTCGTAGCGGCTGAGCTCCAGGTTGGTGGAACGGGCCAGCGCCTCGTCGGTGGCCCCGCCCAGGATCGGCACCGGACGGGTGTGCGGGGAGTCGTTGAGCAGCGCGCCCAGCATGACCGCCAGCTCGACGCCCAGCTCGCGGCAGACCTGGATGATGTCGGCGCAGAACGAGCGCCAGCGCATGTTGGGCTCGATGCCGCGCAGCAGCACGACGTCGCGCTCGCTGCCCGGCGGACGGGCGTGGAACAGCCGCGTCGTCGGCCACACGATGGACCGGGTCAGCCCGTCGCCCATCTCCACCACGGGACGGGTGACCTGGAAGTCGTAGTAGTCGTCGGGGTCGAGCGCGATCAGCGGCTCGGCCTTCCAGGACGACTCGAGATGGGCGATCACACCGCTGGAAGCCTCGCCCGCGTCGTTCCACCCCTCGAACGCGGCAATGAGCACCGGGTCGACGAGCTCGGGGAGCCCTTCGAGCTCGATCACGTGTCGCCTCCTCTCTCCCTCATCGCGCTAAGCCTATGCGGTAAGCAGGCGTCGGCGTCACCGATCTCCCCGCGAACGCTCCGAGCCACCGGCCCACCCCTTTCGCCCAGCCCACCACGCGACTATCCCCCGTCCCACCGCGCTCACCCCTCCCTTTCGTTCGCCCCTAGCGGATCACCCCGAAAGGGGGCGGACCGCCCACCGGGACGACGCCGGGAGAGCCGGACGGGCCCACCGGTATTGGACGCTGTGTCAATTGACAGGCGGAAGAATAAGCGGTCGGGACTCAGCCGATAAGCTCTACGGCATGAGCATCTCCCCGTCCTTCCGAGAAGTGTTGTCCCAGCGCGTGATCGTGGCCGACGGGGCTATGGGCACGATGCTCCAGGCGCAGGACCCGACGCTCGACGACTTCGAGGGGCACGAGGGCTGCAACGAGGTCCTCAACGTCACCCGTCCCGACATCGTCCAGGGCGTGCACGACGCGTACTTCGCCGTCGGCGTCGACTGCGTCGAGACCAACACCTTCGGCGCCAACCTGGCCGCGCTCGGCGAGTACGACATCGGCGAGCGCGTCTTCGAGTACTCCGAGGCCGGCGCCCGCATCGCCCGCGAGCGGGCCGACCACTGGTCCACGCCCGAGCAGCCGCGCTTCGTCCTCGGCTCGATGGGTCCTGGCACCAAGCTGCCGACGCTGGGCCACCTGCCCTACCGCAGCCTGCGCGACGCCTACCGCGACAACGCGGCCGGCCTGATCGCGGGCGGCGCCGACGCGCTCATCATCGAGACCTGCCAGGACCTGCTCCAGGTCAAGGCCGCCGTCATCGGCGCCAAGCGGGCCGTCGAGGCCGCCGGCCGGGACGTCCCGATCATCGCCCAGGTGACGATCGAGACCAACGGCGCGATGCTGCTCGGCTCGGAGATCGGCGCCGCGCTCACCGCGATCGAGCCGCTCGGCGTCGACATCGTCGGGCTCAACTGCGCGACCGGCCCGGCCGAGATGAGCGAGCACCTGCGCTACCTCGCCCGCCACTCCCGGCTCAAGCTGTCCTGCATGCCCAACGCCGGCCTGCCGGTGCTCACCTCCGACGGCGCGTACTACCCGCTGTCGGCGCAGGAGCTGGCCGACGCGCACGAGACCTTCGCCCGCGACTACGGCCTGTCGCTGGTCGGCGGCTGCTGCGGCACCACCCCCGAGCACCTGCGCCAGGTGGTCGAGCGGGTGCGCGGCAAGGAGCCGGTCGCGCGCCGCCCCCACCCCGAGCCCGGCGCCTCCTCCCTCTACCAGACGGTCCCCTTCCGCCAGGACACCTCCTACCTGGCCATCGGCGAGCGCTGCAACACCAACGGCTCCAAGGCCTTCCGCGAGGCGATGCTGGAGGGCCGCTGGGACGACTGCGTGGAGACCGCCCGCGACCAGGCCCGCGACGGCGCCCACATGCTCGACCTGTGCGTCGACTACGTCGGCCGCGACGGCGTGGCCGACATGAAGGAGCTGGCCTTCCGCTTCGCCACGGCCTCCACGCTGCCGATCATGCTCGACTCCACCGAGCCCGCCGTGCTCCAGGCGGGTCTGGAGATGCTCGGCGGCCGGGCGGCCGTCAACTCCGTCAACTACGAGGACGGCGACGGCCCCGACTCCCGCTTCCAGAAGATCATGCGCCTGGTGCGCGAGCACGGCGCGGCCGTCGTCGCGCTGACCATCGACGAGGAGGGCCAGGCCCGCACCGCCGACTGGAAGGTGCGCGTGGCCACCCGCCTCATCGAGGACCTGACCGGCAACTGGGGCATGCGCGTCGAGGACATCATCGTCGACTGCCTGACCTTCCCCATCGCGACGGGGCAGGAGGAGACCAGGCGCGACGGCCTGGAGACCATCGAGGCCATCCGCGAGCTCAAGCGCCGCTACCCGGGCGTGCAGACCACATTGGGGCTGTCCAACATCAGCTTCGGTCTCAACCCGGCCGCCCGCATGGTGCTCAACTCGGTGTTCCTCAACGAGTGCGTCAACGCCGGCCTCGACTCCGCCATCGTGCACGCCTCCAAGATCCTGCCGATGGCCCGCATCCCCGACGAGCAGCGCCAGGTGGCGCTCGACATGGTCTACGACCGCCGCCGCGAGGGCTACGACCCGTTGCAGCGCTTCATGGACCTGTTCGAGGGCGTCGACGCCGCGGCCATGCGCGCCGGCAAGGCCGAGGAGCTGGCCGCGCTGCCGCTGTGGGAGCGGCTCAAGCGGCGCATCATCGACGGCGAGCGCAAGGGCCTGGAGGCCGACCTCGACGACGCGCTCACCCAGCGGCCCGCGCTGGAGATCATCAACGAGGTGCTGCTCGACGGCATGAAGACGGTCGGCGAGCTGTTCGGCTCCGGCCAGATGCAGCTGCCGTTCGTGTTGCAGTCGGCCGAGGTGATGAAGGCCGCCGTGGCCTACCTGGAGCCGCACATGGACCGCGTCGAGGGCGAGACCAAGGGCCGCATCGTGCTGGCCACGGTCAAGGGCGACGTGCACGACATCGGCAAGAACCTGGTGGACATCATCCTGTCCAACAACGGCTACCAGGTGGTCAACCTCGGCATCAAGCAGCCGGTCTCGGCCATCCTGGAGGCCGCTGACGAGCAGAAGGCCGACGTGATCGGCATGTCCGGGCTGCTGGTGAAGTCGACGGTCATCATGAAGGAGAACCTGGAGGAGATGAACTCCAGGGGCCTGTCGGAGAAGTACCCGGTGCTGCTCGGCGGCGCCGCGCTCACCCGCGCCTACGTCGAGCAGGACCTCGCCGAGCTGTTCGAGGGCGAGGTGCGCTACGCCCGCGACGCTTTCGAGGGGCTGCGGCTGATGGACTCGTTCATGGCCGTCAAGCGCGGCGTCGAGGGCGCCACGCTGCCGCCGCTGCGCGAGCGGCGGGTCAAGACCGGCGCGGTGCTGCAGCGCACCCCGGTCGAGGAGCTGCCGGCCCGCTCCGACGTGGCCGCCGACAACCCGGTGCCCACGCCGCCCTTCCACGGCGACCGCGTGGTCAAGGGCATCTCGCTGAACGAGTACGCGGCCTTCCTCGACGAGCGCGCCCTGTTCCTGGGCCAGTGGGGCCTCAAGCCCACCAGGGGCGGCGACGGGCCCGGCTACGAGGAGCTGGTCGAGACCGAGGGCCGGCCCAGGCTGCGCATGTGGCTGGAGCGCATGCAGACCGAGGGCCTGCTGGAGGCGGCCGTCGTCTACGGCTACTTCCCGTGCGTCAGCGACGGCGACTCGCTGATCATCCTGGGCGACGACGGCAACGAGCGCACCCGCTTCACCTTCCCGCGCCAGCGCCGCGACCGGCACCTGTGCCTGGCCGACTTCTTCCGCGGCAAGGACTCCGGCGAGGTCGACGTCGTCGGCTTCCAGGTGGCCACCATGGGGGCCAAGATCTCCCAGGCCACCGCCGAGCTGTTCGCCAAGGACGCCTACCGCGACTACCTGGAGCTGCACGGCCTGTCGGTGCAGCTCACCGAGGCGCTGGCCGAGTACTGGCACGCCCGGGTGCGCTCGGAGTGGGGCATCGGCGGCCAGGAGACCCTCGACGACATGCTGAAGGTCAACATCCAGGGCTGCCGCTACTCCTTCGGCTACCCGGCCTGCCCCAACCTGGAGGACCAGCAGCAGCTGTTCGAGCTGCTCGACCCGGGGCGCATCGGCGTCAGCCTGTCGGAGGAGTTCCAGCTCCACCCCGAGCAGGCCACCTCGGCGCTGGTCGCGCACCACCCCGAGGCCAAGTACTTCAACGTCTAGTTCGTCATCGGGGGAAAGCACGTGGAAGCGGTCTTCTTCGACATGGACGGCCTGCTCGTCGACAGCGAGAAGGTCTGGCTGGAGATCGAGACCAGGGTGATGGCCAGGCTCGGCGCCGAGTGGACGCCGCAGCACCAGGCCCACCTGGTCGGCGGGTCCATGGAGCGCACGCTCGACTACATGCTCGCCGTCTCCGGGGCCGACGTGCCGGCGCCGACGGTGCAGGAGTGGATGGTCTCCGGCATGGTCGAGCGCCTGGCCGAGGGCGTCGCCGTCATGCCGGGGGCCGCGGAGCTGCTGGAGGCGCTGCGCGACGAGGGGGTGCCGGTCGGCCTGGTCACCTCGTCGATGCGGGAGATCGCCGAGGCCGTGCTGAAGGGCTTCGGCGAAGACCGCTTCGACCTCGTCGTCACCGCCGCCGACGTCGAGCGGACCAAGCCCGACCCCGAGCCCTACCTCAAGGCCGCCGGGCTGCTCGGCGTCGAGCCGGTGCGCTGCGTGGTGCTGGAGGACTCACCCAACGGTGTGGCGGCCGCCACGGCGGCCGGCTGCGCCGTCGTGGCCGTGCCCAACCTGCTGCCCGTCGAGCCGGCCCCCGGCCGTCTGGTGGTCTCCTCGCTGGCCGACGTCGGCGTCGCCGATCTGCGCGCGCTGATCCCCTAGGGGGCGTCTGGTCCTCGCGGAGGAGGGGCCCCCGTCGTTTCGCGTGCCAGGATGGAAGGCGTAGTCGAGACGAGGGGCGGCCGTAATGTTCAATCAGATCGCCTGGTTGCCGCTGTGCGCCGGGGTGACGGCGGTGGGGCTGGTGCTGAGCTTCCTGGCCTTCAGGCGCCGGGGAGCGGCCGCGGGGATGCGGCTGGCGGCCTGGTCCCTGCTGCCGGTGGCGGCCTACCTGACCGGCGCGCTCAGCGCGCTGTGGACGATCGGGGCGACCGCGGTGGGGTTCGTCACCGGGCTGGTGCTCAACCCGATGGTGTGGGCCGGCGTGGCCGTGGCGGGCCTGGCCGCCGTGCTGTTCGTGGTGTCCGGGGTGATGCGCGGCCGCAGGCTGTCCGTGGGGCGCAAGAAGAAGGCCGCTCCCGAGCCGGGCGGGAAGCCGCCGGTTCAGCCCGTAGCGAACAAGACCCAGCCGTCGGTGGCCCCGAAGACCCCCAAGAACGACGATGACTTCTCCGATATCGAAGCGCTTCTGAAGCGCCGCGGCATCAGCTGATTTCGGACGGAAACGGTCGTGGATCGGCACTGTCACAGTTCCGAGACCCAACCGGGACGGCCCGTAGACATTCACATCAAGATCGATACGAATAAGTTTCGCGTCAATCACAGTTGAGCCACATCGAGCGCTGAGGGACTGGTCATACCAGCTCAGGCCATAGATTCTGCCTCCTGGGGCCGCGACTCTGCGGACTCGCCTTGCACGGGCGCACTACCCTGACCGGGTCGCGCCGACACGGACGACGTCGTCTGGAATCCAGGGGGCCACTGGCATGACCGCACCGCTCGATCTTCCTGACTCGGCCGTCGAGGCCGGGCCGGAGACCGTTCTTGAGGGGGCGGAGTCTTCAGTCATCCGGGGGCGTTCCCTCGGGCAGATCGCCTGGATGCGCCTCAAGCGCGACCGCATCGCGATGACCGGCGGCATCGTCATCGTCCTGCTGATCCTCGTGGCGATCTTCGCGCCGCTGCTGGTGTCGTGGCTCGGTCACGACCCGGCCGAATGGCACCGGGAGAAGATCGACCCGGCGATCCAGGCTCCGATCGGCGCCTTCGGCGGCATGAGCTGGGACTTCCTGTTCGGTGTCGAGCCCACCACGGGCCGCGACCTGTTCAGCCGGATCCTGTACGGCGCCCGCATCTCGCTGCTGATCGCGTTCTTCGCGACGCTGCTGTGCGTGGTGATCGGCACCGTGCTCGGCATGATCGCCGGCTTCTTCGGCGGCTGGATCGACACCATCATCTCCCGCCTGATGGACATCTTCCTCGCCTTCCCGCTGCTGGTGTTCGCGCTGGCGCTGGCCGGCGTCATCCCCGACAAGGCGTTCGGCATGTCGGGCGACACCCTCAGGATCAGCCTGCTGGTGTTCATCATCGGCTTCTTCAACTGGCCCTACATCGGGCGCATCATCCGGGGCCAGACGCTCTCCCTGCGCGAGCGGGAGTTCGTCGACGCCTCCAGAAGCCTGGGCGCGCGCAACCACACGATCCTGTTCAAGGAGATCCTGCCCAACCTGCTCGCGCCGATCCTCGTGTACTCGACGCTGCTGATCCCGTCGAACATCCTGTTCGAGGCCGCACTCTCCTTCCTCGGCGTGGGCGTGCGGCCGCCGACCCCCACGTGGGGAGGCATGCTGGCTGAGGCGGTCCACAACTACGACGTGGCGCCCAACTTCATGATCTTCCCCGGCCTCGCGATCTTCATCACCGTGCTGGCGTTCAACCTGCTCGGTGACGGCCTCAGGGACGCCTTCGATCCCAAGGCCCGATAAGGCCTCGTGAGTAGTTATCCGCAAGTTCTCTCAACTCCTAGATTCAAGGGGTGTGTCAGGTCGATGAAGATGAGATCTAAGGCGTCGGCGATCGCGGTGACCGCCGCTCTCGCCGTGGTCGTCTCCGCGTGCGGCGGCGGCGGTGGCAGCAAGAACACCAGCGGCTCGGGCAGCGACGACAAGCCGTCCAGCAAGTACAACGCGGGTGTGACGGCGGTCATCAACCCGTCGGACAAGGTCGGCGGCACCCTCCACATGGGCATGCCCGGCGACTTCGACTCGGTGGACCCGGGCGACATGTACTACGGCTACGCCTGGAACTTCGCCCGCCTCTACACGCGCGCGCTCACCATGTTCAAGCCGGTTCCCGGCGAGGAGGGCCTGCAGCTCGTCGGCGACCTCGCCGAGGGCCTGGGCACGCCGAGCGACGGCGGCAAGACGTGGACGTACAAGCTGCGCAAGGGCGTCAAGTTCGAGGACGGCACCCCCGTGACCTCGAAGGACGTCAAGTACGGCGTGGCGCGCTCGCTGGACAAGGACATCCTGCCCAGCGGCCCGACGTACTTCAACGACTGGCTCGACGTCGGCAGCTACACCGGCCCGTACAAGATGAAGGGCAAGCTCGACGACTTCAAGGCGATCGAGACCCCCGACGACCAGACGATCGTCTTCCACCTGAAGAAGGCGTACGGCGGTTTCGACTACTTCGCCATGCTCCCGCAGACGGCCCCCGTGCCCGAGGCCAAGGACACCGGCTCGAAGTACAAGGAGCACCCGGTCGCGACCGGCCCGTACATGTTCAAGTCGCACGAGCTCACCAAGCGCATCGAGCTCGTCAAGAACCCGAACTGGGACGCGGCGACCGACCCCAACCGCAAGCAGCTCAACGACTCGATCGAGGTGCTGCTCGGCCAGAACGAGGACGACCTCGACCAGCGTCTGCTCTCCGGCAAGATCGACGTCAAGGTCAACAGCACCGGCGTGGCGGCCAACGCCCGCAAGAAGGTCCTGACCGACGAGAAGGTCAAGCAGTACGCCGACTCGGCCCCGATCGACCGCACCTGGTTCACCAACATCAACGGTGACGTGCCGCCGTTCGACAACATCCACTGCCGCAAGGCCGTGCTGTACGCGACGGACCGCTCGGCCATCCAGGGCGCCTACGGCGGCCCGGACGCCGGTGGCGACGTGGCCCTCAGCCTCATGCCGGCCAAGATGACCGGCTACGAGAAGATCGACCCCTACGGCGTCGAGGCCAACCCGACCGGTGACATCGCCAAGGCCAAGGAAGAACTGGCGGCCTGTGGCCAGCCCAACGGCTTCAGCACCACCATCTCCTTCCGCAACGAGCGCTCGGCCGAGAAGCAGACCGCCGAGTCGCTGCAGCAGTCGCTGGGCCGCGTGGGCATCAAGCTGGAGCTCAAGGGCTTCCCGCAGGGTGACTACTTCAAGCTGTACGCCGGCAAGCCCGACTTCGCCAAGAAGAACAACCTGGGCCTCATGGTCTACGGCTGGGGCGCCGACTACCCCGAGGGCTTCGGCTTCTTCCAGCAGATCGTCGACAGCCGGGTCATCCGTCCCGCCGGTAACACCAACCTCGGCGTGAAGGACCCCAAGATCGACGAGCTGATCGACCAGGCCGCGGGCGAGACCGACGCGACCAAGCGCAACAGCATCTGGGCCGCCGTCGACAAGCAGGTCATGGAGTCGGCCTACATCCTTCCCTACGTCTGGGCGCACGGCCTGTTCTACCGTCCGCCGCAGCTGAAGAACGTCTTCGTCTCCCAGAACTGGGGCATGTACGAGTTCCTCACGCTGAGCACCCAGTAGCAACGGCGCTAACTGCCGGAACGTCACGTACCGAAAGCAGGTGAAGGCTTCGGCGGCCGGGCTCACAAAGCCCGGCCGCCATGGCCGAGATCAGTGTTCACATACATTCTCAGACGGTTGATAGCGGCCGTCATGCTGCTCTTCGTGGTGAGCATCGCGACGTTCGCCATCTTCTTCCTCGTGCCTCGGCTCGCTGGGATGTCCGCTGACGACCTGGCCTCCCGGTACGTGGGCAAGGCGGCCAACGCCGAGGTGATCCACGACACGGCTGTGCGCCTCGGCTTCTACGACCCGATCCTGGTCCAGTACGGACGTTTCGTGCAGGGCATCTTCGTCGGCGTCGACCGCAACTACGGCCCCGGCATCGAGCACTGCCCGGCGCCCTGCTTCGGCTACAGCTACGTCAGCCAGAACCCGGTCCTGCCCGACCTGCTCAACCGCCTGCCGATCACCTTGTCGCTGGCGCTGGGCGCGGCCGTGGTGTGGGTCATCTTCGGCGTGGCCACCGGCGTGTTGTCGGCGCTGCGCCGCGGCAGCTTCTTCGACCGCCTGTCCATGGGCATCGCCCTGGCCGGCGTCTCGCTGCCGATCTTCTTCACCGGCATCGTCTCCCTGGCCATCTTCCGCGACCAGCTCGGCCTGGTCGGCGACGTGGCCGACTGGGTGCCGATCAGCGAAGACCCGCTCACCTGGGCCAACAACCTCATGCTGCCCTGGGTGACGCTCGCCTTCCTGTACGCCGCCGGCTACGCCCGCCTCACCCGCGCGGGCATGCTGGAGACCATGTCGGAGGACTACATCCGCACGGCCAGGGCCAAGGGCCTGCCCGAGCGGAAGGTGGTGCTCAAACACGGGTTGCGGGCCACGCTCACCCCCGTGGTCACCATGTTCGGTCTCGACCTGGGGCTGCTGCTCGGCGGCGCCGTCCTGACCGAGAGCACCTTCTCGCTGCCCGGCATCGGCAAGTACGCCGTCGACGCCATCAGCAACAACGACCTTCCCCAGGTGATGGGCGTCACGATCGTCGCGGCGGCCTTCATCATCCTGGCCAACCTGATCGTCGACCTGCTCTACGCGGTCGTTGACCCGAGAGTGAGGCTGGCGTGAGTCCCTTTCTCGACGTCAAGGACCTGAAGATCCACTTCCCGACCGACGACGGCCTGGTCAGGTCCGTCGACGGGCTGACCTTCAGTCTCGAACGCGGCAAGACCCTCGGCATCGTCGGCGAGTCCGGCTCGGGCAAGTCGGTGACCAGCCTCGGCATCCTCGGCCTGCACAAGGGCAAGGGCGCCAACGTCTCGGGCGAGATCTGGCTCGACGGCGAGGAGCTCGTGGGCGCCTCGCAGGAGCACGTGCGCGGGCTGCGCGGCAAGAAGATGGCGATGATCTTCCAGGACCCGCTGTCGGCCATGCACCCCTTCTACACAGTGGGCGACCAGATCGTCGAGGCGTACCGGATCCACCACAAGGTCACCAAGGCCGTCGCCAAGAAGCACGCCGTGGACATGCTGGGCCGCGTGGGCATCCCCGAGCCGCAGCGCCGCGTCGACTCCTACCCGCACGAGTTCTCCGGCGGCATGCGCCAGCGCGCGATGATCGCCATGGCGCTGTCGTGCGACCCCGAACTGCTCATCGCCGACGAGCCGACCACCGCGCTCGACGTGACCGTGCAGGCCCAGATCCTCGACCTCATGGTCGACCTGCAGCGCGAGTTCAACTCCGCGCTGATCATCATCACCCACGACCTGGGCGTGGTGGCCGAGCTGTCCGACGACATCCTGGTCATGTACGGCGGCAAGTGCATCGAGTACGGCACCGCCGACGACATCTTCTACCGTCCCGAGCACCCCTACACATGGGGTCTACTGGGATCGATGCCCCGCCTCGACCGGGAGCCCACCGAACGGCTGCTGCCGATCAAGGGCTCGCCGCCGTCCCTGATCAACGTGCCTCCGGGCTGCGCCTTCCACCCCCGCTGTCCCTACGCCGAGCGCACCGGGGGCAAGTCCAGCGGTGAGGTGCCCGGCCTGATCGAGACCGAGGGCGGCCACCTGGTGCGCTGCCACATGAGCAGGACGGAGCGGCGGGAGCTGTGGGAGAACGAGATCAAGCCAGTGCTGGAGAGCCAGTGAGCGAGACGGTGACCGCGAACGAGCCGCTTCTTTCCGTCCAGGGGCTGGAGAAGCACTTCCCGGTGACGAAGGGCCTGCTCAAGCGGCAGGTCGGCGCCGTCAAGGCGGTCGACGGGGTCAGCTTCGACGTCTACAAGGGCGAGACGCTCGGCCTGGTGGGGGAGTCCGGCTGCGGCAAGTCCACCACCGGCCGCCTGGTCACCAGGCTCCTTGAGCCGACCGGCGGCAAGGTCGTCTTCGAGGGCCAGGACATCACGCACATGGGGCAGGGCAGGCTCAGGCCGCTCCGCCGCGACATGCAGATGATCTTCCAGGACCCGTTCTCGTCGCTGAACCCCCGCCACACCGTCGGCACCATCGTCGGCGCGCCGTTCCGCATCCAGGGCGTGCAGACCGAGAACGGCGTCAAGAAGGCGGTCCAGGACATCCTCGCCCTGGTCGGGCTCAACCCCGAGCACTACAACCGCTACCCGCACGAGTTCTCCGGCGGTCAGCGGCAGCGCATCGGCATCGCCCGCACGCTCGCGCTCAAGCCCAAGCTCATCATCGCCGACGAGCCGGTCTCCGCGCTCGACGTGTCCATCCAGGCCCAGGTCGTCAACCTGCTGGAGGACCTGCAGAACGAGCTCGACCTGACCTACGTCGTGATCGCCCACGACCTGTCGGTGGTGCGCCACATCAGCGACCGGGTCGCGGTCATGTACCTGGGCAAGATCGTCGAGATCGCCGACCGCAAGAGCCTCTACAGCACGCCGATGCACCCCTACACCAACGCCCTGCTGTCGGCCGTGCCCGTGCCCGACCCCAAGGCGCGCAAGGAACGCGAGCGCATCAGGCTCACCGGCGACGTGCCGAGCCCGCTCAACCCGCCGCCGGCCTGCCGCTTCCACACCCGCTGCTGGAAGGCGCAGGAGATCTGCAAGACGGTCGAGCCTCCCCTGGAGGAGCTGGCCGGCGGCCACCGCGTGGCCTGCCACTTCCCGGAGAACGCGCCCGCCGCCGCGACCGCCGCGGCGACCCAGGCCTGAACCGGCCTGACCGGGGCCTGACCTTGCGGCCGCCGCCCTCCTGCCGGGGCGGCGGCCTCAGGACATCGCGCCGGGCGTGATCAGCCCGGTCTCGTACGCCAGCACCACGGCCTGCACCCGGTCGCGCAGCCCCAGCTTGGTCAGCACGTTGCCCACGTGCGTCTTGACCGTCGTCTCGCTCACCACGAGCTTGGCCGCGATCTCCGCGTTGGACATGCCCTTGGCGATCAGCCGCAGCACCTCCAGCTCCCGCTCGGTCAGCCGGTCGAGACGGGCCGGCGTGGCCTGCTCGTAGGCCGAGGGCAGCCGCTTGGAGAACCGGTCGAGCAGCCGCCTGGTCACGCTCGGCGCCACGATCGCGTCGCCCGCCGCCACCACCCGGATCGCCTGCACCAGCTCGTCGGGCGGCACGTCCTTCAGCAGGAAGCCCGACGCCCCCGACCGCAGCGCCTCCACGATGTACTCGTCGAGGTCGAACGTGGTCAGCACCAGCACCTTCGGCACGTGCGCGGTGGGCGCGGCCTCCCGCACGATCCGGCGGGTCGCCTCGATGCCGTCGACGCCCGGCATGCGGATGTCCATGAGCACCACGTCGGGCAGCAGCGCCCTGGTCTGCTCCATCGCGCCGTTGCCGTCGCCGGCCTGGCCGACCACCGTGATGTCGGACTCGGCCTCCAAGATCAGGCGGAATCCCGTGCGCAGCAGCGGCTGGTCGTCCACCAGCAGCACTCTGATCGTCATTGGCCGTCCTTCAACGGGAACCTCGCCCGCACCTCGAAACCGCCCCCCGGTCGCGGACCGATGTTCAGAATTCCACCATAGAGTGCGACCCGCTCGCGAATGCCGACCAGACCGTGGCCCGGCCGGTCGGCCGCCGGCGCCGTGCCCCGGCCGTCGTCCTCGACGCGTACGTCAAGGCCCGAGGGGTCGTGGGAGACGGTGACCACCGCCTCGGCCCCGGCCCCCGCGTGCCGCAGGCTGTTCGTCAGCCCCTCCTGGACCAGCCGGTAGGCGGCCAGGTCGACCCCGGCGGGCAGCGGCCGCGGCTCGCCCTCCACCTGCAGCCGCGTGGGCAGCCCCGCCTCGCGCATCTGCTCCACCAGCCCCGGCAGGTCGCCCACGCCCGGCTGCGGCCCCAGCTCGGCCCGCGCGTCGGTCCGCAGCACGCCCACGATGTTGCGCATCTCGGACATGGCCAGCCGCCCGGTGTTCTCGATCGCCGACAGCGCCTCCCGCGCCAGGTCGGGATCGGCGGCCAGCACCCGCCGCGCCGCGGCCGCCTGCACCGTCATCACGCTCACGTGGTGGGCCACCACGTCGTGCAGCTCACGGGCGATGCGCGAGCGCTCCTCGGCCCGAGCGGCCCGCGTGTCGGCCGCGTGGGCCCGCTCCAGCCTGGCCGCCCGGTCGCGCAGCTCCTCCAGGTACGCCCGCCGCAGCCGCAGGCTCCTGCCCGCCCCCCAGACCGCCAGCAACACCAGGACCGCCACCACGTGCCCGCTCACGCCCGGCGGCGTGACCGGGCCCGCCAGCGCCCCCACCGCGTACGTCAGCAGCGAGACCAGCAGCCCGCCCAGCGCCACCGCCAGCCCCCGGTTGGAGGCCACCGAGTACACCAGCACCAGGCTGGACACCCCCGACGCGCCGGTGCCGTAACCCAGCGCGGTCAGCGCCGTCTCGGGGATCAGGCCCGCGCACAGCGCCGCCAGCGGCCAGCGCCTGCGCACCGCGATGGGCGCGGCGGCCAGCACCAGCAGCGACGCCCCGAGCCCGTCGGGCGCGCGCATGCTCACCGTCGTCAGCTCCGCCGGCTCCAGGCGCTCGGGCCCGTAGAGGAGGAAGAGCGTCACCGAGGCCGCGGCCACCACCACGGCCAGGACCGTGTCGTGGAACAGGGGTCGGTCGATCCGCACCGCTTCACTGTAGGCCCAGGTGAGAGCCTTGAACTCCTCCCTTTGGAGGATAAGGGGCGGCCTGTCGGAGGGCTACAGCTCGTCGGTGGCCGCGCGCCGGTTGCTGCGCACCGTGTCGCCCGGCTGGCGGTCGGGCACCGGCGGCGGGGTGCCGCCGAACTCCGGGCACAACGCCTGGTGGTCGCACCAGTCGCACAGCTTGCTGCGGCGCGCCCGCCACTCGCCGGTCTCCAGCGCCCGCTCGATCGCCGTCCACAGCGCCATCACCTTGCGCTCGGTGGCCAGCAGGTCGGCCTCGTCGGGGGCGTAACGCAGCACCTCGCCGCGCCCGCCCAGGTAGACCAGCTGCAGCAGCCGGGGCACCTGCCCGCGCAGCCGCCACAGCACCAGCGCGTAGAACTTCATCTGGAACAGCGCCTTGGCCTCGAAGTCGGGGCCGGGCGCGCTGCCCGTCTTGTAGTCGACCACCCGGACCTCGCCGGTGGGCGCCACGTCGAGCCGGTCGACGTAGCCCCGCAGCATCAGGCCGCCCTCCAGCACCGCCTGCACGTAGAGCTCGCGCTCGGCCGGCTCCAGCCGGGTCGGGTCCTCCAGCGTGAAGTAGCGCTCCAGCATCGCCCGCGCCTGCGCCAGCCACTCGGCCTGCTCGGCGTCGTCGGCGAACATCCGCGCGTACTGCTCGTCCTCCTGCAGCAGCCGCTGCCACTGGGGCTCCAGCAGCTCCAGCGCCGCCTGCACCGACCGGCGCGGCGCCGGCAGGTCGTAGAGCCGCTCCAGCACGGCGTGCACCACGGTGCCGCGCACGGCCGCGGGGGAGGGTTTCTCGGGCAGCTGGTCGATGACCCGGAACCGGTAGAGCAGGGGACAGGTCATGAAATCGCCTGCCCGGGACGGGGAGAGAGCTCCGATGATCACCGGTTCGGTCAACGTCATGCACCGCACTCTAGGTCAAGAGCCCGACAGAATAACCCTCGCCGGGACGAGGATCACGTGATCCGGCGCGTAGCATCGAGGCAGCAACAGCACGTAATGGACGTACGAGGAGTGCGGTGAGCGAGCAGAGCCCGCGTCAGGAGTTCCCCGGCCTTCGGATGGGGCGGCCCTTCGGCATCCCGGTGTACGTCTCCTGGACGTGGTTCATCGTCGCTGCCTTCATCACCGTCATGTTCGGCCCCCGCATGCGCGACATGCTGCCCGAGCTGGACAACACCGTCGCCTACGCGGTGGCCTTCGTCTTCGCCGTGCTGCTCTACGTCTCGGTGCTGCTGCACGAGCTGGCCCACAGCGTGCTGGCCAAGGCGTTCGGCCTGCCGGTGCGCCGGATCACCCTCTACTTCCTCGGCGGCGTGTCGGAGATCGAGAAGGAGCCGCCCACGCCGGGCAAGGAGTTCCTGGTCGCCGCCGCCGGGCCGGCCCTGTCGCTGGGCCTGGCCGGGCTCGGCCTGCTCGCCGACACGTACGTGATCAACGACGGCGGCATCGCCGAGGTGCTCATCTGGCAGCTGTGGGTGGCCAACCTCATCGTCGGCGTGTTCAACCTGCTGCCCGGCCTGCCGCTCGACGGCGGCCGGATGCTGCGCGCGGGCGTGTGGAAGCTGACCAGGAACCCCGGCTCCGGCACGGTCGTGGCCGCCTGGGGCGGGCGCGTGCTGGCCGTGCTGCTGGTCGTCCTGCCGTTCGCGACGTCGATGACGAGCGGGCAGGAGTTCGACCCCGTCGAGCTGCTGTGGCCGGTGGTGCTGGCCTCCTTCATCTGGATGGGCGCCACCCAGTCGCTGCGCGTGGCCCGCATCCGCGCCCGCATCCCGCAGGTCAACGCGCGCGCGCTGGCCCGCAGGGCGATCCCGGTGGCGGCCGAGACGCCGCTGGCCGAGGCGCTGCGGCAGGCCGCCGAGCAGCGGGCCGGCGCCATGGTGGTGGTCGACCACGACGGACGGCCGGTCGCCATCGTCAACGAGGCCGCCGTCCAGGCCACCCCCGAGCACCGGCGCCCGTGGGTCGACGTGGGCTCGCTGGCCAAGGCGCTCGAACCGACCATGGTGCTGGCCGCCGACCTGACCGGCGAGCCGCTCATCGACGCCATGCGCTCGGCTCCCGCGGGGGAGTACCTGCTGGTGGAGCACGGCGGCGACATCTACGGCGTGCTCGCCACCGCCGACGTCAACCGCGTCTTCACCGGGGTCTGACATGCCCGGCGCGTTTGCGGCTAAGGTCTTGTCCGGCCACTTCCCGTAGCCCGGCGATTTCGATGCCAGGACGGCAGGCCGATAGTCTTCTGTTTGGCCGAACTTGCACAGTTGACGGGTTGGTCGTGGTCCACCGGTTCACCGAATCGAGACGCCTGGGCCGCGACACGGCGTCGTCGTCTGGGTATGCGTATGGCTGGTGGCCGGCACGGCAGTGCGGGTGCCGTAATACCGCCGGCTTCCGGGGAGGAGAGTTGAGTGACCGAGCGCAGCGAGGGCACCGATGAGCGCAGCACGGTCGTCATGAGGGAGGGCGCATGAGCGGCCAGGGCTTCGGAGTGGTGCGTCCCCTTCCCGGCGACGGGCTGGTCGCCTACATCGGCGGCCTGCTGCTGGTGTGCGACGCGGGCGAGGCGGCCGCCGACGGCCTGATCGAGGCGCTGCGCGAGACGGCGGCCTCCGGCGGCGACGGCCGGGCGCTGGCCCGCCGCGCGGCGCAGGTGCTGGCCGCCAACATGGCGGGCGACCCGGCCACGTGCGCGGTCGCCGGTCCCGTGGGCGGCGGCGTGGCCGTGCTGGTCAGCGGCTCGGCCTCGGCCTCGGTCAGCACCTCCGGCGGCGAGACGCGCCTGGCCGGCAGCGACTCCCTCACCTGGGCCGACCGGCTGATCAGCGGCCCGGTCGAGCGCGTCGAGCTCACCCTGCCCGGCGCCGGCAGTGCGCATCCCGCGGTCGGCTTCGAGGGGGGCGTCGTCCACGGCGGCGGCCTGATCGGCGACCTCACCGACCAGCCGTCGCACGTCCGTCCCCAGGGGCAGGCGGCCGACCGGTCCAGGCCGCTCACCAGCGAGATGCCCAACACGGCCCTGCACATGGAGCCCGACCTGGCCCCGCCTCCCGAGCGGCCGGTCGAGCGGCCGGCGGAACGGCCCGTCGAACGGCCTCCCTACCCGCTGGCCGACCAGCCGCCGATCGTCCAGGGTCCGCCCTCGGGCGCGCAGGCCGGCGTCCCGCACCCCGGCCCCCAGCCCGGTCCCCACTCCGGCCCGCCGTCGCTGGACCAGCCGCCCTTCGGCCAGGAGCAGGCCCCGTTCGGGCACGAGCAGCCGCCCTACCTCCCGCCCCAGGACCAGCCGCCCTTCCTGCCCGCGCAGGAGCAGCCCCACCCCGAGCCCCAGCAGCAGTTCCCGTCCTACGACGAGCTGCCGCCGTCCGGCAACGGTATGGCCGACCAGCCGCAGCAGCACATGGGCCCACCCGATCACTTCGACCAGCCGGCCCCGCCCGTGCTCGGCCCGCCGGAGCACTTCGACCACCCGGGGCCGCCGCCGCAGGAGCAGCAGGGCGACCACGGCGACCGCCCGCTGGTCTACGGGGTCGACTGCAAGAACGACCACTTCAACGACCCCAGGGTGCCCTACTGCGCCGTCTGCGGCATCGCCCTGGTGCAGCGGACGCTGGTGCCGTACAAGGGGCCGCGGCCCTCGCTCGGGGTGCTCATCCTCGACGACGGCACGGCGCTGCCGCTGGAGAGCGACTACCTGCTGGGCCGTGACCCCGAGCGCGCGCCCGAGGTGGCGGGCGGCTCGGCCAGGCCCGCCAAGGTCACCAGCCCCGACGGCTCGGTCTCGCGCCGCCACCTGCGGGTGGCCCTCGACGGCTGGGACGTCAACCTGGTCGACCTCGGCTCGGTCAACGGCACCCAGATCCAGCCGCCCGGCGACCCCAACTTCTACGACATCCCGCCGAACGAGCCGGTCACCATCGCCCCCGGCACGACGGTCCGGGTGGGCGTCTCCCGCACCCTCCGGTTCGAGGCCCATCGGGGCTGATCCTGGCCTCCGTCCGCCCGCACCTCTTTCCCGGGGGTGCGGGCGTTCGCGTTTCCGGAAAACCCTTAGGGAAATGCGTCGGATAGGTCTGCTGTCGAATAGCTGAATGGGAATTGCCGGGGGCGGGGGAGTGGGTGAGTAAGGGTATTTCGCGGGTGCTGGGCGATATTTCGGGAAAAGTCAGGACCGGGTCTGCGGCCCTCTCGGAAAGAGAGATCCAGGCCGCCCCAAAGGGGCCGGCCGTGCGAACGGGCCGGCCGTCCCGAGGCGGTCAGGTGTCCCGGGCGTCCCGAGGCGGTCAGGTGTCCCGGGCGTCCCGAGGCGGCCGGGTGTCCCGGGCGTCCCGAGTGGGCTGTTGGGGCGGAGGGTCAGGTGGGGCGGAGGGGGCGGACGCCGCGAAGCAGTCGCACGGCGGCCTCCAGTCCGCGGACCCCTTCCACCGCCCGTCCCGCCGCCGTCGCGTACCGGCTCAGCAGGTGTTCGTCCCGCTCCTGGAAGCCGCGTCCCGCCACCCACACGAACGCGTGGTCGCGGACCTGCGCCGGCACAGGCACGGCCAGGAAGCCCGGCTCGCCCATCGTCTCGTCCCGCGCCAGCCGTAGCGCCCCCTCCGCGACGGCCAGCTCCTTCAGCACCCCCGACCCCGACAACCACCGCCGCACCCGCAGCGGGTCTCCCCGCGGCGCGTGGACGTGCAGCGGACGGGCGTCCCGCCGCAGCACGTCCACGTGGACAAACCCGGCGTACGCGGTGCCCGCCACGGCCGCCGCGCCGCGCGCGAGCCGTTCGATCACGTCGGCGACCTCAAGGCACGAGAACGCGGTGATGAGTTCACGCATGGCGATATCGACACGGTTGTTTGGCATCGCGGTGATTCCCTCGGTTGGAGGGGGAAGAGATCGCGCGGCCCGATCACGCGAAACTCCGAACGGTGCCCCGGAGTATCACCCTCGACGCGGCTCCTGACTAGCCCTCAACAGGAAATTGCGATTTTTCCGCATTTCGCAGGCAGAGCCGGTGGAGCGGTTCACGACGGGCGCAGCCGCACCCACTCCACGTCGTCCGCCCGCGTGCCGTCCGGCTTCGGGAACAGCTCGCGATGCAGGCTCTCCCTGCTGAAACCGGCACGTTCCAGCACCGCGTGCGAGGCCGTGTTCTCCACGTCGGTGCCCGCCACCACCCGATGCAGGGCCGTGCGCGCGAACGCCCAGTCGACCAGCAGCCGCACCGCGCGGGTCATGAACCCCCTGCCGCGGAAATCCGGCACCAGCGAGTAGCCGATCATGGCCTGCCCGAGCACGGGGACGACCTGCATGAGCTGGAGGTGCCCGGCGAACGCGCCGGTGGCGGCGTCCCTGACCGCCAGCTCGATCCGCTGGCCGGTGACCCACCAGTAGCCGGTGCAGCGGCAGCGCTGCTCGTCCTCCTCCAGGGAGCCGGGCGGGGTCAGGGAGTAGGCGGTCACGCTCGGGTCGCACATCATCCGGTGGTACTCGGGGGCGTCCTCCACCGCGAGCGGCACGAGCCGCACCACGCCGTCGGTCAGCTCGCCGCCGTCGAAGAAGGGCAGGTACGGCTCCTCGGCCACCGCCGGCTCCCCGGCGATCCGGGCGAAGGACACCAGGTCGACCCACCGCCCGTCGCGCAGCCGCTTGGCCCTGCGCCGCCGGCCCTCCTCGCGGAACCCGGCCCTGAGCGCGACCCTGAGGCTGGCCACGTTCTCCACCTCGGCCTGCAGCTCCACCCGGTGCACACCCTGGTCGGCCAGCCAGTCGGACACCGCCCTGGCGGCCCGGGCGGCCACGCCCCTGCCGCGCGCCCACGGCGCCACCACGTAGCCGATCTCGACCGTGCCCCAGCGGTCGGGCGGCTGCACCCCGATCGCGCCGCAGTAGCGGCCGTCCTCGGTGACGGCCCACTCCGCGCCGCCCGAGGCCCACTTGTCCTCGGCGAACTTCAGGTAGGCGCGGGCGTCCTCGATCCGGTACGGCGACGGCACCAGCGGCAGATGCCGGGCGGTGACGGGATCGTCCATCATGCGCGCGATCGCCTCGGCGTCGGGGTCGGCGGGCATTCGCAGGATCAGGGGGCCGGTGGAGATCACGTCGCGCGGGAGCATCCCCCATAGATACCGTGCGTCCGGAGGCGTGAGAAACCCATATAACCTTGCCGACATGGGTTTCCGCAGGCATGGGCCGTTCCAGGCAGGGGATCAGGTGCAGCTCACCGACCCCAAGAACAAGCGCCACACGATCACGCTCAAGCAGGACGGCGTCTTCCACACGCACAAGGGCGCCATCCCGCACAGCGAGCTGATCGGGCAGCCTGAAGGCTCCGTCGTGCGGTCCTCCGGCGGCACCGCCTACCTCGCCTTCCGCCACCTGCTCCAGGACTACACGCTGGCGATGCCGCGCGGCGCGGCCGTCATCTACCCCAAGGACGCCTCGATGATCGTCGGCATGGCCGACGTCTTCCCCGGCGCCCGGGTGATCGAGGCCGGCGTCGGCTCCGGCGCCCTGACCTGCTTCCTGCTGCGCGCCGTCGGCCCCGAGGGCCACGTCACCTCCTACGAGCGCCGCGAGGAGTTCTCCGAGGTGGCCCGCAAGAACGTGGAGAAGTTCTTCGGCGACCCGATGGAGGACAACTGGCGCCTGGTCGTCGGCGACCTGGTCTCCTCGATCGACGAGGCCGACGTCGACCGCGTCATCCTCGACATGCTCGCCCCCTGGGAGTGCGTCGACGCCGCCGCCAAGGCCCTCACGCCGGGCGGCGTGATCTGCTGCTATGTCGCCACCACCACCCAGATGTCCAAGACCGTGGAGGCCATTCGCGATCACGGGTGTTTCACCGAGCCTCATGCGTGGGAGACCCTGGTTCGCGACTGGCATGTCGAAGGGCTCGCGGTACGTCCCGATCATCGGATGATCGGCCACACCGGCTTCCTCGTCAGCGCCCGCCGCATGGCAGACGGAGTGACGCCGCCACCGCGACGCCGCCGACCGAAGGGAACCACCGAGGAACTATGACAATTTGGCCACGAGGGTGCGTTGGTGCGTGACACGGGAACAGATCGCCGTGTTCATATGCTGGGAGTATTAAACGCACCATTGGGGATTATTCACCGAATACTGCATGTCACTCGACGAACACTGCCCGGCCAGGTTACGGAGGGGCCCGAGATAGGTAAGGTCCTTAGTAGTCGCCCTCGACTGGGAAGGAGGTGACGGGGCGTGGCAGCTCGCGATGATGCTGAGGCTCGAGCCGCGCAGCGCGAACGGGAGGTCGCTGATCTTTCAACACAGGTCTCCTTCCTGCAGGAGGAGATCACCGCGCTGAGGCGGAAGCTGGCCGAGTCACCCCGTCAGGCCAGAGTCCTCGAAGAGCGTCTCCATGAGGCACAGGCGAATCTCGCGGCCGTGACAGGCCAGAACGAGCGCCTGGTGGCCACACTCAAGGAGGCCCGGGACCAGATCGTCGCTCTCAAGGAGGAGGTCGACCGGCTGGCGCAGCCGCCGTCCGGCTTCGGCACCTTCCTTGAAGCCCGAGAAGACGGCACGATCGAGGTGTTCACCGGAGGGCGCAAGCTCCGGGTGAACGTCAGCCCCGCCGTCGACGTCGACTCGCTGAGGCGTGGCCAGGAGGTCATGCTCAACGAAGCACTCAACGTGGTCGAGGCACTCGGCTACGAAGAGGTCGGCGAGATCGTCATGCTCAAGGAACTACTGGACGAGGGCAAGCGGGCCCTGGTCATCTCGCACGCCGACGAGGAGCGCGTCGTGCGACTGGCCGACTCGCTGGTCGGCCAGCCCATCAGGGCCGGTGACTCGCTCCTGCTCGAACCCCGCTCCGGCTACGTCTACGAGCGCATACCCAAGTCCGAAGTCGAAGAGCTCGTGCTCGAGGAGGTCCCCGACATCTCCTACGAGGAGATCGGCGGGCTCATGCGGCAGATCGAGCAGATCAGGGACGCCATCGAGCTGCCCTACCTGCACGCCGACCTGTTCCGCGAGCACAAACTCCGTCCCCCGAAGGGCGTGCTGCTCTACGGCCCGCCCGGCTGCGGCAAGACGCTCATCGCCAAGGCGGTCGCCAACTCCCTGGCCAAGCAGGTCGCGGAGAAGACCGGCCAGTCCGGCAAGAGCTTCTTCCTCAACATCAAGGGCCCGGAGCTGCTCAACAAGTACGTCGGCGAGACCGAGCGGCACATCCGCCTGGTCTTCCAGCGGGCCCGTGAGAAGGCCTCCGAGGGCACCCCGGTGATCGTGTTCTTCGACGAGATGGACTCGATCTTCCGCACCCGAGGCTCCGGCGTCTCGTCCGACGTGGAGAACACCATCGTCCCTCAGCTGCTGTCGGAGATCGACGGCGTCGAGGGCCTGGAGAACGTCATCGTGATCGGCGCCTCCAACCGCGAGGACATGATCGACCCCGCGATCCTGCGGCCGGGCCGCCTGGACGTGAAGATCAAGATCGAGCGGCCCGACGCCGAGGCGGCCAAGGACATCTTCTCCAAGTACCTGCTGGCCGACCTTCCCCTGCACCCCGACGATCTGTCCGAGCACGGCGACTCTCGCGAGGCGACGATCCACGGCATGATCCAGAGTGTGGTGGAGCGCATGTACACCGAGAGCGAGGAGAACCGCTTCCTCGAGGTGACCTACGCCAACGGTGACAAGGAAGTCCTCTACTTCAAGGACTTCAACTCCGGCGCGATGATCCAGAACATCGTCGACCGGGGCAAGAAGATGGCCATCAAGCAGTTCCTGGAGAGCGGCCAGAAGGGCCTGCGGGTGCAACACCTGCTCACCGCCTGCGTCGACGAGTTCTCCGAGAACGAAGACCTGCCCAACACCACCAACCCCGACGACTGGGCCCGCATCTCCGGCAAGAAGGGCGAGCGGATCGTCTACATCCGCACGCTGGTCTCCGGCAAGCAGGGCACCGAGGCCGGCCGTTCGATCGACACGGTCGCCAACACCGGCCAGTACCTGTAGGGAACGTCTGGAAAGGGCCGCGCGGCCGTCCGCGCGGCCCTTTCCATGCCCGCCGGGGGAGATGTCACCTTGGACAGGGTGTTCGCGTTCGACGTGAGCCCTTTCCATGTCCGCCGGGGGAGATGGGCACGTGACTTCCTGACAGGAAGTCCGCGACACGCGTCATCCGGCGTACAAGCCGGCCCGGCGAGGCGCACACTGGGGCCTGTGACCGTCCGTAAACGGGTGGACGTCCGCGTCGAAGGCGTCGTGCAGGGCGTGGGGTTCCGTCCCTTCGTGTATTCGCTGGCCAGCAGGCTCGGCCTGGCCGGCCGCGTGCGCAACGACGTCGAGGGGGTGTTCATCGAGGTCGAGGGCGCCCTGGCCGGGGTCGAGGAGTTCCTGACCGCGCTGGAGCGCGACGCGCCCGCCCTGTCGGAGATCGAGAGCGTCACCGTCGTCAGCGGCCCGCCCGCGGGCCACCGGGGCTTCAGCATCGCCGCCGGCGACCCGGCCGGCCCGCGCCGCGCGCTCGTCCCGGCCGACCTGGCCACCTGCGACGACTGCCTGCGCGAGCTGGCCGACCCGGCCGGACGCCGCCATCGCTACCCGTTCATCGCCTGCGCCAACTGCGGGCCGCGCTTCACCGTCGTGCGCGGCGTGCCCTACGACCGGCTGCTGACCACCATGGCCGGGTTCGCGATGTGCGCCGACTGCTCGGCCGAGTACCACGACCCCGGCGACCGCCACTTCCGCGCGGAGTCCACCTGCTGCCCGGCCTGCGGCCCGTCCCTGCGTCTGCTGGACGCCCGCGGCGCCGAGCTGTGCGGCGACCCGGTCAGCGCCTGCGCGACCCTGCTGCGGGCCGGCCGCGTCGTCGCCGTCAAGGGGCTGGGCGGGTTCCACCTGGCCGTGGCCGCCGCCCACCAGGAGGCCGCCGCGGCGCTGCGGGCCCGCAAGCACCGCGCGGAGAAGCCGTTCGCCGTCATGGTCGCCGACCTCGACCAGGCCGGCCGGCTGTGCGCGGTCGACGGGCAGGGCGCCGCGCTGCTCACCGGTCGCGCGCGTCCGATCGTGCTGCTGCCCCGGTTGCCCGGCGCGCCCGTCGCCGACGCCGTCGCGCCCGGCAGCCGCGACCTCGGCCTGATGCTGCCCTGCACGCCGCTGCACCACCTGCTGCTCGCGGAGCTGGCCGGGCCGATGGTCCTGACCAGCGGCAGCGTCGGCGACGAGCCCATCGCCTACGAGGACGCCGACACGATCACCCGGCTCGGCGGCATCGCCGACGCCTTCCTCGTCCACGACCGGGCCATCCACGTCCCCGCCGACGACTCGGTGCTGCGCCCCTGGTCCGGCGGGCACACCGTGCTGCGCCGCGCCCGCGGCCACGCGCCCGAGCCGCTCACGCTGCGCCGTCCCGCGCCCCGCCCGGTGCTGGCCTGCGGCGCCGAGCTGCGCAGCACCTTCTGCCTGGTACGCGGCCGGCGCGCGTTCCTGTCCCAGCACATCGGCGACCTGGACGACCAGGAGACCCTGCGCTCCTTCGTCGAGGGCATCGACCACTTCTGCGGCCTGTTCGACATCCGTCCCGAGGTCGTCGCCCACGACCTCGACCCCGGCTACCTGTCCACCAGGCACGCCCTGGAGCTGACCGGCGTCGAGCTGGTCGGCGTCCAGCACCACCACGCCCACATCGCCTCCTGCCTGGCCGACAACGGCGAGACGGGCCCGGTGATCGGCGTGGCCCTCGACGGCCCCGGCCACGGCCTGGACGGCACGCTGTGGGGCGGCGAGTTCCTGCGCGCCGACCTGACCTCCTTCCACCGGCTCGGCCACCTGGCCCTGGTCCCGATGCCCGGCGGCGCCGCCGCGCTCCGCCAGCCGTGGCGCATGGCCGCCGCCTACCTGCGCGATGAGCACCCCGGCCTGGACGTCGTCCGCCGCAACGCCGCCCACTGGCCGGACGTGCTCGCCCGGACCCGCACCGGGCTGGGCGCGCCCATGACCTCCAGCGCCGGGCCGCTGTTCGACGCCGTCTCGGCGCTGCTCGGCATCCGGGACGCCGTCACCTACGAGGGGCAGGCGGCCGCCGAGCTCGAACAGCGCGCCGACCCGGCCGAGAGCGGCTCGTACCCGGCGACCATCACCGAGGGCGACCTGCTCGTCGTGCACGCCGCCGACCTCGTCCGGGCCGCCGCCGCCGACGTCGCGGCCGGGATCGCCACCGGCTCGATCGCGGGCCGCTTCCACAACGGCGTGGCCGACGCCGTCGTGCGCTGCTGCGTCATGATCAGGGACGGCGCCGGCCTGAACACCGTGGCGCTGTCGGGCTCGGTGCTGCAGAACGCGCTGCTGCTCGAACGGGCCGTCGAGCGCCTGCGCGGGGCCGGGTTCCGGGTGCTCACCCACATCCGGGTGCCGCCCGGCGACGGCGGCCTCAGCCTCGGCCAGGCCGCCGTGGCCGCCGCCCGGGACCGCTCCTCGTGACTTGGGGCCGGGCGCGCCCGCCGGGTGCCGGGGAACGCCGCCCGGCCCGTCCTAGCATGGCGATCATGCACTTCTTCAACCCCGGCCGCACGCCCTACGCCGAACGCGACCGTGAGCTGATCGGCGTGGAGCACGCCCGGCGCGCCCGCGCCCACTTCGCACGGCACCCCGCCTACCGGCCCACGCCCGTGCACACCCTGACCGATCTGGCCGGGGCGGGCACCGTGCACGTCAAGGACGAGAGCGGCCGCATGGGCCTGGGCAGCTTCAAGGCGCTCGGCGGGGCCTACGCCGTGCACCGGCTGTCCGAACGCGACGGCGGCGGCACGACGTACGTCTGCGCCAGCGCCGGCAACCACGGCATCTCCGTCGCGGCCGGGGCCAGGGAGCTCGGCGCGCACTGCGTGGTCTACCTCAGCGAGCAGGTGCCCGAGCCGTTCGCGCACCGGCTGCGCGCCCTGGACGCCGAGGTCCGCCGCGAGGGCGGCGACTACGACGCCAGCCTGGCCGCCGCCCTGCACGCCTCCCAGGAGCACGGCTGGCGCCTGGTCGCCGACACCTCCTGGGAGGGCTACGACGACATCCCCCTGGACGTGATGCGCGGCTACACCGTCCTGTTCGACGAGATCGAGATCCCGCCCACCCACGTGTTCGTGCAGGCCGGGGTGGGCGGGCTGGCCGCCGCCGCGGCCGGGTACACGCGCGACCGCTGGGGCGAGCAGCCGACGATCGTCGTCGTCGAGCCCGACGGCGCACCCTGCCTGCTGGAGAGCGCCCGCGCGGGACGGCCGGTGCACGCGACCGGCTCGCCCACGCGCCTGGGCCGGCTCGACTGCCTGGAACCGTCCCTGATCGCCTTCGACCTGCTGAGCCGCCAGGCCGACCTGTTCGTCACCGTGGCCGACGAGCAGGCCGCGCAGGCCGCCGCGCTGCTGGCCGAACGCGGGGTGGCGCTGTCGGAGTGCGGCGCGGCGGGGGCCGCCGGGCTGCTCGCCCTCGACCCGGGCACCCGCGAGGCGATCGCCCTGGGCCCGGCCGCGCGCGTGTTGCTGGTGGGAACGGAGGGACCTGTGGAACCAAAGTGATCAGCGGGTCGTCAAAGGGGCGTGCATCAAGCTAACCGGCCAAAGCATGCTCGGGGAGACGGCCGGTTGGCCGAGCTCGACCTGCTGCGCTTCCTCGCCGCCCTGGCGGTCGTCGCCTTCCACTACCTGGTGGCCTTCGCCTCGGTCTGGGGGGCCAGGCCCGCCGCGCTGTTCCCCGCGCTGGCGCCCTTCGCCGGGCTGGGCATCCTCGGCGTGGAGCTGTTCTTCGTCATCAGCGGGTTCGTCATCCTCATGACCGTGTGGGGGCGGGGGCTGGGGGCGTTCGCCCGGTCGCGGCTGGTGCGGCTCTACCCGGCGTACTGGCTGAGCCTCGGCGCGGTGGCGGCCCTGTACGGGCTGACCGGCGCGACCGCGCTGGACCCAAAACTTTCACCAGGCCAGTACCTGGTGAACGCCACCATGTTCCAGCGGCTGTTCAAGGTGGCCGACGCCAGCGGCGTCTACTGGTCGCTCTGGGCCGAGCTGCGGTTCTACCTGCTGATCGCGATCCTGGTGATCGTCGGCGTCACGTACGGGCGCGTGCTGGTCTTCTCGGGCATCTGGCTGGCCGCCGCGCTGGCCGCCAGGTTCGTGGAGAACGATCTGCTGAAGGAGATCGTCATGCCCGACTACGCCCCCTACTTCGTCGCCGGCATGGCCCTGTATCTCATCCACCAGAACCGCAAGGCCCTGCTCCCGTGGCTGTACGTCGCAGCCGGATACGCCATGGCCGTGCCCGCCGCGCTGGGCCGCGTGCACCGCCGCATCGACGCCGCCGGGTTCAAGAACATGCCCGTCACCGACACCAGCGTGATCGTCACCCTCACCCTGATCTTCGCCGCCATGGCCCTGGTCGCCCTCGGCCTCATCCGCCTCAAACCCTCCAGGACGCTCACCGCGCTGGGCGCCACCACTTACCCGCTTTACCTCTTCCATGGGGTCACCGCGGCGGCGCTCATCCCGCTGCTCACCGGCGACCTGCCCCCCTGGGCGGTGGCCCTGGTCACGACTCTGGCCGCCGTCGTGCTGTCGTATCTGATCTACTCCTTTGCCGAACGGCCGATCCAGCGACTCCTCAAGCCCCGCAGATCACCGCAAACCACAACAAGCTCCGCCGTACAGATTCAGAAGGCGTCGGTGCCATAACTCTGTGGCCTCGGGGCACTGTGAAGGGCATAGGCTCGGGCATATAAACGGCGGATAGGCAGATCCGGACGAACAGAGGGTGTTGCATGACGGTGCGTCGGGTGATGGGCATCGAGACCGAATACGGCATCTCCGTACCAGGTCAGCCAGGCGCCAACGCGATGGTGACCTCCTCCCAGGTCGTGAACGCCTACCTGGCCGCCTCGGCGGCCCGCGCGCGCAGAGCGCGCTGGGACTTCGAGGAGGAGAACCCGCTGCGCGACGCGCGCGGCTTCGACCTGGCCCGCGAGGTCGCCGACCCCAGCCAGCTCACCGACGAGGACCTCGGGCTGGCCAACGTCATCCTCACCAACGGGGCCAGGCTCTACGTCGACCACGCTCATCCGGAGTACTCCTCGCCGGAGTGCACCAACCCGCGGGCCGCGGTCATCTGGGACAAGGCCGGGGAGCGCGTGATGTACGACGCGGCCACCCGCGCCTCGGCGATCCCGTCCAACGCGCCGATCCAGCTCTACAAGAACAACACCGACGCCAAGGGCGCCTCCTACGGCTGCCACGAGAACTACCTGATGCGGCGCGCCACGCCGTTCGCCGACATCGTCCGGCACCTGACGCCGTTCTTCGTCTCGCGGCAGGTCGTCACCGGCGCGGGCAAGGTCGGCATCGGCCAGGACTCCCGCGGCGAGGGCTTCCAGATCAGCCAGCGCGCCGACTTCTTCGAAGTCGAGGTCGGCCTGGAGACCACGCTCAAGCGGCCCATCATCAACACCCGCGACGAGCCGCACGCCGACCCGGAGAAGTACCGCCGGTTGCACGTGATCATCGGCGACGCCAACATGTCGGAGATCTCCACCTATCTCAAGCTCGGCTCCACCGCGCTCGTCCTGGCCATGATCGAGGAGGGCTTCCTGACCCGCGACCTGGCCGTGGAGAACCCCGTCCAGTCGTTGCGGGCGGTCAGCCACGACCCGACCTGCCGCTACGAGATCCCGATGCGCGACGGCCGCAAGCTCACCGCCGTGCAGCTCCAGATGGAGTACCTGGAGCAGGCCCGCAAGTACGTCGAGGAACGCGGCACCGCCCAGGACGAGATGAACAAGGACGTCCTCGACCGCTGGGAGTCCGTGCTCACGCGCCTGGCCGAGGACCCGATGCAGCTCTCGCGCGAGCTCGACTGGGTCGCCAAGCTGGAGCTGCTGGAGGGCTACCGCACCCGCGACAGCCTGCCCTGGTCCCACCCGCGGCTGCAGCTCGTCGACCTCCAGTACTCCGACATCCGCCCCGACCGCGGCCTGTACAACCGGCTCGTGGCGCGCGGGCGCATGCAGCGCCTGATCAGCGAGGAGGAGGTCGAGCGCGCGATCGAGCTGCCGCCGACCGACACCCGCGCCTACTTCCGCGGGCGCTGCCTGAGCCAGTACAGCGAGTCGGTGGCCGCCGCCTCCTGGGACTCGGTGATCTTCGACATCCCCGGCCGGGAGTCCCTGCAGCGCGTGCCCACGCTGGAACCGCTGCGCGGCACCAAGGCGCACGTCGGCGAGCTCTTCGACCGCTGCCGCACCGCGGCCGAGCTGGTCGCGGCGCTGACCGGCAACGGGGAGTAGCCGAAGCCCCGGGCCGTCCCGGGGCTCACAGCAGGCCGATGCCGAGCGTCAGCGTGCCCGCGGCCAGTGACGCGCCGCCCACGGCGGTCAGCCAGATCAGCCGGTTCGGCTTGGTGTCGCGCGGACGCAGCACCGACAGGAAGAAGCCCAGCGGCATCAGGATGGGCGCGGCCACGATGAGCGTGCGCGTCAGCGCCTTCAGGCCTTCGGACAGGCTCGCCTGGTCCACGTACACCATCGCGACCAGGCTGAACAGCACCAGGACGCCCGCGTGCGCGTGCCCGGCCCGCCACAGGCCCCTGCGGACGGGGTTGTCCAGATAGCCCGGCTCGTTGCGCATGAGGAACCGCAGCAGGGTCACGCCGCCGAACGCGACGCCGGGGACTGTGATGAGGAGCACACCTGCCGTGTGCAGCGACGAAGGTGACATGTCGGGATCTCCTTGTGTATAGGTGGATCCATTATTGGATAGGAGCGCTATCCAGTCAAGCCGCCAAGATCGCAGGGTGTTCGACGCGAAATGTCGTCCGGTTCGGGGAAGATATGCCTTGGAGGCAGTCCCCCAAGCGGAGGTAGGACATGGCAACCAAGGACACCGGCGGGCAGAAGCAGACCGGCCGGCGTGAGGCCGAAGTTGAGGAGACCGAGGCCTCGGCGGCGCCGGACGTGCAGGAGCGACAGGAGAAGCTCACTGACGATGTGGATGCGATCCTGGACGAAATCGACGAAGTGCTCGAAGAGAACGCAGAGGAATTCGTGCGTTCCTATGTGCAAAAGGGTGGCGAGTAGGGCCAGTAGGGCCTTGTCCTCACCGCTCTGACCATGGGGAAGGATGAGCCCCGGCCGATGCGGCCGGGGCTCACTCCTCGGACCAGCCCAGTGCTGTTCAGTCGGGCGCCGTGTAGTCGACCGCCACGCCGAGCAGCCGGACCGGGCGGTCCAGGTCGAAGCGGCCCAGCGCGGCGAGCGCCGCCTCGGTCAGCGCGCCGGCGTCGGCCGTGGGCTCCGGGAGCGTGCACTGCCGGGTACGGGTCAGGAACGGGGTGAAACGCACCTTGACCGTCACCCGCGCGCAGAGACGCCCCGCCGCCACGGCGTCGCGGGCGACCTGCCCGGCCAGATCGGCCACCTGCCCGGCGACGGCCTCACGATCGGTGAGGTCGCGGGGGAAGGTGATCTCGCGGCTGTGACCGCGGGCCACCCAGGGAGTGGTGTCCACCTCGGCCTCGCCCTTGCCGAGGGCCAGATAGCGGTACCAGGGGCCGTTCACCGGACCGAAGGCGCGGGCCAGCTCGGCGGGGTCGGCGGCGGCCAGGTCGGCGACCGTGCGCAGGCCGAGCCCGGCGAGCTTCTTCGCCGTCCGGGCGCCGATGCCCCACAGCGCGTCGGTCGGCCGGTCGTTCATCACCTCCGCCCAGTTCTCGCCGGTCAGGCGGTAGACGCCGGCCGGTTTGGCGAAGGCCGAGGCCAGCTTGGCCTGGTGCTTGTTGTCGCCGATGCCGACCGAGCAGCTCAGCGTGGTGCGGTCGAGCACGACCCGCCGCAGGTCGGCCGCCAGCGCCTCGGGGTCGTCGGTCGTGGCGCCGACGAACGCCTCGTCCCAGCCCCAGACCTCCACCAGCACCGGCAGGTCGCGCAGGGCGGCCATGACGCGCTCGGAGGCGGCCTCGTAGGCGGGCGGGTCGCTGGGCAGGAAGACGGCGTCCGGGCAGCGCCGCAGCGCCGTGCGCAGCGGCATGCCGGAGCGCACGCCGTGCGCGCGGGCCTCGTAGGTGGCGGTCGCGGCGACCGTGCGCGGCTGGGCGGGGTCGCCGGAACCGCCCACGACGACGGGCCTGCCGCGCAGCTCGGGATGGCGCAGCAGCTCGACGGCGGCGATGAACTGGTCGAGGTCGACGTGCAGGATCCAGGCCCTGGCCATGGGTCCAGTATGCGAGGCGGGCCGCCCCGGGGTCACAGCAGCCGGTCGTCGCGGTACACCAGGGCGCGGCGCGGCACGGCCCAGCGGGCGGCGCCGAGCGGCGGCTCCTCGCCCTCCGGCACGACGGTCTGGATGAGCGCGTCCGGGGACTCCAGGGTGATGAGGGTGTGGGTGCCCATGTTCTCCAGGACGGAGACGACGCCGGGGAAGGCGTCCGGGCGCTCGGCGGGGGACAGGTCCATGTACTCCGGGCGTACGCCGTACGTCACGGGGACGTCGTCGTCCGGGGTCAGGCCCGCGGGCAGCGGGCGCAGGGCGCCGGCCACCTTGAGCCCGGAGCCGGTGACCTCGGCGGGCAGCAGGTTCATCGGGGTGGAGCCGATGAAGGAGGCCACGAACGTGGTGGCCGGCCGGTGGAAGATCTCCGCCGGCGTGCCCACCTGGATCATCGAGCCCCTGGACATGACGGCGATGCGGTCGGCCAGCGCGAGCGCCTCGGCCTGGTCGTGGGTGACGAACACGGTGGTGACGGCCAGCTCCCGCTGCAGCCGCTTGAGGAAGGTGCGCGCCTCCAGGCGCAGGCGGGCGTCGAGGTTGGACAGCGGCTCGTCGAACAGGAAAGCGGCCGGGTGGCAGGCGATCGCGCGGGCCAGCGCCACCCGCTGCTGCTGGCCGCCGGACAGCTCGGACGGACGCCGCAGCAGCAGCTCGGTGAGGCTGAGCCGGGCCGCGACCTCGGCTGCCTTCTCCGCCCGCCGGGCGCGGGGCACCTTCCTGATGCGCAGCGGGTAGGCGATGTTGGCGGTGACGTCCATGTGGGGGAAGATCGCGTAGTCCTGGAAGACCATGGCGACGTCGCGCTCGCCCGGCGGCAGCGCGGTGACGTCCTTGCCGTTGATGGCGACGGTCCCGGAGGTGGGGGTCTCCAGGCCGGCGATGCTGCGCAGGAGGGTGGTCTTGCCGCAGCCGGAGGGGCCGAGCAGGGCGAAGAACTCGCCGTCCTCGATGGTGAGCGCGAGGCCGTCGAGCGCGCGTACGCCCCCGGGGAACACCTTGGTCAGGCCGTGCAGGGAGATCAACGCTTGATTCCTCCGTGGAAGCGGAAACCGTACCGCTGGGAGACGAACAGGTACATCAGCACCACCGGCAGGGAGTACAGCAGCGAGAAGGCGGAGATGAGGTCGAGCCGGGGCGCGCCGCCCTCGGTGTAGAGCGTGTAGAGGATGATCGAGCCGGGCGCCTTCTCGGGGTCGCGCAGCAGGATGAACTGGAACAGGAACCCGCCCCACACGCTGGCCAGCGCCCACACGGCGATGGTCGCCAGCCCCGGCCGGACCAGCGGGACCACGATGTGCCGCAGGATCTGCAGCGACGAGGCGCCGAAGACCCGGGCCGACTCCTCGTAGGAGGTGGGCGTCTCGTCCATGAAGTCCTTGAGGATGAAGATCGCGGCCGGCAGCAGACCGGCCGAGACCACGAGGACGACGCCGAGATGGGTGTCGATGAGACCGAGCCGGGTGGCCAGCTCGAAGATCGGCACCATCGCCGCGGTGCCGGTGACCACGGACGACAGCAGCAGGAGCAGGTAGAGCAGCACGTCGCGGCCGGGCAGCCGGACCCGCGACAGGGCGTAGGCGGCCAGCGCCGACAGGACGACGACCAGCACCGCCGCCCCGCCCCCCTGGATCAGCGAGTTGCGTATCGAGCCCAGCGCGTACGGGTTGTCCAGGACGGCGGCGAAGTTGCGCAACGTGAACTCGGGGATCGACGTGGTGATCGTCGGCGTGTCGTCGAAGGGCGCGCTGGCCAGCCAGAGCATGGGCAGCGCGAAGAAGGCCAGGACGACGGCGACGAACACGGTGGCGGCCAGCCGTCCGAGCGTGTGGCGGATCATGCGGGCGGTCCTCCGGCGGCGGCGACCTCCCGGGTGCGGCGGCGTCCGCGCAGCAACCGCAGGTAGGCCAGGGCGAAGACGAGGTTGATCAGCAGGATGAGGAAGGAGATGGCGGCGCCGACGCCGAGCTGGCCGTCCTGGAGCGCGACGCGGTAGACGTACACGGGCAGGATCTCCGAGCGGCCCTCGGGCCCGCCGCCGGTCAGCACGAACGGCGTGAAGTCGTTGAACGTCCACAGGCTGATCAGCAGCAGGTTCGTCAGGACGTGCCGTCTGATGGCGGGCAGCACCACGTCGCGCAGCTGCTGCGGCACGCTCGCGCCGGCCAGCCTGGCGGTCTCCAGGTGCGAGGGCGGCACGTTCTCCAGGGCGGCCGAGTAGAGCATCATCGAGAACGCGGTGCCGCGCCACACGTTGAAGACGATGATCGACAGCAGCGGGTAGTCCAGCAGCCAGGCGAACCCGGGCGTGTGCAGCAGGGCGTTGAGCGTGCCGTCGTCGCGGTCGAGCAGCGCGAACCACAACATGCCGACCACGGTGCTGGGCAGGATCCACGACAGCAGCACCGCGCCCTCGACGACCCGGCGCAGCGGGCCGGTGCGCGAGCGCAGGATCCAGGCCAGGGCGAAGCCCAGCCCGGCCTGCCCGACGACGGCCGAGCCGCCGACGTACAGCAGGGTGAGCCACAACGAGGACAGGAAGCGCGGGTCGGCGAGCGTGGCGGTGTAGTTGTCCAGGCCGACGACCCGGGGGTCGGCGGCGGCCAGGCCGGTCAGCCGGTAATCGGTCAGGCCGAGGTAGATGGTCCACAGGGCGGGGAAGAGCAGGAAGACGCCGATCAGGACCAGGGCGGGCAGGACGAACGCGACCGCCCTGCCCCGGCCCAGCCCCGCGGCGTCAGCCGCCGACGTTGGCCGCGCCACCGACCAGTCCCTCCAGCTTGCTCCGGTACGCCGCGGCCGCCTCGTCGGCGCTCTTCCCGGCCACGACGGCCGCGGTGGCCTCCTGCAGGGCGGTGGAGACCTGCGGGTAGACGGCCAGGCCCGGCCGGTAGGCGGTGATGGGCAGCACCTCGTCGGCGACGAACTTGAGCATGGGGTCGGCGCTCAGCACCTCTTCGTTGACGTCGGTGCGGGCGCTGACACGGGCCTGCCCGGCCAGCTGCGACTTGGTCGCGGCGGCCGAGTGCATGAAGGCCAGCAGCTCCCAGGCCGCCTTGGGGTTCTTGGAGAAGGGGTTGAGCACGCGCACGGCCCCGCCGGACATGCTGACGAAGTCCTGGCCGCGGATGCCGCCGCCGGGCTGCCTGGCCGGGATCTTGGCGTAGCCCACGACCTGGTCGCGGTCGGGCATGGGGGCGACCCCGGCCTTGGGCTCGATGACCGAGCGCCAGAAGTAGTCGCTCTCGGCCAGGATGGCGATCTTGCCGGCGGCGAACTGCGCGAAGGACTTGTCCCGGCCCTTGGCCTCCTGCTGGAGCTTGGGGTCGCCGAGCCCGCTGCCGCCGTAGATCTGCTGGTAGAAGCCGAGGACGTCCTTGACGGCCTGGGAGGCGCCGGTCCACTTGCCGGAGGCGTAGATCTCCGCCCCGGCGCCGGCCAGCAGGGGCAGCACGCCCTGCATGGTGGTGGCCTCGCCCATGGCGGTGCCGGCGTCGATCTGGACGGGCGTGGGCACCCCGGCCGCCTTGAGCTTGACACCGGCGTCGATGATCTGCTGCCAGCTGGTCGGCTGCCAGGTCTCGGGCAGCCCGGCCTTCCTGAACAGCGCCTTGTTGTAGAACAGCACGCGGCCGTCGGTGCCCTGGGGCAGGCCGTACTTCTTGCCGTCGAAGATGCCGAGGCCCTGGACGGCCTGCGGGATCTGCGACCAGCCCTCCCACTGCTCGACGCCGGCGCCGCCGACCTCGGTGAGCGGCTTGATGTATCCGGCCTGGGCGAACTCGCCGACCCAGATGCCGTCGAGGTCGATGACGTCGGCCCCGGTCCTGGACTTGAGGTCCAGAGCGATCTTGGTCTTGTACTGCTCGTCGTCCACGCCGTTGCCCTGGAAGAGCACCTTGACGTTCTGGTGGGTCTTCTCGAACTCGGGGATGACCCACTTCTTGATCCACGTGGCGGACTCGGAGTTCTTGCCGCCCTCGATGGAGTTGGCGGTGATGGTGAGGGTGATGCTGCCCCCGGACTGGTCGCCGGAGCCGCAGGAGGTGAGGGCCAGGACGGCTGCTGCCGCGACGAGCGCGGGCCGGCTGGGGAGTCGCAAGTCGGCCTCCTGTTCAGGACGTGCAGACATACCGACAATCGCACGGGGTGTGGCGGGCGTAAAGAAACGATCTGATGAACGGTTCGCCGTGAGCTGATCGTGGGAAGTGCAGACAGCAGCGCAACATGAGTAGGGTCGGCCTAGAGACACTGATGTTGGGAGGGAGTCGCGTGGCATCGAACAGGGATCTGCCCGTCGGCCTGGTGGACCAGCTTTTCCGAAACTCAGGGAACTCCTCGTTCACCGAGTTCGTCGGCTCGTACGCGCCCGAGTTGCTGCCGCAGCGTCACCAGGCGCTGGCCACTCCGATCGGCGACCAGGTCCCGCACGCGACCACGATCGTGGCCGCCACCTTCGCCGGCGGCGTGGTGATGGCGGGCGACCGGCGGGCCACGTCGGGGAACATCATCTCGCAGCGTGACATCGAGAAGGTGTTCCGCGCCGACGACTACTCGTGCATGGGCATCGCGGGCACGGCCAGCACCGGCATCGAGATGGCCCGCCTCTACCGCGTGGAGCTGGAGCACTACGAGAAGATGGAGGGCCGCACGCTGTCGGTGGCGGGCAAGGCCAACCGCCTGGCCACCATGATCCGCGGCAACCTCGGCATGGCGATGCAGGGCCTGGTGGTGGTGCCGCTGTTCGCGGCCTACGACCCCGACCGCGACGAGGGCCGCATCTTCAGCTACGACGTGGCGGGCGGCCCCTACGAGCGCGACCGGTTCGACGCCATCGGCTCCGGCTCGATCTTCGCCCGCGGCTCGCTGAAGAAGCTCTACCGCGACGGCGCCTCGGCCGACGACATGGTGATGACGGTGATCCAGGCCCTTTACGACGCGGCCGACGACGACTCGGCGACCGGCGGGCCCGACGTGTCCAGGAAGATCTGGCCGATCGTGTCGGTGATCGACGCCGACGGCTTCCGCAGGCTGACCGACCAGCAGGTGGCCGCCAAGGTCGAACAGATGCTGGAGGCCCGGATGATCTCGCCCGACGGCCCCATCGCCCCGCTGCGCTAGAAAGGACCACTGCCCGTGTCCATGCCTTTTGGATATGCGTCCCCTGAGCAGATCATGCGGGACAAGGCCGACTACGCGCGCAAGGGCATCGCGCGGGGCCGGTCGGTCGTCGTGTTGCAGTACGTCGACGGCATTCTGTTCGTGGCGCCCAACCCGTCGCGGGCGCTGCACAAGATCAGCGAGATCTACGACCGCATCGGGTTCGCCGCCGTCGGCCGCTACAACGAGTTCGAGGAGCTGCGCCTCGGCGGCATCCGCTACGCCGACATCAACGGCTACACCTACGACCGCTCCGACGTGACCGGCCGCGGGCTGGCCAACCTCTACGCCTCCAACCTGGGCCGCATCTTCACCGAGTCGATCAAGTCGCTGGAGGTGGAGGTCGTCGTCGCCGAGGTCGGCGACAGCCCCGACGGCGACGCCATCTACCGGCTGACCTTCGACGGCTCGGTGTTCGACGAGCACGGCTTCGCGGCCATGGGCGGCCAGGCCGACGCCGTGGCCGGGCGGCTCAAGGAGCGCTACCGCGAGTCGATGTCGCTGGCCGACGCCCTCGAGGTGGCGCTGACGGCGCTCACCGAGCCGGGCGGCGAGCGGCCGCCGGTCGCCCAACTGGAGGTCGCGGTGCTCGACCGCAACCGCGAGCACCGCAAGTTCCTGCGGCTGACGGGCGCACGCCTGGAGCGCCTGCTCGCCCAGACGACGACGTCCACCACGCCGTCCAGCACGCCGCCCAGCACGCCGCCCGAGGCCCCGGCGACCGGGCCCGCGGCGGAGCCGTCCGAGACGCCGGAGACCCCGCCCACCACCCCGCCCGCCACGCCGCCCACCGCGCCGCCGACCGGTCCGCCCACGGGCCCCGAGGGCGACGTCGACGACGGCTCCGGGCCGCTCTGAGCCTTCCGAGACCGCCGGGACAGGGCGGGGGCCGCCATGGCGGCCCCCGCCCTGTCCCATGAGCTCACCGCCCGCCACAGGGGCCCGCGCTGTGTGACCTGTATCACCCGCATGGCGGTGAACCGCGGGGCGCGAGGTGGGATCTCAGCAAGCGTGAACACAACGATGCGCACCCTCCTCGCCGGCGGCACCGCCGCCGCCGCGCTGCTGGCCTCCGGCGTCGCCGCCCACGCGGCCACCACGACGGCCACCGCGGGCGCCGCCACGACCGGTAAGACGGCCACGGCCTACCCGGCGTACAAGAAGCCCGCGATCTTCGGCACGAGCTTCCAGGCCGACCCCGGCCACGACTTCACCAAGGGCATCTCCTCCCGCCGCAGCGGCATCCTGCGCGGCTGGATCACCGACGTGCGCGACGGCGTCGCCGAGTACGAGCCCATCAAGTGGAAGCGGTCCAAGACCACCGAGGGCTACTTCGTCGGCCCGCCCGAGGGCGACGTGACGGCCTACGCCTCCCCGATCGCCAAGGACGTCGTCTTCCTGTCGGCCTACGGCTGCAAGCCGACGATGGCGGCCATGACCGTCGACCGCAACACCGGCCTGGGCGCCAAGCGCTGCCCCACGTCCGTCCTGGTCAAGCGGCACGACAAGCAGCGGCAGCCGTCGCTCATCACGGTGCACAAGGGCAAGATCGTCAAGGTGCAGGAGATCTACACCCCGTGATCCCGGCTCCGCGCTTCGCGGGGGCGGGCGCGGACCTGGTAAAACCCACCCAGCAAATCTGGCAAATGGGACGTCCGCCGGAAAACACCTGTGAAGATCTCTCCCGATCGCCGATCCGTGGGCATAGTGTGAGGTGATGGATCGTCGCATCTTCGGGCTGGAGAACGAGTACGGCGTGACCTGCACGTTCAGGGGACAGCGCAGGCTGTCCCCCGACGAGGTCGCGCGCTACCTGTTCCGGCGGGTCGTGTCCTGGGGCCGATCGAGCAACGTCTTCCTCCGCAACGGCGCACGTCTCTACCTCGACGTGGGCAGCCATCCTGAGTACGCAACACCCGAGTGTGACAACGTCATCGAACTCGTCACCCACGACAAGGCGGGCGAGCGCATCCTTGAAGGCCTTCTCGTCGACGCCGAGAAACGCCTGCGCGAAGAGGGCATCGCGGGTGACATCTACCTGTTCAAGAACAACACCGACTCGGCCGGCAACTCCTACGGCTGCCACGAGAACTACCTGGTGGGCCGGCACGGCGAGTTCGGCCGCCTGGCCGACGTGCTGATCCCGTTCCTGGTGACCCGGCAGATCGTGTGCGGGGCGGGCAAGGTGCTCCAGACGCCGCGCGGCGCCGTCTACTGCGTCTCGCAGCGGGCCGAGCACATCTGGGAGGGCGTCTCCAGCGCCACCACCCGGTCCCGGCCGATCATCAACACCCGCGACGAGCCGCACGCCGACGCCGAGCGCTTCCGCCGCCTGCACGTGATCGTCGGCGACTCGAACATGAGCGAGACCACGATGCTGCTCAAGGTCGGCGCGACCGACCTGGTGCTGCGCATGATCGAGGCCGGCACGGTGATGCGCGACCTGTCCCTGGAGAACCCGATCAGGGCCATCCGCGAGGTCTCCCACGACATGACCGGCCGCCGCCGGGTGCGCCTGGCCAACGGCCGGGAGGCCTCCAGCCTGGAGATCCAGCAGGAGTACCTGTCCAAGGCCCAGGACTTCGTCGACCGGCGCGGCGGCGACGCCATCACCCGCCGGGTGCTGGAGCTGTGGGAGCGCACGCTGCGCGCGGTCGAGACCGGCGACCTCGACCTGGTCTCGCGCGAGATCGACTGGGTGACCAAATACCAGCTGATCGAGCGCTACCGCAAGAAGTACGACCTGCCGCTGTCCTCGCCCAGGGTGGCCCAGCTCGACCTGGCCTACCACGACGTCCACCGCAAGCGCGGCCTGTTCTACCTGCTGCAGAAGCGCGGCTCGGTCGAGCGGGTGGCCTCCGACCTGAAGATTTTCGAGGCCAAGTCGGTGCCGCCGCAGACCACCAGGGCGCGCCTGCGCGGCGAGTTCATCCGCAAGGCGCAGGAGAAGCGGCGCGACTTCACCGTCGACTGGGTTCACCTGAAGCTGAACGACCAGGCCCAGCGCACGGTGCTGTGCAAGGACCCCTTCCGCAGCGTGGACGAGCGCGTCGACAAGCTCATCGCCGGCATGTGAGGCAACGGCCGGGGTGTGGTGTTTACCTCGGCCCTACCTCGATGTCGGGTAGGGTGACGCGAATCTGACGTCTTTTCCGAGGGAAATCCATGCGCCGCGCTCTGGCCGTACTGGCAGCCGTGCCTTTGATGTTCTTCGCCGCAGCGTGCGGCGACACCGACGCCGGGGCGAACGGAGGCGCCGCCACCAGCACCGGCTCGGCCGGGCTCACCGTCACCGGGAACGTGGGCGTCAAGCCCACGGTGACCTTCCCCGCCGGCTCGCCGGCGACGAAGTCCTCCTACCAGGTGATCCAGCCGGGCACCGGCCCCGAGGTCAAGACCGGCGACAAGCTGATCGTCAACCTGACCGTCTACAACTGGGACGGCAAGGGCAACGCGATCCAGGGCTCCTCCTACGACACCAAGCAGCCCGAGACGGTCCCCGTCAACGAGCAGCTGCCGCAGGTGCTGCGCGACGGCTTCACGAAGGTCAAGCACGGCGGCCGGCTGCTGGCCGTGCTGGCCAACGACTCGGCTCCGGCGGGCCAGGCCACGGCCGGCGCCGAGCCGACGAAGGTGTTCGTGCTCGACGTGGTCGGCGCCCGGCCGCCCGCGCTGAAGGCGGCCACGGGCAAGGAGACCGGCCAGACCCTCAAGGGCGTCAAGGTGGACAACCCGGGCGGGGAGAAGGCCCCGACGCTGACCACCAAGACCGACGAGAAGCCGTCCAAGGAGCTGGTGGTCAAGACCCTCATCGAGGGCACCGGCGCCAAGGTGCAGCCCACCCAGACGCTGACGGTCCACTACACGGGCAAGATCTGGGGCACCGACAGCCAGTTCGACTCCAGCTGGGAGCGCGGCGAGCCGGCCGAGTTCCCGCTCGCGAACGTGATCCAGGGCTGGCAGAAGGGCCTGGCCGGGGTGCCGGTCGGCAGCCGGGTCGTGATGAGCATCCCGCCGGACCTCGGCTACGGCGACCAGGCCCAGGACAAGATCCCCGCCAAGAGCACGCTGGTGTTCGTGGTCGACGTGCTGGCGGCCTCCTGACCGGGTGATCTCCTGACGGGCCGTCCGACGAGGCGGTAGCATCTCGTGGCCCGGTGGCCTCTCGCCGCCGGGCCGCTTCGTCGTGGGAGGGCAGATGCGCCGCCGTACGATCGTGCCGTCGCTGGCGCTGCTGCTTCTGCTGGCCGCCGCCTGCACGGGCCCGACGGCCGGCGGCCCCGCACCCGAGGCGGAGCGGAAACTCGACCTGAAGGTGGGCGGCGCGTTCGGCGCCCGGCCCACGATCGTCTTCCCCGCCGGCCGGCCCGCCGCCGATCTCCAGGTCGCCGAGCTGACCACGGGCGGCGGCGACCGGCTGAGCGACGACGACGTCGCGGTCGTCCAGTACACCGCGCACGTCTGGGACGGCCGTGACAACCGCCTGGTCGACTCCAGCTTCAACCGGGGCGCCCCGGCGGCCTTCCCGGTGGGCTCGCTGCTGCCGGGGCTCGGCAGGGCGCTGCGCGGCCGTACGGTGGGCAGCAGGGTGCTCGCGGCCGTCCCGCCCGACCAGGGCTTCGGCGCAGCCCCGCCGCGTGGCCTCGGCCCGGCCGACGACCTGGTCTACGTCGTGGACATCCTGGGCGCCCACCGCAAGGGCGCCTCGGTCGAGGCGGCCGGCGGGTCGCTGGCCGGCGTCCGCGTGACCGGCGGCGAGCGGCCGAAGGTGACGATCCCGGACGCCGCGCCGCCGCGCGCCTTCACGGCCAAGGTCCTGCGGCGGGGGAGCGGCAGCCCGGTGCGGGCCGGCCGGCTCCTGGTCACCCAGTACGAGGGCGCGATCTGGGCCCGGCGCGAGGTCTTCGACGCCACCTGGTCGACCGGCCTGCCGAAGGCGTTCCGGATCGGCGACGGCACCGTGATCAAGGCGTGGGACAAGGCGCTGGACGGGGTGCCGGTCGGCAGCCGGGTGCTGATGATCGTCCCGCCCGCCTACGGCTACGGCGCGCCGGGCCATCCCGCGTACGGGATCAAGGGCTCCGACACCCTCGTGTTCGTCGTGGACGTCCTGGCCGCCTACTGAGGCTCCGTAGACTCCGGCTGTGAGCAGTGACGACGACCTGCAGGCGCTCGGCCTGCTGCACGACCCCGTGCGCCGCAGCCTGTACGAGGCCGTGACGGCCGGCGGCGGCGACGTCGGCAGGGGCGAGGCGGCCGAGGCGGCCGGCGTGTCCAGGACGCTGGCCGGCCACCACCTCGACAAGCTCGTCGAGGCCGGGCTGCTGGAGAGCGGCTTTCGCCCCCAGGACAGGAAGGGCCCGGGCAGCGGCCGCCCGGCCAAGGTCTACCGCAGGGCCAAGGGCGAGCGCACGGTCAGCCTGCCCCCGCGCGACTACGCGACGCCCGCCGCGGTGCTGGCCGACGTGGTGGAGCTGCTCGGCGCCGAGGAGCAGGCCGAGCAGGCGGCCCGCCGGGCGGGCGCGCGCATCGGCAGGGGACGCGGCGGCGAGCCCGTCGACCGGGTGCTGCGCGAGCGCGGCTACGAGCCCTACGACGAGGGCGGCGCGCTGCGGCTGCGCAACTGCCCCTTCCACCTGCTGTCCCAGGAGCAGCCGCTGCTGGTGTGCTCGATGAACCTGGCGCTGTGCCAGGGGCTGCTGGAGGGCATGGGGGAGGACCCGGGCAGGGCGCGGCTGGATCCGCGGCCGGGGGAGTGCTGCGTCTCGCTTTCTAAAACAAATGAAGATTGACATAGAAGCCGTGAGAGTGATGTGCTGAGCCCCATGCATCTGGCCCAGCTCAACGTCGCGCACCTGCGCGCGCCCATCGACGCCCCCGAACTCGCCGAGTTCGTCGCCCTGCTCGAACCCGTCAACGCCGTCGCCGACGAGGCCCCCGGCTTCGTGTGGCGGATGAAGGAGAGCGAGAGCGACCCCACCGCCACCGTCACGCACGACTACGGCGACCACCTGCTGATCAACTTCTCGGTCTGGGAGTCGCTGCAGACCCTGTGGGACTTCACCTACCGCAGCGTGCACCTGGGCGTGCTGCGCCGGCGCAGGGAGTGGTTCCTGCGCGTGGCCGAGCCCTACATGGTGATGTGGTGGGTGCCCGAGGGGCACATCCCCTCGCTGGCCGAGGGCATGCGGCGGCTGGAACGCCTCAGGACCCAGGGGCCGAGCCCCGAGGCGTTCACGTACAAGGACTCCTACGACAGCAGCGAGGCCGCCAGCCTGCCCGCCGCCGCCGAGGTCAGGAAGTAGGGCAGGTCCTCCTCCAGGCCCCTGCCCATGGTGGACAGCTTCACGGGCGCGGCGCGCAGCGCCTCGTGCAGGCCGTCCACCGGCACCGGCACCAGCCGGTGCCGGGCCGCCAGCGGCCCGGCCTGCTCGCGCACCCGCTCGCCGAACGCGCCGGGCAGCTGCGGCACCGCCACGTCGGCCGGCGACAGCGCGACCCGGCCGTAGGCGGTCAGCGAGTGGTGGGAGACGCCGACGTGCCGCTCGCGTGCGTCGCCCTCGCTGACCCGCAGCGCCGCCACCGGACGGCCGCCCAGCACCCCGGCGGCGTTGACCGCCTCGCCCGCCGCCACGCCCGAGAAGCCCCAGCGGGTGCCCGTGCCCAGGTTGCCGGGGCCCTGCGTGACGATCGCCACGTCGGCCCGCAGCACGTGCCTGGCCGCCAGCAGCCCCGTGTGGACGGTGACCGTCTCGACGTCGCCGCCGAACGCCTGACCCGTCGTCACCACCCCGGCCAGCCAGCCGGTCTCGCGCAGCCGGGCCGCCGACATCGAGAACCAGGCGGGCAGCGCGCCGCCGTCCTGCATCACGTACGCCACCCGCAGGCCGGGGGCGCCGTCGTACAGGCCGGACAGGATCGGGGCCAGCGCGGAGTGCAGGTCGGCCACGATCACCGGCATCCCGGCCAGGTCGTCGGCCTCGCTCAGGACGTCGTGGAACGGCGAATCCTGCTCGTCGGCGCCCAGCACCGTGGCCTGCAGCGGCGTGTAGCGTGCCTTCACCAGGTGCCCTGGTCCGACCGGATCTTGCGGCAAACGGTTCGGGACGGCCACCACCATGGCGTAACCTCCCGTACCGAGACCCATCGCGAGTGCGGTCGTGTTGAGCAGTACCTCGTCACCGGGTTCCGGGCGGCCCACCAACGGGGGGTAGGCCAGTGCCCGGCACTCACCTTCGGGGACGGCGACATCCAGCTCCACCGCTCCCGGCCACTCGCGTCGGATCCGGACAACCTCGCCCTTGCGCCATCTGATCACGGGGGCAGGGTAGCGTCGATGAAGGAGGAGTGAGGCAGATGTCGCGCCGTAAGACCGAGCGGTTGCTGAATCTGGTGATCTGCCTGCTCGCCACCCGTCGCCCGCTGTCGGCCGAGCAGATCCGCCAGGCGGTTCCCGGCTACGACCGCGACGGCGACGAGGCGTTCCAGCGCATGTTCGAACGCGACAAGAACGAGCTGCGCGAGATCGGCATCCCCATCGACGTCGTACGCGACCCGTGGGAGGACGAGCCGGGCTACCGCATCGACCCGCAGTCCTACGAGCTGCCGGAGATCACCCTGGAGCCCGACGAGGCCGCCGTGCTGGGCCTGGCGGCGCAGGTGTGGCAGCGGGCCAGCCTGGCCGAGGCCGCCTCGGGGGCGCTGCTGAAGCTGCGCGCCGCCGGCGTGGCCACCGACGAGCCGGTCGGCGGCCCGATCGGCGGCGGCGCCCTGGAGCTGCGCGTCGACACCCGTGACCCGGCCTTCCCCGCCCTGTGGGACGCCGTGCGCGACCGCCGCGTGGTGCGCTTCGACTACCGCGCCTCCGGCAGCGAGACCGTGCGCGCCCGCACCGTCGAGCCGTGGGGCGTGGTGAGCCGGCGCGGGCGCTGGTACCTGGCCGGGTTCGACCGCGACCGCGCCGCGCCGCGCGCCTTCCGCCTCAGCCGTATCGCCGGGCCGGTCACCGCCCTCGGCCGCCCCGGCGCCGTCGAGGTGCCCCACGGGGTCGACCTGCGGGCCATGGTCGGCTTCCCCGAGGAGCCCGTGGACGAGCGCGTCGCCGTCATCCGGGTGCGCCGGGGCACCTGCGAGGGCCTGCGCCAGCTCGCCAGGGCCGTGCACCCGCGCGCCGACGGCTGGGACGAGGCCGAGCTGGCCTTCGCCGACCCCGAACGCCTCGCGGGCTGGATGGCCAGCCTCGGCGCCGACGTCGAGGTGGTCGGGCCGCCCGACGCCCGCGAGGCCGTCATCCGCCGTCTGAAGGGAGCCCTGGCATGAGCGGTTCGGCTGACCGGCTGCCCAGGCTGCTGGCGCTGGTGCCGTACCTGATGTCCCACCCGGGGGCCCAGGTCGGCGAGGTCGCCGAGGTGTTCGGGCTGAGCGAGAAGCAGCTCATCGACGACCTGCAGCTGGTGTGGATGTGCGGCCTGCCCGGCCACACCCCCGGCGACCTCATCGACGTCTCCTGGGACGGCGGCGAGATCATCATCGACAACGCCGACACCATCGCCCGGCCGCTGCGGCTCGGCATCGACGAGGCCAGCGCGCTGCTGGTCGCGCTGCGCATGCTGGCCGCCACGCCCGAGCTGGCCGACGTGGCCGCCGGCGACGCGCTGCCGCGCGTGGTGGCCAAGCTGGAGCGCGCCGCGGGCGAGGGCGCGGCCACCGTCAGCAGCCAGGTCGCCTTCGACGTCGAGGCCGCCCCCGACGCGCTCGGCCGGGTGCGCGAGGGGCTCACCGCCCGGCGCCGGCTGTCGCTGCGCTACTACGTGCCGGGGCGCGACGAGGTCACCCCGCGTGAGGTCGACCCGACCCGGGTCGTGGTCGCCGACGGCCGCACCTACCTGGAGGGCTGGTGCTACCGGGCCGAGGCGATGCGGCTGTTCCGGCTCGACCGGGTGCTCGGCGTCGACGTGCTCGACGTGCCGGCCGACCCGCCGGCCGAGGCCGAGCCCATCGACGTCACCCGCGGCGTCTTCCGTCCCTCGCCGACCGACGAGCTGGTCGAGCTGGAGGTCAGCGCCGCCGGGCGGTGGGTGGCCGAGTACTACCCGTGCGAGGAGGTCACCGAGCTCGGTGAAGGACGGCTGAAGATCTCGTTGCGGGCGCGTGACGAGGACTGGATCGTCAAGCTGGCGCTGCGGCTCGGCGACACCGGCCGGGTGCTCTTCCCGCCCGCGATGGCCGAGACCGTGCGCGAGGAGGCCGAGCGGGCCCTGGCCCTGTACGCTCAGCACCCATGACGTGGATCTTCTTGGCCGCCGGGCTGGTCCTGGCCGGGCTGGCCGTGCTCGGCGTCGCGGGCGCCCGGGCCGCCGCCGCGGCACGCACCCTGACGAGGGAGGTCGCCGCGGCGAAGGCGCGTCTGGAGCGGGGGCAGCCCAGATTGACGCCCCGGAAGGATGAGACCACGGCCCCTGGGGGCGTACCATCGGGGCTGAAGACCGGCACTCGCTGATAAAGGACGTTTCATGTCGAACCTTGGAGTTCCCGAGCTCCTGATCATCGCAGGCGTGCTCGTCCTGCTGTTCGGTGCCAAGAAGCTGCCCGACGTGGCCAGGGGCGTCGGCAGGTCGCTGCGCATCTTCAAGTCGGAGACCGCCAAGCTCCGCGATGACGACGACGACACGCCCCACACCACGGTCCAGGCGCAGCAGGCCCCGGCTCCGGCTCCGGCCCAGCAGCCCGCACCGCAGCCGATCACCCCCGCTCCCGCCCCGGCCCCCGCCGCCGCCCCGGCGCTCTCGGCCGAGGAGCAGGCCCGCCAGCTCGAGGAGCAGGCCGCCCGCCTGCGCGCCAGCGCCGCCCAGGCCGACAAGCAAGGCTGACCCCCCTTCCTCCTCCTTCACCCCTGGACGTGCGAATGGCGCTGCTCAAACGGTCGAGAGAGTCCGGATCGGCCCCCGACCCCGAGGGCCGGATGCCGCTCATGGAGCACCTGCGCGAGTTGCGCAACAGGCTGCTCATCTCGGTTCTCGCGGTGGTCGTGGGCATCGTCGTCGGCTGGATGCTGTTCGACCCGGTGTGGGAGGCGCTGCGCGCGCCCTACTGCGAGACGGTGCAGTCGCGCCAGCTCAACGGTCACTGCAGCCTGGTCTACAACGGCATCTTCCAGTCCTTCTTCATCACCCTGAAGGTCTCGGCGATGGTGGGCGTCGTGGTGGCCTCACCGGTCTGGCTCTACCAGATCTGGGCCTTCGTCACCCCGGCCCTCTACCGCAACGAGAAGCGCTACTCCATCGCGTTCCTCGGCCTGGCCGTCCCGCTGTTCGTGTTCGGCGCGGGCCTGGCCTACGTCATCATGGACACCAGCCTCGGCATCCTGCTGAGCTTCTCGCTCGAGGACACCGTCGCGACGATCTCGATCGACGAGTACCTCGACTACGTCCTGATCATGTTGTTGATCTTCGGCGTGTCGTTCGAGCTGCCGTTGCTGCTGGTCTTCCTCAACGTCATCGGCGTCCTGTCCCACGCGGCCGTCAAGAAGCACCGGCGTACGGTGATCTTCGCGATGTTCGTCTTCGGGGCGGTCATCACCCCCGGTGGCGACCCGCTCACCATGATGGCGCTGGCCGCGCCGATGATCATCCTGTACTTCCTCGCCGAGCTCTTCATGTACGTGCGGGAGCGCCGCAGGCCCGCGGGCGAGGACTTCTCGCACCTGTCCGACGACGAGGCCTCGCCGCTGGCCGACACCCCGTCCGACATCGCGTCCGACACCGCGTCCCACCCTGCGTCCGACACCGAGGATTCCGACGGCGCCCGATAGGCGATAGGTTCCGGGCGTGGCCCCCCAAATCGCCCTGCTCGTCAACCCCGCCGCACGCGGCGGGCGCACCCTGCGACTGCTCGAACCCGTCGCCCGCCGGTTGCGGGCCGGCGGCGCCGAGCTGTCGGTGATCGTCGGCACGGACGCCGCCGACGCCCTCGAACGTGCCTGCACCGCCGTCGCCGAGCGCCCCGACGCGCTGGTCGCCTTCGGCGGCGACGGGCTGGTGCACCTGGCCGTCCAGGCCGTGGCGGGCACCGACGTGCCGCTCGGCATCATCCCGGCCGGCACCGGCAACGACTTCGCCGCCGCCCTGGGGCTGGCGCGCGAGCCGCTGGCCGCGGCCAGGACCGTGCTGCGGATGCGGGCCCGGCCGGTCGACGCGGCCCGCGTGCGGGCGGGGGAGTCGGAGGAGCTGTTCGCCGGGGTGCTGTGCTGCGGCTTCGACTCGCGCGTCAACGAACGCGCCAACCGGCGCACCTGGCCGCCCGGCAAGGGCCGCTACCTGGTGGCGGTGGCCGAGGAGCTGCGCGCCTTCCGGCCCATCCCGTTCCGGGTCACGCTCGACGACGGCGAGGTGGTCGAGCAGGAGGCCATGATGGTCGCCGTGGCCAACACCCGCTCCTACGGGGCCGGCATGCGCGTGTGCCCCGACGCCTCGCCCGACGACGGCCTGCTCGACGTGATGATGGTCGGCGCGGTGTCCAAGGGAGAGTTCCTGCGCGTCTTCCCGGGCGTCTACCGGGGCACCCACGTGGGGCACCCGGCGGTGTCGGTGCGGCGGGCCCGCCGGGTCACGCTGGAGGCGGCCGACGTGGTGGCCTACGCCGACGGCGAGCGCGTGGGGCCGGTGCCGGTCAGCTGCGAGATCCAGCCCGGCGCGCTCCGCGTGCTCACCTGAGCCGCGACGTGAGGGCTGTTCGCCGCGGGCCGAGTCCGCCGGGACGGACCGGAATGGCGATTTCGGTAGGCTGACGGGTATGACAACGCCAGCGGAACGCTACGCGGCCTTCCGTCAGAAGCACGGGGACGACGGAGGGGCGCTGAGATCGTTCCGCGGTCTCTACGACTTCGAGCTCGACGACTTCCAGCTCGACGCCTGCCGGGCCCTGGAGGCGGGCGACGGCGTCCTGGTGGCCGCGCCCACCGGGTCGGGCAAGACGGTCGTCGGCGAGTTCGCCGTGCACCTGGCCCTGGAGCAGGGCCGCAAGTGCTTCTACACCACCCCCATCAAGGCGCTGTCCAACCAGAAGTACAACGACCTGGTCAAGCGCTACGGCACGGCCAAGGTCGGCCTGCTGACGGGCGACAACAGCGTCAACGGCGAGGCCCCGATCGTGGTCATGACCACCGAGGTGCTGCGCAACATGCTCTACGCCGGCTCGGCCACGCTGGCCGGGCTGGGCTTCGCCGTCATGGACGAGGTCCACTACCTCGCCGACCGCTTCCGCGGCGCGGTGTGGGAAGAGGTCATCATCCACCTGCCGGAGTCGGTGCGCCTGGTGGCGCTGTCGGCCACGGTCAGCAACGCCGAGGAGTTCGGCGAGTGGCTGGGCGAGGTGCGCGGCGACACCACGGTCATCGTCGACGAGCACCGGCCGGTGCCGCTGTGGCAGCACATGATGGTCGGCAACCGCGTCTACGACATGTTCATGACCGACGACCTGACGCCGCGCATCAACCCCGCGCTGATGCGGGTGACGCGCGACGCCGAGCGGCTGATGGCCGGGCGGCGCGGGCGCGGCGGCTACGGCAAGGTCCACCGCTCGCGTCCGCCCGACCGCGTCCAGGTGATCGAGAAGCTCGACTCCGAGGGGCTGCTCCCGGCGATCACCTTCATCTTCTCGCGGGCCGGCTGCCAGGCGGCGGTGCAGCAGTGCCTCTACGCCGGCATCCGGCTGACCACCGACCGCGAGCGCCACGAGATCAGGCAGCTCGTCGACGAGCGCACCGCCCACCTGCCCGACGAAGACCTGGCCGTGCTGGGCTACCTGGAGTGGCGCGACTGCCTGGAGCGCGGCCTGGCCGCCCACCACGCGGGCATGCTGCCGGCCTTCAAGGAGGTCGTCGAGGAGCTGTTCACCCGCGGCCTGGTCAAGGCCGTCTTCGCCACCGAGACGCTGGCGCTCGGCATCAACATGCCCGCGCGCAGCGTGGTGATCGAGAAGCTCGACAAGTGGAACGGCGAGACCCACGCCGACCTCACCCCGGGCGAGTACACCCAGCTCACCGGGCGGGCCGGGCGGCGCGGCATCGACGTCGAGGGGCACGCGGTGGTGCTGTGGCAGCCGGGCATGGACCCGCTGTCGGTGGCCGGGCTGGCCGGCACCCGCACCTACCCGCTGCGCTCCAGCTTCCAGCCGTCCTACAACATGGCCGTCAATTTGGTGGGCCAGTTCGGCCGCGAGCGCGCCCGCACGCTGCTGGAGGAGTCCTTCGCGCAGTTCCAGGCCGACCGGGCGGTCGTGGGCCTGGCCAAGCAGCTGCGCAAGCACGAGGAGGCCCTGGAGGGTTACCAGGAGGCCATGACGTGCCACCTGGGCGACTTCCCGGAATACGCCGCGCTGCGCCGGCGTCTGTCCGATCGCGAGGCCGAGCTGTCCAAGCAGCGCGGCGCGGCCCGGCGCGCGGCGGCGGTGCGCTCGCTGGAGGCGCTGCAGCCCGGCGACGTGATCCGGGTGCCGGGCGGGCGCCGGGCGGGCCTGGCGATCGTGCTCGACCCGGGGCGCAACCCGCGCGGCCACGGCCCGAGCCCGCTGGTGCTGACGATCGGCAAGCAGGTCAAGAAGCTCGACCCGGCCGACTTCCCGGTGCCGGTCGAGCCGCTGGAGAAGCTGCGCATCCCGAAGAACTTCAACGGCCGCTCGCCGAAGGAACGCGCCAACCTCGTCTCCACCCTGCTGGCCAAGATCGGCGACCGCGACCTCGGCAAGCCGGCCAGGGCGCGCGACCACTCGATCGACGACGACGAGGTCATCGAGCTGCGCCGGCGCATCCGCCAGCACCCCTGCCACGGCTGCGACGAGCGGGAGGACCACGCCCGCTGGGCCGAGCGCTACTACAAGCTGCAGCGCGAGACCGAGGGGCTGCGCCGCCGCGTCGAGGGCCGCTCCCACGTCATCTCCCGCACCTTCGACCGCATCTGCTCGGTGCTGGAGCAGCTGGGCTACCTCGACGGTGAGGCCGTCACCGACGAGGGCCGCCGCCTGGGCCGCCTCTACACCGAGCTCGACCTGCTGACCGCCGAGTGCCTGCGCGGCGGCCTGTGGGAGGAGCTCGAACCGGCCGAGCTGGCCGCGTGCGTGTCGGCGCTGGTGTTCGAGTCCCGGCAGTCCGACGACGCGCGCCGTCCCAAGATCCCGGCCGGGCGGGCCCAGGACGCGCTGTCGTCCATGATCCGGCTGTGGGGCGAGCTGGAGGGCATCGAGTCCGACCACGGGCTGTCCACCATCCGCGAGCCCGATCTGGGGTTCGCCTGGGCGGCGTTCCGCTGGGCCAAGGGCCACAGCCTCGACGCGGTGCTGCTGGAGGGCGTGGCCGGCAACGAGCTGGCGGCCGGCGACTTCGTGCGCTGGATCAAGCAGCTGATGGACCTGCTCGGCCAGCTCGGGAACGCGGCCCCCGAGGGCAGCAAGATCAAGCAGACCGCGGGCAAGGCGATGGACGCCATGCGGCGCGGCGTCGTGGCGTACTCGTCGCTCACCTGAGGGCTCGCCTTGGGGGCTCGCCTGAGCCGCGGGAATGCGCGCGAAGGGCGGGCGGATCCGGCCGGATCCGCCCGCCCTTCGGGTTTTCCGATGAGGTGAGAACCAGTTCTGAGGAGCATCTTTGAGCGTTTCGTGACCGCCATAAGCGGATTTGGCGATTTACGGCGCATTTAAGTGGCCGGCAGAACTGCCTTTGTGGCCGGGATTCACCGGTCAATTCTCCCTTTAACGGCCGAAGTTCGGGTGATTTGCGGCGAATTCGTGGGTATCGTCCCATTTGTCGAATGGAACAGCCATACGGGGGAGGAAGAGATGGCTAACAACCAGCTGACCCAGCCCGGCTTCCAGGAGTCCTGGCGCTGCCGCCGTCGTCGGTGGTACCGCCGTCGCTGCTGCAACTACCGCAGGTGGTGGGGCTGGGGGTGGTAGAGCAACCCCGTGAGAGCCGGCGGCCCAGCCGCCGGCTCTCCCTTACGCTCTCCGGCCGTGAACTCGCTCCCGCCGTTTCCATCCGTCGAACCTTTCGCGAGTTCTGGCCGGACACCAAAGGTCTGCGCCGGTTCTTCGCGTGTGGCGTGGTGTTCGCCGTCCTCGCAGCACTCTGCGAGGTCGCCGCGATCCGCCTGTTCGGGCACATCACGGACGACGTGCTCGCCACACGCGATCTGGACGCCTTCTGGGCGCCCGCCTTCACCTGGCTCGGGCTCGCCGCCCTCGCCGGGCTGACGTCCTTCGTCGGGACGTACGCCACGGCCTACGGCGCGGAACGTTTCCTGCTCGCCCTGCGCGACCGCGTGTTCGCGCACATCCAGACCCTGTCGCCGGACTTCTCGGAGAACCGGCGGCTCGGCGACCTCATGGCCCGGCTGACCGACGACATCCAGGCCATCGAGGAACTGGTCGGCTCCGGCCTGGTCAAACTGTTCACCACCGCGGCCAGCGTGGTGTTCTTCGCCGGCGCCGCCTTCCTCATCCGCTGGGACCTCGCCCTCGTCACGATGGCGCTGATCCCGGCGTTCCTGGTCGTCTCGAAGCTGTTCGCGGCCAGGTTCAGGACGGCGGCGGCGCGCGAGCGGCTCAGCAACGGCGCCATGAACAGCGTGCTGGAGGAGGGCCTGGCCAACCAGGCGCTCGTCCAGGCCTACAACCGGCAGGCGGCCGAGTCCGGGCGCCTGCACGGCGAGGGCCGCCGCTGGCTGCGCGCCAACCTGTCCCAGGCCTGGCTGTCGGGGCTCTACCAGCCCGTCGTCCAGGTCATCGAGACGGTCTGCCTGATCGTCATCATCGGGTTCGGCGCCTGGGAGATCGTCTCCGGACGGCTCACCCTGGGCGGCCTGCTCGCCTTCGCCGCCTACCTGGCGATGCTCTACCCGGCCGTGCAGAGCCTGGGGGAGCTCGCGCTGACGGTGTCGGAGGCGGCGGCGGGATCCGACCGGGTGATCGAGGTCCTGCGCGTCCGGCCCCTCGTCACCGACCCCGAGGGGGCGGTGGCGCTGCCCGGCCGGGCCGAGGGACGGGTGGAGTTCGACGGCGTCGGCTTCACCTATCCGGGACGCACCCGGCCCGCCGTGCGCGATGTGTCGTTCACCGCCGGGCCCGGCGAGCTCGTCGTCTGCACCGGGCCCAGCGGGAGCGGCAAGTCGACGGTGGCCAAGCTGCTGCTGCGCTTCTACGACCCGGAACGCGGCCGCATCCTGCTCGACGGCCGCGACATCAGGGGCCTGACGCGGGAGTCGCTGCGTGCCAACGTGGCGATCCTGCACCAGGAGACGCTGCTGTTCTCGGGGTCCGTACGCGACAACATCGCCTACGGCCGGCCGGACGCCTCGCTCGGCGAGGTGATCAGGGCGGCCGAGGCGGCGGGCGTGCACGACTTCGTCAAGCTGCTGCCCCAGGGGTACGACACCCCGGTCGGGCAGCGGGGCCGGCTGCTGTCCGGCGGCCAGCGGCAGCGGATCGGGATCGCCAGGGCCATCCTGCGCGACGCGCCCGTCCTGGTGCTCGACGAGCCGATGACCGGGCTGGACGACGCCACCGTCGCCCAGGTCATGAAGCCGCTGCGGCGGCTGATGGCCGGGCGCACGACCATCCTCATCACCCACGACCTGCGTCACGTGCCGGAGGGCGCGCGAACCGTGGAGCTGGAGCCGGTGCCCCGCGAGGAGCGCATCAGGCTCAAGCGCGTCGGCTCGTTCGGCCTCCGGCCGCCGCTGGCGGCGCCGCCCTGAGCGGCGGGTGCCACAGGTCCGCCTGCGGCCGCCCCTCCTGGCTCCGGCCAGGGCGGGCGGCCGCGCCACGCCGGGCTACCGCCCGGTAGAATCGGAGCCCTCCCTCCGCTTGCCGAAGGCAGGTTCCCCATGGGCGACCACAGCTCCGCCCGGCCGTTACGCGCCGACGCCCGCCGCAACCGCGAGCGGGTCCTGCAGATCGCGCAGGAGGCGCTGACCGCCGACGGGCTGACCATCTCCCTCGACGAGATCGCCCGCCGCGCCGGGTTCGGGGTCGGCACCGTTCACCGGCACTTCCCCACCGAGGAGGCGCTGCTGGAGGCCGTGCTGCTGGGCCGGGCCGAACGTTTCGTGGCCGACGCCCGCGCGCTGGCCACCGCCGAGGACGCCGGGCGGGCCTTCTTCGGCTGGTTCTGCCGGGTCGCCGAGCAGGCCGCGGCCCACCAGGCGCTGTGCGACCTGCTGGACGGCGGCGCGGAGCCGGCGCTGCGGCCCGGCCCGGCGCTGGAGGCCGACCTCGCCGACGCGATCGGGCGGCTGCTGGCCCGCGCGCAGCGCGCCGGGGCCGTGCGCCGCGACCTGTCCGCCGACGACGTCCGCGACCTGCTGCGCGGCGCGGTGGCCGCCGAACGCCACGCGCGGGGCAGGGGCGCGGCCGGGCGGCCGGCCGCGGTGATGTGCGACGGCATGCGCGCCGGCGCCGACTGACGCCGAAGTGAGGTGCAGTGGGACGTGCTGACGCCGCCGTGAGGTGCGGCGGGAGGTGCTGACGGACGCGACGTGCGGCGGGACGGGCTGGGCCGACTGACCGGCCGGTCAAGAGGGTGTCGTCATATGGCTACACATCGTCACCCTCGGGGCAGTTTCTCCGCCGAATCCGGCGGACATCCCCAAGACGTAGGAAAGGGATCCCCTTCAGGCCCATCGGGCCGGGGTCCGGTCAGCTCGGGAGGTAACCCGTGTTCGCTCTCATCGCCGCCCTGTTCTTCCTGCTCGCCCTGATCTTCGACATCGCCGGCACCGCCGTCGGCAACGTGCTCACCGCGGGCACGCTCACCACGGCCGGGCTGCTGTGCGTCGCCCTCCACCTGCTGGGGGTCGGCGCGGGATGGTCGCCGCTCAAGCGGTGAGGGCAGGTCCGCCCCCCCCCGGGCCGCGCGCGAGAACGTCCGGCGCGCGGCCCTCGCCGTGCCCGCGGTCGCCCGGGGGCGCGGCGACTCGCCGTGCCCGCGAAGGGCGGCCTCGCGGCGGGCTTCAGGCCAGGGGCGCGGCGGGCTTCAGGCCAGGGTGAAGCGGACCTCGCGGGTGGCCGGGTCGGCCTGCGTCAGGCGGACGGTGACCCGCTCGCCCAGCGGCAGGACGCCGTCGCAGCGGGCGATCACGGCCGGCTCGACGAGCTGCACCTGACCGCCGCCGCGGCGCTCGTCCACGTCGATCACCATCGCCTCGAACGACTGGCCGATCCGCTCCCGCAACAGGAACGCCTCCACCAGATCCACGCAGGCCCGGTCGACCGCCCCGGCGCGGCGGCCGGTCGCCGACATGATGTCGGGCAGCAGCGGCAGCGCGGCCCGTATCTCGGAGGGCACCGGCTCGCCCGCCGCGACGGCCAGGCACACCTCGGTCGCGTACCGGTCCACCAGGCGCCGCAGCGGCGCCGTGACGTGCGCGTACGGCGCCGCCACCGCCGCGTGCTCGGCCAGCTTGGGCGGCGCGCCGTCGAAGGCCGCGTACCCGGCGCCGCGCAGCAGCACCTTCGACTCCTGCAGGAACGCCGCCTGCTGCGGGTTCTTCGGGTCGAGGTCGTGCACGACCTCCCCGTAACCGGCGCCCTCGGGCCACGGCACGCCGAGCGCCTGCGCGACCCTGCGCACCTTGGCCAGGTCGTCCGGCTGCGGCGCGGGCAGCACGCGCAGGATGCCGACCTCGGCGTCCAGCATCATCGAGGCGGCGGCCATGCCGGTGAGCAGCGAGATCTGGGCGTTCCACGCCTCGGCGGGCAGCGGCACGCGGAACTCCAGCCGGTAGCCGCCGTCGGCGTCCCGGACGACCTCCTGCTCGGGCGTGGGCAGGGTGACGCCGCCGCGCGCCCGCTCCAGCCCCAGCCGCAGCCCGCCGATCTCGGCCAGCAGGCTCAGGGTGCCGTCGGCGGTGCCGGTGTCCACGGCCGCCTGCACGTAGGCGTAGTCGAGCCGCTCGCGGCTGCGCACCCGGGCGCGCTGCACGTCGGCGCCGACGATCCGGCCCTCGGCGTCGAGGTCGACGCGCCAGACCGCGGCCGGACGGATCGCGCCCGGCAGCAGGCTCGCCGCGCCCTCCGAGAGCACCTTGGGATGCAGCGGCACCCTGCCCACCGGCAGGTACACCGTCTCACCCCTGGTACGGGCCTCGGCGTCGATCTGCCCGCCCGGCCGGACGAAGGCCCCGACGTCGGCGATGGCGTACCAGACGCGGTAGCCGTCGCGCAGCCGTTCCAGGTGCAGGGCCTGGTCGAGGTCCATCGAGCCCGGCGGGTCGATGGTCACGAACGGCACGTCGGTCAGGTCTTTGGCGTCAAGCCTGGGCACCTGCGCCACCCAGTCGGCCTCGTCGAGCACGTCCTGGGGGAAGCCGGCGGGCAGCCGCTGCTCGCGCAGGACGCGGTCGAACCCGTCCTCCAGCCTGGCGGGGATCGGGCCAGGAACCTGAATCATCGACACGCCCTCAACCTACTCAAGGCGGGCGTACCGTCACGACTGGGGCGTCAAATGGGCGTCGAGGCCGGTGATGCGCAGCAGCCGCTTCATGTTGGGCGGGACGTTGGCCAGCCGCAGGCTGGTGTGCCCGCGGGCGGCCTGGTTGTGCAGGGAGACCAGGATGCCGAGCCCGGCCGCGTCGATGAAGGACAGGCCGCCCACCTCGATCACCACCGACATGTCCGGCCGCCGCGCGCGCCCGGCCTCCTCCAGCACGCCGAGCAGGTGGCCGCGGACGGCCTCGGTGGTGGCGATGTCGAGCTCGCCGCTCAGGGAGACGGTCACGGTCGTGTCGTGGCGGCTGGTGGTCAGGTGAAGAGAATCCATGTCGGCTCCCCGCTGTTGGTCCGGGCGGAGGAAAGTGGTGCTGACTACGGGGACCCGCCCCTGGCCGAAGGCGCCGGATGGGACGATCGTCACGCAGCGCTACGGTCTGTTTCCGAAGAGGAGTGTACATGCCCTCCTGTCCGGGCTCGCGGAGCAGGCCCCCTCCGTGCGAGGAGCCCGCCGCGACCGGCCCCACGGGTGTTGCGGGCGTTGCGGGCGGGGGTGTACTGCCCGGTAACGTCTCGTTCCACGTGATCCACCGACTTCGAGGAGCGTGACGTGCCCCCCGTCATCCTTTCCGCCGCCGGCTCGGCCCTGGTGCTCGACGACTCCGGCGCCGGGCTGCCGCGGGTGCGGCACTACGGCGCCGACCTCGGCGCGGTCACCGGCGCCGACCTGGCGCCCGCCCTGCTGTCGCTGACCCCCGCGCTGGCGCTGCTGCCCGGCCAGGACGAGTCCTGGTTCGGCCGGCCGGGCCTGTCCGGTGACCGGGCTGGTGAGCACTGGCCGGTGCGCTGGAGCGCCGAGAGCGTCGAGACGGCGGCCGAGCCGGGCGCGGGCGGCCGCGTCGCCGTCGCCGCCGTGGACGCCGAGGCGGGGTTGCGGCTGCTCAGCGAGCTGGTGATGGACGCCTCCGGCGTCGTCATGATGCGGCACACGGTGACCAACACCGCCGCCTCGCCGTACCGGCTGCAGGGGTTGACGTGCGCGCTGCCGCTGCCCGCCAGGGCCGGGGAGCTGCTGGACTTCACCGGACGGTGGGCGCTGGAGAAGGTGCCGCAGCGCAGGGAGTTCGGGCAGGGGGTGTGGTCGCGGGAGAGCCGGCGCGGCCGTACCGGGCACGACGCGACCGGCCTGCTCGTCGCCGGCACGCCCGGTTTCGGTTTCCGGTCCGGCGAGGTGTGGGCCGTGCACGCCGGCTGGAGCGGCGGCCACGTCCACTACGCCGAACGGCTCGTCGAGGGCCAGGCCGTGCTGGCCGCCGGCGAACTGCTCGAACCCGGCGAGATCACCCTCGCCCAGGACGGCGCCTACAGCACCCCGTGGGTCTACTTCACCTGGTCCGGCAGCGGCCTGGACGAGGCCGCCGGCCGTCTGCACGACCACCTGCGGGCCGCCCGTCCCCTCCCGGTGCGCCCGGTCACCCTGAACAACTGGGAGGCCACCTACTTCGACCACGGCCTCGACCGGCTGCGCGAGCTGGCCGACAAGGCGGCCGCCGCCGGCGTCGAACGGTTCGTGCTCGACGACGGCTGGTTCCGCCACCGCCGCCACGACCGCGCCGGGCTCGGCGACTGGTACGTCGACGAGGACGTGTGGCCCGGCGGCCTGCACCCGCTGGCCGAGCACGTACGCGGGCTGGGCCTGCAGTTCGGCCTGTGGTTCGAGCCCGAGATGGTCAACCCCGACTCCGACCTGGCCCGCGCCCACCCCGACTGGATCCTCGCCCGCGCCGCCCGTCCGCCCGCGCTCTGGCGCAACCAGCAGGTGCTCGACCTGGCCCGGCCCGAGGTCTACGACTACCTCCTCGACCGCCTGGACACGCTGACCCGCGAGTACGCGCTGGACTACATCAAGTGGGACCACAACCGCGACCTGGCCGAGCCCGTCCACGACGGGACACCCGGCGTGCACGCCCAGACGGCCGCGGCCTACCGGCTGATCGACGAGCTGCGCCGCCGCCACCCCCGGCTGGAGATCGAGTCGTGCTCGTCGGGCGGCGCCCGCATCGACTACGGCGTCCTGGCCCGCACCGACCGCGTGTGGGCCTCCGACAGCAACGACGCCCTCGACAGGCAGGCCATCCAGCGCTGGACCGGGCTGCTGGTGCCGCCGGACCGCATGGGCTGCCACGTGGGCGCGCCCCACGACCACATCACCGGCCGCGCGCTGCCGCTCGCCTTCCGGGCGGCGACCGCGATGTTCGGCCACATGGGCGTGGAGTGGGACCTGACCTCGGCGACCCCGCAGGAACTGGAGGAGCTGGGCGTCTGGATCGCGCTGCACAAGCGGCTGCGGCCGGTGCTGCACGCGGGCCGGGTCGTGCGGGCCGACCATCCCGACCCCTCGACGCTGGTACACGGGGTCGTGCTGCCCGAACGGGCCGTGTTCGCCTGCGTCCAGCTCGCCAGCCGCGTCACCGTCAGCCCCGATCCGTTGCGGCTGCCGGGGCTCGACCCGGCCGCGCTGTACGAGGTGCGCGCCGCAGGGCCGCTGCCGGAGGGCGCGGGGTTGCCGCAGTGGGTGTTCGCGCCGGCGCGGCTGCCGGGGGCGGCGCTGGCCGAGCTCGGGTTGCCGGGGCCCGCGCTGCGCCCGGCCTCGGCGCTGGTCTTCGAGGTCGAACGGGTGGGGCGGCCCAGCTAGCCGAGCGCTCGCCGTGCCCCGGCGGTCAGTGGGCGGCCGGGCGCCAGGGGGCGTCGGCGGGGGAGGGGCGCCAGGCCGCCCAGTCGATGCGCACCCGGTCCGGGCGGGCCGGGTCCACCTTCACGGGCAGCACCGCGCCCGGGACCACCAGGCCCATGGGTATGCGCGGCAGCGTCTGGCGGTGGGCGACCCGGTAGGCGGGGCCCTCGTGCGGCTGGACCACCAGCCCGAAGCTGACGACGGGCTGGTCGTTGACGGACATGTGGGTGTCGGCCATCGACTCCACCACGGCCTGCGCGGGAATCCCGGTCGCCAGGAGCCGCCGGCCGTTCCTCGCCATGATCAGGAACGGCACGCCGACCGCGGCCGTGATCAGCGTCGTCCCGGCGGTGATCGCCACAGCCAGCAAGATTCCCGTGGTCACTGTGCTTCCCCAGTTCTGTCCTCCGCCCGGCGTCCGGGCGGCTCGTCCCGTCTGTTCTCGAAGGAGTTTCTAGCCGGGACGGCTTGACCGCCGCTTGATCGCCGGTTGCAAGATCCCGTCGCCGACCTGGTTTATTTCACGGGTAAAACACCTGGTAACCTTTTGGGGATGTCCAGCGCCCGCAGACCCCGAGCCCGATCCCGGTCGTCCCGCCTCTCGCCGTCCCCTGTGGCGTCGGCGGGGTGGCGTGCGCGGCTGCCCGTGCGTGCGGCGCTGCGTCTGGGGCCTGTCGGCGACATCTGGCACAAACCCGCCCTGAGCGCCGTCGTCGCCCTCGCCGTTCCGCTGCTGGCCCTCCTGTGGGCCGGACGGCTCGACCTCGTGCCCTACGCCGCCGCCGGCTCGATGTGCGCCCTGTACGGTCACGGCCTGCCGTACGCGGCCCGTGGCAGGGCGCTGGCCTGGGTGGTGCTGGGCATGACGGCCGGCACGGCGGTCGCGCTGGCCGCCTCGGCCCTCACCGGCTCGGTCGCCGTCCGGGTGGCGGTGGCCGCCCTGCTGGCCGGGCTGCACAAGGCGGTCTGCGACGCCACCCGGATCGGGCCGCCGGGGAACGTCGTGCTCACGTTCGTCGCGGCCGGCGCGGTGTTCGTACCGCAGGAACTGGGCGACGTGCCCGCCCACGTCGGCCTCGGGCTGCTCGGCGGGCTCCTCGCCTGGACGGTCGGCATGGCCCCGGGCCTCCTCCGCCCCGACGGCCCCGAACGCGTCGCCGTCGCCCGCGCCCTCGAATCCACCGCCCACCTCCTGCGCACGGCCCCCGGCCCCGGCGCCCTCCGCGAGGGGCGCGAGGCCGCCGCGGACCACCGGGCCCGCCATGCCGCTGCGGCGGCGGTCAACGCCGCTTGGCAGACGCTGCTGCGCTCCGGCGTCCCCGCCCGGCGCCGCGACGCGCTGGCCCGGCTGCTGGTCCGCGCCGAGTCGGCCGCCGCCGGGGTGGCCGGGGTGGCCGGGATCGCCGGGATCGCCGGGCAGACCAGTCCGGGCGCTTCGGGGGGCGTGCGGCGGGTCGTCGCGGGAGAGCTTGGCGGATGGGCGCGGGATCTGCGTAAAGGTCGTCCGCTGCCGTCCCCGCGCGAGGTCGCGCCCGCCGCGGGCGAGCGGGCCGAACCGGCGGGCGTCGCGGGGGAGTCGGCGGAAGGTTCCGGCGGCGTGCGGGTGGTGGTGGCGGAGGTGGCGAGGCGGTGGCGGGTCGTCGGGACGGTGTTCGCCGGGGCCGCTGTGGCCGGGTGGGGGTCGATGGCGCTGGGGGTGGGCAGGCCGTACTGGGCGGTGGTGACGGCGGCGGCCGTGTTCGCGGCCAACGCCACCCTGTCCTGGAGCCGCGCGATCCAGCGCGTCGTCGGCAACCTGCTGGGCGTCGGGCTGTTCACCTTGGTCGCCCCCGTGACCCGGCTGGGCGCGGCGGCGCTCGTCGTGGCCGTCCTGGCGTTGCAGTTCGCGACGGAGGCGGCCATCACGCGCAACTACTGGCTGGGAAGCGTCTTCGTCACGCCGATGGCCATCCTCATGGGGGAGTTCGCCGGGACGCGGCCGGTGGCCGAGCTCGTGGCCGATCGCTGGCTGGACACGTGTCTCGGCGCCGCGGCGGGGCTGCTGGCCTGCGTGCTGGTGCCGGACCGGCGGGCGGCCCGGCGCGTACGGGCGGGGCTCGTACGTCTGGAACGGATGCTGGCCGGGACGCCGGAACCGGGGGAGCGTGACCGGCTCCGCGCGGCGCTGGTGGAGGTCCGCGAAGCGGCCGACGTCGCCGCGGGCGAGTGGTGGCCCGCGGCGCTGCCCCACGAGCGCATCGCCGCCGCCGAGCGCGCCGGCCACCGCAGACTCGCCACCCTGTACGCCTGATCGCCCCGCCCGGGGCCGGGGCGGCGCCGCCGGCGCGTACGATCGGAGCCACCGGAAGATCGGCACGATGAGAGGAACGAGCACGTGGAGGACGCCGTCGCGAAGGCGTTGCGGCAGTGGCGGCAGGTCCTTCCCGACGCCGACCTCGACACGATCGCCGTCATCGGCAGGCTCAACCGCTGCGCCGCGCTCCTGCAACAGGCCGCCGACGCCCCGCTCGGGCGCGCCGGGGTCAGCCGTCCCGAGTACGACCTGCTGTGCGCCCTGCTCAGGGTCGGCGGCGAGCTGACGCCGGGCAGGCTCGCCCGCGAGACGTTCGCCTCGGGAGCCGCGGTGACCAAGCGGGTCCGGCGGCTGGAGGAGATCGGCCTGGTCGCCCGGCGGGTGGACGAGCGGGACCGGCGCGTCGCCCACCTCTCGCTGACCGGCCGCGGCAGGGAGCTGATCCTGCGCCTGCTGCCCGAGCAGCTCGACTACGAGACCGAGCTGCTGGAGGGGCTTCCCCGCGACCGCGAACGCCAGCTCGCCGACCTGCTGGCCGAACTGCTGCTCGTCCTGGAGGGCCGCCTCGGCGGCCTGCTCGGCTGAGCCCCCGCCGCCTCCGCCCGCCGGCCCCGGGAAGCGCGGCCCGGCAAAGCGGTCCGGGCGTGCGGTCCGGGCGTGCGGCTCGGGCGTGAGGTTCGGGCGTGAGGTTCGGGCGTGCGGCGCGGGCGTGAGGTTCGGGTGGCGGAGGGATGGAGGAGGCGGGGAGCGGGGTTAGGGTGGCCGCGTGCATATCGACGAATGGCTGCAAGCGATCCCCGCCGCCTGGTTGTGCGCGATGGTCGCGCTCGTGATCGGCCTGGAGAGCCTCGGCATCCCGCTGCCCGGCGAGATCGTGCTGGTCAGCGCCGCCATTCTGTCCGCCAAAGGCGTGGTCAGCCCGGTCGCCGTCGGCGTCTGCGCGAGCGCGGGGGCGATCGTGGGCGACTCCGCCGGCTACGCCATCGGGCGCAAGGGCGGCCGCCGGCTGTTCGAACGGCTGGGCCGCCGCTTCCCCCGCCACTTCGGCCCCCGTCACGTCGCCAAGGCCGAGAACTATTTCCACCGGTACGGCGTCTGGGCCGTGTTCGTCGGCCGCTTCATCGCGCTGCTGCGCATCCTGGCCGGGCCGCTGGCGGGGGCGCTGCGCATGCCGTACTGGCGGTTCGCCGTGGCGAACGTGCTGGGCGGCATCGTGTGGGCGGGCGGCACCACCGCGGTGATCTACTACCTCGGCATGGTGGCCGAGAAGTGGCTGAAGGGCTTCTCCTGGGTCGGGCTCGGGGTGGCCGTGCTGTTCGGCATCGGCACCACGCTCTACCTCAAGCGCCGCGCGGCCTCAGCGCTCGATGAGGGTGACCTCGAGGGAGTAGTGCGAGGCCCGATAGACGTGTGAGCCGTGCTCGACGGCCCGGCCCTGGTCGTCGTACGTCGTCCTGATCATGGTGAGCAGCGGCGCGCCGCGGCGCTCGTCGAGCAGCTTGGCCTCGACCTGGCCGGCGGCGCGGGCCCCGATGCGCTGGTTGGCCACCCGCATGCGCACACCCGCGCCGCGCAGCAGCTCGTACAGGCCGCGGCCCTCCAGGTCGGCGGCCGAGAGCGGGGCCAGGCCCAGCGGCAGCCAGTTGTGCAGCACGGCGAGCGGCTCGCCGGCGGCGAAGCGCAGGCGTTCGAGGTAGAGGATCTCGGTGCCGGGCTGGACGCCGAGGATGGCCGCCTTGTCCTCCTCGACCGGGCGCGGCTCCAGCGCGAGCACCTGCGTGGCCGGCTCCTGGCCCGAGCGGCGCAGGTCGTCGTAGAGGCTGGTCAGCTCTACCGAGCGCTTGACCTGGCCGTGCACCACCTGGGTGCCGACGCCGCGCTTGCGCACCAGCAGGCCCTTGTCCACGAGGTATTGGATCGCCTGGCGGATCGTCGGCCTGGACAGGCCGAGCTTGTCGGCGAGCAGGATCTCGTTGTCCAGCCGGGAGCCGGGCGCCAGGTCGCCGCGCCGGATCGCCTCGGCGATCTGCTCGGCCACCTGGAAGTAGAGCGGCACGGGGCTGGATCGGTCCAGGTCGATGGCCAGGTTCGGGGTCATGCTGAGCAGCCTAACCGAGGTCAGAATGTCAAGACAAATAGCGCGTGGCGAGCAGTGCGGGCAGCCCGGCGAGCGAGGTGAGGCGAGGGAACCCGGCCGGCGCCGCCTCGACGCCCAGCCGGTCGATCCACACCGAGGGCATGCCGGCCGCCGCCGGGCCGCGTACGTCGTTGTCGAGGTCGTCGCCCACCAGCAGCACCTGCCCGGGCGGCAGCCCGAGGGCCCGCGCGGCGGCGGCGTAGCAGGCGGCGGACGGCTTGAAGTGCCCGTCCAGGCACTCGCCGGTCAGCACCGGGCCCACGTCGAGGCCGAGCGCCCGGATCTTCGCCTCCTGCACGCCCTGCGTCCCGTTGGTCAGCACGCCCAGCGTGTAGCCGCGCAGCTCGGCCAGCGCCGGGGCCACGTCGGGGTAGGCGGCCCAGCCGCGCCGGTAGTGGTCGGCGTAGCTGGCGAAGGCGGCCTCCAGGTCGGCGGGCGCCTCGACGGACAGCTCCCGGCACAGGGCGCGCACCCGGCGGCGGCGCTGCTCCTGCCAGGAGCACTCGCCGGCCTGCCAGGCGGCCAGGTGGGGGATCTCCAGCGCCGCCCACAGCGCGGCGACCTCGGGCAGGCGGGGATGGCCGGGGGCCAGCTCCGACGCCCACGCGGTGATCGCGGCGTCGGCCGCGCCGCGATGGTCGAGCAGAGTGCCGTCGAGGTCGAACAGGATGCCCTTGATTCCGCCGCTCACCCGGCGAGCATATCGGCGGCGACGCGGGCGGCCGTCTCGCGCGGCGGGTAGCCCAGGGTGAGGCCGCGCACCGAGCGCGGCGCGGCGGCGAAGCGCGCCTCGGCGTCCTCGCCCAGCACGTAGGCCAGGGCGGGGGACAGGCCGCGATGCGCTTCCAGCGCCGCCACCTCGGCCGCGGCCCGCGCGGGGGGCAGGGCCTCGTGGTAGTCGGCGATCAGGGAGTCGAGGTCGAAGAGCCGCTCGTAGGGCTCGGTGGTGCCGGCCACGACCCGGACGGCCGCGCCTTCGGCGCGCGCCCGGTAGACCAGGCCGGTGCCGCCGCTCCTGGCGAACCAGCGCAGCGCCTCCTCGGCGGGCAGGGTGAAGGTGCCGTACGGCTTGCGCCCGTACAGCAGGGCCTCGGCGATCCAGCGGTCGCACCAGTGCTCGTCGCGGTACGGCGTCGGCGACCCCGGGTCGCAGCTCAGGCCCTGGGCCAGCACCGGGTTCCAGGCCGAGACCAGCGGGCTGCTGAAACGCGGCATGCGGGGGCCCAGGCAGCGGCTCAGCGCGTAGCCGTACCAGACGGTGACGACCTCGGTGCGCCGCCTGGGACGCCTGCGCTCGTAGGCGCCGTTCATCACCTGGCCGTCGGGGTGGCGCCAGGGGCCGGGTTCGGTGGCCTGGTCTGTGGGGACCCGGGGGGTGCGGTAGTCGGGATTGAGCGTCCACACGTCCGCCACAGTGTCGGCTCCTTCGACGTCGGGGTCGCGGCAAGACCATCAGAGTGACTCATCGTGCAACACCCGTCACGCTGAATCAATGAACCGGTGGTGAACGATGATGTTTGTCATCAGTGGTGCTTGCGGTACTCGCCCGCCTGCCGGATGTGGTCGATCATGACGCGTTCCGCGGCGTCGGCGTCGCCCGCCTCCAGGGCGGCCAGCAGCCGCTCGTGCGCCTGGAGCTGCCGCCCGACCTGCTCCGGGTCGAGCCACAGCGACGCCTCGGCGGGCACCGGGACGCCGTGGCGCACCGACCTGGCGTGGGCGCCGAGGAAGGCCGGGCCGCCGATGTCGACGATGCGCAGGTGGAAGCGGCTGCTCTGCTCGGCCAGCCGGTCGTGCCTGCCCTGCTCGGCGTCGGCGGCCATCTCGCGGTGCAGGTCGCGCAGCCCGGCCAGGTCGCCTGCGGTGATCCGGGCGGCGGCCAGCCGCGCGCCCAGGCCCTCGACGACCGCGCGCAGCCCGTAGTACTCGGCCAGGGCGTCGTCGCCGAGGTCGATGACGGTCGCGCCGTGGTGGGCCTCGTAGCTGATCAGCCGGTCCTTCTCCAGCCGCCGCAGCGCCTCGCGCACGGGGGTGACCGAGACGCCGAGCCGCCGGGCGACGGCCCCGGCGCGCAGGGCGGTGCCGCCCGGGATGCGGCCGCCGCGGATCTCGTCCAGCAGCACGCTGTAGACGTAGTCGGCCTTGCTCATGGGCGGCGTGGGCTCGCTGGCTGTCATGTCCCCAGTCTCTCGCACGGCCGGTCGCGGCTATTACTTATTTCTTATAACTTACAAACTATGACAAGTCTCGCCGGCCTGCGGGTCATCGACGCGGCGACGCTGTTCGCCGGTCCCTCCGCCGCGATGATGCTCGGCGACTTCGGCGCCGACGTGATCAAGATCGAGCACCCGCGCCGCGGCGACCCCTCGCGCGGCCACGGCGCCTCGGTGGACGGCGTCGGCCTGTGGTGGAAGTCGTTGTCCCGCAACAAGCGCACCGCCGCCGTCGACCTGTCCCGCGCCGAGGGCCAGGAGATCCTGCGCCGCCTGGCCGAGCGCTCCGACGTGCTGATCGAGAACTTCCGTCCCGGCACCCTGGAACGCTGGAACCTCGCGCCCGAGGACCTGCTCAAGGCCAACCCGCGGCTGATCGTGGCCCGGATGACCGGGTTCGGGCAGATCGGTCCGATGGCCGGGCGGCCGGGGTTCGGCACGCTGGCCGAGGCCATGAGCGGGTTCGCGGCCATGACCGGCGAGCCGGACGGCCCCCCGACCCTGCCGCCGCTGGCCCTGGCCGACGGCATCGCCGGTCTGGCCATGTCGTACGCGATCATGGTGGCGCTGCACGCCCGTGCGGCGACCGGCCGCGGGCAGGTGATCGACCTGGCCATCATCGAGCCGATCCTGGGCCTGCTCGGGCCGCAGATGACCGCGTACAAGGCGCTCGGGGTGGTGCCGCGGCGCACCGGCAACCGGTCCAGCAGCAACGCCCCGCGCAACACCTACCGCACCCGCGACGGCCGCTGGGTGGCTGTCTCCACCAGCGCCCAGCCGATCGCCGAGCGGGTCGTCACGCTGGTCGGGCGGCCCGACCTGGTCGAGCAGCCGTGGTTCGCCAGCGGTCACGGCCGCGTCCAGCACGTGGACGAGCTGGACGAGGCGGTCGCCACCTGGATCGCCGCCCGCGACGCCGACGAGGTGATCGCCCGCTTCGAGGAGGCCCAGGCCGCCGTCGCCCCCATCTACGACGTCACCGACCTGGCGACCGACCCGCAGTACGCCGCGCTCGGCACGTTCGTCGAGCTGCCGGACGAGGAGCTCGGCACGGTCACCCTGCAGAACGTGCTGTTCCGCCTGTCGGAGACGCCCGGCGAGATCCGCTGGCCGGGCCGCCCGCTCGGCCACGACACCGACGAGGTGCTCGGCGAGCTGGACTACCCGGCCGAGACCGTCGCGGCCCTGCGCGCGGCCGGGGTGATCGCGTGAACGCCCCCGTCACCTGGCTGTACGTGCCCGGCGACCGCCCTGAGCGCTTCGCCAAGGCCGCCGCCTCGGGCGCCGACGTCGTCATCGTCGACCTGGAGGACGCGGTCGCGCCCGCCGCCAAGGACGCCGCCCGCGCCCACGCCGTCGCCTACCTGCGCGGGCCCAGGCAGGCCGGGCCGGCGATCCACGTCCGGGTGAACGACGTGACGACCGCGCGCGGCCTGGCGGACCTGGCGGCCGTGGGCGAGCTGGCCGACGCCGTACGGCTGCCCAAGGTCGAGTCGGCCGCCGCGCTGGACGCCCTGCCCGGCACGGCCCCCATGTACGCGCTGCTGGAGTCGGCGGCCGGGATCGTCGAGGCCCGCGCCGTGGCCGCGCACCCGCGGGTGGCCGGCGTGGCGCTGGGCGAGCAGGACCTGGCCGCCGAGCTGTCCCTCACCGACGAGACCGCCATGAACCAGCTCAGGCTGCAGGTCGTCCTGGCCGCCGCGGCGGCGGGCCTGCCGCCGGTGCCCATGTCGGTCTACCCCGACATCAAGGACGAGGACGGGCTCCTCGCCTCCTGCCGGGCCGGCCGCGCGCTCGGCCTGTTCGGCAGGACCGCCATCCACCCCGCACAGCTCCCGGCCATCCGGCGGGCCTTCCGCCCCACCGAGGAGGAGACGGCCAGGGCCGCCGAGATCGTCGAGGCGGCCGAGCGGGCGGGCACGGGCGCCGGCGCGGGGGCGGTCGCCCTGCCCGACGGCCGCTTCGTGGACGCCCCGGTCCTGGCCAGGGCCCGCCGCGTGCTGGACCTGGCCCGCCGGCTCGCCCCCGCCGACCGGCCCGGACCCGGCTAACGGGAGGGGTACCAGCGGACCTGCAGCTCCTCGTCCGCCGGGGCCGGGCCGGGCAGGTCGCGGTGGGCGGGCGGCACCCGCAGCGAGTCCATCATCAGCGTCAGGTAGCGGTGGCGGAGCTGGGAGGTGCGCTCCTCGTCGCCCAGCTTGATCGAGGCGATCTGCTCGAACAGCAGCGCGATGTCGGCCACCGTGACGTCGGCCCGCAGCACGCCCGCCTCGACCGCCCGGCGGTGCAGCCGGGTGGCCAGGTCTCCGGCGTGGACGGCGTCGTGGTAGAGCTCCTCCGTCGGCTGGAAGGTGCCGGCCAGCTTGATCGTCAGGGAGTTGGTGTCGGCGTCCACGATGCCGCGCAGGTAGGAGGCGAACGCCTCCCAGGGGTCGCCCTCGTCGTCCATCGCCCGCTGGGCCACGGCGGCGTAGAGCTTCAGCCCGTCGCCGCACAACTTCTGCAGCAACGCCTCCTTGCTGGGGTAGCGGCGGTAGAGCGCGCTGATCCCGACGCCCGCCTTCTCGGCCACGGCCGCGATGGGCGCGCCCGGATCGGCGGTGAAGACCGCCCTGGCCGCCTGGAGGATCAACTCGTCGTTGCGGGCCGCCTGCGCCTTGCGGCCGCTCATGGGTGCGCTGGTCATGCCTCCAGCATACGGGAACGAAAGATTCCGTTCTACTTCCGACGGTGATCGAAGCGCTGGTCCGTATGTCTATACAAAGAGATCACATTGCGGTAGAACCAGGCTAGCCCGTTGGTCTTGGAGGTATTCGATGAGACGTACCCCGATCGTGCTGGCGCTGGCCGGCGTACTCGCCCTGACCAGCTGTTCCTCCCCCGGCGAGCAGGGCGCGCAGAGCGCCGCGCCAGGCTCGGCCGCCGCCCCGGCGGGCGGCGGCGGCCGCTTCGCCGTCATCACCCACGGCGGCGCCGGGGACGCCTTCTGGGACGTCGTCAAGAACGGCGCCGAGGCCGCCGGCAAGCAGTACGGCGTCAAGGTCACCTACCAGGGCGACGGCGACCCCGCCAAGCAGTCGCAGCTCATCGACCAGGCCGTCGCGGAGAAGGTGGACGGCCTCGTCGTCTCCATGGCCAACCCCGACGCGCTCAAGGAGGCCGTCGGCAAGGCCGTCGCGGCGAAGATCCCGGTCGTCACCATCAACTCCGGGGCCGACTCCTCCAAGGCGTTCGGCGCCCTCACCCACGTCGGCCAGTCCGAGGACGTGGCCGGCCGCGGCGCGGGCGAGCAGCTCAAGGCCGCGGGCGTCACCAAGCTGCTGTGCGTCGTGCACGAGGCCGGCAACGTCGGCCTCGACCAGCGCTGCAAGGGCGCCGAGCAGACCCTGGGCGGCACGGTCGAGCGCCTGCAGGTGGACGTCGCCAACCTGGCCGACGTGACCTCCAAGGTCACCGCCAAGCTGCAGTCGGACAAGCAGGTCAACGGCGTGCTCGCGCTCAACCCGGCGGTCGCCGTGGCGGCCAGGGACGCGATCAAGGACTCGGGCTCGCAGGCGAGACTCGCCACCTTCGACCTGTCGGGCGACGTGGTCGCCGCGATCAAGGACGGCGAGATCCTGTTCGCCGTCGACCAGCAGCAGTACCTGCAGGGCTACCTGCCGATCACGTTCCTGAAGCTGTACAAGGACAACCTCAACACCGTCGGCGGCGGGCTGCCGGTCAACACCGGGCCCGGGTTCGTCACCAAGGACAACGCCGAGCAGGTGGCCAAGCTGGCCGAGGCGGGCACCCGATGAGCGGCCGCCGGCATGAAGGCGGGGAGGGGCGCCGATGACGGCCGCCCCCGCGCGGGCCGACGAGCGGGTCGCCCGGGTCGGCCTGGCCCGCCGCCTGATCGTCCGGCCGGAGCTCGGCGCCGTGGTGGGGCTGGTCGTGGTGTTCGCGTTCTTCGCCGCGCAGTCGGAGGTGTTCCGCTCGCCCGCCGGGATCGCCAACTGGCTCGACCCGGCCGCCACGCTCGGGATCATGGCGGTCGCGGTGGCGCTGCTCATGATCGGCGGCGAGTTCGACCTGTCGGCGGGCGTGCTGACCGGCACCAGCGGGCTGATCCTGGTCACGCTGGCCACCCGTTACGGGTTCGGCGTGTGGCCGGCGATGCTGGCCGGGCTGGTCGTGGCGCTCGCCGTGGGGTTCGCCAACGGCCTGGTGGTGACCCGGACGAAGCTGCCCAGCTTCATCGTCACGCTGGGCACGTTCCTCATGCTGCAGGGCGTCAACCTCGGCGTCACCAAGGCCATCACCGGAACCGTCCAGGTCGGCGGGCTGCGCCGGGCGGCCGGGTTCGACGGCGCCAGCGCGCTGCTCGCGGGCACGATCCAGATCGGCGGCACGTCGTTCCGGGTGGCGATCCTGTGGTGGATCGCGATCACCGCGCTGGCCACCTGGGTGCTCATGCGCTCCAGGCCGGGCAACTGGATCTTCGCCGTGGGCGGCGACGAGCAGGCCGCGCGGGCGGTCGGGGTGCCGGCGGCCCGGACGAAGATCGCGCTGTTCATGACCACGGCGGTGGCCGCCTGGCTGGTCGGCTCGATCCTGGCGCTGCGCTACACCTCCGTCCAGGCCAACATCGGCATCGGGCAGGAGTTCATCTACATCATCGCGGCCGTCATCGGCGGCTGCCTGCTGACCGGCGGGTACGGCTCCGCCGTCGGCGCCTCCATCGGCGCGGTGATCTTCGGCATGGCCGACAAGGGCATCGTGTTCCTGGGCTGGGACGCCGACTGGTTCAAGTTCTTCCTCGGAGCCATGCTGCTGCTCGCCACGCTGGCCAACCGGATGGTCCGGCGCTACGCCGAGGAGGTGCGGCATTGATCCTGCAGACCCGCGACATCGGCAAGACGTTCGGCTCGGTGCTGGCCCTGCGCGGCGTGTCGATGGGGGTGGAGGCGGGCTCGGTCACCTGCGTGCTCGGCGACAACGGCGCCGGCAAGTCCACCCTCATCAAGATCCTCGCCGGTGTGCACCAGCACGACACGGGGACCTACCTGGTGGACGGCGCCGAGGTGCGCTTCTCCAGCCCGCGCGAGGCGCTCGACCGCGGCATCGCCACCGTCTACCAGGACCTGGCGATGATCCCGCTCATGTCGGTCTGGCGGAACTTCTTCCTCGGCTCCGAACCCCGCAAGGGGATCGCCTTCGACGTGGCCGGGGCCCGGCGGACGGCGGCGGAGGAGCTGCGCGCCATGGGCATCGACATCCGGGACGTCGACCAGCCCGTCGGCACGCTGTCCGGCGGCGAGCGGCAGTCGGTCGCCATCGCCAGGGCCGTGCACTTCGGCGCGCGCGTCCTCATCCTGGACGAGCCCACCTCGGCGCTGGGCGTCAAGCAGGCGGGCGTGGTGCTGCGCTACATCGCCCGCGCCCGCGACCGGGGGCTCGGCGTGGTGTTCATCACCCACAACCCGCACCACGCCTACCCGGTCGGCGACCGGTTCCTGCTGCTCAACCGCGGGACCAGCATGGGGGAGTACGCCAAGTCCGACATCGGCAAGGACGAGCTGACCGCGCTGATGGCCGGCGGCGCGGAGCTGGCGGAGCTGGACCACGAGCTCCGGCGCGAATGAGCGCCGCTTGACGGGAATTTGACGCAACCGGGCGATCGGATCGAGGCAGGCCAAGGCAGGAACCGGGGTGGACCACACTGACGACCGGGGACGGCCACCGTGACAACGATGATCAGCAAGCAGATCGTGCTGGAGAAGGCGGCGCAGGAGTTCGCCGACGCCAACGCCAAGCGCCCCTTCATCTACGAGCTCCCGCCCGAGCAGGGCCGCGAGGTCCTGGAGAAGCTGCAGTCCGACCCGGGCGTGCCCAAGCCGGAGATCGACGAGGAGTGGATCCAGGTGCAGGGCGGCCCGACGGGCATCGTCCCGGTGCGCATCGTCAAGCCCAAGGGGGCCACGGGCACGCTGCCGGTCATCTTCTACATCCACGGCGCGGGCTGGGTGTTCGGCTCGGCGCACACGCACGACCGGCTCGTGCGCGAGCTGGCCGTGCGCACCGGCGCCGCCGTCGTCTTCCCCGAGTACGACCGCGCGCCCGAGGCGAAGTACCCCACGCAGATCGAGCAGAACTACGCCGCCGCCCAGTGGGTGGCCGAGCACGGCGCGGAGAAGGGCCTGGACCCCTCCCGCATGGCCGTGGCCGGGGACTCGGTGGGCGGCAACATGTCGATCGTGCTCACGCTCATGGCCAAGGAGCGCGGTGACGTGCGGCTGCTCGGCCAGGTGTTGTTCTACCCCGTCACGGACGCGAACTTCGACACCGAGTCCTACAAGCAGTTCGCCACGGGCTACTACCTCAACCGGGACGGTATGAAGTGGTTCTGGGACCAGTACACGACAGATCCGGCGCAGCGCGCGGAGAGCCACGCCTCGCCGCTGCGCGCGAGCGACCAGGAGCTGCGCGGCCTGCCACCGGCCCTGGTGCTGAACGGCCAGGCCGACGTGCTGCGGGACGAGGGCGAGGCGTACGCCGCCCGGCTGCGGGAGGCGGGCAACGACGTCACGGCGGTCGAGCTGGCGGGGATGGTGCACGACTTCGCCATGGTGGACCTGCTGCGCGACACCAACGCCAACAAGGCCGCCATGAGCCTGGCGGTCGGCAAACTGCGCGAGTGGCTGAACCCCTGATCTACAACGTAAAGACGCCTGCGTTCCGCGCTGCCCATACGGTGAGAAAGAACGATATTTCTCAACCAAGCCAAAGGAGTACGGAAGCGTGGCACGCGACGCTGTCTGGGCCGTTATTACCGGCATGTACGACGCCTACGCGCGAGGCGACAGGCAGGGCATCGACCGGCTCCTCCACCCGGAGGCCACGATCTGGGACTCCGCCGAGCCCGGCCTGATCACCAGCAGGCGGCAGCTCGACAGAGTACGCGACGCGCGGCCGTCGGACGGCCCGGCGGAGACCTCCGTCCGGCCCATCGACGAGATCGTGGACGTGTGGGGCGACACCGCCCTGGCCCGGTACCTGCTGCAGGTGGACTTCGAGCAGGGCGACCCCGAACTCGTCCGGACGACGAGCGTGCTGCGCCTGGTGGACGGCGAGTGGAAGATCGTGCACGTGCACGAGAACACGCTCAGCTCGTGCACCAGGCCGCACACCGACGACGTGCGCGCGGACACGCCCTGACGACGTGACCGGGCGCGGGGCGCGCGGCGCGACGGCCCCGGCAGTGACAGCGGCAGTGCCCCGGCAGTGACAGCGGCGGTGATCCGGCAGCGACCCCGGCAGTGCGCCGCGCACAGCCGGGCCGGCCCCGGCCGGGCGTCGCGCACACCGAGGCGGAAGGGGGACGGCCCTATGGTGCGGCAATACTTCGCGCCCCCCTCCGAGGAGCTTGCATGACCGCCACCGACGCACCGACGCTCCCCATCGGGGCGGCGTTCGACCGGATGCCGTTCTCCCGCCGGCACGTGCTCATCGCGCTCGCCCTGTTCATCGCCTTCGTCATCGAGTCCTGGGAGCAGCTGGCCCTGGTCTACGTCTCCGGCGACCTCGGGCCGGCGTTCGGCATCGACGAGGCCGGGATCGGCGTCGTGCTGTCGGCGGTGGCCTTCGGCATGATCCCCGGCGTGCTGGTCTGGGGGCCGCTCGCCGACCGCGTCGGACGCCGGCCGACCGCGTTCTGGTCGCTGCTGGCCTACGGCGTGATCGCGCTCGCCTCGGCGTTCGCGCCGAACATGGAGACCCTGGTCGCGCTGCGCGTCTGCTCCGGGCTCGCGCTGGCCGGGGTCTACACGATCACCTTCCCGCTCTTCCTGGAACTGCTGCCGACCAGGCACCGGGGCCGGGCCGCGGTCTACCTGTCGATCGGCTGGCCCATCGGCATGCTGGCGGCCATCGCCGCCTCGGTGACGCTCGGCGGGCTCGGCTGGCACGTCGTGGTCATCGCCAGCGCGGCGGCCGGGCTGTGGGCGTTCGCGATCAGGGCGTGGGTGCCCGAGTCGCCGTACTGGCTGGCCGCCCGCGGGCGGCAGGAGGAGGCGCGGGCCGTGCTCCGTCTCCTGGGCAGCCCCGACGCCGAGGCCACGTTCACCGTCGCCGGGACTGTGGCGAGCGAGCGCGCGGGCAACCCCATGGACCTGTTCCGCGGCCGGCTGGCCCGGATCACCGTGCTCATGCTGCTGCTCAACTTCGTCTTCAACTGGGGCTACTGGGGGCTGCAGACCTGGCTGCCGACGCTGCTGCAGGCCAAGGGCCTGTCGCTGTCGGCCTCGCTCGGCTTCGCCGCGCTCAGCGCGCTGATGATGATCCCCGGGTACGTGAGCGCGTCCCTGCTGACCGGCCGGTTCGGCCGCAAGAAGGTCTTCCTGTTCTACGTCGTCGCCGCCGTGCTGGGCGGCCTGTGGTTCGCCACGGCGAGCAGCCTGACCGGCCTGTACCTGGGCAACTTCGTCCTGTCGTTCTTCAGCCTGGGCGCGTGGGGCGTCTGGAACACCTGGAACGGCGAGTTCTACCCCACCGCCCTGCGCGGCACCGGTTACTCCTGGGCCACGGCCTCCCAGCTCGTGGCCACCACGGTCGCGCCGTCGGCCGTGGGCGCGCTGCTGGCCCACGCCACCGGCTTCACCGCGACGATGCTGGTGATCAACGCGTTCATGGTGGCCACGGCGCTGCTGGCCATGCCGCTGCCCGAGACCGAAGGGCGCGAGCTGGAGTGATCCTCGGCGTCGCGCTGGACGGGCCGTCGCCGGCGGTGGTGGCCGTCGGCGACGGCGCGCCGCCGTCGCAGGCCGTACGCGCCTGCGTGGCGGTCGACCTCGACGGGATGCCGCGCGCGCCGGTGGCCGCGATCCGCGTCGGCGGGCCGTGCCCGCCGGTGCTGCGGCCGGTGGCCGACCCGGGGGTGGCCACGATCGTGCGCGGCGGGCACAGCCTGACCGGCCGCCCGCTGGCCCCGCTGGACACCGGCGCGGTGCGCGCCTTCGCCGCTGGCTGCGGCCTGCTCGACTTCGCGGTGACGGCGACCGGCTCGCCGATGCTGGCCGACCACGAGCTGGCGGTGGCCGCGATCATCGCCGCCGAGGTGCCCGCGGCCAGGATCACGCTGTCGTACGAGTTCGGCCGCCCCGGCCTGCGGGAACGCGAGGCGCACGCGATCCGGAACGCGGCGCTCGGCCCCGAGGCGGGCCGGATCGCCGACCGGGTGGCGCGGGAGCTGCCCGGGGTGCCGGTGTTCTTCGCCCGCACCGGCAGCGGCCTGGTGTCGGCGCACTACTTCCGCAGGTACCCGCGGGCCTGCGACCGCGGCGGGACGACCAGCCTGCGCCGCGGCCGGGCCGCCCTGGCCACGGCGGACGTCCCGGCGCCGTTCCAGGTGATCGAGCCGGCGGGCGAGGACCTGCTGGCCGCGGCCTACGGGGCGGCGCTCGCCCGTCCCGAGGCCCAGGTGGAGCGCATCGTGCAGGCCCGCGGCCGGGCCGAGCTGGACCGGGCGCTGCAGGACGCCAGGGACGAGGCCCTGACCCGGGTGGTCAGCGCCGGCGCCGCGCCCGGCTTCGCCCGGATCGCCGAGACCACCGTCAACCCGCTGTCCTACCTGCCCGACGGCTTCTACCGGGTGCGCGTCACGGCCGAAGGCGCGACGCCGTGACCCGGCTCGTCGGCCCCGATGAGCTGCGCCGCTTCTCGGCGGGGTCGCGGCTGTTCGCCACGGGCGCGGGCGAGTCGTCCTACGGTCTCACCCTCGCCTGGGCGGAGTCGGTGCTCGGCGACGGCGTCGAGCTGGCCGCCGCGCACGAGCTGGACCCGGGGACCTTGTGCATGGTGGTCAGCCTGGTCGGGTCCACGACCGCGCTGGGCGAGCAGCTGCCCGCGGGCGACGAGCCCGTACGGGCGGTGCGGGCGCTGGAGCGGCGGCTGGGGGAGCGGGCCGGCGCCGTGGCGGCGCTCAACCTGGCGGCCGAGAACGCGCTGATCCCGCTGGTCGCCGCGGCGGCCCTGGGCGTGCCGCTGGTCGACGGCGACGGGACGGGCCGGGTGTTCCCGCTGGTGGAGCAGACGACGTACACGCTGGGCGGGCTGAGCGCGTCCCCGATGGCGCTGGCCGGGGCGTCGGGGGAGCTGGTGCTGCTGGAGACCGCGGGCGGCCGGGTGGAGGAGCTGCTGCGTCCCGTCGTGCTGGCGGTGGGCGGGTGGGCGGTGGCCGCCTGCTACCCGATGGCGGCCGGGGACCTGGCCCGGGTGCTGGTGCCGGGCACGGTCAGCCTGCTGCTGGCGGCCGGAGTGGCCGGCGCGCCGCGCTCGGCGGCGGCCCCGTACGGGGTGCGCACGCTGTGCGCGGGCCGCATCCTGGCCGTCGAGGGCAGCACGGGGCACGGCGCCGACGTGGCCATGCCCTCGCTGCCCTCCAGCATCGTGGTGCAGGAGACGGGCGGCCTGCGCAGGCTCGTCCGGCTGGAGGCGCACAACGAGATCGTGCTCGCCCTGGCCGACGGGGCGCCGGTGGCGATGGCGCCGGACCAGATCTGCATGATCTCGTCGGCCGACGGCCTGGTCGTGGACGTCGACAAGGCGGCGCCCGGCATGGAGGTGGAGATCATGGTGGTCAAGGCCGCGCCGGTCTGGCACACGGACGCGGGGCTCGCGCTGGGCGGGCTGCGGGCGTTCGGGATCCCGTTCGAGCAGCGGGCGGAGTCGCCGTGAGCGGCCTGCGCGAGCCCGGCTGGGAGGCGCCGGTCACGGTGGCGGAGCTGGTCAACGCGGGCCCGCTGGCCGGGGCCCGGATGTACGGCAGCGGCGACAACCCCGTGCACCAGGTCCGCATCGTGGACGACCTGTCGGTGTTCGGCGCGGTGACGCCCCACACGGCGGTCGTGCTGATCGGCGCGGCGGCCGGCGGCGGCTGGGCGGTCGAGATGGCCATGCGCCGGGCCTGGGAGCAGGCGGCGGCCTGCGTGATCGCGCCGTCGGGCGGCCTGAGCGCCGGGTCGGGCGAGGTGCTGGCCGAACGGCTCGGCGTCACCCTGATCTTCGTGGACGAGGACCCGCTGATCGTCGCCGTCCGGGTCGCCTCGGCCGCCTCCAGGCCGGAGGCGGCCCGCACCCAGCTCGTCGCCCGCTGCGCGACCCGGCTGGCCGACGCCGGCCCCTCGGCGCGGCGGGTGCTCGGGGTGCTCAACGCCGAGCTGCCCGGCACGTCGGTGGCCTTCCTCGACCGGTACGGCCTGCACGTCGCCGGCCGCCAGAGCGCCGCCCGCGCGCCGGGCGAGCACGAGCCGGCCCGGCCGCCGGGGTCCCGGTGGGCGGCCGAGGTCGAGGTGCCCGGACAGGAGGGCCCGGCGCTCGGGACGCTGGTGGCCGCCGGCACGTCCCGCTCGCCCGGCTGGCCCGCGGTGGTGCGGACCGTGCTGGGCCTGGCGGTGGCCCCGCTGGCGGCGTGGGCGGCCCAGGAGCGCCTGCGCGCCTCGCGCGACTTCGCGCTGCAGTCGGCGCTGGCCCGGCGGCTGCTCGCGGCCGGCCGGCCGGCCCACGAGCCGGCCGGCGACGGCGGCATCTGGCTGGAGGGAGCCCCGGCGGAGGCGGTGGCGCTGGGGTGGGGGGTGCGCGGCACGCTGACCGCCTACCACGTCCGCCCGATGGGGGCGCTGGCCGACGACGGGCCGCTGGTGCAGGCGCTGGTCACCGCGGCGCTGGGCCAGGTGCCGGTGCTGCGGCGCGGCGAGGGCTGGGCCGGGTGGTCGCCGGAGCCGCCCGGCGACCTCGCCGAGCACCTGCGGCGCTGCGTGCACGGCATGCCCTGGCCGTGCGCGGCCGGGGTGGGCGCGGCGGTGGAGGGGCTGGAGGCGGTGGAGGAGTCGCTGCTCGGCGCCGAGGCGGCGGCGTTCGTGGCCGGCGCGGGCACGGTGGCCCGAGCCGACCGGATGGGACCGGCCGAGCTGCTCGGCGCGCTCCCGGCGGGGGTGCTGCGCGCCCCGGCGACCGTCGTGCTCCAGCCGCTGCTGGCCGTCGACAAGGACGGCACGCTGCTGGTGACGCTGGCCGCCGTGCTGGACGAGGGCGGCGCGCTCAAGGCCGCCGAACGCCTGGGCGTGCACCGCAACACGGTCACCACCCGCCTGGACCGCATCAAGGCCGCCGGCTTCGACCTGGACGACGCCGCCACCCGCCTGGCGCTGCAGCTCGCTTGCCACGTGCTGCTGCGCTGAGCGGGAGGCGGCGTCGCCGGATCAGTAACCCCTGTTGAGATGGACGCCCGCGCCGACCTTGCGCCGCTTCCCGACGCCGTCGAGGAGGTTGCCCGAGGAGGCGACCGACATCGACTCGCCCTCGCCCTTGGCCAGCAGGATGCCGGTCTCGCGCTTGGTGCCGTGGCCGACGACGGTGTTGCCGGTGATCGCGGCGTGGCCCGCGCCGTAGTTGACCGCGTCCAGCGCCAGGTAGACGAAGTCCACGCCGTCGGGGAGCGGGCCGGTCGCGGCGATCTTGCGCTCGGGCGGCGCCGCACCGCTCTGGCGGGCCTTGCGCAGCTCGGCCAGCGCGTTCGGGGGCGGCAGGAACTTGTGCACGCGGTTGCCGGTGATCGTGGTGGCGGCGTCGCCCTGCAGGTCGCAGCGGATGCCGTAGTACGTCTGGCCCGCCGTGCTCTCGGCGCCGAAGTCCTCGATGTAGTTGTCCTGGATCGAGGTGCCGAAGCAGCGGTGGGCGTCGATGGCGTTCTTCGGGGTCGCGTACAGGTGCAGGCCGCTCATCGTCCAGCCGGCCGCGTTGTCGCTCTGGATGGCGTGGGTGCCGCTGAAGCCGATCCAGGAGCGCTGCAGCGTCCAGTCGGTGACGGAGTTGCCGGGGTCGACGACGCGGATCCCGGCCTCGGCGGCGCCCTCGATGTAGACGTCGCTGATGACGCTGTTGACCATCGTGTTGCGCAGCGTCGTGCCGTTCCTGGACGGGTTGCTGATGCGGATGCCGTCGGACGGCGTGCCGTAGATGTCCACGTCGTAGACCCGGGTGTTCCACGAGCGCAGCAGCAGGCCGACCGTGCCGGTGTTGTGGTCGCGGTTGCCGTCGATGGTCAGCCGCTCGACGCGCACGCTCTCGCCGCTGAACTCGGTGTCCTCCAGCCAGCCCTTGGAGGCCAGCACCGCGGGCAGGTTGGCGCCGTCGGCCTGCTTGAGCACCGTGCCGGCCTTGGCGTCGCCCCGGTAGGTGCGCCGGTCGGCCAGGCTGATCGTGGCGTTGATCAGGCACGGCCCCTTGATGACGATCTCGTCGCCGTCCTTGGAGGAGTCGATGGCGGCCTGGATCGCCGCGGCGTCGCCGGGGGCGTCGGAGCAGGCGGCCTCCACCCGGGCGGCCGAGGCGGGCGCGGCCGGCGTCAGCACGGCGACCGCGGCCAGGCCCGCGGCGAGCGCGGCCGAGCCCGCGAGAAGGCGTGTTCGTAACGCAGTCATGAGAGTCCCCTCGTGAAGATGGTCATGACGGGGACACAGCCTCCCCAGGCTTCGCGTGCCCCCGCGTTGTCGATCATCTTCACAGACCGGAGAACAATCCGTGCGATTTTCGGTCGAATGCGGATCAGTTCGTGATCATGCCCTCGGCCAGGTCGGCCGCGCGCGCCTGCGGGGAGCGGCGGTCGGCCGGGCCGTAGCCGCCGCCTCCGCCGGACTCGCAGCGCAGCACGTCACCGGCCGACACCGGCAGGGCGTTGACCTTGAGCATCCGGCGCTCGCCCGCCGTGCCGGGATTGAGCGTCACCCGCGGGGGAGCGCCCGCCGCGCCGCCGGCCAGCCCCCACGCCGGCGTGACCGAGCGCTCGAACCACAACGACAACGAGGTGTCGCCGCAGAACTCGTACTCCCGCACCACGCCGTTGCCGCCGCGCCACTGACCGGCGCCGCCGGTGTCCGGGCGCACCTCGTACCGGCGCACCCGGACCGGGAACAGCGTCTCCAGCACCTCGATCGGCATGTCCCGCAGCGAGCCGTTGACATTGTTGATCAGGCACGACTCGCCGTCGCCGCCCTCCCACGCCCCCCAGCCGCCGACGGTTGCCTCCTGGGAGACGTACAACTTCCCGGTACGCGGGTCGGTCCCGGTGAACTGCACGATCATCGAGTCCCCGTACGAGGCCGCCGCCGCCTTGCCCGGCAGCGCCGGGGCCAGCGCCTTGACCACCAGGTCGATGAGCAGCCCGAGGTGGGAGTAGTAGTACTGGCAGGCGGCCGGCGACCGCGCGGCCAGCATCGAGCCCGGCCGCGTCTCGACGCTCAGCGGGCGGAAGGAGCCGCCGTTGAGCGGCACGTCCCCCGACACCAGGAGCTTGTACCCCACCCGCACCGCCGCCACGGCCTGCGCCGCGCCGCAGTTGACCGGCCCGCGGGCCTGGTCGGCGCAGTCGGTCAGGTCCACGTGCATCGACTCGCCCGACACCGTGACGCGCACGTTCACCGGCAGCGGCGTGGCCAGGTCGATGCCGTCGTTGTCGAGGAAGCCGGACGCCTCGTACACGCCGTCGGGGATCGCGGCGATGGCCTGGCGTTCCATGCGCTCGGTCTGGGCGAAGATCTCGTCCCGGGCGGCCATGACCGTCTCCAGGCCCCAGCGCGAGACGATCTCCTGCAGCCGCCGCTGGCCGGTCATCGCGCAGCTCACCTGGGCCCGCATGTCGCCGAGCGTGGCGTGCGGGAAGCGCACGTTGCGGGCGATCACCTCGTGCAGGTCGCGGCACGGCCGCCCGCCCGCGTACACCTTCACCGGGCCCAGCCGCAGACCCTCCTGGAAGATCGAGGTGGAGTCCATCGAGCCGCCCGGGTCCTTGGAGCCGACGTCCAGCCAGTGGGCGCGGGAGGCGGCGAACCCGGCCAGCTCGCCGCCGGCGAAGATCGGGCCGTAGACGGTGACGTCGTTGAGGTGGGTGCCGCCGACGTAGGAGTCGTTCAGCACCCACACGTCGCCCTCCTGCCACACCTCGCGGCCGTACATGCGCTCGGTCTCGCGGGTGCACACCTCCAGGTTGCCCAGGAAGATCGGCAGGCCGGACGACTGCCCGAGCACGTTGTGGTCGCGGTCGAGCAGCGCCACCGCGCAGTCCTTGGCCTCGTAGATCACCGGCGTGTACGAGCTGCGGATCAGCGTGGTGTTCATGTCCTCGGCCGCCTGCAGCAGAGCACACCGGATGATCTCGGTGGTCACGGGGTCGATCACTGGACGTCCACCTTCACGATGAGGAAACCGTTGTCGTCGACGGCCGCCAGGCAGCCCGGCGGGATGACCGTGGTCGCGGTCTCCTCGACCACGATCGCGGGCCCGGCGAACGAGCCGGACAGGCCCGCCCGCCGCAAGACGGGCGTGCGGTGCACCACCCCGTCGAAGATCACGTCCCGGACGTTCCCGGACGTCTCCTCGCGCGGCTCGGCGGCCCCGGCGGCGGCGCGCGGGAAGGAGCCGAACCCGGTGCTGCGCAGCATGACGAACTCGACCGGCGCCTCGGGGGTGGCGTGGCCGTACCGGCTGGTGTGGGCCTCGGCGTAGCGGGCCGCGACCGCGGCGAGGAAGCCCGGCTCGCCCGGCTCGGCGGCGTCGCGCAGCGGGACGGTGAGCGTGTAGTCCTGGCCCTCGTAGCGCATGTCCACGGCGTGCTCGACCCGGCGCCGCTCCTCCGGGACGCCCTGCCCGGCCAGCGCCTCCAGCGCCTCCCGCTCCAGTCTCGCCAGGTTCGCGGCCAGGTCGTCGCCGTCGAGCGTGTCCTGCGGCCGGAAGTACGGGTGCGTCAGGTCCCGCCGCACGTCCGCCTCCAGCATCCCCCAGGCCGAGAACGCCCCCGGGAAGCGCGGCACGACCACCTCGGAGATGCCCAGCTCACGGGCGATGAAGACGGCGTGCATCGCGCCCGCGCCGCCGAAGGCGACCAGCGCGAACTCCCGCGGCTCCACCCCGTGCTCGACCGTCAGCGTGCGGATCGCCTGGGCCATCTTGGCGTTGGCCACGTCGCACACGCCCTCGGCCAGCCGCAGCGGGTCCAGGTCCAGCTCCCGCGCCAGGGTGACCACGGCCGCGCCCGCCGCCTCCTCGTCCAGCGTCATCAGCCCGCCCGCGAACCAGGCCGGGTCCACCCGGCCGAGCACCACGTTCGCGTCGGTCACGGTGGGCCGGGTGCCGCCCCGGCCGTAGCAGGCCGGGCCCGGCACGGCCCCGGCCGACTCCGGGCCGACGCGCAGCGCGCCCGCCTCGGCGTAGGCGATCGAGCCGCCGCCCGCGCCGATGGTGTGCAGGTTCACGATGGGCATGAGCACCGGGTAGCCCTCGATGCGGGCCTCGGCGCTGACGTCGGGCCGCCCGTTCACCACGAGCGAGACGTCGAAGGAGGTGCCGCCCATGTCCACGCAGATCGCGTTCTCCCGGCCCAGCATGCGGGCCGCGGCGACGCCGCCCATCGTGCCGCCGACCGGCCCCGACAGCAAAGTCTGCAACGGCCGCCGCATCGCGTACGAGGCGTTGACCAGCCCGCCCGACGACTGCATCACGTGCACCGGCACCGACAGGCCGCGCTCGGCGAAGCGCCGCTCGATCCTGGCCAGGTACCTGCGCACGACCGGCCCGGTGTAGGCCTCCAGCACGGCCGAGGAGGTGCGCTCGTACTCGCGCCACTCCCGCGCGACCTCGTGCGAGAGCACCACGAGCACGTCCTCGCCGAGCTCGGCCCGCAGGATCTCGCCCGCGCGCAGCTCGTGCGCGGGGTCGGCGAAGGAGAACAGCAGGCACACGGCGACGGCGTCGAAGCCCTCCTCGCGGGCGCGCCGCGCGGCCCGCCGCACCGCCTCCTCGTCGAGGGGCTCCAGCTCGCGGCCCCGGTGGTCGAGACGGCCGCCGGCCTCCATCACGTCCTGACGCGGCACGAGCGGCGACGGCTTGCGGTAACGCAGGTCGAACATGCGGTCGCGGTTGCCGCGGGCGATCCGGTAGACGTCCCCGGCGCCCCGGCTCGCCAGCAGCAGCACCCGCGCGCCCTTGCGCTCCAGCAGGGCGTTCAGTCCCTGCGTGGTGCCGTGCACGAAGAAGGAGATGTCCGCGGGGTCGTCCACGACCCGGCCGAGCGCGGCGAACACGCCCTCGGCCAGGTCCCCCGGCGTGGTGGGCGCCTTCGAGGCGGTGACGGCCCCCGTGCGCTCGTCGTAGCAGACGACGTCGGTGAAGGTGCCGCCGATGTCCATGGCGACGCGATAGGTCATGCGCCGCACCGTACGCGCGGGACGGCGCCGCGATCATGGGCGTCCTGCACAGGGAAGGGCCGCCTCCCGTGCATCGCGCTCAACCCGGTGCACCCGCTCAGAAATCTACAACGTAAAGGCGGTAGCCTGGCGGGCGTGTCCCAGTCGTACCTCACCCTCGCGGCCGGCGTCGAGCACGAGACCGAGGTGCGCCGCTCCCGGTTCGTCTGCGCGCTGGCCCCCGCCCGTACCGTCGAGGAGGCCGCCGCGTTCATCGCCGCCCGCCGCCGCGAGCACGCCGGCGCCACCCACAACTGCACCGCGTACGTGATCGGCGGGCGGCTGCAGAAGGGCGACGACGACGGCGAGCCCGGCGGCACGGCGGGCACGCCGATGGTCCAGGCGCTGGTCGGCCGGGGGTTCAACGACGTGGTCGCGGTGGTCACGCGCTATTTCGGCGGCGTCCTGCTGGGCGCGGGCGGGCTGGTGCGCGCCTACGGGGGAGCGGTGACCGAGACGCTCGACCTGGTGCAGCCGGTGCGGATGGTCCCGGCCAGGCTGGTGAGCGTCTCGGTGGCCCACGACCAGGCCGGCCGGGTGGAGAACGACCTGCGCGCCTCCCGCTACGCGCTGCGCGAGGTGACCTACGCGGCCGGGGTGACGTTCTCGGTGGCGGTGGGGGAGGACGAGGTGGCGGCGTTCGGCGAGTGGGTGGCCGCGCTGACGGCCGGCCGGGCCCGCGTCGAGGTGGGCGAGGGTGTGCACGTGCCCGGCTGAGGCCGCTCAGCCCTCCAGGGCGTACTGCATGACGCGGAACTTGGCCTGGGCCTCGGCCAGCTCGGCGGCCGGGTCGGAGTTGCCCATGATGCCGCCGCCGGCGAACAGCCGGGCGCGGTTGCCCTCGATCAGCCCCGAGCGCAGGGCGATGCCCCATTCGCCGTCGCCGTGGGCGTCGATCCAGCCGACGGGGCCCGCGTAACCGGCGCGGTCCATGCCCTCCAGCTCGCGGATGACCTTGATGGCGGTGTCGGTCGGGGTGCCGCCGACGGCGGCGGTGGGGTGCATGGCGGCCACCACGTCGAGCACGGACGCGCCGTCGGCCAGCCGCCCGGTGACGTGGCTGGCCAGGTGCTGGACGTTGGGGAGCACGAGGAGTTCGGGCTCGTCGGGGGTGTGCAGGGAGGAGCAGAGGGGGGCGAGGGTCTGGCGCACGGAGGCGATGGCGCACTCGTGCTCGTGGCGGTCCTTCTGGGAGGCGAACAGCGCGGCGCCGCGGGCGACGTCGTCGGCCGGGCCGGTGCCGCGGGCGGTGGTGCCGGCCAGGACGAGGGACTCGATCTCCTGGCCGGTGCGGCGGATGAGCAGTTCGGGGGTGGCGCCGACGAGGCCGGCGACGGAGAAGGTGTAGCACTCGGGGTAGCGCCGGGCCAGCCGGGTCAGCAGCAGGCGCACGTCGATGGGGTGCTCGGCGGTGGCGAGCAGGTCGCGGGCGAGCACGACCTTCTCCAGTTCGCCGTCGCGGATGCGGCGGGCGGCCCGGGCGACGACGTGCTCCCATTGGGGGGCGGTGAGGCTGCCGTCGCCGTAGCTGATGCGGCCGGGCTCGCGGATGGGGCTGAAGGTCTCCAGCGGGGCCTCGCCGACGGTGGTGAGCCAGGCGCGGCCGCCGCGGCGGGCGAGCACGGCGCGGGGGACGACGAGCACGGACCCGGGGGCGTCCTCGTCGAAGGTGAAGCTGCCGAAGGCGACGGGGCCGGAGCCGGAGCCGGGGGCGCGCCCGGCGTCGTCGGCGGGTGCGTCGCCGAGGACGGTGCGCAGCCACTCGCGGGCCCAGGCGAAGCGGCCGGGGCCCGGCGGCACGGCGACGCGGGCGGCCTGGCCCCATCCCACCAGGCCCTCGCCGTTCCTGATCCAGGCGTAGGGCGCCGTCTTCGGGAGGGATGCCAGCAGGTCACCGGGGTCGCCGACAGGGGTGGTGCGAACCGGTAGCGGGCGGGTTGTTCCGAGCGCGACACTCACTCAAGACACTCTATGCGGGAACTGAACACGTTCGACTCGGACCCCCGTTAATGCGGTGTTACTGCCCACGAGCCAGGAAATAACCGGATCTTGACGTTTATTGAGGGCGCCCAGGTCGCGGACGCACTGTCAAGCGGCGATAGGAAGACGGTCCTGAAAAGGCAGACCTCCCCTGAAGGTCATGGTGCGGCCATGATCGACTCCCTACCTTTGGGGCCATGATCGGTCGTCTGTCCCCCGTCGTCACCGCCCTCCTCGTCCTGGCCGCCTCGGGCCCCGCGCAGGCCGTCGTCGCAGCTCAGCCCGTCCCTGAGACGATGGCGGCGCTGGGCGACTCGATCTCCACGGGCTTCAACGCCTGCGGCTGGTACGTCTCCTGCGCGGCCCGCTCCTGGGCGGCCGGCGACAACGCGCAGGTGGACAGCCACTACCTCCGGCTGCGGGGCCTGGCTGGAACGCTCCATCGGGAGAACTTCGCGGTGCCCGGTTCCACGAGCGCCGATCTGCTCGGTCAGGTCAACCAGGCGATCGCGGCGAAGGCCGATTATGTGACGATCCTCATAGGCGCCCAGGACGCGTGCAAGCGTACCGAGCGGGAGATGACGCCGGTCGCGCTCTACCGCCGGCGCATGGACGCCGCGCTGTCGGCCCTGCGTGCCGGCATGCCGCAGGCCAGGGTGTTCATCGCCAGCGTCCCCGATCTGCGGCGGTTGTGGCAGGTCGGCAAGGGCAACCCGCTGGCCCGTACGTTCTGGACCGTCGGGAGGATCTGCCAGACGATGCTGGCCGACCCGGCCTCGGTGAAGAAGGCCGACGTCGAGCGGCGGGCCCGGGTGCGGGCGCGGGTGATGGCCTACAACAGGGAGGCGGCGCTGGCCTGCGCGGCGATGGGGCCCTCCTGCGACACCGACGAGGGCGCGATCTTCTCCTTCCCGTTCACGCTCGACCACGTCAGCAAGTGGGACTTCTTCCACCCCAACCTCGCCGGGCAGAAGGCGCTGGCCGAGCAGACGTTCGAGCACGGCTTCGTCTGGGAGGACCCGCGCTAGCCCGGCCCTGCTGAGTGGCCGCCTTCCGGCACGCGGGAAGAAAAGCCGCGTACGCCGCAAAGGATGGGTGAAAGTAATGATCACCCACCGGAAGGCACACTCATGACGGAGACCGGCACATGACCGCCGACGTGGGCGAGCAGGTGACCGACGCCGCCCTCGTCGCCGGCTACCGGCGGAACCCTGAGCTGTTCACCGCCGTGTACGACCGGTATTTCCATGACGTCTACCGGTACGTGGCCGGACGCCTGGGCGCCCAGGTGGCCGAGGACATCGCCGCCGAGACGTTCCTGCTGGCGTTCGACCGGCGTGACCGCTTCGAGGTGGAAAGAGGTGCTCTGCGGCCCTGGCTGCTCGGCATCGCCACGAACCTGGTGGCCCGGCATCGTCACAAGGAGGCCCGCCGGTACCGGGTGCTGGCCCGGCTCGGGCCCGTGCCGGTCGTGGAAGGGCACGAGAACCGGGTCGTCACCGCCGCGACCGCGCAGCCGTACCTGGCCATGGCGCTCGCCTCGCTGAACGGCGGCGAGCGTGACGTGCTGCTGCTCCTGGCGCTGGGCCAGCTCAGCTACAACGAGATCGCCCAGGCGCTCGGCATTTCCCTCGGCACGGTGGGGTCGCGGCTCAGCCGGGCCCGCGCCAAGATCCAGGCCATCACCGACAAGGAGACCCACCCATGAACGACCTGGACGAGATCGCCACTCTGCTGGGCGAGCCGGAGCCGTCCGCCGGGGCGGTCGCGCGCGGCCGGGAGCGCCTCAGGCGACGGGCGCGGTCGGGCCGGGCGCGCCGGCGCATGGGCTGGTTCGTGGCGGGAGCCGCCCTGGCCGCCGCCGCCGGTTCCGCCGCGGCGGTCGTGTTCACCGCGGGGGCGCCCGTGAACGACGGCGCGTCGGTCACGGGCAAGGAGGTCCTGCTCATGGCCGCCGTCACCGCGGAACGCACGCCTCAAGGCTCCGGGACGTACTGGCACGTCACGCACAAGGGGTTCGAGACGGGCAGCGCGCCGATGGAGAGCTGGACCAGGCGCGACGGCAGGCGCTGGACCAGGGGCATGGAGGACGGCCCCCCGGACGCCGTCGTACCGGCGCCGGCCGCGCGGACGCTCAGCCTCAAGGGCGCCGAGGTGAGCTTCGAGGAGCTCGAAGGGCTGCCGACGGACCCGGAGGCGCTGAAGGCGTGGATCGTCGCGCGCAAGGGCGAAGAGGCGAACATGTCCGCGTCCGAGATCCGCGGCGATCCGACCCTCACCCTGCTCGCGCTGATCACCGACCTGCCGACGCCCACGGCGGTCCGCTCGGCCGCGTTCCGCGCGCTCGCCGCGACACCGGGGCTGGTGGACGTGGGCGCGGTCGAAGGCGGCCGGCATCTGCGCTTTCCCGACCCCGACGGCGGTGAGGACGACCTCGAACTGGTCGTCGATCCCGACAAGGCCCGGGTGGTCCGCGCCGACCTCGTCATCCTCGACGACGGCAGCATCGCGTTCAACGCCGGGTTCTTCTCCGTGGACACCGAGTGGACCGACCGGCTCCCTCGGTGAATCGCAGGTCTGCCCGCGACCGGGCACGGGCCGGGGGGACGCCCCGGCCCGTGCCCGGTCCGCCCGCCTGACCGGCGGCTCGGCCGTCAGCCGACGGCGTAGGCGCGGGTCACGGTCTGGGTGACGCCGTCGCCCGCCTGGTCGGTGACGGTGGCGCGCAGCGAGACGTACCCCGGAGTGGTCGGGTTGTCCAGCCGTGCCGTCCAGCCCGATCCGGTCGCCAGGACGCGCACCGGCCGCCACGTCCGCCCGTCGTCGGCGGACGCCTCCAGCGTGATCGAGGAGACGGCCGCCGCTCGGGCGCCGGGAGCCCGCTCGACCCGGATCGGCACGGTGGTCCGCGAGCCCGGCTCGGCGCGGTTGCCGTCGTCGAGGCCCTGCGGTGCGTAGCGCACGGCCATCAGCGGCAGGGGCCGGGCCTTGGCCGTACGGGCGGAGCGGAACGTCCAGACGGCGTCGACGCCCGTGGACAGCCCCGCCTCCGGCCGCCGGGAGGAGGCGGTCAGCGTGTAGGCGGTGTCCGCCTCCGGCAGCCTGGCGGTGAGCACGCACCTCGCACCCGGGTAGGGGGTGCAGCCGGAGATGCCGGTCCTGGCGATCTCCTTTCCCTTCCCGGTCAGGGTGAGGGTGCCGGTCGCGGTCTCGTCCATGCCGGTACGGCCGGGGACGCCGCTGGTGTACATGCCGTCGATGGGGAAGTCGAGCCTGTCGCCGGTGCGGCTGCCGCCGGTGACGGCGAACGAGGGGCCGGTCACCGCGGCGTTCCAGAGCTGGGTGAACTTCCTGTCGCGCACCGGGCCGGTGCCGAGCTCGGTCAGGCCGCCCGCCCTGAACTCGTCGTTCCACGCCAGCCCCGGCGTGAGGTACCGCGTCAGGCTGCTCGGCAGCGGGATGTCCCAGGTGGTCAGCCCCGCCGCAAGGGCGCCGCCGGGCGGCACCGGCCCGGAGGTCAGCGTGCCGGTGGCGCCCGGGACGGCCGAGCGGTAGGTCTCGGTCGCCTTGACCATGTCCCGGGTCCGCGCGGCGTACCCGGGGGCGTCGGGGAAGCCGTCCGTACGGCGGTCCACGAGGTCGTAGCGGTACGGGCTGGGCGTCGTGTCCTTCTTGGTCCAGACGGTCTGGGCCAGGTAGGCGAACCCCGGTTGCCGCATCGGGAGGACGTGGAAGCCGCCGCGGAAGTTGAACGCGGCCATCGTGGCGTTCCAGGGGCCGTTGACCATGGTGAGCGCGAACGCGGGATCGGGGACGGCAGTGGGGTCGTCGACCGTGAACGTGAACCGCTTCGCCTCACGGCCGTCGACCGTCAGGGACACGTCGGCGTCGCCGACCTCGAACGGCCGGTGCGCGAGCGTCAGGCTGTGCTCCGCCCTCCCGACGATCTCGGTGTAGAGGTTCCAGTGTCCCTTCGGCAGCCTGATCCTGGCAGTGCCGCCGTGGAAGACGAGGGTGCGCTGCGCGCCGGTCGCCTGGTCGTAGACGACGCCCTGCACGTCCTCGGCGGCGGCCCCGTCCCTGCCCAGGACGGCCACCGTGACGTCATAGGACTCCGGCTCCACGTACGCCCCGGCCGGGGTGCGGACCACCGTGTCACCGGCCGTGGCGGTGACGATTCCCGGATGGTCGCCGGGGCTCTCGCCCTCGGCGTCGATCGTCACCGTGACCGACGCCTGCCCGCCCGCGGGCACCTCCAGCCGCTGTGGCGAGAGCGTGAGCACGTCCGAGTCGGTCGTGAGGTCCAGGGTGACGGGCGCGGTCCCGGCGTTGGTGTAAGTGATCTTCCCGGTGGCCCGCCGCTCGCCCGGCTGCCCGTACGGGAACGCGGCCCACACGCCGGTGGGAGCGGCGATCACCTCCTGGTCCAGCGAGCGCGGCACGTCCACCCGCCCGGTGCCCTGCTGGTACGGCGTGGCGCCGGCGGTCGGCCGGGCGCTGCCGACGAGCGCCGCCTTGAGCTGCTGCCCGCTCCAGCCGGGGTGACGCTGGGCGAGGATGGCCGCCGCTCCCGCCACGTGCGGGGCCGCCATCGACGTGCCGCTCATCGCCACGTGGGTTCCGTCGGCGGTGTCCGCCGCGGCGGCGGCCACGATGTCCACGCCAGGGGCGGTGACGTCCGGCTTGACCGCGTGGTCGCCGCTGCGCGGGCCCCTGCTGGAGAAGTCGGCCGGCTGGTCGGAGCGGTCCACCGCGCCGACGGTCAGCGCGGCGTCCGCGCTGCCGGGGCTGTTCACGGTGCCCTCGCCGCCGTCGTTGCCCGCGGCCACCACGAACAGGGCGCCGGTCTTCTGCGACAGGGTGTTCACCGCCTGTTCGATCGGGTCGAGGCCGGGTTCGTCGGGGCTGCCGAAACTCATGTTGATGATCTTGGCCTTGACCTCCGTGGCGGCCCACTCCATGCCGGCCAGGATCGCGGAGTCGCTGATCTGCGTGCCCAGCTTGCCGAAGGCGATGCGGGCTCCCGGCGCCACGCCGCGGTACTTCTCGCCGGCGCCGGCGATGATCGAGGTGACGTGCGTGCCGTGCCCGAGACGATCAGTGATGTCGGGCTCGTCGGAGAAGTTCCGCGACTGGGTGACCACGTCCTTCAGGTCGGGATGCGTGGGGTCGTACCCGCTGTCGAGCACGGCGACCGTGACGCCCTGTCCGGTGAGACCCCGCTGCCACGCCTCGGTCGCGCCGATCTGCCGGGTGCTGCGGTCCAGGGTGTACGAACGCCGCCCGTCCAGCCAGATCCTGCCCTTGCCCGCGGCCAGCGTGGACGCCCCGCCGACCAGGCTCCGCCACGTCTCGCCGGCGCTCTTCTTGGCCACCCGCTGCGCCGTCATGCCCAGGCTGGTCAGCCGCCGGGTCGTCGCGGAGCCCTTCAGCGCGGGGGCCGTTCCCGCCGGCGACTGTGTGAGCAGCGGGATGTCGGGCGTGTCCGCGTCGCCGTAACGCCAGGCGAGCAACTGGGTGACGTCGAACAGCCGCTCGTCCAGCACTCCCCGGGCGACCAGGGGCCCGGCGTCGGACGGGACGACGTACAGATGCCCGTCGCGGTATCCGGAGGAGAAGTACACCTCCCGGCCCGCCCCCGGCTCCACCCGGAAGCTCCTGCCCGTGACCACGACACGGTCGCCGGTCAGCAGCGTCACGCCCCCGGTCGTGCCGGGGCGCGGCTGTCCGGGGCCTGCCTGGCCCGCGTCGGCCGGGCGGGTTCCCGTGGTCGCGCCCACACTCAGCGTGCCTGCCAGGACCGCTGCCAGCAGTCCCTTGCCTAACATCATTGATCCTCACAAGAAGAGAAATCGAGCGTTTCTCCTCTTGTTCACAGAAGGGTGGATTCTTCTTCCCTGGGGCCCGGGGCTAGCGGCACTGCGCGAGCATGGCGTTCTTGTCGGCCCTGGTCACGGGCAGGTCGTACTTGAGCGCGACCTGGGCGAACCGGGTGACGTACGCGCAGCGGACGCGGCGCTGGGGAGGCAGCCAGCCGGCCGGGCCGGAGGCGTCCTTCTCCTCGTTGGCGCGGCCGTCGACGGGTAACAGGTTGAGCGGGTCGTTGGCGAAGTCCAGGCGTTTCGCCATCGGCCAGCGCGGCGCGCCCATGCGCCACCCGTAGTTGAGCGGCACCACGTGGTCCACCTGCACCTCGTCGGCCTCGGACTTGTGCCAGGAGATGAGCCGGCCGGTGTAGGGGTCGGTCAGCTCCATGGCGACGACCTCGCAGCTCGACCCGGGCCGGTACTCGACGCCGGTGCCGTCGCGGGCGAGCAGGTCGTCGCGGGTGCGGCAGCCGTTGCGGGCGTAGGGCACGCCGGTGGCGGTGTCGGCCCAGTTCTCGCCGTACCGGCTGCGGGCGTAGCCGGTGTTGGGGCCGCGGCCCTTGACGCGTAAGCGGCCGATGAGGCCGCGCGCCCTGGCCTTGTCGCCGTCGGACAGGATCGGGGCGAGGCCGGGCAGCGTCCCGCTGGCGTTGCTGAGGGGGCTGGCGGCGGTGGCGGCGGGGCTCTTGGCGCTGCCGGCGAAGGAAACGACGATGACGGCTCCGGCGAGGATCGCGACGGCGACCTTCGTGCTCAAGCGGCCCTCCGTGGTTCCCGCGGGCGAAGTTGTCTAGAGAATTCCCGCCATCGCCGGATTTGACACAGGAAGGCTTCCGTCACTGATCACCCACACCAGGCGGTTCACGCCGCACCGCGGTAATGGCGGTGGCGCGGGATTCCCGGCGCCCGTCTTCGCCGAGCCGGTGGAAAACCGGCTCGGCGACGTGACGCCCGTCCCGTCAGGCCCGGGGACCGTCAGGCCCGGGGACCGTCAGGCCCGGGGACCGTCAGGCCCGGGGACCGGCCGGCTCGGTGGCCTCGGCGGGCGTGGCGGCCTCGCCGGGGCCGGTGGCGGGTTCGGTGGCGGCTTCCGGGGTGGCTTCGGGGGCGGCGTCCGGGACGGGGCGGAGCGGGCGGACGTACGTGCCGTTGCGGCGGGCCACCAGTTCGGCCAGCAGCTCGTCCCACTTCTCGCCCACCGCGTTCACGTCGTACGTGCGCGCCGTCTCCAGCGCGCCCGCCGCCAGCGACCGGCGCAGCGGCTCGTCCTCGATGACCCGCATGATCGCGGCCGCCAGGTTGGCGTTGGTACGCGGCTTGACCAGCAGCCCGTCCACCTCGTCAGTGATCATCTCCTTGGGGCCGTGCGGGCTGTTGAAGCTGACGATGGCCAGCCCCTTGGCCATGGCCTCCAGGATCGTCATCGGGAAGCCCTCGTGCCGCGAGCTGAGCACGAAGATCGACGCCTTCTCCAGCTCGGCCCCCACGTCGCTGGTCGGCCCCGGCAGCTCCACCTTGCCCTCGAGCCCGGCCTCGACGATCTGCGCCGCCAGGTTGTCCTGCTGCGGCCCGGCGCCGAAGATGCGCAGCTTCCAGTCGGGGTGCGCGGCGGCGACGGTCTCCCACGCGGTGATCAGCCGGTGGAAGCCCTTGAGCCGGGTCATCCGGCCCACGGCGACGACGACCTTGGCGTCCAGCCTGGACACCTCGCCGCTCATCGGCGGGACGGCATTGGGGATGCGCGCCAGCTTCTTCGGCTTCTTCGGCAGCGTGCTGCGGTAGTCGCGCAGGTCGGCCTTGGTGAGGGTGACCAGGGCGTCCATCCGCCGGTACCGCCACTTGATCAGCTTCTGCATCGGCTCGGCCTGGGTGCGCAGGGCCACGTGCTCCTGCCCGATGGTGATCACGCCCGGCTGCGCTAACTGCGCCATGGCCAGGTTGAGCCCGGGACGGGTGGCCATGAGCACGCCGCTGTCGAGCGAGCGGATGTAGCGGGCCAGCTTGTAGTCGGTCCACAGGGTGAAGCGGTGGTAGGCCGTCTCCTCCGGCGGGATCAGCTTGCTGGGGAACTTCGACAACATCGCCCGCAGCGGATCGGGGCTCGGCTTGAGCCGGTCGTCCAGGAAGCGGAAGCGCACCCGCGGGTCGATCGGGAAGAACGGCTCCTCGGCCTCCTTCAGGATGCTGACGATCTCGACGTCGTGCTTCTCGGCCAGGTAACCGGCCAGGTTGAACACCGTCCTGATCGTCCCGCCCATGCCGTTGGCGTGCAGGAGCAGGATCCTGATGCGGTCGGTCGACGGCGGCGGCGCGTTGCGTGCCTTGCGGCGGTTGTACCCCCGGTACAACCGGACCATCGCCGACTTCCCCCTGCGTGCCAGTGCGCGCACCTGGACGATCCCCCTTGTGCTCGGTTGCATTCGCGTACGCGCGAGGCCGGTCGTCAGGCCGCGCGCGAGCGGAGTGCACATGTCATCCCCTGTGCGCTTTCCCCGCCTATGATCTTTAGACGCCCAAGAGGATCCTAAGGTTGCATACCTGGCCGATGCGACGGATCCGGCGTATGCGGCGAATGCTCGGCAAGCAGGCCCAGGGCGACGTCGATGGCCCGCTCCAGCTGCGTGTCGATGCCTTTGGCGTAGTCCTGCGGGGTGATGTCGACCTCGATGTCGGGATCCGTGCCGTAGTTCTCCACCTGCCAGCCGACGTCGTCGAAGGCGAAGGAGAACTCCGGCTGCGTGGTCACGGTCCCGTCGGCGAGCCGGTGGCGCGGCCAGATGCCGATCACCCCGCCCCAGGTGCGCTTGCCGACCAGCGGGCCCAGCTTGAGCAGCTTGAAGGTGTGGCTGAAGATGTCGCCGTCCGAGCCCGCCCACTCGTTGGTGATGGCCACCAGCGGCCCGCGCGGCGACTCCGGCGGGTACGGCTCCGGGTCCCCCCACCGCGGGTAGTCGTAGCCGAGCCGCCGCCTGGCCAGCTTCTCCAGCAGCAGCGCCGAGACGTGCCCGCCGCCGTTGAAGCGCACGTCCACGATGAGGGCGTGCCGGTCGTACTCGGCCAGGAAGCCACGGTGGAACTCGCCGAACCCCTCGGTGCCCATGTCGGGGACGTGCAGGTAGCCGATGCGCCCGCCGGACCGCTCGTGGCACTCGGCGCGGTTGAGGTTCACCCAGTCGCGGTAACGGGCGGGCTGCTCGTCGGCCAGCGCGCGCACGGTCACCGTGAACACCCGCTCCTCGCGTCGCAGGGTCAGCTCCACCTCCTCGCCGGCCTGGTTGACCAGCCGCTCGTTCGGGGTGGCCGCGCGGCCGATGGGCGCGCCGTTGATGGCCAGCACCGCGTCCCCCGGCCGCACGTCCAGCCCCAGGCGGTTCAGCGGCGAGGTGGCTTCGGGGTCCCACGGGTCGCCGGTGACGATCGCGCGCACGTGGTAGACGCCGTCCCGGTAGTCCCAGTCGACCCCCAGCTTGCCCTGGCTGTAGTCCGGCCCGGGACGGTACTCGCCGCCGCTCTCGTAGGCGTGGCTGGTGCCCAGCTCGCCGTGCAGCTCCCACAGCAGGTCGGAGAACTCGCCCCGGGTGGTGACCCGGTCCACCAGCGGCTCGTAACGCCGGTAGACGCCCGGCCAGTCGATGCCGGCCATGTCCTCGGTCCAGAAGTTCTCCCGCTGCAGCCGCCACGCCTCCCGGAACATCTGCCGCCACTCCGACTCCGGCGCCACCGACACCTTGATGCGCGACAGGTCGATCCAGCCGCTCTCGCGGCCCGGCGGGTCGTCGTCGTGCTCGGGCACCTCGCCGGCCCTGACCACGCGCAGCCGGCTGCCGGCCCGGTACAGCAGCGTCTTGTGGTCGCGGCCCAGCTCGAACGCGGTGACGCCGTCGGCGAACGTCTCGTTCCTGCCCTTGGCGAAGTCGTACAGGTGCAGGGTGTTCTCGCCCTCCAGCGGGCTGGTCAGCAGCAGCGCCTTGCCCTTGAGCCCAGCCACCCCCTCGTAACGGCCCTCCGGCAGCGGGAAGGCGGTGACGCGGGCGGCCAGCCCGTCCAGGTCCACCCGGACGGCCTCCGCCGGCTCGTCCTCCTCCTCGTCCTTGCCGTTGAGGGGACGCCGTCCCGGCACGAACGGGTCGGGCGCGTCGGCCCGCAGCGCGATCGCATACGGCCGGGTGCCCAGCGGGAAGCCCAGGTCGAACTGCAACTGGTCGTAGACGGGCGAGAAGACCCGCTGGCCGATGAAGTACAGGTAGCGGCCCTGGGGGTCGAAGGCCGGCATCGAGTCCTTGAGCACCGGCTCGGAGGCGGCCACCGTCCGGCCGGTCTCCGGGTGGTGCAGCTTGATCGCGGTCGTCTGGGCGTTGAGCGGCCCGGCGTAGGCCAGCCACTGCCCGTCGTGCGACCAGGCCGGGTCCTCGGGCGGCCCGTGCGGGTTGCGTTCCACCAGGGTGGCCGCGCCCGTGGCCAGGTCCAGCAGGTACAGCTCGTGGCGGTGGTTGACGACGGCCACGCGGTCGTGCGCGGGGTCGGGGACCAGCTCGTTGATCCGGCCCAGCCGGGCCACCTCGACGCCGCAGCCGCCCTCGTGGCCCTCCAGGACGACCAGCGTCTCCTCGTCGGACTCGCCGCTGGCCGCGGCGATCAGCCGCACGCCGTCGTTCAGCCAGGTCAGGAAGCGGTAGCGGACGCCGTCCGGCTCGCCGTGCTGGCTCACCGGGCCCTCCCAGTCGGCCATCGCGTACGCCTTGCCGCGCGAGGTGATCGCCAGCGCGCTGCCGTCCGGGCTGAGGGTCGCGCTGTCGAGGTAGTCCTCGGCGTCGACGAACCGGCGGTTGCGCTGCGTCCTGGAGCTGGCCAGCCGCACCTCCAGCCGCCTGGGCCCGTCGTCCGGCCCGTCGTCCGGCTCCTCGTCCGGCTCCAGCAGGTACAGGTCGGCGCCGGCGTGGTAGACCAGCCGGTGGCCGTCGCCGGACAGGTTGCGCGCGTAGTAGTCCTCGTGGTGGGTGTGCCTGCGCAGGTCGCCGCCGTCCGGAAGGCAGGAGTAGACGTTCCCGACCCCCTCGTGGTCGGACAGGAAGCAGACCCGCCGGCCGCTCCAGCACGGCGAGGCCAGGTTCCCCGGCAGCCGGATCAGCCGCCTGAACTCGCCGTCGCCGTCGGTGTCGATCCACAGGTCGCCGACTGTGCCGCCGCGGTAGCGCTTCCAGCGCGCGGGGTCGGCGGTGTTGCGGCCGAGCACGATCATCCCGTCGGGGCCGTGGGCGATCGAGTTCGCCGGTCCGTACGGCAGCCGCTGCGGCACCCCGCCCGGCGCCACGCGGTGCAGCCATTTGCGCCCGGCGAACGGCTGGGACTGGTCGCTGGCGTACAGGATGCGGCCCTCGTGGTCCCAGCCGGTGACCGTGCAGCGGGCGCCGTGGAAGGTGACCCGGCGCGCGGCGCCGCCGACGGCCGGCATCACGTAGACCTCCTCCGGGCCCTCCTCCCGGCCGACGAACGCGATCTGGTCGCCGCGCGGGGAGATGCGCGGGTAGCCGGCCTCGGCCGCGCCGGCGGTCAGGCGGAACGCGCGGCCGCCCTGGGCCGAGACCATCCACAGGTCGTCCTCGGCGGCGAAGACCACCACGTCCTGAAAGACAGTGGGAAAGCGGAGATAGGCCGACATGTGCGCAGCTCCTCTTCCACCGGACAGCCGGGGGCCGCCGGCCCCCGGCTGCGCGATTCACCTCACGGGGTCATCCCTCGTCGGTCCTTCTGGTTTCCTTCTTGGTCTCCTTGGCCTGGCGGCTCGTCTTGATCGCCTGCTTCTTGGCCTTGCCCGACTTGGTGGCCGGTTTCTTCTTCGTGTCAGCCATCGTTTCCCCCTGAAACGGTTGCGCCCGATTGGCACACTATGGCGGATTAATACCCATCTATCTCAGATAACCGACATACCGCCTATCGCGCGCTAATCGGGCGATCTCCGGACGGACGTGACCACCACCCCCCCTCGCCGCGCGACAGCCCCGGCAGTCGCCGCTCGGCCTCGTGCACGGCCGCCGCCGGGATCTCCCCTTCGAGCACCCACGTCCCGTCCCGCCTGCTCGTGCCGTCCAGGACCGCGCCCAGCCCGGCCAGGCGGGACGACACGGCGGCGAAGGCGTCGGCGGGCACCTCCGCCTCGAAACGGTGGCACGGCTCGTACACCCTGGTGCCGGCCCTGCGCAGCGCCGCGGCCAGCACGGCCCGCGCCTGCCCGCGGAAGTCGCCGGCGGTCGTGACCGGGGAGGCGTAACCCGTCGCCGTCAGCGTGACCAGCACGTCGGTGACCGGCCACCCGTGCGGGCCCGCCCCCAGGCCGCCCCGCACGCTCTCCTCGATCGCCCGGTGGAAGGCCATCGGCAACGAGCCCAGATCGACCTCCAGCCGGTAGAGCACGCCCGAGCCCGGCGCGGCCGGCTCGACCCGCAGGCCCACCGTCGCCATGAACGCGTCCCCGGCCTGGCGCATCTCCTCCCGGGCCGTCCCGGTGCCCGCCGGACGCTCGAAGTACACCGGACGGCTCGGCTCGAACTCCGCCTCCACGCCGAAGTCCCTGGCCAGGGTCTCGCCGATGACCTCCTTCTGGACCTCCCCGTACAGCAGGACCGACGTCCGGCCGCCGGGCAGCGTACGGGTGCCGATCAGCGGGTCCTGCTCGGCCAGCGCGACCAGCGCGGCGTGCAGGCGCGGCTCCTGGCCGGGGACCCGGGGGCGTACGACGGTCTCCAGGCTGGGCGGCGTGAAATGGGCCTGCTGCGCCGGGCCCGGATCGCCCAGCCGGTCGCCGACCCGGATCCCCGGCACGCCCCGGACCGTGGCGATGTCGCCCGCCACCGCCACCCGCGCCCCGGACCCGACGACGACCACCCCGCTCGGCCGCCCCTCGTACGCATGGACGCCCCCACCCGGCCCCCGCCGCAGAAACGTCACCCGCTCCCGCGCCCGGAGTTCCCCGCTCCACATCCGCAGATACGCCACCTTCTCCCCACCCCGCCCCCGCTCCACCACAAACACCACGCCCACCGCCGTCGCTTCAGCCGCCGCTGTCGTTGCAGCCACCGTCGTTTTTGTAGCCGCCGCCGTCGTGGGTGTCGCCGTTGTGGGCGTGGTCGTCGCGGGCTCGGCCGTCATGCCGCGCACCCCGTGACGGTCCAGCTCCACAGCCGCCGCCAGCCCAAGGGGCCCGCCTCCGGCCGCCGCCGTCATGCGGCCGGCGCTTCTATCCGCGCCGGCCGGGGGCTGGGGAACCGCGGGAAGCAGCCGGACCGCCCCGAGCAGCTCGGCCACCCCCTCGCCGGTGATCGCTGACCCGAACAACACCGGATGCGCCTCGCCCGCCGCGCACTGCGCCGCAAGCGCCTCCCGCACCCGCCCCGCCCCCGGAACCACGTCATCGACGAGCAACTCCAACAGCCCGTCATCCCCCTCAGCCAACAGCTCAGCCGCCACCATCCCAGCCGCCTCCAAGCCGTCCCCTGCGTCGGCCCCTGCCCCCACGTCGGCCCCCGCGCCGGCCACTGCGTCGGCTCTGAGGTCGGCCCTCGCGCTGACCCCCGCCTCGGGCCCCGCCTCAGGCCCTGCCTCGGGACTCGCGTGGGGCCTCACGTCGGGCCTGGCGTCATGCGTCGTCTCGGGCTCCGTACTGGCGGGATCGGCATCGACGGGCCCAGTGGCCCGCACCACCTCCTTCGAGCCGCCGCCCGCCACCCCTGAGCGGGGAGCACCCCCAGAGGCCGGGGGAGCGACGACGGGGGAGCGGGATGCGACGGCCGGGTCGCCGGAAGCCGCTCCGGACGTCGAGGAAGTCAAGGGGAGGGGTCGGGTGGCGGGGGCCGGGTCCCTGGGAGCGGCCCCGGAGGACGGGGAAACGGAGGTGATGGGCTCGGAGGGAGCCGGGCCGCGGGAAGCGGGCCCGGAGGCGAGGGGCCCGGAGGTGATGGGCTCGGAGGGAGCCAGGTCGCGAGAAGCGGGCCCAGAGGCGAGGGGAGGGGAGGCGAGGGGGTGAGGGGGTGGGGCGCTCGGGGTGGTGCTGAAGGGGGGTGGGGCGAAGGTGAAGGGGTGGGTGGTGGCGGACGGGCCGCCGATGCCGCTCACCGTGTTGAGCGCGACCGCTCGCGGCGACAACCACCGCCGGACCTCGGCGAGCACCCCCGCCTCCCGGGCCCCCATCCGGTCGATCTTGTTCACGAAGATCAGCGTGGGCAGCCGCAACCGCCGCAGCGTCTTCATCAGGACCCGCGTGTGCGGCTGCACGCCCTCCACGGCCGACACCACCAGGACGGCGCCGTCGAGCACGCCGAGCGCGCGTTCGACCTCGGCCACGAAGTCGGCGTGGCCCGGCGTGTCCACCAGGTTGACCCGCAGGTCGCCCATGGTGAACGAGGCCACCGCCGAGCGGATGGTGATGCCGCGGCGGCGTTCGATCTCGCCGCTGTCGGTCTGCGTGCTGCCGTCGTCGACGCTGCCGAGGCGCGTGATGACCCCGGTCTCGAACAGCAGCCGCTCAGTGAGGCTGGTCTTGCCCGCGTCTACGTGCGCGAGGATGCCGATGTTCAGGATGTGCATGAGTGGTGGAGCCCTCGAGAACTCTCGTGCCAATGGGGCGCTGGAAGATCTCTGGGCGGCGCCGCATCTCGTGCTCCTGAACGTCGTCCGGCTGGTGCCCGGTCATCCTGCCAGCGGGGCGGGCCGGCAGGCCACCGATTTAAACCGGGTCATACCAGTCGTACGGGGTCACAACAGGCGAAGCTGCTCCGGCTCTGCGACGGCCGGGACGGCGCCGGGCGTCCGGCGGGGCGGCACGCGGCGGGCCATGGCGGGCGTGGCTCTGCCGACCCCGTGGCGCCGGGCCAGCTCCTTGACCTGGGCGACGACGCGGTCCTGGTAGGAGGCGGGGGCGTAGGCGCCGCGGCCGTACAGCTCCAGATAGCGCGGCACCAGGCGCGGGTGCTCGCGCCCGAGCCAGCTCAGCCACCACTCGCGCGCCCCCGGCCGCAGGTGCAGGACGATCGGGGCGATGTGGGTCGCGCCGGCCTCGGCGATCTCCTTGACGGTGCGTTCGAGCTGGGCGGGGGAGTCGGTCAGGTACGGCAGGATCGGCGCCATCAGCACCCCGCACGCCACCCCGTTGTCGTTGAGCGTGGCGCACGCCTCCAGCCGCCGCCGCGGGTTGGGCGTTCCGGGCTCGGCCCCGCGCCACACCGCCTCGTCGACGAACCCGACCGACATGCTCGTGCTGACGTCGGTGACCTCGGCCGCCTCGGTGAGCAGATCGAGGTCGCGCAGGATCAGCGTGCCCTTGGTGAGTACCGAGAACGGGTTGGCGGCGTCGCGCAGCGCGGCCAGGATGCCCCGCATGAGCCGGTAGCGGCCCTCGGCGCGCTGGTAGCAGTCGACGTTGGTGCCCATGGCCACGTGGTGGCCGCCCCAGCGGGCCGCGGCCAGCTCCTTGCGGGCCAGCTCGGCCGCGTTGACCTTGACGACGATCTGCGAGTCGAAGTCGGCCCCGGCGTCGAGATCGAGGTATTCGTGCGTCTTGCGGGCGAAGCAGTAGACGCAGCGATGCCCGCACCCGCGGTAGGGGTTGATCGTGTACTCGAACGGCACCCGGCTCGCCCCCGGCACCCGGTTGATGACGGACCGGGCCTGGACCTCGTAGAAGGTCATCCCTCTGAACTCGGGCGTGTCGAACGTACGGGTGACCGCGCCGCGGGCGAACAACGGCACGGCTGGATCGGCCTGACCGGGCCCGGTCAGGCGCAGGTTGTCCCAGCGCATCCCATGATTAGAACAAAAGTTCGAGCGTGATCGCAAACCGAAAAGAGGCGGTAATTAGGGGGTCACGTCAAGGCTAATGATCTTCATGGTTGGGGAGGAACACGCCACAGTGCTTGCGTTCCGGAGGTGCGTCTATGGCCTGGTCGCAGGACGAGGAGCGAATGCTGGCCCAGATCGAGCAGCACCTCGTCGACGACGATCCGCGGCTCGTCGCCCGGCTCGAGTCGTTCAACGAGCGGGCCCGTCGCAGCGAGGCGAGGGCGAAGGGGCAGCCGGGCCACAGGCGGCCACGCCGGTCGACGGTCATCATCGTGATCAGCTGGGTGCTCATCGCGACGCTGGTGGCCACCCTGCTGATCATGGTGCTCCAGCACGAGGCCGCCACCGCCGTGGCCCTGGCCGCCTCGCGCTGACCTCTCCCGGATCGTCGGCCTGCCTCAGGCCGTGCGGACGGTCGGCTCGTGGCGTACCGGGAAGTTGACCGAGGCGGCGATGAAGCACGCCTTGTGGGCGTCCTCGTGCAGGCGGGCGGCGGTCTCGGCCATCTCCGGCGCGGCCACGGTCACCTCGGGGCGCAGCACGACCTCGGTGAAGTGGCCGCCGGTCCTGCTCTCGGCCATGGTGCCCGCCGCGTGGTCGGCGTACGAGGTGACCACGACGCCCGCCTCGGCGCACAGGTGCAGATACCACAACATGTGGCACTGGGAGAGCGAGCCGACCAGCAGCTGCTCGGGGTTCCAGCGGGCGGGGTCGCCGCGGAAGGCCGGGTCGGAGCTGCCCGCGATGACCGGCGGGCCCTCGGCGGACAGGTCGTGGTCGCGGTCGTAGTCGCGGTAGCCGCTGGTGCCGGTGCCCCGGTTGCCGGTCCAGGTCACGGTGGTGGTGTACGTGTGGTGGCGGGTCATGCGGGTTCGTCCTTGCTGTGAGTGACGGCGCGGGTGTCGAGGACGTGCGCGCGGGCGATGGCCGCGGCGTCCTGCGGCCGGGCCTCGCTGATCGCGGCGAGAAGCTGCTCGTGCTGGCCGGAGACGTGCGCCGGACGGGACGGCGGCGCCAGCGAGCGCAACGTGGACACCTGGATCTGGTCCCACACGCGCTCCAGCGTGTGCAGCGCGACGGCGTTGGCCGCCAGCTCGGCGATCCGCCGGTGGAAGCGGCGGTTGAGCCCGACGGCCTCGCCGAGCCGGCCCTGCGCGGTGGCGGCCGCCGTGGCGTCGGCGACCTGCCGCAGCGAGGCCAGGTCGGCGGGGGCGATGCGCCCCTCGCCCTGGCGGGTGGCCGCCAGCTCGGCCGTGAGCGCCTCCAGGGCCGCCCGCACCTGGTAGGCGTCCTCCAGCGCGGACGGCTCCAGGGCCACGACGACCACCCCACGCCCGGCCGGGCGCACCAGCCCGTCGGCGGTCAGCGCCCGCAGCGCCTCGCGCACCGGGGTGCGGCTCATCTCCAGGCCCGCCGCGACCTCCGTCTCGGTCAGCCGCGCCCCTGGCGGGTAGGCGCCGTCGAGGATCAGCTCCCGCAACCGGCTCCAGGCCACATCGCTCTGCACGGACGCGACTCTAGCTCTTTGCATACATTGCATGCAATGCACGACCGGCCGTGCGAGAGGAGGCAGGAGCTGTCCTTGAGGAGAGGTCAGAGGCCCTTGAGGAAGGTGGCCGCGACCGGGGCCGCGACCTTGCCGCCCGTGCCGCCCCCCTCCACGACCACCGCGAAGGCCACGTCGCCCTTGAACCCCATGAACCAGGCGTGGGTGTCGAGCTTGTCGCCGGTGCCGAACTCGGCCGTGCCGGTCTTGCCGTGGGTGCCGGCCGGCAGGCCGCTGCCCCTGGCGGTGCCCTTGGAGACCACGGCCGCCATCATGCTGTGCAGCTGCTCCTTGACCCCCTTGGGCAGCGGCTGCTCGTCGGCCTGCTGCTTGAGCGAGGGCACCAGCGTGGGCGGCCGCCACGTGCCGTCGGCGATGGCGGCGGCGACCGAGGCCATCGACAGCGGGCTCGCGGTGATCCTGCCCTGGCCGAAGGACTCGGCGGCCAGCTCGGCGTCGGACTGGGCCCGCGGGAAGCTGGCCTTCGTGGCCGGCACGCCGATGTTGAGCGGCTGGTTGAAGCCGACGCCTTCTGCCGTCTTGAGCAGCTTGTCGGCGCCGAGCCGCTGTTCGGCCAGCGGCGCGAAGGTGGTGTTGCACGAGTGGGCGAAGGAGTCGAGGAAGGACAGCGAGCCGAACTCCTCCTTCTCCGAGTTGCGGATCTTCAGCCCGCCGACGGTGGCGTACATCGGGCAGGTGACCTTGTCGGCGGGCGACAGGCCGGCCGCCAGCAGGCCGATCGCGGTGACCGCCTTGAACGTGGAGCCGGGCGGGTAGCGGCCGTCGAGGGCCCGGTTGAAGCCGCCCTGGTTGTTGACCACGGCCAGGATCTCGCCCGTGGAGGGCCGGATGGCGACCATGGAGGTGGGCTTGGCGACGTCTTTGACCGCGGTCACGGCCGCCGCCTGCGCCCGCGGGTCGAGCGAGGTCTCGACGGGCTTGCCGTCGGTGCCCTCGATGGTGCCGAGGGTCTTGCCGCCGAGCTGGATCTGCGTGGTGGGGGTGCCGGCCAGCCGCTTCTGGAACGTCTCCTGCAGGCCGCCGCGCCCGATCGCCTGCCCCACCTTGTAGGAGGTGCCGAGCTTGGCGACGTCCTTCTTGGTGGCCTTGTCGAGGTAGCCGACGAGCTGCTGCACCGAGCCGCCGGACGTGCCGGTGTCGATGCGGCCGCCGTCGGCGTCGGTGATCTTCGCGCGCTGCGGCCAGCTCGTCTTGAGGGCGAACGCCGCCCCCGCGGTCAGCTGCGGGTGCAGCGTGGCAGGCCGCCAGTCGACCTTCCACGTGCGGTCGGCCACCACCAGGTCGAGCTGCCCGTCGTAGGACCAGGAGCCGATGTTCTTCAGCGCCAGGGTCGCGGTGTAGGGCACCTTGGCCCGGCCGTCGCCCTCGACGACGCGCCCCAGCTTGACCGTGGCCGACTCGACGCCGAGCGCGGCGCGCTGCTGGTCGTAGGCGGTGAGCTGCTGCCGGGTGGCCAGCTCGGCGGTCATGGCGGCCTTGTCGCCGGCCTGCCAGGCGGCGGCGAAGCGCTGCGCCGTCTCGCCCGGCGTGCCCTTGGTGCGCAGCAGGTAGTAGGCGCCCCCGCCCGCGGCCCCCGCCACGAGCACGGCGGACACCGACACGATCGCGATGGTACGGCCCCGCGCCACTGGTCAGCCCCCGGTCCTCGACGTCAGGTGTCAGAGCCTAGCGGTGACCGGTCACGTCGTTCCATTGGCGGTCTTGAAGCTGGAGGCGTACGCGGGCACGTACTCCTGGCCGGACAGCTTCTGGACGGCCTCCATGACCTCGTCGGTGACCCGGCGCCGGTCGCGCGCCTTGGTGTGGTCGCCCTCGAAACGCATGGGCCGGCCGATCGAGATGCCGATCTTGGCGGGCCTGGGCACCTTGGCGCCGACCGGCAGCACCTTCTCGGTGCCCTTGAGCGCCACCGGCAGCACGGGTGCGCCCGTCTTGAGCGCCAGCCAGGCCACGCCGACCTTGCCGCGGTAGAGGCGGCCGTCGGGGGAGCGGGTGCCCTCGGGGTGGATGCCGAACAGCTCGCCGCGCTCCAGCAGCTCGGCGGCGGCGTCGAGCATGGCCTGGGCGGCGTGGGCGCTCTCGCGGTCGATCGGCAGGCTGCCGCCCAGGCGCATGAAGAAGCCGGAGACGGGGTTGCCGTCGAAGTACTCGTTCTTGGCGGTGAACGTGACGCGCCGGGGGAGCAGCGCGGGCAGCAGGAAGGAGTCGAGCACGGAGAGGTGGTTGGCCGCCAGGATGGCCGGGCCGACCCTCGGCACGTTCGCGGCGCCGGTGATGTGCGGCCGGCACATCGCGTGGGCGAGCGGCGCGGCGGCGAACTTGACCACTTCGTACAGCAACGGGCTCTCCTGGATCATGGGCAGTCAACCTTGCCACCCTAAGGCAGCGGGACGCCCGGAAAGCTTTAAGGCCGATGTGGTGGTCGCCTCCTCGGCGAGGTGCACAACACGGTTCCAGCCGAACGGTATTCCGTGAAGGCGGTAATTTGCGGCCCGGGGGACACAGCCACATCGGCATTTCCGAGTTAAGCACAGCCTCTGGCGTTGGAGGTAATCGTGCCCGCCGGATGGGGCGCGCGTGACCTGGACGCCGGAGTTCAGGGGCCGGCGGGGCCGTCCATGAGCAGCGCGAAGGCGTGTTCGGCGGCGCGCACCGCGTCGGCCTCGGCCTCGGCCAGAGGGCGGCCCCCGGCGAGCTGCGCCCAGGTGCGGCGGGCCAGCACCCGCTGCACGGCCAGCGCCTGGGCGGCCAGCAGCGCGGCGGTCAGCTCGTCCATGCACTCGGCCAGGGCCTCGGTCAGCTCGGCCTCGTCCTGGCTCATGTGGTGGAACAGGCGCACGGCCAGGCTGGGCGTGTCGAACACCATGCGGTGGAAGGCCAGCACCTCGGGGTCGTCGTTGAGCCCGGTGACGGGGTCGTGGGCGGCCAGGCCGTCGAGGTGGTGGCGGCGCAGCGCCGCGACCGGGTGCTCGCCGGGCGCCCGCCCGCGCACCACGCGGGCCGCCTCGCCCTTGTGGTCGGCGAACCGGTGCAGGACGAGGTCCTCCTTGGTCGGGAAGTATTTGAACAGTGTCGGCTTGGACACCCCGGCCGCCGCCGCGATCTCGGTCACCGGCACCTCGTCGAAGCCGCGTTCCAGGAAGAGCGCGATCGCCGCCGTCGAGATGGCCTCGTGCACCCGCTGCCGCTGCAGCTCCCGCAGTCCCGTCATGACCGCACTCTATCAAAGTGTTAACCTGGTCAATGTCTTAACCGAGTTAACGCTTTGGAGGTGGGCATGGGCACGCTCGACGACGAACGGCGTCACGTCGAACGATGCAGGGCGGGGCTGCGCAGGATGCTGGAGGGCGCGCGGGAGAACGTGATCGTCGGCGAGACCGTCGCCGGCGACCGCTACAGCGCGGAGCGGCTCGGCCGCCATCTCAAGAGCCTGGCCAAGGAGCTGAGCGAGGAGCCCGACGGGCCGCCGTTCTTCGGCCGGCTCGACTTCGGCCAGGACTCGGCCGAGCACCGCGGGCGGGCGTACCACATCGGCCGGCGGCACATCGCCGGCGAGCACGGCGGGCCGCCGGTGGTGATCGACTGGCGCGCGCCCGTGGCGCGCGCGTTCTACCGCGCCGGCGCCCGCGACCCCCAGGGCGTCGAGGTACGCCGCCGTTTCGGCTGGTCGGGCAGCACGCTGACCGGCTACGAGGACGAGCTTCTCGGCGCGGGGCAGGAGGGCGGCGGCGCGCTCCTGGCCGCCGAGATCGAACGCCCCCGCGTCGGCCCGATGCGCGACATCGTCGCCACCATCCAGCCCGAGCAGGACGACCTCGTCCGCGCCGACCTCGACACCACCATCTGCGTCCAGGGCGCCCCCGGCACCGGCAAGACCGCCGTCGGCCTGCACCGGGCCGCCTACCTGCTGTACGCCCACCGCCGCCGCCTCGAACGCTCCGGCGTCCTGGTGCTCGGCCCGAACCGGACCTTCCTCGGCTACATCTCGGCCGTGCTGCCCGCGCTCGGCGAGGTGGACGTCGAGCAGACCACCCTGGAAGGGCTGCTCGGCGCCCACCCCGTACGGGCCGTCGACTCCGCGGCGGCCGCGGCGGTCAAGCACGACGTCCGGATGGCGGAGGTGCTGCGCCGCGCGCTGTACGGCCGCATCCGCAGGCCCGCCGAGCCCGCCGTGGTGGCCGACGGCTCCTACCGCTGGCGCGTCGGCGAGGACGAGCTTCGCCGCATCGTGGAGGACACCAGGCGGGCCGCCCTGCCGTACGGGATCGGCCGCGAACGCGTCAGGGCCAGGACGGTGGCGGCGATGCGGCGGCAGGCCGAGGCCCGCGGCCGGACCTGCAACGCCGCCTGGGAACGCCGCATCGGCCGGGCGCTCGCCCCGGCGCTCGACGCGACCTGGCCCGCCGTCCGCCCCGAGGACGTGCTGAACGAGGTCCTCAGCGCCCCGCCCCAGGGCCTGCTGACCGACGCCGAACGCGCCGCGCTGGCCAGGCCAGGCCCGCCGTGCGGCGCCAAGAGCGCCGCATGGACCGAGGCCGACCTGGTGCTGCTGGACGAGCTGGCCTGCCTGCTGGAACGCCCCCGCGGCTACGGCCACGTCATCGTGGACGAGGCCCAGGACCTGTCGCCCATGCAGTGCCGGGCCGTGGCCAGGCGCAGCGAGCACGGCTCGCTGACCGTGCTCGGCGACCTGGCCCAGGGCACCACGCCGTGGGCGGCCAGGTCGTGGCCGGAGCACCTGGAGCTGCTCGGCAGTCCCGGCGGCCGGATCGTCGAGCTGACCACCGGCTTCCGCGTGCCCGGCGTGGTCGTGGAGCTGGCCAACACGCTGCTGGCCGCGCTCGACGCCGACGTGCCCCCCACCCGCTCCCACCGCGCCGACGGCAGGCTGCGCGTCATCGCGACGGCCGAGCTGGAGAAGGGGGTCGTGGCGGCCGTCCGGGAGGCGGGCGGGTTCGAGGGGTCGATCGGGGTGATCGCGGCCGACGCCCACGTCGAGGCGATCACCTGCGCGCTCTGGGACGAGGGGCTGGACCTGGGCGAGCGGCTGAGCGTCATACCCGCCTCGATGTGCAAGGGCCTGGAGTACGACCACGTGGTGCTCGCCGAGCCGGCCGCCGTCGTCGCGGCCGAGCCGCGCGGACTCAACCGCCTGTACGTCGCCCTCACCCGCGCGGTCTCCCGGCTCGACGTCGTCCACGCCGAACCCCTTCCCCCTCAGCTTTCCCGCCCGTCAAAACCCTTCTGAAATGGGCAGATGTCTGGACTCGGCGGCTCGACAGGCCCACGGCTCTGGTGTGTGATGTGATTCACTTCACGAGGGAGCCGGAGAATGACCGCTTCGCAAGAACCGCCCCCGGGCGACGACGAGCACACCCGCGAAGGGCGCCGGCCGCAGCCGCCGCCCTACGACCGGCCGCCGCAGCGGCAGGGCGCCCAGATCCTGTCGATCATCGGGTTCGTCAGCGCCGCGGTGGCCATCCTGTTCATACCGATCCTGTTCGGCCTGGCCGGCATCGTGCTGGGCATCGTCGGCCACACCCGCGGCGAGTCCCTGGGCAAGTGGGCCGCCATCGCCGCCGCGGCCTGCATGGTCGTCGGCATGGTCCTCGGCGCGCTGGCCACGCGCGCGCTGGGCTCCTGACCCGCTGTGCCCGCGTGAGATCCGCCGTCGCGCGGGCACAGGGCCGCGTCCCGGAATGAAGCGCGCCTGCCGGGTGCTGTCAGGGACGCAGTCGCTCATGGAAGAAGGCGTTAACCATGTCCCCGCAGGTGTCCTCGCAGGCGGACGCGGCCCATCTGATCGTGCGAGCCCTGGAGGCGGAAGGCGTCGAGTACGTCTTCGGCATCCCCGGCGAGGAGAACATCCACTTCGTCGATGCGCTCAACGACTCCTCCATCCGCTACATCCTCGTCCGGCACGAGCAGGGCGCGGCGTTCATGGCCGAGATCTACGGCAGGCTCACCGGCAAGGCGGGGGTGGCCTCGGCCACGCTCGGCCCCGGCGCGATCAACCTGCAGCTCGGCGTGGCCGACGCCACCACCAACAGCACCCCCGTCGTGGCGATCACCGCCCAGGTCGGCCTCGACCGCATCTACAAGGAGTCGCACCAGGTGGTCGACCTGGTGTCGCTGTTCCGGCCGATCACCAAATGGGCCGACCTCGCCCCCACGGCCCTGGCCCTGCCCGAGATGATCCGCAAGGCGTTCAAGACCGCCCAGACCGAGCGGCCCGGCGCCGTCTACCTGGCCATCCCCGAAGACGTCGAGTCGGCTCCCGTGCCGGCCGGCCTCGGGCCGCTGCCGGTCAACGTCGTACGCCCCCAAGACCCCTCGGCCGCCCAGATCGCCCGCGCGGCCGACGTGCTGGCCCGCGCGCGCAGGCCGATCGTGCTGGCCGGGCACGGTGCCGTCCGGGCCGGGGCCGCCGCCGCGCTGGTGCGTTTCTCCGAGCGGCTCGGGCTGCCGGTGGCCACCACGTTCAACGGCAAGGGCGTCTTCCCCGACGACCACCCGCACGCGCTGGGCGCGGTCGGCTTCATGCGCCACGACTACGTCAACTTCGGCTTCGACGAGGCGGACGCGCTGATCAGCGTCGGCTACGAGCTCCAGGAGTTCGACCCCGTCAAGATCAACCCGAACCGCGACAAGGAGATCATCCACCTCCACCGGTTCCCCGCCGAGGTCGACGACCACTACCCGGTGGCCGTCGGGGTGCACGGCGACATCTCCCGGTCGCTGGACGCGCTCGCCGACGCCGTCCCGCGCCGTTTCGAGCTCAACGGCACCGGCGAGAAGATCCGCCGGCTGATGCGCGAGGAGCTGGAGCAGGGTCGCGCGGAGGACGGCTTCCCGCTGTCGCCGCGGCGCGTGGTCGCCGACATCAGGCAGGCCATGGGCCGCGAGGACATCGTGCTGGCCGACACCGGCGCGGTGAAGATGTGGATGGCCCGCATGTACCCGACGTACGAGCCCAACACGATGCTGGTCTCCAACGGGCTGTCCTCGATGGGGTTCGCGGTGCCCGGGGCGCTGGCCGCCAAGCTGGCCTTCCCCGACCGCAAGGTGCTGGCCGCCACCGGCGACGGGGCGTTCCTGATGAACTCCCAGGAGCTGGAGACGGCCGTTCGCGAGCGCGTCCCGATCACGGTCCTGGTGTGGGTCGACGACGCGTACGGGCTGATCGAGTGGAAGATGGACCTGGAGCTCGGCCGCCACTCGGGCATCCGCTTCGGCAACCCCGACTTCGTCGCCTACGCCGAGAGCTTCGGCGCCCGCGGCTACCGGGTCACCAGCGCCGGGGAGCTGCTGCCCACGCTGCGCAAGGCGCTGGCCGACGAGACGGTGTCGGTGATCGCGGTGCCCGTCGACTACGCGGCCAACCTGGAGCTGACCGGCAAGCTCGGCGAACTCACCGGCCCCTTCTAGCCTGCGGGGGCGGTCGGGTCAGGTTCTCGTCCAGTGGGGCTGCGCGACGTCGAACACCCGCTGTTCGCGCCCGCGCAGCGCCACCTCGGCGAACTGCCACAGGATCGCCCCGGTCGGCGCGTGGATCACGATGTCCGGACCGAGCGGCATCTGCAGCAGCTCGCCCTGCCAGCGCGGCACGCCCGGCGCGAGGAACCGCTCCAGCGGCACCGCGTGCACCGAGGCCACCTCATGGGCGTCGCCCACCGGCTCCTGACGGCCCCCGAACGCCACCACGGGAGTGATCACGAACCCGGAGTCGGCGACGAAGTCGTCGAGCAGCCCGGCCACCGCCACGCCGGTCACCCCGACCTCCTCGGCCAGCTCGCGCAGCGCCGCCTCCACCGGCAGCTCGCCGTCGTCGAGCCGCCCGCCCGGCAGCGCCCACTGCCCCGGGTTGCGCCCCCGCGCCGCCCTGCGGATCAGCACCGTGTACGGGACGCGCTCGGCGTCCTCCAGCACGCACACCGTCACGGCCGCCCGGCGCACCCCTGAGACGGGCGGCACCTCCCGGCGGTCGAAGGCGGCGAGACGAGCGGCGACCTGCTCGCGCAGCACGTCGATCGGGGGCAGCATCCCCTCAGGATCTCACGCCCCGCCCGTACGGGCCGAGGGCCCGTCAGGAGAGGGCGGCCACCCCCTCCAGCAGGCGGTCGACGTCCGAGCGGTCGTTGTAGTGGACCAGGCCCGCGCGGACGGCGCCGCCCGAGTCGCGCACGCCGAGCGCGCCGGTCAGCTCCCAGGCGTAGTTGTGGCCGTTCCAGACGTTCACCCCCAGCCCGGCCAGATGCTCGGCGACCTGGCGCGGGGTGTGCCCGGCGACGGTGAAGTAGGCGGTCGCGGTGCGCCTGGCGGGTTTGCCGAGCAGGGTGACGTGGGGCATCGTCTCCAGGCCGGAGATCAGGCCGGCGAACAGCTCCAGCTCGTGCTCCTCGGCGGCGGCCATCGAGGCGAGGAGACGTTCGCGGCGGGTGCCGGCGCCGGGGACCATGGCGGCCAGGTGGTCGACGGCCGCGGTGACCCCGGCCAGGTCGGCGAACGCGGACGTACCCGTCTCGAACCTCTCCGGCACGGTGTCGGGGGAGGGCCGCAACTTGGCCGGGCGGACCGTCTCCAGCAGCGCCGGGTCGGCGACGACGGCCCCCACGTGCGGCCCCGACCACTTGTAGGCGCTGGTGGCGTAGAAGTCGGCGCCCAGCGCCCGCATGTCCACCGGGCCGTGCGGGGTGGCGTGCACGCCGTCCACGTACAGCAGGGCGCCCGCGCGGTGGGCCAGCTCGGCGATGGCGGCCACGTCGGGACGGGTGCCGAGGATGTTGCTGGCCGCCGTCACCGCGACGACCTTGGTCCGCTCGCCGATCAGGTCGGCGTACTGGTCGACCGGGAGCTCGCCGGTCACCGCGTCCACCTCGGCCCAGCGGACGGCGGCGCCCGTCTGGGTCCAGGGGCGCACGTTCGCGTCGTGGTCCAGCCTGGAGACCACCACCTCGTCGCCCGGCCCGGTCAGCGCCCTGGCCAGCCGGTACGTCAGCGTCGTCATGTTCGGGCCGAGGATCACGCCCTCGGGACGGCCGCCGACCAGGTCCGCGACGGCGGCCCGGCAGGCGGCGACGATCTCGTCCGCCCGGCGGCTGGCGGGGAACGCGCCGCCCACGTTGCCGAGCCCGGCCCGGTAGGCGGCGGAGATGGCGTCGATCACCGACTGCGGCGTCTGGGTGCCGGCCGCGCCGTCAAGGTAGGCGAAACCATCGGAAAGCGCAGGATAGGAGGAACGTACGGACTCCAGGGGGAAAGGCATGATAAGTAGATGCTCACCCTCAGAGACCTCAACCGCGCGACCTTGGCCCGGCAGCACCTCCTCGCCCGGCACGAGGGCCGCCCGGCCGACGTCGTGCACCGGCTGGCCGGGCTGCAGGCCCAGGAGCCGCGGCCGCCCTACCTGGGGGTGTGGACGCGGCTGGCCGGGTTCCGGCGCGACGACCTGCACGACTCGCTGCACGCGGGCGACCTGGTGCGGGCGACGATGATGCGGGCCACGCTGCACCTGGTGACGGCGGAGGACTACGCGTCCTTCCGTCCGCTGCTGCGTCCCATGCTGGCCGCCGCCGCGCGCCGGTTCGAGGGCGTCGACTTCGAGGCCGTCGCCGCCGTCGCCGACCGGCTGCTCGCCGACGGGCCGCTGACCTTCAACGAGCTGCGGCCGCTGCTGCTGAAGGAGTTCCCCGGCACGGACGAGCGGGTGCTCGGTTACGCCGTGCGCATGATGACGCCGCTGGTCATGGTGCCGACGCAGGACCGGTGGAGTTTCCCGCGCGAGTCCGCCTTCGGGCTGCCCGCCGTCGAACTGGACCCGGCGCCCAGCGTGGAACGCCTGGTCGAGCGGTACCTCGCCGCGTTCGGCCCGGCCACGCCCGCCGACGTCCAGACCTGGTCGGGACTGGGCGGGATGCGGGCCGTCATGAAGGGGATGGAGCTGGACAGGCTCGCCGACGAGACGGGACGCGAACTGTTCGACCTGCCCGGCGCGCCGCGTCCGGGCGGCGACGTGCCCGCGCCGGTGCGCTTCCTGCCCGACTTCGACAACCTCGTCCTGGGGCACGCCGACCGCACGCGGGTGCTGGCGGACGAGTTCAGGCCGCTGGTGGCGACCAAGAACCTGCGGATCAAGGCCACGTACCTGGTGGACGGGTTCGCGGCGGGGACCTGGCAGATCAAGCGGTCCGGCAAGAAGGCCAAGCTCCTCATCAGCCCCTTCGCCGCGCCGACGCCACTGGACGTGCTGGAGGAGGAGGGCCTGGCACTGCTCGCCTTCGCCGAACCGGACGCGACCACCCACACCCTCGAACACACCCCACCCAACTGAAGAGGGTCTGCCAGTCGCGTCGGTGAGAGTGGTGAGAAATCGAGGTGCCGGAACCGGGTGCGTATCCCTACCCTCGGGCCATGCGCCGCCTGTTGAACGTCATCGACGTGGAAGCCACCTGCTGGGACGGACAGCCGCCGCCCGGCTCCGTCAACGAGATCATCGAGATCGGCCTCACCGTCGTGGACGTGTCGGCACGGCGGCGGGTCTCCCGGCACCGCATCCTGGTCCGCCCGGTCCGATCGGCGGTGAGTGACTTCTGCACGGAACTGACCGGCCTGACGCAAGCCGAGGTGGAACAGGGCGTCACCTTCGCCGAGGCATGCCGGATCCTTGTCGAGGAGCACGACGCCGGGGAGCGTGCGTGGGCGAGCTGGGGCGAGTACGACCGCCGGCAGTTCGCTCGGCAGAGTCGGGCCGACGGGGTGGCCTACCCGTTCGGCCATCCGACGGAACGCACCCACACCAACGCCAAGGCCGTGTTCGCGGCGGCGTACGGGCTGCCTAAGAAACCCGGCATGGATCACGCTCTGCGGATCGCCGGACTGCCGCTGGAGGGACGCCATCACCGCGGCGAGGACGACGCGTGGAACATCGCGGCACTCGTCCTCGACCTGTTGGGCCGCGGGGCATGGCCGGCCCTCTAGGTCCCGGTGCGACCGACCCCGTCGCGGCGTTGTGTCGGTGTGATCTCGTAGACTCCCCGGCCACGTCGTCGAAGGGATTGCCGTGGAAGGCCCGACAGGCATCGCAGCGCTGACCGAGATCCTGCCCCCGGATCTCGGCGCGGACGAGGAGATCGACTGGTCGGCGGCAGAGGCGCGGTGGGGCACGCGGTTCCCGCGTGACTACATGGCCTTCATGTCCGTCTATGGCGCCGGCTCGTTCGCCGAGGTCGGCATCCTCATGCCGCTGCCCAAGGAGTACATCCAGTGGGACCCCGGGACGTTCGAGGAGGAGACGGAGAACGCCCGTGACATCTGGAAGATGCTGGGCGGTCAGGAAGGGCTCGACATCGACCCGGACCACATCCTCGCCTGGGGCATCACTTCGGGCCCCGACATCCTGTGCTGGCTGACCACCGACCCCGACCCCGACCGGTGGCCTGTCCTGGTCTGCGGCCGGCACACCCGTGAGGACTTCACGCTCTTCCCCTGCGGCATGGTCGAATTCCTGCGCATGCTGCTCCTGGACGAGCACGACCCCTACCCCCTCAGCGTCGACCTGCGTAACGCCTCGCCGCGCTACGTGCACTGGCTCGAAGAACAGAAGCGCTGGAAGGCGAGATCGGACGCCGGCTTCGGTTCGCCGCGGTCAGCCGGCCAGTAGGGCTGGTCGCGAGAGTGCTGGTCGCAGCCGCTCGTCGATGCCGGCGACCGGCGCGGTCGCCTCATGACGAACCGCGCTTCGGGCGGGAGGAGTGCAGAGTGGCGAGAGTGGCTCCGAGGCTGGCGACGCCGGACGACGTGATGCGGGCGCGGGCCGAGACGGCGATGAGCCTTCCGGCTCCGCTGGTGGCGCTGTGGCGGGTGCGGGACGGCCTGCACACGGAGTCCGGTGTCGTGGTGTACTCGGCGGGGGACATCGGTGAACGCAACGCCACTCACGAGGTCGCGCGGTATGCGCCGGGATTCCTCCTCGTCGGCGACGACAGCGGCGGCTGCGGATTCCTGCTGCGTGCCGACGACCCGGACTCCGCCGTGTTCTCCTCCGATCTGGGCGATCTGGACCCTGCGGGCTTCGACGTCGTGGCCGCGGACTTCGCGTCCTGGATCGAATCGCTCGAAACAGCCGTCAGCGAGTCGCTCTGACCGGAGGCGAAAAGGCTTCGCGATGTGCGTGCGCCGGATGGCAGGGTGCAGCGCATGGCACCCCAGTACCAGATTCGCGCGGACTACGACGCTGACACGATCGTGGTCTACCAGGCGTACGCGCCTGTCATCGCCGACGCGGCGCTGCGAGCGGGCCGTTTCGTTGCGCCGTTCTCGTTCCACCGGATGACCTGGATCAAGCCCTCGTTCCTGTGGCTCATGCATCGCAGCAACTGGGCCCGCAAACCCGGTCAGGAGCGCGTTCTCGCAGTGCGGATGACCCGGCAGGGGTGGGAGGAGGCCTTGTCCCAGGCCGTGCTCACGACCGCGGATCCGGCGGCTGTGGCCGAGGCGGCCGTACATGTCCAGTGGGACCCGGAACGTTCGTCGCGCGGCGCGGCACTGAACCACTACAGCATCCAGGTCGGCATCGGCCGCAGGCTGATCCGCACCTTCACCGACGACTGGATCGTCAGCCTCACCGACCTGACTCCTCAGGTCCGCAAGGCCACGGTGTTGACGCAGACCGGGCACGCCGCCAAGGCCCAGCGGCTGTTCCCCGCCGAGCGGGTGTATCCACTGCCGCGGACGCTGGAAAGCCTCCTTTCCCCGGGCAAATGACGGCCGGCCGGAGAGGCACATGGGTGTGCCGTTCGCCGCGGTTCTGGCCGGTCGCGGACGCCGTGGGGTGATGCCGCCAGGCAACACCGGGAAGAGTCCACCACCGGCTGCGGCAGGCGGGAGTCAGCTGCCGCTCTCGCCGCGCGAGTAGACCTGCTTGGCGGGTGGGGCCGTCACGCGCACCTTGCCGCCCCATCTGGTGAAGCGCTCTCGCCTCCTCGCCCCCGAGCGCTGTTCGCGCTCAGCGGGCGTGCGGGCGTGCCGGGCTAGATCGCTGATGTGAATTTGGGTCAATGGTCGTAGGCAGTCAGTGATCGTTTCACGGGGGCGCCGGTGTTCCAGTTGTGCCAGATCGCGGCGTTGAGGGCGAGGACGCGTTGGCTGACCCGCGCCCAAAGACCGTCGGTGGTGCGGGCATTGTGGCGTTCGAGGCCGAGCTGGTTTTTCAACGTCCAGATGATCGCTTCGATGCGTTGGCGTAGCCAGCCGGGGAA
>NZ_JBIATU010000010.1:0-374490 GCF_042892035.1 Nonomuraea sp. NPDC001831 | reverse complement strand
TCCTCGTTCGGCGTCGAGGGCGCCGCGTACGCGGCCTGCTCGGCCACCGGCTCGGGCAGGGCGGCCCGGTCGATCTTCCCGTTCGGGTTGAGCGGAAGCCGGTCCAGGGCGACGACGTGCGCCGGGACCATGTAGTCGGGCAGCCGCTCCCGCAGCGCCGAGCGCACGGCCGCGGCCTCCACGGTGGCGGGCGTCACCCAGGCGGCGAGCTGCCTGGCCTTGCCCTCGCCGACGGGCAGCACCACGGCCTCGGCCACCTGGGGCAGCGCCCGCAGCGCGGTGACGACCTCGCCGAGCTCGACGCGGTAGCCGCGGACCTTGACCTGGTCGTCGACCCGGCCGCGGAACTCGATCTGCCCGTCGGCGGTGAGACGCAGCAGGTCGCCGCTGCGGTAGCAGCGTCCCTGGCCGGTCAGCGGGTCGGGGACGAACCGTTCGGCGGTCAGCTCGGGCCGGCCGATGTAGCCGCGGGTGACTCCGGGGCCGCCGACGACCAGCTCGCCGGGCACGCCGGGCGGCACCGGCCGCATTCCGGCGTCCACCAGGTGCCCGTAGACGCCGGGCAGCGGGCGGCCCAGCGGCACGATGCCGGTCCGCCGGTCGGCGGGGATCTCCTCGGTGTCGCACACCAGGCAGATCATCGTGGACTCGGTGTGCCCGTAGTGGCTCTGGATCCGCAGCTCGGGCCGGGCGGCGCGGGCCCGTTCCACCAGGTCCCACGGGCACGCCTCGCCCGCCAGGATCAGCAGCCGGCGCGGCAGCACGGCGGCCAGGTCGCCGCCCGAGGCCAGCAGCTCCAGGTGGCTCGGGACGCACTTGACGACGTCCACCCGGTGCTCGGCGAGGTAGCCGGCGAACGCGGCCGGGTCCATCGCGGTCTCCCGCGGCACCAGGTGCACCGTCCCGCCGGTGGTCAGCGCACCGAACACGCAGGTCAGGCCGAAGTCGGCGGCCGGCGTGGAGACCACCGCGAACGACCCGCCGGGCACGCCGATGCGCGGCAGCATGCCGCCCAGGTAGTTCAGGACGCCGCCGTGCTCGGCGGCCACCGCCTTGGGCGTGCCGGTGGACCCCGACGTGAAGATCACGTGGTGCAGGTGCTCCGGCAGCACGTCCACCCTGGGCCGGGTGTCCGGCAGGGACGGCGGCCGGTCCAGCGCCAGCACCTGCCTGCCGTCCCCGATCAGGGGCGCGAACTCGCTCACCGTCACCACGGCGCGCACCCCGGCGGCCTCCAGCATCGCGGCGATCCGCGCCGCCGGGTACGCCGGGTCCATCGGCAGGTAGCCGCCGCCCGACTTCTGGATGCCGAACAACGCGCACGCCAGGTCCGCCCCCGGCTCCAGCAGCACGCCGACCGGCTCGTCGGCGCTCACCCCGGCTTGGATCAGCCAGTGCGCGATGCGGTTGGCGGCCGACTCCAGCTCCGCGTAGGTCAGGGCGCGGTCGGCGCCCACCACGGCGGGCGCGTCCGGAGTGGTGTCCACCCAGCGTTCGATCAGGTGGTGCACCGCCCCGGCGGGCGGCTCCGGCGGCGGCCCGCCGGCCAGCGCCGGGCCGGTCACCGGCTCCAGCGGCACCGCGCCCACCGGCGCGTCCAGGTCGGCGAGCAGCCCGTCGAGCTGGGCGGCGTACCAGCGGGTCAGCTTGGCCGCGGTGCCCGGTTCGAAGAGGTCCGTCCGGTAGGCGAGCCCGCCGCGCAGCGGCGCGCCCGGCCCGTCGTCCACGACGTGCCAGCTCAGGTCGAACTTGGTGGTCAGCTCCGGCAGGTGGATCTCGGACGCCTCCAGGCCGGGCAGCTTCGCCCCGGCCACGCCGGGGACGTAGTTGAGCATCACCTGGAACAGCGGAGTGGCGGCCAGGTTCCGCTCCGGCCGCAGCCGGTCCACCACCCGGTCGAACGGCGTGCCCGCGTGCGCGAGCGCGCCCAGCGCGGACTCCCGCGCGCGGGCCAGCAGGTCGCGCCCGGTCGGGTCGCCGCCCACGTCGGTCCGCACGACCACGGTGTTGAGGAAGCAGCCCACCACGCCTTCGGTGTCCGGGTGGTCGCGTCCGGAGACCGGCACGCCGACCGCGATGTCCGCGCTCGCCGACAGCCGGGCCAGCAGCGCCTGCAACCCGGCCAGCAGCACGATGAACGGCGTGGACCGGTAGGCGGCGGCCACCGTCCTGATCCGCTCGCTCAGCTCAGCCGGGAGCTCCAGGTCGAGCGCGGCTCCGCCCGGGTCGGGCACCGCGGGGCGCGGCCGGTCGGTGGGCAGGTCGAGCACCGGCGGCAGGCCGTCCAGGTGCCCGGCCCACCAGTCCAGGTCGGCCGGGTCGGGGACGGGCGACACCTCGGCGTACTGCGCCGGGGGCGGGTCGAGCGGCGGGCGCAGGCCCAGGCGGGCGGCGTACAGGCCGGACAGCTCCGCCAGCAGCAGCCCGCGCGTCCACGCGTCGGTGGCGATGTGGTGGAAGGTGAGCGAGAGCACGTGCTCGTCCTCGTCCCCGGGATCGCCGACGGCGAGCAGCACCGCCCGCATCGGCGGCTCGCGGTCCAGCGCGAACGGCGTCGCCAGGTGCCCGGCCAGCACGTCCTCGACCTCGGACCGGTCCACGCGCGCGGTGGAGACGGGCACCTCGGCGGCGTCCCGCACCACCATCACCGGCTCGGGGCCGGAGTCGTCGACCACGCCGCGCAGCACGTGGTGCCGTCCGGCCAGGTCGCGCACCGCGTCCAGCAGCGCCTCCGCGCGCAGCGGGCCGCGCAGCCGCAGCGCCACCGGCACGTTGTAGGCGCTGCTGTCCGGTTCGAGCTGCGCCAGGAACCACAGCCTGGCCTGCACCCCGGACAGCGGCACCGGCCCGTCCGCCGGCGCGCGCCGCACGCACGCCGCAGCGGCCGGACGGGGCAGCGCGGCGGCCAGGTCGGCCAGCACCGGGTGCTCGAACAGCAGCCGCACCGGCACCGCCGCGCCCAGCCGCTCCCGCAGCCGCCCGGCCACCCGGGTCGCGGCGAACGAGTGCCCGCCGAGGGCGAAGAAGTCGTCGTCCGCCCACACCTCGGCGAGTTCGAGCACGTCGGCCCAGACCTCGCCGACCAGGCGCTCGGCGGGCGTGCCCAGCGGCACCCGCACCGCGGGCGCCGCCTCGGGCACGGGCAGCGCCGCCCGGTCCACCTTGCCGTTCGGCGTGAGCGGCAACGCCTCCAGCACGCCGATCGCGGCCGGCACCATGTAGTCGGGCAGCCGCTCGCGCAGCGCCGAGCGCACGGCCGCGGCCTCCACGGTCGCGGGCGTCACCCAGGCGGCCAGGCGGCGCTCCAGGCCGTCGCCGACCGGCTGCACGTACGCCTCCGCGACCTGCGGCAGAGCCCGCAACGCCGCGACGACCTCGCCCAGCTCGACGCGGAAGCCGCGCACCTTCACCTGGTCGTCGATGCGTCCCAGGAACTCGATCAGCCCGTCCCCGGTCACCCGGACCCGGTCGCCGGTGCGGTACCAGCCGCCGGTGAAACGCTCCGCGGTGAGGTCGGGACGGCCCAGGTAGCCGCGGGCCACGCTCGGCCCGCCGATCCACAGCTCACCGGGCACGCCGGGCGGCAGCGCCCGTCCGGACGGGTCGGCCACCCGGCACACCACGTCGGCCAGCGGGCGGCCCAGCGGCGCCCGGCCCGGACCCAGCTCGGCCAGCGCCTCGCCCGCGTCGCAGGCCAGCACCGACACCGTGGTCTCGGTCGGGCCGTAGTGGATCTGCACCTCCAGGTCCGGCCGCGCCGCCCGCACCCGCGCGACGAGGTCCGCCGGCACCGCCTCGCCGGCCAGGATCAGCAGCCTGCCGGGCAGGGCGGCCGTGCCGAGGAGTTCGAGCTGGCTGGGCACCATCTTGATCGCATCCACCGGGTGCGCCGCCAGGCGGGCGGCGAACGCGGCCGGGTCGGTGGCCGTCTCGTGGTCGATCAGGTGGAGGGTGGCGCCCGTGGTCAGCGCGCACCACACGTTCGTCATGCCCAGGTCGGCGGCCGCGGTGGAGACCAGCGCGAACGACGTCAGCCCCGCGGGGAGGACCTCGGCCACCGCGCCGAGGTAGTGCGTGATGTGCCGGTGCTCGACCGCGACGCCCTTCGGCCGCCCGGTCGAGCCCGAGGTGTAGATCACGTACGCCAGGTGCTCGGGCCGCACCGCCACGCCGGGACGCTCGCCGGACGCCTCCGCCGCGGCGGCGAGCTCGGCGCCGGCGAGCACGATCCGCGCTCCGGCGTCGGCCACCACCGCCTGGTTGCGCCGCTCCGGGTAGACCGGGTCGAGCGGCAGGTAGGCGGCGCCCGCCTTGAGCACGCCGAGCATGGCGACCACCAGCTCCGGCCGCCGCTCCAGCAGCACGCCGACCGGCTCCTGCGGCCGCACCCCGTTCTCCAGCAGCCAGTGGGCCACCTGGTTGGCGCGGCGGTCCAGCTCCGCGTAGCTGAGCGGGCCGACCGCGACCGCGTCGGGACGGGCGTCGGCCATGCGCTCGACCAGCGTGTGCAGCGGCACGTCCACGGGCAGGACGGCGTCCGGGCCGCGCAGGTCGTCGCCGGCCGGCAGCCGCACCGGCGCGCCGGGGTCGGTGAGCATGCCGTCCAGCAGCTCCAGGTACCAGCCGGCGAGCCGGCGCACGGTGGCCTCGTCGAACAGGTCGGTGCGGAAGCGTAACTCGCCCGAGAAGCGGGTGCCGTCGTCGCCGAGCTCCAGGTTCAGGTCGAACTTGGCGGTCGGCGCAGGCGGCGTCCCGGTCTCGACCGCCAGCCCCGGCAGCGACGGCGGCGTGCCGGTGTCGTAGACGTTGAGCATCACCTGGAACAGCGGCGTGACCGCGAGGTTCCGCTCCGGCTGCAGGCGCTCCACGACCCGCTCGAACGGCGTGCCGGCGTGCGCGAACGCGTCCAGCGCCGCCGTGCGCGCCCGCGCCAGCAGCTCGGCGCCGGTCGGGTCGCCCGAGGTGTCGCCGCGCACCACCAGCGTGTTGATGAAACAGCCGACGACCCGCTCGGCGTCGGGGTGGTGGCGGCCCGCGTGCGGCACGCCGACGGCGATGTCGTCCACGCCGGACAGGCGGCTCAGCAGCGCCTGCAGCCCGGCCAGGAACACCATGAACGGCGACGTCCCGGCCACCGCGCGCACCTTCGCCGACAACGCCTCGGGCACCTCCACCGCGACCGCCGCCCCCTCCCAGGTGGGGACGGCCGGGCGCGGGCGGGCGAGCGGCAGGTCGAGCACCGGCGGCAGGCCCGCCAGGCGAGCGGCCCACCAGTCGAGGTCAGCGTCGGGCCGCCCGGCCTCCCACGCGGCGACGTCCGCGTACTGCAGGGCCGGGGGAGCGGGGGGCGGCTCCAGGCCGAGGCGGGCGGCGTACAGGTGGGCGAGATCGTCCAGCAGCACGCGTTCCGACCAGGCGTCGGTGGCGATGTGGTGCAGGGTGAGCGCGAGCACGCACTCCTCGTCGCCGAGCCGGTAGAGCGTGGCCCGCAGGGGCGGCTCGGCGTCCAGCCGGAACGGCCGCCAGGCGTGTTCGGCCAGCTCCCGTTCGAGCTCCGCCGGGCCCGCGTCCGACAGGTCGACCACGGGCACCGGCACGGCGGCGACGGGTCGCACGCGTCCGTCCTCGATGACGCCGCGCAGGATCCAGTGCCGCTCGGCCAGGTCGGCCGCCGCGCCGGTGAGGGCGGGGACGTCCACCGGGCCGCGCAGCCGCAGCGTCAGCGGCACGTTGTAGGCGGGCGTGCCGGGTTCGAGCTGGGCCAGGAACCACAGCCGCTCCTGCGCCGGCGACAGCGGCATGTCCGCGGCCGACGTAGCCGGGATCCGGGGGACGGCGGCCTGCTCCTTCTGCTTCAGGGCGGCGGCGAGCCTGGACCGGACGAGTTCGGCGATCCGGTCCTCACGTACCTCGGTCATCCCTCGTTCCCCTCGATCAGGTCGGCGGCCAGCAGTTCCTCCAGCGCGGTGGCGAAGTCGGCCAGCACCGGCCGGTCGAACACCAACCGCACGGGCACGGTGACCTGCAACATCTCGCGCAGGCGGGCGGCCACCCTGGTCGCGGCGAAGGAGGCTCCGCCGAGGGCGAAGAAGTCGTCGCCGGCCCACACCTCGGGCCGTTCGAGCACCTCGGCCCAGACGGCGGCCACCAGGAGCTCGGCCTCGGTGGCGGGTTCGACCCGCGCCGGGGCCGGGCCGGTGTCCGGCTCGGGCAGCGCGTGGCGGTCGACCTTGCCGCTGGGCAGCGTGGGCAGGGCCGGCAGCACGACCCAGCGGCGCGGCACCATGTGGCCGGGCAGCCGGGACCGGGCGTGCCGCTCGACCGCGGCCAGGTCCGCCGTCTCCGGCGCGACGTAGCCGACCAGGTGGGCCTGCGCGTCCGTGCCCGCCACGGTCACCGCGGCCTCGGCGACCTCGCGCAGCACGGCCTCGACCTCGCCCAGCTCGATCCGGTAGCCGCGGACCTTCACCTGGTGGTCGCGGCGGCCGTGGAACTCCAGCGTGCCGTCCGGCCGCCGGCGCGCCAGGTCGCCGGTGCGGTAGCAGCGGCCGTCCGGCGTGAACGGGTCGGCGACGAAGGCGGCCGCGGTCAGGTCCGGACGGCCCCGGTAGCCGCGGGCCACCCCGGCGCCGCCCAGCAGCAGCTCGCCGACCGCGCCCGGCGGCACCAGCCGCAGCCGCGCGTCGACCACGTACGCCCGCTCGCCCGGCATCGGCGACCCGATCGGCACCCGGTCGCCCTCGTGCGCGCGCACCCGGTGCAGCAGGGAGGTGACGGTGGTCTCGGTGGGCCCGTAGGCGTTCCACAACTCGCCGACGCGCAGCAGGACCTGCTCGGCCAGCGCCGGGTCCAGCGACTCCCCGCCGGCGACGGCGCGCAGCGCGGGGTCACCCGCCCAGCCGGCCGCGATCAGCATCCGGTACGCGGTCGGCACCAGGTCGACCACCGTGGCCCCGCTGGTGGCGATCAGCTCCGCCAGCGCGTGCCCGTCGGTGGCCGTGGCCCTGTCCACCACCACGGACGTGCCGCCGGCGGCCAGGACGCTCCACAGCTCGGAGGCGGAGACGTCGAAGCTCAGCGGCGCGACCGCGGGCTGCACGTCGGCCGGGCCGAGGCGGAGCGTCGAGATCATGCCGGCCACGAGGGCGGCCAGGGCGCCGTGGGTGACCTCGACCCCCTTGGGCGTGCCGGTGGAGCCGGAGGTGTAGGTGACGTACGCCAGGTCCTCGGCGCGCACCTCGGGAAGGTCCGCGCGGGGGCCGGCCGCGAGCCGGTCCGCGTCGAGAGGCACCGGCCCGTCCCCGCCGGGCGCCGTCTCCAGGGGCGCCGTCTCCAGGGGCGCCGTCTCCAGGGGCGTCTCGCCGCGGGTGAGGACCACGCGGGCGCCCGCGTCCGCGGCCAGCAGGCGCAGCCGCTCGGCCGGGTGTTCCGGGTCCAGCGGCAGGTACGCCGCACCCGCCCGCCACACGCCCAGCAGCGCCGCGGGCAACATCTCGTCCCGCGGCACGTGGACGCCGACCACGTCGCCGCGCGACACGCCGTGCGCCAGCAGCCCGGCCGCGATCCGGTCGGCGCGGTCGTTCAGCTCGGCGTGGCTCAGGGTGACGCCGTCCGGGCCGACCACCGCCCTGCCCGCCCCGCCCGCCGTGCCGGTGGCGTGTGCGGCGAGCGACAGCGGCACCGGCGGCAGGTCGTCCGGCAGCAGGGGGCCGGCCGCGCGGGCCAGCAGCGCGGCGCGTTCGTCCGGGGTGACCGGCTCGAACGTGGCGATCGCCAGGTCCGGCTCGGCCACCACGCGGCGCAGCAGCCACAGCAGCCGGTCCAGGTACGCCCCGGCCGCCTCCCGGCCGAGCAGCGCGACCGCGTACTCCAGGTGCAGCTCGGCGCCGGCGGCCGTGCGGTTGACGAGCACGCTGAACTCGTGGACCGCCGCGCCCGGACCGATCTCGGTCAGCAGTTCGAGGCAGCCGGCGCGCACCGGCACCTCGGCGTGCTGCATGGCCAGCAGCACCGGGGCGCGGGGCACGTCGGCGGGCGGGACCTCCTGGTGGACCAGCGCCCGCGTGGCGGCCTGCCCGGCCTGCCGGACCAGGTCGCGGAAGGTCGGCGCGGCGTCCGGCCGCAGCCGCACCGGCACGGTGTCGATCAGCGGCCCGACGACCCGGGCCAGCTCCGGCCGGGCGCGCCGCGCCGCGACCATGCCGACCAGCGTGTCCGGCTCCCCGGCGACCAGGGCGAGCGCGGCCAGGTAGACCGCGTACGGCGTCGCGCCGCACGCGCGGGCCAGCGCGGCCACGCCGTCCGTGAACTCCTCGGTGAGCGGCCTGATCACCCGGCACGTCGTCAGGTCGCCGGGCGGCGGCCCCGCCACCGGCGCCCCCGCCAGCTCGCCGCGCCAGAACTCCCGCAGCCGCGCGAGGTCGGGCCGGTCCTCCTGCTCGCGCACCGCCACGTCGCCGAGCTGCACCGCCGGCTCGGGGACGGGCTCGCCCGCCAGCTCGGCGGCCAGCTCGTCCATCAGCACGCCGGTCGAACCGCCGTCGAAGGCGATGTGGTCCGTCACGAGCACCAGCTCGGCCACGCCCTCTCCGACGGGGCACAGGCTCGCGCGCAGCAGCGGCACCTCGGTCGTCACGTCGAACACGTGCTCCACCGCGGCCCGCGCCACCTTCACCGGGTCCGCGCCCGCCGGATGCTCGACCAGGGGGACGGCGACGGGCGGGTGCACGACCGCGTACGGGACGCCGTCCTCGCCGACGGAGACCGTGCTGCGCAGGGCCTCGTGCCGGCGCAGGACCGCGTCCAGCGCCCGGCGCAGCGGCGCGCTCCCGCTCAGGCCGCGCACGCGCAGCCGGATCGACACGGTGGTGACCGGGCTGTGCGGGTGGAGCTGGCGCAACGTCCAGAACTCGCGTTGCGCGGCGGTGAGCGGGTGCCGGGTCCGGCCGGTCCGCCGCACCGGCGCCGATCCCGGCTCGCGCAGGCGCGCCGCCAGCCCGGCCGCGGTCGGCTCGGTCAGGAACGTCGCCAGCGGCACGGTGTGCCCCAGCCGCCGGGACAGCTCGGTCACCACCCGGGCGGCGGCCAGCGAGTGCCCGCCCAGGTCGGCGAACCGGTCGTGCACGCCCACCTCCGGCAGGCCCAGCACGTCCGCGATCACCTCGGCCACCTGGCGCTCGTCGTCCGTCCGGGGCGCGACCGGCGCCGCGGTCCCCGTCCGGGCGGCGCCCAGCTTGGGCAGGGCCGCGCGGTCCACCTTGCCGGTGGGGGCGATCGGCAGGTCGCCGGTCACGCCGATCCTGGCCGGGACCAGGTGGTCGGGCAGCCGGTCACGCAGCCAGTCGCGCAGCTCGGGCTCGCTCACGCCGGAGGCGGCCACGTGCGCGACGAGGTAGGCGATGCCGTCGTCGTCGGTGTGCGCCAGGACGACGGCGCGGCGCACCGCGGGATGGCGGTCCAGCGCGGACTCGACCTCGCCCAGCTCCACCCGGTAGCCGCGGATCTTGACCTGGTCGTCGGCGCGGCCCACGTAGCGCAGCTCGCCGTCCGCCCATCGGACCAGGTCGCCGGTGCGGTAGACGCGGGTGCCGTCCGGGTCGGTGCCGAACGCCTGCGAGTCGTGGCCCAGGTAGCCGCGGGTCACGTTCGGCCCGCCGATCCACAACTCGCCGACCTCGCCCTCGGGGACCGGCCTGCCGTCGGCGTCGCGCACGCTGAGCAGCGCGCCCGCCATCGGCCCGCCCAGCGGCGGGTCGCCCTGGTGGTCGCGGCTCACCTCGAACAGGGTGGAGCCGGTGGTGCACTCGGTGGGGCCGTACATGTTGAGCACGCGGCGCACGCCGGGGTTGGCGTACACGCGCGCGACCAGCGCGGCGGTCAGCCGTTCGCCGCCGGACAGCACCATGCGCACGCTGTCCGGCAGCGGCTCGCGCAGCAGCACCGACAGCGCGGACGGGACGCCGAAGACCGTGCGCACCTCGTCGCGGGCGGGAAGCGTGGGCAGCGCCAGCACGTTGTCCGCCATGATCACGGTCCCGCCCGCGAACAGCGGCGTGAAGATCTGGGTGATCGAGGCGTCGAAGCAGATGGAGGAGCCGGCGAGCATGCCGCTCAGCTCCTCGGCGGTGTAGGCGGACGCCTCCCAGCGCACCAGGTTGAGGGTGTTGCGGTGCTCCACGACCACGCCCTTGGGACGGCCGGTGGAACCCGAGGTGTAGATGACGTACGCGGCGTCGCCCGGTTCGCCGGGCACCCGCGGCCCGTGCGCGGCGGGCGTCACGTCGTCGACGAGCACGGTGTCCGCGCCGGTCGGCGCCGCGGTCTCGCGCCGCGCCGCCGAGGTGACCACCGCGGTCATGGCGGCGTCCTCGGCCATGAAACGTAAGCGCTCGGCCGGGTAGGCCGGGTCCAGCGGCACGTAGGCCGCGCCCGCCTTGAGCACCCCGATCAGCGCGGGCACCAGCCACTCGTCGCGGTCGAGGCAGATGCCCACCAGGTCGCCGCGTCCCACACCCCGCGCGGCCAGGGCGTTGGCGATCCCGTTGGCCCTGCGGTCGAGCTCGGCGTAGGTCATCCGGCTCGTGCCCGCGACGACGGCGAGGCGATCGGGTGTCCGCCGGCACTGCGCCTCCAGGGCCTCGTGGAGGCGTCCCGGCGAGTCGGTGGGAGGGCGGTTCGCGCCCGTCACATCCGTAGTCATGTGTCCTCTTTCCAGCAAAGATCAACGTGCCCGGGTGGGCGGTCCGGAACAGCCCGTTCCTCGGGGACGCACGCGGGCCCGGGCGAGGTCGTCGCTGGGCGCGTGGGGTCGTGCGGGCGGTTCAGTGTCGCGCGGTCGCGGGGGTGGCGGGGGGTTTTCGCGGCAAATGTCGGAGTCTGCGGTTACGTGCTCCTTTCGCCCATGGTCGTCCGCGCAACAGGATCGGTGACCCGGCTTGCCGCTGACTTGGAACCTGCCATGATCTTGCTTGCAGGAGGGGCGTCATCGGCCGGTGGCGGCCGCGCGGCTCGGCAGGCGGTCAGCGACGTCCCGGCGCCCGGCGTCGGCCGGAGCGCGCGAACCTCCTGGACCGGCGACAGGCAGACCCCGGGCTCCGGACGTGGGCGAGGAGCGCGGCCTTCTCGCCACTGCCCCGGAACGCCGCACCGACATGATCCTCTTCGCCGGGGCGGTCCCGCAATCGGGGTTGAGGCGCGAAAACCGTGGACGGGCAAGCACATCCGTCGCGGGACCCCACGGGACGGTGAGGTCGGGAGCGCGACGGGAAAGGCCCGGCCCTCGGGGCGTCGGCGCACGGGAGGGCTCGGAAAAGGAAAGCCCCCGCCGGGGCAGACCCCGGCGGGGGAGGGGCGGCGTCACGGACGCCGTGGTGCGCGCGGTCAGGGACGGCGCGGCCGCCGCACGCGAGACCGCGGCGTCACGGACGCCGTGATGTGCGTGGTCAGGGACGGCGTGGCCGTCCCGCTCGCCGCCCGCACGTGGCGCCGCGGCGTCCGGGCCCTGCTCCCGCCCGTGATGGCCAGGCCGCGGACGCGGCCGACGGGCAGGAGCGGAGGGACGTCACGCGGCTGCGACGTGTCGTGCTGGGACTTGTCGTGCTGGGACGTGTCCTGCTCAGCCGGTGTAACGCGGCTTGACGGCGACCGGCTCCTTCGGCCCCGCCGTCTGCTTCACCGTAGGACGGCCTTCGGCGGGCACCGGGGAGGGCGCCGCGGAGGGGCCCCCGGCGGGCACGGCGGCGGGCACGGCGGCGGGCACTGCGGCGGGCTTCTTGGGCTCGGCCGAGGCCGTCCCCGACAGCCCGGCGAGACCCGCCGCGAGGGCCAGCGCCGCGACGCCGCCGACGAGCATGGTTCTGATCTTCATAGGGTTCCTCTCATCCTTCGAGCAGGGCCTCAGCCCTTGACGACGACCGGAGTGCCGATCGCCAGGTTCTTCGCCATCCAGGTGATGTCGTCGTTGCTGACCCGGACGCAGCCGTGGCTGGCCCGAGTGCCGATGGCGGAAGGCTTGTTCGTCCCGTGGATCGCCAGCTGGCCGGGGCCGCCGGCGAAGCTCTTCAGCACCGGCGAGAAGCCGCTCAGCCCGAACGCGTAGGCGCCGTAGGCCCCGCCGTCACCGGTGGGCCTCACCAGCTCGGTGAAGAAGTAGCGGCCCGGCGGCGTCGGCGTCCCGGCCTCGCCGGTCGCGACCCTGCCCGTCCTGACGGGCCGGTCGCCGTCGTAGACCGTGAAGCGGAACGCCCCGCGGTCGATCTCCACGCGGTGGGAGGTCTCCGCGAGCGTCACGTCGGCGGCCTTGATCCAGCCCTTGCTGCCGTTGGGCCGGATCGGCAGCAGCACCCGGAGCCAGTCGCCCTCGTCGCGGTCCACCAGGAAGACGCGCGTCGCGCCGTAGTCGTTGGGACTGGTGATCGTCCTCTGGGGCGCGCCCTTCTTGTCGCGGTAGATCGTGATCCGGGCTCCCCTGACGCTCGCGATCTTCGCTCCGGCGCCGCCCGCCGGCTCGGTGCGCGCGGCGCTGCCCGCCGTGGTGCTCGCCGGGGTGGCCGCCGTGGCGCCCGCGGGCCGTACGGCGCTGTCCGCGCTGCCCGCGCAGCCCGCAGTCAGGAGGGCGAGTGCCGTCGCCGTGGCCGTACGAAGCAGGTTGGTTCTCACCCGGCGCAGCCTGGCGGCAGAATGTGTGGAACCTGTTTGCCTGTCATGCGGATCCCGTATGCACTCGCGGAGTGCGCATAACCTCGGGCCATGTGCGCGTACGTACTGGTCGCCGAGGACGACCCCAAGCAGGCCGAACTGCTCAGGCGCTACCTGGAGCGGGAGGGCCACGAGGTCCGCGTCGTGCACGACGGACGTTCGGCGATCGACGAGGCCCGGCAGGGGGACCCCGGCCTCGTGCTGCTCGACGTGATGATGCCGAAGGTCGACGGGCTGGACGTCTGCCGGGTGCTGCGCGCCGAGTCCGACCTGCCGATCCTGATGCTGACCGCCAGGTCCACCGAGGACGACCTGCTGCTCGGGCTCGACCTCGGCGCCGACGACTACATGACCAAGCCGTACAGCCCGCGCGAGCTGATGGCCCGTGTGCGCACGCTGCTGCGCCGTGCCGGCAGGTCGCCGGAGGCCGGCCGGCTGTTCCGGGCCGGTGACCTGGTCGTCGACCCGGTCAGGCACACCGTCACCGTGGCGGGCACGCCGGTCGACTGCACGCTCGCCGAGTTCCGGATCATCGAGACGCTGGCCGCCGAGCCGGAACGGGTGTTCACCAGGAAGCAGCTGCTGGAGCGCGTCCACGGCTTCGACCGCTTCATCACCGAACGCACGGTCGACGTGCACGTGATGAACCTGCGCAAGAAGATCGAGCCCGACCCGCGCCGCCCGTCCCGGCTGCTGACCGTGTACGGCGTCGGCTACAAGCTGACCCAGGCATGAGGTCGCTGTTCGTCAGGCTGCTCACCAGCTCGGCCGTCGTGGCGGTCTGCTCGATCACGGCGACGGCGTGGCTGGCGGCGAGCAGCACCTCCGGCGCGATCCAGCGCGAGCAGGGCCAGACGCTGGCCAGCGACGCCCAGATCAACAACAGCCTGCTCGGCTACGCCGCCCGCCATCCCGACTGGTCCGGCGTCGCCGCCACCGTCCGCGACCTCGCCGCCGCCAACAACCGCCGCGTCGCGCTGACCACCGAGAAGGGCGCTCTCATCGCGGACTCGGCGGCCGCCGGGACCCCGCTGCCCGCCAGGGTGTCGGCCGTCGTCGATCCGCTGGCCGTGGACGTGACCCTGGTGCCGGGGGCGGCCGAGGACCGCATCGATCCGCGCGCGGTGGGCCCCTTCCTGCTGCCCGACCGTGACCGGGTCCGGCTGGGGAAGGCGGCCGACGCCTACGCCGCCTGCATGAGACGTACCGGGCAGGCCGTCAGGACGACCGTCTCCCGCACCGGCAGGCCGTCCGTGACGACGACCGGCGAAGGGATCCCGCAGGAGCCGAGCCCGGTCCCCGCGGTGAAGGCCCCCTGCGACGCCGTCACCTTCAACACGCCGACACGCACCGAGAAGGCCGCGTTGAAGCAGCTCAACCTCCTGGTCGGCAGCTGCCTGAAGGGCAAGGGCGCGGAACGCGGCTCGGTCGGCCTCGACTTCACCTGGGTTCCCAAGGAGAAACGGCCGGGTCCGGCGGCCGCCGAACCCGGCCAGACGATCTCCTCCTGCATCGTCGCGGCCCGCAAGGAACAGCTCGACCCCTACGTCGCCCCCGCCGCCTACCTGTACATCGGTTCCCCCGCCGAGGCCACCGGCCCGCGCATCCCGCTGCCCTCGATCGCCGGCGCCGCCCTCCTCGTGCTCGTGCTGACCGTCGGCGTCAGCGTCATGGCGGCCAGGCGCCTGGTCGGCCCGGTCAACGCGCTCACCCACGCCGCCCGGCGGATGCGCGACGGGGACAGCTCCGCCCGCGTCCAGGTCAGGACGACCGGCGAGATCAGCGAGCTGGCCACGGCGTTCAACGAGATGTCCGAGCACCTCCAGCGCATGGAGGAGCAGCGCAAGGCCATGGTCAGCGACGTCTCCCACGAGCTGCGCACCCCGCTGAGCAACCTCAGGGGCTGGCTGGAGGCGGCGCAGGACGGCGTCGCCGAGCTGGACCCCGCGCTGATCGCCTCCCTGGTCGAGGAGCTCCTGCTGCTGCAGCACATCGTGGACGACCTCCAGGACCTCGCCCTCGCCGACGCGGGCAAACTGCGCCTGCACCTCGAACCCGTGCACCTCGGCGACCTCCTCGACCAGGTGGCCACCGCCCACCGAGGCCGCGCCGAGGCCGCCGGCCTCACCCTGACCACCGGCGTCATCGGCGCCCCCGCCCTGACCGCCGACCCCGTACGGCTCCGCCAGGCCATCGGCAACCTCGTCACCAACTCCCTGCGCTACACGCCGGCCGGCGGCCGCATCACGCTGGGCGCCCGCCGGGACGGCGATCACGTGGTCATCGAGGTGACCGACACGGGGATCGGCATCCGCGCCGAGCACCTTCCGCACGTCTTCGACCGGTTCTGGCGGGCGGAGAAGTCCCGCAACCGCCGCACCGGCGGCAGCGGCCTGGGCCTCGCCATCGTCCGAGACCTGGCCGAGGCGCACGGCGGCACCGCCACGGCCGCCAGCACCCCGGGCGTGCGCACCACCTTCACCTTGCGCCTTCCGGCACGACCGTGATCCTGTGAGGACGGGTCCTAGGGTGACGGTATGGCGGGATCGGCGGTGGTCGTGCGGACGCAGGAGCAGGTGCGGCAGCGGAACCTGAGCGAGGTGCTGCGGCGCGTCCACCACGAGGGGGCGGTGTCGCGCGCGGCGCTCGGCCGCCTGATGGGGCTCAACCGCAGCACCATCATGGACCTGACCGCCGAGCTGGCCGCGGCCGGGCTCGTCCGCGAGGGCGTGCCCGCCGGGCGGGGGCGGGCGGGGCGGCCGTCCATCGTCGTCATGCCCGAGCAGGGCACGGTCTACGGGCTGGCGTTCGACGTCGCCGTGGACCGGCTGGTCGCGGCCCGCGTCGGGCTGGGCGGCCGGGTCCTCGACCGCAGGGAGGCCGTCCGCGCCCGCGCCGGGGTCGACCTGGAGGACGTCGTCGGGGTGCTGGCCGCCTTCGGCCGCGAGCTGGTCGCCGGGGCCGGGCCGGGCTCGTTGTGCGTGGGGGTCGGCGCCTCGTACTGCGGGCTGATCAGACGCACCGACGGCGCCGTGCGGTACGGGCCGCACCTCGGCTGGGTGGACCAGGCGTTCGGCGCGGAACTCGGCGCCGGGCTCGGCCTCGGGCTGCCCGTCGAGGTGGGCAACGAGGCGCACCTGGGGGCGATCGCCGAGCACGTGCGCGGCGCGGGACGAGACGTCGACAACCTCGTCTACCTGCACGGGGACGTCGGCGTCGGCGGCGGGATCATCGTCGGCGGCGAACTCCTGGACGGCGACACGGGCTACGGCTGCGAACTCGGGCACATGCTGGTCAACCCCTTCGACGGCCGGCCCTGCCTGTGCGGGTCGCGCGGCTGCCTGGAGGCCGAGGTGGGGGAGGAGGCGCTGCTCGACTACGCGGAACGGTCCGGCGACCTGGTCGGCCGCGACGGCATCCGGTCCGTCGTCGCCCTCGCCCGCGCCGGTGACGCCAGGGCGCGCGACGCCCTCGACCGCGTCGGCGACTGGCTCGGCGTCGGCGTCGTCAACCTCATCAACCTGTTCAACCCGGCGCTCGTGGTCTTCGGCGGGATGTTGCGCGACGTCTACCCCGGCGCCGAGCCACGCGTCCGCGCCCGGATCGACGCGCACGTGCTGCCGGTGTCGCGGGAACGCGTCCGCCTGGCCGTGACGGCCCTGGGCGACGACACCACGCTCGCCGGAGCCGCCGAACTCGCCTTCGCCGGTCTCCTGGACAACCCCCTCACCACCTTGACCGCCCTTCGCTGAGACGGCCGTCCGGCTGCTGCCGATCGCGGCGGGCGCACGCGCCCCCGGTTCGATCCGCGGGCCCGGGGGGCGTGCGCCGCACGGGGTCAGGCGTAGAGGAAGTAGTAGCTGTACTTGCTCTCCCACTGGCATGAATAGTCGTCCCACCAGTTCTGGTCGACGCCCTGGGTGCCGATCCGCTCGCACTCCGCGTGCTCCCTGAAGACGCCCGCCAGTTTCTCGGCGTTCGCCGGGGCGGCGCCGATCGTCAGCGACACTCCAAGGACCATGACGGCCGAGACGAGAACAGCGCGTGCCTTTCGCATTCGTCCTCCTGCGACTGGGGAGATCATGTCGGTGGACATTATCACTCACCGCTCCGGCGGGATTGTCGCGTAGGAATCGCGGGCCCGCCGGGTCATGAAACTTTCATCGGCGTGAAAGACGCCGTGGGGGTGTATCCGACCGCCTGTGCACGCCATGGATGATCTGGGATCGTCTCCGCGCCTTACAGCCCCAAAGTACGATTTATGCCGCTTTCCCGTTCTAAGGGAAACGAAACTTCGAAAACTTTGACCATCGTCGCGTTGGTGGCATATCGTCGCCCCGCCCATATCGATGTGAGCCGCGACACTCGAACAGGACGTTGTTCTCACAGGCGCGACAGGCCGGCGTGCTCATCACGGCCGCCCTGCCATCGACCGAGACACGGACGGCCACCCGGGGAAGCGGCGACCATCCGACCCAACCGGAGTCGCACCATGCAAGCTCGAATCCGCACGGCCGCCGTCGGCTTGGCGATGACCGTGCTGGCCGCCGTCGGTGTGCCGGCGGCCTTCGCGCCGCCGGCACACGCGACGCAGACGATCACCGACATCGCCTACGCGCCCGCGCAACCGGCCGGCAGCAGAGGGCATCTGCTGGATCTCTACCTGCCCGCCACCGGCATCACGCCCCGCCCCCTGATCATCTGGCACACCGGCTCGGCGTGGAGCAGCGACGACGGCAAAGCCGGCGCGGACGCCATCGCCGCGATCTTCAACCCGCTGGGCTTCGCGGTGGCCGGCGTCAGCGTGCGCTCCAGCGCCCAGGCGATCTTCCCGGCCCAGGTGCACGACATCAAGGCGGCGATCCGCTGGCTGCGCGCGAACGCGGCCACGTACCAGCTCGACCCCAACCGATTCGCGATCATGGGCGACTCCTCGGGCGGCTGGCTGACGGAGATGGCCACGCTGTCCGGCGGCGTGTCGGCGCTGGAGGGCACCATCGGCACGACCGGCGTCTCCAGCGCCGTGCAGACGGGGCTCGCCTTCTACAGCCCGACCGACTTCCTGCAGATGAACGCGCAGAACCTGCCGACCGGCGGGCTGGACCACAACTCTCCCGCCTCGCCGGAGTCCCTGCTGGTCGGCTGTCCCATCCAGACCTGCCCGGCCACGGTGGCCCAGGCCAACCCGATGACGTACGTGGACGCCAACGACCCGCCGCTGATGTTCCTGCACGGCCAGGCCGACTTCCTGGTGCCGCACGGGCAGAGCGTCCTGCTCTACAACAAGATCAAGGCCCAGTGCGGGTCGGCCACCTTCGTCTCGGTGCCCGGCGCCGACCACATGATGCCCCAGGTCATGGACCCCGCCCATTACGGCACGCAGACCGTCCGCACCACCAAGAACTGCGGCGAGACCGTCGGCACCGGCACCCTCGACCCCACCTGGCCCAACTTCACGACCTTCTTGCGCGGCGGGCTCAAGATGGGCACCTCCTGCGAGGTCAGCTACGCCACCGAGGTCTGGAACGGCGCCTTCAACGGCAGCCTGACCATCAGGAACACCGGCACGACCCCCATCTACGGCTGGACCGTCACGTGGGCCTGGTCGGGCAACCAGCTGATCACCAACGCCTGGAACGCCACGGTGACCCAGACCGGCACGCAGGTGACCGCCCGCGACGCCGGCACCAACACCTACATCGGCCCGGGCTCCAGCCAGAGCCTCGGCTTCTCGGCGTCCGTCACCGGGACGAACGACATTCCCGCCCAGTTCAAGCTCAACAACATCGTCTGCACGAGAGTGCCCTGAGCCGACCCGGGTTCCGCCGCCGCGGATTCCCGAATTTTATTCGGCGAATCCGCGGGCGGGGAGCTGAATAGCGGCTTTCCCTTATTGCGCCACGTTCCGTCGAACCTCGGTCACGGAAGGTCGCGGATCACCTTATTGCTTTATTCGGCGGGCCGCCCCTATCCTTACCCGGGACGGCCCGCCGGCTCATTTACCGTCGTATTCACCGACCGGCCGGGGGCCACGTGACTCCTGGCCGGAAATAAATCGGATAAGCGCTTTTCCCTGGCGCGGGCCGTTGTCCGGGATTCGTCGATGAGTTAGGGGGCGTGTGCGTACACCCAACATGTTCGTCAGGAGCCTGGGCGTTTACGTGCCTGACAGCGTGAGCGTCGAACAGGCCGTCCGCGAGGGCTGGTACCCGGCCGCGGACGCCGAGAAATACCGGCAGATCGGCGCGGCGGTGGCCGGCGACATGCCGGCGCCGGAGATGGCGCGGCTCGCGGTCCTGGACGCGTACGAGCGGTGGGGCGAGTCCTCCCCGCGCGATCTGGACCTGCTGCTCTACCCGTCGGTCTGGCACCAGGGCCCCAACGGCTGGCAGCCCCAGCACTACCTGCAGATGCACCTCCTCGGCGGCGGCGTGCCGGCGCACGAGATCCGCAGCGGCTGCGTCGGGATGATCAGCTCGCTGGAGCTGGCGGCGAGCTACCTCCAGGCCGACGCCGACCGGCGGACGGCCATGGTGGTCTCCGCCGACAACCACGGCACTCCGCTGGTGGACCGCTGGCGGATGACCCCCGGGGCGCTGATCGGCGACGCCGCGGCCGCGCTCGTCCTCGGCAAGGACTACGGCATGGCCGAGCTGCTGTCGGTGAACATGACGGTGATCCCCGAGGCCGACGCGGTCAACGACGGCGCCTACCCGCTCTTCCCCCCGGACGCCACCGTCGGCAGGGGGCTGAGCTTCGGCGACCGGCACGAGGAGTTCCGCCAGCGGCTGCTCAAGGCGCAGGGCACCGGCATCCACCTGACGATCCAGAAGACGATGATGCAGCAGGTCGAGCAGACCCTGGACGAGGCCGGGATCGGCTTCGGCGACATCACCAGGGTGGCCTTCCCGCACGGCCGCCGCGAGGACCTGGACGGGCAGATGTCCTGGCTGGGCATCGACGAGGACCAGACGACCTGGGACTACGGCCGGCGCGTCGGCCACTGCGGCGCGGTCGACCAGTTCATCGCCTTCGAGCACCTGATCGCCACCGGCGGGCTCGTGCCCGGCGACCACCTGCTCATGGTCGGCTTCGGCTCCGGCACGTCGGTCGCCGCGGCGGCGTTCCGGGTCCTGTCCACCACGCCCGTCACGGAAGGAGCACGCGCGTGAGCGACGACCTCACCCGGCGGCTGGTCGACTTCGTCCAGGACAACCTCGTCCTGGACGGCGACGACGTCAAGGTGGACGAGACCACCCCGCTCCTCGTGTCGGGCCTCCTGGACTCCCTGCGCACGGCGCGGCTGCTGAACTTCCTCAGGAAGGACGTCGGCGTCCGGGTCACCGCCGCCATGCTCGACCCCGAGAACTTCAGGGACGTCGCGACCATCGTGACGATGGTCAGAGAACTCCGATCCGCTTAGCCGGGACGAGGACGGAAGCCATGCGGTACGCGGACACCTACATCGGCGGCGTGGGAACCTACCTGCCCAGGACCGTCGTCAGCGTCGAGAAGGCCGTCGCCAAGGGCTGGTACCCGGCGGAGGACGCCGAGCTGCACAACCTGGCGGGGACGGTGGTCGCCGGCGACGTGCCGGCTCCCGAGATGGCCCTGCACGCGGCGCGCAGCGCGATCAAGCGCAGCGGCCGGGCGCCGGGCGACCTCGATCTCCTCCTGTACACCTCGACCTGGCACCAGGGCCCGGACGGCTGGCCCCCGCACTCCTACCTGCAACGTCATCTCGTCGGCGGGGACGTCCTGGCCACCGAGATCCGGCAGGGCTGCAACGGCATGTTCATCGCCCTGGAACTGGCGGCCGGCCACCTGGCCGCCGCGCCCGGCAGGCAGGCCGCCCTGCTGGTCGCCGCCGACAACTACGGCACCCCGCTGATGGACCGGTGGCGGATGGGGCCCGGCTACATCGGCGGGGACGCCGCCGCCGCGCTCGTGCTCACCAAGGACCGCGGGTTCGCCCGCCTGGCCTCGGTCTGCACGACGACGGTGGCCGGGGCCGAGGAGCTGCACCGGGGCAGCGAACCGCTGTTCCCGCCGGGCGTCACGGTCGGGCGCCGGATGAGCTTCGCGGCCCGCAACGAGCAGTTCCGGCAGCAGGTCATGCCCAAGGGCGAGGCCACCGCGGCGTTGTTCAACATCCAGCGGGCGCTGATGGAGATCGTCGAGCGCGTGCTGGACGAGAGCGGGATCGAGGCCCGCGACCTGACCCGCGTGGCGTTCATGAACTACTCCGAGGAGATCGTCGAACAGCGGTGCATGGCCGTGGTCGACCTGCCCATGTCCCGCTCCACCTGGGACTACGGCCGCACCATCGGCCACTGCGGGGCGAGCGACCAGGTCCTCTCCCTCGACCACCTGCTCACGACCGGGCAGCTAGGCCCCGGCGACCACCTGCTCATGCTCGGCACCGGGCCCGGGGTGACCGTCTCCGGGGCCGTGCTCGAAATCCTCGAAACTCCTCATTGGGCCTGACATCGAAGGGAAACGAACGCAGATGGTCGACACTCCGCGCGGAGCCCGGGTGGAACCAGTCGCGGTGGTCGGGATCGGATGCCGTCTTCCCGGCGACGTCCACTCGCCGGACGAGTTCTGGGACCTGCTGTGCGCCGGCCGCAACACGACCGGGCCGCTGCCCGCCGAACGCTGGCGCGGCTACGAGACCCGGAGCCCCGAGCACGCCGCCGCACTGCGCGACGCCGTACGGCACGGCAGCTTCCTGAGCGACATCGAGGGCTTCGACGCGGAGTTCTTCGGCCTGTCGCCCCGCGAGGCCGAGCTGATGGACCCGCAGCAGCGCATCCTCATGGAGACCGCGTGGGAGGCACTGGAGCACGCCGGCCTGCCGCCGCACGAGCTGGCCGGGACCGACGCCGGGGTGTTCGTCGGCGTCTGCACGGCCGACTACGGCGGCCGGCTGCTGGAGGACCTGCCCCAGATCGAGGCGTGGACCGGGATCGGCGCCGCGACCTGCGCCGTGGCCAACCGCATCTCCTACTCCCTCGACCTGCGCGGCCCCAGCATGGCGATCGACACCGCCTGCTCGGCGTCGCTGGTCGCGCTGCACCTGGCCGCGCAGAGCCTGCGGCTCGGCGAGAGCGATGTCGCCCTCGCCGGCGGCGTCAACCTGCTGGTCACCCCCGGCCAGACCCTCACGCTCGGCACCGCCGGAGCCCTGGCGCCCGACGGGCGGTCGAAGTCGTTCGACGCGGCGGCCGACGGCTACGGCCGCGGCGAGGGCTGCGGCGTGATCGTGCTCAAGCGCCTGTCCGACGCGCAGCGCGACGGCGACCGCGTGCTCGCGCTGGTCATCGGCAGCGCCGTGAACCAGGACGGGCACACCAACGGCATCATGGCGCCGTGCGGCGAGGCCCAGGAGCACGTGATGGCCCGGGCGTGCCGGCAGGCGGGCGTCGCGCCGTCCACCGTGGACTACGTCGAGGCGCACGGCACCGGCACCCGGCTCGGCGACCCGCTGGAGGCGGGCGCGCTGTCCTCGGTGTACGGCGCGGGGCGGCCCGCCGGCGACCCGTGCCTGATCGGCTCGGTCAAGTCCAACATCGGCCACCTGGAAGGCGCCGCCGGCATCGCCGGCGTCATCAAGGCGGTGCTCGCCCTCGACCGCGGGGAGATCCCGCCGAGCGTGTTGTCCTCGCTCAACCCGGCCGTCCCGTGGGAGTCCTCGGGGCTGCGCGTGGTGACGCGGCGATCGTCCTGGCCGGAGCGCGACCACCCGCGCCGGGCGGGCGTCTCCAGCTTCGGGTACGGGGGCACGGTCGCGCACATCGTGCTCGAACAGGCCCCGCCGGCCCGCCACGCGGCCGCGCAGGAGGAGCCGCCTCCCCGCGCGGAGCGGCTGTTCCCGCTGTCGGCGGCGTCGGAGCAGGCCCTCCGGCAGTACGCGGGCCGGCTCGCCGAGCACTTCGGCACGGGCCTCGACCCGGCGTCGGCGGGGCACACGCTGGCGCTGCGGCGCACCCATCTGGCCCGCCGCGCCGTCGTGATCGGGACGGACGGCGACGAGCTGGCGGCCCACCTGCGCAGGCTGGCCGACGACGTGCCGGCCGAGGCGGTCCTCACCGGGGACGTGCTGCCCGACCTCGGCCCCGGCCCGGTCTGGGTGTTCTCGGGGCAGGGCTGCCAGTGGCCGGGGATGGGGCGGGAGCTGCTCGCCGTGCCGGACTTCGCGTCCCTGGTCGACGAGGTCGAGCCGATCTTCGCCGAGGAGATCGGCTTCTCCCCGCGGCAGGTCCTGGCCGACGGCGATCTGGACACGATCGACCGCGTGCAGACCATGATCTTCGTGATGCAGCTGGGCCTCGCCCGGCTCTGGAACGCGTACGGGGTCGCTCCGCGGGCCGTCATCGGCCACTCCGTCGGCGAGATCGCGGCGGCGGTGACGGCCGGCGCGATGAGCGTCGCCGACGGCGCCCGCCTGATCTGCCGCCGCTCGCGGCTGCTGCGGCAGGCCGAGGGCAAGGGGGCCATGGTGATGGTCGGCCTGTCCTTCGAGGAGGCGGCCGAGCGGCTGGCCGGGCGGACCGACCTGGTGGCCGCGATCTCGTCGTCGCCGGGCTCCACCGTGTTGTCCGGCGACGTCGCCGCGGTCGAGGCCGTGGTCGAGGACTGGCCGGCCGAGGGCATCGTGGTGCGGCGGGTGGCCTCGGACGTCGCCTTCCACAGCCCGCAGATGGAACCGCTGGCCGTCGAGCTGGCCGCCGCCGTCGCCGGCCTGTCGTTCGGCCCGCCGCGCATCCCCATGTACACGACCGCGCTGGCCGACCCCCGGGCGACGCCGGTGCTGGACGGCGCGTACTGGGCGGCGAACCTCCGTGACCCCGTGCGGCTGACCGCGGCGACGACGGCCGCGGCCGAGGACGGCCACCGCGTGTTCCTGGAGATCTCCCCCCACCCGGTGGTCGCGCACTCCGTCACCGAGACGCTGTCGGAGAACGGGTTCGAGGACGTGTTCGTCGGCACCACGCTGCGCCGGAACCAGCCGGAGCTGCCGGCCTTCCTCGCCGCGGTCGGCACGGCCCACTGTCACGGCGTCGAGGTGGACTGGAACCGGCTGCAGCCGTACGGCGGCCTCGCCGACCTGCCGCCGTACGCCTGGCAGCACCGCCGCCACTGGCGCGGGGACTCCGGCGACGACGACAACCGCGGGCACGACGTGCGCTCCCACACCCTGCTCGGCGCCGGGACCAGCCTGGCCGGCAGCCGGACCCGCGTGTGGCGGACCAGCCTGGAGGACGCCAACCGGCCCTACCCGGGCAGTCACACCCTCAACGGGGTCGAGATCGTGCCCGCCGCCGTGCTGGTCAACACGTTCCTGCACGCGGCCGAGGACGAGGACGTCACGCTCACCGGCGTGGAGATGACGCATCCGCTGATGACCGCGGAACGCCGGCAGGTCCAGGTCGTGCACGAGCCTCCGGCGGTACGGCTCGCGGCCCGTACGCCGGCCGGCCCCGGCGAGCCGGAACCGGCCTGGCTGGTGCACGTCACCGCGGAGGTGGCCGCTCCTGGCCAGGTCAAGCCCGACGTGCTGCCCGACGCCGGCGCTCTGACCGCGATCGATCCCGGGTTCGTGCAGCGGCGGCTGGCCGCCGTCGGCGTGCCCTCGACGGGCTTCGACTGGACGATCGAGACGCTGCTGGGCGGCGACGGCGCGCTGCGCGCCACCGTCCGCACCGGGGACGCCGAGAGCTGGGCCCCGGCGCTGGACGCGGCGATGTCCGTCGCGCCCTGCGTATTCCCCGGCGACCCGGTGCTGCGCATGGTCGTGCACATCGACGAGGTCGTGCTGACCGGCGCCCCACCCGCGACGGTGGTCATCGACGCGGCCGTGGACCGGGCCGCCGACGACATCGTGCGCGTGTTGCTGGCCGACCCGGACGGCCGGGTGGTGGGTCACCTCACGGGGCTGCGCTACCCGGTGATCGACGCGCCGGTCCCGGCGGAGGAGGAGCTGCGCGGGCCCGCGGGGTCGTTCGCCGGGCTGACGGCGGAGGACCTGCGCGAGCGCGTCCTGCCCGAGGTGCGGGCGGAGATCGCGGCCGTGATGCGGCTGGCCCCCGAGGACCTGGCGGTCCGCCGTCCCCTGGTGGAGCAGGGGCTGGACTCGGTGATGACGGTCATGGTGCGGCGGCGTCTGGACAAGCGCTTCGGCTGCCGGCTGCCCGCGACCCTGCTGTGGCAGCAGCCCACCATCTCCGCGATCGCGGACCGGCTGGTGGAGCTGCTCGCGGCGGCCGGGCCGGAGGCGGCGGCGGAGGCCGTACCGGAGGGCATGCCCGCGATCGGCGGGTGAGAGCGCCGCGGGCGGCCCGGCGGAGGAGCTCCCCGGGCCGCCCGCGGCGTGCCGTCAGGAGCCCGCCGACCGGCCGAGCCGGCGGAGCTGGTGGTCGAGGACCGTGGTCGCCTCGGCGATGTCCAGGTCCCCGACCAGCACGCCGTCGGCCAGCCCGCGCGCGAGCGCGAGCAGCACGTGCGCCTCGGCGCCCGCCTCGACGCCGGGGTCCGCGGCGGTGGCGGCCACGAGCGCGGCGATCTCGCGGTGCACCGCGTCGCCGCCCGCGCGGTACAGCTCGCGTACGTCGGGATCGGCGACGGCTCTGGCCAGGAACGCGTGCCCGGCCAGCAGCAGCACGGGAGCGCGCGAGCCCAGCTCGACGACGGCCAGCAGCGTGCGCCGCAGCGTGTCGGCCGGCCCGGCGGCCTCCCGCAGCGCCGCCCGGAGATGGCCTTCGATCTCCTGCCTGAGCAGCCGCGCGCTCGCCCGCATCAGGTCGGCCTTCGCCCCGAAATAGTGCTGCACGAGCCCCTTGGAGACGCCGGCCTCCTGGGCGACCCCTCCGATGCTCACGCCGGCCAGGCCGTCGCGCGCGCACAGCCTGAGCGCGGCATGGGCGATCTCGGCCCGCCGCGCCGCGTGGTCCACCTGTTTCGGCACGGCCCCCCTCTCTTTGCGATACGAGTGTATCGTGACGTTGTTGCGATACGATCGTATCGCGAAGGGCGAACGAAGGATCCGCACGTGAACGACCTTGTCGAACCCAACATCGGAGCCGCGTTCCGCGCGCGGCGGCTCGGCCACTTCCGCGACGCCCCCGCCTTCGCGCGCTACCGCGACGCCTACGATGACGCCATGGCCCGGCTCCCCGAACCCGGCCAGACCCACGACGTGGTGACCGAGTTCGGATCAGTCCGGGTCTACCGGTTCGGCGGCGGCGACGGCGTGCCGCTGCTCCTGCTGCCGGGGCGCACCTCGGCCACCCCGATGTGGGAGGCGAACCTGGCCGGCCTCGTCGCCCGGCGGACGGTCTACACCGTCGACCTGCTCGGCGAGCCCGGCCTGTCGGTGCAGACCCGGGCGTTCACGAGCGCGGCGGACCAGGCGGCCTGGCTGGCCGGGCTGCTGGACCGGCTCGGCCTCGACCGGGTGCACCTCGTCGGGGTGTCCATCGGCGGGTGGAGCGCCTTCCATCTGGCCCTGCGCGTGCCGGAGCGGATCGCCTCGGTGAGCGTGCTCGATCCCGCGAACCTGTTCGGCCGGATCACCTGGAAGGTCGTCGTCTTCTCGCTGGGCTCGGTGGTGCCGTTCTTCCCCGAGTCGTGGCGCAGGAAGCTGCTGAGCTGGATCTCCGGCGGGGCCGACGCCTCCGCCGACGAGCCCGTCGCCAACCTGATCTCGGCCGGGATGCGGGACTTCACCGCGTTCCTGCCCCCGCCCACGTACCCCACGGACGACCAGGTGGCCGGGCTCGACGTGCCGGTGCTCGCGCTGATCGCCGGGCGCAGCATCATCCACAACCCGCGCAAGGCCGCCCTGCGGGCCCGCCGCCTGCTCGCCCGGGGCGTCGTCGAGTTGTGGCCGGACGCCTCCCACGCCCTCAACGGCGAGTTCCCCGACCGCGTCAACACCCGGGTCCTCGCCTTCGCCGACGAGGTCGACCGCGCAGGCGACACCGCAGGCGACACCGCCGGCGACACGCCCTGACGCCACGAGCCGGGGCTGCTCAGCCGGACTGCTCGCGGATCTCCCTGGTGGCCGAGCGGTAGGCGCGGGCGACGCCGCCGAGCATGCCCAGCATCAGCGGCACCTGCTCCTGCGTGAACTGCCCGCGGATCTGCTCCAGGTGCCGCTCGGAGGTGACGCGGGTGGCGTGGTACTCGGCCATGCCACCCTCCAGCAGCTCCACCGTGACCATGCGCCGGTCGCGCTCGCCGCGTACCCGCCGCACGTAGCCGGCCTTCTCCAGGCGGTCGATGAGCCGGGTCGCGGACGCGGACGGGAGCCCCAGTTCCTCGGAGATCGCGCCCACCGGGAGGGGGCCGCGCATCTCCAGCAGGATGAGCGCGGCCACGTCCACATGGTGCACGCCGAGCCGGTCGGCGATGGCCTCGATGTGCAGCATGACCGCGATCAGGAACTCGCGGTAGACGTCCGCTTCTGGGTGGTTGTCGGTCACTCGCCCCAATGTACTTCACAGCGATGTATCTTTGAATCGAAGTAACTTCGTTTTGGAGATAATATGGACGTTGTCGTCATCGGCGCGGGCGTGGGCGGCCTGGCCGTCGCGCGCAGCCTGCTCGCCGCCGGCCACCAGGTGCGGATCTACGAACAGGCCCCCGCGATGCGCACGGGCGGCGCCGGGTTGAGCATCTTCAGCAACGGCGCCGCGGTGCTGCACGATCTCGGTGTCACCCTTGACGGCGTCGGCGGCCGGTTCGACCGGATCGACGCGCTGACCGCCGACGGCCGGCTGCGGCTCACCTCCGACATGGCCCACGCGGCCGCCCTCTACGGTTTCCCGAACAAGTCGGTCTCCCGCCGTCTCCTGCTGGACCGGCTGGCCGACGGGCTGCCCGGCGACCTGATCCGCTACGGCACGGCCTGCCGGACCGTGACCCAGGACGCCGACCGGGTGACCGTGACCTTCGACGACGGCTCGACGGCCACGGGCGACCTGCTGATCGGCGCCGACGGCCACCACTCGGTCGTCCGGCGCGAGTTGTGGGGCGACGTCCCCATCCGGACGGCCACGTTCGGCACCTGGCAGGCCCTGAGCCGGATCGACATCGACCTCGCCCGCACCCACCTGCACCTCATGATCACCGGTAAGGAGGGCGCCTGCGGGATCATCCCCGCCGGTGACGGCAAGCTCCAGTGGTGGTTCGACGTGCGCTGGTCCCCGGGCGAGCCGCGTCCGGCCGAGCCCCTGGCCGAGCTGCGGCGCCGCTTCGGCCACTGGGCGTCGCCCGTCCCCGAGCTGCTCGCCCAGGCGTCGGAGGCCGATCTCGACTTCTTCGGCCATCACTGGCAGAAGGTGCGCCGGGAATGGGGCAAGGGCCGCGTCACCCTGCTCGGCGACGCCGCCCACCTCATGCCGCCCACCCTCGGACAGGGCGCCAACCAGACCCTGGAGGACGTGTGGGTGCTCGGCCGCGAGCTGGCCGAGGGCGGCGACCCGGCGCAGCGGCTGCGCGCCTACGAGCGGGCCCGCTACCCGCACGTCAACCTGGTGTCCAGGCTGGCCCGGCGCAGCCCCGCCAACTGGCGCATCCCGCCGTTCGTCGGCCGGATGGTCTCCGAGACGTCCCAGAGCGGGTTGCTCGCCCGCTTCAGCAACCGCCTCACCGCCGCCCTCGCCCCCTGAGCGCGGGCACGCCGGGCCGCTGGCTGCGGCGTCGGTGATAGGCGTAGGCGACGGCGGCGAGCAGCGGCCCCCACAGCAGGAGCGGAAGGTAGCAGACGGCGAAGATCGCGGCCTCCCAGCCGCCCGCCCGGCTGGGGAAGTCCGGCGGGATCGGCTCGCCGCGCATGGTCACCCCGGCGAGCTCGGTCACGAAGGCCGAGGTCCACAGGACCGTCAGGAGCACGGCGCCCGACGCCGCCGGAACGACGGCGGCCGGCGTCGGCACCCTGCGGCCGCGCAACCCGGGGACCCAGCGGGGGAACCGCTCACCCCACGCGGCCACCAGCCCGACGGCGGTGAACGCCGCCAGCTCCGACACGATCGACAGGATCACGATGTACAGCCGTTCACCGAGCCCGATCCCGCGGTCGAACGCCGCGGGCAACCGCCACAGGCTGGACGGCAGCACGGTGAACGGCACGGCGTAGGCGGCGATCCGCGCCCAGCGGGGCACCCCGGCCACCGGCGCGTGGGCGGCCCGCCACGCCGTGCGCAGCCGTCCGCCGGTCACCGGCGATCCCGCGGTAACGGTGGCCACGGGGAGCGGCGCCGCGGCGCCGCGCGAACGATCAGTTCTCGTCATGGCGCTCACGCTAGGAACGACCGGGCCGCCCTGCCTCCCCCCGGCGGGGGAGTGCGGCCACGGAGGCGTCGGCTAACGTCGGTCCACGTGAAACGCCCTCTCACCCAGGCCGTGCGGGCCGGGGTCTACCAGCTCCTGGGCGCCGCGCTTCTGGCTCCGGTCGCCGCCGGGCTCGGCCTGCCGATCCTGGCCGAGCTGACGCCGGGCCGCCTGCTGGTGCTGTGGGCGGCGTGCCTGCCCGCCTCGGTGCTGCTCGCGCTGCTGCCGCTGACCCGCCGTCTGGAGGTGATCGCGCTGTCGGACCTGCTCGACGTGGACGTGCCCGAACGCGGTGACCGCCTCTACCTGGTGGCCCTGACCAGCCTGCACCTGTTCGTCGGCGGGACGCTCAGCGCGGCCGTCCTGGCGTTGTCCCCCGGGCTGCTGCCGCGGGCGTGGCAGGCGGCGCCCGGCCAGGTGGCCGAGGTGCTGCTGCTCACCGCCGTCGTGCTGGCCGCGATGGTCGCCGCCGGGCTCGGCCAGCGCTGGGTCGCGCGGCGGCTGCTGCGTTCCGAGCCGTCCCGGCTGATCGACGAGCTGGGCCGCCGCCAGTCGCTCGCCCTGGAACTGCACGACTCCGTCGGCCACGCCCTCAGCGTCGTCCTGGTGCAGGCCATGGCGGCCGAGGCGGCGCTGCGCCGCGCCGCCCCCGAGCTCGCCGTCCAGTCGCTCGGCCACCTGACGACCACCGCCCGCAACGCTCAGCAGGAGCTCGACGTGCTGCTCGGCGTGCTCGACGACGGCGCGGCCGGCCGGACGCCCACCCTGGAGGCGCTCGGCACGCTCACCCGCGGCCTCGACGTCCGGGTCAGCGTCGGCCACCTCGGCAAGGTGTCGCCCGCGACCTCGCGGGCCGCCTTCGCGATCGCCAGGGAGGCGCTCACCAACGCCCTGCGGCACGGCCACGGCCCGGTCACGCTCGCCGTCGCCGCCGCCGAACGACTGACCCTGACCATGGACAACGCGACTCTCAGCACGCCGGGGGAGCCGGGGCGCGGCCTGACCGGCATGCGCATGCGGGCCCGGCTCGCCGGCGGGACGTGCACCTGGGAGGAGGTGGGCGGAACGTGGCGCGTCCGGGCGAGCCTGCCGCTGTGATCCGGGTCGTCCTGGCCGACGACGAGCAGCTCATCCGTTCGGGCTGGGCGACCATGCTCTCCCTGCACGACGACATCGAGGTGACGGCCGAGGCCGCCGACGGCCGTGCGGCGGTCACGGCCGGCGCCGGCGCGGACGTCGTGCTGATGGACATCCGCATGCCGGTCATGGACGGCCTGGCCGCGACCCGGGAGCTGGCCCGCCGCTCGCCGAAGACGCGCGTCGTCATGGTGACCACGTTCGAGAGCGACCAGCTCGTCTGGGGGGCGCTGCGCGCGGGAGCCGCCGGCTACGTGCTCAAACGTTCGCCCGCCGGCGAGCTGGTGGAGGCGATCCGCCTGGTGCACCGGCGCGACGCGGTGCTCTTCCCCGACGCGCTGCGCCGCATCGCCTCGCCGCACGTCGGCAGCGCCCGGCAACGCCTGCCCGTCGAGCCGACGCCGCGCGAGCTGGACGTCCTGCGGCACATCGCGCTCGGGCGGAACAACGCGGAGATCGCCGCCGCGCTGCACGTCACCAGGGAGACGGTCAAGACGCACGTCGGCAACCTCCTGGACAAGCTCGGCGCCCGCGACCGCACCCAGGCGGCGGTGCTCGCCTACGAGCTCGGCCTGGTCGGCCCGGCCGGGGAATGATCACTCTTGGGAGGGAGGCGAGGTCCCGTATCCCGCTCAAGAGCGAGACGGGAGTTCGCCCGCTCCGGCGATGTCCGCAAGGCCGCCGAAAACCAGGATGGGGGGAGGTCGTCACCGCTAAGGAGTCAACGAGATGAACCCCCGCATCGCCTTCGTCGCCGCCCCTGTGCTCACCTTCACCTACGGCGTCCTCCGCATCCTGGACGGCCTGGACGGCAGCCGCGGCCCCGGCCTCGCCTGGACGACCGGGCACCTGGCCTTCATCGGCGCCCTGGCGTTCTTCGCCGTGGCCTTCCACGAGATGCGCCGGCTGGCCGGTCGCGGCCGCCTGGCGACCGGGCTGGCCGTCGCCGGACATGTCGGCATCGCCACGCTGATCGCCCAGTTCTCCATCGACATCGTCGTGGGATTCCGCTCGGCCGACCACGCCGCGATGGGCGTGCTCTTCGACCAGGTCCAGTCGGTTCCCGGGGTGCAGCAGGTGGTCTACGACTTCGGGCCGATGTTGTTCTTCGTCGCCCAGATCGGCCTGGTCCTCCAGCTCGCCGTCCAGCGCCGCGTCAAGGCGTGGACGCCCGTCCTGGTGGTCGCCGACGTCCTGGTGCCGTTCGTGGAGAAGGACCTCATGCCGCTGGGCGCCGCCTGCCTGCTGGTCTCCTTCCTGGCGATGGCCCGGGTGTCGCGCGCGTCCCGTGCGGCCGACGGACGGCACCGCGTGGCCGCGCCCGCCGTGCCGTCCGCCGTGTGACGCTGTGCGCCCGCCGGCGTACGACGGGCATATAGTTCAAGAGCTGAATCAGTGTGGGCGGCGGGGGAGTCGTGGCGGAGCTGGAGATCGATTGGCCGGACCCCGAGGGCCAGGAGATCGTGGAACGCCTGTTCGCCGCGGACGCCGCCCTGCGGGCGCACTTCGACGAGACGGCCGCCGCGGTCGGTCTCACCGTGCCGCAGGCCCACACCCTGCTCCAGCTCGGGCAGCCGCTGCGCATGGGCCAGATAGCCGGCCAGCTGCACTGCGAGCCCTCCCACGTGACCGGCATCGCGGACGCGCTCGAACAGTGCGGTTTCCTGCGCCGGGAGCCTGACCCGGCTGACCGGCGGGCCAAGCGGCTCGTCCTCACCGAGTCCGGCCAGGAACTCCGCGGCCGCCTCCTGGCCCGCCTCTTCGAACGGGCGCCGATCATCTCGGTGCTCGACGACGACCAGCGCACCGCGCTGCTGTCGCTGCTCCGCCTGGCTCAGTCGGCCGCCGGCCCGCGCCCCCGCCGCTGACCTCCGGGCGATCGCCCGCCCTCCTCCTCGCCGCCGCTGCGCCGCCCCCTTGGTGCGTCGCGCGAAAAACTTCTGGTAGAACATACTTCAGTCACTGAAGTATTGAATGTTCTATCGCGGGGAGCTCGCGTTCATGTCCATCGCCATCGTCGTCCTGTCCCTCCTGCTGGCTCTCGCCTTCGCCGGCGCCGGCTTCCCCAAGCTCACCGGCAAGGAGGCCATGGCGGCCCAGCTGGGCAAGCTCGGGGTGTCGCCCGGCCTCATGCGCGTCATCGGCGCGCTGGAGATCCTCGGAGCCGTGGGGCTGGTCGCCGGACTGTGGGTCGAGGTCCTCGGGGTCGCGGCCGCGGCCGGCCTGGCGCTCCTCATGGCCGGCGCCGTCGTCACCCACCTCAGGGCCCGCGACGCCGCCAAGGACACCCTGCCGTCGCTGCTGCTGATGATCCTCAGCGCTGCCGCCTTCGCCCTCGGCCTGGCCGCCCTCTGACCCGAGCCCCGGGCTCACCGGCCGGGGGCGGCGACGGGCAGGGTGAGGATCATGGTGAGACCGCCCCCAGGGGTCTCGTCGGGCACGAGCGTGCCGCCCATGGCCTCGGCGAGCCCGCGGGACAGGGCGAGCCCGAGCCCGACGCCGGAGTGGTTGTCGCGGTCGCCGAGCCGCTGGAACGGCTGGAAGACGCGGTCGTGCGCCTCCGGCGGGATGCCGGGGCCACGATCCATCACCCGGATCTCGACGTGGTCGCCGTGCCCGCTCGCGGTGACCAGCACGGTCCGGCCCGGCGGGCTGAAGCGCACGGCGTTGGACATGAGGTTGACCAGGACGCGTTCCAGCAGCGCAGGGTCGGCCAGCACGTCGGGCAGCTCGACGGAGACGTCGCCTTCGACGCGGTCCCGCAGCGGGCCGAGATCGTCGATGGCGCGCGGCACGACCTCTTCCAGCGCCAGCGGCTGCGCGCTCACCCCGAGCACGCCGGCCTGCAGCCGGCTCATGTCCAGCAGGTTCGCCACCAGCCGGTCCAGCTTGTCCAGCGACTCCTTCGCGGTGGCGAGCAGCTCGGACCGGTCCCGTTCCGACCAGGCGACGTCGGTGCTGCACAGGCTCTCGACGGCGGCCTTGGCGGAGGCGAGCGGCGTGCGCAGGTCGTGGCTGACGGCGGCCAGCAGCGCGGTGCGCATCCGGTCGGCCTCGGCGAGCGGGCGGGCGAGCTCGGCCTCCTGCCGCAGACGTTCCTGACGCAGCGCGACGGCGGTCTCGGCGGCGAACGCCTCCAGCACCGTGCGGTCGGCGGCCTCCAGCGGCTCGCCTCTGGCGGCCAGGACCAGCTCCTCGTCGATGACGACGTCGGTGTCGGACCGCCCCGGGCAGGTGGCGGGGGCGCCGCCGGAGGTGGCGACGATCCGCCAGGCGTCCGGGTCGGACTGCTGGTCGGGCACGCGCGCGGCCTCGGGCCGCCGTTCCAGCAGGGTGACGGAGGTCAGGCCGAAGGTCTCGCGCATGCGTTCCAGCAGCGAGGACACCGCGGCCTCGCCGCGCAGCACGTGACCGGCCATGGTGGACAGCAGCTCGGCGTCGGCGCCGGCCCGCGCGGCCTCCCTCGTCCGGCGGGCCGCGATGTCCACGATGGTGCTCACCGCCGCCGCCACCAGCACGAACACGACCAGCGCGAACAGGTTCTCCGGGGCGGCGATGGTGAACCGGCCGACCGGCGCGGTGAAGAACCAGTTGAGCAGCAGCGAGCCGCCGACGGCCGCGGTGATGGCCGGCCACATGCCGCCCACCAGGGCCACCCCGACGGTCAGGCACAGGAAGAACAGGATCTCGCTGGGCAGCGACAACAGGTCGCGGAACGGCGCCAGCGCGGCCGTCAGCAGCGGCATCCCGGCCACTGCCAGCGCCCAGCCGCTCGCCCGCCGGGTGCGGGTGAGCGCGGCGCGCGTGCGGGCGGGCCGGCGGCGTCCGCGCTTGGCCTCCTCGTGCGTGATCATGTGCACGTCGATCGAGCCGGACCGGGCGGTGGTCTCCACGCCGACGCCCCGGGAGAAGATCTGCGCGAACCGCCCCCTGCGCGAGGCGCCGAGGACGAGCTGGGTGGCGTTGACGCCGCGCGCGAAGTCCAGCAGCGCCCGCGGGACGTCGTCGCCGACGACCTGGTGGTAGCTGCCGCCCATGTCCTCCACCAGCGTGCGCTGGCGGGCCAGGCTGGCCGGGTCGGCGCCGGCCAGCCCGTCGGCGCTGGTGACGTGCACCGCCAGCAGGTCGGCGCCCTTGGTCCGGGCCGCGATGCGGGCGGCCCGCCGGACCAGTGTGTCGCCCTCGGGCCCGCCGGTCAGGGCGACCACCACCCGCTCGCGGGTCTCCCAGGTGGTGGCGATGCCGTGGTCGGCGCGGTAGCGGTCGAGCTGGTCGTCCACCTTGCCGGCCACCCACAGCAGCGCGAGTTCGCGCAGCGCGGTGAGGTTGCCGACGCGGAAGTAGTTGGACATGGCGGCGCTGACCTTCTCCGGCGCGTACACGTTGCCGTGCGCCATGCGGCGGCGCAGCGCCTCCGGCGACATGTCCACCAGCTCGATCTGGTCGGCGCGGCGCACCACCTCGTCGGGCACGGTCTCGCGCTGCGGCACGCCGGTGATCTCCTGGACGACGTCGTTGACCGACTCCAGGTGCTGGATGTTCACCGTGGAGACGACGTCGATGCCGGCGTCCAGGATCTCGTCGACGTCCTGCCAGCGCTTGACGTTCTTCGAGCCGGGCACGTTGGTGTGGGCCAGCTCGTCGATCAGCGCCACCTTGGGCCGGCGCGCGATGACCGCGTCCACGTCGAGCTCGGTGAAGGTGGCGCCGCGGTGGACGACCGTTCGGCGCGGGACGATCTCCATGCCCTCCAGGAGGGCGGCGGTGCGGGGACGGCCGTGGGTCTCGACCAGGCCCACGACCACGTCCCGGCCGCGTTCCCGCGCGCGGCGGCCCTCGCCGAGCATCGCGTACGTCTTGCCGACCCCGGGCGCCGCCCCGAGATAGACCCGCAACCGCCCCCTCATGTCACTGCCCGTCGAGGGCGAGGTTGAGGTCGAGCACGTTGACCACCGGTTCGCCCATGAAGCCGAGCGCCCGGCCGGTGGTGTGCCGCTGGATGAGCCGTTCGACCTCGGCCCGGTCCAGGCCGCGCTCCTCGGCGACGCGGGGGGCCTGCAGCTCGGCGTAGGCGAGGGAGATGTGCGGGTCGAGCCCCGAGCCGCTTGCGGTCACCGCGTCGGCGGGGACGACCGCCGTGGCGTTGCCCCGGACGGGGACGGTCCGCCCGGCCGCGTAGTCCTCGCCCGGCTTCGCGCACTCCACCCTCAGCCGCTGGTACGCGGCCACGAACGGGGTGGCCGGGCACGCCTGGTTGACGCTGACGGCCCGGTCGGGGAAGACCTTGAGCACCGCGCCGACCCCGTCCGGGGTGCAGTACGGGCGGGCGCCGCTGACGCCCTCCAGCTCGCCGGCCGCCTTGGAACGGGCGCAGACCCGGGTGAGCAGCGACTGCCGGCCCTCCCCACCCGCGACCGGCAGCGTGTCCACGACGTCCTGCGGGCCCAGGTTGCTCGCGCCGGACGCGGTCGGGTCGTAGCCGTCGCCCGCCGCCGACGGGCGGGACTGGAAGTACTTCCTGACCGGCCTGCCGTCGGCGTCGGTGAAGGACTGGCCGATGAGCGCGCTGCCCACGGCCCTGCCGTCCTTCTCGACGATCGAGCCGTTGGCGCGCCCGTTGAACAGGGCCTGGGCGACCCCGGTGGTGACCAGCGGGTAGACGATGCCGAGCAGCGCGGTCAGGACGGCGACGGCGCGCAGGGCGGCGAGGTGCCGGCGGAGCCGGCTTGGCAGGCGTTCCATTTATGACATCCCCGGAAGGAACTGGATCAGCAGGTCGATGAGCTTGATGCCGATGAAGGGGGCGACGATGCCGCCCAGGCCGTAGACGTACAGGTTGCGCGAGAGCAGCTTGGACGCGCTGGACGGCCGGTACCGGACGCCTCTGAGCGCCAGCGGTATCAGCGCGACGATGACCAGCGCGTTGAAGATCACCGCGGCCAGGATCGCGGACTGGGGGCTGGACAGGCGCATGACGTTGAGCGCGTCCAGGCCCGGGTAGACGGCCGCGAACATGGCCGGGATGATCGCGAAGTACTTCGCGATGTCGTTGGCGATCGAGAACGTGGTCAGCGCGCCCCGCGTGATCAGCAGCTGCTTGCCGATCTCGACGATCTCGATGAGCTTGGTCGGGTTGGAGTCCAGGTCGACCATGTTCCCGGCCTCCTTGGCGGCCGAGGTGCCGGTGTTCATGGCCACGCCGACGTCCGACTGGGCCAGGGCGGGGGCGTCGTTGGTGCCGTCGCCGGTCATCGCGACCAGCCGGCCGCCCTCCTGCTCCTTCCTGATCAGCGCGAGCTTGTCCTCGGGGGTGGCCTCGGCCAGGAAGTCGTCCACGCCGGCCTCGTCGGCGATGGCCTTGGCGGTGAGCGGGTTGTCGCCGGTGATCATGACGGTGCGGATGCCCATGCGGCGCATCTCGTCGAAGCGTTCCCGCATGCCCTGCTTGACGACGTCCTTGAGGTGGATGACGCCGAGCACGCGGCCCCGCTCGGCCACGACCAGCGGGGTGCCGCCGGAGGCGGAGATGCCGTCCACGATGTGGCCGACGTCGTCGGTGGGGTGGCCGCCGTTGTCGCGCACCCACTTCATGACCGCGGTGGCCGCGCCCTTGCGGACCTCGCGGCCGTCCAGGTTCACGCCGGACATGCGGGTCTGGGCGGTGAACTGCACCCATTCGGCGCCGTGGATCTCGCGTTCGCGCAGGCCGTACCGCTCCTTGGCGAACACCACGACCGAGCGGCCCTCGGGCGTCTCGTCGGCGAGGCTGGAGAGCTGGGCGGCCTCGGCGAGCTCCCGCTCGCCGACCCCGGCCACGGGGACGAACTCGGCCGCCTGCCGGTTGCCCAGCGTGATCGTGCCGGTCTTGTCCAGCAGCAGCGTGGACACGTCGCCGGCCGCCTCCACCGCGCGGCCGGACATGGCCAGGACGTTGCGCTGCACCAGACGATCCATGCCGGCGATGCCGATGGCCGACAGCAGCGCCCCGATCGTGGTGGGGATCAGGCAGACCAGCAGCGAGACCAGCACGATGCCGGTGACGCCGTTCGCGTCGAGCGCGATCGAGTCCGGCACGCCGGGGTTGATCTGCTTGGAGTAGACGGCCAGCGGCTGCATGGTGACGGTGGCGACCAGGAAGACGATCGTCAGGGCGGCCAGCAGGATGTTGAGCGCGATCTCGTTGGGCGTCTTCTGCCGGTTGGCGCCCTCGACCAGGGCGATCATGCGGTCGACGAAGCTCTCGCCGGGCTTCTGGGTGATCCTGACGACGATCCGGTCGGAGAGCACCTTCGTGCCGCCGGTCACCGCCGAGCGGTCGCCGCCCGACTCGCGGATGACGGGTGCGGACTCGCCGGTGATGGCCGACTCGTCCACCGAGGCGATGCCCTCGACCACGTCGCCGTCGCCGGGGATGATCTCGCCGGCCTCGACCACCACCAGGTCGCCCTGCCGCAGCTCGGGCGCGCCGACCGTGTCCCACCCGCCCTCGGCGTCGCCGCGCAGGCGGCGGGCCCGGGTGTCGGTCTTGGCCCTGCGCAGCGTCGCGGCCTGCGCCTTGCCGCGCCCTTCCGCGACGGCCTCGGCCAGGTTGGCGAAGATCACGGTCAGCCACAGCCACACGACGGTCGCCCAGGCGAAGAACGACGGCTCGACGATCGCCAGGACGGTGGTGAACACCGCGCCGACCTCGACGATCAGCATGACGGGGTTGCGCCACAGCGTGGCCGGGTTCAGCTTCCTGACCGCGTCGGGAAGGGACCTGACGAGCTGGCGGGGATCCAGCAGGCCGCCGCCCACGCGGCCGTCCCGCCGCGCGGGGGAGGGTTTGTCCAGTACGGGGGTTGACATGTCAGGACAGTCCTTCTGCGATCGGGCCGAGCGCGAGTGCCGGGAGGAAGGTGAGGGCGACGAGGACGACCGTCACGCCGACGACCAGGCCGACGAACTGCGGCCGGTGGGTGGGCAGCGTGCCGGCGCCCGCGGGGACGGGCGACTGCACCGCCAGCGAACCGGCCAGGGCCAGCACCAGGATGATCGGCAGGAACCGGCCGAAGGCCATGCACAGGCCGAGCGCCACGTCGTACCAGGGGGTGTTGACGGTGAGGCCGGCGAAGGCGGAGCCGTTGTTGTTGGAGGCGCTGGTGAAGGCGTACAGGACCTCCGACAGGCCGTGCGGGCCGCCGTTCAGCATGCTCGCGCGCCGCTCCGCCGAGCCCATCGCGCAGGCCGTGCCGACCAGCACCAGGGCCGGGGTGACCAGGAAGTACAGGGAGGCGAGCTTGATCTCCCGGGCGCCGATGCGCTTGCCCAGGTACTCGGGCGTGCGGCCGACCATCAGGCCCGCCACGAACACCGTGATCACGGCGAGGATCAGCATGCCGTACAGGCCCGAGCCGACGCCGCCGGGCGCGACCTCGCCGAGCATCATGTTGACCAGCGTCATCATGCCGCCGAACGGCGTGTAGGAGTCGTGGAAGGAGTTCACCGCCCCGGTGCTCGTGAGGGTGGTGGCGGCGGCGAAGGTGGCCGAGTTCGAGACGCCGAAGCGCAGCTCCTTGCCCTCCAGCGCCGCCCCCGCCGCCTGCGGCACGGTGGCGTTCCCGGACAGCTCGAAGACGTTGGTGAGCAGGACGCTCGCCAGCGCCAGCACGCCCATCACCGCGAGGATTGCGTACCCCTGCCGGACCTGGCCGACCAGCCGGCCGAAGGTGCGGGTGAGCGAGAACGGGATCACCAGGATCAGGAAGATCTCGAACCAGTTCGTCCAGCTTGTGGCGTTCTCGAACGGGTGGGCCGAGTTGGCGTTGTAGAAGCCGCCGCCGTTGGTGCCCAGTTCCTTGATGACCTCCTGGGAGGCGACCGGGCCGCCGGTGACGCCCTGCGTGCCGCCGGTCAGCGTGCTCACCTCGTGCACGCCCGAGAAGTTCTGCACCAGGCCGCCCGCCACCAGCACCAGCGCGCCGACGAAGGCGATCGGCAGCAGGATGCGCAGGGTGCCGCGGACCAGGTCCACCCAGAAGTTGCCGATCGTGCCCGACCTGCGGCGGGCGAACCCGCGGACCAGGGCCACCGCGACCGCCATGCCGACGGCCGCCGAGACGAAGTTCTGCACGGCCAGGGCGGACATCTGGGTCAGGTGGCCCATCGTGGACTCGCCCGAGTACGCCTGCCAGTTGGTGTTGGTGACGAAGCTGATCGCGGTGTTCCAAGCGATGTGATCGGTGACCGGCTCCATGCCGAGGCTCAGCGGCAGCTTGTCCTGCAGGCGCTGGAGGCCGTACACGACCAGGACCGAGACCACCGAGAACGCCAGCAGGCTGCGGGCGTAGACGGGCCAGCTCTGCTCGGCGTCGGCCCGCACTCCCAGCAGGCGGTAGACGCCGCGCTCGACGACGTTGTGCTTCGTCGTGGAGTAGACGCGGTACATGTGGTCGCCGAACGGCTTCCAGACCAGGGCCAGCGCCGCGATCAGGGAGACGATGAAGATCATTCCGGCCAGGGTCGTGCTCATCAGAACCGCTCCGGGAACAGCAGGGCCGCGATCATGAAGATCACCAGGCCGGCGACCACGACGAGACCGGCGGCGTTGACGGCGCTCACAGCCGCTCCACCGCCCGCACGACCAGCCCGAAGACCACGAAGATCGCGATCGTCAGGGCGACGAAGACGACGTCGGCCATCCCCACTCCTCAGCTCGATGATGAGATCGCCGCCGCCCCTCGACGGGCGGCCGCAGGTCCAGCAAACGCCGGAAAATGGGGTGTTTTGTCGTTCTTGACGGTTTCCATACGGCCGTCGGCCGAATCTTGACGGCCTCCCTACGCGGCCCGGTCCGGGGTCGGGAGGATCGTGCACGGTCCAGGGTTTGGAGGATCGTGCGCGGTCCGGGTTCGGGAGGATCGCGCGGTACGGGCCGCGCTTCGGTCACGGCAGGAGGTCGCGCCAGCGTTCCGCCGACGCCAGGGCGTCCAGGCTGATCCGCTCCAGGAACGCGCCGCCCCTGGCCAGACGCCGGCCCGCGGGCGTGTCGAGCCCGAGCGTCCGCCCCGCCGCCTTGGCGACCTCCGCCGCCGCGAGCGTCTGCCGCGCGCTGATCACCGTCGAGTGGTACCAGGCGTCGTCGTCGACCACGTAGACGTCGCGCCGTCGTTGCGGATCGCGTTCGCGCCTGATCAGGCCCTGCTGGGTCAGGTAGCCCACCGCCGTGGAGATCGAGGCGGGGCTCACCTTCAGCCCGCGCGCCAGCTCGGCCGCGGTGAGCCGGCCGTCCTCGCTCAGCCACAGGCCGATGAGCACGCGCGCCACCATCTTGGGCAGGCCCATCGCGACCGCCATCTCGACGGCCCCCTCTTCCGCCTCGAAGACCTCGCGGTCCCGGGGCTCGGCCGGACGCGCCGGGGCGCCGCGCCGCGCCCGCCGCGCCGTCGCCTGGTGCGCCCGCTCGGGACGGTAGTCGCCGGGGCCGCCGTTGCGGCTCACCTCGCGGCTGATCGTCGAGGTCGGCCGGTCGAGCCGCCTGGCGATCTCGGCGTAGGAGCGGCCTTCGGCGAGACCGGTCGCGATGCGCCGGCGGTCGTGCAGGGTCAACCTTCCTTGTGCCACGACCTCACTATTGCGTTCGTCTCCACACAATGCAACGTTTCATTGCATTCAGCTTCAGCGTCAATGTATCAGTTTATCCACTGTGAGCTGGGCTTATGTGTTTCCATTGATTGACATATTTTCTGAAAGCAACGTAGCTTTCAATTGTGATGAACACGTACTATCGCGACGGGTCGCGCGCTTTCGTGTCGGTGGCGGGGCTGCGCAAGTCCTACGGTCCCCACCGCGTCCTGGACGGCATCGACCTGTCCATCCCCCAGGGCACCGTCTTCTCGCTGCTCGGCCCCAACGGCGCGGGCAAGACCACCACGGTGCAGATCCTGTCCACCCTGATCAAGGCCGACGCCGGCGAGATCCGGGTCGCCGGGCACGACCTGTCCAGGGAGCCCGACAAGGTGCGGGCCGCGATCGGCGTCACCGGCCAGTTCTCCGCGGTCGACGGCCTGCTGACCGGCGAGGAGAACCTGCGGCTCATGGCCGACCTGCTGCACCTCGGCCGCGCCGAGGGCCGCCGCCGAGCCGGCGAACTGCTGGAGCGCTTCGACCTCACCGGCGCCGCGCGCACGCCCGCGGCCGCCTACTCGGGCGGCATGCGCCGCCGGCTGGACCTGGCCATGACCATGGTCGGCACGCCCAGGCTCATCTTCCTCGACGAGCCCACCACGGGACTGGACCCGCGCAGCCGCCGCACGATGTGGCAGTTCGTCCGGGACCTCGTCCGGCAGGACGGCGTGACCATCTTCCTGACCACCCAGTACCTGGAGGAGGCCGACGAGCTCGCCGACCGCATCGCGCTGCTCAGCCAGGGCCGGCTGGTGGCCGAGGGCAGCCCCGAAGAGCTCAAGCGCCTGGTCCCCGGCGGCCACGTCGTCGTGCGCTTCGCCGACCTCGACGGCTACCGCAGGGCGGTCTCCCTGGTGGGCGCGACCTCGTGCGACGAGGAGTCCCTCACGGTGCAGATCCCCGACACCGGCGTAGGCGCGTTACGCGAGCTCCTGGAACTGCTGGACGCGCAGGCCGTCGAGGTCGCCGAGCTGTCGATGCACACCCCCGGCCTGGACGACGTCTTCCTGGCCCTGACCGAGGAGTCCGCCCGATGAGAGCGATCACCGACTCGGCGACGATGTTGCGCCGCCAGATCAGGCACATGTGGCGGTACCCCACGCTGATCCTCACCTACGCGGGCGTACCGGTGGTGTTCCTGCTGCTGTTCGTCTACGTCCTCGGCGGCATCATGGGGGCCGGGATCGGCGGCGACCGCGCCGCCTACGTCGCCTACATCACCCCCGGCATCCTGATCATGACGATCGCCAGCGCCGCGCAGGGGACCGCGATCGCGGTGGCGATGGACATGACCGAGGGCATCGTCGCCAGGTTCAAGACCATGGCGATCGCCCGCGTCTCGGTCCTGACCGGGCACGTGCTCGGCGCGCTCGTGCAGAACTTCACCGCGATCGCGGCCGTGACGCTGACGGCCCTGTTGATCGGCTTCCGCCCCGCCGCCTCGGCGCTGGACTGGCTCGGGGTGGTGGGCGTGCTGGCGATGTTCACCTTCGCCATCACCTGGCTGTCGGCGGCGCTGGGCATGGTCACCAAGAACGTGGCCACGGCCAGCAACCTGCCGATGCCGCTGATGTTGCTGCCGTTCCTGGGCAGCGGCGTGGTCCCGCCGGAGTCGATGCCGGGCCCGTTGCGCTGGTTCGCCGAACACCAGCCGTTCACGCCGGTCATCGAGACCCTGCGCGCGCTGCTGGCCGGGCGGCCGGCGGGGCCCAGCCTCGCGGCGGCGGCACTCTGGAGCGCGGCCATCGCGCTGGGCGGGTACCTGTGGGCCCGCCGGCTCTACGACCGGTGAGGTTTGCCGGTGCCGCCGAGCTTCCGGCTGACGGACTCCTGATAGAGGTCCGCGTAGGTGCGCGAGTCCTTGATCAGCTCATCGGCGAAGGCGGCGACGTCCTCGCCGATGAGCTCCAGGACTCCCTTGCCGGCCGCGACGCCCTCCTCGAAGAAGTCGACGATCCCCGGCAGCAGGGGCCCGTCGGTCAGCCCGACCGGCCCGACCTTGAAGAAGTACCGCTGCATCTCCTTGTAGACGATCTGGTAGTCGGGCGGCAGGGCCTTGACCCGCGCCATGTGCGCCCGCCACTGCTTCTTGCCCTCGATGATGTCCTGGATGCCCACGTCAGCCTCCCAGCCGGCCCAGCTTCTTCGCGACGTTCCTGTTCAGCTGCTCGCGCCACCGGTCGCGGAAGCTGCGGCCCCCGGTCTCGCCGGCCAGGGCCGCGCAGAATCCCGGGATGTCGTCGCCCAGCACCTCGTGGATGTCCTGCCCGTCGGCCGCGGTCTCCTCCAGCAGGCCCAGAACGCCGTCGAAGATCGGCATCAGGTTCCGGCCGGTGAAGTCCGAGTAGTGGAAGAGATGTCCTTTGATCTGGTCCCATGCCGCCCGATGGTCGGCCGGCAGGGCCGCGGCCCGGGCTTCGAACGCCTTGTAGTCCCTGGTGAGATCGCTGCCGGTGATGGTCTCCCAGAAGCTCATTTCCCGCCCTCCTTGAGCTTGTCGATCCGGGACGTGATGTACGCCCATTTCGCCCAGAACGTCGCGAGCTCCGCGCGTCCCGCGTCGTTGAGCGCGTAGAACTTGCGCGGCGGGCCCTGTTCGGACGGTCGTTTCGTCACCTGGACGAGCCCGTTCTTCTCCAGCCGCAGCAGGATCGTGTAAACCGTCCCCTCGACGACGTCGGCGAAGCCGAGGTCGTTCAGCCGGCGGGTGATGGCGTACCCGTAGGTCTCCTCGCTGCCGATGATCTCGAGCACGCAGCCTTCAAGCGTGCCTTTCAGCATCTCCGTCAGATTCTCCATGGTGGCTCTTCTTCCGCCCCCTTCCGAAGTACTCAGTGGTACCGAGTACTACTACACAGTATCACAGAGTAGAGCCTTCGGGTCAGGGGCGCAGCAGTCTGCGTACCCGGTCGATCGTCGCCTCGGCCTGCTCCAGGTTCGCCGGCAGGGCGCCGGCCGAGTCGCGCAGCCGGGCGGCGACGAGCCCGCGTCCGGTCAGGAGCGCGTCGCCCGCGCCCAGGAACTCCTCCAGCCTGGCGCGTTCCGCGGCCTCGGCCTGCCGCCTGGCCTGGTGGATCAGGCCGAGGACGGTCTCGGCCAGGCGCGCCGACTCCATGCGCATCGCCCGCGGGTCCAGCCGCAGGTCCTGGACGCCGGACGCGCAGCTGTACTCGACGCTGACCCAGCCGTCCGGGGATTCGGCCCGGGCCGTGGCGGCCTCGCCGGGGAGCCGGCTCAGCCTGCCGAAGAGGTGGTCGGCGTCGGCCGCGAGCCGTTCGGGGTCGAGGCCGAGTGCCTGCTCGAAGTCCATGGCGGTCACTCCCAGGGGAACGAGTAGGAGCCGTCGGCGGCCTGCGCGGGCACGTACCGGCCGGTGATCGTCTGGCTGCCGCTGGTGACGTCGCCGAGCGCCTTGGCGCCCGCCGCCTGCGGGACGCCCTGGGGGAGTGGCCCGCCGGCGCCCGCGCGGCGGCCGGTGAGGCCGTGCGCGGTCAGGTCCCGTTCGATCCGGTTCCCGGTGCCCCAGACCAGCAGCGGGCCCTGGGCGAAGGTGGCGGCGGCGAGGTCGCGCAGCCCGCCGCCGTCGCCCCGGGCCGCCTCGGCGCCCGCGTCCACGGCCACCGCCGCGGACAGGGCGGCGGCGCAGCCGTGCAGCAGCGTGTCGAGCAGCGACTCCACTGCCCGGTAGTTCTCGTACAGGCCGGTCAGGCAGCGGGTGGCCGCGGTCCGGGCGGTGACCAGGCTGAGCGGCGTGAACGCGGCGGTCAGCACCCAGAGCGCCAGCGCGGCCATGGCCGCCGCTACCAGGAACTGGTACAGGATCATCGCGACGAGCGCGGCGCCGACGGTGCGCAGGACGAGGGCGGTGACGACCGCGCGGATCTCGATCGAGCGCAGGCCGGCCAGGTAGGCGTCCATGCGGCGGTCGAAGGCCCGGCCGTCCGCGCTCCGCCAGCTCGTCGTGGCCACCTCGCCGACCAGCGCCTCGACGTTCAGCCGGGTGGCCGCCACGTCGTCGTGCACGGCCAGCCAGGTGTCCGCGCCGTCGAAGAACGCCTGCGGGTCGTACTGGTGGACGTACATCCTGCCGACGAACGGCCAGGCGGCGGGCACGCCGAGCGCGGACAGCGTCACCGCCGCCCCCGCGCCCGTCAGCAGGGCCTCGCGGGCCAGCTCGGCGGCGTTCACCACATCCTCACGGTGGCGGCGGTCTCGGCGTCCTGCCAGGTGGTGACGGAGGTGTCCAGGTCGTCCTGGACGCGTGCGGCGTCGTCGAGGCGGCGGCGCACCTCGGTGATCGTGAGGGCCTCGACCTCGTTGTAGGCCAGCGCCAGCGAGTAGGTGAACGAGGTGAACGCCGACTCGGCCACGGTCAGCGACACCAGCTTGGGCACCACCTCGTCCAGCCGCCTGGCCGCCTCGGGCAGGCGCGATCGCATCTCCCTGAGCCGGGACCGGTCGATCTCGATCTCGTGCGGGCCGGAAGGTGTCCATGGATTCATCGGCATGCGGGGCTCTCGTCCGTGCGGGAATGATCTGTCCAGCCTGTCCCGCCGGGGCGTGAACCGCCGCAATCCTGACGAAATCCCTACGCGCCATCCCTACGCGCCGCGCCGCGTCACCGCCGCGTCACCGCCGTGTCGCCTGCCGGCGGACGGCGAGCCGGCCGTGCCGCATGCGGCCGGTCAGGCGGACGCGCAACACCTCCGGTGTGTCGTCGTCGGGTGCCCTGCTGATCGCCAGCGTGCCGTGCCGTACCGAGAGCTCGTCGCTCTCCAGCACCATGCCCGGCGCCAGGACCAGCTCCACGCTGCCGCCGCTCACCCGCAGCTCGATGATCAGCTCGGGCGCGCCGCGCACCGCCTTGGTCAGGTCCAGCAGCACGTCGCTCCACGCGGTGCGCACCGCCAGCCGGTGCGGCAACGTCCAGCGGCCGTCGCGGCGCACCGTGCCGTGCTTCTCCTTGATGGTGAGCAGTTCGGCGGCCGGAGCCCCGGCCGGCGGCAGCGCGAGCGCATCATGGCCGCCCGGTCCCGCGACCAGGTCGGTGACGAGCGGGGCCAGCGCGTTCACGGTGCGGGCGGACAACGCCACCTCCAGCCGCTCCTCGAATTCGGCCAGGTCGAGCCGGCCGTCGGCGACGGCCGTCCGCAGCAGTTCGGTGACGCGGTCGCGGTCCGCGTCGGAGGCCCGCAGCGCCGGTGAGGAGGGCTTCACGGGACCCGCCGGGAGGTCTGCCATGGGGTGGTTCCTCTCTGGAGCTCAGGGATCGGCGCCACCGGGGCGGGGTCAGGCGTCCCAGGTGACGGGGAGGCTCTTGACGCCGTAGATGTCGGCGATCTCCGGCCGCAGGGCGACCTGGTCGGCCGGTACGGCCAGGCGCAGGGTGGGGAAGCGGTTGAGCAGCGCGGGGAACGCGACGCGCATCTCGACGCGGGCGAGCTGCTGGCCCAGGCACTGGTGGATGCCGTGGCCGAAGGCCAGATGGCCGCCGTCCTGCCGGCGCAGGTCGAGGGTGTGGGGGTCGGGGAAACGGCCGGGGTCGCGGTTGGCGGTGTTGAGGGACAGGAGGACCATCGTGCCGGCCTTGACGGTCTGGCCGGCCAGCTCGACGTCCTCCAGGGCGACCCGGTAGAACTGCTTGGCGACCGACAGGTACCGCAGCAGCTCCTCGACGGCCTGGTCGGTGAGCGAAGGGTCGGCGCGCAGCGCGGCGAGCTGGTCCGGGTTCTGCAGCAGGGCGAAGGTGCCGAGGGCCAGCATGTTGGCGGTGGTGTCGAACCCGGCCGACAGCAGGATCAGGGCCATGCCCTGCAGCTCCTCGTCGGTCAGGTCGCTGTCGAGCAGGTCGCTGAGCACGTCGTCGGTCGGGTGGGCGCGCTTGGCGGCCACGAGTTCGCCCAGGTACTGCTGGGTGGCGAGGTAGGCGGCGATCAGTTCCTCGTCGCCGGCCTCGCCGCCGAGGAACTTGTCGATGTTCTCCTGGAAGCGGCCCCGGTCCTCGTACGGCACGCCCAGCAGCTCGCAGATGACGATGGCGGGGATGGGCTTGGCGAACGCGGTCACCAGGTCGGCGGTGGGGCCGGCCTGCTCCATGGCGTCCAGGTGTTCGGCGGTGATCTGCTCGACGCGCTCGGTGAGCAGCCGCATCCGGCGGACGGTGAACTTGCCGACGAGCGGCTTGCGGTAGCGGCTGTGCTGCGGCTCGTCCATGAGCAGGAACTCGCCGGGCGGGGCCGGGGGCACCTCGATGTCGCCGTAGTCGATGGTCGGGTGGTGGCTCATGAGCTCCTTGCGGGAGCTGAAGCGGGGGTCGGCCAGGATCGAGCGGGCCAGGTCGTAGCCGGTGACCAGCCAGCCCTGGTGTCCGTCGGCGAAGGGGAAGCGGCTGATGGGGCCGTGCTCGCGGGCCTCGACGAGCTCCTTCGGCGGGTCGAACGGGCAGCCGGGACGGCGTTCGGCGGGCATCGGCGTGACGGTGTGGAGGGAGTCGGTCATGGTCGTCCTTTCAGGAGATCTTGCGGCGGTAGGTGTTCATGGCGAAGACGTAGGCGACGACCAGGATGCCGACGCACCAGGCGAGGGCGATCCAGATGTCGTTGCCGACGGGCTGCTCGGCGAACAGGGCGCGGACGGCGTTGACGATGGAGGTCACCGGCTGGTTCTCGGCGAAGACGCGCACCACGGTGGGCATGGTGTCGGTGGGCACGAACGCCGAGCTGAGGAACGGCAGGAAGATGAGCGGGTAGGAGAACGCGCTCGCGCCTTCCATGGTCTTGGCCGACAGGCCGGGGATGACGGCGATCCAGGTCAGCGCCAGGGTGAACAGGATCAGGATGCCCGCGACCGACAGCCAGGCCGACAGGCCCGCGCTGGAGCGGAAGCCCATGAGCAGGGCGACGAGCATCACGACCACCAGCGAGACCAGGTTGGCGACCAGCGAGGTCAGCACGTGCGCCCACAACACCGCCGAGCGCGCGGTCGGCATGGACTGGAACCGTTCGAAGATGCCGCCCTTCATGTCCATGAACAGCCGGTAGGCGGTGTAGGCGATGCCGGAGGCGACCGTGATGAGCAGGATGCCGGGCAGCATGTAGTTCACGTACGAGTCCGACCCCGTCCTGATCGCGCCGCCGAACACGTAGACGAACATCAGCATCATGGCGATCGGCATGATCGCGGTCGTGACGATGGTGTCCGGGCTGCGGGAGATGTGGCGCAGGGACCGTCCCAGCAGGACGGTGGTGTCACCGAAGAAGTGCTTGCTCATGGTGGTGGTCCTTAGGCTTTCGTGCCGACGAGGGTGAGGAAGACGTCCTCCAGGGTCGGTTGCTTCTCGACGTACTCGACCTTGGCGGGCGGGAGGAGTTGCTTGAGCTCGGCGAGGGTGCCGTTGACGATGATCCGGCCCTCGTGCAGGATCGCGATCCGGTCCGCGAGCTGCTCGGCCTCGTCCAGGTACTGGGTGGTGAGCAGCACGGTGGTGCCCTGGGCGGCGAGCTCCTTGACGGCCTGCCACACCTCGATGCGCGCCTGGGGGTCGAGGCCGGTGGTCGGCTCGTCGAGGAAGATGACCGGCGGGTCGCCGATGAGGCTCATCGCGATGTCGAGGCGGCGGCGCATGCCGCCCGAGTACGTCGCCGCCTTCCGGCCGCCCGCCTCGGTCAGCGAGAACCGTTCGAGCAGGTCGTCGGCGATCTTGCCGGGGTTCTTCAGGTGGCGCAGCCGGGCGACCAGCACGAGGTTCTCCCGCCCGCTGAGGATCTCGTCCACGGCGGCGAACTGGCCGGTGAGGCTGATGGACTCGCGTACCTGGGCGGCCTGCCCGGCGACGTCGAGGCCGTTGACCATGGCCGTGCCGGCGTCGGCCTTGAGCAGCGTGGCCAGGATCTTCACCAGCGTGGTCTTGCCCGCGCCGTTCGAGCCGAGCAGGGCGAAGATGCTGCCCCGCGCCACCTCGAAGTCCACGCCGCGCAGCACGTGCAGTTCCTTGTACGACTTCTCCAGGCCGCGCACCTGGATCGCCGGAGCTTGTTGTGTCGTCATCACTTGGCCCTGTCTTCTCTTCCGGGGGTCTCGCCGTCGGCGGCCGCAACTACTCGGTGGTGCTGACTACCGGCTACATAGTGGCACGAAGTACTGGTACCTAGCAACACCGAATAGCTGTGATCGTCCAGATGTTCATGGCGTTCACCTTCGCGGGCGGCGCTGACACCGCGCGGACGCCGTGCTGACACGGCGCGGCCGCCTTCTGACGCCGTCAGGCGCGGCGGAATGAACCTTTCATCGCCTGCGGGACGTTCGCGCTGGTCGCCGGGGCCGCGCGAGGGCCGTTCTTGCGGTGCGGACAAGCCCTGTCGTGCAATGCACGGTGATCGCTTCTCACACAATCCGACCCTTGAAGAGGGGAGAGCCGATGCGTCGCGCAATCACCGCCCTGGCGCTTGCCGCGGTCAGCACCCTGGCGCCCGTCCTGGCCATGAGCACGCCGGCGGACGCCACGTCCACGCTCCAGGTCGTCTACACCAACCTGCCGTACGACGTCTGCGTCTCCTTCGGCCGGTCGGGCCAGCAGAACGGACGCTGGCAGACCTGGTGGTGCAGCACGCACTACCCGCAGAACTATCCGGGCTCCACCACCTACGACCTGTGGGCGTACGTGGACTGACGCCCTTCTTCCGCATATTCCGCCGGATAAGTTGCGTACACGGGTAATCAGCCCCGAACCTATGATCTCGGGGGACGTACCACATAGAGATCATGAGGGCGGATGGGCACCAAACGGGGCGCGGGGGCAGCCATCGGCTGGGCAGCGCTGTCGATCGTCATTCCGGGCGCGGCCCATCTGCGGGCCGGGTACCGCCTGCTCGGGTTCGGGCTGCTGGGGCTGTTCCTGACCGCGGGCGTGGCGGTGGCGCTCGTCGTGGCCTCGGCGGGCGGGGTGGCCATGGCGACCCAGGCCACCTGGGCCTCGGCGATCAGCGGTGGCGCCATCGGCGTCGGCGTCGCGTGGGGGCTGCTGGTGGTCGCCTCCTACACCGTGCTGCGGCCGCGGCGGCGGCTGGTCTGGTCGGACGGCGTGGCGCTGCTGCTGGTCGCGGCCGTCGTGTCGCCGTTCGTGGTGGCCTCGCAGACGGTGTCGGAGGTCGACGCCACGCTGACCGACGTGTTCAACGCGCCCGAGCCCACGCCCATCAACCACGCCGACCCGTGGGCCGGCCGCACGAGGGTGAACATCCTGCTGCTCGGCGGCGACGGCGCGCGCGGCCGCAACGGGACGAGCATCCGCACCGACAGCGTCAACGTCGCCAGCATCGACGTCAGGACCGGCGACACCGTGCTGTTCGCGCTGCCCAGGGAGATGGAGAACGCGCCCTTCCCCAGGGGGAGCGTGATGGGCCGGCTGTTCCCGCCGCCCAAGGGCTTCTACATCGCCGGGGCCGGACGGGAGTCGGAGGACCTGCTGAACGGCGTCTGGGCCTACGCCGACACCCACCCCGCGCTGTTCCGCAACTCGCCCACCCGGGCCCCGGACGCCGTCAAGGGCGCGGTCGGCGAGATCCTCGGCCTCAAGATCGACTACTACGTGCTGGTCAACATGTGGGGCGTGGCCCGGCTGATCGACGCGCTCGGCGGCGTGCGCATCCACGTCGAGCAGGACATCTGCTACGGCGTGGGCCGCAGCGACGGCGGCGTGATCAAGGCCGGCACCCGGCGGCTGAACGGCAACGACGCGCTCTGGTACGGCCGGGCCCGCGACCACGACGGCTCCAACTGCGCCGGAGGCGACAACCACACCCGGATGCGCCGCCAGCACTGCGTCATCTCCGCCATGCTCGACCAGCTCGACCCGGCCAACGTGCTGCTGAAGTTCAAGCAGCTGGCCGGGGCGGCCCGGCAGACGTTCCGGACCGACATCCCGCGCGGGCTGCTGCAGGACCTGGTGCCGCTGGCCGACAAGGTGAAGGGCGCCCGGGTGGGGACGTTGTCGATCGTCCCGCCGCGCTACAACCCGGCCTATCCGGACTTCCCGCGCATCCGGGCCGACGTCCGCAAGGCCATCGTCCGCTCGCACCGCGCGCCCGCCACCGTCGCCGCGGGCACGCCGTCCGCCCGGCCGACCCTCTCGCCGTCCGCCCGGCCGTCCGGCACGCCCACCAGGACGGCGATGGCGTCGTCGGGGAAGCTGGCCGACTCCTGCGTGGCCTGAGCTACGGGCGCGCGCAGGGGCCGGTGGGCGCCTTGCCGAGGCTCACCCGCAGGGCGTTCTCGATGAACTCGCTGTTCTGCTTCTTGGACACCGTCTCCGCCTGGGTGAGGGTGCCGGTCACCGCGAGCCGCTGCTTCGGCAGGTAGACCTGGAACGCGCCGAAGAAGCCGCTGTGCCCGTACACGGCTTCGCCCGTCGCGGTCAGCCGGGCGATGCCCAGCCCGTACGGCGAGCCGGCCTTGACGCTCTGCGGGGTGCTGCGCAGCATCGTCCGCAGCGTCGCCGGGTTCTTGAAGACCTTGCCCTCGAACAGGCCGCGCATGAACCGGTTGAGGTCGGCCCCGGTGGAGACCAGGCCGCCGCCGCCGAACGTGTCGAAGGTCGGGTTGTAGTCGTAGGTGTCGCGCTCGCCGAGGTAGTTGTGGGCGCGCGGGCCGCGGTGCGGCTCCCACCACTCCAGGTACGTGCGGTCCATCTTCAGCGGCTGGAGCAGCAACGACCGGTACAACCGGTGCAGCGGCTCGCGGCCGGCCTTCTCGATGACCATCCCGGCCAGGACGTAGCCCGTGTCGGAGTAGTGGTAGCCCTTGGCGGGAGCGAAGTAGGGCTTGCCCGACCGAAGCGCCCAGTCCACCAGCTCCAGCGGTTTCCACGTCTTGTCCGGATGGTCGAGCACGTACTGGAACCACTTCTCGTCCCCCACGTAGTCGTACAGACCGGCGGTGTGGTCGAGGAGCTGCCGGACGGTGATCCGCGACCCGTACGGGATGCGCGCGACCAGCTTCCGGTCCAGGTACTCGCTGATGCGAGCGTCCAGGCGCAGGTCGCCGCGTTCGGCGAGGCGGAGCGCGACGGCCGCGGTCATCGTCTTGGTGACGCTGGCCGCGCGGAAGGCGTCGGAGCTGCGCAGGGCGCGTCCGCCCAGCTCGTACACGCCGGCCGCGCCGTCGAAGGCCCGGCCGGGGCCGGTCACGGTGAGGATCGCGCCGGGCACGGGCGGCTTGACGACGCCGTCCAGCAGGCAGCGCAGCTGCTCGTCCGTGGCGTCGGTGGCGTTCCTGGCGTTCGTGGCGTTCGTGGCGTTCGTGGCGCTCCGGGCCGCGGTGGCGGGAGCGTGCGCCGTCCGGGCGTGGGCCGGGACGGCGAGGCCGCCGCCGAGCACCACGCCGACCAGGACGGCGCCGAGCACGCAGGTTTTCTGGGCATGGTGATGATTTTTTGACCGCATGGCCAGGATTTAATCCAGATGGTATGAGTGAGACAAGAGGTTCACCCGGATCTTGCGGTTTCCCGCACCGAGGAGGTGCCGCCATGCCCGACCCCGGCTGGGACGAGTCCCTGCTGCCCCGGGAGCGCGAAGTGCTCGCCCTGATGGCCGAGGGCTGGTCCAATACCGGCATCGCCGACCAGCTGTACGTCTCGCTGAGCGCGGTGGAGAAGCACGTCACCGCGGTGTTCGCCAAACTCGGCCTGCCCGCGTCGGCGGCCGGCAACCGCCGGGTGCTCGCGGTGCTGCACTACCTCGCGGCGACCGGCCGGCCCGGGGAACGGCCCCCGGCGCGGCCGGGCGCGGGGTGGGGGAAACCGCACAGTCGGTGAGCGGGGCTTGCCGCACGCCGCCCGCCGGGCTTGAATCCTGGCCATGCGGTCAAAAATCGATCAGGACGGCCAGAAGAAGGCCTCGTTCATCGAGGAGGCCCGGCGGCGGCAGATCGTGGAGGGCGCCATCTCCACCATCGCCACCGCCGGGCTGCCTCAGGCGTCGCTGGCCCGGATCGCCCAGGACGTCGGCGTCAGCAGGGGCGTGATCTCCTACCACTTCGCCGGCCGGGACGAACTGATCCAGCAGGTCGTCAACGCCCTGTTCACCGAGACCAACCGGTTCATCAAGGCCCGGGTGGACCGGGCGCCGGACGCCCCGCACCGGCTGCGCGCCTTCATCGAGGCGAGCTTCGAGTTCATGGCGGCCAACCGCGCCAACTTCGTCGCGCTGGTGGACATCTGGGGCAGCTTCGGATCGCCCGAGGCCAAGCGCCGCTTCAACGCCGACATGTACGACCCGTGCCGCCACCACCTGGAGGGCATCCTGCGGCGCGGCCAGGACAGCGGCGACTTCCGCGACTTCTCGCCGCGCACGCTGGCCGCCACCGTCCAGGGGGCGATCGACGGCGTCATGCTCCAGTGGGTCTTCGACGAGGAGGCCGTCGACCTGGCTGACTGCGCCGCCGAGCTGGTGATGATGTTCGACATGGCCACCCGGCGGCGGGCGTGACGGCCGCGCCGCCGCCCGGCGGGGGAGCGGCCGGGCCGATCGCGGGCGGCCCCGGCGGGGGAGCGGCCCGGCGGATCCCCGGGGGCCTCGGCGGGTTGCTCCGGGACCGGGCCGCCGCCCACGGCGACCGGGTGCTGTTCCGCTTCGACGGCGTCGAGACCACCGTCGCGCAGGTGGATCAGCGGACCGACCGGCTGGCGGAGGTGCTGGTCGCGCACGGCGTCCGCCGCGGCGACCGGGTCGCCGTGATGCTCGCCAACGGCGTCGGCTTCCCGGTCGCCTGGCTGGCGATCGCCAAGCTGGGCGCGGTGATCGTCCCGCTGAACCCCGGGTACCGCAGCGCCGACCTGGCCCACGTCGTCAAGGACTCGGCGCCGGTGCTGGCCCTGGCCGGCTCGGCCGCCGCGGCCGGGGCGCTGCTGGCGCTGGACCTGGGCGAGGTCGGGCTGCTCGACCCCGCCGACGCCGGGCCCGCGCCCGAACCCGTCCCCGCGGGCGCCTTCGACGCGGGGGCCGAGACCGTCGCCGCGCCCGGCGCCCCCGACCTGCCCGACGTCGGCTGGGACGACCTGCTCAACCTCCAGTACACCTCGGGCACCACCGGGTTCCCCAAGGGCTGCATGCTCACCCACCGCTACTGGCTCCACCTGGCCGAGCTGGCGGCCGACGTCGCCGCCGTCACCCCGGACGACGTGGACCTCACCGCCCAGCCGTTTCACTACATGGACCCGCAGTGGAACACGGTGCTGTGCCTGCTGACCGGCATCCCGCTGGTGATCCTGCCGCGCTTCTCCGCCTCCGGCTTCTGGCCGTCGGTGCGCGAGCACGGCGCCACCTTCTTCTACGTCCTCGGCACGATGCCGCTGCTGCTGCTCAAGCAGCCGCCGGACCCCGAACGGGACCGGGCCCACCGCGTCCGGCTCGTCCTGTGCTCGGGCATCGCGCCCGCCCTGCACGCCGCGATCGAGGAGCGCTGGGGCGCGCCCTGGCGGGAGGCGTACGGCAGCACCGAGGCCGGGGTCGTGCTGGCCGTCCGGCCGGAGGACACCGCGTGCGTCGGCACCGGCGCCATGGGACGGCCCGTGCCCGGCAAGGAGGTCAAGATCGTCCGTGAGGACGGATCCGACGCCCCGGACGGCGAGGTCGGCGAGATCATGGTCCGCGGCCGGCCGATGCTGACCGGCTACTGGAACCGGGACGAGCCGCTGCTGCGCGACGGCTGGTACCCCATGGGCGACCTCGGCCACCGGGACGCCCGCGGCCACTACCACCTGGTCGGGCGGCTGAAGGAGATGATCCGGCGCGGCAGCGAGAACATCGCCGCCGCCGAGGTGGAGGCGGTCCTGGCCGGCCACCCGGCCGTGCGCGCCGCCGCCGTGATCCCGGTGCCCGACGAGCTGTACGGCGAGGAGGTCAAGGCGTTCGTGCAGGTCGCCGAGCCCGTCGAGCCGCACGAGCTGGTGGCCTACGTCCGGGCGCGGCTGGCCGACTTCAAGACGCCGCGGTTCGTGGAGTTCGTCGAGGCGTTCCCGATGACGCCGTCCGAACGCATCGCCAAGCACCTGCTGCCGTCCGGACGGGACGGCGCCTACGACGCCCGGGAGGGAAACCGATGAGCACCGATCTGCGGGTGCGCCGCGCCGGCTCGGCCCTGGTGGTCGCCTTCGACCGGCCCGAGGTGCTGAACGCCTTCCGGCAGCGCACCTACGGCGAGCTGGTCGCCGTCCTGGACGAGGCCGCCCGCGACGACACGGTGGGCGCGCTCGTGCTCACCGGCACCGGCCGGGCCTTCTCGGCCGGGACCGACCTGAAGGAGGCCGGCGCCCAGCTCGCCGCCAGGTCGGACGCCGACCTGGTCGAACGGATCGCCGCCCTCCAGGACCTCACCCGCCGCTTCACCACCCACCCCAAGGTGATCATCTCGGCGGTCAACGGGATCGCGGTCGGCGTCGGCGTGGAGCTGGCCATCGCCAGTGACCTGCGGCTGGCCGGCCACGCCGCCTCGTTCGCCTTCAAGGAGGTGCACCGCGGCCTGTTCCCGAGCAACGGCGTGCTGTACTCGCTGCCCCGCCTGGTCGGCCACGGCCGCGCGGTGGACCTGCTGCTGTCCGGCGAGACCGTCGGCGCCGCCGAGGCGTACCGCGCCGGGCTGGTCAGCAGGCTGGTCCCCGACGCCGACCTGCTCGACACGGCGCTGGAGCTGGCCGAACGCGTCGCCGCCGCGGCGCCCACCCCGGTACGCCTGATCAAGCAGGCCATGCGGCAGGTCTGGGAGCTGGACCTGGAAGAGGTGCTCGACCTGGAGACCGAAGGGCTGCTGGCCTGCCTGCGCGGCCAGGACGTGCTCGAAGGCGTCCGCTCCTTCGTCGAACGGCGCCCCGCCGTCTACCGCGGCCACTGACCGCGATCCCTGACCGCGATCACTGACCGCGGCCACTGACCGCGGCCACTGACCGGCGCCGCCCGTACCGCCCCCGCGATCAACCAGACCCCGGCCCGTGCATGGGCCGGGGTCCGACCTCCCCTATCCGAGAACAGCAGGGAGCCGAACGCCATGACCGGGCACGACAGCGGGGGATCGCTCCACCGCGGACTCAAACGACGCCACATGACCATGATCGGGCTCGGCGGCGTCATCAGCGCCGGCCTGTTCGTCAGCAGCGGCAAGGTGATCGCCGACACCGGCCCGGCGGCGCTGGTCGCCTACGCCCTGGGCGGCCTGATCGTCGTCCTGGTGATGCGGATGCTCGGCGAGATGGCCGCCGCCCGGCCCTCGGCGGGCTCGTTCGCCGACTACGCCCGTACCGCGCTCGGGCCGCGCGCCGGGTTCCTGGTGGGCTGGTGCTACTGGCTGTTCGCGATCGTCGCCGTCGCGTTCGAGGGCGTGGCGGGGGCCAAGCTGCTGCACTCCATGTCCGGCGCCGTCCCCGTGCTGCCGACGGCCGTCGCGCTGCTGGCGGCGCTCACCGCGGCCAACCTGGTCTCGGTACGGCTGTTCGGCGAGACCGAGTTCTGGCTGGCCTCGGTCAAGGTCGTGGTGATCGTGGCGTTCCTCGCCGCCGGGGCGCTGTACGTCCTGGGCCTGTGGCCGTCCGGCGGGGGCGCCGGCCTGACCGCGCTGACCGGGCACGGCGGGTTCGCCCCCAAGGGCTGGGGGGCGGTCCTCACCGCGCTCGTCACCGTGCTGTTCTCCTACTTCGGGGCGGAGATCGTCACCATCGCGGCGGCCGAGTCGGCCGAACCGGCCAAGGAGGTCGCGCGGGCCACTCTGCGGGTGGTCTGGCGGGTGCTGCTCTTCTACGTCGGCTCGGTGCTGGTCATCGTGGCGGTCGTGCCGTGGGACCGCGTCCCGGCGGGCGGCGCGGACAGCCCGTTCGCCGCCGCCATCGCCGAGCTCGGCGTCCCCGGCGCGGCGACCCTGATGACGTGGGTGATCCTGGTCGCGGTCGTGTCGGTGATGAACGCCGCGCTGTACGCCGCCTCGCGCGTCCTGTGCGCGATGGCCGCCCGCGGCGACGCTCCCGCCGCGGCGGCGCGGGTGCGGGCGTCCGGGGTGCCCGCGCCCGCGCTGCTCGGCGGCGGCGCGCTCGCGCTGGCCCTGATGGCCGGCGCGTTCGCGGTCGGGGACGACGCCTTCGACCTGCTGATCAACACCGCCGGGCTGCTGGTGCTGCTGCTCTACGTCTTCGTGGCGCTCAGCCAGCTCCGGCTGCGGCGGCGTATGGAGGCCGAGTCGCCCGAACTGCTGCGGCTGCGCATGTGGGGCTTTCCCTGGCTGAGCCGGGTGGTGGTGGCGCTGCTGGTGCTGGCGTTCGCCGCCGTGGCCTCCTCCGCCGAGGCGTTGCCGGTGGTCGGGGCGGTCGCCGTGGCCGTCGGCGGCACCCTGCTCGCCTACGAGATCAGGTCACGCCGCCGCAGGCAGGGCCGGTCGGCGGCCCCAGGCGCGTCAGCGCCGTCAGCGCCAATGGAGGTCGCCGATCAGTGACGCCTCCGCGCCGCCGTCGGCGAAGATGATCTGACCGGTGACGAAGCGGTTGCCCGCGCCGGTGAGCCAGCACAGGAGCTCGGCGACCCACTCCGGCCGCCCGGGGAAGCCGCCGAACGGCTGCGGCGCCGCCGCCTCCACCGCGGCCCGCACCTTCTCGCTCGCGAAGATCCAGGCGGCCGCCGGCGTGTCCACGACCCCGGACGCGACGGCGTTGAGCGCGATGCCGGCGCCCGCCCACTCCGGCGTCGGGGCGGCCCTGCGCACCCATCGGTTCAACGCGCGCTTGGCGATCCCGTAGGCGCCGGCCGGGCCGCCGCCGGACGGGTCCGCCTCGACGAGGGCGACGGCGGCGGCTTCGTCGCCGTCCAGGCAGGCCCGCATGACGCGCTCGTCGGCAGGGGCCAGCGACGAGGTCGACGACACGACCACGGCCCGGGGAGCCTGACTCCGCGCCAGCAGCGGACGCAGACCTTCGAGCGTCGCCACCGCGCCGAAGTAGTTCGTCGCGAGCAGCCCCGTCCTGCCGCCCCCGGCGACGGCGAGCACCGCGTCGACGGCCCCGGCCGCGCTCACCTGCTCGACCAGCGACCGCCGGCCCTCGGGCGTGGACAGGTCGGCCTGCACGTCGGCGTCGTCGAGGTCGCAGCCGATGACCGTGGCGCCGCGGGCGCGGAGCAGGGCGGCGGTCGCGGCGCCGATGCCCGACGCCGAACCGGTGACGACGTATCTCCGCCCGGCGATCCCTTCAGCTGACATCGTGTTTCCCTTCCGCACCGGTCTCAGGACCTCTGGCTCGTACTGCGGTCGAAGAGCTCGACCAGTTCGTCCGCGCAGCGGCCGGGGTCGAGCCCGGCGGCGAGCAGCGGGACGACGCTGTCGATCGACGCCCGCAGCGCCGCCGCCATGACCCGCGGGTCGAAGGGGCGGAAGACGCCGGCGCGCTGCCCGTCCGTGAACAGGCCGGCCAGCCGGTTCAGCGACTCGGTGTGGTGCCGTTCCCAGACGTCTTGACCGCTGTTGAGCAGGATCTGCTGGAGCGCCCGGACCTGCGCGGAGTGGGCGGCGATGAACGCCACGTTCGCCCGGATGGCGGTGGCGAGCAGTTCGCGGGCGCCGGTCGCGGCCTCCACGGCGGGACGCACGTGGGCGTCGGCGTCGGCGGCGATCTGGTCGGCGACGGCCGCGAGCAGCTCGTCCTTGCTGGAGAAGTGGTAGGTGATCAGCCGGCTGCTGCTGAGCCCGGCCTCCTTGCAGATGGCGTCGAACGTGGTCGCCTGGTAGCCGCGCTCGCCGAGCAGGGTGATCGCGGCCCGGATGATCTGCTTCCTGCGGGCCGCGGTCGCCACCTGGTGAGGGCCTGGCGGGCGTTCGCTGTTATCCACGTAGATAACGTTATCTGGATAGATAACAAATGGGCAAGTTTCCGCTCTGTCGTATAGGAGTTGCGAATTTTCGCAATTCGTTTAACACTTATCTCGTCAAGACAGGCATGAAGGCGGGGGACAGTGTGAGCGAGGCGTTCGCTGCGGCGATCCGGCGCCGGGTGGATGAGGCGGCCGGCGCGCTGCGCGCGGCCGAACAGGACGGCGACGCCGACGCCGCGCTGTCCGCCGCCGGCGGGCTGGACGAGGTGCTGCGGATGGCCCGCGCGCACGGCGTGGACACGGACGAAAATCCCGGCGCAGACCCCGGCGCGGACCCCGCCTCGGCCCGCGAGGGACAGGCGGCGCGCTGATGTCCGTCCCCCTGTACGAGGCCAAGGCCGAGCTGTTCCGGCTGCTCGGACATCCGGTGCGGATCCGCGTGCTGGAGCTGCTCCAGGACGGCCCGATGCCGGTGCGCGACCTGCTGGCCGAGATCGAGGTGGAGCCGACCGGCCTGTCGCAGCATCTGGCCGTGCTGCGCCGCTCCGAGCTGGTCACCGCCCGCCGCGACGGATCGACCGTCGTGTACGCGCTGTCCGGCGGCGACGTGGCGGAGCTGCTGCGCGCCGCCCGCCACCTGCTGCAGGCCAAGCTCTCCGGCCGGCACGCGCTGCTGAACGAGCTGCTCGAGTCGGAGGCCGGCGAACGGTGACCTCAGTGCTCCGGGCGGGCTGGGCCCGTCTGCGCCCCGTCCTGCCCGGCCGGGCCGATCTGGCCGCCTTCGGCCGTCATCCGCGCCGCGACCTGCTGGCCGGGCTGACGGTGGCCATCGTGGCGCTGCCGCTGGCGCTCGGCTTCGGCATCTCCAGCGGGCTGGGCGCGCAGGCGGGGCTGGCCACCGCGGTGGTGGCCGGCGCGCTGGCCGCGGTCTTCGGCGGCTCGGCCCTGCAGGTGTCCGGTCCGACCGGCGCGATGACGGTGGTGCTCGTCCCGATCATGCACGCGCACGGCGCCACCGGCGTGCTGACGGTGGGGCTGCTGGCCGGGCTGCTGCTGCTCGGCCTGGCCCTGGCCCGGGCGGGCCGGTTCATGATGCTGGTGCCCGCGCCGGTGGTGGAGGGGTTCACCCTGGGCATCGCCTGTGTGATCGGCATGCAGCAGGTGCCCGCCGCGCTCGGCGTGCCCACGCCTGAGGGTGACAAGGTGCTGGCCGTGGCCTGGCAGGCGGTACGCGACTTCGCCGCCCGTCCGCACTGGGCCGCCCTCGCCATGGCCGCGGCGGTCGCGGCGCTGATCCTGGTCGGCGGACGCCGGCGGCCCGCTGTGCCGTTCTCGCTGCTCGCCGTCGCCGCCGCCACGCTCGTCGCGGAGCTGGCGGGGTTGCCGGTGACGCGCATCGGCGCCCTGCCCGCGGGGCTGCCCGCCCCGTCCCTGGAGTTCCTGGACGTCGCCGCGCTGAGCTCGCTCGTCGCCCCCGCGTTCGCCGTGGCCGCGCTCGCCGCGCTGGAATCGTTGTTGTCGGCCGCCGTCGCCGACGGCATGAGCGTCAACCACCGGCACGACCCCGACCGCGAGCTGTTCGGCCAGGGCGTCGCCAACCTGGTCGCCCCGCTGTTCGGCGGCGTCCCGGCCACCGGCGCGATCGCCCGCACCGCCGTCAACGTGCGCGCGGGCGCGTCCTCCCGGCTGGCCGCGCTCGCGCACGCCGCGATCCTCGGCGTCATCGTGTTCACCGCCTCCGGCCTGGTCGCCCGCATCCCGCTGGCGGCCCTGGCGGGGGTGCTGCTGGCCACCGCGGCGCGGATGGTCGAGGTCGGCTCGGTGACGTCGATGCTGCGCTCCACCCGGGCCGACGCCGTCGTCCTGGCCTCGACCGCGGTCGCCACCCTCGTCCTCGACCTGGTCACCGCGGTCATCCTCGGCCTGATCGTGGCCGGGGCGCTCGCGCTGCGCGCCATCGCCGGGAACGTGCGCCTGGACACCGTCACCCTGCACGCCGACCTGCCCGGCGACCACGACGCCGAGGAGCACGAGCTGCTGGCCGAGCACATCGTCGCCTACCGGCTGGACGGGCCGCTGTTCTTCGCCGCGGCGCACCGCTTCCTGCTGGAGCTGTCGGAGGTCGCCGACGTCTCGGTGGTGATCCTGCGCATGTCCCGCATCACCACGATCGACGCCAGCGGCGCCCTGGTGCTCGGCGACGCCATCGCCCGCCTGGAACGACGCGGCATCACCGTGTACGTCTCCGGCATCCGCGACGGCCACCACCGGCCGCTGCGCGCCCTGGGCGCGATCGCCCGCCTGGACGAGGCCGGCCAGGTGTTCGCCTCGACCCCGGAGGCCATCGCGGCGGCCCGCCGCCACCTCCACCGCACCGGCGTCCTCCCCGCCCCCATCGGCTGACCACCGACGAAGGCGGGACGGGCCGGCGTGGCGATCAGGGACGGACCCGGACGGACCCGGCTGGCGCCTTCGCCGGCCCCCTCATTCGGGGCTCTGGTCCAGCAGGCTCTGGGCCAGGCGGCGGACGGCTGTGCGCAGTTCCGGCGGCGACAGGATCGTGAACGGGAAGCCGAGCCCGGCGAGCATGGTGGCCATGCCGTCCAGGGACTCGGCGCGCATCCGCAGCAGGACGCCGTCCGGCGTCTCGGTGAGCGTGGCCACCGACGGCGGGACGCGACGGGCCGCCTCGGCGAGGGGCACGCCCAGGACGACCTCGACGGGATGCGCGTACGGCACCCGGGCCAGCGACGCGGTGACCTGCCGCACCGGGTCGGACTCCTGCGGGATCTCGTAGGAGGCCGTCCCCGGGACGACGGAGGAGATCCGGTCGAGGCGGAAGGTGCGCAGCTCGCCGGACAGGTGGTCGAGGCCGGTCACGTACCAGCGGCCGGAGTGGAAGACCAGGCCGTGGCCGTCCAGTTCGCGTTCGGTGGTGGAGCCCTTCCAGGAGCGGTAGCCCAGCGTGACCCGGCGGCGGTCGCGGATCGCGGCGGCCAGCGTCAGCACGGCCCGGCTCGCGGGCGTCCGCGCCGCGCGGGCGGCGAGGGTGAAGTCGAGGGTCTCCTCCAGCGCGCCGGCCTGCTGCCGCAGCGTGGCCGGCAGCACCCGGCGGATCTTGGCCAGGGCGGCCTCGGTGGCCTCGGCGGCCAGGCCCAGGCGGCGTCCGGCGAGCAGGCCGAGGACCACGGCGGTGGCCTCGTCGTCGGTGAGCATCAGCGGCGGCAGCTTGTAGCCGGGCATCAGCCGGTAGCCGCCGTACCGGCCGCGCTCGGCGGCGACCGGGATGCCCAGGTCGGCGAGCCGGGCGGCGTAACGGCGGACGGTCCGCTCGTCCACGCCGAGCCGCTGGGCGAGGTCGCGGCCGCCCAGCACGTGGTGCGCCTGGAGCAGTTCGAGCATCGCCAGCATCCGGGTCGCCGGATATGACACAGGTCACCCTCTCAATCCGGGCGGGTTCTGTCCGCTTTCGGCTTTAGCGTAGCGACATCGGCTCACTGGGAAGGACGACGAGATGGCGAACTACGTGCTGGTGCCCGGATTCTGGCTCGGGGCCTGGGCCTGGGACGAGGTGGCGCACGAACTGCGCGCCGCCGGGCACCAGGTGCGGGCGGTCACCCTGACGGGGGTGGCGGAGCGGGCCGGCGAGCTGTCGCCGGAGGTCGGCGTGGAGACGCACGTCGCCGACATCCTGGCGGCGATGGACGGCTGGGACGAGGTCGTCCTGGTCGGGCACAGCGGGGCGAACGTCCCGGTGACCGCGGTCGCCGACCGGCATCCCGAGCGGCTCAGCCGGGTCGTCTACGTGGACGCCGGGCCGCTGCCGTCCGGGGCGGCGGTGATCGACTTCAACGACGAGGACACCCAGAAGGCCTGGCGCGTCCAGGTCGGGGACGGCCACGCGCTCGAGGTGCCCGCCTACGAGCAGGGGGCGGGCAAGTTCGCGGGCCTGACCGAGGAACGATGGGAGCAGATCCGCGCGAAGGCGACGCCCCAGCCGTGGGGCGCGGCCGTGCAACCGGCGCAGCGGCCGGTGCGGATCCCGGCGACGCCGAAGACCCTGGTCGCCTCGACGATGCCGATGGCGGTGATCCGCGAGCTGATCGACTCGGGGAACCCGGCGTTCGCCGCGCTCGGCACGCCCGAGTGGACGTTCGCCGAGCTGCCGACCGGCCACTGGCCGATGTTCTCGCGCCCGGCCGAGCTCGCCGCGCTGCTCTGACGTCCCCGGGTGCCGGAAGGGCCGGGTCAGCGTGGCTTTCCGCGGACGGGGGGCTGCTCGGGCGGGCGCGGCGTGCCGTCCAGGTAGGCGAGCACGGCCCGGACGCGGCGGTGGCCGGAGTCGTCCGGGGACAGGCCGAGCTTGGCGAAGACGTTGCCGATGTGCTTGTGGACGGCGTTGTCGGAGATGCGCATGCGCTCGGCGATGGTGGCGTTGTCGTGCCCCTGCGCCATGAGGGCCAGGGACTCCCGCTCGCGGGCGGTCAGGGCGGCGAGGGGGTCGTCGGCGCGGCGGGCGAAGAGCTGGGCGACGACTTCGGGGTCCATCGCGGTGCCGCCCGCCGCGACCCGCCGCAGGGCGTCGACGAACTCGGCCACTCTGCCGATGCGGTCCTTCAGCAGGTAGCCGATGCCGCCGCGGCCGTCGGCGAGCAGTTCGCCGGCGTACTCGCGCTCGACGTACTGCGAGAGCACCAGGATCGGCAGCGGGCCGTGCTCGCGGCGGGCCCGCAGCGCGGCGTGGATGCCCTCGTCGCGGAACGACGGCGGCAGCCGCACGTCGACGATGGCGATGTCGGGGCGGTGCTCGGCGACGGCGAGCAGGAAGGCCTCGCCGTCGCCGACGACCGCGACGACCTCGCAGCCCCTGGCCGCCAGCAGCAGCTTCAGCCCGCCGGCCAGCAGGACGTTGTCCTCGGCGATCACGACCCGCAAGGGACCTCCTTCGACGGTCACGGCGCGCACGGCATCCGGACGGCGAGCGTGGTGGGGCCGCCCGGCGGGCTGTCGAGGCGCAGCGTGCCGTCGAGGGCGGCGACCCGCCGGCGGATCCCGGGGATCCCGGTGCCGCGGGCCTCGTCGGCGCCGCCCCTGCCGTCGTCGGCGACCTCGATGGACAGCACGTCGCCGGCCCGCTCGATCCGCAGGGACGCCCGCGTGGCGGCGGCGTGCTTGGTCACGTTCGTCAGCGCCTCGGCGATCACGTAGTAGGCCACCGTCTCCACGGACGGCGGCAGCGCGCCCAGGTCGGCGAGCTCGATGTGCACCGGCACGCTCGACCGGGCGGCCAGCGCCGTCAGCGCGCCGTCGAGCCCGCGGTCGGCCAGGATCGGCGGGTAGATCGTCTGGAGCACCGCGCGCAGCTCGGCCATCGCCTCCTCCGCCGTCTCGTGCGCCTCCTGGAGCAGCAGGGCGACCGTGTCCGGGTCGTCGGCGAGCGACTCGCGGGCCAGGCCCAGGTGCATGGCGATGGTGACCAGGCGGGCCTGCGTCCCGTCGTGCAGGTCGCGTTCGATGCGCTGGAGCTCGGCGCCGTGGGCGTCGACCACGCCGACCCGGCTCCTGGTCAGCACGTCGACCCGCTCGGTGAGCCGCTCGCGGGCCGACGGCGCCAGCAGCGCCAGGGACAGCCGCGCGTGCAGCCGGGCCAGCGCGGGCAGTCCCCACCAGGCCGCCGCGCCGAGGACGACGATCTGGGCCGCCCCTCCGGCCAGCGCGGTCGCCCAATCGTTGACGGGGACGTCGAAGAACGAGAACAGCGTGGGACGCGCGTCCGCCGGGAACGCCTGCCACGCGACCATCGCCACGGCGGCGACCACGATGTTGCCCAGGCACAGCAGGGCGGCCAGCCCGAGCGGGAACCCGGTGGCGACGTGCGCGAGCGCCCAGGCGAGATCCCGCCGCCCGCCCGGCGCCCCGCCGGCCGGGACGCCGAGCAGCCGGCCGGCCCGCCGGCGGTGCCAGGCCGCCCAGCCCCGCCCCGCCGCCGGCGCGAGCAGCACCGGGAGCACGAGCGCCGTGGCCACGGCGGTGGCCAGCGTGCCCAGCAGGTAGGCCGAGCCGGACGCCGGCCGGGCGAGCGAGCCGGACGACGGCCAGGACCTCGAACCGGGGAAGGCGCGGTCACGCATGCGCACCTCCTCCTGACCTGCGTACACCGGGGCACCAGTATCCCGTCACCGTTCGCGGCCGGACACTACAGCGGGCTGTACCAAGGGCGTGCGGCCGGCTGTATCGTGCCGGGCGGCCGGCCGGAATAGCGTCCCCGGCCATGAGATCGACCCGTGTGCGGCCGCTCGGCCGTCTGGTCCGGGCCATCGCCCTGATCGCCCCGATCGCCCTGTCCGCCGCCGTCACGCCCCCGGCCGCAGCCGCCGCCGTCGCGCCCGCGGCGACCGGCCGGAAACCTCCGGCACTCGACTGGAGACGCTGCTCCCAGGGCCCGGACGACGCCGTCGGCAGGCAGCTCGACCAGGCGGGCGGGCGCTGCGCGGAGCTCGCCGTCCCGCTCGACCACTCCAGGCCGGGCGGCCGCAGCATCAAGCTCGCACTGTCCCGCATCCCCGCGACCGACCGCGCCCATCGCATCGGCACGCTGGTGCTCAACAGCGGCGGCCCCGGCGAGAGCACGCTCGGCATGCCCCTGCGGACGCGCGCGGCCATGAAGGACGTCGCCGCCCGGTACGACATCATCGGCCTGGACCCGCGTTTCGTCGGACGCAGCACGCCGCTCGACTGCGGCTGGCCCATCGGCCTGTGGCTGCGCTCGGCCGGCTCGACCCGCGCCCGGTTCGACCACCAGGTGGCGGTGCAACGCGACCTGGCCGAACGCTGCGCCCGGCGGCACGCCGACGTGCTCCCGTACGCCAACACCCGCGACACGGCCCGCGACATCGACCTCGTGCGCCGCGCCCTGGGGGAGCGCCGGATCTCCTTCCTCGGCTACTCCTACGGCAGCTACCTGGGCGCGGTCTACACCCAGATGTTCCCCGGCCGCACCGACCGGGTGGTCCTGGACAGCGCGGGCGACCCGGACAAGTGGGGCCCGAGGGCCATGCGGGGCACCGAGGACGAGGCCGACCGCGCGCTGCGCGCCTGGGCGTCCTGGGCCGCCGGACGCGACGGCGCCTACGGGCTCGGCGCGACCCCCGCCCGGGTGCTCGCCACCGTGGACGCGATCGTCGCCGCCGCGGCGGAGCGTCCGCTGCGCGTCGGCGCGTACGAGGTGGACGACCAGGCGGTCCCGTACCTGCTGTCCGTCGGCTCCGCGAACGACCGTCCCGAGGCCCGCGCCGAGTTCGCCGCCACCGTCCGGACCCTGAACGAGGCCGCGCACGGCCGCCCGGCCGAACCCGGCGCCGAGCTGGCCGGGTTCCTCGCGTTCGTCCTGACCAGCGCCGGTTCGCCGCTGGCGAGCCCGGCCGCCGCGATCACCTGCGGCGACCGGGCCGCGCCGGGCGACCCCGACGTCTACTGGGACGACGTCCAGCGCAGCCGGGCGCGGCACCCGCTCTTCGGCCCGGTCAAGAACAACATCTGGCCCTGCGCCTTCTGGCCCGCCCCGCCGCGCGAGCGGCTCACGCACGTCGCCAACCCCACCCCCGCGCTGATCGTGTCCGCCACCGGGGACACCGCCACCACCTACGAGGGCAGCAAGGCCATGCACCGGGCGCTGACCGGCTCCCGCCTGCTCACCCTGCGCGGCGCCATCGCCCACGGGATCTACGGCGAGTACGGCAACCCCTGCGTGGACGCCAAGGTCAACGCCTACCTGGCCACCGGCGCACTCCCCGCCGCCGACCAGACCTGCCACCCCTGACCGCCCCGCCGATGGGCAGGCCGGTCAGGGGCCGGTGGTCCGCCGCCTGCGTCAACGGCCTCTCACCCGTACCTCGGCCAGGGCGAGCGGGTCGGTGCCGGAGGAGAGCTGGATGCGCACGTGCCGGCCGGTGGTGCCGGCGGGCAGCTTGACCGTGCTGGGCCGGCCGGCCTGTTCCTGCACGTGCACGGCGGTCACGCCCGGCGTCGTGCGGGCCGCCTCCAGGCCGTCGGCGGTGATCGGCTGCTCGGAGGACATCACCCAGTAGTCCCGCAACCGTTCGGCGCAGCAGTCGGTGCGGTTCCAGATCTCGACGCTGTCCAGGGCGGCCGAGGCCCCCAGGTCGACCTGCCACCAGGCTTCCCTGGCCGGTTCCTGGGTGTGGGTGACCGAGCCGTTCCAGAAGCCGCCGTCGGTGTTGCCGTCCACGGCCCGCGCGGCCGGGGCGTCGTAGCCGGTGCTCTGCTGGGTGGCCGGCTTGCCCTGGGCCAGGTTCGGCAGCACCACCGAGACGGGGATCCGGTACGCCGCGCGCAGCCGTCCGGACTTGAGCGTCGCCTGGATCCCGAGCGCGGCGGGCTGGGCTCCGGGCGGCACGGTCACGGTGACGGGCACCTCGGTGCTCGCCCCGGCGGCCAGGTGGCCGATCCGGGTGCTCGCCGGGGTGACCGTCCAGCCGTCGGGCGCGGCGAGGGTCAGCGTGGCCGCGCGCAGCGGCGTGGAGCCGGGGTTGCTGACGGTCACCTTGCCGGTGACGCTCTCACCGGCCTGCACGTGCTCGGGCAGATCGGTGCCGAAGCGCGGCAGGGCCGTCACGCCGGGCGTCTCGATCTTGAACGAGTAGGCGTACTGCCCGGTCTCGGCGGGCGTGGTGACGACCACCCGGCCCTGCTCGTCGCGCTGCCACGGCAGCGGGCCGGCGTCGGAGCCGAGCAGCGTGATCCGCGTCCCGGGGCCCGCCGGCACGTCCGCGCCCAGCGTCAGCTGCTCGCCCGGCCACTTCAGCGCGGTCGCGTAAAGGACGCCGTCCTTGACGGTGTACCGGACGTCGTCCGGGCCGCCCTTCTCCTCGGCGCGCGTCCAGTACGTGGTGCCGTACATGGCCTCGCCGTTGACCTTCAGCCAGGAGCCCATGTCCAGCAGCCGTTCGCGCTGCACGTCGGGGATGGTGCCGTCGGCCTTCGGGCCCACGTCCAGCAGCAGGTTGCCGTTCTTGCTGACGATGTCCACGAAGGAGTCCACGAGCTGGTCGGAGGTCAGGTAGTCCTCGACGGGCTCGTTCTGGTTGTAGCCGTAGGAGTGCGCGATGCCGCGGCTGGCCTCCCACTTGACGGGGTCGATGTCCGGCTTGACGGAGTACTCGGGCGTCTGGAAGTCCAGCTCGTGGCTCTCCAGCGCGCCGCTCTCGATCTTGCACCGGTTGGCGACCGCCACCTCCTTGCCCTTCTTGGCCGCCTGGTTGTAGTAGTCGGCGATCACCCCGGCGGTCTGCCACTGGGCGGCCGAGCGGTCCCACTGGCCGTCGCACCACAGGATGTCGGGGTCGTAGCCGTCGATCAGCTCGCGCATCTGCGGGAGCATGTAGTCCTTGACGTAGTCGCCCTGCTGCGGAGCCCCGGTGTAGGGCACCGGCTGCCCGGTGTACGGGTTGGTCGCCGGAGTGCCGGTGAACAGCGGGTTGTACCACTCCATGAGCGAGTAGTAGAAGCCCGCGCGCAGCTTCCCGTCGGCGCGGGCCGCGGTGAACAGCTCCTTGGCCAGGTCCCGCTTCGGGCCCAGCGCCATGGTGTCGCGCTCGCTCACCTTGCTGTCCCACAGGGCGACGCCCTCGTGGTGCTTGGAGGTGAGGACGAAGTACTTGGCCCCGGCGTCGTTGAAGAGCTTGACCCAGTCGGCGGGGTCGAACTTCTCGGCCTTCCACTGCTCGGCGAAGCGGTCGTAGGCGAAGTCCGGCCCGTAGGTGTCCCGGTGGTAGCTGTTGGTCGCGTTCCCGGGGGAGTTCATGTAGTACCAGTACCACTCGGCGTAACTGCCGCGCGGACCCCAGGCCGGGACGGAGTACGCCCCCCAATGGAGGAAGATGCCGAACTTGTCGTTGTTGAACCACTTAGGGGTCGGGTGACTGTTCAGGGATTCGACGGTGGGCTCGTAGGGGCCATCCGTGGCAGCCTGAGCAGGAGCGGGAAGACATCCGATGACACTGAGCATGGAGACGGCGAGAAGTCGACGTAAGCGGGCCATGTCCACTCCAAAGCGGTGAAGAGATTGGAGGAAAGGTAGCCCGATCTCCGTTCCCTCGGCAAGAGCTGCACGAAGATTCATCCGATGTCTGGTGGAGAAAAGCGGCTGTCAGAAGTAGTCCGCCGGCCAGTGGGCCGCGTTCTCCGCGCCCACCACGGGCCCCGGATCGCCCAGGATCGCGCGGGCCATCCCCGTGCGGTCCCGCTCCCGGACGACGCTCGCGAACAGGTGCGGCAGAGCCGGCTCGTCCCAGGTCAGCCTGGCCCGGCCGGCACGGACGCCCCGGGCCGCCGCCTCGGCGGCCAGCGCGGAGAGCACCCCGGCCAGGTCCCCGGCCACCTCCAGCACGTCGAGGACGCCGCCGTCCCACCGCACGGCGGCGTACCCGGCGTCCCCGGCCAGCAGCTCGACCGGGTCGCCGTACCAGATCGGCAGCCGGTCCCGCCAGTGCGCCTCGTCGCGCACGGCGGTCAGCGGACGCCGCGCGTTGTGCCGCTCGTACACCTCCCGCAGCACCGCCGCCTCGCCCGCCGGGATCCGGCGCAGCCCCCGCCCGGCCGGGCCGGTACGGCGCAACGGGCCGGACACGGTCCGCAGCTCGAAGCCGGTCCACTCCTTGTAGACCCCCGGCGTGCCGGTGAACAGCAACGACCACGCGCAGCCGTCGGCCGCCATCGCCTCGGCGGCCAGCGCCAGCAGCCGCCGGACGTGCCCGCGCCCGCGGACCGACGGATGGGCGGCGACGTTGGCCACGCCGCCTGCCCGCACCTCGCCGCCCAGGCCGTCGTGGAGCCGGCGCGGCAGGTAGTACACGCAGGCCGACACGTCGCCGGTCACGAACGTCCTGCCGTACCGGCCGGGGTCGGTCTCGTACAGGGGCACCACGTGCGGGGCGTCGAAGCAGGCGGCCCACAGCGCGTAGAGCGCCTCCCGGTCGCCCGGACGGGCGGTGCGCAGGGACGTCATCCCATCCTCCCCAGCAGCTCCGGCGTCACCTCGTGCGCCAGCGGCACGCCGCCGGCGTACCGGGCGATCTCCTCGACCACCACCCGGCCCTGCCGGGCCCGCCCCGAGTCGGTGCCGGCCGCCTGGTGCGGGGTGAGCAGCACGTTCGGCAGCGCGCGGAACGGGTGCCCGACCGGCAGCGGCTCCTCGTCGAAGACGTCGATCGCCGCGTCCAGCCGTCCCGCACGCAGCTCGGCCAGCAGGGCGGCCTCGTCCACCAGCCAGGACCTGGCGGTGTTGACCAGCCCGGCGCCGTCGGGCATCAGCGCCAGCTCCCGCGCCCCGAGCAGGTGGCGCGTCTCCGGCAGCGCCGGGGCGTGCACGGCCACGATCCGGCTGGTGGACAGCAGCTCGTCCAGCTCCACCGCGCCCTCGTGGTATGGGTCGGCGACGGTGACCTCGGCGCCGAGCGCGCGGACGAGGTCGAGGTAGGCCCGGCCGGTCCTGGAGGCGCCGATGACGCCGATCGGGCAGCCGAGGATCTCTCGCCTGGCCGGCGCCCGCTCGGCCGCCTCCCACGGCACGCCGCCGCGCAGGGCGTGGTCGAAGCGGTGCACCTGGTGCAGCAGCGCCAGCGTGAACGTCAGCGCCACCTCCGCCACCGACCGGGCCATGGCCGCGCCCGCCTGCGTCACCCGGACGCCCCGCGCCCACAGCTCGCCGGTGACGAACGGCTTGACCGTCGCCCCGGTGTGCGCGACCAGCCGCAGCTCCGGCGCCCGGTCGAGCAGGTCGGCGGTCAGCGGCGGCACCCCCCACGAGGTCACCAGCACCTCGGTGCCGGGCAGCGCCTCGGGCAGCGCGCGGTGGTCGTCGAGCAGCCGCACGTCGCCCAGGGCCAGCAGGGCCGCGGGGTCGGGGAAGAACTGCGCGCGCAACGACGGCGGAACGCTGACCAGGACGCGCACGGCGGAGTCAGCCGAGCCAGGCATCGCGGTGCTCCGCCACGAAGTCGTCGTCGGTCAGCCACGGGTAGGCGGCGCTGACCCGGGTCAGCTCCTCGGCCTGGCCGGGGGAGAGGCCCTCGTCCGGGTCCAGGCACCAGGTGCCGGCCAGCAGGCCCTGCCTGCGCAGCACCTCGTGCACGCCGGCGATGCAGCCGGCGAAGGCGTTGGCGCTGTCGAAGACGGCGGCGTTGGCGTCGGTGAGCGCCGTGGCCCGGCCCCACCACCGCGCCGGGTCGTCACGCAGGCCGTCGACCATCTCCACCGCCGCCCGGGTCCACACCGCCCACTGGCCCAGCAGGCCGCCGGCGAAGCGCAGGCCGCCGGGCAGCTCGGCCAGCAGGTCGCCGATGATGTGGTCGTCGTTGCCCGTGTAGAGGGTGACCTGGTCGGCCCGGTCGGAGGCGGCCACGCCGTGCGCCACGTCCAGCGAGCGGTAGCGGTCGAACGCCGCCACCTTCACCGCGACCGTGGAGGGCTGGTCGGCCAGGGCCCGCCAGAAGCCGCGCGACAACACCGGCCCGCCGATCGCCGCCTGGAGGTAGAAGCCGACCACCGGCAGCACCTCGCCCACGGCCCGCGCCCGCGCCAGCAGGTCGTCCTCGGAGGCGCCCGGCACGACCGGCGAGAGCAGCACGGCGTCGTACCCGAGCGAGGCGGCCAGCTCGGCCTCGGCCACCGCCTGCGCGGTCGGCCCGCACGCCCCGGCGACCAGCACCGGCCGCTCCCGCGCGGCCTCACGGGCGGACTCGTGAGCGACGTCGGCGGCCAGCCGGAGGACCGGCTCCAGCAGCCCGGCCCCGCGGATCTCGAACTGGGTCGTGTGCACGCCCACGGCCAGGCCGCCCGCCCCCGCCGCCAGGTAGTACCGGGTGAGCGCGGCCTGGCGGCGCTCGTCCAGCGTACGGTCCGCGGTGAGCGCCAGCGGGTGGGCGGGGATGACGGTCCCCGCCCGCAGGCGCGCCAGCGCGGGATTCGACAGCGCGGGATTCGGCAGGGCGGGATTCGGCGTGGGCATCAGAATCTCCCGTCTCGTACGGCGAACTTGGTGGGCTTGCCCGACGTCGGCAGTCCGGCGGCCAGCCAGTCGGCCTGCCATTCGACCAGCGTGCCCAGCGGCACGGGCGGGTAGCCGAACAGGCGGTGGCAGAGCGTGGCGTCGTTCAGCAGCGCCGTCGCGGCCTCCGACCCCTCGAACGACACCGGCCTGCCGAGGCGCGCGCCGAAGGCGGCGGCCACCCGGCGTACCGAGGCGGTCTCGGGGCCGGTCAGGTTCAGCGTGAACGGCGTGCCCGCCGTCGCGTGGGCCAGCGAGCGCAGCACGACCTCGTTGGCGTAGCCCTGCCAGACCACGTTGACGTGCCCGGTCGTCACGTCCACCGGAGCGCCGGACAGCACCCGCTGCCCGATGTCGGCCAGCACGCCGTACCGCAGGTCCACGGCGTAGTTGAGGCGGACGATCGTCACGGCCGTGCCGCGGGTGGCGGCCGCGTGCTCGAAGACGCGCTCGCGGCCGAGGCAGCTCATCGCGTACTCGCCCACCGGCCCGACCGGGTCGCCCTCGACGCTCCCGCCGGACGACAGGGGCACCAGCGGGTAGACGTTGCCCGTGGACAGCGCCGCGACGCGGGCGCCGCCGTACCGTTCGGCGACGCGGGCGGGCAGGGCCGCGTTGACGACCCAGGCCAGGTACGGCGCGGCGGACGTGCCGAACTTCGCCCCGACCATGAAGACCACGTCCGCGGCGTCGGGCAGCGTGCCCAGGTCGCCGTCGAGCAGGTCGAAGGGGACGACGTCCACGCCGTGCGCGGCGAGGGCGCCGGCCGCCGCGCGGTCGGACCACCGGGAGACGGCGAAGACGCGGTCGGCGCCGCGCCCGGCGGCGTCCAGGCCGCGCCGGGCCAGGCGGCACAACGTGGGCCCCATCTTGCCCCCGGCGCCCAGCACGACCAGGTCGCCGGAGCCGGCGGCGAGGTCGGCGACGAGCGACTCGGACGGGCGGGTGAGGTGTTCTTCCAGATCGTCGACGGAGGTGAACATCAGCCCTTGATCCCCGACATCGTGACTCCTTCGGTGAAATAACGCTGGCCGACCAGGTAGGCGGCGAAGATCGGTACGAACGCGACCGTGGCCCCGGCCAGCACGACGCTGAGCGGCACGTTCTCCGTCTGCAGGGAGGCGATGCCCACGGTCAGGGTGCGCATGTCGGCGCCGCCGCCGATGATGAGCGGCCAGAGCAGGTCGTTCCAGTGCCACAGGAAGACGAAGACGCCCAGCGTGGCCAGGATCGGCTTGCACAGCGGCAGGACGATCCTGATGAAGATCCGCCATTCGGAGGCGCCGTCGAGCCGGGCCGCCTCGAACAGCTCGTCCGGCAGGCCCATGATGAACTGCCGCATGAGGAAGACCGCCTGCGCGTTGGCCAGCGTCGGCAGGATCAGCCCCCAGTACGTGTCCACCCCGCCCAGCTCGGCGATGAGCATGAAGGTCGGGATGAGCGTCACGTGGTAGGGCACCATGACCATGGCCAGGAACGACCAGAACATGGGCTCGCGGCCGGGGAAACGTTTCTTGGCGAAGGCGTATCCGGCCAGCGAGGCCAGCAGCAGCACGGCCACCACGCTGACCACGGAGTAGATCAGCGTGTTGACCGTCCAGGTGATCAGGTCGCGGCCGCCCAGCACCTCGCCGTAGGCGCTGAAGTCGACCGGCCAGGGCAGCATGCTCTCCGGGAACGTCACGGCCGTGCCGGGCTTCAGCGACAGCACGACCATCGCGTAGAACGGGAACAGCGTGACCGGCGTGGCGACGGCCAGCAGGACGAACCTGGCGACCTTGCCGCCCCTGGTCGGCTCCAGCGCCTTGTACGGGCGGTATGTCGTCACTTCGACCTCCCGATCATCAGGCGCTGGATCAGCGCGACCACGAGGGTCATGACGAACAGCGCGACGCCGATGGCGCTGGCGTAGCCGAAGTCGAAGTTCTTGAACGCCTGCTCGTACAGGGCCATGACCAGGGTGAAGCTGCCGTGCGCCGGGCCGCCGCCGGTCATCACGTAGACCAGGTCGAACACCTGGAAGGAGTTCGTCGTCTCGATGACGGCGACGAAGAACAGCGCGGGGCGCAGCTGCGGGGCCACGATGTAGCGGAACCGCTGCCAGGTGGAGGCGCCGTCGGTGAGCGCGGCCTCCTCCAGCTCCCGCGGCAGGTCCTGCAGCCGGGCCAGGACGATGAGCATGCCGTACCCGAACCTGGACCAGACCGAGACGATCACCAGGGCCGGGATGACCAGCGTGGTCGAGGCCAGCCACGACTGCCCGGTGAGCTTGGTGATCGGCCCCTCGGAGGAGAACAGCCAGGTGAAGACCGTCCCGGCCAGGACCAGGCTGGTGACGACGGGCAGGAAGAAGACCGAGCGGAAGAAGGCCGCCCCGCGGAAGGCACGGCGCACCAGCAGCGCCATGCCCACCGAGGCGGCCATCGACGCCGGCACGTACAGGATCGTGTAGATCAGCGTGATGCGCAGCGACTCCCAGAAGACGGGGTCGGCGGCCATCCGCCGGTAGTTGTCCACGCCGGTCCACTCCGGGCTGGCGCCGATGGAGGAGTCGAAGAACCCCAGCAGCACCCCGGCGACGGACGGGCCGAACCGGAACAGCAGGAACAGCAGGAGGCACGGCAGGACGAACAGCAGTCCGGTCCGCGCCTCCCACCGCCTGACGTCGATCGCCGCCATCAGCCACCCAGCAGCGCGTCCGCGGCCTTGGCCGCGTCGGCGAGCGCCTGCTCGGGCGTCTTCTTGCCGATCAGCGCGGCCTGGATCTCGGGAGCCAGGACGCCCATCACGTCACGCGCCTTCTCGTGCAGCGGCCCGGCCGTGGTCAGGTCCAGCGCCTTCTCCACCTCGGCCTGCACCGGGTCGGCCGCGTACAGCGAGCCGGTGGACTTGCGCGGGGAGAAGTAGCCCGAGGCCAGGTCGTAGGCCTTGCTCGGGGCGGCGCCGGTGGCGAAGCCGATCCACTTGCCCGCCGCCTCCTTGTGGTCGGACGCCTTGAGCAGGGCCAGCGAGCCGACCGTGCCGTAGGCGACCTGCTTGGCGTCGGTCAGCGGCGGCAGGACCTTGATGTTCTCCTTGCCCCAGAACGACTCGACGTCGGCGGGCAGCTGCTGCCAGGTGCAGGCCACCTTGTTCTGCGCGGTCCTGGTCTGCTCGAACTTGGGCAGCCCGGTCAGCAGGTCCTTCTCCACGTAGCCGCCGTCGGCCAGCTTCTTCAGGAAGGTCAGCGCCTTGACGCCCTCGGCGCCGCCGAAGGCCGCCGCCTTGCCGTCGGGGCTGAACACGTCGCCGCCCGCCTGCCACAGCAGCGGGTAGAACGACTGGTTGAGGGTGGCGGCGGGGTCGGCCCAGTAGTTGGTGACGTCGATGTCCTCGGCCTTGAACTTGGGGGCCAGGGCGAGCACGTCGTCCCAGGTCTTGGGGAACTCGGTGACGCCGGCGGCGTCGAACGCCTTCTGGTTGCAGACCAGCGGGTTGGCCGACATGAGGATCGGCGCGCCCATGACCTTGCCGTCGATGGTGACCGACTTCAGGGCGTTGTCCCGGTAGTCGGCCTTGTCGGCGAGGTAGGCGTCCACCGGCTCCAGCGTCCTGGCGTACTTGGGGAGCTGGTCGGGGATGAGGTAGACCACGTCCGGCGCCTTGTTGCCGGCGATCGCCGTGGACAGCGCCTCGTCGCGCTTGGCCCACGGGTAGATCTCGACCTTGACGTCGATGTTCGGGTTGGCCGCCTCGAACGCCTTGGTCTGCTCGTCCCAGAACGCCTGGTGCTTGGGCTGGTCGGCGATGTTCGGGTAGATCCACATGGTCACGGTCTGCTTCTCGTCGCCTCCGGAGCCGCCGCCGCAGGCGGTCAGCGTGCCGAGGGCGGCCGCAGCGGCGGCCAGCGCGCGCAGTCGCATGATGGTTCCTTCCTAGAATGCGGGCACGGTGACGACCGTGCCGCTGTGCCGGGCCTTCTCGGCGGCGAAGACCGCGAGGTGGCTGTGGAGCGACTCGGTGGGGCCCGAGCGCACGTGTGCGGGGTCGCCGGTGGCCAGCGCGGTGACGAAGGCGTCCATCACGCCGTCGTCGCCGCCGCCGTGGCCGTCGCCGGCGTTCGAGCCGGTCTCGGCGACGCTGCGCCGGCTGCTGCGGCCGTCGCGGAAGTCGAGCACCTCGACCGACTCGCCGTCGCCGATCAGCCGCCCGTGGGTGCCGAAGATCCTGGTCTGGCGGTGGGTCTGCTCGGTGAAGGCGGTCATGGTGAAGGTCGCGGTCGCGCCGCCGGTCAGCTGCATGGCGAGCACCTGGTGGTCGACCACGTCGTTGTCGCAGGCGTAGACGCACCTGCCGTACGGGCCGGTGCGCAGGGCGTCCATGACCTGCTCCTCGTTCTCGCCGAGAACGCTGGTCGGCCAGTCGTAGCCGCGGTTCAGGTACAGGCGGGGAGCCGAGTACGGGCACCGGGGCTCCAGGACGCAGTCGAGGCAGCGGTCGGCGGCCTGCTCCGGGCGCCGCTCGGGCCTGAAGTGGCCGAGCGAGCCGAAGCTGGCGACCTGCTCGATCCTGAGCCCGGTGACGTAGGTCAGCCAGTCGAGGTCGTGGGAGGACTTGGCCAGCAGCATCGGGCTGGCCAGGCGCTCGCTGCGCCAGGGGCCGCGCACGTAGGAGTGCGCCTGGTGCCACCAGCCGACCGGTTCCAGGTGCTCGACGCTCATGACCTCGCCGAGCACGCCGCTGTCCACGGTCTGCTTCACCAGCGCGGTGTAGGGCGTGTAGCGCAGCACGTGGCAGACGGCGAGCAGCACGCCGGTCTCGCCGACGGCCGAGACGATCTCGCGGCACTCCTCCTCGGTCGGCGCCATGGGCTTCTCGACGAGCAGCGCGTAGCCCGCCCGCGCCAGGGCGATGGCGGGCTCGACGTGCAGGCGGTCCTGGGTGGCCAGGACGACGGCGTCGGCCACCCGCTCGCGCAGCAGGTCGCGCCAGTCGCCGAACTCGCGCACGCCGGGGCCGGCCAGCCTGGCCCGGCGGGCGGGGTCGGGGTCGGCCACGGCGACCAGCTCCGCGCGATCGGGGTGCGCGGCGATCCAGGAGGCGTAGGTCTGCCCCCGGTTGCCCGCTCCCGCGACCGCCAGCGTAATTTTTCGCACCTAAATCACCAGATTTCCTGATGTGAGGACCTTCGGGCCGTCGGCCGGCAGCTCCCTGGCGACGCCCTCCTCGACGTTGCCCGTGTGCTGGACCACCTCGAACGCCTTGATCGACAGACGGCCGCCGCCGAACTGGCAGCCGGTGGCCATGTAGCGGTTCCGGCCGGCGTCGAGTTGGACGTGGGCTCCGGCGTTCTGGCTGCGCACCCCGGCCAGCTGCCAGGAGACGAGCCCGGCGGCCTGCACCCGCGACAGCCCGGCCTCGGCCAGCTCGGTGCCGCCGTCGAGGCGGATGCGCTGGTCGGCCTTGCCGGCGGCGGCCAGGCCCACGTTCTTCACCGTGCAGCCGGTCAGCGACACGGAACCGGCCAGCACCAGCGGGGCCGCGCCCTCGGCGCCGTTCAGCGTCGAGCCGGACAGGCGCAGGTCGGCGCCGTTGAAGGCGTTGCCGTTCAGGCCGTGGAACGTGGTGCGGCTGACGTGCAGCGGCGCGGTCACGTTCGCCTGGACGATCTCGCTCTTGGCCGGGACGGTGAAGACGCAGCCCTCGATCAGGTTGGGCCGCCGCGACAGCTTCGACTGCTGGGAGACGATCAGCGTGTGGCTGGCCGAGCAGCCGCGCATCTGCACGCCGTCGGCGTTGACCCAGATCATGCCCGAGCCCTCCAGCGACGGCTTGCCGATGACCTGGAGGTCCTCCAGCGTCAGGTCGGTGACCTTCACCCGGGCCACGAACCACGAGCAGACGTGCTTGCGCACCGTGATGCGCTTGGCCGCCGAGCCCCAGGCCGCGCCGGAGTTGGCGAAGGTCATCAGGCCGGAGTTGCCGGTGTAGGTCAGGTCGTGCTCGTACTGGCCGTGGGTGACGAACGGGCCCTGGTCGTCGCCGTCGCCGTGGCAGTTCTCCACGTAGCAGTAGGCGCTGGCGGTGAAGTCGTTCAGGTGCCGGGCGTTGGCCGTGTGGCAGTCGCGGACGTGGCCGTACAGGCAGTAGATCTGCTGGGTCAGATAGCCCGCCCCGCCCCAGGTCACGCTGGCGGGGTTCTTCAGCGTGCAGCGCTCGGTGCGGAAGTGGGTGGCCCAGCGTCGCATGATCAGCGGCCAGAACGTGCCCGTGCCGTGGATGCCCTCGACGTCGCAGTGGACGGCGTACTCGTAGGCCAGCGGGTGCGAGCCGGTGTACTGGTCGCCGTCCGCGACGCCCTCGAAGCGCAGGTTGCGCACGTGCACGCGCTCGACCGGCTCGACCAGGGTCCAGGTGATCGTGCGGCCGGCGGCCAGCTCCCAGCCGTTCTTGTAGTTGACCCGGATGTGCGTGCCGTCGACGATCTGGGTGACCTCGACCAGCTTCTGCAGCTCGCGCTCCCAGCGGCCGGACAGCGCGTTGACCTCGGCGCTCCACCACTGCCCGACCTTGAAGGCGGCGGAGTCGGCCACCTCGAAGACGTCCGCCAGGTCGGGCACCGGGGCGCTCAGCTTGTGGCTGACCGTGGTGCTGGTGACCTTGCCGCGGAAGAACATCACCGCCGCGAACGGGTCGTCCTGGCCCGCCTTCTCGATGCCGACGGTGCGCATCGTGTGGCCGCCGAAGTCGAGCACCAGGCCGGAGCGCTGGAACTTGTGACGCTTGACGAAGTTGAGGTCGCTGTGGGCCTCGATCCTGGAGACGGCGGGGTCGTTGACCATGGCCTCCAGCGCGGCGTCGGCGGGGGTCTTGTCGTCGAAGACGCCGAAGGCGCGGAAGTCGAGGCAGCCGTCGTGCAGCTGGATCCAGCGGCCCTGGGGCGCGGAGCCGAGCACGGTGCCGCCGTTGGCGGGCGTGGTGGCGGCGGCGTCCCAGCGGACGAGCTTGCCGCCGCCGTCGCCCGGCTTGAGATAGCCCGCGACCTGCGCCAGCGTGCCGTCCGCCAGTTTGGCGGCCTCGAAGGCGAGCAGCTCGGCCACGGTGGCGACCGCGTGCACCTCGTCCTTGGGCTTCTTGTCCGGCTCGGCGAGCGCGGGCCTGGCCATCAGGACGGTGCCGACAGCCGCTAAACCGGTGACGCGCAGGATGTCACGACGTTCCATGGGGTGGTTCCTTACAGTGCGAGGGTGTCGGCGATGAGGACGCGGGGGCCGGCGGGCGGGAAGGCGCGCTCGACGCCCTCCTCGGTGCAGCCGGTGTGCACCAGGACGGTGGCGGCGGTCAGGTCGAGGCGGCCGCCGGTGAACCGGGAGCCGGTGGCGCGCCAGCGGTTGTCGCCGGTGGCGAGCTCGACGCGGGTGCCGGTGGCCGTGCAGGCGGCCAGTTCCCAGGTCAGGACGCCCGGACCGGCGGCCCGGCCGAGCGTGGCGTTCTCCAGCGTGACGCCCTCCAGGCGCAGCCGCTGGTCGCGGACGGCGCTCAGCTCGACGCGCACGCCGTCGAGCCGGCCGCCGCTGATCACGACGTCGGCCGAGCCCACCGAGACCGTGCCCGATCCGCTCAGGACGCAGCCGGTGAAGCGCAGCGGGCCGGAGCCGCGCAGGGTTGCGCCGTCGAGACCGGTGACGGCGCACTCCTTGAAGTGCAGCGCGTTGCTCACCGGCGTCTGCACCAGCACCTGATCCTTCGGCAGGTCGAAGGAGCAGCCCTCGATGACGTTGGGCCGGCCGGAGCGGTTGGACCGCTGGCCGATCGCGACGGTTCTGGCCGAGCAGCCGCGCATGTGCAGGCCGTCGGCGTTCACCTGGAGCGTTCCCGCCGGGTCGAACGTCGAGCGCGGGATCACCCGCACGTCCTCCAGCGTCAGGTCGGTGATCTTCGTTCCGGCGACGAACCACGAGCACAGGTGCTTGCGCACGGTGATGCGCTTGGCGCTGGTGCCCCAGAGGGCGCCGCTGTTGGCGATGTCCATCAGGCCGGAGTTGCCGGTGAAGACCAGGTCGTGCTCGTACTGGCCGTGGGTGGTGAAGGGGTTGCCGCCCTCGTCGTCGCCGTCGCCGTGGCAGTTCTCGACCGTGCAGTAGGCGCTGGCGGTGAAGTCGTTGAGATGGCGGACGTTGGAGGTGGTGCAGTCGGCGACGTGGCCGTACAGGCAGTAGATCTGCTGGGTCAGGTAGCCGGCTCCGCCGTACATGACGGTCGGGGGGTTCTTCAGGCTGCAGCGCTCGGTGCGGAAGTGGGTGCACCAGCGTCGCATGATCACCGGCCAGAAGCTGCCGGTGGCGTGCACGTCCTCGACGTCGCAGTGGACGGCGTACTCGTAGGCGACCGGGTGCGAGCCGGTGTACTCGTCGCCGCCCGGGGCCGCCTCGAAGCGCAGGTCGCGCACGTGCACGCGCTCGACCGGGTTGATCAGCGTCCAGGTCAGCGTGCGGCCGGCGGCCAGCTCCCAGCCGTTCTTGTAGTTGACCCGGACGTGCCGGCCGTCGATGACCTGGGTGATCTGGACCAGGCGCTGGAGCTCGCGCTCGTACGTGCCGGCCAGGGCGTTGACCTCCACGGCCCACCACTGGCCGACCCGGAACTGCCGGGAGTCGACCTCGAAGACGTCGGCCAGGTCGGGGAGCGTGGCCGTGAGCGTGCCGGTGACCGTCGTCCCGGTCCGCTCGCCCTGGAAGAACAGGACCGCGCCGAAGGGGTTGTCGTGGGAGTTCTTCTCGATGCCGGCGGTGGTCATGGTGTGGCCGCCGAAGTCGAGCACCAGGCCGGAGCGCCGGAAGGTGTGGCGCCTGACGAAGTTGAGGTCGGTGCGGGCCTCGATCCTGGAGACGGCCGGGTCGTTGACCATGGCCTCCAATGCGTCGTCGGCGGGGGTCCTGTCGTCGAGGACGCCGAAGGCGCGGAAGTCGAGGCAGCCGTCGTGCAGCTGGATCCAGCGGCCCTTGGGCGCGGAGCCGAGCACGGTGCCGCCGTTGGCGGGGGTGGTGGCGGCGGCGTCCCAGCGGACGAGCTTGCCGCCGCCGTCACCGGCGCGGTGGTAGCCCGCGACACGCAGCAGCGTGCCGTCGGCGAGTCGGGAGGCGTCGAGCGCGAGCAGGCGCGCGACGTCGGCTACATGGTTCATGGGGGGAGGCCTTCGGGGAACGGGGTGATGGGAAGGCCGGGCGACGTGCGAAGGCGGGCAGGCGGCGGTGCTGCAGCCCAGACGTCCGGCGCCGGGGGCCGCGGCGCTCGGAGTCGGATCTTCGCCCGAAACGATTGGCGAGGACGCTAGACAGTGGGAACGGATCTGTCAAGCCGTCACGGGGCGTGCCCGAGATGCTGGGAGATCATCGCCGCCGTCTCTCTCACCTCCCGGCCGAGCTCCTGGTAGCGCCAGGCGGGCAGGTCGCGCTTGAGCGAGGTGATGCTGATCGCGCCGACGCAGGCGCCGGTGTGGTCGCGCAGCGCGCTGCCGATGCAGAAGATGCCGTCGGCGTCCTCCTCGTCGTCGACCGCGTAGCCGAGCTCCCTGACCGTCTTCAGGTGGGCCAGCAGCACCGGCAGCTCGGTGATGGTGTTGCCGGTGCGGCGCGGCAGGCCCACGTGGCCGACGACCCTGGCGACCTCCTCGTCGCCCATCTCGGCCAGCAGCGCCTTGCCCAGCCCGGTGCAGTGGGGCAGCTCCCTGGTGCCCATCCGCAGGTCGACCTGGATGCGCTCGCCGTTGCTCACCTGGTCGACGACGACCGCCTGGCCGGCCTCGGGCACCGCGAGCCTGGAGTTCATGCCGGTGCGTTCGGTGAGCGCGACCAGGGCGGGGCGGGCCACGTCGCGCAGCGAGAGCTGCTCCTGGGCCCTGGCGCCCAGCCTGGACAGGGCCATGCCCAGCCGGTAGCGGCGGTTCATGCCCTCGCCGTCGTCGGCGACCAGGCTGTAGCCGCGCAGCGTGTAGAGGGTGGCGAAGGCGGCGCTCTTGCTCAGCCCGCAGGCCGCGGCGACCTCGGTCACGCTCATGCCGCCACCCGGCCCCACGCGGGACAGGACCTCCAGCACCTCGGCGGCGCGGGCGACGCTGCGGACCCAATATCGCGATTCCTCAGCAGCAGTGTTCGTCACAGCCGAACAGCTTAGCGGAATTCATCGTTGACCCCCACCCATTCTCGTGTTTCAATCTCCCTCACCTGTTCGGTATTGCCAAACACTGTTCGGAATTTGTGGCGGACGATCAGCGCTTCCCAGGCCGGGCCGGGCCGGGAGGCGCGTCGGAGGAGAGAGATTTGAAGCACCTAGCCGAGCGCGCACGCCAGGTCATCCCGGGCGGCGTGAACAGCGGGCAGCGCAGCATCCCCGGGCTCACCGACCTGGTGATCACCCATGCCGCCGGCGCCCGCTTCCGCGACTCGCAAGGACGGGAGTTCGTCGACTACCACGCGGCCTTCGGCCCGCCGCTGCTCGGCCACAACGACCCCGACGTCGCCGCGGCCGTCGCCGAGGCCGGCCGTACGGTGGACCTGTGCGGCGTCGGCGTCACCGCCGGCGAGGTGGAGCTCGCCGAGACGCTCGCAGAGCTCGTGCCGAGCGTGGAGAAGGTGCTCCTGACCAGCACCGGCAGCGAGGCCACCTTCCACGCCCTGCGCGTGGCCAGGGCCGCGACCGGCCGCCGGCTCGTGGTGAAGTTCCAGGGTTGCTACCACGGCTGGCACGACGCGGTCAGCCTCAACGTGATCTCCACGCCGGACAAGGTCGGCAGCCACGACCCCATCTCGACCGGCATCCTGCCCGAGGTGCTGCAGGCCACGCTGGTCCTGCCGTTCAACGACCCCGAGGCGGTACGCCGGGCGTTCGCCGAGCACGGCGACGACATCGCCGCCGTCATCCTGGAGCCGGTGCCGCACAACGTCGGCTGCCTGCTGCCCGAGCAGGAGTTCCTGCAGACGCTGCGCGCCGAGTGCACCAGGGCGGGCAGCGTGCTGATCTTCGACGAGGTCATCACCGGCTTCCGCCACCACCTGGGCGGCTGGCAGGCGATCTCCGGGATCACCCCCGACCTCACCACCATGGGCAAGGCGATCGCGAACGGCTACCCGGTGGGCGCGCTCGGAGGCCGCGCCGATCTCATGGAGCTGTTCAGCTCGCGGCCCGGCGGCCCGGCCTTCTTCGCCGGCACCTACAACGGCCACCCCGCCGTCGTGGCGGCCGCCCTGGCCACGCTGCGCAAGCTGCGCGAGGAGCCGGTGCACGAGCACGTCTTCCGCCTCGGCGAGCGGATCAGGACCGGGCTGGCCGAGGTGTTCGCCTCGCTGGACATCCCGGCGCTGGTCAGCGGGTACGGCTCGGTCTTCGTCGGATATTTCATGACCGGACCCGCCCGCACCTACGACGACCTGCTGCGCAATGATGCCAACATGTTCATCGGGTACCGCCGCCGGCTGCTGGAGCACGGCGTCTTCGAGCTGCCGCTGAACCTCAAGCGCAGCCACGTCTCCTACGCCCACACCGACGCCGACGCCGACCACCTGCTGGAGGCGGCCGCCATCGCGGCCCGGCACGCCCGCGGCGACGTGCTCGACCTGACCGACGCCAGCACCATGGGCGGTGCCGATGCTCACCGTTGACACCAGCCGCCCGGCCGGGCCCGCCGGCCGGATCAGCCGCGTCGAGACCCTCTCGCTGGGCACCGCCTGGCGCGACTTCTCCTACGTGCGCATCCACACCGACGAAGGGCTGAGCGGCATCGGCGAGATCACCCACCCCTACCGGGGCCGGGAGACCTGCTCGCTGACCGAGGCCATGGCGCAGCGCCACCTGATCGGCGCCGATCCCTTCGACGTCGAGGAGATCTGGCTGCGGATGTACCAGGGCGACTTCCTGCGCGGCGGCGACGTCGGCGGCATCGTCGTCTCCGGCGTCGACCAGGCGCTCTACGACATCATGGGCAAGGCGCTGGGCGTGCCCGCCTACCGGCTGACCGGCGGCGCCTGCCGCGACCGGGTGCGGGTCTACGCCAACGGCTGGTACACCGGCGAGCGCGATCCGCAGGTGTTCGCGGCCAAGGCCAAGGAGGTCGCCGCCCGCGGCTACACCGGGCTGAAGTTCGACCCGTTCGGCGCAGGGCTGGGCGAGTTGTCCCGGGCCGAGCTGCGGCTCTCGGTGGACATCGTCGCGGCGGTCCGGGAGGCCGTGCCCGACCTCGACCTGTTCGTCGAGGGGCACGCCCGGTTCGCGATGCCGACCGCCGTCCGGCTCGTGCGCGAGCTGGAGCCGTTCGACCTCGGCTGGTTCGAGGAGCCGCTGCCGTGGACGCACATCGAGCGCTACGCCGAGCTGCGCGCCCGCGCCGCCATGCCCATCTCCGGCGGCGAGCACTTCCACAACCGCTACGAGTACGCCCGGCTGTTCGCCACCGGCGCGGTCGACATCATCCAGCCCGACCTGTCGATGGCCGGCGGGTTCACCGAGATCAGGAAGCTGGCCGCGCAGGCCGACGTGCACGCCATGCTCGTCGCCCCGCACAACTCCAACTCCCCGCTGTGCACCACGGCCTCCGTGCACGCCGTGCTCGGCATGCCGAACCTGCTCGTCCTGGAGACGTTCGACGGCATGCTGGAGCCGTACGTCTTCGACGCGCTGAAGGGCGTCCTGCCCGTCGTCGACGGCCACGTCGGCCTGCCGGAGCGGCCCGGCCTCGGCGTCGAGCTGGCCGACGAGGTCTTCGCCGAGCACCCGCCGTCCCACCGGTTCTGGAACATGTTCAAGGAGGGCTGGGAGAAGCGTGATCGTTGACGTCCACTCCCACTTGTTCAGCTGCCCGGACGACGTCGGCGACCCGTTCGCGGCCGAGTCCGCCCGCGCGCACGGCGGTCACGTCGACCTGACCGTGCGCTGGGCGGACTACGCCGCCACCTCGCCGGCCGGCACCCGTACCGTCGTGGTGGGCGGCAAGGCCAGGCGGTCGGGCCTGTGGGTGGACGACGCCGCCGTGGCCGCCTACGCCGCCGAGCACCCCGACCGGCTCATCGGCTACCTGTCGCTCGACCCCACCCAGCCCGGCTGGCGCGACGAGCTGGAACACGGCCACCGCGACCTGGGGCTGCGCGGCATCAAGCTCATGCCGATGTACGCCGGTTTCGACCCGGCCGCACCCGAGCTGGACGACCTGTACGCCTACGCCGCCCGCCACGGCCTGCCGCTGCTCGTGCACACCGGGACCACGTTCGTCTCGGCCGCGCCCCTGCGCTACGCGCTGCCGGTGCACCTGGACGAGGTCGCCATCAGGCATCCGGAGCTGCGCATGGTCCTGGCCCACCTCGGCCACCCGTACGAGGGCGAGTGCATCGCGGTGATCCGCAAGCACCGCCACGTCTACGCCGACGTCTCCGCCCTGCACTACCGCCCCTTCCAGCTCTGGCACAGCCTGCGCCTGGCCCAGGACTACGGGGTGTGGGGCAAGCTGCTGTTCGGCAGCGACTACCCCTTCACCACGGTGGACGCCTCGGTGGAGGGGCTGCGGGCGGTCGGCGCCGTCTCCGGCATCCCCGGTCTGCCGCCTCTCGACCGGGAGGAGATCGAGAAGCTGATCCACCGCCCGTCGCTCGACCTGCTGGGGCTGTCATGACCGAACTGGCCGTGGTCACCGGGGCCGCCAGGGGCCTCGGCCAGGCCATCGCCGCGCGCCTGACGGCCGACGGCTACCGGGTGATCACCGTCGACCGGCCGGGCGCGGGCTGCGCCTACGGCTTCGACCTGGCCGACACCGAGGGCCTGGCCGGGCTGGCCGACGAGGTCCGCCGCGACCACGGGCCGATCCACGTCCTGGTCAACAACGCCGGGGTGGCCCGGCTCGAACACTTCAACGAGATCACCGTGGCCGGCTGGCAGGCCGTCATGCGGGTCAACTGCGACGCGCCGTTCTTCCTGGCGCAGCGGGTGGCCGAGCACATGATCGCGGACGGCGTGCGGGGGCGGATCGTCAACGTCTCCTCCAAGAACGGCCTCATGGCCGAGGCCGGGCTGGCCCACTACAACGCCTCCAAGGGCGCCCTGGAGCTGATCACCCGCTCGCTCGCCGCCGAGCTGGGCGCCCACGGCATCACCGTCAACGCCGTGGCGCCCGGCATGATCGCCACCCCGATCGACGGCGACTTCCCCTTCGACCGCGCGGCCTTCGAGGCGGCGTGGGAGGAGCGCATCCCGCTGCGCGGCGGGTACGGCAGGCCGGACGACGTGGCCGGCGCGGTGGCGTACCTGGCCTCGGAGTCGGCCCGCTACGTCACCGGCTCCACCCTCGTCGTGGACGGCGGCGTGCTGGCCGACCAGATGCCGAGGACGCGGTTCATGCCGCCGTACCGGAACTCGTTGCGGCCCGGTTCCTGACCTGCGGCGTCGCCGGGCTTGGAGCAGGGGCTCGGGTCAGCCGCCGTCCAGCGGGTTGGCGGCGATCCGCCCGGCGACGTCGTTCCGGACCGACGCGGCGGCGGCGCTGTCCGGCTTGCGCCTGGCCTGGTCCTCGAAGCAGGCGAGGAACTCGGCGCCGAAGCCCAGCCTGGGGTAGCGGGCCAGCAGCTCCGCCCTGGCGTCCGGCGCGAACTCCTCGGGCCGCCGCCCGACCACGTCCCAGCTCGTGGCGACCTGCAGCAGGTGGGACTCGGGGTCGTCGGCGGCGGACACGTCGGCGCGCATGTGCAGCCTGATGATCTCCGCGGCCCGCTCGGCCCGCTCCGCCGGCCAGCCGGCCGCCGTGCCGAACACCCAGGCGAGCTGCCCGCCCGCCTCCTCGAACGGCAGCCGGTGGCTGTCGAAGGGCTCGGTCAGCCCCATGTCGTGCAGCAGGGCCGAGACGTAGTAGAGCTCGTCGTCGAAGGCGATGCCGTGGGCCGCGCCGTACATCGCCCCCCACAGGTAGGCGCGCACGCAGTGGTTGAGCAGCGCGGGCGAGCAGTAGCGGCCGGCCACCGACAGCGCCGCGGCGGCGGCGGGAGTCTCCGGGAACATGCCCTCAGCCTTTCATCCGGCCACCGGAGCTCGTCGCGGGGGCCGCCACTTGCCTTCTGCATACCATAGGGGGGTATAGTGTGCTCAACGGCAACGAGCCGAGGGAGGGCTGACATGGCTGGACACGGCAGTAGCAAGCAGGACCAAGGGATGCGGTTGCGCCGCATCGAGGGGCAGGTCCGCGGCCTGCAGCGCATGGTCGAGGACGACAAGTACTGCATCGACATCCTCACCCAGGTGTCGGCCGCCACCAGCGCCCTGAAGTCGTTCTCCCTGTCGTTGCTGGAGGACCACCTGGCCCACTGCGTCGCCGAGGCCACCGCGAAGGGCGGCCCGGAGGCCGAGGCCAAGGTCAAGGAAGCCTCCGACGCCATCGCCAGACTTGTTCGTTCCTGACCGGATTGAAGGAGAGACCGATATGAGCACCACCACCTACACCGTCCAGGGCATGACCTGCGGCCACTGCGTCAGTTCGGTCAAGGAAGAGGTCGGCGAGGTCGCCGGGGTGACCGGCGTCGAGGTCGATCTGGCCTCCGGCCTGCTGACCGTCGAGAGTGACAGCCCGATCGACGCGGCGAAGATCGTCGCCGCCGTCGAGGAGGCCGGGTACGAAGTGGCGAACCAGTCGTGAACACCGCAGCCAAGCTCGGCTCCTACGCCCTGGGGCTGGCCGTCGTCTTCGGCGGCGCCCTGGGCGCCGGCAAGGCCGTGGGCCCGGTCGGGGCCGCTCCCGCCGCCGACCACAGCGCCATGACGGCCACCCCGGAGACCGCGCAGAGCGCGGGCCACAACCAGCACACAGCCCAGCAGACGACGACGAAGAAGAACGATACCCCCGGGGGGCTCCAAGTGTCCGAGAACGGTTACACCCTCAACCCGCTCACCACGTCGCTCAAGCCAGGCGAGCCCGCCGACTTCCGCTTCTCCGTGACCGGCCCCGACGGCCGCCCGGTCACCGACTACCAGGTCCAGCACGACAAGAAGCTGCACTTCATCGTGGTCTCCCGCGACCTGGGCAGCTTCCAGCACGTGCATCCGGAGATGTCGGCCGACGGCATCTGGTCGGTCAAGGTCACCTTCCCCGAGGCGGGCGGCTACCGGGCCTTCGCTGACTTCGCGCCGACCGGCGGCCAGGCCCTGACGCTGGGCGCCGACCTGGCCGTGGCGGGCGACTACCAGCCCAAGCCGCTGCCGGAGACCGGCCGCAGCTCGAAGGTCGACGGCTACGAGGTCACCCTCGACGGCGACCTGACGCCGGGCCAGGCCAGCAAGCTCACCCTCAAGGTCAGCAAGGACGGCAAGCCGGTCACCGACCTGCAGCCCTACCTCGGCGCCTTCGGCCACCTGGTCGCCCTCCGCGCCCGCGACCTGGCCTACCTGCACGTCCACCCCGACGGCGAGCCGGGCGACGGCAAGACGCAGCCGGGACCCGAGATCGTCTTCTACGCCGAGGTGCCGAGCGGCGGCGACTACCGCCTGTTCCTGGACTTCCAGCACGAGGGCGAGGTCCGTACCGCCGACTTCACGCTCGCGGCCGGGCCGCGGCCCGCCACCCCCGACGCCTCGGCGACGCCCGCCGGGCACGGCAACCACAGCCACTGAGAAAAGCCACTGGGAAAGGGGAACGGTGATGACCTCTGTCACCGATGACCGGCAGAACGCGGTCGAACTCTCGATCGGCGGCATGACCTGCGCCTCGTGCGCCAACCGCATCGAGCGCAAGCTCAACAAGATGGACGGTGTGACCGCCACGGTCAACTACGCCACCGAGAAGGCGAAGGTCACCTTCCCCGAAGGCGTCGATCCGCAGCAGCTGATCGCCCAGGTGGAGGCGGCCGGCTACACCGCCGCGCTGCCCGCGCCGCCCCGCTCCGAGGGCGAGCCGGGCGAGCGGGAGCCGGAGGACGAGCTGCGGCCGCTGCGCAGCCGGTTGATCACTTCGGTGGTGCTGGCGGTGCCGGTGATCGCGATGGCGATGATCCCGCCGTTGCAGTTCACCAACTGGCAGTGGATGTCGCTGGTGCTCACCGCGCCGGTCGTCGTCTACGCCGGCTGGCCCTTCCATAAGGCCGCCTGGACGAACCTGCGCCACGGCGCCGCCACGATGGACACGCTGATCTCGGTCGGCACCATCGCCGCGCTCGGCTGGTCGCTGTGGGCGCTGTTCTTCGGCACGGCGGGCACCCCGGGCATGACCCACCCGTTCGCGTTCACGATCGAGCGCACCGACGGGTCGGGCAACATCTACCTGGAGGCCGCGGCGGGGGTGACCGCGTTCATCCTGGCCGGACGCTACTTCGAGGCCCGCTCCAAGCGCCGGGCGGGCGCCGCCCTGCGCGCCCTGCTCGAACTGGGCGCCAAGGACGTCGCGGTGCTGCGCGACGGCGTGGAGACCCGCATCCCCAGCGACCGGCTGGCCGTGGGCGACCGGTTCGTCGTGCGGCCCGGCGAGAAGATCGCCACGGACGGCGTGATCGAGGAGGGCACCTCCGCGGTGGACGCCTCGATGCTGACCGGCGAGTCGGTGCCCGTCGAGGTGCGTCCCGGTGACGCCGTCACCGGGGCGACGGTGAACGCGGGCGGCCGGCTGGTCGTCCGGGCCACCCGGGTCGGCGCGGACACGCAGCTCGCCCAGATGGCCAAGCTGGTCGAGGACGCCCAGACGGGCAAGGCGCAGGTGCAGCGGCTGGCCGACCGGGTGTCGGGCATCTTCGTGCCGATCGTGATCGCGCTGGCTCTCGGCACGCTGGGTTTCTGGCTCGGCACCGGCGACGGCGTCGGCGCGGCGTTCACCGCCGCGGTGGCCGTGCTGATCATCGCCTGCCCGTGCGCGCTCGGCCTGGCCACCCCGACGGCGCTGCTGGTCGGCACCGGCCGGGGCGCGCAGCTCGGCATCCTGATCAAGGGCCCCGAAGTGCTGGAGTCCACCCGCCGCATCGACACGGTGGTGCTCGACAAGACGGGCACCGTCACCGAGGGCCGGATGACGCTCACCGGCGTGCACCTGGCCGAGGGCGAGGACGAGGCCGAGGTGCTGCGCCTGGCGGGCGCTCTGGAGCACGCCTCCGAGCACCCGATCGCGCAGGCCGTCGCCAAGGGCGCCGCCGCCCGGGTCGGCGACCTGCCCACCCCCGAGGACTTCGCGAACGTCGAGGGCCTCGGCGTCCAGGGCGTCGTGGACGGGCACGCGGTCCTGGTCGGCCGGCCGAGGCTGCTGGAGGAGTGGTCCCAGCACCTGCCGTCCGACCTGGAACGCGCTCTGCACGCCGCCCAGGCGGGCGGCAGGACCGCCGTGGCGGTCGGCTGGGACGGCAAGGCCCGCGCGGTGCTGGTGGTCGCCGACGTGATCAAGCCCACCAGCAAGGAGGCCATCCAGCAGCTCAGGGCGCTCGGTCTCACCCCGGTCCTGCTGACCGGCGACAACGAGGCCGTGGCCAGGACGGTGGCCGCCGAGGTCGGCATCGACGAGGTGATCGCCGAGGTGCTGCCCGCCGACAAGGTCGACGTCGTCAAGGAGCTCCAGGGCGAGGGCAAGGTCGTGGCCATGGTCGGCGACGGCGTCAACGACGCGGCCGCGCTCGCCCAGGCCGACCTGGGCCTGGCCATGGGCACCGGCACGGACGCCGCCATCGAGGCGTCCGACCTGACCCTCGTCCGCGGTGACCTGAGGGTGGCCGCCGACGCGATCAGGCTCTCCCGCCGGACGCTCGGCACGATCAAGGGCAACCTGTTCTGGGCCTTCGCCTACAACGTGGCCGCCCTGCCGCTGGCCGCGCTCGGCCTGCTCAACCCGATGATCGCGGGGGCCGCGATGGCCTTCTCCAGCGTGTTCGTGGTCAGCAACAGCCTGCGGCTGCGCCGCTTCAAGTGAACAACGGCCTCCAGTGAAGAGGGCTCCGGGCGCGACGCCTGGGGCCCCTTTCGCGTACCCGGCCCGTGCGCAGCCGTCGCCGGTCAGGGGCGGACGGCGCCGAGCAGTCGGGTGCGCCAGTAGTCGTCGAGGTCGACCACCTTGACGACGTCGCCGGTCTGGGGCGCGTGGACCATCTTGCCGTTGCCGGCGTACATGCCCATGTGGCCGAGTCCCTTGCTGAAGAGCAGGTCGCCGGGCTGCAACGCGTCGAGCGAGACGCGTCTGCTCGCGCCCCAGGCCCATTGCGTCCAGGTGGTGCGGGGCAGCTCGACGCCCGCGGTGCGCCAGGCGGCCTGGGTGAGGCCGGAGCAGTCGTAGGAGTTCGGGCCCTCGGCGCCGTACTGGTAGGGCTTGCCGACCTGGGCGAAGGCGAACTGCAACGCCTGGCGGGCGTTTCCCGAGGCCGAGCCGGTGTACCTGATGCCGGCGCTGTTGGGATCGCCCGCGCGGAAGGCGCCCAGCCTGCGCAGGAGCTTCGTCTGCGCCTTGACCAGCGTGTCGACCTTCGCCTTCTCCGCCCGCACCTTGTCGCGCGCCGCGTCGGCCTCGGCCAGCACGGCCCGGGCCTCGTCGCGCCGGGCGCGCAGGTCCTTGGTCGTCGCCTGGAACGCCGCCAGTTTCGCCGCCCTGGCCCGGGAGATCTGCTCCAGGGCGGCCATGCCGCTCAGCACCTCGTCGGGGGTGCCGTCGGCGACGAAGCGGCCCCAGGTCGTGAGCGGGCCCGACTGGTAGTCGCTGACCACCGCCGAGACGAGGTCCTTGCGTAATCCGTCCGCCTGGGCGTTCTTGCGTGCGACCTCGGCGTTGAGCGCGTCGTACTTCTGCTTGGCCTTCTTGTGCGCCTCGGTCGCCTGGTTGTACTGCTCGACCACCTCGTCGGCCCGCTCGTTCAGCTTCACCAGCCTGGCCCTGGCCTTGGCGGGCGACGGATCGGCCGAGGCGACGCCTGGGATGGAGACCGCCGCGACCGCCGCAAGTGTCACGGCCACTGCCGCTCGCCCCAGCCTCGTCGCCACGACCACTACGATGCCTCCTCGTACGCCTCCACGCCTGAGGCGGAATAGTACCGAAATGTGCCCTGCTTGTTGGCATTTCGCCGGTACTATCCCGCGTAACAGGCCGTCGTTCCGGCTCGTGTGGGGATACGCACGCCACGTCCGGCGCGTTCACCGGAACGCCGAAACGCCCGGCTCCGATAGGAGCCGGGCGTTTCCCGACGACCTCAGCGGGCCGCGCGGTGCTCGGCGGCGCGACGCGCGTCGGCCAGCGGCTTGGACGGGACGATCAGCGTGGGACGCGCGGTGGCGTGCATGACATGGGTGGACGTGCTGCCCGACAGCAGCGCCCGCAGCCCCTGCCGCCCGCGCGAGCCCAGGACGATCAGCGAGGCGTCGACCTCCTCGGCGGCGTCGACGATGGCGGCGGCGACGACCTCCTCCGGCACCGAGGCGACCCGCGGCTCGGCCCGCAGCCCGAGCGAGCGGGCCAGGTCGGCGCCCTCGGCGGCCAGCCGTTCCGAGGCGTCCAGGGTCCTGGCGTCGATGTCCCGCAGGTCCTCCAGGGCGGGATGCCCTTCGAGGTGGGCGGCCAGGCTCTCCAGGGGCTGACGGGCGTACAGCACCACCGCGGACGCGCCGGGGAACAGCCGGGCGGCCTCCTCGACGGCGTGGCGGGCGTCGGGTGAACCGTCGTAGGCGATGAGGATGGACATGGGTTCTCCTTCGGAGCTGTGAGCGTCGAGGTCAGCCGCGGGTGGCGGCGGTGGTCTCGGCGGTGTCGGCGGCCTCGGCGGGGGCGGCGCCCCGCGAGCGGAGCGTCAGCGCGGCGATCAGGGCGCCGGCGACCGCGATCCCGGCGGCTCCCACGAAGGCCGAGGAGAAGCCGTCGGTCAGCGCGGGCAGGTTCCCGAGCTGGGCGGCGCCGTTGGCGGCGGCGACGGCCGTCATGGCGGCCAGCCCGAGGGCCGAGCCGACCTGGTAGCTGGTGTTGACGATGCCGGAGGCCAGGCCGCCCTCCTCCGGACGGGCCGAGGAGATGGCGGTGCCGAGCGAGGGGATGAAGGCCAGCGACATGCCGAGCGCGGCCACCAGGCTGGCGGGCAGGACGTCGACCGCGAAGCTGCCCTCAGGGCTGATCAGCGACAGCCAGCCCATCCCGACGGCGAGCAGGCCCAGGCCCGCCACCGTGACGGCCTTCGGGCCGAACCGGTTGATGGCGCGCGGCGCCAGGACGATCATGCCGAGCATGATGAGGACGGTCATCGGCACCAGGGCCGCGCCGCTGGGGAAGGCGCTGTAGCCGAGGACCTGCTGCAGGTACAGGTTCAGGAAGAACCACATCGGGATCCAGGCGCCGCCGAGCAGGAGCTGGGTCAGGTTGGCGGCGGCCAGGTTCGGCGTACGGAAGATCGACAGCCTCATCAGCGGCTCGCGACGGCGGGCCTGGATCGCGAGGAAGGCGACGAGCAGCGCGATCGCGGCGGCCAGCACGCCCCAGGTCTGAGCGGAGCCCCAGCCGACCTCGGGCGCCCGGACGATGGCGTAGACGGCCGCGCCCAGCCCGGCGGTGACGGTCAGCGCGCCGAGGATGTCGATGGAGCCGCGCTGGGACTGACCGGCGGGCATCAGCGGACGGGTGGCGAAGAGCGCGACGAGCGCGATCGGGATGTTGATGTAGAAGACCCAGGGCCAGCTCAGGTACTCGGTGATGACGCCGCCGAGGAACACGCCCGCGGTGCCGCCCGCCGGGGCGGCCGCGCCGTACAGGGCGAGTGCCTTGGTGAGCTCCTTGGGGTCGTGGCCGAACAGCATCATCAGCAGGGTCAGCGCGGACGGGGCGATCAGGGCCGCGCCGACGCCCTGGACGGCACGTCCGGTGAGCTCGACCCACACCTCGGGGGCGATGCCGGCGACGAGCGAGCCGGCCAGCAGGATGAGCCAGCCGGCGCCGAACAGCTTGCGTGCGCCGAACAGGTCCGAGAGCCGGCCGCCGAGCAGCAGGAGCCCGCCGAAGGCGACGACGTAGGCGTTGAAGACCCACGACAGGTTCTCCTGCGAGAAGCCGAGGTCTTCCTGGATGCGGGGGAGGGCCACGCCGATGATCGACGTGTCCATGATGACGATGAACTGGGCCGTGGCGATCAGAGCCAGGGCGGTCCATCGCCGGGGGGATGGTGCGGACATGAGCATTCTCCAGCACTACGCCGTACCCCGGTGGGGGATGCGGGCGGGTCTTTTGGGTTCCTCTGAAATACCGGTAGGGGGTATCTGGCGATGAACATACATACACCGGGGGGGTATCTGTCAAGTCCGCGCTCCGGAGATCACCCGGGCCGTGCACCGGGGCGGCGGGTCCGCGTACGTCGCCGAGGCGGCACGACGCCTCGCGGGCGCCGGCATTCCCGCAGTTCGAGCGGCCTGTGCCTCAAGGCGTCGGGGCGTCACGGGGGCAAGGACGCGCATGTGACGCGGGCACGGGGTTGCGATGTGCCGCACTTGCCCGGATGGCGGGGTGTGCGGAGCTGTGGGGGCGGAGGTGCGGGATAGGGGCGCGGCATGGGGGGTGGGGGTATCGCGCGAGGCTGTGCGGGGCCGGTGGGGGCGGCGGGTGGGTGGTGAATGCGCGGGCAGGGCACGCGAAACGGGTGAGAGGGCCGAAGTGTGCGGGGGAGGGGTATGCGTGGCGCGTCGGGGGGCGCGGGGTGTGCGGGCCTTGCGGGCCGGGCCACCGGAGGCGCGGGCTGCACATGGCGGGAGGCGTCGCGCCGGGGGAGCGTCATGTCGCGCGGGAGAAGGACACACCGGGGGCGTCGCGCCGTCTTGGGTCGGCGTCGGGAGCCGGGATGTGCGGTGGTCGGAGAGGCCCGCTCATGAGGGCGGGACAGGGGGGCTGCGAGCGGGCCCGCCTCGCGTCCGGGATTCGTGGGGGATCTCGGAAGGCGGGCGGGTCGGCTCATGTCGTGCCTGGGGGCGGCGTCCGGTCAGTGGCCGTGATGGCCGTGATGGCCCTCGTGGCCCTGGTGGTCGTCGCTGCCCTGGTGGCCGCCGTGGCCCTGGTGGTACTGGTGGATCACGGCGTGGCCCTTGCCGCGGGAGATGAGCCACTTGTTCACCGGCGTCGTCAGCAGGAACGCCACCAGCAGCGACCCGGCCAGCGCCACCCAGAACAGCCAGTTGCCCAGCCCGGCGTCCATGGCGCCCGGCACGGTCACCATCACGGTGTTGTCCAGCACCTCCATCACCGCGATCGAGATGGTGTCGGCGGCCAGCGCCACCTTCAGCGCCGCCTTGAAGTCCACCCCGGCGCGCAGGACGCCGCGCATGGTCAGCGCGTAGCCGAACACGAAGGCCAGCGCCACCGAGATGATCACGGTGGCGAGGTTGGACAGGCCGAGCGCGGTGCCGATCACCATGCCGAGCACTTCGCCGATCGCGCACCCGGTCAGGCAGTGCAGGGTCGCCTGCGCGGCCATGGCCCATGTGGCGGCGGGCGGAGCGGCGTGATGGTGTTCCGGCGAGGAGGAGGGAGGGTGATGTCCACTATGGTCCATGGTGATACTCCTTAGGAGGGGTGACCGATTTTTAGGGGTATGGGGTATGCCGGTAAAGAGGGAGGTGAGCCTCTTGTCGGCGGCATGTGGGCGAAGAGAGGTCCGAGGACCGGCTTCACGCGAGCGACCAGGCTACTATGACGTATAGTAGACATAAAGGCGTGCCCCCACCGTCCGTCCGCCTCGGGAACAGCCCGGCCGCCCCCGTTCGGGCGGGCATGAACAGGCGGGGACACGGCGGCGCGGTGTGGCCTCGCCGGACCGTGCCCTGTGGCTCCATGGAGATCCGGCCCGGCCCCGCGCGCTGAGTGCGGGGTGGCGGCCGGCATCGTCGCTCGGCACGCCGCTGCCGGCCGGGCCGGGGGCTATCGCGGCGACGAGGCTCTGCATGGAGAAGGCGGCCACCGTCGCGGCCATGGCGGTGCGACTGGTCGCGGGGGCCGTGGGGCACTGGACGCGCTGGGAGATCGCCTGACGCCGTCCGGCCGCCTGGCTACTAGCGGCGGTAGTAGGTCAGAGCGACAGCAGCGAGTGGCAGTGGTGGGCCAGGAACGAGCCGACCCCCGGCGCCAGCGCCACCGCCGCGGGCCCGCCGAGCAGCGCGCTGACCGCCAGCAGCCCGGTCAGCCGTTCGCGGCGGCCGAGCGGCTGCTCGGGGCCGAGCAGCCGGCGTACGCGGCTGAGCGCCGTCTCCCCGCCCGCCCCGAGCGTGAACGCCGGCGCGCGCCCGGTGGCCAGGCTCACCAGCGCCGCGGCGATCTGGGCGCGCGGGTGACGGCGGGCCGCGACGTCGTCGGCGAGCAGCTCGACCAGCCGGGCGATCTCGGTCCTGGCCCGCTCGAACAGCGGCACCCCGGGAAACGCCCGGACCAGGGCCTCGGCTCCCGCCAGCACCAGATGATGACGGCCGCGCAGGTGCGCCCGCTCGTGCTCCAGCACGGCGGCGATCTGCTCCGGCGTCAGGGCCCGCAACGCGCTCGTGGTGATGACGGTCTGCGCCCGCCGGCCCGGCACGCAGTACGCCAGCCGTTCGTCGTAGTCGATCACCACCACGCCCAGCTCGGCGTCGCGCCGTCCGAGCAGCCGCAACATGGCGGTGTGCCGGCGACGTTCCACGGCGGCCCGCACCAGCACCGTCCCGCCGCACCAGAGCACCCTGGCGAGCACCGCGCCGGCCGCCAGCATGGCCGCGAACCCCACCCGCGACACGCTGGAGCCGTCGCCCAGCATGTCGGCGCACGCCTCGAACAACCCCGCCAGCCCGTGGCCCACGATCTCGGCCGGCACGGCGAAGGCCAGCGCGGCGAGCACCGCCGAGGCGACCACGGACGCCGCCCCCGCCTGCCACAGCGCGATCGCCAGCCGCGGCGCCCGGTCGGCCCACTTCGCGGCCCGCTGCCCCGGCACGGGCAGCCAGACGGCCGCCACCACGGTGTAACAGGCCAGCACGACGGCGGCGATCATGCGGGACGGCCCCGCTGCGGGTAGACCTGAAGGGCCGCCTCCAGCGCCGCGGCCTCCTCGGGGGTGAGCCGTTCGAGGAAGTGCACGAGGGTGGCGGCCTGGTTGCCGCTGCCCGCGAGCGCGCGGCGCATCAGGTCGGCGGTGTAGGCCTCCTTGGAGGCGACCGGTTCGTAGACGTAGGCGCGGCCGACGGCCGCGCGCCGGAGCATGCCCTTGGTGTGCAGCTTGTCCATCACGGTCATCACCGTGGTGTAGGCGATGGTCCGCCGCTGCTTGAGGTCTTCGAAGACGTCGCGGACCGAGGCGGGACGCCGCCTGGCCCACATCCAGTCCATGATCGTGGATTCGAGCTCGCCAAGGCCACGCATCATGCCGGTCATGCTACCCGCGGTCGTAGTCAGAGCGCCTCGCCCGCGGCGATGGACCGCTTGAGCCTGATCAGGTCCTTCGGCGCGTTGACGGCGACCGCGCCGACCAGCACGCCGTCGCGGGCGAAGGCCACGGCGAAGCGGTCCTCGTCCGGGTGGCCGGCGACGATGCGCGCCTCGTCGGCCAGGTGGGGCAGCCCGGCCGTCTGGATGCGGGCGCCGTGCACGTGGGTGGCGAAGTTGGGCACGTCCGCGAACGGCTGCGCCTCGTCGGGCCCGGCCAGCAGGTTGCGGGCGGCCACCGCGCCCTGCTCGTTGGCGTTGGACCAGTGCTCGACGCGGATCAGGGCGTCGCCGTACAGGCGGTGCGGCCAGCGGGCCACGTCGCCCGCCGCGACGACGTTCACCGAGCCGGTGGCGTACAGCGTCGGCTCGCACAGCACGCCGTCGTCCACGGCCAGGCCGCTGCCCGCCAGCCATTCGGTGTTGGGCGTCACGCCCATGCCGCCCACGACCAGGTCGGCGGACAGGACGCGGCCGTCGTCGAGCCGCACCTGCCCGCCGGTCACCTCGGTGACGCGGACACCGGTGACGAGTTCGACGCCGTTGCGCTCGTGGTGCCCGGCCAGCCAGCGCGCCGCCGCCGCGCCGAGGCCCGCGTGCATGGGGTGCGGGCCGGAGTCGACCAGGGTGACCTTGCGGCCGAGCTGCCTGGCCGTGGTCGCCACCTCGCCGCCGATGAACCCGCCGCCGATGACCAGCACGTGCTCGTGGCCGGAGTCCAGCTCGGCGCGCAGGGCCAGGGCGTCCTCAAGGGTGCGCAGGGTGTGCACGCCGTCGAGCCGCCTGGGACGGGCGCCGCTCGCGACGACCAGGCCGTCGTAGCCGAGCTCGGCGCCGTCGTCGAGGACGACCGTGCGGCTCCTGGCGTCCAGGCGTACCGCCTGCCTGCCGCGCAGCCAGTCGTCGCCGAGCTCCTCCGCGCCGGGGAGCGTGACGTCCTCGTCGCCGCGCAGGACGCTCTTGGACAGCGGCGGCCGGTTGTACGGCGCGTGCGCCTCGGCGCCGACCAGCGTGAGCTCGCCGTCGAAGCCCTCCCGGCGCAGGGTCTGGACGGCCCGCAGCCCCGCCAGCGAGGCGCCGACCACAACGATCTTGTCAAGAGTTCTCATGCGGGGCAACGATACCGGTAGGGGGTATGGCCGAGGCAATGTGACGCGCGTCTCACATACCCCTCCTCCGTATGGCTTGCCTTTCCTGAAGATCGGGCGTACGTTCTCTTCCGACATACCCGGCCGGGGTATCACGAGAGGAGCGAGGCGATGAGCACGAAGACCTACACGGTGTCCGGAATGACCTGCGGCGGCTGCGCGGGCACCGTCAAGACCGAGATCGGCAAGGTCGCCGGGGTCTCCTCGGTCGACGTCGAGCTGGCCACGGGGCAGGTGACCGTCACCTCCACCGACGCCCTCGACGACGCGAAGATCAGGGACGTCGTCGAAGAGGCGGGCTACGAGCTGGTGGCCGGCTGAGCAGGCGGGACCACCGAAGCGGCGCCGGGCCGACCCCGGCGCCGCTTCGGCCTGTCCGGGGCTGATCCCGCCGCCGGTTCGGCTCGGGCGGCGGGATCGGCGCCGGGCTCCGGCTCAGGGCTCCCGGGTCAGCGCCTGGTGCAGGCCCCGGCAGGCCCGGGTGAGCGAGGTCGAGCCGCGTCTGTCCGCGTGGGCGGCCACCTCCGGGATCGCGCCGCGCGCGCCGGCCCACATGGCGACGTCCGTGGCCAGCACGACGGCGTCGGTGTGCGCACGCCGGGCCCGCTCGCCCCCGCGCGGGAGGAAGACGGCCAGGAAGTGGCGCAGGATCGTCCACGCCTCGGCGTGCGCGCCCTGCCGGGCGGCCAGTTCCAGTGACGGCAGGGCGAGGTCGGCCCGCGCGCCGCCGCGGCGGCTCAGCATGCCCAGCGCACGGCCCGTCTCAGCGGCGGGCAGCGCGCCCTTGGCCGCCAGTTCGAGCAGCGGGGGCACCGCGTCGTCGCCCTCCGCGGTGAGCAGGAAGGCCAGGACCAGGGCCGTGGCCGGGCCGGACTCGCCTCCGGCCAGCGCCAGGCCGCGCAGGTCGTCGATGCCGGGCGGGACCGCGTAGTCGAGCAGGCAGAGCGCCAGATGGGCCGCCGCGAGCTCCCGGTGGTGCGGCGTCATGCGCGGCCAGAAGTCACGTGACCCGCGCCGGAAGCGGCCCCTCCCGGAGGGCGCGGCCAGCAGGGCGTCGACGCGGGCCAGGCCGGTGGGCTCGGCAGGCGGCCAGCTCACGGCGGCGATCCCGCGCCGGTCGAGGACCTGCTCATGGGACGCCGAGCCGAGCTCGGGGCTCCAGGTCACCTCGACCCGCGGGGGCGGCGGCGCGCCGCGCCCGAGCCGGCGGGCCACCGCGGCGGCGGCCTGCGAGGCGATGCCCTGCGCCCGTCCGGCCAGGTCGGGGGCCGGTTCGGGCGGCAGCCGCAGCAGGGCCTGGGCCAGGTCGAACGGCAGCGGTTCGCGGCCGGAGCGCGCGCACCCGGCCAGGCGGGTGAGCAGCGTCTCGGGGTCGAGGTGGCCGTCGGCGCGGGTGGGCGTGGCCAGCAGGACCGGGGGCAGGGCTCCGGCCTTCGCGGCGCGCAGCAGCTCGTCGAGGCGGGACAGCAGGAAGGCGTGAGGGCCGGCGCATACCTCCGGGCGGGGGAGCCGGTCCCACTCGGCGGGCGCCGGCCGGGCGCCGGGGTCGTAGAGATCGGTCTCGACGTCGTCCGTCCGCAGCAGCTTCTCCTGCACGTCGTCGGGCAGATCGTGCAGCGGGAGCATCGTGCGCAGGCCGGGGAGCAGGCGGAAGGCCGTGGCCGCGAGGTTCACCATGCCGTCGTACAGGGCCTGCCCGACGTCGCCGGGCGTGCTCCGGTACGGCGTCCACTCCCGCGGCGGACGCGAGCCGGGCGGCCCCGGATCCTCGCCCGGGTTGACCAGCTCCCTGGCCAGCGCGGTGCACCAGTCGCGCGGCGACTCCCACACCGGCATGTCGTAGAGCACCGGCCGCAGCTCCTCGCCGAACCGCCGGGCCAGCGTCTCCCGCAGGGAACCGGGGTTCGCGTGGGCCTCCCGGACGACCGCCGCCAGCCACGCCTCGACGGCGATCCAGTCCACCTCCGCCGGCGGACCGGCCTCCGGGCTGCGGACCGGGAACGGGCCCGGCACGGTGGCCGCGGGCAGCAGGCCAGGGGTGAAGTCGCCGGTCCGGCCCGCGCCGAAGCGCTCGTGCAGCCGCCGGGCCGAGGCCGGGGGCAGCAGCTCGGCCCCCTCCAGGAGCGCTGCGGGGTCGGTGAGGTGACCGGCGTACTTGAGGGTGAGGGCGACCGCGCGGTCGCGCACCTCGTGGGAGGCGTGCCCGTACGCGTTGCTCAGCGCCGCGACGTGGTCGTTGACCCGTTCCGGCTGGGGGCCGAGGGCGCGGTCGAGCCAGGTCAGGCCCTTCACCGCGAGCCCGGCCTCCGGGCGGAAGGTCATCGACTCGACGGCCTCGGCGACGTCCGCCGGGTCGAGCCGGGCCCCGCGCACCTGCCGCCAGGCCAGCTCGGCCACCGGGCCCGGCGCGGTGGCCAGCAGCCGCAGGTAGTCGCGCAGCCGTCCGGCCGACTCCGCCGGCGTGGGCGCCACGAGCGTGTGCAGCCGGACGAAGAAGCGCAGGTCACGCGTGTCGCCGCCGAGCAGGAAACGGCGCACGCAGCCCGCGATGACCTGCTCGCGCGGCAGCGCGCGGCCGGCCAGGGCCAGCCAGTGGGACGGCTCGGGGGTGAGCTTCTCCTCGGCCAGCGCCCGGCCCGCGCCGGGCGCCTCGAAGATCCGCGGAAGCAGGTGGGGCGTCAGCGGGTCGTCGGCCACGGCCGGCGCCGACAACCAGGCCGCCACCAGCGGCTCGTGGTCGGGCGGGGGGACCGGGCCGTCGCGCAGCAGCGCCAGAGCCAGCGGCACGGCCCGGTCGTCGGGACGGCGGACGCGGCGCGCGAGCCGGGCCGCCAGCTCGGCCCGCCAGGCCGCCGGCCGGCCGGAGACCGCTCTGACCAGCCGGTGCGGGCTCGGCACGCCGGACGTTCCCGGATCGAGGTCGCGCTTCATCAGCCAGGTGGCCGCGCCGGCCGGGCCGGGAACGGTCGCCGCGCCCACCATCATCAGCGCCTCGGCGGGACCGGTGAGCTGGTCGAAGGCGTCCCAGCGGGCGGCGAGCAGCCGCGGGCGCAGCTCGGCGAGCAGGCCCGGCAGCTCGGCGGCGACGGCGGCCCGCTCGGCGCCGGTGAGGTCCGGCAACCGCGCCGCCAGCCGTTCGGCGTCACAGGCGAGCACGAGGCGCCTGATCTCGGCGCGGACGTCGTCGGCGGTCATGACGTGGCTCCGGTCAGCTGGGCGTGGAGGCGGCGGCAGGCGTGGGCGAAGCGGGTCGTCCGGCGGCTGCCCGCGAACTCGGCGACGACCGGGATCTCCCCGCGCGCGCCGGTCCAGAGCGCCACGTCGGTGGCGAAGGCGACGAGCCGGGTGTGGCTCACGGTGACCCGCCGCCCCTCGCCGGGCAACATCACGGGCAGCAGGGCCCGCATGACGCGCCACACCTCGTGGTGGCCGCCGGCCTCGGCCAGCCGGGTCAGGGCCGCGATGGCGGGGGTGGTCTCCTGCCAGGTGCGGCGCAGCACCAGCGCGAGCCGGCGGCCGATCTCCTCGGCGGGCAGCTCGCCCCTGGCGGCCAGGCGCAGGGCCAGCGGGATCATGCCGGGCACGCCGCCGGCCAGGAGGAAGGCGAGGATCAGCGCCGTGGACTCGCCCATCGGCCCCTGGGCGAGCTCCAGGCGGGTGATCTCGGCCGGAGCGGTCCAGGCGCCCCAGTGGTGGCCGTGCAGCAGGTAGGGCAGGAAGTTGACGGCCACCACCTCGCGGTGCGAGGGCAGGACGGCGGGCCACGCCCCCAGCGTGTGGCCGGACTCGCCGCCCGCCCGCTCGGCCGGTTCGCGCAGCACCACCTCGTCGATCAGCCGATGGCCGGTCGGGGCCGTCACCCGCAGCACGGGCCGCAGCCTGACCTCGGTGAAGTGCTCCGGCTCGCCGTCGCCGAACTCGACCATGGACGCGTGGACCATGTGCCGCCACACGTGGCCGCACTCGGGGTCGGCCATGCCGTCACCGGCGAGCCAGCGGGCGGCCGACCGCGCCGCCTCCGACTCGACCTTGGCAGCTCGCTCGGCAGCCGCCGGATGGCGGCCCCGCGGCAGCCGCAGCAGCGCCTGCGCCAGGTCGGCGGGGAGCGGTTCCACCCCGGCGGCGGCGCACGTCTCCAGCCGGCCGACCAGCACGTCGGGGTCGAGGTGGCCGCTCGTCCAGGTCGGGGTGGCCAGCAGCACCGGCGGGAGGGCGTTCGTGCGCAGGGCCGCGGCCAGCTCCGCGTAGCGGTGCAGCAGGAAGTCGTGGAGCGGGGCGACCCGGCCGAGGCGGGGCAGGCGGTTGCGCCGCCGCCACTCGTCCTGCTCGGACAGCGCCTGCGGCAGGTACGAACGCCGCCGCGGCGGCACGAACACGACGGTCACCTGCGCGAGCGGCTCGTCCGGGCCCGGCGGGGGCACCGGTTCCCCCAGCCGCATCGCCGCGATCCGCACGGGATCCACGCCGAGCGCGGTCATCTCGTCGTAGGCGCGGTCGAGGAGGTGGTACGGCATGACCTCCACGGAGTCGTCGTACCGGACGCCGGGCCTCTTCCGCACCGGACGGGGATCATCGGGTTCGTTCAGCCTGATCCGGCCTCCGGCGAAGGGGATCTCCCGGTCGCCCTCCCGGGCCACCGCCTTGGCGGGACCTTCGTCGCTGGTCCAGGTGATGGAGAAGACGCGCAGCGGGGCGTCGTCGTCGAGGAAGCGGCCGGGCCGGTAGCCGCCCACCGTGATCCGCCCGGTCGGCGGCTCCTGGTCGGACTCCTGTCCGCGGGTGACGGCGCGCACCCCCATGGAGTGGGCGGCGCGGTCCCAGAACCTCTCCGGCTGGATCGGCGGGAGCTCTGGCACGCTGCCGGGGGTGACGAGCTCGGCGGCCAGCGCCGTCCGCCAGTCGCCGGGGTCGAGGCACACGTCCCTGAGCCGCCAGTGGCCATGGGCCTGCGCGACGTGGGCCTGCTCGACGTGGGGCGCGAGCCTGCGGCGCAGCTCAGCCCGGTCGTCGGCGACGCCGGTGACGAAGGCCGCCAGCCAGCGCTCCTCGTCGATCCAGGGCTCGTGCCCGTCCGGGAAGATCGACGGCTCGGGGAAGGGCAGCGCCTGCGCGGGCTCGGGCAGCGGCGGGAACTCCTTGGGCTCCAGCAGCTCCTCGACCGGGGTCTCCCCGCCGAACCGCTCGGCCAGCCTCGCGCCCAGATCGGCGGGGAGCTCGCGGACGGCGTCGAGGATCGCCTCGGCGTGCTCGGTGAGCAGGCCGGCGTGTTTGAGCGTCAGCTCGACCGCCCGGTTGCGCACGTCGAAGGACGTGTGCCCGTACGCCGTGGTCAGCGCGGCGACGAAGTCGGCGGCGGTCTCCGGCGTGGCCCGGATCGCCTGGTCGAGCCAGCGCAGCCCGGTGGCGGCGAGCTTGGCCTCGGCCCGGAAGGTGAGCGCGTCGACCGCCTCGACCAGGTCGGCGTGGTCGAGCGGCATCGCGGCGCGCACCCGCGCGGCGGCCGACTCGGCGACCGTGCCGGGCGCCGACGGCAACAACCGCAGGTAGTCGCGCAGACGGGCGGCCGACTCCGCGGGCGTGGGATCGAGCAGCGTGTGCAGCCGGACGAAGAACCGCAGGTCCTGCTGCTCGCCGCCACGCAGGAACCGGCTCACGCAACCGTCTAGGGCCTGCTCCCTGGGTGTCTTGCGGGCGACGGCGGCCAGCCAGCGGGAGGGCCGGGGCTGCAGCGACTCCTCCCGCAGGACGCGGCCGGCGCCGTCGGCGTCGAAGATCCGGGGCAGCAGCACGGGGGCCAGCGGGTCGTCGGGCACGGTCGGCAGGAACAGCCAGGCGGCCACCAGCGGGTCGTGGTCGGGCGGCACCGCGCCGGACCGGCGCAGCAGCTCCAGGGCCAGCGGCGCGATGCGGTCGGCGGGACGGCGCACCCGCCGGGCCAGCCGCACCGCGACGTCCCGGCGCCATTCCGGCGGACGGGCGGCCGCCACCCGGCACACCTGGTCGACCCTGATGGCCGGCCCCCAGCGGCGGTTGACGTCGCGGCCGGTCATCCACGTCACCGCGGCGGCCGGGCCGGTGATGAGTCCGACCCCGGCCACCAGCAGTGCCCTGGCCATGCCGGTGAGCAGCTTGTCGACCTCCCAGGAGACCATCTCCCCGAAGTCGTCGGGGTGCTCGGCGCGCACCTGCTCGGTGCGGACCCGGCGCAGCTCCTTGACCAGGCCGGGCAGCTGCCCGGCCAGCTCGGCGCGCTCCTGCTCGGTGAGCGTGACCAGCAGGTCGGCCAGGCGGCCGGACTCGTTGCGGACGACGAGGTCGCGGATCTCCGTCCAGCGGGTCATCGGGAGACCTCCACGGCGGCGCGGGCGACGATCCGGGCGGCCAGCACGTGCTTGCACGGGCCGCGGGAGCCGCGGTGGTCCCACCACCACTCGCAGGTGCAGGAGCCGTCGGCCAGCGAGACCTGACGCGTGCCGCCCGAGGTGCGGACGGTGGCCGACTCGCCGTCGAGCCGCACGGCGCCCGCCTCGACGAGCCTGCGCGCCTTGGCCAGCCGCGGGTTGAGCACGGTCACGTTGTCCTTGTCGTAGGGCAGCTCGCGGTGGAAGTGGGCGGCCTCGGCCAGGTCGTAGCCGACCCGGCCGGCGACGCCGAGCTGCGTCAGCGCGGCCCGCACCCGGTCGGCGGGGATGCCGGCGCGGTCGGCCAGCAGGCCGATCTCGACCTCGGGCTCGAAGTTGAGCAGCATGCCGACCAGGTCGGCGTCGTTCTCGGCCGCGTCGGTGGCCAGGTCGTCGAGCACCGCGCCCTCGCCGGAGAAGCCGCGCCAGCGCTCGGGCGAGAGAGTGAGCGTGTAGCGCATGCCCGGCAGCTCCAGCTCCCAGGCGCTGGAGGCGGCGTCGGACGGGCCGTACACCCGCAGGGCCTTGGCGAAGCGGAGCAGCGGCAGCAGGGTGGCCAGCCGGTTGGGCCCGGCGAGCTGGACGGACCCGGGAGCCGGGCGGTCGGAGACCTTCAGGTCGCGCCCCGCCTGCGCCACCCACACCGTGCCCCTCCTGGGCAGCCCGCGCAGGAAGCGCACCGCCGCCATGCCGGCCAGCTCGCCGCGCTGGTCCATGCCCGAGGCGATGACCTGCACCTCGGCGAAGCCGCGCAGCCAGCGCTCGGGCAGCGGCACCTTCTTCTCCACCACCGCGCCGTCCGTCGTGGTCACCACCAGCTCGTCGAGGCCCACTCCCAGGTGCAGCGGGTCGCGCGCGCCGATGCGCGCCAGCGCCTCCCGCAGCGGGGCGTTCACGTCGACGTTGGTGGTGCCCCGGTCGAAGACCTCGCCGTCGAGCGCGCCCTGCAGCAGGTCGAGCCGGGCGTACACGCCGCCGCAGGCCGAGAACGACTCGAAGCGCAGGCGGTCGCCGTTGCACGTCACCACCGGGTCGCGCACCCAGCCGGGCCGCTCCTGCGGCTGGTGGTAGCGGGCCAGCGCCACGTCGGCGACGCCGAGCAGGGCCGCCGCGGCGGGGGCGGCCTGGGTCACCACGCCGCTGAAGAAGCGGGGGGCCACGGCGGGGCCGGACAGGGCACGGCCGCCGGAGGTCGCGAGCCCGAGGCGACCGTCGATGAGGGAGGAGGGCGCGGCGTACGTGTACGCCTGCGTCGCTGAAGTCATGGCCGGGACGATAGATCGCGCCACCGACAAGATCTCCGCTGCGCGTTCCGCCGGTTTTGAGGCCAGATCATGTTTGATTCCGGATGGTCTACTCATTTCGGACAAGCCGGTTTATGCTCTGGGCATCTCGAAGTGGATCACTCCCCAGGAGGCGCCCATGAAGAAGATGACCATCCGCCGCAAGAGCACGCAGCGCCTGATGTCCGGGGCCCGCCGGCTCTGGATCGAGTGGTGCTGGTAGGTGCCGAGACGGCGGGCGCTCTCGGGTGCCCGCCCCTGCGGCTCCCGGTGCGGCCGTGAACCGCTACGACTGCCATCGCGGCCACGGGCCCTACGCCGGGGTCGCCGGATTCCTCGCCACGATCGCCGCCGACCGTCCCCGCCTGGCCGCCCGCCATCGGGTCGAGCTGTACGCGATCGCCCCCTGGCTCGACCGCACGGCGCGGCCGGCCGTCGAGGAGGAGCCGATCCGGTTCCACCCCGCCCGCCGCACCGCCTGCCTGGCGTACGGCGCCGCCGAGTTCGCCGCCGCCTGGGCCGGCAGCCTCCGCCGCCCGGTCACCGTCACCTTCGACCACGTCGCGAACGCCGACGAGACCACCGCCGAACTGCTGGACACCCTGGTCCCGCGGACCGCCGCCACCCCGCTTCACCTGGACCTGCGTGCCGACGGCCCAGCCGAGCCGCCGCCGCTCCCCACGGACCCGGACGCCGTCCGCGCCGCACTCGGCGACGGGCTGGCCCGCGGCTTCTACCACCACGCGGCCCGCGTCGCCGCCCACGGACGCACCCTCGTCACCCCGGACGGCGACCTGCGGCAGTGGTGGGCCTGCACCACCGGCCTGGCCACCGCCCTGGCGGCGCTGGAGCGCGCCGAGGAGGCGCTCGCTCTCTACGACGAGGCCCGCGCCGCCACCGATGACCCGAAGATCAACATGTCCGCCGCGTACGCCACCGCCATGTTGTACGCCCGCCACCTCCCGGCCGCCCGCCAGGACCCCGCGCAGGCGCGGCACTGGCTGGAACAGGCGCTCGACCTGGCGCGGAGCGTGGACGACCCGCGCCAGCAGGTGATCTCCACCGTCTTCTACGAGCAGGGCCTGGCGTTGCTGGACGCCAGGGCGGGCGCACCCGGCCAGGCGCTGCGGCTGGTCGACGACGGCCTGGCCAGGCTGACCGCGGTGCTCGCGCCGGGCGAGCACCCGCAGCACCTGGCCCGCCTGCGGCACAACCGCGCCCAGGTGCACCTGGCGCTCGGCGACCCGGAGCGGGCCCTGGCCGACCTGGACAGTGTGATCGCCCACGATCCGGACAACAGCGAGTACTACGTGGACCGGGCCGCCCTGCACCGGGCGGCCGGTCGCGTCCAGGCGGCGATCAAGGACTACGGCACCGCCATCAGCCTGGGGCCGCACCTGCCCGAGGCCTACTACAACCGCGCCGTGCTGCACCTGGAACGCGGCCGCCACGACCGGGCCCGCGAGGACCTGGAGCACGCGCTCGCCATCGACCCCGGCCACCTGGACGCCCGGATCGCCCTGGTCAACGCCCACCTGGAGCGCGGCGCGCTCGACGCCGCCGAACGGGAGGCGCTGGCCGGCCTCGCGCTGGCCCCCAAGGATCCCGCGCTGTTGTGCACGCTCGGCCTGATCCGCTCCGAGCGCGGCGAACCGGCCGAAGACCTGTTCACCCAGGCTCTGGAGGGCGACGAGACGCTGGTCGAGGCGTGGACCAACCGCGCCGCCGTCCGCTTCGAACGCGGTGAGGTGACCGCCGCCGTGGCCGACCTGGACCGGGCGGTGGCCCTGTCGGCCGCGCCCGAGCCGCGCTACAACCGGGGCACCGCGCTGGCCCGGCTCGGCCGCTGGGAGGAGGCGGCCCGCGACTTCACCGACGCGCTCGCCCAGCCCGGCCTGGACCGGGCGCTCCGCCGCGACCTGCGCGCCGAGCTGGCCCGCTGCCGGCGCGCCCGCCCAGGCTGACCCGCGCCGGCTGACCCGCGCCGGCTGGCCCGCGCCGGCTGGCCCGCGCCGGCTGACCGCGCCGGCTGACCGCGCCGGCTGACCCGCAACGGCTGACCCCCGTCGGGGTCAGCCCGCCGATCGATGCGCGGCCGGGGTCACCCCCGGCCGGTCCTGTCACAGGTGGTGTCCTCGCCGGGCAGGACGCCGTCCACCAGGTACCGGGTGACGGTGGCGTCCACGCAGGCGTCGCCCGCGGCGAGGTAGGCGCCGTGGCGGAAGGCGCCGCGCAGGGTGACCATGCGCGAGCCGCTCAGCGCCCGGTGCATGGACCGCTGGCCGGCGAAGGGCGTGACGGGGTCGCCGTCGGCCCCGACGACCAGCAGCGGGACGTCGTTGCCGAGCCCGGTGGGCGCCTCCACCGGCGCGGCCGGCCAGAACGAGCAGGGGCCGAGGTTGCGGGTCATCGGCCCGAACAGCGGCTCGTCCGCGCGGTGGGCCTGGATGTCGCGGTAGTACGACTCCAGGTCGCGGGAGGCGGCCCGGTCCGCGCAGAGGATCGGGGTGCCCGCCCGGTCCTCGGCCGGCCCGGACCCGGTGAACAGGCCGTCGAGGGTCTCCTTCAGCGACGCCGGGACGGTGACCGCCTCGCCGCGGGCGGCGCCGGCCAGCGTCCGCACCTCCGCGGCGAAGCCGGCGTACGCCTTGGCGCTGTCGTCGTAGAGGCGGACGAACAGCAGGTAGGGGACGTGGTGGGCGTCGATCCGGTACCCGCCGACGCGCAGCGGACGACGGGACGCGGCCCGGTTCACCCGCTCCACGGTGGCCAGGACGTCGGCCTCGGTGGCGCCCAGCCCGTACTCGGAGTCGCGGGCGGCGGCCCAGGAGGCCCAGTGCCTCAGCGCGGCGTCGATCGCCGGGCCGTTCGCGGACAGCAGGTCGGGGCCGTAGACGTCCGGGTCCACCGCGCTGTCCAGCACGAACCGGTCGGCGCGGCCGCCGAACAACTGCGTGTAGACGGCGCCCAGGTAGGTGCCGTAGGAGTAGCCGAGGTAGGACAATCTGGGCTCGCCGAGCGCGGCGCGGATGACGTCCATGTCGCGGGCGGTGTTGCGGGTGGAGGCGTGCGGCAGCAGGTCACGGTTGCCCTGGACGCATCCGGCGGCCAGCTCCTGCATGAGCGTGGCGCTCTCGCCGAACGTGCGGCGGGTCGGGCCGGCCGACCTGGTGGGGGTGTCGGTCGTCCACCGGCAGCGGATCGGCGTGCTGCGGCCGACGAAGCGCGGATCCATCCCGATCAGGTCGTAGCGGGCCGCGACGGCGGGCATGAGCCTGCCGAGCAGCGGCCGTTGCAGCCCGCTTCCGCCCGGCCCGCCGGGATTGATCAGCAGGACGCCCCGGCGCGCGCCGGGATCGGCCGCCTTGATCCGTGAGATCGCCACCGACACGGTCCGCCCCCGGGGCCTGCGGTAGTCCAGCGGGACGGTCACCTCGGCGCACTGGGCGCCCGCCGCGTCCAGAGCCGCGCCGGCGTCGTCGCCAGGACCGGTCGCGCAACGGTGCCAGGCGAGCGCCTGACGGTGGAACCTCGCCAGGGCGTCGGTCCCGTTGTCGCGCCTGACGTCCGCCGACGCCTGTCCGGTGACCGCCATCCCCGCCAGCAGGGTCGCGCTCGCGGCGACGGCTGTGACGATCTTTCGTGCACGCACAGAAAGCCCCCTTTTCTGATGATGTCGGCACCGACGCTAGGGGGCCGTGCGATTGATCTTGATCGGCCGAACGGCCGACCGGGATCGGCCGTACGGACATTCCGGCGTCCTGACCCGGACGGCCTGGCCCGCAGCAGGTACGCCTCTCCCGCGACACCCGCGCCGGGCCGCCGCGCGCGGGGCTCGGTCAGTGGCCGTCGCAGCAGGCGGTGCGGGCTTCGTCGAGGTGGGCGGGGTCGTTCCACCAGTGGCCCGCCGTGCTCGGATGGACGGGGACGCGGGCCTTGACCCGGCCGGCGGGCGCCGCCCGGCCGGCGGCAGCGGTGGCGGTAGTGGTCGTGGCGGACGGGTAGGGCGCGAGCAGCTGCTCGACGGTGTGGTGCCTGCCGCCGACGACGACGGCGGTGACGTTGGCCGCGTCCTCGATGCGGGACAGCGGGTCGCCGTCGACGATGGCCAGGTCGGCGTACATGCCCTCGGCGATCCGGCCCAGCGGGAGGCCCAGGTAGGCCCCGGACGTGCTGGTCGCGGAGGTGAGCGTCTCGCGCGGGGTCAGGCCGTACCGGACCATGGCCCGCAGGTTCATGTGCAGGCTGAGCCCGAGGTGGTCGATCGGCGCGTCGGTGCCGGCGGTGACCACGCCGCCGCCGCGGATCATCGCCTTGAGCTGCGCGACCTGGTTGGCCAGGTTCGTCCGGACCACCTGGACCGTCGCCGGGTCGGCGGTCTGCGCCGCGGTGACCGTCGCCCGCAGCGCGGCCGTCCGCCAGTTCGGGTAGAGCCGGCGCACCCGTTCGTCGGTGACCAGCGAGGTGTCCTCCCGGTACAGGGACGAGGAGTTGAACAGGGTGGGGGTCCTGGCCATCTTCGAGGCGTTGAACATGGAGATGACGTCGGAGTAGCCCGAGCCGACGTTCGTGACGGTGCGCGAGTAGCCGAACCGGTTGGTGGCGCCGACGTGCTCGGTCTGGTCGCCGCCCATGGCGATCGCCGGGTAGTGGTAGTGCGAGCTGACCGGTTTGCCCTGGCGGTGGGCCCAGTCGATGACCTCCCGGTGCCAGACGACCGGCAGCCGCACGTAACACTTGAGCAGGTCGTAGTCGAGGGCGGCGGCCCGCCGCAGTTCGAGCCGCAGCTGCTCGTGCGAGTACGTCGGGCGCATGAAGTTGTAGTAGATGCGCGCCCCGTCGATGGCCTCGCCGGTGCCCAGGTAGCGCGGCGCGAGCCGGGCGCCCGACTGCACCGACTCCCGCTCCTCGACCATGTGGTACGCGGGCGAGCCCGGCGAGCGGGTGGTGGTGACGCCCAGGGCCAGCCACAGCGGACCCTGCCGCGACCCGTAGGCGTAGCCCTGCATCTCGCGGTGGTGGTGGATGTCGATCAGGCCGGGCATGACGAACCTGTCGCGGGCGTCGATCAGGTCGCCGGGCCGTCCGTCCCGGTGCGGCTCGATCGCGGCGATGCGCTGGCCCCGCACGACGATGTCGACGTCACGGACGACGTGGCCGGAGACGCCGTCCCACATGCGGCCCGCGTGGATGACGACCTGGTCGGGGCCGGGGTCGTTGCGCCAGGTCAGCCGCACCGGGACCGGCCGGGCGGGCTTCCCGTCGAGGCTCGCCCGCTTCAGCCGGCCCTCGTTCAGGTAGAGCAGGGTGGCCGAGTCGCCGGCCCAGACGGGGGCGTCGGACACCTCGCGGGTGACCTGACGGGCCGCCCCGGTGGGCCGTCCGGACGGGTCGACGGGCAGCACCCACAGGACCGACTCCATGGCGAAGGCGAGCATCGTGCCGTCGGGCGACCAGACGGGGCCGTCGTCGCCACGGGTCTGCAGGGAGCGGTGGGGCGCGGGGTCGACGTACGTGCCGGCGCCGGTGGCCCGGTCCACGAGCAGGATCTTGGACAGCCCCTCCCGGTAGCGCCGCGAGTACGGCACCACCGCGGCCATCGCCAGCGTCCTGCCGTCGGGGGACCAGGTCGGGCGGCCCGGCTCGAAGGTCGCGTCGTAGATCTTCTGGCGGTCGCCGGTGGAGACCTCCACGACCCACAGGGCGCCGTCCTGGTCCAGGTAGGCGATCTCGCTGCCGTCCGGTGACCAGCGGACCGACAGGGCGGCGGAGTCGGTCAGCCGGGTCACCTGCCGGTCGGCGCCGGTGTCCAGCTCCCGGACCCAGACGTTGAGCGTGCCGGTGCGGTCGGTGACGAATGCCAGCCGCCGCCCGTCGGGGGAGAAATCCGGGTCGGCTTTCCACCAGCGGTCCCGGAAAAGCGGTTCGGGGGTGCCGCCGGCGCGCATCAGATAGATGTCGTTGAGCGCGCGGAAGGCGATGGCGGAGCCGTCCGGTGAAACGGCCGGGCTGCCGATTCCGACGACCGGGAATGAGCTCGGCTCGTCGAATACCCGGGCTTTTTTCCGGTACTTCGGAGTGGTCGTCGTCAGCGCGGCGGTGAATCCGACCGTGCCGACGGCGGAGGAGCCGAGACGGCGGACCTTGATGGCGCCCGCGGAGGTGTAGTAATAGCGTCCGTCCGCGGCGAAGCGGGCGCGGAACGGGAACACCTCCTCGCCGGTGACGAGCGCGCCCGCGGTGCCGGCCAGGTCGTTGGCGCCCGAGTGGAAGTGGTGGTACGCGAGGTCGACGCCGTTCGGCAGCCAGGACGGCTGGTGGACGACCTGCCCGGCGGGCACCGTGACCGCGGTGTCGCGCCGGCCGGTGGCGACCTCGACGACGTCGATCCTGGTGTCGGCGACGACGAAGGCGATCTTGCTTCCGTCGGGCGACCAGGCCGGCTCGTACTCCTCGGCGGAGCCGTCGGTCAGCACGCGGCTCGCTCCGGTGGCGACGTCGAGCAGGTGGATGCCGTAGCTGCCGCCCGCGTCGGAGGAGTAGGCGATGGTGCGGCCGTCCGGGCTGTAGCGGGGCTCGCGGTGGTCGTACGGGCCGCTGGTCAGCTTCCTGATCGCGGATCCGTCGGGCCGGATCGTCCACAGGTCGAAGACGCCGTCGCGGTACGACTGGAACACGATCGTCCTGCCGTCGGGGGACCAGTCGGGCTGGGCGATGTCGTACAGGTCGCTGGTGAGCCTGCGGGCGGCGCCGCCGGAGGCCGAGCAGACCCACAGGACGCCGAGCAGGTCGAGGGCGAGCAGGCGGCCGTCGGGCGAGGGCGCGACGGCGAAGTCGGTGCCGGAGGTGACGGCCGTCCGGCCGGCGTCCCGCGCCACGCGGGCCCGCGCCGGCGCCGCCGGGGCCAGCGCGGCGGCGAGCGCGGCGCCGCCACCCGCCAGGACGGCCCGCCGGGACGGCCCTGACCTCGATCCGGACGGGGCGGCGGAGACGTCGGAGTGAACGGGGGCGTGAGACATCGCGAATTTCCATTCCACTGTTCAGGTGGTTCGGCGAAAGGCTGAACGTGACGACGCGCGATTCATGGTCCCAGACGAATTGTCTGATCGCCTCGGAGTTCATCTGATCGGCCAACATTGTGTGGCTGGAATATGCCTTCAGGAAAGTAGATATGTCGGTCAAAAGAATAAGTCAAGAGGGACGGGCGGGACGGGATCGCCGGCAGAAGTGGGGCCAGCCCCACCCACCCGTACGGCCAGCCCCATGTTCCGGCCCGGTGGGTGCTTCCTAAGCTCGCTGCCACAACGACACGGAGGAGACAGACCATGACGAACCCCGGCGACCTGACGACCGCGACGACGGCCCTCGGCGACGCCCGTGCCCAGGAGGCCCTCGCCACGGTGAGGAAGTGCGTCACGCTCTTCGGGGTCGTCGGTGTCATCGTGCTCGGCGTGGTCGCGGTGATGGCGTTCACCGGCGGCGAGGCGTCCTCCTTCATGTGGGTCCGGGGGGTCGTGCTGGTCGCGATGGCTCCGCTGCTCCACCGGATGACCGTCCGCGCCGCGGAGGGGTCGTACAAGGCGTTCGACCGGGTGCGCACCCTGTCCACCGTCGTGCCGATCGCGATCATCGGCGTGGATTTGATCCCCGGCCTCTGCCCGGCCTGGTACGCCGTGCTCCAGGGCCTGTCGGCACTGGCCCTGGCCGGCGTCGCCTTCGTCACCCGCGGCGCGGCGCTGCGCGCCGCCTTCCCCGGCGGGAAGTGAGGCCCGGGCCCGCGCGTCAGGCGGGCGGCTGGAGCATGGGCACGAGGAAGCGCCTGGCCACCTCGGCGAGTTGCCCGTCGTCGTCGAGGTCGATGACGGCGCTGGGGATGGCCAGGAAGGAGGTGGAGATGCGCACCATCATCTCCGCCACGAGGTCGGCGTCGAGGCCGTCGGACACGTTGCCCGCGCGTTGCTCCCGGCGGAGCTGGCCGGCGACGAACTGCCGCACCGTGGCGAGCGTCTGGCCGCCGTCGGTCATCAGGGACGGCACGAGCTGGTCGGGCTCGGTGGCGATGAGACCGCCGATCAGCGGGTTGCCGCGGATGGCCCGCAACGAGCTGACGAAGCCGAGGACCACCCGGTCGGCCGGCGTGCGGGCCTGCTCGATGTCGATGAGGAACTGGTCGAAGTAACGGCGGAACTCCCGGCGCACCACATGCTCGACCAGCGTGTCCTTGCTGTCGAAGCGCCGGTAGACGGTGATCCGCGACACCTTCGCCAGGCGCGCGACGTCTTCCATGGTGGAGCGCCTGATGCCCATCCGGCAGAACTGCTCGTAGGCCGCGTCGAGGATGCGCGCCCGCAGCTCGTCGGGGTCGCCGACGCGTTCGACGGCGTCGACGAAGGCGCGCTCCAGCAACGACGCCGAGCCCGACGGCGCCATGAAGCCGGACAGCACGGATTCCACGCTCACCTCCTGGATCGATTCTGCCTCAGGGGCGGGTCTTGTGATGTCCATCACAACGTGCTCTCATGATGATACACAGACTCATGGTTTGTTTCTCAGTATCACCCACTTCTCGGCTCCGGACGAGAAGGAGGAAGCGGCGTGGGAGAACTCAGCAGGCGTGATTCCGGCGACGGCGACGGCACGCGCTCCCTGTTCGGTGGATCTCCGGCGAGCCGATCGAGACTGCCCTGAGCGGGACCCCCCATCTCGAAGGAGTGCAGAGCATGGCAGAGCTGAGCAGGCGCGAGATCCTGATCTCGGGCACCGCCCTCGGAGCCCTCGGCGCGCTGGGGATCACCTCCCCGGCCCAGGCCAAGACGCTCGCCGACGGCTGGGAGTGGCCGGCCGGCGGCTCGGTCGCGGGCTCCGGCACCGGCGCCGACCCCCGCTGGGTGTGGGACGACGTCGCCGACCCGCTCCTCGCCTCGCTGTTCGACCGCGGGGTCATCCCCGAGGTCAACCGGCTCCTCCACGACTGGAACCGCAACGACCAGCCGCTGCCCGCCGGGCTGCCGGCCGACCTGCGGGCCTTCATCGAGCAGGCGCGTCAGCTCCCGTCCTGGGCCGACCAGGCCAAGCTGGACGCCGCGTCGCGGTTCCACGCGCTCAAGGGCAACTACATCGTCGTGCTCACCATCGTCGGGGCCGGCATGCTGGCCACCGCCATCCCCAAGGAGGCCCGCGCGGTCTACTACTCCGCGGGCGGCGCCGACCTGAAGGACCGGGTCGCCAAGACGAACGTCCTGGCGTACGCGGTCAGGCCCCAGAACGCCTGGGGGCCCGGCGGCACGGCCGTGGTCGAGGCCGTCAAGACCCGGCTGGTGCACGCGGCCGTGCGACACCTGCTCAAGTCGTCCCCCCACTGGCCGGGGCCCATCCCGATCAGCCAGGAGGACATGCTCGTCACGTGGCACACCCTGGCCACCTACTCCATGCGCGGGATGCGCGAGTGGAAGGTGCGCATCTCCGCCGCCGAGTCCGCGGCGTACCTGCACTCGTTGCAGCTGCTGGCGCACATGCTCGGCATCAGGGACGAGTTCATCCCCGCCACCTGGGACACCTCCTACGCCCAGTCGGACATCGTCCTGCCCAGGAACATGGGGCCGACGCCGGAGGGCGTGGAGCTGAACGACATCCTGCGCGACATGCTCGCGGAGCTGACCAGCCCGGGCAGCATCGACAAGCCGCTCGTCAACGCGTTCTCCAGGTACCTCACCGGCAACCAGGCGGCCGACTGGAACGGCATCCCGCGCGAGCCGCTGTGGGACCCGGTCGTCAAGACCGCCTGGCCGCTGCTGGTGGCGTTCAGGGAGGGGGTGATCGGGCTGCCGCTGGTGCCGGCCGCGGCCTGGCTGCTCGACGAGATGATCAAGAAGTGGACCACGTTCTACCTGACCAAGGGCGCGCAGACCAAGATCGTGATCCCGACCGGCAACCGCCCCGGCTGACCCCGGCGGCTCCGATCTGCGAACGCGCGGGCGACACCCGTGGGGCAGGGCCCCTTGCCCCACGGGTGTCGCCGGCTCGCGCCTCGCGCCGGGTGGCGCGCCTTCGATAATCGGGTCGACAGGCGGGCTCGCGGTGCACTGTGATGGTCCGGCCGCCCGCCGCACGGAGCGGGCCCGTCGCTGGAGTCGTCCTTGGCAGTCCCGGGAGTCGCGCCCGTCCGCCCCACGATCGACGCCGCCCTGGTCAGGAGGCTGGTCGACACGCAGTTCCCGCAGTGGGCCGCGTTGCCGCTGCGGCTGCTCGACCCGGCGGGCTCCGACCACGTGATCTACCGGCTGGGCGAGGAGCTGTCCGTCCGGCTGCCCCGCCACGCCGACGCCGTCGGGCAGGCGGACAAGGAACACGAGTGGCTGCCCAGGCTCGCGCCGCGGTTGCCGCTGGCCGTACCGGTGCCGGTGGAAGTGGGCGAGCCGGGCTTCGGCTATCCGTGGCGGTGGGCGGTGTCCCGCTGGCTGGAGGGGGAGGTGGCCACCGTCGAGGCGCTGGCCGGCTCGTCCGTGGCCGCCGAGGGGCTGGCGGAGTTCCTGGTCGCCCTGCAGCGGTTCGCGCCCGAGTGCGTCCCGTCGCTGAAGGACCGTCCCGACCTCGCCGGGCAGCCGCTCGCGGGCCGGGATCGCGCGACGCGGGCCGCCATCGCGGCGCTCGGCGGCGTGTTCGACGGCGCCGCCATGACCAGGCTGTGGGACGCGGCCATGAGCGCCCCCGGCTGGGACCGCGCCCCGGTCTGGTTCCACGGCGACTTCCACACCGGCAACGTGCTGACCGTCGAGGGCCGCGTCAGCGCGGTCATCGACTTCGGCGGGCTCGGCATCGGCGATCCGGCCGCCGACCTGATGATCGCCTTCACCCTGATGTCGGCCGGCAGCCGGGCCGCCTTCCGCGCCGCGCTCGGCGTGGACGAGGCCACCTGGACCAGGGGCCGCGGCTGGGCCCTGGCCACCGGCCTGAACGCCTACACCACGTACGCCGCCGTCAGCCCGAGGGTCGCCGCGCAGACCACCCGCCAGATCACCCAGGCCCTCGCCGGCTAGACCGGTGCTGCCCGGAAAGCTCTGATCACACCCGCCGCGACGCCGCCCGGCCCGGCCGCGCCGGAAGGGGGCGTCAGCGGTGGGGGCGGAAGGTGCGGCGGAGGTCTGCGACCCATTCGTCGGGGATCTCCCACGGGATGAAGTGCCCGCCGCGATCGTGGCAGGTGATGCCGGCGTGGTTGTACCAGGCGGCCCGGTCGCCGTCGAGGAAGCTGCGGATCCGCTGCTCGCCGGTGGTCACGCCGGGCGGGTTCTCGAAGCCGACGAACGTGATGCCCGTGGGCGCCTCGACGACCGGCCACCGGTCGTGCGACGGCGTCCAGGGGTAGCGGTTGTTGTTGGCGTAGGTGCGGATCGAGCTGTCGATCGTGTTGCCCGCCCAGAAGATCGTCGCGTGGGTGAGCAGGTCGTCCTTGGTGAAGACGGTCTCGACGTCGCCGTGGTTGTCGGACCACTTCGTCCAGCGTTCCAGGATCCAGGCCAGCATGCCGGCGGGGGAGTCGGCCAGGCCGTGGCCGAGCGTGGACGGCGCCAGCATGTGCGCCGCCAGATGCACCGCGAACCGCCGGTCCAGCTCGACGAACCGGGCGTGCACGTCGGCGGGCAGGCCGTCCGGGATGGGCAGGCCGCCGCTCAGATCCCAGGCGCGGTCGCCGTTGAAGAGGGTGAGCTTCTGCGCCGAGCCGATGTGGATGGCGTACAGCTCGCCGGCGTACTTGTGGCCGAGCTGCCCGGTGACCAGCGCCCCGACGTCGCATCCGGCGGCGGCGTACCGGTCGTGGCCGAGGACGCCGGTCATCAGCTCGTGCCACACGTCGGCGATCTTCCAGAAGTTCATGTCCGGACGGCCGTCCAGCGGGGCCGAGAAGCCGAAGCCCGGCAGCGAGGGCACGATCACGTCGAACGCCTCCGCCGGATCCCCGCCGTGGGCGCCGGGGTCGGCGAGCGGGTCGATGACCTTCGACCAGTGCCAGAACGTCCAGGGCCAGCCGTGGCTGAGGATCAGCGGCACGGGGGCGGGGCCGACGCCGGGCTTGCGCATGAAGTGCACCGGCACGCCGCCGACGTCCACCCGGTAGTGCTCGTAGGCGTTGATCGCCCGCTCGGCCGCCCGCCAGTCGAAGCCGTCGGCCCAGTAGGCGACCAGCTCGCGCAGGTACTCGCCGCGCACGCCGTAGAAGCCGTCGTCGTTCCCGGCGGACGGCGCCCATCGGGTCATGGTGAGCCTGCGGCGCAGGTCGTCGAGCACCTCGTCCGGCACGTGCAGCGGCTCGGGGCGCAACGGGAAGGGGCTATGCGTCAAGGGAACGGTCCTCCTGGTCTTCGACCCGCGTGGCGATCTCGGTCAGGCGGCCGAGGACGCCCGCGTACCGGGCCAGGTCCGCGCGCTCGTCGTCGCTCAGGTGCGCCACCAGGCGGGCGACCCGCGCCACCCGGTCGGCGCGCCGGGAGCGCACGATGTCCCTGCCCTCCTCGGTGAGGGTCAGCAGGACGGCGCGGCCGTCGCGCGGGTCGGGGCGGCGCGAGACCAGCCCGTCCCGTTCGAGCTTGGCGACCAGGCTGGTGAGCGCGGGCTGCTTGAGCTGTTCCGTCGCCGTCAGGTCGGTGAGCCGCATGGGCCCCCTGCCCGCCAGGGTGTGCAGCACGGACAGGGTCGAGAAGCTGAGCCGCCTGACCGAGGGCAGCCGGATGAAGTACGCGTTGAAGTCCTCGATCGCGCCGACCAGCGCGTCGAGGTCGAGGGCGGGACCGGGATCCGCCGGAGAGGACGCCACGCCCTCACTTATATCGAACTTCGATATAAATGCGCTACATTCGGTGAGCTACACCATTAATGAGGACGGCGGCGCCGCGACCGACAGGTCGATCTCCGGGTCGAAGAGCACCTTGGCCAGGTGCTCGACGCCGTGGCACACGGCCCCGATGGCCACGCACTCGTCGCCGAGCACGGAGGCCCGCAGCTCGGGCGTGCGCAGGCACATCGTCTCCAGCTCGACCCGCAGCGGCTCCATGAGCACGTCGGCCGAGCGCGAGAACCCCCCGCCGAGCACCACCAGGTCCGGATCGACGGTGAGGGCCATCGCGGTGGTGGCCAGCGCGAGCACCTTGACGTAGCGCAGGACGGCCCGGCGGGCCTCGACGTCCCCCTGCCTGGCGGCCTCGAACACGGCCCCCGCGACCGCCTCCGGCGGCGTGCCGGGCTCGACCGAGGGGACGGCCTGCAAAAGCTCGCCCACGTGACCGAGGTTGAACAGCGGATGCACGCCGATCTCCCCGGCGGCGCCGCCGCTGCCGCGCAGGGGCACCCCGTCGAGCACGACGGCGGCGCCGGCCCGGCGGCCGACGTGCAGGAAGATCAGGTTCCGCGCGTCGCGGGCGATGCCCCTGCGGCACTCGGCCAGCGCGGCCAGCCTGCTGTCGTTCTCCACCAGGACGGGGCAGTGCAGCCGGTCGCCGAGGTGGTCGGCCAGCGGCACGTCCGACCAGTCCTGGATGGCCCGCGAGAGCACGACGCGCCCCTGCAGGTCGACATAGCCCGTGCTGCCCGCGACCGCGAGCCAGACGTCGGAGGCGGCGGTGCCCGAGCCGGTCAGGCAGGCGTCCACCGCCCGGTCGACGGCGGCCAGCCGCTCGGCGCGCGGCTGCTCGGGGGTGACCGGCTCGCGGGTGGTGTGCAGGACGTTGCCGTCGAGGTCGGCCACGACCACGAGCACCTTGTGCGCCCCTATGTCGAGCCCGAGCACCCGGCCCGTCTCCGCGTGGAAGCGGTAGCGGCGCGCGGGCCTGCCCTTCTCGCCGCCGCTCGGATCCATCTGGACCACCCAGCCCAGCTCCATCAGGTCCTTGACCACCACCTTGATGGTGGCCCTGGCCAAATCGGCGCGCTCGGCGAGCTGGGTCAGCGTCGCCGGCCCGCCGGCGCGCAGGGCCGAGAGCGCGGCGAGGGCGTTGAGCCGCCGGAGCCGCTGAAGGTCGCCGCCGGTCACGGAGAGCGTCACTGATGACCCTTCTTGACGAATCTTAATGGTGAGCTCCATCATAAATCCTGATCGAGGCGCTCACCCAGAAAAAAGAGGCCAGATCACGGGCATGGCCGCGGGCGGCTCGCGGCGACCGGAAGCCGAGCGCCATGCTACGACCCGCCGCCCGCCCTGTCACCGACCGACGATCCCGCCCCCCGACCCCCCAGGGACCTGTCTTGCTGCTGCCACGACCCGTCCATGTGACCCCAGACGGCGGGGAGCCCTTCGCCCTCACCGCAACCACAGTGATCGCCGCCCCTCCCGGCCTGTCGCGGGTGGAGGGCTGGCTGCGGGCCGCGTTGTCGCCCGCGACCGGCCTGCCGCTGCCCGCCGGAGCGCCGGGGCCGGGGGCGATCGAGTTCGTCCTGACCGCCGGGCTCGGCCCGGAGGGCTACCGCCTGACCGTGCGTCCCGACGGGGTGCGCGTCGAGGCGGGCGACGCGGCCGGGGCGTTCTACGGCGCGCAGACCCTGCGCCAGCTCCTCCCGCCCGCGGCCTTCCGCAGGGGCGCGGTCGGCGAGCGGGACTGGCTGCTCGCTCCGGTCACCGTCGCCGACCGGCCGCGCTTCCGGTGGCGCGGCTGCCTGATCGACGTGGCCCGGCACTTCCTGCCGAAGCCCGACCTGCTGCGGTACATCGACCTGCTGGCCGCGCACAAGCTCAACGTGCTGCACCTGCACCTCACCGACGACCAGGGCTGGCGGCTGGAGGTCAAGGGGTATCCGAAGCTCACCGAGGTCGGCGCCTGGCGCAGGGAGAGCCCGCTCGGCGACCGGCGGCACGGCGTGTTCGACGGCCGCCCGCACGGCGGCTTCTACACCCAGGACGACCTGCGCGAGATCGTCTCGTACGCGGCCGACCGGTTCGTCACCGTGGTGCCGGAGATCGAGCTGCCCGGCCACTCGCAGGCGGCCATCGCGGCCTATCCGGAGCTGGGCAACCTCGACGAACGGCTGGAGGTCGCCACCGGGTGGGGCGTCTCGCCCAACGTGCTCAACGTCGAGGACACCACGCTCGCCTTCTACCGGGACGTGCTCGACCAGGTCATGGAGATCTTCCCCGGCGAGTACATCTGCGTGGGCGGCGACGAGTGCCCCAAGGAGCAGTGGCGGCAGAGCCCGTCGGCCCAGCGCCGCATCGCCGAGCTCGGCCTGCGCGACGAGGAGGAGCTGCAGAGCTGGTTCGTCCGCCAGTTCGCCGACCACCTGGCGGCGCGCGGCCGGCGCCTGCTCGGCTGGGACGAGATCATCGAGGGCGGCCTGCCGCCGGGGGCGACCGTGGCGTCCTGGCGCGGGACGTACGGCGCGGTCGTGGCGGCGCGGGCCGGGCACGACGTGGTCACCTGCCCCTTCACCGAGCTCTACCTGGACTTCCGGCAGTCAGACCGGCCCGACGAGCCGGTCCCGATCGGCAACGTGATCTCGCTGCGCGACGTCCACGGCTTCGAGCCGGTGCCGCCGGAGCTGACCGAGGCCGAGGCCGCCCGGGTCCTCGGCGCGCAGGCCAACCTCTGGACCGAGCACATCGACTCGCCCCGCGGGCTCGACTACATGGCCTTCCCGCGGCTGTCGGCCTTCGCCGAGGTCGTGTGGAGCCCCGCCGGCGGCGACTTCGACGACTTCCTGACGCGGCTGCGCCACCACGAGCGCCGGCTCGCCGCGCTGGGCGTGGAGTACCGCAAGGAGACCGGCCCCGAGCCGTGGCAGACCCGGCCGGACGTCCGCGGCCGGCCTCGGGAGCGGGCGGAGACCGAGGCCGAGGTGGCGGCCTGGACCCGCGGCCTGCGGCGGAACCTCAGCGAAGGGAAGCGAGCATGATCAAGCCTCTGTCCGCCGTCCTCGTCGGCCTGTCCTGTCTGCTCGGCCTGGTCACCCCGGCCCGGGCGGCGGCTCCTGAGCTGTCGGCGTACTTCAGCAGGCCGAGCGTGGACGGCACGCTCGCCGACCCGCTGCCCGCGAAGGTGCTGGAGCTGATCGGGCTGGCCGCCCCGGACTCCACGCTGCGCGTGGCGACCTTCGTGCTGGAGATCAAGGCCGTCAAGGACGCGCTGGTGGCGGCGCACGGCCGGCGGGTCGACGTACGGGTGGTGTCCGAGGGATCGGGGCACAACGCGCTCCTGGACGAGCTGGCCGCGGCGGGCGTGCCCGTCACGCTCTGCGACAGGGGCTGCAACGGGCCGGACACCGACATCAGCCACCACAAGTTCCTCGTGTTCAGCCGGCTCACGGACGGCAGGACCGACGTGGTCGTGCAGAGCTCGCAGAACCTCGCCCCCGACACCGGCCTGCACCAGAACATGCTGATCAGCTCGGACGACGCCGCGCTGGCCGACGGCTACCGGCAGGTGTTCGACACGCTGGTCTCCCAGGTGCGCACCTCCTGGCGGGCGCCGTTCACCGCCACCAGCGGCAGGGTCACGGTCTGGATGGAGCCCCGTGACACCGCCTACGACCAGAGCGCCTACGGCAGCGCCGACCTGGTCGCGGCCATGATCCGGGACGTGGGCTGCCCCGGCTCGATCCGCGTCGTGCAGTCGCAGTTCGCCACGGACCGGCCGCTGGTCATCGCCGAGCTCAAGGCCAAGAAGCAGCAGGGCTGCGACGTCCAGGTGCTCGTGGCCGAGGGCAACCAGACGGCCGCGACCGCCGCCGAGCTCGCCAAGGGCGGGATCGTGGTGCACACCTTCCGGCCCGGCGGCTGCCACTACCCGGCCGGCGACACCTGCGCGCCGGACAACATCCACTCCAAGATCATCCTGGTGGACGGGCCGTCGGCGGCGGCGGGCGGCGCGCGGCGCAGCTACGTCTACACCGGCTCCCACAACCTCAACGGCGGCTCCCTGACCGCCTCGGACGACTCCTTCGTCCGCGTCGACGACCCGGCCGTCTACGCGGCCTACGACGCCGACTTCACCGCCATGAAGGACGAGGTCGTCAAGATCGTCCCCAGGGCCTACCCCGGGGCCGGGCTCCAGATGACCGCCAACGGCCCCGACGACCAGCGCGCGCCCAGGGCCGCCGCCGTGCGGTCCGGCTACACGGCCGTGGCCTGGGAGGACGACCGCGACCGCGCCTCGGTGGACGGCGCCGAGGTGTACGCGCGCATCTACCGCGACGGGCAGCCGGTGACCGGCCCCGTCAAGGTCTCGATGGGCGGCGTCGGCTGCGCCGCCGGCTGGAACCACGTGCAGCCGTCGGCCGGCGTCGACGACGCGGGCAACGCCTACGTCGCCTGGGCCGAGGACGGCGACTGCCGGGGCGAGCACAACATCGCGGTGCGCAGGCTCTCGCCGTCGGGCACGCTGAGCGCGACGATCTGGGCCAACGACCCGCAGTGGAGCGGCGACCAGACCCGGCCGAGGATCGCGGTCCGCGGCGCCGGCGGGTTCACGGTGACCTGGGAGGACGGGCCCACCCACACCGTCCGCGCGGCCGGCTACGCCTCGCTGACCGCCCGTTCCTTCGCGCCGCTCCAGGTGGGCGCCGGGGACCGGCCCGACGTGGCCGTCGACGGCGCGGGCACCGCGACCGTGGTCTGGCAGCAGGCGCCCGACGTGTACGGCAGGCGGATCTCGGCGACCGGCGCGACCGTCGCCGCCGCCACCCGGATCAACACCAACGCCGCCACCCAGCACCTGGCCCCCGCCGTGGCGACGACCCCCGGCGGCGACAGCGTCGTGGTCTGGAGCGACAACGTGGCGGTCACCGGCGGCGACGTGACGACCGTCTGGCGGGTGCGGGCGCGCGGCCTGACGCCCGCCCTGGGACAGAGGTTCGCGGAGACCCCCGTCGCGTTCGGCAGGTACGCGCCGAACACGCCCTCCGACGGCGGCAAGGAGTACCCGCCGCTCTGCGGGAAGGTGGACCAGACCTACCGGTGCGCCGTCCAGGGATCGCCGTCCGTGGCCGTCGAGGACACCGGGCGGTTCGTGGTCGGCTGGACCGAGTCCGACCTGTGGAACGCCGGCCGCTCCCACGAGGTGTACGCCCGCGGGTTCAACGCCGACGGGACGACGACCGGCCGCTTCGCCTGCGAGCGCATGAACCCCAACACCGCCGGCGACCAGTCGGGCACCGCCGTCGCCGCCGACGGCAGCGGGTTCCACCTCTTCTACGTCGAGGACTTCGACGCCAACGGATACGGCGACGTCGTGGCCAGGACCGGCTTCACCAACACCGGACTCTGAGCCCGCCGCCCCGCCGAGATCCAGAACCTGATCATCATCCCCCGACGCCTTCTAGAGAAAAGGAACTGCCCGTGCGCCTGCGTATGGCACTCGCCGCCGCCCTGGCGATGACACTGGCCGGTTGTGGCTCCGGCTCCGACACCACCGCCACCAAGCCAGGAAAAGTCACGATCAGCTACGCGATCTGGGAGAAGAACGACCAGCCCAGCACCCAGAAGATCATCGACGCCTTCCAGAAGCAGCACCCCGACGTCACCGTCAAGCTTGAGATCACCCCGTGGGACCAGTACTGGACCAAGCTCCAGACCGCGGCCACCGGCGGCGCGGCCCCCGACGTCTTCTGGATGAACAGCCTCAACGTGCGCATGTACGCCAAGGGCGGCGTCATCGCCCCCTTCGAGAACGCCGACGTCAGCGCCTTCCCGCAGGCCATCGTGGACGGCTACCGCTACGACGGCAAGCTGTACGGCATGCCGCGCGACGTCGGCGTCCCCGTGCTCTGGTACGACAAGGAGCTGTTCGACAAGGGCGGCGTCGCGTACCCGACCGCCGACTGGACCTGGGACGACCTCAAGGCCGCCGCCAAGAAGCTGACCGACCCGGCCAAGAAGCAGTACGGCCTGCTGGCCCCCCTGTGGGACCAGGGCGGCTTCTACCCCACGATGATCCAGGCCGGCGGCCACGTCATCTCCGCCGACGGCAAGAAGTCGGGCTTCGACGAGCCCGGCTCCATCCAGGGCCTGGAGTTCTGGACCGACATGATCAACAAGGACAAGGTGGCCCCGCCCCTCCAGGCGACCACCGACACCAGCCCCGTGCAGCTGTTCATGACCGGCAAGTACGCCATGTACTACGGCGGCTCGTGGCTGGCCAGCACGTTCAAGGCCAACACCGAGCGCGGCGGCAAGGTCGACGTGGCGCCGCTGCCCAAGGGGCCCGCGCAGGAGGCCGTCATCCTGCTCGGCCTGGCCAACTCCGTCTCGGCCAAGAGCGAGCACCCGGCGGAGGCCGCGCAGTTCGCCACGTTCCTGTCCTCCGACGAGGCCGAGAAGATCCTCAGCGACTCCGGCGGCGCCTCGGTCTCCTCGCGGGCCGGCACCCAGGACGGCTGGTTCGCCGCCTTCCCGGACTACCACCTGAAGGAGGCGTTCGACGCCTCGATCCCGAACGGCGTGCCGTACCCCGTCTCGCTCAACACCGCCAAGTGGCAGGACGTGCAGAACAAGCTCCTGGCCGAGGCGTGGGCGGGCACGCGGCCGACCGCGGAGGCGGCCAAGGAGATCGCCGCGCAGATGAACGAGATCCTGGCCAAGGAGTAGCCGATGGTGCTGACCGAGGAACGGGCCGCCGTCAAGGCGGCGGCCCCGCCGGGGCGGCGGTCGCGACGCGACTGGCTGTGGGGTTACGGGCTGATCGCGCCCATGGCCCTCGGGCTGGCCGTGTTCTACCTGTGGCCGATCGTCCAGACGCTCTACCTCAGCTTCACCGAGTCGGGCGTGTTCGGCGGGCAGACGTGGGTGGGCCTGGACAACTTCGCCGCCCTCCTCGGCGACGAGGAGATGGCCGGCGCGCTGCGCAACACGCTGCTCTACTCCGTGCTCGTGCTGGTCGGGGTGCCGCTGTCGATCGTGATCGCGGCGCTGCTGAACGTGCCGGGGCTGCGCGGGCTCGGCTTCTACCGCACGCTGTACTTCCTGCCGGTGGTCACCATGCCCGCGGCCGTCGGCCTGACCTGGCGCTACCTCTACAACGGCGACTTCGGCCCGATCAACTACCTGCTCGGCCTGGTGGGGATCGACGGGCCGTACTGGGTGTCCGACCCCGAGTTCGCGATCTACGCGGTCGCGGTGGTCGGGATCTGGACCTCGCTCGGGTACAACGCGGTGTTGTTCCTGGCCGGGTTGCAGGGCATCCCCAAGCACTACTACGAGGCCGCCTCGATCGACGGCGCGGGCCGGGTGCGGCAGTTCTTCCGCATCACGCTGCCGCTGCTCACGCCCACCACGTTCTTCGTCGTGGTGATCACGCTGATCAACACGCTGCAGGTCTTCGACCTGGTCTACCTCATGATCGACACCAAGAGCCCGGCGCTGGCGGGGAGCCGCACGATCGTCTACCTCTTCTACGAGCAGGGCTTCGTGCAGAACAGCCGCGGCTACGCCGCCGCCATCGCGGTCGTGCTGCTGGCCCTGATCCTCATGCTGACCGCCGTCCAGTTCCGGCTGCAGAGGCGGTGGGTCCACTATGAGTAGGCGCTGGATCGTGCACGCGGTCCTGCTCACCGGCGGCCTGATCATGGTCATGCCGTTCGTCTGGCAGCTCGTGGTCTCGCTGCAGACCATGACCGAGTCGATGCGGGTGCCGCCCACGGCGGTGCCGTCCTGGCAGTGGCACAACTTCGCCGACGTGTTCAGGACCGTCCCGCTCGGGCGGCAGTTCCTCAACACCGTGGTGGTGACGGCCGCGGTGACGGCCGGGCAGCTGCTGCTGTGCTCGCTGGCGGCCTTCGCCTTCGCGCGGCTGGACTTCCCCGGGCGCGGGCCGGTCTTCATGTTGTTCCTGGCCGTGCTGATGGTGCCGGGGGAGCTGTTCCTGCTGCCGCGGTACGAGATCATGCAGGGGCTCGGGTGGCTCAACAGCCTCCAGGCGCTCATCGCGCCCGGCGTCTTCGGCGCCTTCGGCACGTTCCTGCTGCGGCAGTTCTTCAAGACCCTGCCCAAGGAGCTGGACGAGGCGGCCCGGCTGGACGGCGCCAACCCGCTGCAGATCTACTGGTGGATCATGTTGCCGCTGGTCCGGCCCGGCCTGCTGGCGCTCGGGCTGCTGACCGTCATGTGGTCATGGAGCAGCCTGCTCTGGCCGCTGGTGGTCAACACCGACCCGGAGATGATGACGCTCTCCGCCGGGCTGGCCTCGCTGCGCGGCCAGTACCTGACGAACTACCCCATCCTCTTCGCGGGGTCCGTCGTGGCCTCGCTGCCGGTGATCGTTCTCTTCGTGGTCATGCAACGGCAGCTGATCGCCGGGATCGCGTTCACCGGCTCGAAGGGCTGATCGGCAAGTCTTTTCTCCCGCTATATCCCCTTATTTAGGAGTATGCGTGTCCTCGTTCCGTAAGTGGATTATTGTCGCCTTAGGCGTCACTCTGGCCTCGTCCGCCTCACCGGCACTGGCCGCGCCCAAGCCCGTGGACGTGCAGTTGTTGTCGCTCACCGACTTCCACGGCTACATCACCCCGCAGAGCAACGCCACCGACGGCACGATCAAGGATCCGCAGGGGAAGACCCTGGTGGTGGGCGGCGCGCCGTACCTGGCGGCCCATCTCGACCGGCTCCGGCAGGGGCACGAGAACACGGTCACCTTCTCCAGCGGCGACAACTTCAGCGGCTGGCCCACCGAGGTGTCGTACCACGCCGACGAGCCCACGATCGAGTTCCTGAACAAGATCAAGGTGGAGTTCACCACGGTCGGGAACCACGAGCTGGACCGGTCGCTCGAGTTCCTGCGCGACCACATGGGCAAGGGGGAGTGCTTCGGCGAGGTCGGCCTCGACAGCTGCTTCACCGACTCCGACGGGCAGCCCTTCCACGGCGCCGACTTCGACATCTCCACGGCCAACATCACCATGAAGGGCGACACCCGCCCGGTGCTCCCGCCGTACGTGATCAAGCGGTTCCAGGGCATCCCCGTCGGGTTCATCAACCTGACCACGCCCACCACCGTGGACGGCTCCACCTCCTACCAGCCGTCGCTGGACAACCTGCCGCTGGTGGAGACGGCCAACAAGTACGCCGAGATCCTCAAGCGCCGCGGCGTCAAGGCGATCGTCGCCAACGTGCACGAGGGCGGCAAGGCCGGCGAGGACTACAGCGGCTGCGGGGACCAGAAGTCCGGGCCCATCTGGGACTTCGCCAAGAACGCCTCGCCCGACATCGACGCCATCGTCACGGGCCACTGGCACTGGTTCTTCAACTGCTCGATCCCCGACCCCGCGGGCAACCCCCGCCCGGTCGTCGAGGCCGCCAACCACGGCCGCCTCATCAGCGAGATCAACCTCAGGCTCGACCGCCGCACCCGCGACGTCATCAGGACCGCGACCACCGCGGCCAACCACCCGGTGACCCGCGACATCACCCCCGACCCCGCCATGGTGAAGCTGGTCGACCACTGGAACGCCATGCAGAAGGAGACCTACGCCAAGCCGTACGGGACCATCACCGGCGACCTCACCAGGACCCGCGACGCCACCGGGCAGAGCACGCTCGGCAACACCGTGGCCGACGTGGAGTACTTCGACTCCCACCAGACCGAGGGCGGCAAGGCCGACCTGGCCATGGTGGCCGTGGCGCCGACCAAGGGCTCGAACTCGCTGCGCGGCGACCTGAGGTTCGCCAAGGGCGCCAACGCCGCCGACGCCGACGGCAAGGTGCTCATGGGCGAGTCGTGGGCCGCCTGGGGTTACGCCAACCCGGTGGTCACGGTGTCGGTCAAGGGCTCGCAGCTCGAACAGGCCCTGGAGCAGCAGTGGCAGACGCAGGCCGACGGCACCGTGAAGTTCGCGCCGCTGGCCGTGTCGAGGAACGTGCGCTTCTCCTACTCCCCGAACCGGCCCGTGGGCGACCGGATCAACCCCGCCGACGTGGTCATCGACGGCCGGCCGCTCGACACCGGCCGGACCTACCGGCTCGCGGCGCTGGCGTACACGCTGCTCGGCGCCGACGGCTACACCGCCTTCGCCGGGTACACCGACGCGGTGCGCGGCAGCCGCGACTACGAGGCCATGCGCGCCTACCTGCGGCAGGGCCCGCTGACCCCGCCCGCCCTGGACCGCGCGGTGGCATTGCCGTAGCGCTCCCGCCGCGGGGGCCGCGCGGCCCCCGCGGCCCCCGGGCCCGGCCCGCTGGGCGGCCGGCGGCTGCTGTGGTGGATGGCCGTGCTCTTCGGCGGCGCGGCCGCCGGGGCGGCGATCTTGTCCCGGTGGGCCCATCCGCCCGTGTGGGCGCTGGCCGTGGTGGCCGCGGGGCCGGCGCTGCGCTCGCCGGCCGGGCGCCGCGCACGGCCTGGATGCCAGGGTCACCGGAAAAGCCCCGGCGCCGTCTCGCGTGGGACAAACCGGTCAGTGAATGACTGGTAACGTCTGCGCGATGACGATTTCTCATGACGTGGCAGGCGACGGACCGGCGCTGCTCCTCCTGCACGCGGGTGTCTGCGACCGGCGCATGTGGGACCCCCAGTGGGAGCCGCTGATCGCCGCCGGTTTCCGGGTGGTCCGGTGCGACCTGCGCGGCTTCGGGCAGAGCCCGCTGCCGACCGAGCCGTACAGCAACTCCGGGGACGTGCTGGGCCTGCTCGACAGCCTGGGCATCGACCGGTTCTTCCTGGCCGGCAGCTCCTACGGCGGGAAGGTGGCGCTGGAGGTCGCCGCGAGCAGCCCCGAGCGGGTGGCGGCGCTGGTCCTGCTCTCCGCCGCCCTGCCCTGGCGGGAGCCGAGCGCCGAGCTGCGCGCGGTCGGCGAGCGTGAGGACGCGCTGGTCGAGGCGGGCGACCTGACGGGTGCCGCGCAGCTGATGGTCGACCGCTGGCTGGGCCCCGACGCCGACGAGAAGGCCGGGCGGGCCGTGCACGAGATGCAGCTGCGCGCCTACGAGCTCCAGCTCGCCGAGGGGGTCGTCGGCCCGGTGAAGGTCCAGGTGGACCCGGCGGCCGTGACGATGCCGTGCCTGGCCGTGTCGGGCGCGCACGACGTCGCCGACTTCCGGCACACCGAGGCCGACCTGCCCGCCGCCCGCAACGTCGAGCTGCCCTGGGCGGCCCACCTGGCGAGCATGGAACGGCCGGCCGAGGTCACCGAGCTGATCGTCGAATTCCTGCGCGAGCAGACCCGCGCCTGACGCGTCAGGTCACGAGGAGGGGCAGTGAGCCGGCACGTCGACCGCGAACTCGTCCAGGCCGCCGCGGAGGTCGCCCGCACTCGTTGCCGGGGTGACAACCACACCATGGCGGCCGCCGCGCGCGCCCGCGACGGCCGGATCGTCACCGCGGTGAACGCCTACCACTTCACCGGCGGCCCCTGCGCCGAGCTGGTCCTCATCGGCGCGGCGGCCGCCCAGGGCGCGTACGAGCTGGACGTGATCGTCGCGGTGGGGGACCGGGAGCGCGGGGTCGTCCCGCCGTGCGGCCGTTGCCGTCAGGTCCTGCTGGACTACTTCCCGGCCCTGCAGGTCATCGTGGGCGACGGCGACCGCCTCCGTACGGTCCCCGTCACCGACCTGCTGCCCGAGACCTACGTCTGGGCCGACCACCAACTGCCTCCCGGCACCCCGTCCTGACCCCGGATCCCGTCCTGACCCCAGCTCCCGTCCTGACCCCGGCTCCCGTCCTGACCCCGGCCCCCGGCCTGACCTCGCGCGCACGCCGCGCCGGTGAGGGCGGGCCGGGGGCCGGCGCGGTCAGATGAGGCCCAGCGCGAGCATGGCGTCGGCGACCCGGCGGAAGCCGTCGATGTTGGCGCCGGCCACGTAGTTGCCGGGCATGCCGTACTCGTCGGCGGTCTGCAGGCAGCGGCCGTGGATGTCCTGCATGATCTCCTGGAGGCGGCGCTCGGAGAACTCGAACGTCCAGGAGTCGCGGCTGGCGTTCTGCTGCATCTCCAGCGCGCTGGTGGCCACCCCGCCCGCGTTGGCCGCCTTGCCCGGCCCGAACGCGACGCCCGCCTCCAGGAACACCTTGATGCCCTCCGGCGTGGTCGGCATGTTGGCCCCCTCGCCGACCGCGACGCACCCGTTGTCCACCAGGAACGCGGCGTCCCGGCCGGTGATCTCGTTCTGCGTGGCGGACGGCATCGCCACCTCGCAGGGCACCTCCCACACGCTGCGGTCCGGGACGAAGACGGACTGCTCGCCCCGGCGCTCGGCGTAGGTCTCCAGGCGGCCCCGCTCGACCTGCTTGACCTGCTTGAGCAGGTCGAGGTCGATGCCCTTCTCGTCGACCACGTAGCCGGAGGAGTCGGAGCAGGCCACCACGACGCCGCCGAGCTGCTCGATCTTCTCGATCGTGTAGACGGCCACGTTGCCGGAGCCCGACACGACGACCCGCTTGCCGTCGAACGACGTGCCGCGGGCCTTGAGCATCTCCTCCACGAAGAACGTGCAGCCGTAGCCGGTGGCCTCGGTGCGTACCTGGGCGCCGCCGTAGACCAGGCCCTTGCCGGTGATCACGCCGGATTCGTAGCGGTTGGTGATGCGCTTGTACTGGCCGAACAGGTAGCCGATCTCGCGCCCGCCGACGCCGATGTCACCGGCCGGGACGTCGGTGTACTCGCCGATGTGCCGGTAGAGCTCGGTCATGAAGCTCTGGCAGAAGCTCATCACCTCGCGGTCGGAGCGGCCCTTGGGGTCGAAGTCCGAGCCGCCCTTGCCGCCGCCGATGGGCAGGCCGGTCAGGCCGTTCTTGAAGATCTGCTCGAACCCGAGGAACTTGACGATGCCCAGGTAGACCGACGGATGGAAGCGCAGCCCGCCCTTGTACGGCCCGAGCGCGCTGTTGAACTCCACCCGGAAGCCACGGTTGATCTGCACCTCGCCCTGGTCGTCCAGCCACGGCACGCGGAAGATGATCTGCCGCTCGGGCTCGCAGATCCGCTCGATGATCTTCGATTCGGCGTACTCGGGATGCTTGCCGAGAACTGGGCCGATGCTTTCGAGCACCTCGCGCACGGCCTGGTGGAACTCGACCTCGCCGGGGTTCCGGCGCAGGACGTTGTCGTAGGTCGACGACAGTTTCTCGTGCAACAAGGGCTCCCTACATCACTGGTGCGATCGTGCTCACTTTACGATTCGGCCACGCGTGAGCAGCAGCCGCCCCGCCCCGAGGACGCCCGCGCCGACCCCCGGACGGCGACGGCAAAGGAAGGTTTTGCCCGCCCGGCCGAGTGCGGGAGGGGGGCGGGGTAGCGCGCATCCTATGACCGGCAAGCGCAAGGACGATCCGTCCGTGGGTGACGAGGTGTCCTGGAAGAGCCACGGGTCCACGGCCCGCGGCAAGGTGGAGAAGAAGATCACCAAGAGGACCAAGGAGGCCGGCCGTACGGTGGCGGCCTCGCCCGACGACCCGCAGTACGTCGTGCGCAGCGACAAGAGCGGGCGCGAGGCCGTGCACAAGCCGTCCGCGCTGCGCAAGGGCAAGGGCAAGGACGCGAAGTGAGCGGCGACCGGGACGTGGCGGCCGAGTTCGGCCAGGCCGTCAACATGACCGCGCACGAGCTGGAACGCTGGCTGGACACCGAGGAGTCGAAGCAGGTCGGCCAGAAGCAGGACGGCGGCGGCGAGTCGACCGGCCACGCCTCCGGCCGCGAGATCGTCCGCCTCCTCCGCAAGGGCAGATCCTCCTGGACCGGCCATGACTACGAGCACATGGCCAAGGTGATCGGCTACATCCACCGGCACCTGGCGCAGCGCCCGTCCGGTGACGTCCGGGAGACCCGGTGGCGCTACTCGCTGATGAACTGGGGGCACGACCCGCTCAAGTGAGACGGACGAGCGGCGCGTGGCGCTCGCTGCTCAGTCGTCGTGGGCGATGAGCATGAGCTGCCGCCACAGCAGCACCACGAACACCGCCGAACCGGCGAAGGCGAACCAGAAGGGCGCCGCGACGCCGAACCGGGTGGCCAGCACGCCGCCGATCAACGAGCCGACCACCAGGCCGGCGTAGACGCAGACGGTGTTGACGCTGCCCACCCGCCCCTGGAGCTCCTGCGGGACCGCGCGCTGGCGGACGGTGCCCGAGGTGGTGCCCCAGATGAAGGCGTGCGCGCCGAAGACCAGGAAGATGGCTCCGGCGACCCACGGCGAACGGGTCAGGGCCAGGCCCAGGTGGGTGAACGTCTCGATGATGAGCCCGATCCGCATCAGGGCGCCGAGGCTGACCCTGCGGGTGATGGTCCCGTACAGGCCGGTGCCGATCAGGCCGCCGATCCCGCCGATGGTGGTCATCAGGCCGAACCCCATCGCGCCGAGGCCGAGCTGCTCCTGGGTGTAGAGGACGAGCACCGACCAGGCCGCGCCGAAGGTGAAGTTGAAGATCAGGATGGTGAGCGCCAGCGTGCGGACCGCCGGGTGCCGCACCGTCCAGCTGAACCCGGCGACGAGCTCGCGCACGGTGTTCGGGCGCGGCGCGTCGTCCGGCCGGACGCGTGCCGGCAGCGCGATCCGGGAGACCAGGACCATCCCCGCCAGCACCAGGAGCAGCTGGCTCGCGAACGGCCAGGTCAGGCCCAGCCCGAACAGCGCCGCGCCGATCGGGGGCCCGGCGAGCTGGTTGAGCGTGATGAACCCGGTGCCGAGACGGGCGTTGGCGACGATCAGGTCGTCCCTGGAGACCATCATCGGCGTCAGGGTGGACGTCGCGTTGTCGGCGAACACCTCGGCGATGGACCGGAGCGTGAGCGCCGCCAGCGCCGTCGCCACGGTCACGGTGCCGGTCGCCATGAGCACGACGAGCGCCGCCAGCACCACGGCGCGTACGGCGTTGGCGACCAGCACGATCCTGCGGCGGTCGTACCGGTCGGACAGGACGCCGGCGTACAGGCTGAACGCCAGCGGCGGCGCCCAGCTGACCAGGGCGGACAGCGAGATCATCAGCGGGTCGCGGGTCAGCGTCGCGATCAGCAGCGGGCCGGCGGCGGCCGCGATCCCGTCACCGAGATTCGTCAGCCAGCTCGACGCCAGCAACCATCGGAACCCTGTCCCCAACCGGGCCGGCAGGACCCGTTCCACGACTGTGACCACGAGCGCAAAACCATACGTTTCACCGGGGGGCGGGGCAACACGTTTTCCACCAGGCCCGAAGCGCCCGCCCCGGGGCAGCCCAGGGCCGCTGCAGGCCGCCCCGGGCCGCTCAGGGGCGTCGCGTCGCGGGCCATCGCGGGCCATCGCGGGCCATCGCGGGCCGCCGCGGGCCGCTCAGGGGCGTCGCGGGGTGGGGGAGCCCCATGCCCGCCGCGGGGCCGTCAGAGGGTACGGGAACCCCGCGCCCACCTTGGGCGGGCCAGGGGGTGCGGGAACCTCGCGCCCACCTGGGGGCGTCACGGGGTGCGGGAACCCCGCGCCTATCCTGGGGCGTCGCGGGGTGCAAGCCCAGCGACCACCTGAGGTGTCACGGGGTGCGGAAGCCGCGGAAGGTCACAGGTCTGCGGGTTCGGAAGCCGAGCCGCTCGTAGAGGGCGATCGCGCCGGTGTTCGCCTCGGCCGCGTGCAGGAACGGACGCTCGCCGCGGGCCACGATCCGCGAGACGAGCGCGCCGACCAGGCGGCCCGCGTGGCCCCGGCCGCGCGCCTCGGGCGCCGTGCACACGGCGCTGATCTCGGTCCAGCCCGGTGGCCGCAGCCGCTCGCCCGCCATCGCGACCAGCTTCCCGCCGTCGAAGACGCCGAGGTAGGTGCCCATTTCACGGGTACGCGCCCAGAACGGCCCCGGTCGCGTCCTGGCGACGAGGTCGAGCATGTGCGGGACGTCGTCCGCGCCCAGTTCCGTGACGTCGCCGGGCGCGGCGGGGGCGCGGTCGCCGCCGTCCCAGATCAGCTGGCGGCCGTCGAGGGCGAACACCGGCTCCCAGCCGGGTGGCGGGGTCGCCGGGGAGCTGAACAGGTCGGCGAGCTCGCCCGGCCCGAGCAGCCGGGCCAGGTCGGCCCACGCCCGCTCGTCCGGCTCGGCCGGGACCGAGGAGAAGGTCGCCACCTCGGCCCGGTACGTGGCCGCCGCGCCGAGCCGCCGGGCGAGGTGCGCGTGACGGCCGCGCAGTGACGCGCCTACCGGGTCGTCGAGCGGGCTGGCGTCGGGATCCGCCATCGTGGTGTGCGCCTCTCGGGTGTTGCGGAGGGAGCCGGCCGGCGGGACGGGGGGCGTCCGGCGCCGGTCATCCTAGTGACCTCACCGCCACCGCCTCCGCGCCGGGCCCTCCGTCAGTCCGGTGCCGGGCCAGCCGGAGCAGGCGGCGGGGCAGCGGTGGGGCCGTGGCGGTCAGGGGCGGGGTGGGGACGTGGCTTCGATGGCCTTTCTCATCTCCGCCGCGCCGCACCGCATCCGCTGGCCGACCTCGGCGGCTCGCGCGTCGGGCAGCACGTCGGTGATCCAGATCAGCCGGCCGGCCCCCTCGCCCTCAGGGTGGACCTCGAAAGAGGCGTGATGGTGGGCCAGCGGCGGCCTCGCGCCCTCCACGACCGCGTAGGCCAGGCGGCGGGCTTCGTCGTCGATCGCGACGATCAGCTCGCGGATCACGTGCCCGTCGGGGAACGTCAGGAACCGCTGGTCGCCGTCCAGCCTGGTGTCCTGGACGCGGCCGGGGAGCAGTCGTTCGTGCACGGCCCCGACGTCACGCAGGACGTCCCAGATGTGGTCGGGGGAGGCGTCGATGACGACTTCGTGCCGGATGGAGGCCATGGGGATCCCTTTGTTTACGTACTTCATTATGAAGTGCTTCGCTATGTTAGCGAACGTCCCAGTCCTCCCGTCGCGGCGGGTAGGCGAAGGTCTGGCGGTGGGCCCAGTCGCCGCGCACGACGCGGTAGTCGTGCGCGGCCTCGCTCGCGGGGTGGTCGGGGCCCACGTCGACCCGGTCGGCGACCGACCAGACGCCGTTGATCCGGTGCTCCACGGTGTAGAGGAACTCGTTGAACCCCGAGCCCGACACGCAGGTGTTGACGACGGTGAGCGCACGCCGGCCCGCCGTCAGCCCCGGCGGGAGGTCGACGATCTGGTTCCGCCACTTGTGGACGGCGTCCTCCAGCAGCGGCCGCCACCTCGCCGCGGGCACGCCGTCGACGGTGATGGTCGCGTCCTGCAGGCCGACGCCGGCGTCGAGCCGGCGAATCAGCCGTACGCCGGTGTTGGCCGGGCTGACGCTCACGGTGAACCGGCTCGACCCGCCGCGGGGGAACGCGCGGCCGTCGTCGGTGACGATCTGACCGGCGTCCACGGCCTGGCCGGAGTCCACGGCCTGACCGGCGTCCACGATTTGGCCGGACGTGCTTTCGGGCCGCGGCTCGGGCCGTCCCGTCAGCCGGACGGCGACGATGACGGCCAGGGCCAGCGCGGCGGCCACCGGCACGGCGATCCCGGCGAACAGGACGGCCCGCCGCGGCCCGCCACCCAGCACCGATGCCGCCCCGCCCGGCAGACCCGGTCCCGCCCCGGCCGGCAGGCCCGGTCCCGTCCCGCCCGGCAGGCCCGGTCGTGCCCCGCCCGCCATGCCCGGTCCCGCCGGACCGGACGCGGCCGGCGGGGGGCCGTCGGATGCCTGCGAGCCGCGATCGTCCCAGGCCCCGGCGGGCAGCCGGCTGATCCGCACCCGGTCCCAGGCCCGCTCCCAGGCGGGAAGCTCGTGGTCGGGCACCCGGCACCCGCGCAGGAACGCCACCATGACCGCCTTCTTGGGAAAGCGCCGGCCGGCCAGCATGTCGGCGCACGTGCTGCGCGGCAACCGGGCGCCGCCCGACCTGTCGGCCCGCGCCTGCAACTCCCGCAGCGACACGTCGGCCCGGGCGAACTGCTCGGCCAGCAGCCGCACCAGGTCCTCGTGACGGCTCACCGACTCAGGCCCGGTGGCCTCCGCGGCGCCCGGCGGCAGCCCGCCACCGTGGACCTCGCTCATCGCTCCGCACCCCGCCCTCTCTTGACCGGGCCGTAAGGCCCCGCAGACCAGCGACAGAAAGTGTACGGACGGTCGCGCCGCGTGTCCGGGTTCTCTTGGCCCGGCCGTCACTCCGCTCCCGTGCCGTGCGGGAGACACGGCTCGACACGGCTCGGCTCCGGGCGGCACGCCCGATGATCGACCCCCTGTTCCCCGACACGCCGCTGTCCCTCTGCCCCGCGCCGGAGCCCCGCCTTGGGTGTGCGGGGAGCGTCAAGGTGAAGACGGCGAACCCGGTGCACACCGCGACTCGCTCAGCGTTTCTCGTGGGGTTCGCCGGCCAGCCAGTCCCAGCTGGTGATGGTGGTGCGCATCAGGCGGGCGGCGGTGGACAGGTGGCTGTCGGCGCCCCAGAACAGGGTGAGTGTGCGGCGGCAGTCGGGGTCGTCGACGTCCACCCAGGCGAGCGGGGCGCGGGTGGTGGAGCGGCGGGCCAGGGACGGGACGAGCCCGATGCCGAGCCCCGTGCTGATCAGGTCGGCGATGGCGCTGGACTCGTCGCCCTCGCAGACGATCCGCGGCGTGCGGCCCCTGGCGGCGAAGAGCCGGTCGAGCAGCCGGCGCTGCCAGTGTCCCTTGCGGGCGGTGACGAACGGCTGGTCGGCGAGGTCGTCGATGGTCACCGACGTACGGCCGGCCAGCGGGTGATCGAGCGCGGTGGCCAGCCCGACCGGCTCGTCCAGCAGTTCGGCGGCCTCCAGCCCGTCGGCGTGGATCGGCTGGGAGGCGACGCACAGGTCGAACTCCTGGGCGCGCAGGCGGCGGGACATGTCGTCGGCGGGGGCCCAGTGGAGCTCGATCTCGGCGGCGGGATGGGCGCGCTTGTAGGCCGCGAGCGGCCCGGTGAGGGTCAGGAAGGTCTCCGAGGCCAGGCGTACGGTGCCGAACCCCTCGCCGACGGCCTCGGCGACGGCGCGCCGTCCGGCGTCGAGCTCGCCGAGCGCCCGTTCGACGAAGCCGCGGAACAGGGTGCCCGCGCCGTTCAGGCGGAGCCGGCCGCCGCGGTCGAACAGCGGCGTGCCCAGCTCGCTCTCCAGGCGGGCGATCGTCCGGCTCAGGGACGGCTGCGCGACGCGCAGCTCCTCGGCGGCGGCGCTGAGGTGTTCGAGCCGGGCCACCACCAGGAACTGGCGGAGGGCGTTCAGATCCATCATGCCTCCCAACGCATAACACCATAGCAATATAGATCTTGGACAAGATAACTCGGGAGCCATAGCGTCGGAGGCGTTTCACCAGGACGGACATGAGGAGGACCCTCGATGCTGAGCGTGGTCGACGGGCCGCGAGCCGATGCCGCGCGCCGCACGGCACCCGCGGGCTGGACGTTGCGCGCGACGGTCAGCGCCCACATGGTGGCGATCGCCGGGCAGCCGGTGTTCGCCGGCGTGTACCTGACCGGCGACTACGACAGCCTGCGCTGGCACTCCCTCGGCGCCGACGTGGTCACCTCCGTCGGCTACCTCCAGCTGATCGTGGCGATCGTGGTGTGGGCGCGCCTGCGCCGCAGCGGGCCGTTCCTGGCCACGGCGGCGGTGGTGGCGGCCGAGACGGCGCAGTACTTCGCCGGGCTCGACGGCGCGTTGTGGCTGCACATCCCGCTGGGGGTGGCGACCGTCGCCGCGCTCACGGTGCAGTTCATCGACGTGTGGCGCCGGCCCTTCCCGCGTCGGGCGGCCCGCGATGCCTGAGCTCGACCGGCCGGCGCGCGGCGTGACCAGGCGGCAGGCGCTCGGCATCGGCGGCGCGCTCGGGCTGATGGCGGCCACCGGGCTCGGCGCCTCGGCCGCCATGGCCCGGCGGCCCTCGATCACCGGCGCCGAGCTGCGCAGCGACCTACCGCTGCCGCCGCCGTTCCAGGTGCCGCTGCCGATCCCCGCCGTGCTGGCGCCGTCGGGCGCCTCGGGTGGCGCCGACCGTTACGAGATCGTCCAGCGCGAGACGACCCTGGAGATCCTGCCCGGCGTACGGACCAGGGCCTGGACGTACGGGGGCACCTTCCCCGGGCCGACGATCGAGGCGCGCCGGGGCCGGCCGATCACCGTGACGCACCGCAACGACCTGCCCGTGCCGACCGTCGTCCACCTGCACGGCGGACGCACCCCGGCCGACTCCGACGGCTACCCGACCGACCTCGTGCTGCCCGAGGGCTGGACGGAGCCCACCATGCACATGGCGCACGGCTCCGGCATGGGCGGCATGGGCGGCATGCGTGACCCGCGGGCCGTGCTGAGCAGGCGGACCAGGGACTACACCTTCCCGCTGGACCAGCGTCCGACGCTGCTGTGGTACCACGACCACCGGATGGACTTCACCGCCCCCGCGATCTGGCGCGGCCTGGCCGGGCTGCAGATCGTCCGCGACGACGCCGAGCAGGCACTCGGCCTGCCCGCGGGGCCGCGCGAGCTGCCGCTCATGATCGCCGACCGGGCGTTCACCGCCGAGGGCGAGCTCGCCTACCCCGCACTCGACCCCACCCTGCGGGAGCGGCCGGGCGTGCTCGAACCGTACATAGCGGGCGTGCTCGGCGATGTGATCCTGGTCAACGGCGCCCCCTGGCCCGTCCACGAGGTGGACGCGGCCCGCTACCGGCTGCGCCTGCTGAACGCCTCCAACGCCCGCCACTACGAGCTCGAAGCCGTGCTCGACGACGGGCGGCGGCTCGACCTCGTGCAGATCGGCGCCGACCAGGGGCTGCTCGCGGCCCCCGTCACCCACCAGGCGCTGCCGATCGCGCCGGCCGAGCGCTACGACGTGGTCGTGGACTTCGCCCGCGTCCCGGTCGGCGGGCGCGTCCGGATCGTCAACCGGCTCGGCTCGGGCCGCACCCGGGACGTGATGGCCTTCCGGGTCGCGCGCGCCGCGGCCGACGACAGCCGGGTGCCCCGCGTGTTGTCCACCGACCTGCCGGAGTGGCGGCGGGCGGACGCCGTACGGGTGCGCGAGTTGTCCTTCCGCGCCGGCCGGATGCACGACGGCCGCGGCTGGCTGATCGGCGGGCTGCCGTTCGACCCCGCCCGCTCCGACGTCACCGTGGGCCTCGGCGACGTCGAGGTGTGGCGGATGGTCGCCGATGTCCACCACCCCGTCCACCTGCACCTGGTCGGCTTCCGGGTGCTCTCGCGCAGCGGCCGGCCGCCGTTGCCGCACGACGCGGGGCTGAAGGACACCGTCTCCCTGCGGCCGGGCGAGTCGGTGGAGATCATCACCCGGTTCGACGGCTACCGCGGCCGCTACCTCTTCCACTGCCACAACGCCGAGCACGAGGACATGGCCATGATGGCCAACCTCCAGATCGTCTGACACCCAGGTCGTCTGACACCCCCCGCGCACCCCGGCACCGTTCACAAGGAGCGTCACCATGCCCGCCGATCCCGGCATCGTCATCATCGGCGCCAGCCTCGCCGGCGCCCAGGCCGCGCGGGCCCTGCGGCTCGACCACGGCTACGACGGGCCGCTCACGCTCGTCGGCGACGAGCATCCCCTGCCCTACCAGCGTCCCGCGCTGTCGAAGGGCTACCTGCTGGGCACCACCGAGGCCGCCGAGCTCGACGTCCTGGACCCGCGGTTCTACGCCGCCCAGGACGTCGCCCTCGCCCTCGGCGCCCCCGCCACCCTGCTCGACCTCGACGGCCGGCGGGTGAAGCTGGGGCGCAACGTGGAGCTGCCATTCGGCCAGGTGCTGATCGCGACCGGCGCCCGTCCGCGCCGCCTCCGGGTGCCGGGCGCCGACCTCGACGGCGTCCACTACCTGCGCGACCGCGAGGACAGCGAACGGCTCGGCGCGGCCCTGCGCGCGGCCTCGGCCGTCGTCGTGGTCGGCGCCGGCTGGCTCGGCTGCGAGGTCGCCGCCGCCGCCCGCGCGCTCGGCGTGCCCACGACCGTGGTCGACCCGCTGCCCACGCCGCTCTACCACGTGCTGGGCGACCGGATCGGCGGCGCTGTCGCCCGCCTGCACCTTGAGCACGGCGTCGAGCTGCTCACCGGCGACGGCGTCGAGGCGGTGCTCGGGACGCGCTCGGTCGAGGCGGTGCGCACGGTCGCCGGGCGGCGCGTCCCGGCCGACCTGGTCGTGGTCGCCGTGGGCGCCGTCCCCAACACCGAGCTGGCCGAGGCGGCGGGGCTGCGCGTCGACGGCGGCATCGTCACCGACGGCCATCTGCGCACCTCGCACCCGGCCGCGCTGGCCGCCGGCGACGTCGCCCGCCACCGGCACCCGCGCTACCTGAAACCGGTCCGGATCGAGCATTGGGACAACGCCGTCGTCCACGGGACCGCCGCCGCGGCCACGCTGCTGGGCGAGCCGGTCACCATCGACCACGTCCCGTACTTCTTCTCCACGCAGTACGGGGCCACCCTCGAATACGTCGGCCTGCCCACCACGTCCGACCGCGTCGTCACCAGGGGCGAGCCGGAGGAGCCCGGGTTCACCGCGTTCTGGCTCGACCGCGGCGTCCCGGTGGCCGCGCTGACCGTGGACAGCCAGGACGCCGGCCACCTGCGGTCCCTGGTCGCCGCCGGGCACACCGCCGATCCGCGCCGGCTGGCCGACCCCGGCGTCCCGGCGGCCGAGCTCCTGCCGCACGCCCCCGCCGGCGCCTCATGAACGGCGGCGGCCCGGCTCAGACGCGCAGGACCGCCTGACGGGTGTGCCCGCGGCTGCCGCCGACCTCGACCTTGACCGCCCGCTTGGACCGGCGCACCCCCCGGTCGCCCTCCTTGACCGACCTGACCGGCCACGGCAGCTTGATCCGCACCTCGTCGGCGGTCCTGGAGGGGTCGGAGACGGCCAGCCGGACCCGGTGACGGTCGTGGCGGAGCAGCACGACGCACGGCCCGTCGGAGGCGAGCGGCCCGTGCGGGGTGTCGACGGCCCCCGCGCGCCAGAACACCGCGGCGATCAGGTCGTCCCGGCTGACGGCCTGGACCGTGCGGGAGTTGGCCAGGATCTCGACCCGCCCGCGGTAGGCCGCGGTCTGCTCAGGGGTGGCGCCGGGCAGCACGGCGTAGGCGTAGCGGGCCCGGCGCGGATCGACGCCGTGGTCGACCAGGATCGTCGTGTAGTGCCTGGTGACGGGGGTCGTGTCGCCGCCGGTGGTGGCGCCGGTGTCGATGTCACGCCAGCGGCCGGTGCGCCGCTCGCGGATCACCTTCGCCTCGGCGCCGTCGAGCAGCGCGTATCCGGCCACGCCGGACAGGTGGATCCAGCCGTCGCCGCGGGTCAGCGGGGGATGGGCGCCGTGGGTGTTGCGGTTCTCCACGACGGTCTCGACGCGGCGGCCGTCGGAGGCGGTGATGCCGGTCCCTAAGGCGATCACCCCGTCGTCGAGCAGGAACCACGCCTTCCTGGCTCGCAGCGAGGAGCCGTCGGCGATCAGCCTCATCGCCGCCACGCCGTACTCGCCGTCGAGCGCCGCGCCGCCCGCCCACGGGGTGGGCGGCAGGCGGCGCGCGCCGTGCGGGAGGTCGGCGCGCCCGCGGATGTCGACCGTGGTGCCCGGCAGCCGGTACGGGTCGATCGTCGGCCACAGGTCGCCGTTCCAGTGGGTCAGGTCGTCGGTGTAGAGGTACGTCATGCCGTCGCCGGTGTACCAGCCGTGCAGGTTCTCCTGGTTCATGCCCTCGGCCGCGCCGATGCGCTCGGAGCTCATCGCGATGGCGTACGCCCAGGTGGGACGCCGGTGCACGACCCGGTCCATGTCGGCGAAGACGTACGTGCCGGTCGTGCGGGGGCCGACCGGCACGGACGCGTCCGCCAGCAGGGCCTGCGCCCGCGCGACGCTCGCCAGCGGGGCGACCGCGGCGTACGGGACGGCCTGGTTGCGGGTGAGCCAGCCCTTCACCATCGGCCGCCAGCGCCGGGCGTGGCGCTCGGGCGCCGTCTCCAGCAGCGTCAGGATGGCCTCGACCGCCTTCTGCCCCGAATGGTGGTCGCGGTGGCCCTGCACCGAGATCTGCCGGCCGCGCACGCAGTCCATCATCAGCCCGTCGAAGATGAACGGCGTGAACGAGCGGTCGACGAAGTCGTAGACGTTCCCGATGTCGCGGATCTCCCAGGGTGACCTGGCCAGCATGGCGATCAGCTTGGCCACGCTCTCCAGGTAGTCCACGCCGTAGCTGCCGTTGTAGGGGAACACGCCGTGCTGGATGAAGGAGCCGTCGCGGTAGAAGCCGTCGCCCGGCCCGCCGGTGGGGCGCAGCAGGTCGGAGACGGCCTTCCTGGCCCGCTTGAGCAGGCGGGCGTCGTGGGTGAGCAGCCCGCGCATCGCCACCGCCATGGCCTTGCCGGCCCGGTTGGCGCCGGTCTCGACCACGCCGGGGTGGCTGACGCGGCGCTCGGGGTCGGGGCACCAGTGGCGCAGCGGGCGCAGCCAGCGGCGCAGGTCGTCCTTGGGCAGGCCGTCGTAGAGCAGGGCGCAGGTGTCGGTCAGCGCGCGCGGGACGCCGATCTCCCACCAGTACCAGTTGCTGCCGCGGCGGTCGAGGCCCTCGCGGTAGGCGTGCTCGTACAGGAAGTCCAGGGCCCTGGCCGCGGTCTCGGCGACCCGCTGGTCGCGGTGCATGTCGGTGCCCGGCGTGGCCCAGCCGAGCGCCAGCGTGCGCATGCGGTTGTAGGCGCGGTTGAAGTTGCCCGTACGGGGGTCGTCGAGCGGTAGGTCGGGCCACAGGCTCGGCCGGCCGGGAGCGGGGTCCATCTTGCGCAGCACCGCGTTGGCCGAACCCTCGACGGCCCGCGTCTTGTCCAGGTACGCCGGGTCGTACGTGGCGCCGGCCAGCAGGCTCACCCATCGCTCCCGGGCCGCGTCGAACGCGGCGGCGCCGACCGCCTCGGCCGGCCTCTCCCACAGAGCGATTCCGGCCACGGCCGCGGCCCCCAGCAGGGCGGACCGGCGGCTGAGGGGGTGGGTCATGGAAGCCTTTCGACAATCAGCCATCTACCAGATGAAAAGATCCTATGTCGGCGGCAGGGGGGATCATTTCGCCTTCGCGATGGGGTACCCGGCATCGACCACATTGAACTGCGATGAACCGTATTGAACTGTTCGCTCCGGCGATCGATCATCAGGGGCAGTAGCGCTTCCTCGCGTCAGAGAGGATCTCCATGATTCGTCGCGCATCGCTCGCCGTCCTGCTCGCCGTCGGCACGCTCACCGTCGCCGGCTCGCCCGCCCACGCCCGCGCCTGCCAGATCGACTACCACTGCGAGACGTACTACTACAGCGACTCCACCCGGACCACGGTGGTGGGCGTCAAGTACGAGAACTGCGTGGGCGACGTGACGTGGGTGGGCACCCGCGGCTCGTACCCGGAGTTCCACGAGACCCCCTGCTAGGGGGTCCGCTCGGCGGGGTGTTGCGCAGGCACGCCCCGCCCGCCGCGTCCGGCCGGCTCACACGGTGATCACGACCTTGCCGAACGGCCCGCCCGACATGTAGTGGCGGTAGGCGTCGGGAGCCTGCTCGAAAGGGAAGACGCGGTCGATGACCGGGCGCAGCCGGTGGGCCTCGATGAGCCGGTTCATGGCCAGGAACTGCGCGCGGCTGCCGACGGCGATGCCCCGCAGAGTGGCTCCCGACCGGAAGACCGCCCGCGCGTCGAGCGGCGGCGGGTCGGCCAGGACGAACCCGACGCTGGCGACCTGGCCTCCGATCGCGGTGGCCGACAGCGACTGCCCGAGGTCGCCGACGACGTCGATGACGTGTTCCGCGCCCTCGCCCCCGGTCAGCTCGCGCACCCGGGCCGCCCAGTCGGGGGTGGCCCGGTAGTCGACGACCTCGTCGGCGCCCAGCGCGTACAGGCGTTCGGCCTTGGCCGGGCTGCTGGTCGTGGCGATCACCCGGGCGCCCAGCGCCTTGGCGAACTGCAGCGCGAACAGCGACACCCCGCCGGTGCCCTGGGTGACGACGGTCCGGCCGGGCAGCGGGCCGGTGCCCTCGCCGGTCAGGGCGTTCCAGGCGGTGACCGCGGCGCAGGGCAGCGTCGCGGCCTCCTCGTAGGACAGGTGGGCCGGGATCGGCACGAGGGCGTGCTCGTCGAGCAGCGCGTACTCGGTGAGCATGCCGTCCAGCGAGCCGCCGAGCTGCGGCAGGTGCCGCAGCGCGAACGGGCCGTCCTGCCAGCTCGGGAACAGGGTGGCGGTGACCCGGTCGCCGACGCCGACCGACTCGACGCCGGGGCCGGTGGCGACGACGTCGCCGGCGCCGTCGGAGACCGGCACCACGTCCGGTTTCACCGGGAGCACGTAGTCGCCGCGCAGGATCATCAGCTCGCGGAAGCTGAGGGAGGTGGCCCGTACCGCCACCACCACCTGCCCGGGGCCGGGCGTGGGGACGGGGTGTTCCTTGATCGACAGGCCCTCGACGCCGGCTCCGCTGTCGACGTGGTAGCTGCGCATGACGTCCATCAGGCGGTCGCCAGGGGGACTTCGCCGGCGGTCTTGCTGAAGCCGAGCGCCTCGACGATCCGCCCGTCGCGGACGCGCATGAGGTTCACGCCGCTGACCCAGTCGGAGGGGCCGGTGCCGTAGCGGTAGTGCCAGTGGATGGTGGCGCGGTCACCGGCGACGATGACCTCCTGCGGCTCGAACGCGCTGGTCAGGTCGTCCACGAGCGCGCCCCACCAGTCCAGGCACGCCTGGCGGCCGGTGACGCGTTCGCCGGTGGGGGCCGGCTGCACGGACTCCATCACGCAGTCCTCGGCGACCAGGTCGTCGAGCAGGCCGCGGTCACGCTCGACGAAGGCCCGGTTGAAGCGCTCCATGACGTCCGCGGTGGATGGGAAGGACACGGTTCCTCCAGAAGGAAGCGGGAGTAGATCGATCGGTCTATCTATGTATATCGACCGGTTGATCTACTCGTCAACCCGTGGCAACCTGGATCCATGACAGTTCGTACGGGACCGGGCCCCCGGGAGCGCCTGCTGACGGCCGCCGACCAGCTGATCTACAGCCAGGGCGTCAACGTCGGCGTCGACGCCCTGCTCAAGGCCGCCAACGTGGCCCGGCGCTCGCTGTACGAGCACTTCGGCGGCAAGGACGGCCTGATCGTCGAGGTGCTCAGGTCGGCCGCCGGCGCCGACGCCGCCGACTACCGCCGCACCATGGACGCCGCCGGCCACGACCCGCGCGAGCGTCTGCTGGCCGTCTTCGACCGGATCGGCGAGATCGTCGCCATGCCCGGTTTCCACGGCTGCCGCTACCTGGCCGCCGACCTCGGGCTGACCGACCCCGGCCACCCCGCCCACGAGATCACCCGTGACTACCGCCGGCAGGTGCACGGGCTGCTGGCGCGCGAGCTGACCGCGCTCGGCCACCCGCAGCCCGACCGCGCCGCCGACCAGCTGCTCATCCTCATCGACGGCACCCTCGCCGTCGGCGCGACCCGCCCCGGCACGAACCCGGCCGCCGCCGCCCGCGAGCTCGCCGAACACGTCATCACCCCCTGACGGGCCCGCGCGGGCCGGTGCCCGAGGGCGGGGGCGGCGCTTACCGGCCCGTCACGGTCAGGGTGGTGCCCGAGGGCCCGGGGCGGCGCTTATCGGGCCGTCACCGTCAGGGTGGTGTGCGGGCCGGTCGCGGGGCCTTCGGGGCCGGCCAGGTCGAGCGCGAAGCCGTCGGCCGTGCTGCGGCCGAGCAGCCGCGCCGGTTGCCCGCAGAACAGCGGCCGGAGGTTGCGGTGCGCGATGCGGGTCACCCGCTCGGGACGCCCCTCCAGCCGCAGCGTCTCGGCCAGGGCGAGCGTCATCAGCGGCCCGTGCACCACCAGGCCGGGATAACCCTCCACGCGGGTGGCGTACGGCCAGTCGTAGTGGATGCGGTGGGCGTTGGCGGTGGCCGCCGAGAACCGCATGAGCAGGGTCGGATCGGTGTCGAAGTGCCACTCCCAGGCGCCCGCCCTGCGGAACGGGGAACCGGCGGCCCGCGCCGCCACGGCCTCCTCGGCCGCCGCCGCCGGGCCGGTGGGCGCCCCGGCCTCCCGGTAGATCAGGTCCTGCCGCTCCTCCAGCCGAGGATCGCCGTCCTGGCCGGTCAGGCGGGTGCGTACGACCACCACGACCAGCCGGCCCGTCCGCCCCGACTTCTCGGTGACCGACTCCACCGTGCTCTGCCTGCGTACGGTCTCGCCGACCCGCAGCGGCCCGTGGAACACGACCTCGCCCCCGGCGAACATGCGCCGCGGCAGGCCGACGGGCGGCAGGAACGAGCCGCGTACGGGATGCCCGTCGCCCCCCAGCACGGACGAGACGGGCCAGCGCGCCAGCGCCGCCCAGTGCCACAGCGGCGGCAGCTCCGCGCCCGGCCCCGGGGCCGGCACGCCGTCGTCGAACAGGGCCGCGAGCGCGGCGACCGACGACGGATCGACCAGCTCGTCACTGACGACAGTGGACGGCTCCCACCCCTGCACGCTGCTCCCCGCCCTCCGCCGTGACCGCCGCGAACCACGGTACGCCCAGGCCGGGCCCGCGCGGCAGTGCGCGGTCGCCCCGGGGGGAGGGCGAGCGTCAGCGGGCGGTGATGATGCCGCCGGGCAGCAGGGCGCCGAGGGTGGACGTGTCGTTGACCGCGTTGAGCACCTCCAGCACCGGCTGGAGCAGCGCGCCGACGGGCCCGCCGGCGGCCAGCGAGTCGGCGGTGGCCGGGGTGGTGAGTGCGACGGCCAGCAGCGCGCCACCGGCCACGGCGCAGGTGATACGGCCCATGAGCTTCATGGACACCTCCATGGGAGTTACCGAAAGTGATCGTCCAGCACTCTACGTGACAGGAGGGTGTCCGTCCGGTAAGGCGCACGGTCAGGGCTGGACAGGGAGCATGACCTCCACCGTGGTGCCCGTCCCCGGCGCGCCGCTGACCAGGCAGATGCCGCCCAGCTCGGCCGTGCGCTCGCGCATCGAGGTCAGGCCGACGCCGGACCGGTGCTCGGGCGGCAGGCCCCGGCCGTCGTCGGCGACCAGCAGGCGCAGCGCGCCGGGCTCGCGGCGCAGCTCGACCCGGACGCGGGTGGCCCGCGCGTGCCGCCGCACGTTCGTCAGCGCCTCCTGCGCGATCCGGTAGACGGCCACCTCGACGGCGGCGGGCAGGCCGGTCAGGTCGCCCTCGGCGATCACCTCCGCGGCCGGCCCGTCCGGCGCGGCCAGCGCTCGCACGGCGGCGGCCAGGCCCAGGTCGTCCAGGGCGGGCGGGCGCAGGCCGTAGACGAGCTGCCGCAGGTCGCCCGTGACGGCGTCCATGCCGGTACGCAGCTCGCGCAGCAGCCCGTCGGCCGCCTCCGGCGAGCTCTTCAGGCTCAGACGGGCCATGTTGACGGTCATCGCCAGCCCGCTGAGCGTCTGGCCGAGGCCGTCGTGCAGGTCCCGGCGCAGCCGGCGGCGCTCCTCCTCGCGGGCGGCCAGCATGCGTTCGCGCGAACGTTGCAGGTCGGCGGCCAGGCGGACCGCGTGGGCCACGTCGGCCGCGTACGGGACCAGCGTGTCCAGCACCCGCTCGTCGTGCGCGGCGGGGAAGCGGCGCGCGGCGGGCGGGCCGACCAGCAGCCGGCCCACCCACTCGCCGTGCCAGATCAGCGGCACCTCGCGCGGGGAGTCGCCGACCTGCCCGCGCGAGGTGCTCGCCACGCTGACCGGGTGGCCCGGCTCGCCGCTGGTCACCTCGACGGCGACGCCGCGTACCGCCAGGCCCTCGCGCAGCACGCCGACCACCGCCGCCAGCGCCTGCGCGGGATCGCCCCGGCGCACCTCCTGCGCCAGCCGCTCGGCCAGGACGCGCGGATCGCCCACCGGCCCGTAGAGCAGGCGGTCGACCGCGCGTTGCAGCGCCCGCCGCAACGGCTGGAAGAACGCGCCCGTGAGCAGCGCGGACGCGAGCCCGGCGACCTGGTGGTACCCCGACACCAGCAGGCTCGACAGCGTGGCCACCCCGAAGTAGACCCCGCCGACCACGGCCAGCAGCCCGGCGGCGACGAACGTCCGGCTGACGACGGTGTCGATGCCGTAGAGCCGGTAGCGGGTCACCGAGATCACCATCGACACGGGGATGACCGCCGCCCACCCGATCGACAACCAGTACAGCTCCGGCACGACGACGCCGGCGAGCATGAAGACGATGTACCCGCCGAAGGAGAACAGCGGCCAGCCGATCTGCCGCCGCACGACCGGGTCGGCCCGGCGGAAGCGCAGCACCATCGACCACGCCGCCAGCGGCAGCGTCGAGAGGATCCCGGTCCAGGCCACCACCGTGACCACCGGCCAGATCGGCGCCAGCTCCGGAACCTGTAACGGGTTGGGGATGACCGCGGGCAGCGGATAACCCTCGGCCGCCGGGTCGGGACGCAGGAACATGTGGGCCAGCTCCACCGCGGTCGACACCGCGCCGAGCAGCACCACCAGGCGCCAGCGCCGCGACGGCAGCCTGCCGTCGGGGGAGTACAGCGGCAGCAACATCTCCAGCAGCAGCCCGGACACCGCCCAGCCGGCCTGCGCGGGGAACCTCAGCATCCCCGCCAGCGCGAGATCCCCGTCCGCCGCGGCGGCCAGCATCGCCGACTGGCAGAAGGTGTTGACCGCGCCGCCGAGGCCGCCCGCGCACATCAGCCACGCCAGCCTGAGCCGCGGCCGGTGCACGATGAGGAACGCGCTGAAGGCCGGGAAGGTGACCCCCGCCGCGGCCAGCGGGCTGAAGATCTCCGGCAGCCGCCACTCCGGCGGCAGCGCCGCGTACAGCAGGACCGCCGCGAGCACCAGCACCGGCGAGACCACGGCCAGGACGACGGCGACCACCCGGGCTGCCCACGCCATCCGTCCCCGCCTTCCGGCTGCCGTTCCCGCCCGACACTAGCGTGCCCGCGGAACGGTCCGCCATGATCCGGCCCGCCGGCCGGACCGGCCGGCGGGTCAGCGCAACGACCGCAGCAGGGCGCTCCGGTCGAGGGCCTCGACGGGCCACGTACGGGAGCGCAGGGTGCCCCGGTCGCGGTAGGCGCGCATGATCGCGACGTGTTCGGGCAGCTGGACGAACCCCCGAAGATCGTCCTCGCTCCGCCACACCGACAGCGAGCCGACCCGGCGGCCGGCGAGGTCCGCCCAGAGCCACATGCCCACCGCCCCCGGCAGGCCGGGCCAGTGGCGGCTCAATGACCGGCCGTGCCGGGCGATGCCGGGCAGGTCCCGGAGCCGCCGCAGGCGGAAGTCCGTCAGGGCGGCGACCAGCGGGCCCGGCCGGTCGCTCTCGGGGCCGGGGATCCAGCGTGAGGTCAGCATGCGGCACACCGGCCGGTCTCGGACGTCATGCCGCCAAACTATATTAACGACCGATCGTTTGTATATCGAAGGCGGCGGTCAGGCGCGGCCGGGGGCGAGGGCGCCGGCCAGCTCGCGCCAGTGGGGCATCGCCGTCCGGCCCGGCTCGATCCCGATCACCTGCACGGCCACGTGGTCGGCGCCCGCGTCCACGTGGGCCCGCAGCTTGCCGACGACGGTGTCCAGGTCGCCCCAGAAGACGAAGTCGTCCACCAGGCGGTCGCTGCCGCCGCCGGTGATCTCGCCCTCCGCGTACCCGAGCCGCCGGAACTTCGCCACGTTGTACGGCGTGCTCAGGTAGGGGCGCAGGTGCTCGCGGGCGGCGGCGCGGGCCTTGGCGGGATCGGTCTCGAACAGCACCGGATGCTCGACGGCCAGGAACGCGTCCGGCCCGAGGAGCTGCCGTGACTCGGCGGTGTGCGCGACGTTGACGTGGTAGGTCTGGGCCCCCGCCGCCCGGTCGCGGGCCAGTTCGAGCATCTTGGGCCCGTACGCGGCCAGCAGGCGGCGCACGCCCGACTTGGGAGCCGGGTTGACGGTCTCCAGCTCGTCCAGCTCGTCGAGGTAGGCCCGCATGGCCGTCAGCGGGGTCGTCCCGGGGCGGGGGGCGCCGCCGAAACCCAGGCCGAGCACGTGCCGGTCGGGGTAGGCGTCGGCCAGCAGCAGGGCGGCGCCGTACGTCCACCTGGCCTCGCGGGCCCAGATCTGGGCGATGCCGTTCACGATGTGCATCCTTCGCGTGCACGACAGCAGGAAGCCGGCGTGGGTGAGCGCCTCGCGGCCGAGCAGCTCGGGCATCCAGAACGCCCGCCACCCCTGCTCCTCCAGCTCCTGGATCGACTCGCGCATGTGCGCGGCCGGCACGTGCTCGAAGTCGAACGTGTAGATCCCGAACGTGCCGAGATCCAGGCCGTCGATGGTGCCCATGAGACATCCCCTCATCGTGTGTCCATCCTCAGAAGCATAGACATATCGCAAAATGTCGATATATGGAAACCGACCTCTGTCGTCCGGGGGGCTCGGTGAGGAGCGGCTTCTACAGGGTGCGGCCGAGGGTGGCGACGAGCTGGGCGATGCGGCGCTCGTCACGCTTGTAGTGCGTCCACTTGCCCACGCGGGTGGCGCGTACCAGCCCCGCGCGCTGCAGCTCGCTCAGGTACGCCGACACCGTCGACTGCGCGAGCCCGACCCTGGCCTGGATGTGCGTCACGCACACCCCGACCTCCACCGGGTCGGCGATCGCCCCCTCCAGGGAGAAGTGGCGTTCCGGCTCCCGCAACCATGACAGCAGTTGCAGCCGGGTCGGGTTCGCCAGCGCCCGCAACGCCTCGGACAGCTCTGAATCGGTCATCAGTGGAGCCTCCGCCATGGATGCGAGCATAGTGAGCCATCGACGTATCGCGGTAACCCGATGCGTGCCAGGTCGCCGCCCGCCGGGTTCCTCGACGGCAGGCAACGCCTCGGTAGATCTTCTGCACCCGAAGTAATCCATCCAGTCAAGACGATTGCCTCAAATAAGTCGATCGCCTTATATTCCGAAGTGTCGGGCTTTCAAGCTGGAGGACGCATGACCGCTGACGCGATCCCCGATTTCCCCTTCGACCGCCCCACGGCGCTGGAACCGCCCCCACAACTCGCCGACCTGCGGGAGAAGTGCCCCGTGGCCCACGTACGCCTGCCCAGCGGCGACGTCGCGGCCCTGGTGACCAGGTACGACGACGCCCGCGCCGTCATGGCCGACCCCCGCTTCAGCCGCAACCTCGCCCGCGAGGGCGCCGCCCGGCTGTCCACCACCGAGGACGGCGGCCTGTTCAACCGCCGCAAGGACGGCGCCGGCGACATCGGCGAGGGCGAGGGCCACATGCGCTGGCGGCGCCTGCTGAGCCGCTGGTTCACGGCCAGGAAGATGGAGGTCTGGCGCCCCCGCGTCCAGGCCATGGCCGAGGACCTCCTCGACTCCATGCTGGCCAAGGGCTCCCCGGGCAACCTGTCGTCCGGCCTGGCCCTGCCCCTGCCGGTACGGGTCATCTGCGCGCTGGTCGGCGCGCCGAGCTCGGACCAGGACAAGTTCGCGCACTGGTCGCGCACGATGCTGACCCTGACCCGCAACACGCAGGAGGAGGTCGACACGGCCTACCGGGAGTTCAACGCGTACGTGTCGGACCTGATCGACCGCAACCGCGCCGACCCCGGCGACGACCTGCTCAGCGAGCTGACCCAGATCACCGACGCCGAGGACGGCAGGCTCAGCCAGGACGAGCTCATCGCCACCGTGCGCGGGCTGCTGCTGGCCGGGCACGAGACCACGTCCAACATGATCGCCATCATGACGGCGATGCTGCTGTCCGACCGGCAGCGCTACGAGGCCGTGATCGACGACCCCGACCTGATCCCGGGCACCGTGGAGGAGGTCCTGCGGCTGGACAGCACGTTGTCGGCCATCGGCGGCGTGCCCCGGTTCATCACCGAGGACGTCGAGCTGAGCGAGATCACCGTGCCCGCCGGCAGCACGCTGATCCCCAACATCCCGGCCGCCAACCGCGACCCGGCCAAGTTCGCCGACCCCGACCGGTTCGACCCGCGCCGGGAGAACAGCAGCCAGCACCTCACCTTCGGCGCCGGCCGCCACTACTGCCTCGGCCAGCCGCTGGCCAGGCTGGAGCTGCAGGTCGTCCTGGGCCTGCTGGCGCGGCGGCTGCCCGGCCTGCGGCTCCGGGACGACCCCGCCGAGCTGCGGCTGCGCACGGGCGGCTTGTCCGGCGGCCTCCAGGACGTGTGGGTCACCTGGTGACCCCCTGACCTCGGCCGGCGGCATGGGATAGCGTTCGGGGACGGTGGTGGAAACGAGATCGAGGACCGGTCATGGACGTCAGTACGGCGGTCGCCGCGCCGTCTCCCCGCTCGATCCGGGCCAAGGACAGGATCATGCAGACCGCGGAGCGGCTCTACGCCGAGCACGGCTTCGCGCACGTGTCGATCAGGATGATCCGCGAGGCCGCGGGCCAGCGGAACAAGTCCGCCGTCCAATACCACTTCAGCACCCGTGACGAGCTGATCCACGCGATCCTGTCCCGTCACGCGGCCGCCGTCGACCGGCACCGCCTGCCGATGGTGGCCGCGCTGGAGACGTCGGGCGAGGTGTCGCTGCGCGACTGGATCACGTGCGCGATCGCGCCGAGCATCGAGCACCACATCGAGCTGGGCACCCCGTCCTGGTACGGGCGGTTCCTCGCCCAGGCCGTCGTGGAGCCGTCCCTGCGCGAGTACACGGCGCGGGTGACGTTGAGCACGCCCTCGTTCCGCCGGCTGGAGCTGCTGCGCCCGCCGTCGATGCGCGACCGGGAGCGCCAGCTGTCCGAGCGGCAGGCGGCGATGATCCGGCTGCTCGTCGTGCACATGAGCGCCGAGCTGGAGGCCGACCTGGCGGCCGGCCACGCCGCCGCCGGTTCAGTCGAAGAATCCTGGCGGGCCCTGGGCGAACATCTTGTCACCGCCGTCTGCGGACTCAGCGGGGCCCTGCTGCCTTAGCGCGTCCCTGTCCGGCACGCGTACGATCTCCCCGCCGGTGCCGCGAGGGGTGCCGTAGTGGCGGACCGCCTGGTAGTACAGCTTGGCCAGCGCGTTGCAGCTCGGCTGACGGAAGAGCGAGTACTGGGTGCACACCTGCTTGAGGTCGAAGTAGAACGCCTTGTCGATGTGCTCCTTGTTCGCCGGGAAGTCGCCGACGGCCTGGTAGTTCCGGTAGCCGAAGTCGTGTCGCCGGCACGGGATCGAGAAGTCGAAGCCGAGCGGCTGGTCGGGGCTGCTCGTACAGCCGTCGCTCGACCAGTCGAAGTCGAAGTCGGCCCACGACCCCTGGTCGGCCCAGGCGTCCCGCCAGGCCTCGGCGCTGGACGCGGTGGGCTGCGTGAACCCCGAGAGCGCGGCGAGCTTCTCCTCCAGCGTCACCGCCTGGGCCGGCGGCGCGACCGCGAGAACGGCGACCAGCGAGAGAGCGAGCGGGACCGGCGCCCCGAGAGCCCGTCTGACCATGGGAACCTGCCTGTTTCGACCGGGACGGGAACATGTCATGGTCAGGTTCGCCCGCCGGCCCGCCGCGGCCCGGGAATTCCGGGAAAACCAGTGGCAAAGGTCGTGTCCGGTTTCTGATGCGAGCCGCGCGGGCGGCCGTTCGGCCTTCAGGTGCGGACGTCAGCCCAGGCCGTCGGCGTGGTTCATCTCCTCCGCCCGGGCCAGCGCCTCGGCCAGGGGCGGGACGTCCCAGACCGTGCGTTCGGCGTCCGTGGTGACGGGGTCGACGCGGTAGAGGGACCAGCGGCCGCCGATGTCGACGTACTGGGTGCCGTACCGCTGGGGCAGGCCCATCTGCAGCAACCACCGGTCGAGGGCCGAGGCGGCCAGCCTGCGGGCGGGCCGGCAACCGGCGCCGGCCGCCCGCCGCGCCAGCTCGAAGGCCAGGTGGTAGTGCTCGGCCAGCCCGCCGTGCTGCATCACCGCGGCCAGGTGGTAGTAGTCGCCCGGCGAGCGCACCTCTCCGGCCGCGAACTTCTCCATGCAGCGTGCCCGCCGGGCCAGGCCGCGCTCGCCGCCGCTGCCGTCCCCGTCGCCGGGCACGCCGTCGCGCCGGTCGTCCTGGTCGCGTTCGAACAAGTCACGCAGCTCCGGGTCGCCGGGCGCCTCGACGTCGGGGTCGGCGATCTTGGCGAGGATTTCCGGAAGGCTGAACATTTGGCTGCGCGGCGCGGCCGACCATCTGCGCGCCGCTCGCGCGCGGCTCTTTCCAGTACGGTTATCCGCCACGTCTGCCAGCGTGCCGGGACAACCCGGGGCGCGCAAGACGGCGCCACGCCGCAATATAGGGAAAATGTAGGGCCGTCGCCCGTTGACGCTTTATTGGGCCGGGGCGATGATGGCCGCGAAAGGGGCGCTTGCGCCTCCGCCGGAAATGGGGGAATGCGTGACCCTGCTTAAGGATGCGAATACTCGACACCCCGGGGCGCCTGCCGGCGTACCCGCCGAGCGCCGGAACATGGCCGTGAACTGCGGATTCTTGGCGGGTGGTGGCAGGGGCTGAGCAGATGAGGCCAGCGCCCGGCGCCACGGCGCTCCTTCGCGCCGGCCGCCCCGAGTTCGCCGCCGATTTCCGGGCGCATGAATTCATGCCCTTCGGCCCGGAGGTCCCGTCCATTGACTCGGGGTGGTGCGGAATTCTAGAACGGTCATCGCCGGGAAGCGTTTCCGATGCGGTCGGCGATAACGCGCGGCGGATGCCGGTCGCGATATTACGCATAAGTCGCACAGGCAAATGGACCGGGGGCGAGGAAGCGCCTGGCATTCCGGGACCGCCGCCCGCCGGCGGCGCGGCATGAGTGATCTCGTCGCCTCCGCCGCGGAGGCCCTGCGCGCGCTCGACGAGGCGCTGCTCTGCCTGCTGAAGGCGCTCCCGCCCGAGGACCCCGGCGCGCGGGCGGAGCTGCGGGCCGAACTTGAACGGGCGGGCGTCACGGACGAGGTCGCCGGCCGCTGCCTGCGCGTCCTGCGGATGGTCCTTTCCGGCGAGCACGCGCGCCCGAGCGACTGGATCGGGGTGACGGCGGTGTTCCAGTGCGGATTCTGCGGCTCGACGCCCGACCCCGCCGATCTCGTCGTCGGCAAGTCGGTCTCGCTCTGCCTGGGCTGCGCGCTGCTGGCGACGGCCGGGGCGATGCGGGGCGAGCGGGAGCCGGTGGAGCGGCCGTGCGCGTTCTGCGGCGCGCGGGCCGTGCCCGCCCACCTGGGCGCCGACGGGGACAGGACGGTCTGCCGCGCCTGCGGCGAGCTGGTGCTCTACATCATCGCCAGCAAGAAGCGCGCCGACTGACGCCCGGGGGACGGCGGGGCGGCCGTCAGCCGCCCTGGGTGTAGATCGTCCGCCATCGTGAGCACCGGCCGACGGGCCGCGCGCCGTTGCCGCGGCACACCTGCGCCCGGATCTGCAGCGCGCCGCCGACGTTCTTGCGGAAGGAGCCGGTGCCCGGCAGGCAGTTGTAGACGCCGTGCGTGCGCCAGCGGCCGTTGCTCGCGCTCTGGTACCTGATCAGCACCCACGAGCAGTCCTTGCCGCGGTCGTCGTCGAGGGTGCCGGTCACGGCCAGCCCCGACTGGCCGGCCACGACCTTGCCCCGGGCGGTCGCCAGGCCGTCGGTGGAGTGCAGGGCGCCCCACCTCCAGCTCGCGGGATCGGCGGCGGTGTCGGCGGCGGCCGCCGTGCTCAGCGCGGTCAGCGTGAGGACGGCGGCGCCCAGGGCGGTCAGGACGCGGGTCGGAAGATGGTTCGTCACCGGTCCAGGACTACCGGCCGGTACTTGTGGCCGACTTGGAAGCGGGCTGAGGCGTCAGAGTGCGGGGCAGCGGGCGGGGGCGGTGCCGTAGGCGTACCGGAGGAAGTCGACCAGGTAGGCCGACCAGGCGTTCCAGTCGTGGCCGCCCCTGCTGTAGCAGTAGCGGTGGCCGACGCCGAGGCCGGTCAGCGTGGCGTCGAACTCGCTCGCGTACGCGCCGAGGATCGGCTCGCTGACGCCTGCGGCGTCGTCGCTCGCCCTGGTGTCGTAGCCGCACGCGGCGGGGGCGGGCTCGGTGCCGTCCGGGACGCGCGGGAGGCTCGCGCAGCCGCCGGCGTACAGGGCCAGCCGGCCGTCATAGGGGGCGTACCTGCCCTGGGTGACCAGGTCGGCGGGGTTGGCGGCGGGCCAGTCGTCGACCGTGCGGCCGTGGAAGACCGTGGTGGTGTGCGGGCCGAACAGCGTGTCCAGGCGGTAGCGGCGCTGCACCTCCTGGTCGAGGACGGGCAGCGGGCTGCCGTTGTCGTACTTGTTGACGCGGAACTCGCCCAGGTCGGTCAGCTCGATCGCGGCGCCCGACTGCCACATGGAGTCGGAGATCGTGCGCTGGGCGGGCCGGGCGCGCAGGTCGATGCCGGGCGAGAACGCGCCGATCACCGAGAAGACGTCGGGGTGCGCGGCCGCGTACCGCAGCGTGCCGTAGCCGCCCATGGACAGGCCCGCCAGGCCGCGTCCTGACCGGTCGGCGACGGTGTTGAAGTTGGCGTCGATCCACGGGATGAGCTGGTCGATGTGGTACGTCTCCCACTTCGGGGCGAAATATCCGTCCGTCCGGCCGGCCCAGTCCGCGTACCAGCCGGTCATCCCGCCGGTCGGCATCACCACGATGCCGTCGAAGGAGCCCGCGGTGCGGACGAGGGAGACCAGGTCGGCCTTGGTGGTCCACGAGTCGTAGTTGTCGCCGCCGCCGTTGAGCAGGTAGAGCGCCCGGTAGGGGGTGGCGCGCGAGGGGTCGTAGTCCTTCGGCAGGTAGACGCGGACGGTGATCGGGCGCGACAGCGGGTCGATGACCGGGGTGCCGCCGGACGCCTGGAAGATCGCCGTCGAGGTCATCGTGACGTCCCGCAGCTCCGAGCCGTCGCTCTGCGGGCGACGTCGTACGTCGACGCAGGTGATGCCATGGCCGTCGGGCCGGGGCAGCACGGCCGCGCACCCGGCCGACTGGGTGGCCGACTGGGTGGTCGCCGCCTGCGCCACCCCTGTGCCTGCGAACGTGCCTGCGAAGATCAGTAATCCGGCAAGGGCGGACGTGAACCGCATCGCTCTCCTTCGGTTCGGGCTCCCGACCGCCCCAACTTACGGGGGGACCGGCGGCCGGCGCGTCAACCGCCGGACCGAAGGAGGTCAACTTCTGCCGTACGTTCCCAGCTCCTGCCGTACGGCTCAGCTTCTGCTGTACCCCTCAGTGGAGGTGCGCGGCCGTCCAGCAGTCGGGCGTGCCCGATCTGCCGCACGTCGTCAGCCCGCGCAGGACCCCGGCCAGGTACGCCGTCCGGGCGTTGCCGGGGTCGTTGGACTCCTGGCGGGGGTCGGTGACGGTGTTGTAGTACTCGGGTTTCGGGTCGTTCGCGTACTCGACGTACAGCTCGCCCGCGGTCCGTACGGCGTTGTAGGTGGGCGGTTGCGCGTTGCCGTGCCTCAGCCGGTCGGCGTCGGGGTCGGGCCTGCCGGGCGTCCGGGGGTCGGGCTTGACGTGCTCGACCAGCGCCGCCTGCCGCCAGTCCGCGACCTGCCGGCCCTGGATGAGGGGGAGCAGGCTGCGGCCGTCCCGGCTGTCGCGGATCGCCGGGGCGATGCCGGCCATGTCGAGGAAGGTCGCGAACAGGTCCACGTTCTGGGCGATGGCGCCGCTCACCAGCCGGTTGCGCTCTCCGGTGACCGGCCGCCTGACCAGCAGCGGGACCCGTACGTCGTGGTCGTAGGCGGTGGACTTGCCGCGGACCAGGCGGTGCTGGCCGAGGTGGAAGCCGTTGTCGCTGGCGAACACGACGTAGGTGTTGCGGCGCTCCGGCTCGGTGAGCGTGGACAACACCCGTCCCACCATGTCGTCGACCGACTGGACCATGCGGATCCGGTCACGGAAGTCCTCGCGCAGCTCCTCGGCGCGCTTCGCCTCGATCGGGGCCCGGCGGACCCAGGAGGGCTTGTCGGCGGTGTCCTCGTCGAAGGAGGGCAGGGCGGTCACGTCGATGCCGGCGCAGTCGGGGCCGCCGCAGTCGCCGTGCGGGAACTCGCCGTCCGGGAAGCGGTCCTTCGGACGGTCGCGCGGCGCGGGCGGGAAACGCGGCTCGGTGTCGCCGGGCCTGACGTCCACCCGGTTGTGCGGGGAGAAGGGCGAGACCTGGAGGAAGAACGGCTTGCCGGGGGCGTGCTCGCGGGAGCGCTCGATGAAGCCGGTCGCCCGCTGGGCCAGCTCGTCGACCAGGTAGTCGCCCCTGGAGGGGGCGATCGGGCGCCGGTCGCCCGACTCCTCCCTGATGTAGCGGGTGAGCTGGTACCTGAACTCGTTGTAGCCGCCGCCCGCGGAGACGTGCCATTCGTCCCAGCCGTCCGGCACCTGGTAGCCGGGGCGGGCCGGGTACTCGTTGATGTACTTGCCCAGGTAGCCCGTGCGGTAGCCGACCTGGTGGAGGGGGACGGCGTAGGTGCGGCCCTCGTGCCGGGCGAACGCCTCGTAGCCGCCGCGGTCGTAGCCCTGGTTGGTCCGTACGCCGGTGTTGTGGGGGAACAGGCCGGTGAACATCGAGGCGCGGGAGGGGCAGCAGAGCGAGTCGGACACGTAGTAGTCGGTGAACGTGGTGCCGCCCTCGGCGAGCCCGCGGACCGTGTCCATGTAGGGCAGCAGGTCGGCGGACAGGTCGTCCACCAGGAAGAAGATGATGTTCGGCCGGGCCGGCGGGGTGTCGGCGGACGCCGGGGGCGTGGGGGAGGCGATGAGCAGAGCGAGGAGGGCGGCCACCGCCGCAGCCACACATCTCCTGATATTTCGGGACAACGACATGACTGCCTCGTAAGCGGTGGTAGGAGAGCAACGGCGCTGCCCACTAATACCAGACAAACTACCCACAAAGCACAAAACCTCCCACACCCACCCCACCCATCACCGCAGCTCAGCAGCCTCGGGCGCGAAGAGCGAAGGGGACGGAGGGGGAAAGGCCCGGAGGGCGCGGAGGGCGCGGAGGGCGCGGAGGGCGCGGAGGGCGCGGAGGGTGCGGAGGGCGCGGAGGGCGCGGAGGGCGCGGAGGGCGCGGAGGGCGCGGAGGGCGCCAAGGGTGCTGAGGGGGGAGGGGTGGATGAGCGCGGGAGGCGCAGAAGGCGGAGGGTGCAGAAGCCGAGGGTCGCCGAAGGCGAAGGGATGTGAGCGCGGGGATGTCAAGGTGGGCTCGCGAAGGGCGGGGGGTGCTTTCCGGTCCTCGGTCCCCGCCTTCGGCCCATGGTTCAGGCGCCCGGTCCTGGCTCTAGGCGTCCGACCTCGGGCTTCGGCTTCCGGCGCTGGCCTCGAATTCGCTGCGCGTCTGTGGTCGCCGTTCCGGGGTGGGGTGGGTCAGGGGGGAGGATGCGGGTCAGGGTTTCCTGGACGGTGGTGCGGACGGTGGCCGGGTCGTCCAGGTCGAAGCCCACCACGAGGCCGTCCCTGACCAGGAGGAGGATGTCGGCGGTGCGTTCGGCGTCGGCGTGGCCGTCGGCGGCCAGGAGGTCGCGGTACAGGTCGCGGTGCCAGCGCCGGTGCTCGGCGATGGCCTGCCGTACGGGATGCGCCGGGTCCGGGTACTCGGCCGCCGTGTTGACGAACGGGCAGCCGCGGTAACCCGGGCCGGACCCGAACTCGCACATGAACGCGAAGACGGCCGTCAGCGTCTCCCGGGGTGAGTCAGCGCGCAGCGTGTCGACCATGGCCCGCTGCATCGAGCCCTGCTCGACGATGTACGCCCGGACCAGCTCGTCCTTGCTCGGGAAGTGGTGGTAGAAGGTCGCCTTCGCGACGCCCGCCGCCGCGATGATCCGGTCGATCCCCACCGAGTGCACGCCCTCGGCGTAGAACAGCCGCGCCGCGGTCTCCAGGACCCGGGCGCGGGCCGGGCTCGGGCGGGGTTCCTTCACCGTCTCTGCGCTCACCCCTTGACGCTACCAGACAGACCTGTCTAGTCTCAGGCTCAACGAACTAGACAGACAGGTCTGTCTGGTAGAGCGAAGGGCAACCGGTCATGAGCATGTACACCGCCATCGCCACCTCGGCGGGCCGCGACGGGCGCGCGGTCTCCTCCGACGGCAGGCTGGACGTCAAGCTGGCCCTGCAGAAGGAGCTGGGCGGCGACGGCGAGGGCACCAACCCCGAGCAGCTCTTCGCCGCCGGCTACGCCGCCTGTTTCGCCTCGGCCATGCGGCTGGTGGCCGGGCGGAAGCGGATCGACGTCTCCGATGCCGCCGTCACGGCGGAGATCGGCCTGTCGCCCAACGGCGCGGGCGGGTTCCAGCTCGACGCCACGCTCCGCGTCGAGCTGCCCGACGACATCGCCCCAGAGGTCGCCCGCGAGCTGGTCGAGGCCACCCATCTGGTCTGTCCGTACTCCAACGCCACCCGCGGCAACATCCCGGTCAACCTGATCGTCGAGTGACGCAATCTGCCTCCCCGGAAGATCGGCCGGAGGTAGAGACGAGAGACTTGAAGTGTGACATGTTACATGCCATGCGAATCACTCTCTCCGCGGCGGCCGCCCTCCTGGCGATCGCCGCGCTCGGCGTCCCTTCCGTCTCCGCCGCGGCGGCGGAGACCGCGGCGCCGCCCGCGAAGAAGATGAGCAGGGAGATCTCCCCGCTCAGCCCGCAGCAACGCGAGCAGGCGGCGCTGCGCAGGCAGGCCGTCGAAGGCGTCTTATCCCCGGACGCGGCGGCGGCCAAGGCGCGGCCTGGCCGCTCGGCCAAGGTCGGCCACCGCTACGTCGAGCTCGCCCAGGAGCGCAAGGACCAGGTCTTCGTCGTCCTGGCCGAGTTCGGCGACAAGGTGGACAACGAGACGAAGATCGACGGCCAGATCAAGTACGGCGGTCAGCCCGGCCCCCGCCACAACACGATCCCCGACCCGCGCGGCACCGACGACAACCACACCCTCTGGCGTCCCGACTTCGACCGCGCCTCCTACACGAAGTCCTACTTCGCCACCGGCGGCAACTCCCTGCGCGACTACTACCGCCTCCAGTCCTCCGGCCGCTACGACCTCGACGGCTACGTCAGCGACTGGGTACGCGTGCCGTACAACGAGGCCCGCTACGGCAGCGACCGGTGCGCCCCCGAGGAGGGCGGCATCTGCTGGAACAACTGGGACCTGGTCCGCGACTCGGCCAACGCCTGGTACGAGGCCGAGAAGGCCAAGGGCAGGACGGTGGAGCAGATCCGCGCAGAACTGGCCAAGTACGACGTCTGGGACCGCTACGACCACGACAACGACGGCGACTTCGACGAGCCCGACGGCTACCTGGACCACTACCAGGTCGTGCACGCCGGCGTGGACGAGACCTGGGGCGGCGGCGCGCAGGGCGCCGACGCCGTCTGGGCCCACCGCTACTTCGCCTACTGGCCCGAGCGCGGCCAGGCCGGCCCCGAGGGCAACCGCAACGGCGGCACCCAGATCGGCGACACCGGCATCTGGGTCGGCGACTACCTGACGGTCGGCGAGAACAGCGGCGTCGGCCTGACCGCCCACGAGTTCGGCCACGACCTGGGCCTGCCCGACCTGTACGCGGGCGGCGGCGACAACTCGGTCAACTTCTGGTCGCTGATGTCGTCCGGCTCCTACCTGAGCTCGCGGACCGGCCCGCTCGGCGAGTACGCCGGCGACCTGGACGCCTGGAGCAAGCTCCAGCTCGGCTGGCTGGCCTACGACCGGGCCCGCGCCGCCACCCCCTCCACGCACACCCTCGGCGTCGGCTCCTACAACACCCGTGATCCGCAGGCGCTCGTGGTGGACCTGCCGGCGCGCGAGATCAGCACCCCCCTGGGCCGGCCGTACCAGGGGGAGTGGCAGTGGTGGAGCGGCAAGGGCGACAACCTCGAGCAGACGCTCACCCGGCAGATCGACCTCTCCCGGGCCACGGAGCCGACGCTCAGGGCGCACGCGGCCTACGCGATCGAGCAGGGCTACGACTTCCTGTACGCCGAGGTCTCCCGCGACGGCGCGGCCTGGACGCCGGTCGGGCAGCCGCTCACCGGCAGCTCGGACTGGCGGGAGATCGCCTACGATCTGAGCCCGTACGCGGGCGGCAGGATCTGGTTCCGCTTCCGCTACTCGACCGACTCCAACACCTCCGAGTCCGGCTTCCGGCTGGACGACGTCCAGGTGCCCGGCGTGTTCGCCGACGACGTCGAGCAGGGCGAGGGCGAGTGGACGGCGGTGGGCTTCGCCCGCAGCGGAGAGGTAGGCGTGCAGCGCTTCTCCCGGGCCTACCTCGCCGAGAACCGGCGGTACACCGGGTACAACGCCTACCTGCGGACCGGGCCGTACAACTTCGGGTGGACCGGCAGCCAGCGGGTCGAGCACTACCCGTACCAGCAGGGCGTGCTCATCTGGCTCTGGGACGCCTGGTACGGCGACAACACCACCCGCGACCACCCCGGCGAGGGCATGATCCTGCCCGTCGACGCCCGGCCCGAGCCGCTGCGCTGGGCCAGTGGGGCGGCGGCCGGGGCGCGGCTCCAGGTGTTCGACGCGCCGTTCGGCAATGCCCGCACGGACCGGCTGCGGCTGCACTCGGCGGGCGTTCCCGCCGTGTTCCCGGCGCGTCCGGGCGTCCCGGTGTTCGACGACCACCGGGGCGTCTACTGGCACCCCGATCTGCCGCAGCTCGGGGTGAAGGTGCCCGACACCGGCACCCGGATCGCCGTCCTGCGTGACGGGGAACGCGCGCTCGTGCGCGTCTCGGCCTCCTGACGGCGGCCGCGGCCCGCGCGCGGGGACGCGGGCCGCAGGTCGATGGGCGTTTACGACCGTTTTAGGCGGTTCGGGGCAGGGTTGTGGTGTTGTATCCCATGGAGAGGAAAGACCATGACCTCTGGGCCTGACGGATTCGGCAAGGCGGAGACCCTGGAGCACGAACCGCCCAGGCGCCGATTCCCCCGCTCCGTACTGCTCGCCGCGACCACCGCGGTCGTCCTGGCCACCGGCGCCGGCGTGGCCGCCGCCTCGGCGCTCTCGCCGGCGCCGTCGCCGTCGCCCACCGGCACGCCCCCGCCCGCGGCGAGCCCGTCGGCCGTCCCGTCGGGCTCGCCGTCCGACAAGGGACGCGGCTGGGGGCGCGGGTTCGGCGGCCCGCCCGTCCACGGCGAGTTCGTCGTGCCCGACGGGCAGGGCGCGTACGTGACGGTGGCCACCCAGTACGGCGACGTCACCGCCGTCGGCCAGAACTCCGTCACGGTCAAGAGCGCGGACGGCTACACCAAGGAGTACGCCGTCGACGCCGGCACCCGGATCAACCGCGACCAGGGCATCGACGCGATCAAGACCGGCCAGAAGGTCATGGTCAGCGCCAAGGTCACCGGCGGCACGGCCACCGCCGTCACCGTCCACGACGTGACCGCCCGCGACGGCCGCGGCCGGCACCCCCACGGCGACGACCGCTGGGACGACCGGAACGGCGACAGGAACGGCGACTGGCACGGCGACAAGGGCGGCCCCCGGCACGGCGACCACCGGCCCACGCCGTCACCCAGCGCCACCTCCTGAGGGACGCCGACCGAGCTCGTGCGATTATCCTCCCCGTATATACCCTCGGTATATAGTGCGGGAGCATGAGCGTTCCTCTTGCGCTGCTCGGACTCCTTGAGCGGGAGCCGAGCCACGGCTACGACCTGAAGCGCGACTACGACACCTATTTCGGCCGCGGCAAGTCCCTGCCCTTCGGCCAGGTGTACTCCACCCTCGGCCGGCTGGCCAGGGACGGCAAGGTCACCGCCGGGGAGAGCGAGCCCGGCGACGGCCCCGAGCGCAAGCGCTACGCGATCACCCCCGTCGGCGCGCGTGAGGTCGAGGCGTGGCTGAGCGAGCCGGTCGCGGCCGAGCCGTACCTGCAGACCGTGCTGTTCACCAAGGTCGTGCTGGCGCTGATGCTGGGCCGCGACGCGGCGGCCTACCTCGACCTCCAGCGCGCCACCCACCTGCGGCGCATGCGCGAGTTCGCGCAGATCAAGCGGGGGGACTCGCTCGCCGACGCGCTGCTCGCCGACCACGGCATGTTCCACCTGGAAGCCGACCTGCGCTGGATCGACGTCACGCAGGCGCGGCTGGACGCGCTGGCCGAGCTGGTGCGGGGGTCGTCGTGATCCTGGAGGCCCGCGGGATCAGCCGCTCCTTCGGCCGCACCCCGGCGCTGCGGGAGGCGAGCCTGGAGGTGGCGGCCGGCGAGATCGTGGCGGTCATGGGCCCGAGCGGCTCGGGCAAGTCGACGTTGCTGCACTGCCTGGCCGGGATCTTCACCCCCGACAGCGGCGAGGTGTGGTTCGACGGCAGCCGCCTGGACACCATGAGCGACGACCGCCGCACCCGGCTGCGGCGCACCGCGTTCGGCTTCGTGTTCCAGTTCGGGCAGCTCGTGCCGGAGCTCACCGCGGCCGACAACGTCGCCCTGCCGCTGCTGCTCGCGCGTACCGGGCGCAAGGAGGCGTACCGGCGGGCGGCGGGCTGGCTGGAGCGGCTGGAGCTGGCCGAGCTGGGCGGGCGGCGCATCGGCGAGCTGTCCGGCGGGCAGGCGCAGCGGGTGGCGATCGCCAGGGCGCTGGTGACCGGGCCGCGGGTGTTGTTCGCCGACGAGCCGACCGGCTCGCTCGACTCGCTGACCGGCGAGCACGTCATGGAACTGCTGGTCGGCCTGGCGCGCGAGGAGGGCACGACCGTGCTCGTGGTGACCCACGACGCCCGCGTCGCCTCCTGCGCCGACCGGGAGGTCATCGTCCGCGACGGCCGGCTCACCGACCCCTTCGCCGGTCAGGTCGTACGGTGATCGCCCTCGGCCTGCGGCTGTCGCTGGCCGGAGGCAGGGAGGCGGCCGCCCGGCTCGCGCTGATCGTCGCGGGCGTGGCGGTCGGCGTGACGGTGCTGCTGGCCACGCTCTCCCTGTTCAACGCCTTCCAGACGGCCGGCGAGCGCACCTGCTGGGAGTGCACCCGCGGCACCGCCCCCAGCGGCTGGGCCCTCGACGCCACCGCCACCGGCGCCCTGTGGAACTACCACGAGGACTACTACGCCGGACGCCCGATCAGGCGGCTCGACGCCGCCGCGCTCGGCGGTCAGGCTCCCGTCGTCCCCGGGCTGTCGCGCATGCCCGCGCCCGGCCAGTACTACGTCTCCCCGGCGCTGGCCGGGCTGCTGGACTCGGCGCCGCGCGCGCAGCTCGCCGACCGCTTCCCCGGCACGAGGGCAGGGACGATCGGCCGCGCCGCGCTCACCGGCCCCGACGACCTGACCATCGTGATCGGCCGCACGCCCGAGCAGGTCGCCGCCCTGCTCGGCACCCGGCAGGTCGACACGACGGCCGACGAGCCCGCCGTCGACGGCGACGCCGACGTCTACCACTTCGGGTTCGCGATCGCGGCCGTCGGGCTGCTGCTGCCGCTGCTGGTGCTGGTCAACACCGCCACCCGGCTGGCCGCCGCCCGCCGCGAGGCGCGCTTCGCCGCGATCCGGCTGGTGGGCGGCACGTCCCGGCAGGTCAACCTGTTCGCCGCGGTGGACTCCGCGCTCGGCGCGCTGACCGGCACGCTCGCCGGGATCGTGCTCTTCCTCCTGGTACGTCCCGCCGTCGCCGGCATCCGCGTCACCGGCTCCCGGTTCTTCCCCGACACGGTGACCCTGGCCGCCTGGCAGTACGCGGCCGTGCTCGCCGGCGTCCCGCTGCTGGCCGGGGTGAGCGCGCTGTGGTCGCTGCGCCGGGTCCGGATCTCGCCGCTGGGCGCGCTCAGGAAGGGCGCCCCACGGCCGCCGCGCGCCTGGCGGGCGATCCCGCTGCTGGCCGGGCTGGCGCTGTTCGCGGTGCCGATGTTCCAGACCGACGACCGCAAGCCGGACGCCGGGCCGGCCTCGGCGGGCCTGGCGCTGATCATGATCGGGCTCATCCTGGCCGGCCCCTGGCTGACGATGCTGGCCGCCCGCCTGGCTGCCCGGCTGACCGGCGGAGCGGCGACGCTGCTGGCCGCCCGGCGGCTGGCCGCCGACCCGAAGGCCGCCTTCAGGTCGGTGAGCGGGCTCGTCCTCGCGGTGTTCATCGGGACGGCGATCGCCGGGATCGTGCCCGCCGTGGTGGACGGCCAGCGGGCGGTGGCCGGCGGCACGCTGTCCGGCGTGCTGCGCGCCCCGCTCGGCGACCTCGGCGGCGGCGGGTTGTCGCCGCGGGCCGGGGCCGAGCTGGTGGCCCGGCTGCGCGCGTATCCGGGCGTCGGCGTGCTGCCGATCCACGCCGCGAAGGAGGAGGCGGAGAACCGGGTGATCGACCCCGAGCGGCCGCCGCCGCCCCGCGCGGTCGTCGAGTGCGCCGACCTGGCCCGCTTCCCGGCGCTCGGGCAGTGCCCACCGGGCGCGCGGGCGGTCGCCGGACGGTTCGACCGGGTGGTGGAGGCAGACAACCCGCTCACCATCGACAAGCTGATCCCCCTCGCCGGGCCCGACAGCGAGCCGGTCTCCGCCGACGGGCTCAACCTGGCCTCCGTGCTGGTCACCATGGCCGACCCGGCGACGCTGGAGGAGATCCGCACCCTGCTGGCCGGGCAGAGCACCGGCCCGCCGATGACGTTCGACGAGGTCGCCCAGGTCCGGGCGGCGCTCTACACGCAGGCCGAGAACGTCGCGCTGGCCATGGTCGCGCTGACGCTGCTCGCCGGCGGCTGCAGCCTGCTGGTGGCGGTCGGCGGCGGACTGGTGGAACGCCGCCAGCCGTTCACGCTGCTGCGGCTGGCCGGCACGCCCGGCCGCACCCTGGGCGCGGTCGTGCTGCTGGAGTCGGCGTTGCCGCTCGTCCTGGCGGCCGTCGTGGCGGCCGGGGCCGGGTTCGGGGTGGCGGCGCCGTTCATCGACGCCCTCGCCATGAAGGGGGCCTCCCTGGCGATGCCGGGGCCCGCCTACTTCGCCGGCGTCGGCGGCGGGCTGGTGGCCTCCCTGCTGGTGATCTCGACCGTCCTGCCGCTGCTGCGGCGCATGACCTCGCCCGACAACGCGCGTTTCGAATAGGAGCCCCATGAAGCTGCGAGCGTCCTGCGCGGCGATCGTGCTCGCCGTGCTCGCCGGCCTGCTCACGGCCCCGCCTGCCCGGCCGGCCGCGGCCGCCGCCGGCCGCTACTCGGCCGAGATCCGGCGCACCGAGTACGGCATCCCGCACGTGTCCGCCAAGGACCACGGCGGCCTCGGCTTCGGCTACGGGTACGCCTTCGCCCAGGACAACCTGTGCGTGCTGGCCTCGTGGGTGGTGACGTTGCGCGGCGAACGATCCCGCCACTTCGGCCCGCGGGCCCTGTCCGACGACCCGGTGCGCCCGGTCGCCAACCTCACCAGCGACCTCTACCACCGCAGCGTCGCCGACTCCGGCGTCGTCCGGCGGTTGCTGGCCAGGCCCGCCCCCGTCGGGCCGAGCGCGGAGCTGCGCGAGCTGGTCGACGGGTACGTGGCCGGCTACAACCGCTACCTCGACGACACCGGCGTGGCGAACCTGCCCGACCCCACCTGCCGCGGCAAGTCGTGGGTCGGCCCGATCACCGCCGACGACGTCTGGGCCAACCTCCTCGACCTCGGCCGCATGTCGGGCAGCTCGGCGCTCAAGGAGGCCATCGTCGGCGGCGGCGACGACGGGGACGACGGCCCGCGCCGCGCCCCCGGCAGCAACGGCTGGGCGCTGGGCCGCGAGGCCACCCGCGACGGCCACGGCATGCTGCTGGCCGACCCGCACTTCCCGTGGAACGGCGTCCGCCGTTTCTACCAGGTGCAGCTCACCATCCCCGGCGTGCTGGACGTCGCCGGCGGCAGCCTGTACGGCACCCCCGTCGTGCAGATCGGCCACAACAGGACCGTTGCCTGGACCCACACCGTCTCCCACGCCCAGCGGTTCACCCTCTACCGGCTCCGACTGGCGCAGGGCGACCCGACCACCTACCTGGTCGACGGCCGGCCCGAGCCGATGGGCCGCCAGGAGGTCGTGGTCCCGCTCCAGGACGGCACCCTCGTCTCGCGCACCCTGTTCACCTCCCGCTACGGCCCGGTGCTGGCCGCCGGGCGCGGCGAGGAGTACGCGTACGCGCTGGCCGACGTCAACGCCGCCAACCTGCGGGCGGCCGACGAGTGGCTGGCGATGGCCAAGGCCGGCGACCTGCGCGGGCTGCGCGCCGCCCAGGACGCCCACCAGGGCCTGCCGTTCGTCTACACGCTGGCCACGGACGTCGGGGGGACGGCGTCCTTCGCCGACGCCTCCGTCGTCCCGCACGTCACCGACGCCCAGGCCCGCCGGTGCGCCAAGCCGTCGCCCGACCCGTCGATCGACGCCTTCGTCCTGGACGGCTCGACCTCGGCGTGCCTGTGGGGCAAGGACGCCGACGCCGTCGTGCCGGGCATCTTCGGCCCCGGCAACCAGCCCGGCCTGACCCGCGCCGACTACGTCGCCAACTCCAACAACAGCCCGTGGATGACGAACCCGGCCGCGCCGCTGACCGGCTACGACCAGGTCTGGGGCACCGTACGGACCGACGTGGAGCTGCGGCCCCGGGTCAGCCTGGACATGATCGACCGGCGGCTCAAGGGCGCCGACGGGCTCGGCGCGCCCGGCTTCACCCTGGAGACGCTCCAAGCCACCGCGCGCAGCAAGCGCAACCTCGGCTTCGAGCTCATGCGCACGGACCTGAAGGCGTTGTGCCGGGAGCGACGCGAGCTGCGGGCCTCCTCGGGGGAGCGGGTCGACGTACGGGACGCCTGCCGGACCCTGACCCGCTGGGACGGGCGCGCCACCCTGGACGGCGAGGGGGCCGTGTTGTGGCGGCGGTTCTTCGACGGGCTGCAGGCCCCCGTCAAGCCCGGAGAGCCGCCGCAGAGCTGGTGGCGGGTGCCGTTCGACCCCGCCCGCCCGCTCACCACGCCGCGCGGGCTCAAGCGGGACGACCCCGCCGTGCGGCGCGCCCTGGCCGACGCCGTGCTGTTCTTCCGCGACAACCGCCTGCCCCTGACCCTGACCACCGGCCAGGCCCAGCACTACGCGTCGGTCCCGATCCCCGGCTGCACCGAGGGGGAGGGCTGCTTCGACCGCGTCCGCAACTCCGGCCCGCTCGGCAAGGACGGCCGCTACCCCGACGTGAACACCGGCTCCAGCTTCATGATGGCCGTCGAGCTCACCCCGGACGGGCCGCGCACCCGCACCGTCCTGACCTACTCCCTGTCCGCCGACCCGAGCTCCCCCCACCACACCGACCAGACCGCCCTGTTCTCCCGGGGAGGCTGGGTCACGGAACGCTTCACCGACGCCGAGATCCGCTCCGACCCGCAACTGAACGTCACCACCGTGACCGGCTGACCAGCTTGTGGCGGCGGGGTTCTGGCCCTATTGTCACCCTTCGTGAAACCCCTCATGATCTTGACGATGGCGGGCGTGCTCACGGCCTCCCTGGCCGGCACGGCCGCCGCCGAGAGTGCGGCCTACCCGGTCAAGCACCCCAAGCTGATCGCCAACCCCCTCTACGAGGCGGGCCCGCTGCCCACGACCACCTGCGCCGAGCCGCGGGTCAAGCGCCACAACGTCAAGCAGGCCCGCGCCTACGTGGACGCCGTCATCGCCTGCCTGGAGACCACCTGGCAGCAGCACCTGACCGCGGCGGGGCTGCCGTACGCGCCGGTGAAGGTGCGGCACATGGACCGCATCCCCAAGAGCTACTGCGGCATCGCGGGGAGCAACGAAGCGTCGCAGGCGTGGTACTGCGACAAGACCCGCACGCTGGCCTTCCAGATCGGCAAGGACTGGACCGACGACCCGAGCGACCTGTGGCTGCTCCACACGACCGCCTCGATGTACGGCTACCACGTGCAGAACCTCGTCGGGGTCGCCGACGCCTACGACGTGATCACGTACCGCGGCAAGGCCGAGGAGCGTGAGCAGGACCGGCGCAATCATCTTCAGGTGGCCTGCCTGTCCGGCGCGTTCATCAAGAGCGTCTGGCCCCTGGAGGGCAGGTCGAAGAAGGACTGGGGCTACTTCCTCACCCTTCCCAACGGGGACAAGGAGGGCAAGTACAGCTCGTACGGCAAGAGCGCCACCATCCGCTCCTGGATCAAGCAAGGCTTCGCCACCGGCGACCCGGGCTCCTGCAACACCTGGGCGGCTGCCTCCTCCAAGGTGCTCTGAGCGCCCTCCCGCAGTGCCCGTGACCAGGTGTCATGCCGGTGACCGGGGGCATGACCTGGGCAAGGGCATCTCGGGGGGTGGGGTGGGCGGACAGCGGCCGGAGGGCGGCGCGTACGGCGGAGACCTGGGGCCGTTCGGTGCCGAGAAGCTCCGGCGGCTGCAGGCGAGCCTGACGCAGATCGAGGATCTGCACGGCCGGATGGCGCGCCTGCTGGAGGCCGTCCTCGCGATCAGTTCCGAGCTGGAGCTGAACGCGGCCCTCCGCACCATCGTGGAGGTCTCGGCCGACCTGGTGGACGCTCAGTACGGCGCCCTCGGCGTGCTCAACGACGAGGGCGAGTTCGCCGACCTGTTCACCTACGGCGTCGCCGAAGACGTGCACGACGCCATCGGCCGCCTGCCGACCAGCCACGGCCTGCTCCAGGAGCTGATGGCCCGGCCGCGGCCGCTGCGCGTGGACGACGTGCTCGCCCACCCCAGCTTCCGCGAGTACCCTCCCGGCCATCCGGTGATGCACACCCTGCTCGGCACGCCGATCCTGGTCCGCGGCACCGTGTACGGCAACCTGTACTTCGCCGACAAACGGTCGGGCCTGCCGTTCACCGGCGACGACGAGCGGATCGTCGCGGCGCTGGCCAGCGCGGCCGGCGTCGCCATCGAGAACGCCCGCCTCTACGAGCGCATCCGCCGCAACACCGAGGAGTTCCAGCGCAGCCTGCTCCCGTCGCTGCCCGACCTGAACGGCCTGTGGGCCTGCGCCCGCTACCTGCCCTCCAGCACCGTCCCGCGCATCGGCGGCGACTGGTACGACGCGATCGTCCTGCCCGACGGCGTGCCCTGCCTGATGGTCGGCGACGTGATGGGCCACGACCTGCGCTCGGCCACCGTCATGAGCCAGATCAGCAACATGTTGCGGGTGCTCGCCTACGAGCACTGCGAGCCGCCGTCCCACATCCTGCGCCGCCTCGACGAGATCCTGCACGCCCTGCACGGCGGCCCGATGGCGACGGTGCTGCTGGCCCGCCTGGAGGAGTACGGCGGCACCGACTGGCGGCTGAGGTGGGCCACCGCCGGGCACCTGCCCCCGCTGCTGCTCCCCGTCGAGGGCCCCGCCCGCTACCTGCGGGCCGAGGGCGGCCACCCCCTCGGCGTCACCCCCGACCTGCCCCGGCCCGACCACGAGCAGGTCATCCCGGCCGGGTCCACGCTGCTGCTCTACACCGACGGGCTCGTCGAGGACCCCGCGCACGGCCTCGACCGGGGCATGGAGAGCCTGATCCGCACCGCCTCCCGGCTGCGCCACCTGCCCCTGGAGGAGATGTGCGAGCTGCTGCTCGTGCACCGGGGCGAGGGCTTCACCGACGACGTCGCGCTGCTGGCCCTGCGGCTCGGCGAACCGGCCGACCTGCACGTCGGCTGACCGGCCCGGCCGCCTGCCCGATGGCCAGATATGACAGATAACTGTCGTTGCGGACATTCCGCCAGTTCGGTGAGAATCGGGTCATGCCCGCTGCTCACCGCGTCGTCATCGCGCTCTTCCCGGACGTCGACCTGCTCGACGTCACCGGCCCGGCCGAGGTGTTCGCCCTGGCCAACCGGGTCGCCGGTCGCGCCCTGTACGACGTGCGGCTGGCCGGGCCCCAGGGCGGCCAGGTCACCACGTCCGCCGGGGTGCGGCTGGTCGCCGACCTGACGTTCGACGAGGTCGGCGACCAGGTGGACACCCTGGTGGTGCCCGGCGCGGTGACCGTCACGCCCGACGGGCCACGCGCCCTGACGGACGCCGAGGTGGTCGCCTGGGTACGGCGGACCGCTCCGGGCGCCCGCCGGGTGGCCTCGGTGTGCGTCGGCGCGCACATCCTGGCCGAGGCCGGCCTCCTGGACGGCCTGACCGCCACCACCCACTGGTCCACCGCCGGGCAACTGGCCGCCGACCACCCCCGGGTCACCGTCGATCCCGACCCGATCTTCCTGCGCTCCAGCGGCCGCATCTGGACGGGCGCGGGCATCAGCGCCTGCCTCGACCTGACCCTCGCGCTGGTGGCCGAGGACCACGGCGAGGAGACGGCCCTCGCGGTGGCCCGCGAACTGGTCGTCTACCTCAAGCGCCAGGGCGGCCAGAGCCAGTTCAGCGTCCCGCTGACCCGGGCCGCCTCGGGCCGCCGCGACATCGACGACCTGCGCCTGTGGATCGCCGAGCACCTCGCCGAGGAGCTGACGACGGTCGAGCTGGCGGCGCGGATGGGGCTGAGCCAGCGCCAGTTCACCCGGGTGTTCCGGCAGCAGACCGGCTTCACCCCGGCCGCGTACGTCGAATCGGCGCGTGTCGAGGTGGCGCGCCGGCTGCTGGAGACCACCGACCTGCCGCTGCCCCGGGTGGCCGCCGACAGCGGGCTCGGCTCGGTGGAGACCCTGCACCGCGCCTTCCGCCGCCGTCTGGGCACCGGCCCCGGCACCTACCGCCGCCGTTTCCACACGGTGGCCTGATCCCGCATCTGCCTGCGTGCGCCGTCCGAGCCGGGCGGCGGCGCGAGCCTGCCCGAAAGGAAATCCCTGCCATGAGCAGCACCGTCTCGCCCACTCTGCGCCAGGTCGTCGGACTGCCGGCCGAGCCCGCCCGGCTGGCCGACTCGACCCTCGTGCTTATCGACTACCAGAACACCTACCGCACCGGCGTCATGGCCCTGCCGGACGCCGACCGGGCCCTCGCGGCCGGCGCCCGCCTGCTGGAGCGCGCCCGCGCCGCCGGTGCCCGCGTCGTGCACGTCGTCAACGACGGCGGCCCCGGCAGCCCGTACGACGTCCGCGCCGAGATCGGGGCGATCAGCGCGCCGGTCGCGCCGCGCGACGGGGAGCCGGTGGTGGTCAAGACGTTCCCCGACGCCTTCCACCAGACCGGGCTTCAGGACGTCCTGGAGGGCCTGGCGGCCGGGCCCGACCTGGTCCTGGCGGGGTTCATGACCCACATGTGCGTCACCTTCACCGCCCAGGGGGCCTTCCGGCTGGGCTACCGCCCCACGGTCGTCGCCGACGCCTGCGCCACCCGAACCCTGGCCGGCCCCGGCGGCGCGCCGCTGGCCGCCGACGTGCTGCACGAGGCCGCCCTGACGACGATCGGCGACCTGTTCGGCCTGGTGGTCCCCACGACCGACGCCCTGCCCGCCTGACCGTCCCCGTTCTGGCCCGGTCCCGGCCCGGTCCTGGCCCGGTCCCGTGGCGGTTCGGGGCCGGGCGGGCGGTCGCGGAGTCAGCCGGTGGCCGGGCGGCGGCGGCCGGCGACCAGGCGGTCGGCCGGCGTCCGGTGACGCGCGGCGGGGGCGGAGTCGGGCTGCCGGTCGGCGGTGCGCCCAGTGGTTCGCCCAGTGGTGGGCCCAGCGGTGGGCCCGGTGGTGGGCCCGGTGGTGGGCCCGGTGGTGGCCGCCAGGCGGTCGGCGGGCTGGTCCGTCGTGCGGCGCTCGTCCTGGTCCGTGGCGGGCCGGTCGTCGGCCCGCTCGGCCAGCAGACGGCGCAGTTCGCGGCGGCGGGCCAGCCTGCGGCCGATCCCGGCGGCGATCAGGAAGGCGCCGAAGATGAACGCGGCGGCGGTGGCCGCCCCCGCGGCGAACAGCTCCAGGTCGCCCACCCGGAAGGTGACGCCCATCAGCGTCAGCGCGGCGGTGGCGGTGGTCGTCGTCTGGGTGAACAGGACGACCACGGCGGCCGACCCGGCGACCATGAGCAGCAGGCCGAGCAGGACCATGGTTCTCACTCTCCTCGAACGTCGGCGATCACGTTTCATTGCCGCTGCCCAGCATTTCTTTACTCATGTATGGGCATGCGTCCGGCGTCGAAGAAATGGCCGCGCATTCGCATCCGGAATGGCCGCGCGGAGCACCGCTAATTGCTTCGCGAAAAAATCCGCATTGAGCAGCGGCGCTGCGCCCGGCGGGCAGGTCACGGGGTTTGTCGGCCGGTGGGCAGGGGAGAGCGGACCAAGAAGGGAAGTGATAGCAGTGAAAGTGGACACTTTCCGGCTCCTGGCGAACTCCGCAGGAGAAACGGTCGTTCTGCATCCGGCCGGGGACCTTGACCTGCACACCGCCGGCGCCATCGAGGATTGGGCGACCGGCTATCTTGACGGCACGCCGGCCGCCGTCACTTTGATCGATCTGTCCGACGTCGGCTTCATGGATTCGGCCGGACTCGGCGCGCTGATCGGCGCGTGGAAACGCATCACCGCCACGGGACGGACGGTGATGGTCGCCGCGCCGACCCCGCAACCGGCCAGACTGATGCGGATCACCGGCCTGGAAGGGCGTCTCGGCGTACGCGCCACCGTCGCCGAGGCGCTGGAGGAGATCATTCCCAGACGGACGCACGCGCCCGCCTAGGCGGCGTCCGTCCGGAGCGTGCGCGGCGTCAGCCGTCACTCGCCTTGGCGTAGTCGGCGGCGCCGCCCGCGAAGTCGTACAGGACGACCTGTTCGTCCCCGACCACCCAGGCGTCGTGTCCGGGCGGGCAGACGAAGACCTCGCCCGGCCCCGCCTCGGCCTCGGTGCCGTCGTCCATGCGCAGGCGCATCCGGCCCGAGACCACGAAGCCGTTGTGGTGCACCTGGCAGGACGACGTGCCGGCGATCGGCCTGACGGACTCCGACCACCGCCATCCCGGCTCGAACGTGGCGACCCCGAACGTCAGGCCGCTCAGCTCGCAGATCTCCAGGTGGCCCTTCGGGAAGTCCCGCCGCTCGTCGGGCTTGTCGATGCTCTTGACCTCGATCACGTGGCTCACCCCCTCGTCAGCTACCTTCTTACGCTGAATTGTCCATACCGAGGGGTTGGCCAGGGCAAATATCCCTTTGTGGGGACGGGTACGGCCCGCGAACGGGGCCGTACCCGTGTCGTGCGGGCTATCCGGCCCAGGGCAGCGAGTCGGACGGCCACGCCCGCTTCGTCTGCTTCCTGAACGTCTCCTCAGGCGTGCCCACGGCGCAGCGGGTGCCCTGCGGCGGAACCTTCAGGTCGATGAGGTACTGGTCGATGATGTCGGTCTGGCACTTGTCCTTGCCGTAGATGCGGTGACCCCAGCCCTCGTACGTGAGCAGCACGGCCTTCGAGCCGAGCTGGCGGTTGACGTTGGCCGCCCAGATCCACGGCGTGGCCGGGTCGTGGATGGAGTTGCCGAGCAGCAGCGGGGCCTGGCCGGTGTACCGCAGCGAGTGCGGCGGGTTGACGGGGGCGCCCGAGTTCATGCAGATGGGCAGGTCGTCGGTCGGGTACGGGTGGTACTTCGTGTCCGGCGCCAGCAGGCCGGCGGTACGCATGAGTGCGGCGTACTCGGCGTAGCTGTTCACCTTGAGGTTGTAGTCCTGGCAGAGGATCCGGGTCGGCAGTTCGGCGACGTCGCCCTCCACCGGGCCCCGGCCGGGCAGCGGGGGCACCCATTCGGGGGCCGGGCCGCCGTTCAGCCAGTTGATCACTTCGCTCAGCGTGCGCCAGTCGGGACCCTCGTTGCCCAGCGCGGCGTTGTAGATGACCTGCAGCTCGGTCATCCGCTGACCGGTGCTGGGGTAGACCAGCTCGCCGCGGCGGGCCTTGTCCAGCAGGCTCTTCCAGATCGCGCGGATGTCGCGGCCGTTCAGCACGCAGCTGGTGTCCTGCTGGCACCAGCCGACGAACTGGTCGAAGCCGTCCTCGACGGCCAGGGCCTCGGTGGCGAAGAAGCCCTTCACGCCGAGGCTGTGGTCCATGTTGCTGTCGAGGGCGAGCGCCCGGATGCGGCCGGGGAACAGCTCGGCGTACATCTGGCCGATCAGGGTGCCGTACGAGATGCCGTAGTAGGTGAGCTTCTCCTCGCCGAGGGCGGCGCGGAGGGCGTCCATGTCACGGGCCACGGAGACGGAGTCCACGTGGTCGTAGAGCGGGCCGGTACGGGCCCGGCAGTCCGGGTGCAGCTTCTTGGTGAAGGCGTTCCAGGCGTCGAAGTCGGCCTGGCTGCGCATGACGGTCGGCGGCATCTGGTTGTAGACCGACGCCGAGCAGATGACCGGGTGGCTGCGGCCCACGCCGCGCGGGTCGAAGCCGACGATGTCGAACCGCTGCTGCAGTTCCTCGGTGTAGGACCCGGGAGCGCCGTAGACGGCCTCCACGCCGGACCCGCCAGGGCCGCCGGGGTTGATCACCAGCGAGCCGACCCTGGCGGCCGGGTCGGTGGCCTTGCGCCGGGCGACCGCGAGGTCGATCGAGGGCCCGCTCGGCTGGGCCCAGTCGATGGGCACGGTGAGCTTGCCGCACTCGGCGCTGGGCTCCTCCTCGCAGGGCGCCCAGGTGATGGCGTTCGTCGTGGTCGTGGCGGGTTTCGCGGTCGTCGCCGCGTTGGCCGCCGGAACCGGGATCAAGGTCGCCAGCGCAACGAAGGCGGTGGCGAACAGTGGGAGTCTTCTCCGCAAAATGGGGCTCCAATCAACGGCCGGTGCGCCCCCCGTGGGCATCCGGCCGAGCTTGATCATCGCGGTTTATGGATGGAAATGACGGCAAGATCGGAAATTTCCTCAAAGTCGCCCGAGTGCTCTGTGCGCTACGAGCCCTCCGCCGAACCGGCGGGTCACCCGATCCGGTAGGCGCGGATCACCGTCTGCTCCACGGTGTTGCCCCCGGTGTCGGCGGCGCGGGCGCGTAGGGAGACGAAGCCCGCCCCGGCCGGGTGGCGCAGCCGTACGGCGCCGCCCGCGACCTTCGCCGCCCGCCAGGTGCGGCCGTCGTCGTAGGAGACCTCCACGGCCAGTTCCCGCACCGCCCCCGCCTGCCCGCGCACGGACACCGGCACCGCGAACGCCCGGCCGGCGGGCGCGCCGCTCGCCGGGTCCAGCGCGGGCGAGAAGGCGACGACCGGCAGCGGCAGCGCGCCGTCCCGGCCACCGGCCGAGCGGAACGTCCAGGCGACCGCCGTACGGGTGGAGAGCAGCTCAGGGCCGCGCTCGGCCGCCGTCTCCAGCCGGTAGGCCGCCTCCCCGGCCGGCACGCCGAACCGCGCCCCCAGAGCGGGCTCCTCCGCCACCAGCTCGCCGTCGCGGTAGAGGGCGGTCCGCGCGCCGGACACGCTCGACATCCCCGGATGACCGGCCCCGTCGGCGTACAGCGCGGGGAATGCGGAGATCACGTCACCCGCGCGGGAGACGGGAGGAGTGCCGTCCTCGGTGACCGGCGCGGGACCGAAGACGCCGCGGTTCCAGGTCTCGTCGTAGGCGTGTCCCGCCTCGTACCTGCGGGGGGTCGAGATCAGGTCGCCTCCCCACGTCGAGCCCATCTCCGTGTAGACGTTCTGCCAGCGGAGGCCGCCGCCGGTGTTGACGTACTCGGTGTGCGTGAAGGGGGGCCGGAAGTCGGTCACGAACATGATGCCGAAGAACCGTCCCTCCGCGGGCCAGGCGGCGCTCGCGGCGCTCGCGTCCGTGCCGGCCGCCGGCGCGCCGTAGTCCCTGCGGATCGTGGCCAGGTCCGCGCGCCCGACCCGGCGGCTGAAGCCGGTCGGCACCTGGCCCTGGACGAACCACGCCAGCCGGTACGCCTGAGCGCTGCCCGCCAGGTCGCCGTCCGGGCCCGGCACCGCCCACTGGCCGGCGACCCTGGTCAGCAGGTCGTACCGGCCGGACCCGACCTGCGCGGTGCGGATGCCGGGCGCGGCGTCGAACATGGTGGCCTCCGCGCCCAGGTAGTAGGGGAAGCCGTCGAGCGTGCGGCCGCCGTAGGTCACCTCGGTCATCAGGTGCCTGGCCGCCGGGTCGGGCGGCGCGATGGACACCGGCCGCGCCCGAGCCGGGTCCAGCCGCAGGGACTGATCCCGGTCCAGGCGCAGGCCGGGATGGACGAGCATGGTCAGACCTTCGCCGTCGGTGGTCCGGCTGTCGACGACGTAGGTGCCCTTGGCCAGCCGCAGCGTGACCCTGCCGCCCGCCTGGACGGTGACCGGGTTCCAGTCCTTGCGGGCGACGTCGGTCCGGTAGAGGGTGGTCAGCGCGTCGGCGGCGCCCGGCCGGTCGAGGGTCAGGTCGTAGCTCTCGACCTCCTTGACCACGGCGAGCGGCGTGCTCACGGTCGTGCCGTCCTCGGCGGTGGCCTCCAGGTAGCCGCCGAGCGGCCCGTCGGCCGCGTCGCCGCGGGTGTCGGCGGTGACGGTCGCCTCCGCCCGGCCGCCGGCGGGGACGGTCAGCGTGCCGGGCGACACCGCGAACACGTCCGCGCCGGCCCGCGCCGACAGGCGCAGCGTCACCGGCTCAGGGCCGTCGTTGCGGTAGGCGAGCTTCCTGGTGACCGGCTGGTCGTCGTCGTGCGGCCAGGCGAGCACGCCGAAGCTGACCGACGCGGGGGAGGCGGTCACCGTCTGGCCGATCGCGCGGCCCACGTCGAGGCGGCCCGCACCCTGGGCGTAGATCCCGGTGCCGGGCTGCGGCCGGGCGGAGGCCATGAGGGCCGCCTTGAGCTGCTCGGGCGTCCAGTCCGGGCGCAGCCCGGCCAGGATCGCGGCCGATCCCGCCGCGTGCGGGGCCGCCATGGAGGTGCCCGACATCTCGACGTACGGGCCGTCGCCGGGGGAGTCCTCGCCACGCGCGGCGCGGATGGCGACGCCCGGCGCGGTGAGGTCGGGCTTCAACGCCGAGTCGCCCGCGCGGGGACCGGCGCTGGAGAAGACGGCCAGGCGGTCGGCACGGTCCACCGCGCCGACCGACAGGGCCGCGTCCGCGGTGGAGGGCGAGGAGACGGTGCCCGGCTTGCCGTAGTTCCCGGCGGCCACGACGAACAGCACGCCGTACCGCTCGGTCAGCGTCCGGACGGCCTCCTCCAACGGGTCCAGGCCGGGGACGTCCGGCGAGCCGAGGCTGAGGTTGGCCACCTTGGCCCCCTGCTCGGCGGCCCACTGCATGCCGGCCAGGATCGCCGACTCCGCGCACCAGCGGTCGGCGCACACCTTGGCGTCCAGGAGGGTGGCGCCCGGCGCGACACCGCGGTAACGCTCGCCGGTCCCGGCGATGGTCGAGGCCACATGGGTGCCGTGCCCGGTGAGGTCGGCCGCGGTGTCCGTGCCGGTGAAGTTCCGGCGGGCCGCCACCTTGCCGGCCAGGTCGGGATGGGTGTCGTCGATGCCGGAGTCCAGGACGGCGACCTTCACCCCGGCGCCCGTGTAGCCCTTCTCCCAGGCGGCGGGGGCGCCGATCTGCTTGACGCTGCCGTCCAGCGACAGGGTCGCCCGGCCGTCGAGCCAGATCTTCCCCGTGCCGGAGGTGAGCGAGGCCCTGAGGTCCGGCCAGGAGCCGGCGGCGGCGTCGAAGCGTACGGCGGCGCCGTTCACGGCGGGCAGGTCGCGGGTCACCGCCATGCCATGGGCGGCCAGGCCCGGCCGGCGGGCGGCGTCCGGGCCCGCGACGATGAGGGGCAGGGCGCCGGGGGCGTACTCCAGCAGGGTCGTCACGTCGAACAGGCGGGGGTCGAGCCGGCCGGCGGCCAGCAGGGGGACGGCGTCGCCCGGGACGACGCGGAGCCGGTCGCCGATCTTCTCCGTGCTGAAGACGACGCCCGCACGGCCCTTGCCCGGCGCGACGCGCACGCCGTCGGCGACGAGGCTCACCCGGTCTCCCGTGATCAGCGTCACGGTACGGGCGGGGCCGCCCGGCGGGGCCGGCAGGCCGGAGGGGACGGCTCCGAGGAGGGCGATGGTCAGCGAGACCGCTGTCGTTCTGAGGATCACATGTCTTCTTGGCGGAATGCCCGCCCCCTCTTCACGGGCTGAGAGGGCGTGAAGAAGGACGGGCGCTCCCGCCAAGTAGGGGTGTGACACAAACCATGACGGTCGAGGACGAGCAGGCGATCGCCGAGTCCCTGCGCCTCCCCGAGAGGTTCGGGGTGCTCTACGACCGCTACTTTCCCGAGATCCACCGGTACGTCGCCGGCCGCCTCGGCACCCAGGCCGCCGACGACCTCACGGCGGAGATCTTCCTGGCCGCCTTCCACGGCCGGGCCGGCTTCGACTCCGGCCGTGGGGTGGTCCGCGGCTGGCTGTACGGCATCGCCACCAACGTCGTCGCCCAGCACCGCCGGAGCGAGCTGCGCCGGTTGCAGGCGATGCAACGGGCCCCGGAAGGGACGCTCACCGGCGAACAGGCCGAGGACGGGCACGAGGACCTGGTCGCCGGACGGCTGGCGGCGGCGGGCGTCAAGGACGACCTGGTGGCGGCCCTGCAGGCGATGCCGGACGCCGACCGCGACGTCCTGCTGCTGCTGGCGCTGGCCGACCTGAGCTACCAGGAGATCGGCCAGGCCCTCGACATCCCCTCGGGAACGGTCGGTTCCCGGCTGAACCGCATCAGAAGGAAGCTTCGCGCCGCCCTGGGCGGCGTCAATCCCCTGCTTGGAGACTCCCGTGGCTGACCTGAACCAGGACCTGACCCTGATCCGCGACCTCTACGCGGCCCCGCCCCCCACCCCCGAGGTGCTGGCCGACGGCCGGGCCCGCCTCGCCGAGGCCTACGCCTCCTCCATGGACGCCGGCGTCCGCCGGGAGGAGCAGCGGCCCCCGCTGCGGGCGCTGCCGGACGGCGGGAGGGCCCGGCGGCGCTGGCCGCTCGTGGGGGCGAGCCTGGCCGGGGCGGCCGCCGTCACCGTGGCCGCCACCTTCCTCACCGCACCCTCGACGCCTTCGACACCCGCGACACCCGTGGCGTCCGCGGCGCCCGCCCGGCTCTCGGCCGGTGAGATCCTGCTGGCCGCCGCCGGCTCGGTCACCCCCGACGCGGGCGACGGCGCGTACTGGAGGCGCGACGGCGTCGCCGGCCGGTACGAACGCGCGCCCGGCGGCCACTACACCCTCAAGACCAGCCGCTCGATCGAGCTCTGGCTCCCCAAGGCGGCCGGCCGCCCCACCTGGGTGATCCGCCAGGACCTCGGCGCCGAGCCGGCGACGCCCGAGGACGAGACGGCCTGGCGCGCCGCCGGCTCACCCCGGACCTGGACCCTGAGCCGGGGCACGCCCCCGGTGAAGCTGCAGGCCGGCCCCGGGGAGCGCGACGCCGTACGCGACGACAGCGGCAAGACCCTCACCCTGCTCGGCACGCCCATGACGCCCGCCACCCTGAACGCCCTGCCGACCACCCCGGAGGCGCTGCGCGACACCCTCGAACGCCTCGTGTCCAAGGGGTACGGCAAGGAGCGGGTGGACATGAACGCCCAGCTGTTCGAGACCGGCGTGCGGCTCGTCATGAACTTCCCGACCTCTCCGGAGGTGCGGGCGGCGACGTACCGCATGCTGGCCGCGCTCCCGGGGGCGAGCGCGGAGAGCGAGGCCACCGACCCGCTCGGCCGCAAGGGCCAGGCGGTCAGCCGGCCGGCCGGGCCGGGCGAGCGGTACCGTTTCGTCGTGGACACCGCCACCGGCCTGCCGCTGGCCCTGGAGTCGACGATCGGCCAGGACCGCTCGTACGAGGCGATCAGGACGGCCGCCTGGACCGACGAGGAGCCCCGGCTCCCGGCCCTGCGCCGCGACATGAACCGCTGACCCCGCCGTTCAGCGGGCGCGCGGGGCCGGCGGGACCCCGGTCAGCGGGTGCACAGGGCGGTGTCGAAGGCGGCGATCAGGAGGTCGCGGGCCTTGCCGCCGTTGGCCGAGCCCGTGGTGTAGACGGTGACCGCGCGGCCCGCGCGGTCGCGGCCGCTGAAGGTGGACACGCCCGGGACGTCGCCGCCGTGCCCCCACAACTTCCCGCCGCAGCTCAGCGGGATCTCCATGACGCCGTAGCCGTACCGGGCGCCCTTGGGCCAGCCGGGCCGGTCGATGTCGACGTACGAACCGGACGTGACGGACTGCGCCCGCCAGAACGTGTTCAGGTCGCGCGGCGTCGAGACCAGCCCGCCGCTGGCGCCGAACGCGTGGCCGGGCAGCCGGGTCAGGTCGACGACGCCGTCCTTGGGACGCAGCGGGTGCACGCCGTAGGTGTGCGCGTGCGGCCCGCGGATGCCGGTCTCGCCCTCGGCCGGCCAGTACGTGTCCCGCATGCCCAGCGGTCTCAGCACCAGGTCGCGGCTGACCGCGCGGAAGTCGCGGCCGGTCACCGCCTGCGCGACCAGGCCGAGGACCAGGTAGTTGGTGTTGGAGTAGGCGAACCGGCCGCGGGGCGTCGGTTCGAGGGAGAGGGCCAGCTTGAGCAGGTCCTGCTTGCCGATCTTCGACCAGTCGGCGGCGGGGGTGAAGTCCGGCAGGCCGCTGGTCTGCTGCAGGAGCATCTTCACGGTGATGTCCCGTCCGTCGATGCCCTTGCCGCGGACGACCCCCGGCAGGTACGTCTCGACCGGCTCGTCCAGGTTCACCTTGCCCTGGCCGGCCAGCTTGAGCACGGTGGCCGCGATGATCGACTTGCTCACGCTGGCGATCCTGAACCGGCCGTCCGCGCCGGGCATGGGCTGCTTGGTGCCGCGCCGCGCGGTGCCGGAGACGACCGTCGTGGTCCGGCCGTCCGGGTGGCGGACGTAGGCCACGGCGCCGGGCACGTCGGGGGAGGCGGTGAGGGCGTCCAGCCGCGACTGCAACGACGGCGCGCGCTCGGCGGCGAACGCCGGGGCCACCGGTGCGAGCGCCAGCGGGACGATCACGAGCAGGGCGAGTGCGCGCCGGGCGGCGGAGGAAGGCATCGGGACTCCTTGTCGCGTCGATCAAGCTCTGTCCCGACTGTGGCGAATCAGCGGCTTCGGCACAGTCACGGCACCACCCACCCTCGTGCGGGGGTTGTCCCTACCGCCCGGCGCGTGCGTCGCCCGCTACCCGCCGGGGCGGGCGATGGCCAGGACGTGGCCGACGAGGGCGGCGTTGTCCTCGGCCGGGCCGCCGTCCGGGGCGAGCAGCGTGTCCTCCAGGCCGATCCGGGTCGCCAGGCCCCGCCGTACGGCCTCCGCCACGAGCGGCCACGTCGCCGGCCCCTCACCGTGCAGCAGGCGGGGGGCCGGCGACCCGTCCAGACGGTCGAGAATGGCCGCGGCCCGGGGGATCGCCTCCTCGGCCGGCGCGTCGATCACCTCGACGAGGATGCGCGTCATCCGCCCGGCCAGCCCCGAGGCGGTCAGCGTCGCGGCGTCGGCCGGCGTCCACACCCCCGCCTCGACCCCGATCCCCGCCGCCAGCAACGTCCGCGCCAGCTCGCCGAACCCCGGCTCCGACAGGTTCACCGACGCGAAGTCCGGACGGGCGCCGGCGGGCAGCTCCGCCCAGGCGGTCACCGCGTCCAGGCGGGCCGCGGCGTCGCCACCCGTGATCCACAGGCCGGTGGACACGCCCACGGGCAGCCCCGGCGCCGCCGCCCTGACGGCCGACGTCGCCGCCTCGACGTCGGCGGCGGCCAGCGACTCGCGTCCCGTCGCGTCCCGCGGATGGAGGTGCACCGCCCCCGCCCCCGCCCGCCGCACGGCTACGGCGTCGGCGGCCAGCTCGGCGGGCGTCAGGGGCAGCCGGGGGTGCTCGTCGGCCGCCCGGCTTCCGTTCAGACACGCTTTGATGAACATGAGCCCCATCCTTACCCGCGCGAACCGGGCTCAGGCGCGGCGTCGGGCGGGCCCGGTTCAGCAGGCGGAGCCGGGGCGGCGGCGGTTCAGTGGGCGGCGTCCAGGCGGGCGCGCTGGTCGTCGGTCAGCTCCAGGTCCACGGCGGCCAGGTTCTCCTCGAGCTGGGCCACCGACGACGCCCCGACCAGCGGGATCACCGGGAACGCCGAGCCGATCTGCCAGGCCAGCACGACCTGGTTCATGCTCGCCCCGCACTCCTTCGCGACCTCGCGCAGCACCGCCATGCGGGCCGGGGTGCCGGGGTGGTCGTAGTCCGGCGGCACCGGCTTGTCCTGCCGGGTGTAGGCCCCGCCGAGCAGCGGCGAGTAGGCGACCAGGGTGAGGGCGGGCTCGGCGCGCAGGTAGCTCAGCAGCTCGGCGCCGGCGTGGCCGAGGCTGCCGTCCTGGAAGATCGACTCCGGCATGTCGAAGCGCGGGCGCAGCAGGCTGTGCTGGTACTGCAGCACCTCGTAACCGGCCACCCCCGACGCGGCGGCCAGCGCGCGGGCCCGCTCCACCCGCCAGATCGCGTGGTTGCTCACCCCGAGCAGGCCGACCGTGCCCTCGGCCACCAGGGCGCCGAAGCCCTCGACGGTCTCGGCCACCTCCACCGAGCGGTCCTCGATGTGGGCGTAGAGCAGGTCGATGCGGTCCACGCCGAGGCGTTCGCGGCTGCGCTCGGCCGACTCCCTGATGATCTTGGCGGACAGGCCCTCGGCGTTGTCGACGTAGCTGGTGCCCGGCGTGAGCGGCCGCGCGCCCAGCTTGGTGGCGATCACGATCTCGTCCCCGGCGCCGCTGCTGCGCCGCCAGCGGCCGAGCAGCTCCTCGCTCTGCCCGCCCTGGCCGCCGTCCACCCAGAAGGCGTAGTTGTCGGACGTGTCGATGAACGTCCCGCCGGCCTCGGCGTAGCGGTCGAGGATGGCGAACGACGTCTTCTCGTCGGTCACCGAGCCGAACAACATCGCCCCGAGGGCGAGCACGCTCACCTCGCGGCGGGTGTCCGGGTTCGTGCCGATCGTCCGGTACTTCATGCTGTTCTCCCCAGTTCGTCACGTTCTGTACGAGGCCCCGGAACGGGAGTCTGGGGGCTGGAGCGAACTCCAGGTCAAGCCGGACCGGCTGTCTTCTTGAAATTAGATCATTTCTCTAGAAAAATGCTCTGATATGTCGATCATGGTGGTGACCGGCGGCAACCGGGGCATCGGGTACGCGGTGTGCGAACGGCTGGCCGGCGACGGGCACAAGGTGCTGCTGGTCGCGCGGGACGCGGAGCGGGGCCGGCAGGCCGCCGCGCGGATCGGGGGCGACGTCCAGGCCGTGGCGGGCGACCTCAGCACGGCCGAGTCGGTCCGGCGGCTGGCCGGCGACCTGCTGGACCGCTGCCCGCGCATCGACGTGCTGGTCCACAACGCCGGCCTGTGGCCCGCCCGCCGCGTCCTGACCGAGGACGGGCTGGAGGAGTCGTTCGCGGTCAACCACCTGGCGCCGTTTTTGCTCAACCACCTGCTGGAGGACCGGCTCGGACGCGTCGTGCAGGTCACCGCCGGCCTGTACGCCAAGGGCCGGGCCGAACCCGGACGCACGGCCGTGGGCGCCGCCTTCTCGCCGATGCGCACGTACGCGGACACCAAGCTGTGCAACCTGCTGACCGTGCCCCTGTTCGCCGACCGCTGGCGGACGGCCGGGATCACGATCGACGCCGTGCACCCCGGCGTCATCCGCACCGGGCTCGGCGACCGCCGCGGCCCGCTCGGCTGGCTGCTCAAGGCCGCCAAGCGCAGCTGGGCCGCGCCCGAGGAAGGCGCGCGGCACGTCGTCTCCCTGGCCGCGGCTCCCGGCACCGGCCGGTACTTCGACCAGGACCGCGAGGTCCCGTTGCAGGGCCCGGCGCTGGACGCCGGCCTGGCCCGGCGCGTCTGGGACGAGGCCGAGGCGCTGGCCGGGGTGCGATGACCCGGCACCGGCGCAGCGAGGAGACCGTGCGCAGGCTCCTGGACACCGCCCTGGAGGTCTACCCGGCCGACTTCACCCTCCGGGCGGTGACCACGCGCAGCGGCGTCAGCATGGGCAGCGTCTACCACCACTTCGGCAGCCTCGAAGGGCTGGCCGCCGCGCTGTACGGCCGGTGCATGGACGAGCTGCTCGACACGCTGGTCACCGTCACCGAGGAGACCGCCGACGCCCGTGACGGCGTGCGCCGCGCGGTGACGGCCTACCTCGGCTTCACCGCCTCGCACCCGGACAAGGCCCGCTTCATCCACGCGGCGCCGTACGCGCTGGACCTCGGCCCGTACGCCGAGCGCATCGCCGCGGCCAAGGCGTCCCGGCTGGCCCGGCTGAACGCCTGGATGGGCGCGCGCATGGCGGAGGGGGCGGTGGCGCGGCTGCCGGCGGCGCAGGTGGAGATGCTGCTGATCGGGCCGGTGGCCGAGGTGAGCAGACGGTGGCTGGCGGGCGCGCCGGACATCGACCTGGACGAGGCGGCCCGCGTCCTGCCCGACCGCATCTGGTTGTCGCTCAGCGGTTGAGCGGCCGGTCGCCTGTGGGGGGACGCCTCCCGGCGGCGGGGGGTTCGCGGCCCGAAGGAAGCAGCTCGGTGGGCGGCGTTCCGGGCCGCGTGGAGGCTCCTCGACGGTGGGCGATTCCGGGCCGGTGGAGGTTCCTCGGCGGTGGGCGATTCCGGGCCGCGTGGAGGCTCCTCGGCGGCAGGGTCTGAAGTGGTCGCCGGTATGATGGGGGCGGCTTCCCGTGCCGGGAGCCGCGGCGGTGGGGCCCGCCGCCTCCCGCCGTCCGGGGGTAACCGCGGTGTCGCCGCCAACCGTCCCTGCCAGAGATGTGCCACGCTCATGTGCTGGTAGGAGATGCCTCATGACCCAAGCCCGTCCCCACGACCCTGAACCCGGACCCGGCCTCGGACCCGGACCCGGCCGCGTGCACGCCGCCGAGGGGTTGGAGATCGCCGGCGCGCATGCCGCCGGCGGCGTCGGCGGCGTCGGGGGTGCGCAGGTCGATCCGCGGGCCGCGGTCGATCCCGACGTCGACCTCCACGTGCCCGCCCAGCGCGGCGAGCTGGCCCGCGCCCCGGTCGCCACGCTGGCCGTCATCGCGGCCGGCGGCGTGCTGGGCGCGCTCGCCCGCTACGCCGTCCTGACCGCCTTCCCGGTGCCGCCCGGCGGGTTCGCCTGGCCGACGCTGGCCGTCAACGTCACCGGCTGCCTGCTGATCGGGCTGCTGATGGTGGCCATCACCGAGGTCTGGCAGGCCCATCCGCTCACCCGGCCGTTCCTGGGGGTGGGGGTGCTGGGCGGGTTCACCACGTTCTCCACCTCCATCGCCGACGCCCAAGGGGCGCTGGCCGCGGGGCAGCCGCGCACGGCGCTCGCCTACCTGGCGGTCACGCTGGTCGCGGCCCTGGTGGCGGTCTTCCTGGGCCAGACGCTCGGCCGCGCACTGTTCAGCCGGTTCGCCACTGCCGCCGACACGATTCCCGCCGAGACCGCCCCCGACCAGGCCACTCGCGACCAGGGCGCTCCTGACCAGGGCGCTCCTGACCAGGGCGCTCCTGACCAGGGCGCTCCTGACCAGGGCGCTCCCGACCAGGCCGTTCCTGGCCAGGCCGGGCGGGCTCCGCGCGGTGGGAGGCGTCCGTGATGACGTTGCTGCTGGTGGTGGTGGGCGCCGCCGTGGGGGCGCCGGCCCGCTACCTGATCGACCGCGCCGTCCAGGCCCGGCACGACAGCCTGTTCCCGTGGGGCACCTTCACCGTGAACGTGACCGGGTCGGCGCTGCTCGGCTTCCTGCTGGCGCTGCCCGCCGCCGGCGGAGTCCAGGCGCTCCTGGGCACGGGCCTGTGCGGAGCGCTGACCACGTACTCCACCTTCGGTTACGAGACGTTGCGGCTGCTGCAGAACGGCGCCCGCACCTACGCCGTCCTCAACGCCGTGGCCGGCGTCGCGGCCGGCCTCGGAGCGGCCTGGTGCGGCATCGCCCTCGCCCAGGCGATCATCCCGTGATCCGCCCCGGGAGCTCGACGGCGAGCGGCCGGCGCGTTTGACGATCACTCGACAGGAAAGCTGAACGAGGCCGGCGTACCCCTTTCCGACCTCCGACAGACGAGACGATCATGCTTGTGGAGTTCGAGCTGCGCTGTCCCATCAGCGCTGATCTGGCCTTCATCCGCGACCTGGTGCGCATCCACGGCCACCACAGCGGATTGTCCGGCGAGCGGCTGGAGGACCTGGTGCTCGCGGTGAACGAGGCCGTCACCAATGTCCTCGACCATGGCGGTTCGGCCGGCCTGGTCACCGCGACCCGGGACCCGATCGGCGTCTGCGTGGAGATCCTGGACACCGCGGGCCGCCTGACCCCCGACCACCTCGGCGCCGCGGGCGTCGACCCGACCGCATCTCAGGGGTTCGGCCTGTGGGTGATCCAGCAGTTGTGCGACTCGGTCGCGCTGGAGTGCACCGGCCTCGGCTCGCGGCTGCGCCTGCGCATGCTGGTGCCCGCGGAGACCCCCGGCGCCGCCGATCGCCGTCTCAGCAGCACCATGGCCGGCGGCGCCTTCCCCTGGTCCTAGCCCGGACGGCGCCGGCCCGGCACGTTGCCGGGTACACGAAGTCGGCATGTCAGTAATCATCCGATAACGTAGTGTGATGATGGCTGATCGGGGCGACATCGGACACCGGCCGGACGGCTCCGGTTCCGGCGCCCAGCCGGCGGAGTGGCTGCTGCGGGCGGCCTTCGACGGCACGGGCATGGGCATCTACCTCACCGATCTCGCCGGCCGCATCACGTGGGTCAACCCGGGCGCGGCGGCCCTGCTCGGCTTCACCGCCGACGAGCTGCGCGGCGCCGACGCGCACCGGACGCTGCACCGCCGCCTCGACGGCAGCCTCCCGCCCCGCTCCGGCTGCGAGCTGGTGACGGTGTGCCGGGAGGACCGGCACGTACGCAGCGAGTTCGCCACCTTCGCCACCGCGGGCGGCCGGCTGCTCCCGGTCGCCTGGCTGGCCTCGCCCCTCCACCACGACGGCGAGCCGGCCGGCGTCGTGGTGGTCTTCATCGACGTCGTCGAACGCCTCGACGCGGCCGGCCGGCAGGCCGAAGAGCTCGTCCGCGCCCAGAAGCTGACCGAGCAGTTCCGCCTGCTGACCGAGATCAGCACCGTCCTCACCCAGACGCTGGACGTGCGCGAGGCGATGACGCGGCTCGGCCGGCTGCTGGTGCCGCGCCTGGCCGACTGGGCGGCGGTGGACATGTTCCTCGGGCCGCGCGAGCTGCGTCGCCTGGCCATGGCCTGCGCCGGGGCCGCGCCGGTTGACCCCTCGTGGTTCGCCGAGCTGCCGTCGTTGCCGAAGGGCCCCTCGCGGTCGGCGCTGGTCCGGGTGCTGCGCGGGGAGCAGGCTCTGCTGCTGGGCCCCGAGCAGATCGCCGCGCCGCCCGACGGGCCGCTGGCCGCCGCCCACGACTCCCTGTTCAACGTGCTGGGCGGCTCGTCGGCGATCGTGGCGCCGCTGCGTACGCCGCGCCGCGTGCTGGGCGCGCTGACGGTGGCGCGCACCGACCCGGCGCGGCCGTACACGGAGGCCGACGTGGAGCTGGTGGCCGACATCGCCCGCACCGCGGCGCTGGCCGCCGACAACGCCTGCCTGTTCGGCCAGCAGCGCGACATCGTCGACACCATGCAGCGCCACCTGCTGACCGCGCTGCCCCAGGTCGATCACCTCCAGCTCGCCGCCCGCTACCTGGCGGCCCCGGCCGGCTCTCAGGTGGGCGGCGACTGGTACGACGCGTTCGTGCTCCCCGACGGCGTCACCGCGCTGGCCATCGGCGACGTCGCCGGCCACGACCTGGAGGCCGCCGGGCAGATGGCCCAGCTCCGCAACATGCTGCGCGCCCTGGCCTGCGACCACAAGGAGTCGCCCAGCCTGATCCTCGACCGGCTCAACAAGGTCATGGCCGTGGCCGGCGACGCCCTCACGGCCTCGGCCATCCTGGCCAGGATCGAGCCGCCCCAGCCGGAAGGCGACCCGGACACGCGGATGCTGCGCTGGGCCAGCGCCGGCCACCTGCCGCCGCTGCTGGTCACCGCGCAGGGGCAGGCCCGCTACCTGGAGGAGGGCCAGTCGCTGCTGCTGGGCGTGCATCTCGACGACGTGACCCGCCACGACGCCCTGGCGCCGCTGCCGCCGGGCAGCACGCTGCTGCTCTACACCGACGGGCTGGTCGAGGTGCCCGGCGTCAACCTGGACAACAGCCTGGCCCGGCTGCGCCGGCACGCCGCGACGCTGGCCCGCCGCCCGCTCCAGGACTTCTGCGAGCAGGTGCTGGCGCTGGCGCCGTCGCCGCGTACAGACGACATCGCGCTGCTCGCCCTGCGTCTGCCGCCGCCCGGGCAGTAGGACGGAAGCCGCCTCCGGGGCGGGGCCGGTCAGGGGCGCTCAGGGAGCGGTGAGCGCGGCGTCGATCGCCGGGCCGTGGCGCTCCAGCCACGCCTCGCGCCGGTTGATCAGGTCGCCGACGCCCTCCTCCCACATCCGGGCCCAGCCGCCGCCCCGCTCCTCGGCGATCTGCCGCATCGAGAACCACGACCGCCGGGTACGCAGCACGGCCACCTCGACCAGGCGCGAACGGTCGACGCCGGACATCCCGTACGCGTCGGCGAGCAGCCGGCAGCGGCGCGGCACGTCCAGCCCGCGCAGCGGCGGGTCGGCGTCGGCGGGGTCGGCCAGCGGCGCCCAGTACACCATCGCGCTCATCAGCTCCTCCACCCGGGTGGACGGCCTGGCGATGTCGAAGTCGATCAGCGCGGCCGCCACACCGTCGCGGAACACGATGTTGTCCGGCGTGTAGTCCAGGTGCCCGACCAGTTCCGGCGGGTACGGCGGCGCGGGCGGCATGCCCGGCGGCTCGGTGAACCCGAAGTCCGCCCGCACGCCGTCGGGCGGGACGAACCCCGCCACGGCCTCGTGGTAGGCCCGGATCAGCCGGCCCACGGACGCCAGCCGCTCCTCGTCGGCCAGCCACGCGGGCCGCGGCTGCCCGGCGACCTCCCCGGGCACGAAGGTCAGCACCTCGCGGCCGGCGGCGTCGATGCCGAGGAACCGCGGCGCGCCCGCGAACCCGGCCTCCTCCAGGTGCCCCAGCAGGGCGTGGACCAGCGGGGCGTTGGGCCCCACGGTGCGGCGCACGGTGTCGCCGACGCGTACGACGCCTTCGGTGACGTCGCCGCCGGTGAGCGGGATCTCGGGTTGCGGGTCGGCGGGCTCGGCGTAGGTGACGGAGCTCATGACGTCCTGGGGTGGTGAGGAAGTGGGCCGGTCATGATGTCAGGCGTGGGCGGCGGAGGGAAATCGTCCACGCCGGGCCGGAGGAGGATCTGCCGCACGATCTCCGCGACGGCGGCCGGGTGGGTGAGGTGCGGGTGGTGCCCGGCCCCCGGGATGACCGTCGCGGGGACGGGGCTGTCGGTCAGCGGGTCCAGCTCGCCCGCCACGAGGTGCACGGGCACGGGCCCGCCGAGCAGCGTGCGGAGGGCGGCGCGCTCGGCGGGGCGGTGCGCGGCGCGCAGCACGCGGGCGGTGCGCCTGGCGACCCCGGGACGCCGGAGTCCGGCTGCGGCGCTCGCGACCGCCCGCCGCGCGTCCTCGGGCGGGGACGCCGGGCCGAGGAGGGTGGCCGCGAGCCGGTCGGGCCCCATCCTGCCGAGGACGGGGGCCGCGAGGAGCAGGGTGAGCGCGGACGGCCGGCGCTGGAGGAAGTACGGCGACAGCAGGATCAGGGCGGCGATCCGGCCGGGATGGGCGGCGGCGTACCGCAGCGCCGGGGCGGCGGCGGCCGAGTGCGCGACGATCACCGGACGGGTGCGCACGGGCGCCAGCAACTCGGCCAGCCAGTCCGACGCCGCGGCCCCGGCGGGCGAGGACCGCCCCAGCCCCGGCAGATCGGCGACGAGCGCGGGAAACCGATCCGAAGCGGGGAACCCGGCGACGAGCCCGGGGAAGTGGCCCGCGGCGGTTCCGGAGCGGGCCGCGGGCGGGGCGCTGTCCAGTTCGTCGAGCACGCCGTGCCAGGAGTCGCCGTCGAGCGGCAGCCCGTGCAGCAGCACCAGCCGCGGCGACGTACGCTCACCCGCCACGTACGTGCGCGACCCCGCCACGCTGTGGAAACCCCCGGGACGTGCGGCCGGAGCGGCCCCGAAGCGGTCGGCGACCAGCCGGTCGGCCCAGCGGCGCAACGCGTCCTCCACGGGTGGCCGCCGGAGCCCCGCGGACGCGGCGACCCGGTCGGCCGAGCCGGTGTCGTACCGGTCCTCGGTCAGGAAGCCCAGCGTCTCGGGCTCGGCGCCGGTCAGCGCGGACGGCAGGCGGCGGATCACGCCCACCGGCACGCGGATGCGCGGCGCGCGTACGCCGAGGTGGTCCGCGAGCAGCCGGATCAGGTCGTGCAGATCGGGCGTGGCGGGATCGAGCACCCAGTGCAGGCCGCCCGGCTCGGGATCGTGTTCGGGCACGGCGGCCATGAACCGGGCGAAATCGTCCACCGTCACCACCGGGACGAACGTACGGGCGCCGCCCGGCAGCGCGGGCAGCCGCCCCGCCCACAGGTCGCGGACCAGTGAGGCCGGCCCGACGTACTGGCCGGCCTCGCCGGTCAGCGAATGGCCGATGACGCTGCTCGGGTTCACCACGGTCAGCGGCACGCCGAGCCGGGCCGCGGCGACCCGTACGGCGGCGTCCCCCTCGGCCTTGGAGCCCTCGTACGCCCCTTTGTCCCGGTACAGGGCCGCCAGTTCGGCCGCCGGCAGCGGATGGCGCGGCCGCGGGTCCAGCCCGACGCGGTAGCCCGACACGTGCACCAGCCGGCGCAGCGCGGGCCGGGCGGCGGCCCAGTTCAGCACATTGAGCGCGCCTTCGACGTTGACCGTCCTGGCCTCCTCGCGTTCCATGCCGAAGCGGTAGACGCCGGCGGCGTTGAACACGTCCCGCACGCCCGCCGCCCCTTCGGCGGGCCCGCTCAGCCCCAGGCCGGGCCCGGGCGTGACGTCGCCCTCGACGACGGTGAGCCGCGTGCCGGGCACGCCGCGCTCGCGCAGCCAGCGGCCGAGCCCGCCGTCCGCGCGGCGGACGACGGCCGTCACGGCGCGGCCCTGTTCCAGCAGGTGCAGGACCGTCCATCTGCCGATGAAGCCGGTCGCGCCGAACACCACGGCGTCTTCCATGACTCTTCCTCTCTAGACCGATCTACATATTCTGCGGGCGTGAAAAACCGCCCGCTCAGGCCAGCAGCCTGACGACCTGGCGGCGGACCCGTTCGACGGGCAGCCGGGAACGGCTCGCGCGGGCCAGCAGCAGCGCGCCCTCGATCAGCGCGAGCACGGTCGCCGCCAGATCGTCGGCCGTGTCGCGCCGGTCGCCGGCCATGTCGTGCTCGTCGGCCTGCGGGGCGTCGGCCTGCGGGGCGTCGGGCTGCGGGACGTCGGGCTGCGGGGCGTCGGCCGCGGCAAGCGCGTCGGCGCGCAGGGCGTCGGCCAGTCTGCGCTGCCAGCCCTCGTAGATGCCGGCGCAGACGCGTTGGAGTTGCTCGTTGGAGGAGGAGACCTCCAGGGCCACGGTCGCCACCGGGCAGCCCTTGGCGTACCCGGCCGCCACCATCCTGTCGGCCAGCGCGTCGAGGACGGCCGGCACGAGGTCACGGGCGCTCGGCAGCGTGCCGGCCAGATCGTCGATCATGGCGTCGACCTCGCGCCCGGCGGCGGCGAGCGCCTCGCCCACCAGCTGGTCCTTGCCGCCGGGGAAGTGGTGGTAGAGCGACCCGCGCGGCGCGCCGGCCACCGCCAGCACCTCGTTGAGGCCGGTGCCGTGGCTGCCCTGGGCCTCCACCAGCGTGCGGGCCGCCGCGACGATGCGCGCCCGTGTCTCGTCCCCCTTGACCGCCATGCGGCACACACTAGACCGGTCTGCATATTCCTGTCCAACGGCCGCGGGCGGTGGACCGGCCGCCCGACGTCGCAAGGGGCGGCCGGTCCCGTGGGTCAGGCGGCTTCGTGCCTGCGCTGGCAGTTGATGCAGAACCGGGCCAGCGGCCGGATCTTGAGCCGTTCGAACGGGATGCCCGCCTCGCAGTGCGAGCAGCGGCCGTACGAGCCGGCCGTCAGCCGGTCGCGGGCCTCGGTGAGCTCGGCGATGGCCCGGTCGGCGGTGGCCAGGGAGGCCAGCAGCTCCTGCCAGGTGTCGTCCGCGCCGTTGCCGTCCTGGGCCGCGGCCTGCAGGCCCAGCAGGTGACGGCTGCGCCGCTCCAGCTGCTCGTCGATGTCCTGGCGCAGGGACTGGAGCTGCACGGTGCTCAGGTGGTCGGTCATGGTGGTTTCCTTTCCGCGCGGTGATTGCGGGGGTTCAGAGGGCGATGACGGGCGCCGCGGGGCGCAGGCACAGCCGCAGCAGGCCGCGGACGGTGGCGTGCTGCGGCTCAGGCGCGGCGTTGATCCGCGTGCGAAGGGCGGTGTGCAGGCGATCCAGCAGCCGCGTCTGGAGCGCGCCCCCGCCGGTGACGGTCAGGCCGTTGTCGCGGACGGCCGGGCGGAGGTGGGCCGGCTGGCGGCGCAGCAGGCCCGCGGTCATCTCCACGACGCCGTCCAGCGCGTCCGGCAGCAGGCCCTCGCTGGTCGTGGCGCTGAGCTGGAGCGCCGCCGCGTCGCTGACCGCGCCGCCGCTGACGACGACGGCCTCGACGATGCCCGCCCCGACGTCCAGCAGCAGGTACGGCCCCGGCCCCGCGACGTCCAGACCGGCGCCGGCGGCGGCGGCCAGCGGCGCCTCGACCAGCGTCACCTGGCAGCCGGCCGCCTCGGCGACGGTCGCGCGCACCGCCTGGCGGTCACTGCCCGTCGCGGCCCTCGGCACCGCGGCCATCACGTGCTCCAGCGGCCGGCCGCCGGCCAGCCAGGCGTCCTGCAGCACGAGATGCACCAGCCGCAGGCAGGCGCCCGGGTCGACGACCATGCCCCGGCGGATCGGGCGGACCGGGACCCCGGCCGCGCTCTCCGGCGACGGGACGACGACCGCCGAGGGACGGTCGGCGATGGCGAACCCGTCCAGGGACAGCGAACGGGTGCGTGAGGTGCCCAGATCGAGCACCACGTGGGCGCGGTGCACCGCGGATGTTCGCGGTGAGTGTTCGTGGACTGATCCGGCGTCGGACATGACGATGATCGGCTCCTTGCTCTGACGCGGAGAACTCGTACGCGAAAGACGAGAGAAAAGGGCGCATCCCGCACGCGGGCACGCCACGACGGCGGCCTCCGGCCGTACCGGAACGCGCGGAACCCGCGGGCGGCCGGGCAACGCGTGGACCCGGCCGTGCTGGGGCCGGGCGCGACGACCGGCCCCGCGGCGCGCAAGGCGGGCCGGGAGGCGGCGACTCGTGAAGAGGGAGGGAGCTAGATCAGCGGCGGGCTGCGCGAGCCCGCGGTGCGGTGCCCGACCTGCTGCGGGTCGCGGATCGCGGCCGCGTCGGAACCGGGCGCGGGAAGCAGCGCGAGGTGGGCGGCCTCGGCGTGCCGCGCGCCGCGCAGCGGCGGCCACAACGACAACACGTGGTGTTCACGGCCGCTGGACGCCTGGGGCGGCAGGCTCGGCATCCGGTCGCCGCTCTTGTCCGGGGTCCATTCGTGGCCGGCGGACAGAGGGCGCGGGGTCGTCTGGTCGTCGGCGTAGGAAGGGCTGGCGACCAGCAGGGACAGCAGAACCAGGCCCACCACGCAGCACAGCGCGATGGGGCCTCGTGGCGCTCTGCACGGTCCCGTCATAAGGCCGACCATAGCCCAGCCGGTGAGAAAAGGCATTACCGTCCGGTTTCCCGTCCCGACGGCACGGCGCGCGGTCGGCGGTGAGGCGGGGCAGGGGCGTCCGGAGGGACTTCCGGTGCTGGTGGGGGCCGCAGCGGCGGGGAAGTGCGGCACGTGCGGAGGCGGGGGCGTGCGGGGGAGTGCGGCACGTGCGGAGGCGTGGCGTGCGGGGCGGGGGCGTGCGGGGGAGTGCGGGGCGGGGGCTGCAGGGCGGGGTTCGCCGGGACAGGGGCGCGTGGCCGGTCGCCGGACCGGGAGCCGGTCTTCGTCCGGACGGCCGATGTGCGCATGTCGCCGGGAACCCCGCCGTTCAGCGTGCTGGTGTGTCAGCGGGAACTTCGCCGCGGGTCATTTAGAACCCGTCGAAGTTCTCGCCCCACTCGCCCCAGTCGTCGTCCTCGTTGTGGTCGTCGTCGTGGCCATGGTCGTCGCGGCCGTGGTCGTCGTCGTGGCGGTCCGGCTTGTGGACGGAGCGGCCGGGAGGGCCTTCCGGACCACGCGGGCCCTGGGGACCACGCGGGCCCACGCGGTGGTGGTGGTCGTGGTCGTGGTCGTGGTCGTGGTGGTGACCGCCGCCCCACCAGCCGCCCCAACGCGGGCCCCACCAGCGAGGACCGCAGTGACGCCAGCCGCAGCCGCCCCGGAGGACCGGCTTCTCATCGGCTGGGCTCTGATACGACGCCGTGCCGGCCGTGCTGGCCTGGGCGGCCGGCATCTGGCCGCCACCAAGCAGCAGGCACGCGCTCGTGGCGAGCACGGCCGCCGGCTTCTTCATCATTGATTTCATCGCGCTTTCCGTTCAGAAGTTTCCAGAACCGCCGCGGGACTTCTCGACTGCCGTCGGTCTCCGGCATGAGCAGTCTTACCCGCGCATTGAGTTCGGAGTTCTGACAAGACAGGCATGAGCTCCTAAAGCTTGACCAGATTTACCAGGCCCTTACAGCCGACTTGTCCAGTTTTATTGCGACAAGAAGCGGTGGTGTCGCTTTACTGTGACTCGATCATTCCCTAGCACTGTCGCCCCGAAAATGCGGCGCTGCCGGGAACATGCGCTCCGGGCGGCCGGCGCCGCGGGCGCGGGGGTGCCGGTTTGGCCGGACGTCCGCTATCGTCACTGTCGTACTTCAACTAGACAGTGAGGTTGAGTGTGACGGAACGTACGGACGTGCGGCTGGAACTGCTGACCGGCGAGCAGGCGCTCGCGCGCCGGGCGGAGCTGATCGACCTCTACCGCGAGGTGTTCACCGGGCCGCCGTGGAACGAGGGGGAGGGCGAGGTGGCCGAGTTCGGCGTCCGGTTCGCCGCCGACGCCGCCCGACCCCGTTTCCGCGCGGTGCTGGCCGTGGACGACGCGGGCCCGTGCGGGTTCGGGACGGCCTGGCCGACGGAGACCCCGCTGCCGCGGACCCGCAGCTACGGCAAGGTGCTCGCGGCGCTCGGCCCGGACGGGGTGGCCCGGATGCTGGCCGGCGCGCTCCAGGTGGACGAACTGGCGGTGGCTCCACGCGCCCGCGGCCGCGGTCTGGCGGGACGCATTCTGGACCTTCTGTGCGGCGAATCCCGAAGCTGGCTGCTGACCTCCGTGAACGCCCCCGACGCCATTCGCCTGTACGAGCGTCTGGGGTGGCGACGGGCGGGCGAGAACGAGGGAATTGTGGTATTCATCAAGCCCGAGTAACCACGAACTTTCACGCAATCTCTGGACTAGTACCGATATCCAGAACAAAACCACCCCGATATCGAATAAGCCAGACATCACCCCCAAGAAACCCGAACCACCCACCGCGCCCCAGCGACATAACCCCCAAACGCCCCCACCCCACCCGCCCTTCACGCCGCCTCCCGCCCCACCCCGATCCGGCCGTGACGGGGGCTGCCTCCCGGACGCCCGGTCTGTCATGATCGACTGGGATGAGCGTGCAGGCGTTACAGGCGACGGACCCACCCGAGATCGGCGGCCACCGGCTGCTCGGGCGCCTCGGCGCGGGCGGCATGGGCGTCGTGTACCTGGCCAGGAGCCGCCGCCTGGGCCTGGTGGCCATCAAGGTCATCAAGCACGACCCGGCCGACCCCGAGGCCATGGAACGGTTCCGCCGCGAGGCCGCCACCCTGCGCGGCCTGCGCAGCCCGTACGTGGCGCCGCTGGTGGACGCCCGGGTGACGGCGCCGCCGTACTGGCTGGCGACGGCGTACGTGCGAGGGCCGACGTTGTTGCGGGCGGTTGCGGAACGGGGGCCGTTGCCGGCGGAGCTGTGCCGTCGGTTGCTCGCCGGGCTGGCCGCCGCCCTGGCCGACGTGCACCGGCACGGCGTGCAGCACCGCGACCTCAAGCCGCACAACGTCATCCTGTCGCCGCAGGGCCCGCGGCTGATCGACTTCGGCATCGCGCGGGCCCCCGGTCAGAGCACGATCACGACGTCGGGGGAGATCGTCGGCACGCCCGGCTACATCGCTCCCGAGGCCGTACGTCAGGAGCCCGTCACGGCGGCGGCGGACGTCTTCGCACTGGCCGGCACGATCGCCTACGCCGCCACCGGCCGTCCGCCGTTCGGGCGCGGCGAGCCGATGGCGGTGCTCTACAGCAGCCTGAACGCCGACATCGACGTGGACGGCGTCGAGCCCGCGCTCGCCGGCCTGATCCGCTCGTGCGCCGCACGCGACCCGGCGGAGCGGATCACGTCCGACCGGGCGGCGGCCCTCGCCGGAAGCGCCATGGGCCCGCTGTCCTGGGCCGCGGACGCGGAGTACCAGGCCCTGGTCGCCGAAACCGGCCCCACCGAAGACGAACCGGCCGAGAGCGCCCCCAAGAGACACGACCCCGCTGAGGGCGACCCGTCCGAGGGCGACCCCGCCAAGCACAACCCGGCCGAGGGCGACCACGCCGAGGACAAGGCGGCCAAGGGCGACCCGGTCGAGGGCGGCCTCACTGGGGCGACGCGGCCCGCGCGGGCGGCCTGGCCGGGTCGCGCGCTGGCGGCCGGGGCCGTTCTGCTGGCCCTGGGCGTGACGGCCGCCGTCCTGTTGCCCCGGCTCACCACGCCCACGACCACCTCCACCTCCACCCCCACCCCCACCGCGAAGGGCGGCCCGGCGGCCGTCCGGGCGACCGTGGCGGAGGTTCCCGCAACCGTGGTGGTCACCCAGCCGCCGCCCGGCCCCGCCCCCACGGGCCCCGTCCGGTGGCAGGCGGTGCACGGCCCCCGGTGCGCGGCCGAGTGGTTCTACGCCGATCCCGCCTGGCGTCCCGTAACCGGCGGATGGAAGGGCGACGGCTGCGTGGGCGCGGCGCTGGCGCTGCGGGTCGGGAACGAGCCGGCCCACTTCAACCAGGTCGTCAACTGGTACTTCGACACCCGCGGCGGCGCCCGCTGCACGATCGACGTGCACATCCCCGACGACCCCCGCTCGTCCGGCCTGGCCTTCTACCACCTGGACGACGACGACACCGACCCGCCGCACCTCGGCCCGCCGGTGACCGTGGACCAGCGCGCCTTCCGGGGGCGCTGGGCCCCGCTCGGCACCTGGCGGGTGCCGGCCCCGGGCCGGCTCACCGTCCTGGTCGGCAACCAGCCCGTCACGGCCGACGACACCCACGAGGTGACGGTCTCCGCGGCCCGCGCCCGTTGTCACTGGTGACCCCGCGACGCGGGCCGACGGTTCAGCGCAGGGTTCAGCGCGGGGTCCAGCGCGGGGTCCAGCGCGGGGTCCAGCGCGGGGTCCAGCGCGGGGTCCAGCGCGGGGTCCAGCGCGGGGTCCAGCGCGGGGTTCAGCGCGGGGTCCAGCGCGGGGTTCAGCGCGGGGTCCAGCGCGGAGTTCAGCGCAGGGTTCTGCCGAGGGTGCCCTGCTCGGGGTAGGAGTACCGGACGCGCAGCACGAGCTTGGCCTTGCGCGGCTGGCTGCCGGCGTAGGCCAGCAGGCCCGAGAAGAAGTCGAGGCCGTCGGCGTTCACCCCGACCTCCACGCAGCCGTGGCTGTACCCCTTGTGCGAGTTGTGCAGGTAGAAGCCGCCACGCCCGTACATGTTCCCCTGGATCGGGGTGAGCCGGACGCGGAAGGTGCCCCAGTCGGGGAAGACCGGGCCGTTGCCGCCCACGGGCAGGAACTGGATGCCCTCCCCGGGATTGGAGACGGCCTTGTCGCCCCGCCGGTTCGCCGCCTCGACGGAGTTCTGCCGGGGATCGACGTGGGTGAAGAACGTGTACAGACCCTCCGGCAGCGGGCCGTGGTCCTTGCTGTTCTGCATGGTGCCGATCTGGTGTCCCACCAGGCCGGACGTGGCCGCGTACAGCAGCGTGCCGGAGCCCTGGAGTGAGGCGGGCATGGATCTGCGCCAGTACAGGAACTTGCCGGTGTAGACCAGGTCGGCCTGGTCGTCGGTGGGGTCGCGGACGTCGAGGTCGAACCGGCCGAGCGTGCGCAGGGCGCCCGTCCGGGGCACCTCTATGGCCTCGAACCGGCCCGATCCGGGCGTCCTGCCGGTCAGCGCGAACACCCGGTAGGAGCCCTGCGGGCCGTAGGAGGCCCGGGTCTCCTCCAGGAACACCAGGCCGGAGGTGTGGTGGAAGAGCACGCCGTGCACGTTGTCGTCGGGCTGCTCGCCCTTCCACATCATCGGCTGGGTCTCCTCGCCGACGGTGAGGGAGATCCGGGAGACCCGGTCGTTCTGGCTTCTCTGGAAGCAGAAGTACGTCATCGGGCCGTCCGCCGCCCTACGAGATCGTCGCGAGGTTGGACGTGAGCGCGATGTCGGTGCCGGACGACGGCGTGTACTCGTGCCACTCGGCGATGAGCGCCCCCTTCTCGCCCGGCTGCAGGATCGGCACGGGGGCCTGCGTGCCGCGGTGGGCGAAGCTCAGCCGCTCGACCGTGAGGTGGGTGGCGTCCGGGATGGCGACGACGAGCTGGGCCTCCTGGACGCGGCGGTCGTCCTCGGCGTCCAGCACGACCGGCAGGCCGACGACGAACGCCGAGCTGTTGCCGACCTTGATGTTCACCGGGTTCGGGCTCGGCGCCAGGTCCGACGAGGACGTGGTGAAGGCGGCGTCCTGGAGCCGGGCGGCCGCCCGTTCGGGGTTGGCGGGCGGGATGCCGGGATAGTTCCGGTCGTCGTAGGCCGCGATCTCCTGCGCGATCGTCAGGTACGGCGCCGGGATCGGCGCGCCGACCGCGCCCCCCTCGGCGAAGCGCATCCACTCCTCCTCCCAGCCCTTGCGCACGGTCAGGACGATCCGCGCGCTGCCGGCCCGCAGGAACGCCTGCCTGGTCGGGTCCGGGTGCCGCAACTGCCGGACGAACGGCCAGCTCGGCGGGACGTCCCAGAAGTAGGAGTAGAGGAACGTCACCACGTTCTCCCACTCGATCGCCTGGTTGATGAAGCGCACCAGGTCCTCGTGCCGGCGCAGCAGCGTCCACTGCTCGGCGCTGAGCCCGAGGCTCGGCCCGTCGAAGCCGATGCCGTGCTGGAGGTCGACGTGCGCGGCCAGGAAGGCGGCCAGGACGTCGGCGGGCATGAAGTCGAAGTCGCTGCCGAGGATGAACCGCAGGACGCACTTCATGATCTCGTCGCTCTCCTCGCGCCGCAGCGTCAGGGTGTCGACGTTCGCCAGCTTGTCCTCGATGGCCGCGATGCGCGCGGCGATGTCCTCCTGCTCGGCGAAGTACCTGGTCTGGGCGGCGTTGTAGAGGGTGTTCCAGACGTCGGTGCGCCACTGCTCGACGGCCTCGTCCGTGAGGTCGAGGCGCACGCCGAGCCCGACGAACACCCGCTCGGAGTGGTGGAAGAAGAACGTGATCTTGTGGCGGCCGGTGAAGCCGCGCATGTAGGGCGTGGCGCCGTCGAAGGACATGATCCGGTGGTCGCGGATGATGAGCGCGTCCGACAGGTTGCGCCACGTCGGCTCCGAGCGGGCCCCGATGACGTCGAAGTTCATCTTGTCGTCGGAGTCGTCCTTGCCGACCTGCGCGTCCAGCATGATCTCCCGGATGTGCGTGCCGCCGGGCACGTCGAACTCCAGGTCCAGGAACCACCAGTTCCCGTCGGTGTTGACGTGCGAGCTGACGGTCAGCGGCGTCGGCGCCTCGGGGTGCGGCCGGACGGTCACGCCGTGCCGGTCGGCCAGCCACTGGTACTTCGGGACGCCGGTCGGCGACGGGTGGCCGTCCTGGTCGACCAGTTCCGTGGTGATGTCGGCGTGCTTGACCGGGAACTCGAAGGGGCCCTGCTGCGAGCGCAGCAGTTCCAGCTCCGCGTACGCCCGCCGCATCGACGCCCCCGGCTCGGGGACCGCGATGTCGTACGTCAGGCGCAGCCCGTACCGGTAGAGCCGGACCCGCCACTTGCGCATCAGGCTGAAGTAGTCGATCCGGACGGGGTCGTTGCCGGTGTTCCTCAGCACCCGGGTCGAGGTCTCCTCCGACCCCGTCACGGTGGTGGTGGAGATGGTCACCTTGTGCTCGCGGCGGGAGCGCGAGGACGCCTTCTGCGTGGTGGCGCGGGCGTGCTTGATGCTCTCAGCGGCCGAGGCCGACTCCGAGCCCTGCGCGGTGAACCCGGTGGTGCTCGAACCGGAGATGATCGGGATGCCGCCCTGGACCGTGCCGGTGATGTTGAACTGGTTGGAGTGCTGGCTCTGCGACGACGTCGACTGCGACAGGTCGGTGTTGTCGGTCACGCCCGTCTCGCTGACCTCCTCCAGCGAGTCGGTGACGATGGTGGTGAACTCCTTCGAGGTGACCGACCACTCCTTGTGCGTGACCGCGGTCACCTCGCCGGGCGCGAGCGGGATGGTCGAGACGAGCTCGCCGCGCTGGATGCCGACCGGCACCATCTCGATGCGTTCCAGGTTGAGCATGCCGATGGGCGGCGCGGCGGTGTTGACCGCCAGGCCGCGCAGGGCCACCGCGGCGGTGTTGAGCGCCTGCGCGGCCCGGCCGGCCGCCTCCCGGGCGCCCGCGCCCTCCGCCTCGCGCAGGCGCTCGGCGCGCAGCTCGACGAGCGTCCCGGCGAACAGCGCCAGCTCGGCGGCCGGCACCCGCGCCAGCGCGGCGGGGTCGGGACGCAGCGCCGCGACGGGCTGCTCCTCGAAGCGCCTGAGCAGGTCGAACGCCTCGGCGGAGACGCCTTCCGGGTCGTCCCCGGCCCGGAGGCGGTCACGGACCGCGTCGGTGTCGCCGGGGGCCAGCGCGAGCTGCCGGACCGCCCCCAGCTTGACGATGCCCCCGCCCGCGCCCCCGCCGCCGGGTGCGTCGTCGTGCGCGCTGGGCACCCGCAGCGGGACGAGCGTGCCCTTCAGCACCTCCCGCGCCGAGTTGTCCAGCACCGGCGCGGCCGGCGGGGACGGCGGCCCCGCGGCCGCCGCGCTGTGGATGTCTGCCATGGTCGTCCCCCCTCGTGGATGAGCTGTGCCGCCATGGTGCGGGCGGGCGGCGGGGGACGGCATGAGTAAGGGCTACTCAGAAAAAGGCGGCCCGCGCCTCCGCCGAGATGGCCGTCGGGGGCGCGGGCCGTGCACCGGATCTTGTCAGGTGCGGCGCCCGCGCAGCAGGCGAATGGTGATCGCCGCGCCGAGCAGGACCACGGCGCCCACGACCCAGGGCAGGGGGGTGCCCTCGGGGCCGGGGACGCCGTAGCCGCCCGCGTAGCCGTCCCTGGCATAGGAGCTGCCGGGGAGCTTGGCGGCGTAGCGCTGCTGCGCCAGCCGCCGGTAGTCGGCCACGGGCACGCCCGCCCGGCCCACCGACTGCGCTGCCTCGTCGTTGAGCGGCACGACCGTGCCGTCGCGCAGGGCGTACCAGGCGTTGAGCTGCGGCTCGCGGAACACGGTGCCGGTCTGGCCCGCGTACCGCTGTTCGTCGCCGCCGCTGGCGATGTTGCTGACCACCCACGTTCCCCGGCGGTCGCGGGTGGTCCAGACGGAGGCGGTCTGCCCGTCCGGCGCGGTGGCGCCGGTGGCGAGGAAGGCGAAGCGGGCGATCTCCGCCGACCGTCCGCTCACGAAGTCCGGGTTGAGGTCGTTGACGGCGACCGTCGGGCCGTCGACCCGCGCCGCCACCGGCGCCAGGCTGGTCTGCCTGCCCTGGCCGGCGAAGAAGCGGCCGACCGTGTCGCCGGCGCCCGCGGCCGCGGCACGGGCGGCGTCGACGTCGGCCTGGGTGGGCGCGCCGGGGTCGGCCAGCGCCGGGCTCGGGACCCACAGGAACAGCGCGGTCAGGGCCGCGACCGCTGCGAAGAGCTTCATGTCGATGGCCTCCCTCACGCGCCGATGTAGTCGAGCGAGTGGGTCCAGAAGAACGAGGAGTTGGAGACGTAGTAGTTGTAGGTGGACCAGTTGTAGCGGGTGCTGGACGGCCACGGGTTGCTCCAGTACACGTACGACGAGGTCTTGTCGTAGCCGTAGATGACCTCCATGTGGCCGCCGCCGCTGGTCCACTGGATGCGGGCCATGATCGGGCGTTGGGCGTCGATCTCCCGGACGATGGCGGCGTAGGTCAGGTAGTCGTAGACGTACACGCCGGGGTTGATGCCGATCTGGCGGAAGGCGGTCTGGTCGTTGCCGAGGGTGGCCTGGTTGTTCGGGCAGCTGGTGTTGACGCCGCGGTTGAAGGCCAGGTTGCAGAACTGGTTCTGGCTGTAGGAGTACCCGTAGTAGGCGGCGACGGAGTTGCCCGTCGCGGCCCAGCACCAGTTGGAGTACTGCTGCGACTGCTGGGTGAAGTTCAGCTTGTACGAGGTCGCGGCCTCGGCCGGGGGGCTGCTCGCGATCCAGGTGGCCGCCGCTAGGGCGAGGGCCACGGCGAGGCGGAACATAGGCGCTCCTTCTGCTGGGGGGTGCTGCGAAGGATGTTCGACCTGCGGAGATGGCCGTACAAGGGGGAGCGGATTTCCCTGACAGATCACTGTGGAAGGTGACATTTCATGACGTTCATGAAGTGATGACGAATCTGTGGAAATCTGTGAACATTCACAACGTGGCGGATGAGCTCCAGGCCGCGCTGCGCGCCGGCCCCTTTCACGTCGCCCTGCGGGCCGCGGTCGGAGCGCGGGGGCTGACCCTCGAACGGCTGCGCCACCGGCTGGCGCAGCGCGGCCTGCACGTCGGGGTGAGCACGCTGAGCTACTGGCAGCAGGGCCTGCGCCGGCCGGAGCGCGAGGAGTCGTTGCGGGCCGTGGGAGCCCTGGAGGAGATCCTCGACCTGCCGCCGCGCGCGCTGGTCGGGCTGCTCGGGCCGCCGAGGCCGCGCGGCCGCGCGCCCGGGGTGGCGTACTCGACCCTGTTCCGGCCCGCCCAGGTGGTCTCCGCCATGCTGGACGAGCTCGACGCGGTGGCCGACGACCGCCGCCTGCACATCGCCGTGATGTACGAGTCGCTGCGCATCGGCCCCGACCGCAGCCTCACCACCCGCGAGACCACGCAGGTGGTGCAGGCCCACGAGGAGGGCGCCGACCGCTACATCATGATCTACCGCGGCGACGCCGGCTGCGACGTGGACCGGGTCACCGTCGCCGCCCTTGAGGACTGCCGCGTCGGCCGCGTCACCAGGGACGGCGAGACCGCCACGGTGGTCGCCGAGCTGCTGTTCGACCGGTCGCTGCGGGTCGGCGACACCCACGTGCTGCGGTACGAGATCACCGACCTCAGCGGCGCCGAGTCCTGCTTCTACGAGCGCGGCTTCCGCTTCCCGGCCGGCCAGTACGTGCTGCGCGTCGCCTTCGACCCGGTCGAGCTGCCGGTGCGCATCCACCGCTTCGCCCGCCGCGGACCGGGCGGCGGCGAGCTGACCGCCTCCGAGCTGACGCTGAACGCCCAGCACGCCGTCCACCTGATGGCCGCCGCCCTCCAGCCGGGCCTGGTCGGCATCCGGTGGGCCTGGCCCTGACCGGCGCGTCGCTGTCACACTCCGGGCCGCTGTCCCGTCCTGTCGCCGACAATGACGACGAACGGAGAGGCGATGACCATGAGAGCGATACGCGTTCACCGGCCCGGCGGCGACCTGACCCTGGAGGACGTGCCCGTGCCGCGCCCGGCCACCGGCGACGTGGTGGTGCGCGTGCACGCGGCCGGTTTCGTGCCCGACGAGCTGGACTGGCCGGGCACCTGGACCGACCGGGCCGGACGGGACCGGGCGCCGTCCGTGCCCGCCCACGAGGTGGCCGGCGTGGTGTCCGAGGTCGCCTACGGCACCACCGGCCTGTCCGTGGGCGACCGCGTCTTCGGACTGACCGACTGGCACCGCGACGGCGGCGCGGCGGAGTACGTCGCGGTCGAGGCGCGCGACCTGGCCCCGATCCCCGCGAACGTCACCTTCACCGAGGCGGCCGCGCTGCCCCTGGCCGGGCTGACCGCCTGGCAGGGCCTGTTCACGCACGGCGGCCTGGAGGCAGGCCGGACGGTCGTCGTCCACGGCGCGGGCGGCGGCACGGGCACGCTCGCCGTCCAGCTCGCCCGCCGGGCCGGCGCGCACGTCGTCGCCACCGGACGGGGACGGGTCGCGGGCCTGGCGGTGGAGCTGGGGGCGCACGAGTTCGTCGACCTGGAGCGGCAGTCGTTCGAGGAGGCGGTCGAGCCGGTGGACCTGATCTTCGACACGATCGGCGGCGACCTGCTCGCCCGTTCGGCGGCCAAGGTGAAGCCGGGCGGCGCGCTGGTCTCGATCACCGCGCCGCCGCCGGTCGTGCCCGAGGGCGGGCGGGCGGTGTTCTTCATCGTCGAGCCCGACCGCGCCCAGCTCGCCGAGCTGGCCGCGCGGGCCGGGGCGGGCCTGCTGCGCGCCCACGTCGGCGCGGTGTACCCGCTGGCCGAGACCGGGCGGGCGTTCCGTGACAAGCGCGGCGGGGTGCCGGGGAAGGCCGTGATCGAGATCTGACGCCCGGCGGCACATGTATGGATATTTCGGCCTATTGAGGAAAGCTTGACCGGCCTGCCGTATGACCGTCCGGGCCACGGGCACGCGCAGTTACGGAGCCAAGCGACCCGCTGACTCCGCGTATCGAAGAAAGGAACCGTCATGGCGCAGAGCAAGGCCCGCAAGACGAAGACGGGCGACAAGGACAAGGACAAGAGCCGGAGCTCCTCGAGCCAGAGCCGCACCGGCGCCGACAAGAAGTCCTCCGGCAACAAGCCCCAGGACGGCAAGAACCTCCCGGGGCACCAGAGCTGAGCCTGACCGGCACGACGGCGTGACACCCGGCCTTCGGGCCGCGGGTCACGCCGTCTCTCTTGTCGGGGTTGTTCCTTTCTGTAGGCAGATGACCAGAATGAGGAGACAGTTCCCCGCCCCTTCAGTCTCTCCATGCACAACGTTCACCCGTGCGCTCCAACGTGTCCGCTCGAAGGGCACGCCGCCTCATCGGCTGCCCGTGAACGTCATGGAAGGACCCGATGCAGCCGATGGCAGCACGACAGTTATCAGGCGGTTCGAGGAGCAGGGGACGGCTCGCCGTCACCGCCGCGCTCGCGGCGGTGCTGGTGGGCGGCTTCGTGACGGCGGCGTACGCCGACCCGGGTGAGCAGGGCCGCGGACGGCCGACCCCCACCCCCACGAGCACCCCCGCCCCGCCCGCGCTCACCCCCGCCACCGGCTCCTACCTGGAGGGCACCGCGAAGGTCGCCGCCGTCCCGGTCACGGCCGGCGACAGCGTCACGAGGCTCGACCTCGACGGCAACCCCGTCACCGCCACCGCGACGGTGGGCGTCTCCAAGCTGGCCTTCGACGTCGGCTCGAACTCCACCGAGGCGCAGTACCACAGCTACGTGCAGGTCAACGGCGCCTACAAGGCCGAGATCGGCAACTTCGCCAACCAGCGGGCCATCATCGAGATCCCGAACGAACACCTGGTCAAGGGCGAGAACACGGTCGAGATCGTGGTCGGCACGATCCAGTCGTCCTGCGGGCAGAACCATGACGACTTCGTGCTCTCGGACGTGGGCCTCGAACTGCTCGGCGAGGTGGCCGACGGCGAGGACAACCCGTACACGCTCAACTTCGGCGACGGCAACTGCGGCAGCAACCCCACGCTGCTCAAGCGCGCCACGCTCACGTTCTTCACCCAGTCCGACCCGCGGGGCACGACCGGCCTCGCCGCCGACCTGGACACCACCGAGCTGGCCAACGGCGAGCACGTCCTCAGCGCCGCCACCGCGGCGGGCGCGACCGTCCGGAACACCGTGACGGTGAACAACGCCCCGGCCGGCGCGCCGCGGCTGCTGCCCACCGACGGCACCCTCGTGGCCGGCGTCAAGACGGTGAACGCGACCGTCCCGGCGGCCGGCGCGGGCGGCGTCGAGTCGCTGACCGTGGACGGCGGCAAGCCGGTCACCAGGGCCACGCTCGGCAACGGCGCCGCCATGCTCGCCTTCGACGTCGGCGCGGACTCGATCGACGACAAGTACGACGACTTCCTGCTGGTCAACGGCAAGCGCATCGACCTGGGCGGCACCTGGGCGAGCCGGCGCGTGACCGTCGCTGTCCCGGCCAGGTTCCTGACGGCGGGCGAGAACACGATCAAGGTCGTCACCGGCGACTACAAGGACGCCTGCGGCGTCAACCGGGACGACTTCACGATCGCGAACCTCGCCCTGACCCTCGACGGCGCCACGGTGACCGGGAAGGACGTCAAGCCCTCGTACGCGCTGGGCGACGGCGACTGCGGCAGCGACCAGGCCCTCCCGCGCGAGGCCGAGCTGCGCTACACGATCGACGCCCCCGCCGTGCACGTCACCGAGACGCTCGGCGCGGGCCGGGCGACGCTCGGCTTCACGGTGGGCAGCAACTCGATCGAGGCCCGCTACCAGAACTTCGTGCTGGTCAACGGCCAGAAGGTGGTGCTCGACGGCGACTTCGCAAGCCGCCGGGTGGACCTGCCGATCCCGAACGAGTACCTCGTGCCCGGCTGGAACACGATCGACTTCGTGGCCGGCACGTACCCGACGTCGTGCGGCGCCAACCGGGACGACTTCGCGATCTCGAACATCGTCCTCACCCCGGCGCAGGGCACCGCGGCCGGGCAGATGGTCAAGCCGTCCTACAGCATGGGCGACGGCAACTGCGGCGACACGGCGAACCCGCTGACGGAGATCGACCTGGAGTTCCTGGTGGACGCCCCGGCTCGCGGCCTGCGCGCCGACCTGGACACCACCGCGATCAAGGACGGCCGGCACACCCTGGCGGCCAGGTCCACCTCCGGCCAGACCGCCGAGCGCGTCCTGATCACCGACAACTCCGCGCCGAAGGTCGCGCGGAGCGTCCCCGCCGCGGACGAGAAGATCACCGCGACGGTCGTCCTGGACGTCAGGCTCGAAGACGCCTCCGGCGTGGTGTCCGGGCCGGACGTCAAGCTCGACGGCCAGGCCGTGGAGCTGGGCGCCCGGATCGGCCCCGGGCTGAAGGCGGGCCGGCACACGCTGTCGGTCACCGGCGCCGACGGGCTCGGCAACACCGCGGCCCGGGAGATCGTCTTCGAGTCGGCCGGCATCCCGGACGCCCCCGCCGAGCTGACCCCGGCCTCCGGGACGGCCGACGTGACCGACCCCGTCACGCTGTCGGCCAAGGTCGGCGAGCCCGGCGGCGGCCCGGTGACGGCCACCTTCTCCGAGGCCAGGATCCTCACCCCGGACGAGGCGTACCAGGGCACGGCCACGACGCTGCCCACGACGCTCAAGGTGCCGGGCGAGCAGCGGATCAGGGCCGACGGGCTCGAACCCGGCGACGGCCGCACGCTCGACGCCCCCACCGGCCGCGACCTCGTCTACCAGCGCTTCGACGTCAAGGTGCAGGGCCACGTGGACGCGCCCGTGCTGCGCTGGGAGGGCGTCGTCGACCCCGAGCGGCTGGCCTCGCTGCGGGCCTGGAACACCGAGGCCAAGGCGTGGGACCTGCTGACCAGCGCCCGCGGCGGGGCCGACGGCAGGACCGTCCTGACCGCCGTCGTCGGGCCCGAGTACGTGGACCGGCAGCAGGTGCACGTCATGGTGACCGGCGAGGACCCGTTCGCCGACGACATCGACCCCGGCGACCCGAACGGCTTCGCCGACCCCGCCACGTACGACTTCTCGATCGTGCACTTCACCGACACCCAGTACATCTCCGAGGGCGCGGTGGAGCAGGAGACCCCGCAGGAGCGCGCGGTGTGGGAGTCGGCCTACGCCGGCATCGTCAACTGGATCACCGCCAACAAGGACCAGCGCAAGATCTCCTACGTCGCCCACACCGGCGACATCATCGAGAACAACATCCGCAAGCCCGCCGACGAGGCCACGCAGCGCGAGGTCGTCGGCGAGTTCGAGGTGTCGTCGAAGCAGCAGCGCGTGCTGGACCAGGCCAACATCCCGAACGGCGTCATCGCCGGCAACCACGACAACCAGTCGGGCACCGAGGACGGCCCCGGCGCGATCTACAACAAGTACTACGGCCCGTCCCGCTACCAGGACGCCTCCCAGGGCTGGCGGCACGCCAAGTACGGCGGCCCGTGGAAGGAGGGCGACAACCAGAACCACTACGACCTGTTCTCCGCGGGCGGCCTGGACTTCGTGGTCGTCGGCCTGTCGTACGGCGTGACCAGGGAGGAGGCCGAGTGGGCCGACTCGGTCTTCAAGAAGTTCCCGGGCCGCAACGGCATCCTGCTCTCCCACGACTACCTCGTGCCGAGCGCCAGCCCCGACGGCCGCGGCGCCGCCTTCTCCGCCCCCGACGGCTCGATGCTCTACAAGACGGTGGTGGAGAAGAACCCGAACGTCTTCCTCATCCTGGCCGGTCACGAGCACGGCGTGGGCACCAACGTGAAGCCGAAGGTCGGCCAGGTCGGCAACGGCGTGGTCGAGCTGCTGGCCGACTACCAGTTCTACACGGTCTCGGCCGACCGGCTCGGGCTCACCGAGGTCGGCGGCTACCAGCCGGAGGACCAGCTCCAGTTCGGGGCCAGCTACTTCCGGCTGCTGCAGTTCGACGTCAAGCGGGCCGAGCTGAGCGTGGACACCTACTCGCCGCTGCTCGGCGACTTCGGCGCCGGCGAGTTCGACCCGCTGCGCCGCTACGACGGGCGGGAGGACAACATGGTCCTGCCCGTGGACCTCACCACCCGGACGACGACCTTCAGGACCGACTCCCTGGCGCTCTACAAGCCGACGAAGATCATCGGCCGGAGCACCGCGGCCTCGGGTCAGGTCGCCTCGGTGACGTGGCGGCACCTCAAGGACGACACGGCCTACGCCTGGTTCGTCACGGCCCGTTCCGCGGGCGGCGGCGTCACCGCGTCCGAGCCCAGCGTCTTCGTCACCAAGGACGAGCACGGCCGTCCCGGCAAGTGGGACAAGGACTCGCCCATGTACCGCTGGTTCACCCGCTGATCCGTCCCTCTCGCCGCCCCGGGCCCGCGCCCGGGGCGGCGCCCTTCCCCCTGATCCTGGAGACCCGAGACATGCCTCGCTGGCGCTGGCCGTACGCCGTCGTCCTGGCCGTCATCCTCTGCGCGGCGCTGGCCGACCTGCTGCATCCCGCCCCGGCGGCGGCGCACGACGCGACCACGAAGGCCCACGCCGAGGTGACCGGCACGGCCACCGACGTCAGGGTCGTGCTCGACCTGGAGTACGACCTGCTGATGAAGTCCGCCTGGCTCTACGCCGAGGCGTACGAGGCCGGGGAGCGGGCCGAGCAGCTGCGGCAGCTCGCGGTCAACCGCGACGCCGTGTTCGGCTACGTCACCCGCCGCTTCGCCGTCGCCCGCGCCGGCCGGCCGTGCGTCCCCCGGCAGGTGGGCGGGGCGGACGTGCACCCGCGCGGCAAGGCCGCCTTCGCCACGCTGACCCTCGCCTACGCCTGCCCGGCGGTGGACGGCGGTGAGCACACGATCTCCAGCGCCCTGTTCCCCGACGCCGAGACCTTCGTCCACAGCACCCAGACGCTCCTGCGCTACGACCTCGCCGGCGAGCGGGGGTCGGCCGTCCTGACCGCCGCGAACCCGACCCTGCGCCTGGCCGAACGCGCGGCGGCCGGCCAGGTCGGGGAGTTCTTCCTGCTCGGCGCCGAGCACCTCGTGCTCGGGCTGGACCATGTCTTCTTCCTGCTCACCCTGATCATCGGCGCCCGCGGCGCGCGTGACGTCGTGGTCACCGCCTCGGCCTTCACGGTCGCCCACAGCATCACGTTCCTGCTGGCCGCCATGGGCGTGGTGGCCGTGCCGGCGGCGGTGGTCGAGCCGGTGATCGCCGCCTCGATCGTCGTCGTCGCGCTGGCGAACCTGCTGGGCCGCGACCGGCCGGGCGCCTGGCGGCTGCCCGTCGTCTTCGCCTTCGGACTGATGCACGGGCTGGGGTTCGCGGGCGCGCTCGACATCCGCGAGAGCGGGTCGTGGGAGCTGCTGCTGTCGCTGCTGAGCTTCAACGTCGGGATCGAGGTGACCCAGCTCGCGATCATCGCGGTGCTCTTCCCGCTGCTCGTGCTGCTGCGGCGGACGGCCGCGGCCCGCTGGACGGTGGCCGCGGTGTCGCTGTCCATCGTGGCGGTCAGCCTGTACTGGTTCCTCGACCGGATCCCGCTCCCGCTCTGAGCGCCCACAGGCGGCCGGCTCCCCAGGCGAGCAGGGCCAGCACGCCGGCCAGCAGGTATTCGATGGCCGGGATCCTGATCGCCTCGTTCGTGCCGGCCAGGTCGCCGCGCAGGGCGTACACGGCGAGCAGGGCCGCCGCGTAGCAGCCGGTCAGCGCCCAGCGGACGGCGCGGGACAGGCCCAGGCCGTGCATCTGGGTGATCACGAAGACGCCGAGGAAGCCGAACAGGAACATCGGCCACAATCCGTCCGGGCCCGAGGTCATGACGGCCACCAGGGTGCCGTGGACCACGACGGCCAGCTCCAGCGTCACCGTCCAGTAGCGGTTGGTGTGCGCCCTGGTGAGGAAGAGGCTGCCCTGGAGCAGCAGCAGGAACATGTAGAAGAAGCCGATCAGGTGGCCGGGCGTGGACTCGGCCGGGTGGTACCAGAAGGTGTAGACCGCCGCCCAGCTGAACAGGTAGCCGTGGTAGCGGCGGGCGAAGTCGACGATCTCCCGCCTGATGGGCGCGGGCCTGCCGAGGAACAGGCCGCGCCGCCGGTTCTCCATGATCAGGACGACGACCAGCAGGAGGACGACCGAGCCCTGGGAGCTGTAGATCGACACGTCCTGGGCCAGGCCGTCGTAGAACAGCTGGGTCTGCACGGTGTGCAGGGCGACGAACCCGGCGTTCACCGCCAGCGCGACGACGTTGACCGGGTGGAGACCGGCGGAGTAGCGGCGGACCCGCGTCTGGGCGTGGTGGATGAGCCACCAGAACACGAGCTGGTGGGCGGCGTAACCGGCCCAGGCCGACAGCCTGGTCCACACGGTGGGCTCGGGCAGTTTCCAGTAGTACCAGGACGCGCCCTGGTCGGGCAGCAGCACGACGTCGTCCAGCCAGCGGCCCAGGAACCAGATCAGGCCGGTCAGGACGGCGCTCGCGACCACCCCCGCGAGGAGTACCGTCTCGGGGCGGATCGCGGCTAACGTTTTCTTTCTACGATGGAATACTTCCACGATAGAAATATAAGGGGTGACATGACGGCCTACGACCTGATGGTCCTCATCCGCCGGCTCAATGTGGAGAGTGACCGGTTCGTGGAGGGCTTCGCGGTCGGGCACCGGCTGCACAGGACCGACATGAACGCCCTGGTGGTCATCCTCGACGCCCATCTCGCCGGCCGGCCGCTCTCGCCCGGCGGGCTGGGGGCCGCGCTGAACCTCTCGGCCCCCGCCACGACCGCCCTCCTCGGCCGGCTGGAGCAGGCCGGCCACGTCGTGCGGCGGCGCGACGAGGGCGACCGCCGCAGGGTCGAGGTCGTTCTGAACGAGCAGGCCGTCGAGCTGGCGGGCGCGTTCTTCGCGCCGCTCGTCCGGCGCCTCACCGCGGCGATCGACGCGTTCACCCCGGCGGAGCGGGAGGTCGTCGGCAGGTTCCTCGCGGACGCGATCGAGGCGACCGTGGCGGCCAGGAAGGAGCACGAGGCGTGAGCGCGTCCCGGTCGATCGTGATCACCGGCGGCACCCGCGGGCTCGGTCTCGGACTCGCCCGCTCGCTGGCCGCACTCGGCCACCGGGTCGCCGTGTGCGGCACCGACCCGGACCGCGTGGCCGCGGCGGGGGCCGAGCTCGGCGGGCCGGCCGTCGTGGCCGACGTCGCCGACCGCGCCCGCCTCCAGGAGCTCTGGGACGAGGCCGTACGGCGGCACGGCCGGGTGGACATCTGGGTCAACAACGCCGGCATCTCCCATGACCGCCTCCCGCTGTGGCGGCTGCCCGCCGCCGAGGCCCGCGCGGTGACCGAGGTCAACCTGCTGGGCACGGTCAACGGCTGCGCGGTGGCGGTGGCGGGCATGGCGGCGCAGGACGGCGGCGGCCACGTCTGGAACATGGAGGGGCTGGGCGGCGACGGCCGCACGGTGCCCGGACTCGCCGTCTACGGCGCCACCAAGCGGGCCGTGACGTACCTGACCAGGGCGCTGGCCAAGGAGGCCCCCGACGGGGTGACGGCGGGCCTGCTCAGCCCCGGCATGGTGCTCACCGACCTGCTGACGCACGGCTACTCGCAGGCCGAGCGGCAACGCTCGGCCCGCATCTTCGCGATCCTCGCCGACCCGGTGGAGACGGTGGCGCCGTGGCTGGCCGAACGGGTGGTCGGCCGGGCGCGGAACGGCGCCCACGTGCGCTGGCTGACCCCCGCCAAGATCGCCTACCGCTTCGCCACCCGCCGTCCCTGAGCCGGCGTCGGTTCAGCCGTCCTGTCTGCGGACGAGGAAGCCGCCGCGGCCGTCGAACTCCACCGCGTACACCGCGTCGAAGCCGTCGGTGGCGCGCGGCCGGCGCAGCCGTCTGAGCGTGGCGAAGACGCCCACCTCGGGGACCCGGGCCCGGCCCGTGCGTTCGGCGTTGCGCTGGAGCGAGGCCTTGACGTTGGGCGGGAACCAGTAGGCCACCACCCGCGCGCCGTGCTCGCGGCCGGCCACGATGAGCGGCTGCCACTCCTCGGGCGAGGCGTTGGTGTTGTCCACGGCCACGTTCCGGTCCTCCTCCAGCGCCTCGCGGATCAGCCGGAGCTGGCGGTGCTGACGGCGGCGCGCGTTGGGGAAGTCGTCCTTGCTCACGTGCGCGTGCGTGGTGGCCAGGCAGCGCCGGTAGAAGGTGGACTTGCCGGAGGCCTGCAGGCCGATGAGGACGGCCACCTCCCGATCGATCATGGTTCCACCCTATTTGCTCCTGGACAGGCTAACGTCGTTAGCCTAGAGTCTGGCTAACAGCGTTAGCTTCTGAGGAGGGCATCATGACCGTGGTGACCGTCAGGCGAGTGGCCGGCCGTTCGGGGTGGGCGGCGCTCGCCGCCTTCTGCCTGGCGTTCCTCGTCTTCGAGGTGGCCAAGCACGGCGGCGCCACGCCGGTCAGCTCGGCGTTGTTCGTGCTGGCGCCGTACGCGACCAGGTTCGGCGGGCCGGCCGTGGTGCACGACCTCGCCCACCGTCCGTGGATCCCGCTGGCCGTCCTGGTCGGCTACTCGGTCTCGCCGCTGGGCTGGGTGCCGGTCTTCACGGCGGGGCTGGCCTGGCTGACGTACGTCGCCGTCGCCCGTCTCCTCGGGCACGGTCCGCGGAGCGCGCGTGGCTGAGCTGTCGTCGCGCGCGGGGCAGATCGTCGCGGCGGCGCGGGAACTGGTCGAGGCGGGCGGGGCGGAGGCGCTGACCATGCGCGCGCTGGCCGCGCGGCTCGGGATCCGCGCGCCCTCGCTCTACAAGCACTTTCCCGACAAGTCCGCCGTGGAGGCCGAACTCATCGCCATCGCCCTCGGCGAACTGGCCGACGCCCTCGAACGCGCCGAGCACGACAGCGGCGGGGGCGGGCTGGCGGTGCTCGGGCGGGCCTATCGGGCGTACGCGCTGGGCCATCCGCATCTGTACCGGCTGATGAGCGCGGGGCCGCTGCCGCGGGACCTGCTGCCCGCCGGGGTGGAGGAGCGGGCGGCGCTGCCGCTGGTGCGGATCGTGCGGGGCGAGGCCGCCGCCCGCGCCGTCTGGGGGCTGGCCCACGGGCTGGTCATGCTCGAACTCGACGGCCGTTTCCCGCCCGGCGCCGACATCGAGGCCGCCTGGACCGCCGGGATGTCCGCGTTCACGACGGCGGCCCGCTGAGGGGCCGTACGGGGTTCAGGGGCGGGGGTGCAGGCCGTCCAGGGTGAGGGTGAGGAGGCGGTCGGCGCGGGCCGGGTCGGGGGTGGCCTGGGCGATGCCCGCCGCCAACTCGACCAGGTCGGCGACCTCGACGTCCGCCCGCACGGCCCCCGCCTCCTGGGCGGGCAGCAGCAGCCGGGTGGCGGCGGCGCGCAACATCGCCCAGCAGTCGACCCCCGCCCCGTCCTGCGTGAGCATCATCCGGGCCCCGAGCCCCCGGTCGGTCATGGCGTGCGCGACCAGCGAGCGCAGCCAGGCCACCAGCGCCTCGCCGGGCGGCAGCGTCCGGCCCGCCTCCTCCGCCCGCGCGCACAACCGGGTCAGCCGCCCCTCGAACACGGCCGCGAGCAGCGCCTCGCGGGTGGGGAAGTGCCGGTAGAGCGTGCCCGCCCCGACGCCGGCCCGTCTGGCGATCTCGTTGAGCGAGGCGTCGGGCCCCTCCTCGGCGACCACGGCGATGGCCGCCGTCACCAGTTGCTCGTAGTTGCGGCGCGCGTCGGCGCGCATGGCCCGTGCCGGCACTGGACACTCCCGCGGGTTGAATCGGAGAACGTCTCCGATTATAGTCCCCGACGTAACCGGAGAAGTTCTCCGTATAGACGGGACGGTGACCCATGACCGACGACGTCCACCACGACGACGGACCCCGCCTGGGCAAGGTGGGCCTGTGGACGTTCGCCCTCGAGGCCCACCCTGCCGGGGTGGCGCAAGAGGCCGCGGCCGAGATCGAGGAGCTGGGGTACGGCGCCCTGTGGTTCGGCGAGGGGTTCGGCCGCGACTCGGTGAGCCAGTCGTGGCTGCTGCTCTCGGCGACCAGCCGGATCACGGTGGCCGCCGGCATCGCCAACATCGCTCTGCGCGACCCGATCGCGATGGCCGCCGCCGAACGGGCGCTCAACGAGGCCCACCCCGGCCGGTATCTCCTGGGCCTCGGCGGCCACCGCATCAGCGACGAGCCGATCCAGATGGACGGCTACCAGATCCCCAGCCTGGGCCGGGCGGTGACCACGATGGGCGGCTACCTCGACGCCATGGACGCCGTCCCGCTGGAATCGGCGGCCCCGGCGCACGCGCCGCGCCGCGTGCTGGCCGCGCTCGGCCCGAAGATGCTGGGCCTGGCGGCGCGGCGGACGCTCGGCGCCCACACGTACTTCGTGCCCGTCGAGCACACCGCGCGGGCCAGGGAGGCGATGGGCCCCGGCGCGTTGCTGGCCGTCGAGCAGGCCGTCGTGCTGCACCGCGACCCGGCCAGGGCCCGCGAGCTGGCCGCGGAGCACGTCTCCTTCTACCGGACAGCGGCGCCCCACCAGGCCGCCAGCCTGCGCAGGCTCGGCTTCGGCGAGGACGAGATCGAGCACGGCAGCGACCGGCTGGTGGACGCGATCGTGGCCCACGGCGACGCCGCGGCGATCGAGAAGCGCGTACGGGCCCACCTCGACGCGGGCGCCGACCACGTGTGCCTCCAGGTCCTCACCGACGACCCCGGCGACCTGCCCCTCCCGGAGTGGCGCGAGCTCGCCGCCCTGACCTCCCTGTGACGACCACGCCCAGCCCCGGACGGCGGCCCGCCGTCGGCACGGCGGGAGAGGGTGTTCAGCCGGTCATGGAGGGCCGGTAGCGGATCCAGATGTCGCCTCGGCTGTGGCCGGAGAGGCGGAGGACCACCGCGTCGGCGGCGGGCGGTTCGACCGGTTTGTTGTGGACCCGCCCGAGCCCGGGGGAGACCACCTCGTCGGCGCGCACCCGCCAGCCGTGCGGCACCTTCAGATGCAGGTCGCCGAACCACGAGGTGATCGCCACCTGCACCAGCACCTCGGGATGGGGACACTCGGCGGCCAGGAAGTCGAGCTTCGCGGTGCCCCACACGCCGAGCCGGACGTCGATGCGCGGCGGCACCACCCACCGCCCGGTCCTGCTCACCCGCCAGTGTTCGGTGTGCATCGCCAGCACGTCGGAGGCGGAGGCGGAGGCGGGGACGGGGGAGAGGGCGGGCAGGTCGGCGACGAGGGCGCCGAGCTCGCCGACCGTCCTGGCGGCGTACGCGCGGTCGATGCGCTCGTGCAACTCGTCGAGGCTGATGCGGCCTTCGGCGACCGCCTGCCGCAGCCTGTCGGCCACCTGGTCGCGGTCGTGGTCGCCGGCCCGGATGTCGGCGTCGTCCGTCATGGCGACCACTCTAAGGATCATCGGGCGCGCGGGCCATGCGCGCGGGCTCGGTCAGTCCGCGGGGGCCCGGTAGCCGGTGGCGCGGAACAGGAACGAGGCCCAGGACCGGTAGGGCCGCCACGACTCGGCGAGCCTGCGGTAGGCGCCCGCGGGCGCGTCCTCGGGCAGCCCGTACGCCTCGCGCAGGATGCCGAACAGCCGGGGTTCGTCGCCGGGGAACGCGTCGGGCGCGCCGGCTCCGCGGATCAGGATCAGCCCGGCCGAGAACGGCCCCACGCCGGGCAGCGCGCGCAGTTCGGCCAGGGCGTCCTCGGGGGCGAGCGAGCGCAGGTGCTCGGTGGTGAGCACGCCGTCGAGCGCCGCCTGCGCCAGGCCGCGCAGCCACTCCTCCTTCTGCGCGGGCAGGCCGAGACCGCCCGCGTCCACCAGGCTCACGGGCGGCGGGAACGCCTGGTACGCCTGCCCGTCCACGGTGACGGCGGCGCCGTACCGGTCGGCGATGCGCTGCTTGACGCGCGAGGCAATGAGCATCGACGAGCGCTGCACGATCACCGCCCAGCAGGCCGCCTCCCACGGGCTCCAGAAGCACACCGGCCGCAGCCCCGGGCGGTCCCGCTGCACGTCGCCGAGCACCGGGTCGGCTTCGCCGAGTCGGGCGAAGCCGGTGCCGTCCACGTCGAGGGACAGGATGCGCGCGATCTCGCCCCGGATCGCCGGGCCGGGGGCGCGGGTGGCGGCGACGGCGACGCCGCCGGGCGCGGCGGTCACGCTCACCCCGATCGGCAGCCAGTCGGACTCGGCGCAGTAGGCGAAGCGCAGCGTCCGGCCGTCGGAGGGCAGCGCGCTGGTGGCCGGCCAGTCCTCGACGAAGCGCAGCGCGGCGCCGAAGTCGAACGGGCCCTTCGCGGTGAGCGTGAATCCGTGCGTGGTCATGGGCCGTATGGTAGGCGCCGCGGCGGCATGGTCCCTGGTGGGGCCGGGCTTTCGCATCACAGGGCCCGGTGGGGGCAGCGGGCGGGCATGAGGAAGTTCATGAAGATCTTCGTGGCGCGCTGGCTGGCCCGTACCCCGTGGGGGCTGGCGATCATGGCCGCCGCCTACCTGCTCGGACGGCGGAGGAGGCGGGCCGGGCGGCCCGCCGGACGGCCGACCGGCCGGCGGCGGGCGCGCCGCGAGCCCGCACACCACCGTCGCTAGTCCCGGACGGCGGCGGGACGCCGGCGGTCGCCCTCCGCGGCCGCCGGCCGTCGGTCCCAGGTGCGGTAGAGGATGGACCGCGCGGCCACCACCACGCAGAACACCCCGAGCAGCAGCCCCCACGTCACGTCCGAGAAGAAGTGCATGCCGCGGTAGAGCCGGGAGAAGGCGACGATCAGCGGGGCGGCGATCCCGATCGTCCAGATCACCACCTGCAGGGCCCGGTTGCGCACGTGCGTCGTCAGCACCAGCGCCAACCCGCAGTAGAACGCGACGGCGGCGCTGACGTGCCCCGAGGGGAAGCTGGACGTGGGCGGCGCCGGGTCAAGGTGGGGCACCGGCGGCCGGCTGCGGCCGACGGGCTCGGTGGTGGCCAGGAAGACCAGCGACTGGCCCCAGACCGCCGCGATCATGAAGATCGACTCCCGCCAGCGCTTGTAGACCAGCCGGAACAGGACCACCGCCACGGCCGTGAACGCCACGACGTAGGGCGTGTCCGACAGGCTGGTGCCGTAGTCGGTGAGCGTGTTCCACAGCGACGTGCGGATCGAGGCGAAGTCCTTGCTCACGGCCACGTCGCCGGGCTGCGGGACGCCGACGATGAGCAGCCCCATGCCGTACGTGACGGCGCCCATCAGCACCAGAGGTAACACCAGCGACAGCGCGTAGTACCGGACATGCTCAGCTTTGCTCATCGGGCACCTTCACCGGTTCGGGTTCCATACCTTCGGTCAGCGGCGCGGTGGGCCGGCGGCCCGTGTCGCGCCGCCACGTCTCGAACGCCGCCGCGGTCGCGGCGATCACCGCCACGCCCAGCACGATCCCCGCCACGACGTCGCTCACCCAGTGCACGCCGAGGGCGATCCTGGTGAAGCCCACCGAGACCACCACGAAACAGGCCAGCACCCAGGCGAGCCGGCGCCCCCACCGGGGCAGCATCGGCAGCAGGAGCAGGGTGACGACCCCGGCCCCGAGCGTCACGTTGACCGCGTGGCCGGAGGGGAAGGAGTCGCCGGGCGCCAGCGCGACGGGGTCGGGCAGGTGCGGCCGCACCCGCGCGACGAGGATCTTGAGGCCGAGCCCGATCAGGCCGCCCGCGGTCACGGTTGTGATCGCCCACAGGGCGAGCCTGCGCCTGCCGTGCACCAGCAGCCAGACCGTGAACGCCGCCACCGCGACGCGCCACGGCCACGGCCCGAACAGGTCGGTCCAGACGATCAGCACCCGGGTCACGCCGGGATGGGCGAGCGCGTACTCGTGCAGTTCGCGGGCCACCCCCGCGTCGAGCCGGTTGAGCGGCATCTTGGCCACGACGAGCAGCAGGGAGAAGGGGATCATGATGAGCGCGACGGCGAGCGCCGCGACCGTCATCCGTGGTCCCAGCCTGTCGAGCAGGAATGTCTTCATCAGAACCTCCGCGATCTGCGCAGCTCCGGCGGCCGGCCGTCGGGGTCGACGGCGAACCGGTAGAGCGGCATGGCCATCGCCCTGCGCACCCGGGACAGCGTGGGGGCCGGGTGGGGGCGTAACCGGCCGGACGGGCGCGGGCCCCGGCAGCCGGCCGAGTGCCAGGCCTCCAGCCGGGCCGCCGACTCGGCGAACGCGTCGAACGCGGCGACCGGGTCGCACAGCTCGTCCCGGCCGGACTCCGACTCCTCGTCCAGGTGCTCGGCCATGAGCGCCAGCCGCAGGTCGCGGGCGAACCGCAGGGCGCCGTGCGGCGGCCTCGGGTCCTCCCGCTCGTCCAGGACGGCGCAGCTCAGCTCCGAGTCGTAGGTCCACGAGCGCAGGTTGACGTTGTCCGACCCGACCGACGCCCACACGTCGTCCACCACGCACACCTTGGCGTGCACGTAGACGGGGGTGCCCTGGTGGTTCTCCAGGTCGTAGATCGCGACCCGGTCGCCGCCGGCCCGCATCAGCCGGTCCAGCGCCTCGACCCGGCCGATCAGGCTCGCCGGGCCGGCCAGCCAGCCGTCCTGGTCGGGGTGGCGCGGCACCACGATGATCATGCGCAGCTCCGGCTCGCGCTCCAGCGCCTGGGCGAACGGCTCGATCACGTCCGTGGACCACAGGTACTGGTCCTCCAGGTACACCAGCGACCTGGCCCTGCCGAGCACCTTGTGGTAGGCGTGCGCGATGCTGCGCTCGCCGTCCGGCGCGAACGGGTACGCGCTGTGCCGGGCCGGGTAGGTGCGCAGGAGCTGCACGTGGTGCGTGCCCGCGCGCGGGGGCGGCGGGCCCGGCTCGGGCAGCGGGGGAGCGTCGTCCAGCTTGCTGAAGTGGTCGCGCAGGCGGCGCAGCGGGTCCCTGGTCTCGGGGGCCGGGTCCTCCCAGCGTTCGCAGAAGGTCTTCTCCACCTCGGCGACCGCCGGTCCGTGGATGGCGAGCTGGATGTCGTGCCAGGGCGGGCGGGGGCCGTACACGTCGGGCATCGGGCAGGGCTGCGGGTCGCCCAGGTGCTCGGCGTCGTCGCGGCGGCTGTGGCACAGGTCGATGCCGCCGACGAAGGCCACGTCCGCCGAGGGGTCGCGGTCGTGGCGGAGGATGACGAACTTCTGGTGGTGGGAGCCGCCCGGCTTGGTCCGGGTGTCCAGCAGCGCCTGCCCGTGCGCGTTCTCGATCTTCTCGCCCAGGTGCCGGTTCTCGGCCGCGCTGAACCGCAGGCGGTCCAGGTGGGAGCGCCAGATGAGGCCCCTGACGATGGCGCCGCGCTCGGCCGCGGCCCCGAGGGCGGCGCTCACCGTGGGGCCGTCGTCGGTCAGCCGCTCGTCGGGGTCGCCGCGCCAGTCGGCGAACAGCAGCAGGTCGTCCTTGCCCAGCGCTTCCAGACAGGTCTTCAGCTCCGCGAAGTACGTGGCGCCGTGGATCAGCGGCCGTACGTCGTTGCCGCTGGACCACGCGTCGAGGCCGGTCGCCCGGTTGTCGCGTTCCTCCTCGGTGAGGAACCAGTCCTGGATGCGCATTCGGCCACCGCTACCCGCATGAAAGCCATTAATAACCCGGTCAAGGCCGGGTAGTGAGGGAGGAGTGTCCCCCACTATCGCGGTTGTCGCACATCAGAAGAAGATCCTCGGCGCCGGCCTGGACCGGCTGCGCGTGCTGCTCACCGAGCGGGACGTCGGCGAGCTGATCTGGCACGAGGTGCCCAAGAGCAAGAAGGCGCCCAAGAAGGTGCGCAAGGCGCTCAAGGCGGGCGCGGACCTGGTGTTCGTCTGGGGCGGTGACGGCATGGTGCAACGCTGCGCCGACGCCATGGCCGGCTCCGGCGTGCCGATGGCGATCCTGCCCGCCGGGACGGCGAACCTGTTCGCCGGCAACCTGGGCATCCCCACCGATCTGGAGGAGTCCGTACGGATCGGCTTCGAGGGCCGCCGTGCCGAGCTGGACCTCGGAGTGCTCAACGGCGAGCACTTCGCGGTCATGGCCGGCGCCGGCTTCGAGGCCGAGATGATCGCCGAGGCCGACGGCAAGGCCAAGCGGAAGTTCGGCAAGCTGAGCTACGTCAAGGCCGCCGTCCGGCACGTCGGCGGGCCGCTGGTGCCGATGACGGTCAAGGTCGACGGGTCCACCTGGTTCGAGGGGGAGGCGAGCTGCCTGCTGCTCGGCAACGTGGGCACGATCGCCGGCGGGGTCGAGGCGTTCGACGACGCCCGGCCCGACGACGGCTGGCTGGAGGTCGGGCTGTCCACGGCCAAGGGGCCGATCCAGTGGGCCCGGGTGATGGGCAAGATGGCCGCCGGACGGTCGGAGGACTCGCCGTTCGTGCGCATCACCCGGGCGCGCAAGGTGTCGGCCCGGTTCGGCTCGCCGATGACGTACGAGCTGGACGGCGGCGACCGCGAGGCCACCACCAAGATCAAGGCGAAGGTGGCCCCGGGGGCGCTGACCGTCTGCCTGCCGTCCTAGCCGGCGCGGGCGGCGTCCATGACCCGTCCGGCGTCGCGCTCGAAGGAGGCGCGGGCGCCGAGCGTCAGGAGGCCGCCCACGATCATGGGGACGACCAGCAGGTACATGCCGCCGATCAGCGAGCCGAACCGGTCGGAGGCGATGCCGACGACGAGCGAGCCGAACGCCCCGGCCGCCGTGATGAGCAGTTGCAGGACGGCGAAGCCGAGACCGCGCGCGGCGGCCGGGACGACGTCGGCCAGGCAGGCCGTCATGTTCGGGATCGCGATGGACATGAGCGAGCAGGCCAGCAGGACCAGCGCGGTCATCGGGCCGATCGAGTCCATGGCCAGCGCGCCGGCCAGCACGGCCGCGCCCGCCGTGATGCCGCCGCCGCCGGCCAGCAGCCTGCCGCCCTTGCGGGTGCCGTGCCACCTGCGGCCGAGCCAGGAGCCGACCAGGGTGCCGGCCAGCGTCCCGGCGATGGTGATCAGGCCGCTCAGCGAGCCGGCGGCGCCGACGCCGACGCCGTACTCGCGGACCATGAGCGTGGGCAGCCAGTAGAAGATCCCGGCCAGGCCGAGGGTGAGCAGGCCCAGCCCGACGCAGACGAACAGCAGCGTCGGGATGCGGATGACCTGCCCGAACTGCTGCCAGAAGGGCGCCTTGGGCGCCGCGGCGCCCGCGGACGATCCGGCGCTCTCGACGGGGGCTCCGGCGACCATCCGGTCCAGGTCGCCGCGGCCCGGCTCGCGCAGGAACCAGACGAGCACCGCCGTGAGCACGCCGGGCACCACCATCACCAGGAACGCGGTGCGCCAGGAGAACACCTCGGCCAGCACGCCGCCCAGCAGCGTGCCGATGCCGCCGAGGTAGGTCGTGACGCGGGTCAGCCCGTACGCCTTGGCCCGGCTGACCGGCGGGTAGTAGTCGGCGAGCAGGCTGCCGGCCGCCGGGTTGTCGATGTTCTCGGCCGCCGCGAGCAGCACCCGCATCAGGTAGAACATCACGAAGCCGGTGGCCAGGCCCGAGCCGAGCGTGGCGACGGCCCACAGCAGCACGACCACCGCGATGATCCGCGTGCGGCTGAACCGGTCGGCCAGGAAGCCCGCCGGCAGGGAGACGATCGCGGCGGCCAGCGCCGCGGCGGTCGGGATCGAGCCCGCGGCGGTGTCGCTGAAGCCCCACTCCTTCTGGACGAGCGGCAGCACCCCCGACAGCAGGTTGTACTCCATGCGGTCCACGAGCCCGACGATGAAGAGCACGACCAGCGGCGCCCAGCCGAACGGCGCCCTGGTCCCCGCGTCGATGACGCCGGCACGCGGCGAACCCAACGTCCTGACCATGCCCACCCTTCCCGTAGGAAAATCTAGAATGCTGTTCTAGGCGAACGTTCTAGCCAGAGTGGCAGAAGTCACACGATTCGTAAATGGGCGGTTTCTGGGAAATTTCGCAGTTTGGGGCTCATGTACGGTGATCGCATGAATGCTGGGCAGGTCACGGGCGCGATGCTGGTCGCCGGCACCACCTCCGACGCGGGCAAGAGCGTGGTCACCGCCGGGATCTGCCGCTGGCTGGCCCGCCAGGGCGTGCGCGTGGCGCCCTTCAAGGCCCAGAACATGTCGCTCAACTCCTACGTCACCGCCGGCGGCGCCGAGATCGGCCGCGCCCAGGCCATGCAGGCCCAGGCCGCCGGGCTGGAACCGGTCGCCGACATGAACCCCGTCCTGCTCAAGCCGGGCAGCGACCGCCGCAGCCAGGTCGTGCTCCTCGGCGAGCCCGTCGCGGACGTGGACGCCATGGAGTACGGCGCGCTGAAGGACCTCCTGCGGACCACCGCCCTGGCGTCCCTGGAACGGCTGCGGGCCCAGTACGACGTGGTGATCTGCGAGGGCGCCGGCAGCCCCGCGGAGATCAACCTGCGCCGCGGCGACATCGCGAACATGGGCCTGGCCAGGGCCGCCGGGCTGCCCGTCGTCGTGGTCGGCGACATCGACAGGGGCGGCGTGTTCGCCGCCTTCCACGGCACGGTCGCGCTGCTGGACGCGGCCGACCAGGCCCTCGTCTCGGGGTTCGTGGTCAACAAGTTCCGGGGCGCCCGCGAGCTGCTCGAACCCGGCCTCGACATGATCAGGAAGCTCACCGGCCGGTCGGTGTACGGCGTGCTGCCCTGGCTCGACGGCCTCTGGCTGGACGTCGAGGACTCCCTCGCGCTGGACAACCGCCGGGTCGCGACCGGCCGGCCGCTGGGCAGGCAGACGTTGCGCGTGGCGGTCGTCCGGCTGCCCCGGATCTCCAACTTCACCGACCTGGACGCCCTCGCCGCCGAGCCCGGCGTGCTGGTGCGCTTCGTGACCGACCCGGTCGAGCTGGACGACGCCGACCTGGTGGTGCTGCCGGGCTCGCGGGCCACGGTCGAGGACCTGGCCTGGCTGCGGCGCACCGGCCTGGCCGACGCCCTGGTCGCGCGGCGCGGGCCCGTCCTCGGGATCTGCGGCGGGTTCCAGATGCTCGGCCGGGAGATCGTGGACGAGGTCGAGTCGCGGGCGGGCCGGGTGGACGGGCTCGGGCTGCTGCCGGTGCGCGTCGAGTTCGCGCCGGACAAGCGGCTCGCCCGGCCGGTCGGACGGGCCTACGGGCAGCCGGTCAGCGCGTACGAGATCCACCACGGCCGGGCGACCGTCGAGGGCGGCGAGCCCTTCCTGGACGGCTGCCGCGCCGGCGACGTGTGGGGCACCACCTGGCACGGCGCCCTGGAGAACGACGCCTTCCGCCGGGCCTTCCTGGCCGACGTGGCCGAACGCGCCGGGCGTGCCTTCGTCCCCGCCCCGGACACCGACTTCGGCCGCCTGCGCGAGGCCCGCCTCGACGCCCTCGGCGACCTGGTCGAGCAGCACCTGGACACCGACGCCCTGCTCGGCCTGCTGCGCGACGGCCCCGCCCCCGTGCCCTACCTGCCGCCGGGCGCCCCCTCGGCCTGATCCCGCCGGGAACGCTCGGCCTCGGCGGTGATCCAGGCGTCGATCTCCTCCCATTGGGAGTACAGCCAGCGGACCTGGCTCTCCCGGTCGTCCCTGGGCACCTCGGCCGCCGGCACCCGCCACCACCTGGCCGTGATCCGCGCCGCGTACGGCAGCCTGCGCCACACGTCGCCGATCGTGACCAGGTCGTCCAGGCCGGTGTGCGCGACGAAGACCACGTCGGCCTCCGGGCAGGCGGTGATCGCGGCGATGGCCCCGCCCGGCTTGGGCGGCAGCAGGTGGGTCATGCCGCGTGCCCGCTCCGCCTCCTCGGCCAGGCCCTTGTCCTCCAGCCGGCGGATCGCCAGCCGCCGCCGGCGCGGGGTGAAGTTGCCGCCCTCGGGGAAGATCACCAGCGCGTCGCGGTCGTCCATGGTCGCCGACAGCCGCCGGATCTCCTCGATCACCCGCCCGCGGCCGGACCGCCGCGGCACGAAGGCGTTCGGCAGGCGGTTGACCACGACGTCGAGCGACGGGTCGTACTGCAGGGCGGCCTTCATGACGATCCGCGGGTGCCGCCGGTACACCGCCAGCAGGTGATGGATCAGCAGGAAGGAGTCGCCCGGCCCGGCGTGCCGGGACAACACCACGATCGGGCGGCTCAGCCGGGCGGCGCGCTCCTGCGGGGTCGGCGCGGGCTCCTCGACGTCCACGGTCAGCCGGAAGATCCGCACCGCCGCCGCGTACACCTTGGCCAGGAACCAGCGGATCAGCGCGTAGTGCCGCTCCTGGCGCCGGGCCCGCCCGAACGCCCCCGACAACCACAGCCCGAGGCAGGCGATGAGCACCGCCGACTCCAGCGTGAGCCAGGCCGCGCCGAACCAGACGAACCGCAGCCCCCTGCGCTGCGGCGGCGGCAGCCGCAAGGACGCCGCGAACGTGACCAGCAGCCACAGCGGCAACGTCACCAGCACCACCACCGTGACCACGACGACGAGCGGAGCCAGGACGATCCGGCGCACGATACGCGGTGGGAACAACGGCGCCTCCCCGAGGTCTGCCTTCCCTGAGGTCCTCCCTTCATCCTCCTCTTGTCCGCAGGTAGCGGGAAGAAGCCTGGTAGGCCCGCTCGATGTAGGCGGAGATCTGGGACAGGTCGCGGTAGCGCAGGGTGGACAGCGGCGCGGCGACCCCGGCCGGCAGCACGTGCACCTCCACCCCCGGCGGCAACGTGGCCATCTCCTCGGCGAACCGGTGGCGGCGCGCGATCTCGAACGCCACCATCCCCACCTCCCAGAACCGCCGGGGCGCGGTCAGCGGCCGCTCGATCCGGCCGACGTGCAGCACGTAGACCCGCCTGGCCCCCAGCTGCACGGCCCGGCCGACCGGGATGCTGTGCACCAGCCCGCCGTCGAAGAAGTGCTCCCCGCCGATCTTCACGGGCGGCAGCAGCCCCGGCACCGCGCACGACGCCAGCACCGCCTCCACCAGCGGCCCGCTGGCGAACCAGTGGGCCGCGGCGCGCTCGACCGAGGCCGCCACGCACTGGAACGGCACCGCCAGCTCCTCGATCAGCTCCGTGCGCACCGCCGCGGCCAGCACCTCCCGCAGGGGACCGTTGGGATGCAGGTGGGTGCCGGTCCTGGCCAGCGTGGACAGCCGCGTCACCCACGACCCGGCGAACGCCGTGCGCACGACGTCGGACCGCCACAACGAGGTCAGCCGGTCGACCGCCCGCGCCGGGTCGGCGGCGATGAGCGCGCCGTTGAGCGCGCCCACCGACGTGCCGACGACCACGTCGGGCCGGATGCCGAAGTCGTCGAGCGCCTGGAGCATGCCCACCTCGTGAGCACCCAGCACGCCACCGCCACCGAGCACGAACGCCGTCTCCACGTTCCTCACCCTGCCCAATTCACGGTGCCCATGTCACGGTGCCCATGTCACGGGCCCCTTGCCCGCGGCCCGCGGCCCGTTCTCGTTGCCGTGTCCCGGAAGGGAACCGGCCGGGACGCTGCCGACTTCGGCCAGTGACCCCGCCGCCGCCCCGGCGGGACGATTCCGGCATGACAGCAGTGGTACAGGCCGAAGGGCTGACCAAGTACTACGGCGGGCGGCGCGGGCTCGAAGACCTCACGCTGGAGATCCGGCCCGGCGAGATCTTCGGCTACCTCGGGCCCAACGGCGCCGGCAAGACCACCACGATCAGGCTGCTCCTCGACGTGATCAGGCCCACCCGCGGCACGGTCCGCGTGTTCGGCCACGACCCGCGCGCCGCCGCCACCCGAGCCCGCATCGGCTACCTGCCCGGCGAGCTGGCGCTCGAAGGCCGCGACCGGGCCCGCGACTACCTGGCCTTCCTCGGCCGCGTGCGCGGCGGGGTGCCGGGCAGCCGCATCGAGGAGCTGGCCGAACGGTTCGACGCCGACCTGTCGGTGCCGATGCGCAAGCTCTCCAAGGGCAACAAGCAGAAGGTCGGGCTGATCCAGGCGTTCATGCACGAGCCGGAGTTCCTCATCCTCGACGAGCCGACCAGCGGGCTCGACCCGCTCGTCCAGCAGGAGTTCCTGGCCATGGTCCGGGAGGTGCGGGCGGCCGGCCGGACCGTGCTCATGTCCTCGCACGTGCTGGCCGAGGTGGAGAGCGTCTCCGACCGGGTCGGCATCGTCCGCGCGGGCCGCCTGGTGACCGTGGAGAACGTGGCCGCGCTGCGCGAGAAGGCCGTACGCCGGATGGAGCTGCACTTCGACGCCCCGGTGCCGGCGTCGGCGTTCGAGGGCCTGCCGGGGGTGCGCGACCTGCGCGTGGAGGGCGCCAGCGTCCGGTGCACGATCGACGGCCGCCCGGACGCCCTGGTCAAGGCCGCCGCCCGGTTCACCGTCGTGCACCTGGTCAGCGCCGAGCCCGACCTGGAAGAGATCTTCCTGACCTACTACAGCGAGGAGGACCGGCACCATGATCACCAAGAGTCTGCGTGACCACCGCCGGGCCCTGATCTGGTGGACCGTCGGCATCAGCGCGTTCATGGCCCTCTACATCAGCATCTTCCGGAGCGTCAGCCAGGACCCGAGGACGTTCAACCAGCAGGCCCTGGCCAAGTACCCCGGCCCGCTCAGGGACCTCATGGGCGGCATGCCCGACCTGGCGCTCGGCGTCAACTTCCTGCAGACGGTCGTCTACCAGCTCTTCGTCCCGATGTTGTTCGTCGTGCTCGCCACCATGATGGCCAACCGGGCGATCGCCCAGCCGGAGGAGGCCGGGACGCTGGAGCTCGTCGTCACGCTGCCGGTGGACCGCAAGCGGCTGGTGCTCCAGCGGTTCTGCGCGCTGGCGCTGGCGCTGCTGGCGGTGTTCGCCGTGACGCTGGCCGTGGCGTGGGCGGCCGGTGACGCGGCCGAGCTCGGGGTGCCGTTCGACCGCGTCCTGGCCGCGCACGTCGGGGTGCTGCTGCTCGCGCTGTTCTTCGGGACCGTGGCCCTGACCGTGGGCGCGGTGACCGGCCGCAGGATGATCGCCTCGGCCGTCGTCGGCGTGTGGGTGGCGGCCGGGTACATCGTCGTCACGCTCGGCCGCGGCGTGGCGGCCATCGCCTGGCTGAAGTGGCTCTCGCCGTTCCACTACTACGCCGAGGGCCGGCCGCTCTATGAGGGCCTGCCGGTCGGGGACTACCTTGTGCTGGCGGGAGCGACGGCAGTGCTCGCGCTCACCGCGATCCTGTCCTTCGACAGGCGTGACGTAGGAGTGTGATGGTGCTCTCCAGGATGCCCGCCGACCTGCTCGGCGGGCATCGCCAGGTGCTGGCCGGGGCGGCCGCCGGGCGTCCGCCCTCGCGGGCGGCGCTCGACGCCTGCCGCGCCGACGGCACGCGCGCCGCCGAGCAGGGCGTCCCGCTGCGCACGCTGGTCGACGGCGCGCTCGCCGCCGCCGAGGGGCTGCCGGACGTGCTGCCCGCGCTGCGCAGGGCCGTCTCGGCGCTCATGGAGGGGTACGAGCTGGCCCAGCTCGCCGCCCTCAGAGGCGAGGAGACGGCCCGCAGGGAGTTCGTGGACGACCTGCTCCAGGGACGGGCCGAGCGGCTGGCCGAACGGGCCGAGCACTTCGGCCTCCGGCTGGCCGAGTCGTACGTGGTGGCCGCCGCCCGCGGGCTGCGCGACGGGGACCAGGACCGCATCGAGCGCGACCTGATCGCCCGGTTCGGCTCGCACAACGTGCTGGTGGCCGTGCGCGAGGGGCTGCTGGTGTGCGTCGTGCCCGCCACGCTGCCCGCCGCCGTGGGGGAGTTCACCCATCACGTACGCGCCCGCTTCCCGGCCGGGTGGCGGGTCGGCGTGGGACGGCCGCACCGCGGGCCGGGCGGCGTCGTGACCTCCTTCAGGGAGGCGGCCGGCGCACTGGAGCTGGCCGACGCGCTGCGGCTCACGCTCGACGTGGTCAAGGCCGCCGACCTGCTGGTCTTCCCCGTGCTGCTGCGCGACCGCGGCGCGATCGAGGACCTGGTGACCAGCGTGCTGAGCCCGCTGCTGCACGCCAGGGGCGGACACGAGCCGCTGGTCGAGACGCTGGAGGCGGTCTTCGCCGCGCACGGCAACCAGGCGGCGGCCGCCCGCAGGCTGCGGATCAGCCCGCGGGCGGTGACGTACCGGCTGGAACGCATCCGCCGGCTGACCGGCTTCTCACCCGACGACCCCACCCAGCGCTTCACCCTGGAGACCGCGGTCCTGGGCGCGCGGCTGCTGGACTGGCCGTGGGATCAGTCGTGAAGGGCGAGCCGGAGCCCGAACCCGACGATGACCACGCCGGTCACCCGGTCGAGGATCCGCCGTACCCGGGCCGACCGCAGGACGTCGCTCATCAGCGAGGCGAACCCGATCAGCACCGCGCTCCACGCCAGCCCCTCGGCCACGTGCACCCCGGCCAGCAGCAGCCCCATCGCCGCGTGCGGCGCGCCGGCCGGGATGAAGTGCGGCAACATCGCCACGTAGAACGCCCCGACCTTGGGATTGAGCAGGTTCGTGAGCAGGCCGCGCCGGAACCCCTTCCCGAAGCCGAACGCCCGCTGCCCGTCCTCCTCCTCGCCCGCCCGCGCCTTGGCGAGGAGCATGCGCACCCCCATCCACACCAGGTACGCCGCGCCCGCCCAGCGCAGGACGTCGTAGGCGAACCGCGAGGCCGCCAGCAGCGCCGACAGCCCCGCCGCGGTGAGCACGCCCCAGACCAGCGTGCCGAGCTGGATGCCCAGCACCACCCCCCAGGCCGCCCGCCTGCCGGTGAGCAGCGACGTGCGCAGGGTGAGAGCCGTGTCGAGCCCCGGCGTGATCGTCAGGAGCGCGACGACGGCAGCGAACGACCAGACCGCCGCAGTGATGTCCACAAGGGGCGAGCGTAGCGCTAGGGAATCAACAGCAACTTTCCGGTCGTACGCCGGGCGGCCAGGTCCTCGTGGGCCCGTCGCGCCTCGGCCAGCGGGTAACGCTCGGACACGCTGATCCTGAGCTGCCCCGAGGAGATCCAGCCGAACAGGTCGGCGGCCCGCCAGAGCAGTTCCTCACGCTCGGCGACGTAATGGACGAGCGTGGGCCTGGTCAGGAAGAGCGAGCCGGCGCGGTTGAGCACCTGCGGATCGAACGGCGGGACCGGGCCGCTGGCCGCGCCGTAGAGGGCCATGAGCCCGCGCGGGCGCAGCGCCTCCAGGCCGCCGTCGAACGTCGTTTTGCCGACGCCGTCGTAGACGACGTGGATCCGGCCGCGCAACGCGTCGGCGAACTCGTCGTAGCCCAGCACCTCGTCCGCTCCGGCTGCGCGGGCCAGCTTCTCCTTCTCCGGCGTGGAGACCGTGCTGTAGACCTTGGCGCCGCGCAGCTTGGCGACCTGGATCAGCAGCTGGCCCATGCCGCCGGCGCCGGCGTGCACCAGCACCTGGTCGCCCTCCTTGACCTGGTACGTCGAGTGGGTGAGGTAGTGGGCGGTCATGCCCTGGAGCATCGCCGCCGCCGCCAGCTCGGCGGACACACCGTCGGGCACCGGCACCAGCCGGTCGGCCGGCACCACGGCCTTCTCCGCGTAGCTTCCCAGCACGCCGGCCCACGCCACGGTGTCGCCGACGGTCAGCCCGTCCACCCCCGGGCCGACGGCCGAGACCACCCCGGCGCCCTCGGACCCGATCGGGGTCGGCACCGGGAGCGGGTAGGCGCCGGAACGGTGGTAGATGTCGAGGAAGTTGACCCCGCTGGCCGCGACGTCGACCACGACCTCCCCGTCACCCGGCGCCGGATCGGGACGCTCGACGTATTCGAGAACCTCTGGACCGCCCTGGGCGGAGACGATGATGGCATGCATACCCCCAGTCAACTCCGCCCCGGCCGCCCCCCGCCACCCCGCCCCCACCACACCGCCAGCAGGCCCCGGGGGCCGGCAGCCCCCGTCACGCTCACGGGCCCCCACCCCCGCAGCTCACCGGCTGGTGTAGCTGTCGCTGGTTGCGGGCGGCCGTCACTGGTCGGGTGTGGTTGAGGCGGGGAGGATGCGGGCCAGGGCGCCGGCTTCGAGGGCCACCCAGATCGCGCCGTCGGGCCCGACCGTCAGCCCGTGCGGCTCGCTGCCCCCGGCGGCGCCCGGCTCGCCCTGCCCAGCGGCCTCCGGCTCGTCCTGCCCGGCGGTCGCGGACGGCGGCACCGCGGACGGCGGCACCGCGGACGGCGGCAGCGGCACCGAGGGCAGCGGGTGCTCCTCGATCGCGCCGTCGACCGTGATGCGGCCGAGACGCCCGGCGGCCCACTCGGTGAACCAGAGCGCGCCGTCGGGACCGGCCACGATGGCGTGCGGACGGCAGGCCCGATCGGGCAGCGGGAACTCGGTGATCTTGCCGGCCGGATCGATCCGGCCCACCTGCCCCGCGCCGATCTCCACGAACCACACCGCCCCGTCGGGCCCGAGCGTGATGCCCACGGGGCCGGCCCCCTCGGTGGGCAGCGGATGCACGGTGACCTCCCCGGACATCGAGATCCGGCCGACGGCGTGACCCTGGTTGATCGAGAACCAGAGCGCGTCGTCGCCGCCCACCGTGATGAAGGCGGGCATGCCGCCCTCCACCGGCACGTCGAAGTCGGAGCGCGCGCCGTCGGCGCCGATGCGCCCGATGCGCCCGATGCGCCCGCTGCCCATCTGGGTGAACCACATCGCCCCGTCCGGCCCGGCGACGATCCCGTACGGCGAGTCGGCCGGGTACGCGGTGACCTGGCCGTCGCCGGTGATGCGGCAGACCCGGCCGCCCTTGCCCTCGGTGAACCACATCGCGCCGTCGTGGCCGGGCACGATCACGCCGGGCTGCCCGTCGGCCGGGTCAAGCTGGTGGATCACCGGTTCTTGCCCCGGCACCAGCCTGCCGACACGGCCCTGATGGACGAGCGTGAACCACAGCGCGCCGTCGGCGGCCGTGGCCACGCCGTAGGGCGAGCCTGCGGAAATCATGGTCAACATAGGTGTCCCCCTGTCAGTCGGATCTCGGTGCCCGTGAAACGGCGCCTCAGCGCCCGGTCGTGCGTGACCATGACCACCGCCCCCTGGTAGGCGGCGAGCGCGTGGTCGAGCTCGTCGGCCAGGACGGGCGACAGATGGTTGGTCGGCTCGTCGAGCAGCAGCAGGTCGTGCTCCCCGATGAGCAGCCTGGCCAGCGACAGCCGGCGCCGCTGGCCGACCGAGAGCTCGCCCACCCGCCGGTCGAGCGCGTGCGCGGGGAAGAGGCCGGTGTCCAGCAGGGCCGCGCGCCGCTCGTCGGCGTAGCCGTCGTGCCCGAACGCGGCGAGCACGGGCAGGCCGGGGTCGAGGTCGTCGTCCTGGGCGAGGTGGCCGGCCCGGCACTCGGCGCGCTCGGCCAGCACCTGCAGCAAGGTGGACTTGCCCGCCCCGTTGGGCCCGCTCACCAGCACCCGCTCGCCCGGCCGGACGGTCAGCGACTCGACGTGGAGCCGGTCGCCGACGTGCACGTCACGCAGCTCCACCAGAGGCGCGGGCGTGACCGGCCCGCCGCCCGCCGGATTGGCGCCCGTTGGATTGGCGCCCGCCGGACCACCGCCCGCCGGACCACCGCCCGTCGGATTGGCGCCCGCCGGGCCGCCGCCCGTCGGGCGGTTGGTCGTCGGAGCGGGAGCGCGGAAGGCGGCCCGGAAGCGGAGCGGGGCCGGCGGGCGGGGGACGGGATCCTCCTCCAGGCGGCGCAGCCGCTCGTGGGCGTTGCGCACGCGGGTGGCCACCGAGCTCTGGACGCGGCCCGCGTTGCGGTCGTAGGCCATCTTGTTGTTGTCCTTCATGGCCCGCCCGGCCGCCACGCGGTGGGCGGTGGTGGCGGCGTGCTCCCGCACCTGCCGGACCTCCTCGCACCAGGCCGCGTACGCCTGCTCCCACCGCGCCCGCGCCGCCGCCTTGGCGGCCAGGTAGCCGCTGTACCCGCCACCGAACCGGGTGACGGCCCCCTCCTCGACCTCCAGGACGGCGGTGGCCACCCGGTCGAGGAAGACCCGGTCGTGGGAGACCACGACCACCGGCCCCCGGTGACCGCGCAGCCGCTCTTCGAGCCAGGTCAACGCCGGCTCGTCGAGGTGGTTGGTCGGCTCGTCGAGCAGCAGCGTGGCGGGGTCGGCGGCCAGCACACAGGCCAGGCCCAGCCGGGCGCGCTCGCCGCCCGACAGGCTCGACAGCACCCGGTCGCGGGCGACGTGCGCCAGGCCGAGGCCGTGGAGGGCCTTGTCGACGCGCGCGTCGGCCGCGTAGCCGCCGCGGGCCTCGTAGGCGGTCAGCAGCTCGCCGTATTCGCCCATGACGTCGTCGGTGAGCGCCGACTCCAGCTCGCGCAGCCTTCGCTCCATGGCCCGCAGGCCGGCCAGCGCGTGGTCGACCGCCTGCTGGACGGTGTGACCGGGCGGCAGACCGAGCGTCTGGCCGAGGTGACCGACATCGCAGACATCGCCGGTGACGCCGATGCCGCCGGCGGTCACGCCGCCGGTGGCCTCGCCCGGGACGCCGCCGGTGACGGTGATCTCGCCGTCGTCGGGCTGTTCGACGCCCGCCAGCAGGCGGAGCAGGGTGGACTTGCCGGAGCCGTTCTCGCCGACGACGGCCAAGCGCTCGCCGGGACCCACGGACAGGGACACATCGGTGAGCACGACGCGGTCGCCGTACGACTTGCTGAGCCTTCGAACGTTGATCAGGATGGAACTCCAATCGCAACTGTTGTAGCGTTAGTCTGACACAAGCGAAGCCGCAAACGCAACTGGAGTAGTTTTTGGAAACTGGCAGACGTCCGGGAGGGCGCAGCGCGCGAGTTCGCGACGCCGTGCGCCAGGCGACCCTGGCCGAGCTGGCGGCCCATGGATTCCGCGGCCTGACGGTCGAGAACGTGGCCGAGCGGTCAGGCGTGCACAAGACCACCGTCTACCGGCGGTGGGGCAATGTGGAGGGCCTCATCTCCGACGCCCTGGAGCTGGCCAGGGACGAGCCGTGGCCGATCCCCGACACCGGCAGCGTCGAGGGCGACCTGCGGGCGGTCGTCCAGCTCGTGCGCGGCGGGTTCGCCGACCCGGAGCTGGGGCCGGTGTCGTCGGCGTTCGTGGCGGCGGCCGTCCAGAGCCCGGAGGCGGCGCGGGCCCTGCACGAGTTCTTCGCCGCCCGGCACGACCAGTCGGCCGAGGTGGTGCGGCGCGCGATCGCCCGCGGCGAGCTGCCGGACGTCGTCGACGTCCGGGAGGTGATCAGGGTGGCCGTCGCCCCGGTCTACTACCGGCTGTTCGTCGCGCACGAGCCGGTGAGCGAGCGGGACGCCGACCGCGCCGCCGACGCCGCCCTGGCCGCCGCCCGCGCCGGAATCCTCTGAGCCCCCCGATCAGAACAACGCTCGGAAAAGGCACCCGACCGACGGAAGCGCCCGCGAAGAGACAGCCGCGAAGGGACGCTCGCGGAAGCGGCCGCGGGAAGCAGCCGATGCGAGCGACCGACGGGGGCGGCCGCCTGGAAGGGGCGGCCGCAGGGCTGGTCAGGGGCGCCGGGTGCGGAACCGGTCGAGGAAACGCCGGGCCTTCTCCTGGTTCTGCGGGTCTCGGGCCATGCGCTTGGCCTTCTCGACGGTCTGCCTGCCTTCAGGGCTGCGCAGGTACGCGCGCACCCGGTCCATGAGCTTCGCCATGCACATCCCCTACCCCGATGACCGCCGGGAACGCGGGCCCGCCGGTCTAGGGCTCCTTCTGCCCCCGCAGCTCGAAGTCGTCGAACGTCATCTTCAGCAGCGACTGGGTGTCCTTGGGCGTACGCGCGAACAGCCCGACGTACCCGTTGCCGAGCCCGTTGGGGTCGTCGGCCTGCTGCACCCGCTTGTCGTTCACCCACATCGTCAGCCGCACCCCGGCGCCGCGCTGCTCGCACGAGGCCACGATGCGCATCCGGCCCTCCGGCTTGGCCACCTTGGCGGGCTGGGTCAGCGTGCCGCCCGCGCCGTCGTACACGCGGCGGATCCGCGCGTTCCCCTCGGTGTCGAGGCCGAACTCGTAGTAGGTGTCGTCGTCGTCGGAGTTGTGGCAGTACAGGCCGTACTCGCCGTTGCCCGCGTACTCCCCGACCTCGGCGGTGACGCCGACGACCACCGACGACGGCAACATCGGCGTGGGCGTGGCCGAGGGGTCGGGGGTGGTCGTGGGCGTGGCGACGAGGAAGGGGATGGGGGCCTTGGCCCGCTGTTCCTCGCGGCCGTCCTCCACGTCGAGCCCGTACGTGCCGTCCGCGCGGTAGCCCTTGCTGCCCGTGGCGTCGGGGTCGTACGTGCCCGGCCAGCCACCGGAGGTCTGCGTGAAGTCCTCCCGGTACAGGACGCCCAGGTCGTCGGGCGGCCCGCCCGGGGTGAGCACCGCCCACGCCGTCGCCGCGCCGGCCACCAGCACCGCCGCGGCGGCCGCGCCGATCCCGATCAGCCTGCCGCGCCGCTTCGCCGCCGTGCCGGCCGCTGTGTTGGCCGCTGTGCCAGCCGTGGTGTTGGCCGCCGTGGGCGCGACGTCGGTGAACGGCGTGGTGGCGTGCTGCCAGGCCACCTGCACGGTGTGCGCCGCCTGCTCGGGCGCCGCCGAGCGGCCCACGAGGTGGTCGAGGAGCTGCTGAGCGGTGGGCCGCGCGGCCGGGTCCTTGCGCAGCGCGGCCCCGACCAGCTCGCGCAGGCCGGGATCGACGTCGTCGAGGCGGGGCTCGGCGTTGAGCACCTGGTAGACGATGGAGGGCAGCGTGTCGCCGCCGAACGGCGCCCGCCCGCTCGCCGCGAACGCGATCAGGCAGCCCCACGAGAACACGTCGCAGGCGGGCGAGACCGGCTCGCCGCGCAGCACCTCGGGGGCCATGTACCGGGGCGTGCCGACCAGCTCGCCGGTGCCGGTGACGCCGCCCAGCGTGTCGAGCGCCCGCGCGATGCCGAAGTCGATCACGCGCGGCCCGACGGGGGACAGCAGCACGTTCGACGGCTTGAGGTCGCGGTGGACCACCGCGGCGCCGTGGATGGCGGTGAGAGCGGTGGCCACGCTGACCGCCAGCGCGTCGAGGCTGGACCCGCGCAGCGGCCCCGACCGGCGGACGGCCTCCTCCAGGTTGGGGCCGGGCACGTACTCGGTGACCACGTAGAGCAGGTCGCCGTCGAGCGCGGCCTCGAGCACCGCGGCGGTGCAGAACCTGCGGACGCGGCGAGCGGCGTCGGCCTCCCGGCGGAAGCGCATCCGGAACTGCTCGTGCTGACTGAGCTCCGGATTGATCACCTTGATGGCGACCTGCTGCCCGGCGGGATCCTCGGCGAGGTGGACCGTGCCCATGCCACCCCGTCCGAGCACGCTCAGCAGCCGGTAGCGCCCGATCTGGGATATTTCACCGCTCACGGCGGCCCAGCTTACCGATTGGCGGCTATCGCCCGCAGGACGCGCACGCGACGCGCGTACGCCGCGCGTACGACCAGGCCGCCACGGCCATCCCGGCGCCCCACACCACGTACCCGGGCACGGCCACCCAGAAGAACGCCTCGGGCAGATCGCCGCCGGAGAACGGCACGCCCCCGCTGAGCCGTTCGGCGGCCATCTGCCCGAGCGCCACCCCGAAGTAGGCCAGCAGCCCGCCGGACACCCCCACCCCGGGCCACAACACCAGCCGGCGCGGCACCGGACGCCCGGCCAGCCACGGCACCCATCCCGGCCACACCCGCCCGAACCGGTGGACGAGCGCCAGCGGCAGCAACGTCCCGGCGAGCAGGAACTCGATCTCGAACGCCACCGCCCCGGCCCGGTACGGCACGACGTCGAACCCGACGGCCGCCTGCGCCGCGATCCGCGCCAGGCAGCCGGCCACGGAGACGTAGGCCGCGGCGAAGGCCCACCCCGGCGTACGCGCGAGCACCCGGGACGAACGCCGCCCGCACGCCGCGCAGGCCCCCGTGGCCCGCCGCCGGTAGGCCGCGGCGGACCGCCAGAGCAGCACCCCCGAGCCCACGCAGGCCGCCTTGCTGAGCGCCCCCGCCCACGAGAACGGCATGCCCAGCCCCGGGACGACCGCGGACACCACGTCGAGCAGCAGCAGCGCCCCCGACACGATGAGCGCGCCGCCCACCGCCCACGCCAGCGCCGGTGGCGCCCATCCCAGCGGGCCGTCCGGGCGCGCGGCCATCAGGACGACCAGTGCCGCCGCGGCCGCCGCGCACAGGCCCACCGCGGCCCAGCCGGTGAACACGATCAGGTCCGACCCGATCGGCGACATCCGCTCGGGCATGTGGCCGAGCTCCCAGTAGACGCGCAGGCCGCCGTAGAGGACGACCAGCGCGAGCGCGACGGCGGGCGTCCTGACAATTTTCACGTGCGGGCTCATGCACGAGATCCTGCCGACGCCCGCGGGCCCGTCCCTCCCCTGCGGGAGGCGGGCTCATCCCCCGTGCGGGGGAGCGCCGCGCAGCCCGGCCCGCACCCGGGCCAGCCCGTGTGCGGGGTCCACCACCAGCACGCGGCAGCCCGCGGCGGTGGCCGCGGCCACGCCCGCCGGGCTGTCCTCGACGGCCACGCACCGCGCCGGGGCCACCCGCAGCCTGCGGGCCGCCTCCAGGTACGGGTCCGGGTGCGGCTTGCCCCGGACGGTGTCCTCGTCGGCGATCACCAGGTCGAACGCGTGCCCGAGCCGGGGCAGCACGAGCTCCGCGATGCTGCGGGGGGAGGCGGTCACCAGAGCGGTCGGGACGCCCGCCGCGGCCAGCTCGGCCAGCAGCTCCGGCGCCCCCGGCACGACCGTCAGCCCGGTCCTGACCCGCTCGGCGAACGCCTCGGTGAGCGCGCCCGCCACCCCTTCCGCGCTCGTCCCGCCGCTCGCTCCACTGACCCCGTCCACCAGGTACGCGGCCGTGTCGCCCACCGTGCGGCCCGTCACGTGCGGCGCGTCGGCGGCCGTCAGCGCCCGGCCCAGCGACCGGGCCACCGACGCCGCGGCCTGCCACCAGAGCCCTTCGGTGTCCACCAGCGTGCCGTCCATGTCGAACAGAACCGCGTCCGGCGTGCCGTCCGCACAGGACAGGGCCGCGTCCGGCGTGCCGTCCGCAGAGGACAGGGCCGCGTCGGCGGGCCTGTCAGGCATCGGCCGACAACACCGGCGCGGGCGTCGTCACCGTACGGGCGGCCACCAGCACCGGACGCTCCACCAGCCGGACCGTGACGCGGGCCCCCGCCCCCATCCGGGCCGCCTCGTGCCCGGGCACGTCGGCCAGCACCTCGCCGCCCTCCAGCGACAGCCGCAGCCGCACCGAGGCGCCCCGGAAGGACGCGGCCAGCACCTCGGCGCCGCCGTCCGGGTCGGGCGTGACCCGGACGGCCTCGGGCCGGATCAGCACGTCCACGTCGGGCTCGGCGGGCGCCGGGCCGTCCACGGGGAGGAGCTGGCCGAGCACGGTGACGCCGTCCCCGGACAGCCGCCCGGCCAGGTGGTTCATGGCCCCGACGAACTCGGCGACGAACGGCGTGGCCGGCCGGTCGTAGACCTCGGCGGGCGGCCCGCACTGCTCCAGCCGTCCCTCACGCAGCACCGCGACCCGGTCGGCGATCGACAGGGCCTCCTCCTGGTCGTGGGTGACGAAGACGGTGGTGATGCCGAGGTCGAGCTGCAAGCGGCGGATCTCCTCGCGCAACGTCACCCGCACCTTGGCGTCGAGCGCCGACAGCGGCTCGTCCAGCAGCAGCACGCGCGGCTCCAGCGCGAGCGCGCGGGCCAGGGCGACGCGCTGCTGCTGGCCGCCGGAGAGCTGGTGCGGGAAACGGTCGGCGTGGGTGGGGAGGCCGACGAGTTCGAGCAGCTCGGCGGCCCTGGCGTGCCGGACGGCCGCGGGCGCCTTGCGGACGCGCAGGCCGAAGGCCACGTTGTCGCGGGCGTTGAGGTTGGGGAAGAGCGAGTAGGACTGGAAGACCATCCCGGCGTCGCGCTTGTTGGCGGGCACGTTCGTGATGTCCTTGCCGTCCAGCAGCACCGCGCCGGAGTCGGGCCGCTCGAACCCGGCCACGCAGCGCAGCGCCGTCGTCTTGCCGCAGCCCGACGGCCCCAGCAGGGCGACGAACTCGCCGGGGGCGATGGTCAGGTCGAACCCGTCGAGCGCGACCGTCCTGCCGAACACCCGGCGCAGCCCGCGGAACTCCACCGCAGCGGTCATGATTTCTTCCTTCCACTGAAGACGGTGGAGACGGCGAGCAGCAACGCCCAGATGAGCAGCAGGCTGAGGATCGAGACCGCGACGGACAGCTGCCCCTTGGAGCCGGAGACGGTCACGATCCAGACCGCGAACGGCTCGTAGCCGAGCAGGCTGGCCACCGTGTACTCGCCCAGCACCAGCGCGAGCGTCAGGAACGACGCGCTGGCCAGGGCCGAGCGCAGGTTCGGCACCACGACCCGCAGCAGCACGTGCGGCCAGGACGCGCCCAGGTTCCGGGCGGCCTCGACCAGCGTGCGCACGTCCATGGTGCGCAGCCCGGCGTCCAGCGAGCGGTAGACGAACGGCAGCACCAGCACGACGTACGCGAGCACGAGCACGACGGGGAACCCCGGGTCCTGGATCGCGATCAGCGTGCCCCAGAACGGCGTCGGCGCCAGGATGTCGGCCCCGTCACGCAACGAGGTCGTCAGCCCGGCCACGAACGTGATCGGCGGCACCACCAGCGGCAGCGTGCACAGCACCTCCATCACCGGCCGCAGCCGCGGCGCGAACAGCCGTACGGCCAGCATCGCCGGCAGCGCCAGCAGCAGGACCAGCACGATCGTCGCGGCGGCCAGCGACAGCGACAGCAGCAGTGAGCGCGCGAAGCCCTCGGCCGTCAGCAGCTCGCCGTAGGCGGAGAACGACACCCCGGTGGCCGGGTTGTGCACCGTGTACCAGAGCGAGGCGCCGAGCGGGATCAGGAAGTAGGCCGCGGCCAGGGCGAACACCAGGCCGCGCCACCAGCGGGGCCGGGCGGGCGCCTTCGCCGCCGCCGCGGCGACGGGCTCCAGCCCGGTCAGCGCAGCCATCGGGAGCTCCTCCTCTGCAGCGGCAGGTAGATCGCCATCACCAGCCCGGCCACCACGATCATGTCCAGGCTGAGCGCCAGCGCGATGTTCTCGTAGCCGACCAGCACGTCACCGGTCAGCGCGCTGGCGATCTTCAGGGTGACCAGCGGCACGACGGTGCCCACCATGGCGTTGGCGGTCGCGTACGCCGAGAACGCCGACCCGAACAGCAGCACCACCCCGCCCAGCATCGCGGGCGCGAGCACCGGCAGCGCGACGAGACGCCAGTAGTGCCAGGCGGTCGCGCCGCTGTTGGCGGCGGCCTCGCGCCACTGGGGCCTCAGCCCGTCCAGCGCGGGCGCCATGACCAGCACCATCAGCGGGATCGCGAAGTACAGGTAGACGATCACCAGCCCCCAGAACGTGTACAACGACCCCGAGGGCAGCCCCACCAGGCCGCTGATCACGCCCGAGTTGCCCAGCGTGGCGATCCAGAAGAACGCCAGCGGCACCCCGCCGAAGTTGGCCAGCACGCCCGAGGCGGTCAGCACGGCCTCGCGCAGCAGCGTGAAGCGCGAGGTCACCACGGCGTAGGCGAGGAACGTGCCGAGGACGGCCCCGGCCAGCGCCACCACGGCCGACAGCTTGACGCTCCCGGCCATGGCGACCAGGTAGCCGCCCTGGAGGCTCTGCGCGAGGTTGGCCAGGCTCGGCCGTCCCTGGACGGTGAAGGCCCCCGCGACCAGCGCGACCGCCGGGACCCCGAAGACGAGGGCGAAGAAGGCCAGCAGGGGCAGGGCGCCGGCCCAGCCCCTGGAACGCGGGCGGGTCATCCCGAGATCGCGGCGTCCCAGCCGCTGGCCAGCTTGGCCTTGGCCGCGTCGACCTGCTCGGGCGTGGGGAACTCGGGCGTGCCCTCGACCTGGGGCAGCTTCGCGGCCAGCGCCTTGTCCACCGTGCCGTCGGAGGTCATGGACGGCAGCAGCACCGGACGGGCGAAGCCCTTGAGGTAGAGGTTCTGGCCCTCGGCGCTGTAGAGGTACTCCTGCCACAGCCTGGCCGCCGCCGGGTGCGGGGCGTCCTTGTTGATCGCCTGGGCGTACATCTGGAAGTACTTGCCGTCGGTCGGCACGTTCACCTTCCAGTCGAGGCCCTTGGCGGCCATCTGGGGGGCGTAGGCGGCGTTGTTGTAGTCCCAGTCGATGCTGATCTGGGTCTCGCCCTTCTCGATGGTCGCCGGGGTCGTCTCGACCGGGTTGTAGTTGCCGGCGTCCTTGAGCTTCTTGAAGAAGTCGATGCCGGGCTGGATGTCGTCGAAGGAGCCGCCGCTGGCGATCGCGGCGGCGTACACGCCGGCGAAGGCCGAGCCGGACTTGGTGGGGTTGCCGTTCATCGCGACCTTGCCCTTGTACTCGGGCTTGAGCAGGTCGGCGTAGCTGGTCGGGCAGTTGGCGATCTTCTTGGCGTCGCAGCCGATCGAGACGTAGCCGCCGTAGTCGTTGGTCCAGAGCCCGGTCGGCTCCTTCTGACCCTCGGGGATCTTGTCGAACGACTGCACCTTGTACGGCGCGAACAGCCCTTCCTTGGCGCCGCTGATCGCGAACGACTGGCCGAGGTCGAGCACGTCGGGCGCGCGGTCCTGGCCCTTGCGGGTCTTGACGGCGTTGATCTCGTCCGCGCTGGCCGCGTCGGGCGTCTCGCTCTCGATCTTGATGCCGTACTTGGCCTCGAACGACTTGATGATCTCGCCGTAGTTGGCCCAGTCGGGCGGCAGTGCGATGACGTGGAGGTTGCCCTCCTTCTTGGCGGCCTCGACGAGCTTGTCGAAGCCGCCGAAGTCGGCGGCGGAGGCGGCGGTCGCCGCGTTCGTCCCGCCTTCGGCCGTCTTGGTGGTCTGCTGGCTGCTCGGGGCGGCGCCACACGCCGCGGTGACAACGGTAAGGGCCGCGATGACGCCGGCCGCACGGGCGCGAGGTGTGAACACGTCGCCTCCACTCTCCGGGGGGTGTGGAAAGAACTTAGGGGAACTTGTACAAACAAGCGAGCACCAGTAAGTCGCATAAACATTGCTCTTTCGTGAATGGAGAAGGTCGCGAATGGTTGCGCGCTATGAACGGATAGCCGCTGAGCTGCGTGATGACATCCTGGCGGGCGCGTACCCGGTCGGCTCCCAGCTTCCGAGCGAGGCCGAGCTGGCCACCCGGCACCGGGCGGCGCGCGGGACCGTGCGGCAGGCGGTGGCCGTGCTGGTCGCCGAGGGGCTGGTGGGATCGAGGCAGGGCGCCAGGCGCATCGTGCTCGGCAACGCGCGCAGCCAGAGCTTCGCCGAGCTGCACAGCTTCGCCCAGTGGGCCAGGGCCAACGGCTACCGCATCGGCGGCCAGGTGATCTCCCAGCGCCGCCGGGCCGCCACCGCGCCCGAGTCGGCCAGGTTCGGCGGGGACGAGGTGCTGGAGGTGCTGCGCCTGCGCTCGCTGGAGGGCGAGCCGGTCCTGGTCGAGCGGACCGTCTATGCCGAGTGGGTGGCTCCCGCCGTCGAGGCGCTGGCCGCCGACTGCGCGTCCGTCACCGAGGCCCTGTACGAGTCCGTCGGCCTGATCTTCGCCTACGGCGAGCACCTCATCGACGCCGTGCCCGCCGGCGCCGGGGACGCCCGGCTGCTGGGCGTGCGGCGCGGCAGCCCGCTCCTGCGCCAGCGCCGCGTCACCACCACGCACGAGGGCCGCCCGGTGGAGTCCTCCGACGACCGCTACCGGGCGGGCAGCGTCACCTTCAGCATCCGCAACTCGATCGGCGCCAACCCCCTGACGCGGCGGGCGGGCGACTTGCGCTTCGGGCCGTAAGAACATATGTTCGATACATAAGCGCCCGTCTTCCCCCGGGTGGCTCAGCAAAGGAACCAGAGCCGCGGGGAGAAGCGTCTTGAGCAGACTCTATGGCGATCCGATAGAGGTGTGGACCAGAGACGGCGAGCCGACCCAGTTCGTCTGGCGCGACCGGCTCTACCTCGTCCGCAACGTGCTCGACCACTGGGTCGTGGCGCGCGAGTGGTGGAAGACCGGCGAGGGCGACCCCGGCGAGCGCCGCTTCTGGCGGGTGGAGGCGAGCCCGGGGCGCGAGGTCGGCTCGTACGAGCTGCGCTACGACACCGCCGGCGACGGCTGGCTGCTGCTGCGGGCGTGGGACTGATGGCGCCCCCGTTCCCGCACCTCGACGTGGCCTCGGCCTACTCCATGAGGTACGGCACCGCCTTCCCGCACGCCCTGGTGGAACGGGCCGCAGAACACGGCATGGACATCCTCGCGCTGACCGACCGCGACGGGCTCTACGGCGCGGTCAAGCACGTCCAGGCGTGCGCCGACGCCGGGATCGCCCCCGTGGTCGGCGTGAACCTGGCGCTCGACGTCCCGGCCGTCCCGGCGGCGCCCGGCATGCGCGCGCCGCGGCCCAGGACCGGGCCGGACGCCGAGGACCGGATCACCGTGCTCGCGCGCTCCGGCGGCTGGTCGCGGCTGTGCCGCCTGGTCACCGCCGCGCACGCCGCCGGTGAGCGCGGCGCGCCCAAGGTGACCCGCGAGCTGGTCGGCGCCTGGGCCGGCCCGGCGGGCGGCGACCACGGGTTCGGCGCCGAGGACGGGCTCGTGGTGCTGCTCGGGCCGCGCTCCGACGTCGGCCGCGCGATCGCCGAACGCCGCGACGAGCAGGCCAGGACGCTGCTCGGCCGGTGGCGCGCCGCCGTCCCCGGCGTGGTGATCGAACTGGTCGACCAGTACGGCTTCCGCGACGCCACCACGGCCGTCCGCATGCTCGGCCTGGCCGAGTCCGCCGGCGTGCCGGCCGTGCTGACCAACGCCGCCCGCTACCTCGACCCGGCCGACCACCAGGTCGGCGACGTGCTCGACGCGGCCCGCCGGCTCGTCCCGCTGCACCCGCGGCACCTGGAGAGCACCACCTCGCACGCCTACCTCAAGAGCACCAAGGAGATGTGGCAGGTGGCGGCCAAGGTCTGCGGCGCCGACCGGGAGCGGGTGGCCCGGCTGCTGTTCACCACCAGGCGCCTGGCCGAGGCGTGCTCGATGGACCCGCTGCGGCTGCTCGCGCTCAGGAACGACCCGCCCGACCTCAACCTGCCCGAGGTCGGCCGCGACCCGGTGCCGCTGCTGCGCAACCGCGTCGAGGACGGCCTGGTCAGGCGCGGCCTCGACCGTTCGGGGGAGGCCAGGGAACGCCTGCGGGCCGAGCTGGACGTCATCGAGCGCAAGCGCCTGTCGGGGTACTTCATCGCCGTGGCCGGCATCACCGACATGATCCGCGGCATGGACATCCGCTGCGCCATCCGCGGCTCGGGCGCCGGCAGCCTGGTCAACTACCTCATCGGCATCGGCGAGGTGAACCCGCTCGAACACGGCCTGCTCATGGAGCGTTTCCTGTCGGAGGGCCGCGTCGGCCTGCCCGACATCGACGTGGACGTGGAGTCGGCCCGCCGGCTCGACTGCTACAAGGCCATCTTCGAACGCTACGGCGAGGCCCGCGTGGCCTGCGTGTCCATGATGGAGACCTACCGCGCGCGCAGCGCCATCAGGGACGTCGCCGGCGCGATGGGCCTGCCGCCGCACGAGATCGACGCCATCGCCAAGGCGTTCCCGCACATCAGGGCCAGGCAGATCACCGCGTCCCTGGCCGACCTGCCCGAACTGCGCGAGAGCCGGCTCGGCGAGGCCGGGCTCGACCGGGTGTTCCGGCTGGCCGAGAAGCTCGACGGCCTGCCCAGGCACATCGCGCTGCACCCGTGCGGCGTGCTGGTCGGCAACTCGGGCCTGCGCGACAGGACGCCGGTGGAACGCAGCCTGCTGGAGTTCCCGATGTCCCAGTTCGACAAGGACGACGTGGAGGAGGCCGGCCTGCTCAAGCTGGACGTGCTGGGCGTGCGGATGCAGTCGGCCATGGCGTACACGCTGAGCGAGATCAAACGCGTGGACGACATCGAGGTCAGGCTGGACGAGCAGGCCGGCGACGACCCCGGCGTCGAGTACGTCCCGCACGACGACCAGGAGACCTACGACATGATCTGCGCCAGCCGCACGCTCGGCTGCTTCCAGATCGAGTCGCCGGGTCAGCGGGAGCTGGTGGCCAAGCTGGAGCCGCGCCGGATGCACGACCTGATCGTGGACATCTCCCTGTTCCGGCCGGGGCCGGTCAACTCCGACATGGTCACCCCCTACCTGGAGGCCAGGCACGGATGGCGGCAGCCGTACTACCCGCACGCCCGGCTGCGCGAGGCGCTGAAGGAGACGCACGGCGTGGTCGTCTTCCACGAACAGGTGCTGAAGATCATCTCGGTGATGACGGGACGCGACCTGTCCTTCGCCGAGACCCTGCGGCGCACCCTCGGCACGCCGGAGGGCCGGGAGCGGGTGCGCAAGGCGTTCGTGCCGCTGGCCAGGGCCAACGGGTTCGGCGACGCGGCGGTGGAGCGGGCCTGGAAGGTGCTCGACGCGTTCGGCGCCTTCGGGTTCTGCAAGGCGCACGCGGCGGCGTTCGCGCTGCCCACCTACCAGTCGGCCTGGCTCAAGCGGCACCACGCGGCGGCGTTCTTCGCCGGGGTGCTCACCCACGAGCCCGGCATGTACCCGCCGCGCGTCATCATCGACGAGGCCCGGCAGTGCGGGGTCGAGATCCTGCCGCTCGACGTCAACGGGTCCGGCAAGGACTGGCGGGTGGAACGGCTCGGCCCGCGCCCGCCGCTGCGGCTCCGGGTGAGCCCGTCGGAGCTGGGGGAGGAGCGGCGTCCGGTACGGCAGGAGTTCAGGATCGGGGAGATCGGCCGCGGTTACGCGCTGCGGGTGCCGTTCTCGGCGATCAAGGGGGTGAGCGAGGCCGAGGTCGAACGCATGGTGGCCGGGCAGCCGTACACGTCGCTGGCCGACTTCTGGGACCGGGCCAGGCCCTCGCGGCCGACCATCGAGCGCATCGTCCAGGTCGGCGGCCTCGACGCGCTGCACGGCCTGCGTCCCGGCGGCCCCCGCTGGCGTCCGGGCGAGCTGACCAGGCGCGACCTGATCGCCCAGGTGGGGGCGCTGGAGCGGGCGTCGTCGATCGGCGTGCGCTCGGCCGCGCCCCGGTCCAGGCGCTACACCGCGGCGCCGCCGCGCCCCCGGGCCGAGCCGCCGTCCACGCAGCTGCCGCTCGGCTTCGGCGAGCACCTGCCGCCGGGCGAGCTGCCCGAGATGACGGAGACGGAGATGGTCGAGGCCGAGCTGGAGATCCTCGGCATCGACGTCAGCCGGCACGTCATCAGCTTCCACGACGAGCTGCTCGACGCGCTCGGGGTGGTGCGCTCCAAGGACCTGCTCGCCCAGCGCAACGGCGCGGAGGTGCTGGTCGCGGGGGTGAAGGTGGCCACCCAGACGCCCGCCGTGCGCTCGGGGCAGCGGGTCATCTTCACCACCCTCGACGACTCGACGGGGCCGGTCGACCTGACCTTCTTCGAGTCGGTGCAGGGCAGGTGCGCGGCGACGGTGTTCGGCTCGTGGCTCATGCTGGCCAGGGGAGTGGTCCGCCGTACGGGGGCCCGCGCGGTCTCCATGCGCGCCGTCGACTGCTGGAACCTGACCGACCTGGACGCGCTGTGGCGGGCGGAGGGCGTGGAGGCCGTCCGCGCCCTGCTCGACCGGGCCCCGGAAGAGCGGCCCGGCGTCGGCGGACGCAGGATCGAGTACGCCAACGGCTTCCGGCTCTCGCCCTACTCCGACCTCGGCCCCGCCATCGCCGCCCCGCCCCGGCAGCTCTGGCACGCCAGCCCCGGCAGCTCCGGCCCGACGGCGGCCTGACCCCGTACCCGGGCGCGCGGCGGTCGTCAGCCGGTGTGGCCGAACGGGGCCGAGCCCTGGGCGGGCCGGCTGGTCAGCCGGGTCACGACCTCGGGGCCGGGCGCGGACTCGGCGACCGACGCGCGCAGCCGTCCGGCCACGTCGAGCCGCTGGACGCGGGTGACCTCGCGGACGGTGGCGGCGCACAGCAGGGCCGCCACCACCGCGCCGCCCAGCTCCAGCAACCCCACCCCGGTCAGCCCGTCGGAGGCGGACTCCAGCGGGAGGCGGACCGTGACCAGCGTCAGCATGCCCAGCCAGCTCAGCCACCACGCCGTCAGCAGCACCAGCCACCGCCCGCGCCGCCCGGACGGCGGCTTGGCCCGCCGCCAGATGTCGTCGACCAGCAGCGCGGGTGCGACCAGGTTGACGACGGGGATCAGCCAGGCGGCCGCGACCGGCCCGGTGGGGCTGGAACGGTCCTTCACCTGACGGGCGCGCACCAGCCAGGTGACGTAGGCGGCCCCGGCGGCGACGGAGGTGCCCGCGACCAGCATCATCAGCACCGCGAACGTCGTCACCGCCCCCACGACCGCCTCCGCCTGCGCCCCGTGGGGACGGCCGCCGAACGCGGCGAGCTGGACGGCGAGATGACGGCCGCGGGACCGCTCGAAGACCACGAGGGCGCCCAGGGAGAGGACCTGCGCGGCAAGCGTCACATATACGGCGGAAGCAGCTTTGGTTGGCGGTGCCTGGGCGTAGCGCACGATGTTCTCCCCCCGGGCCATGCGCTGAGGTTCTGACTCACTTGTATCCCGTCAGCACCGCTGTTAATCAGCTCACCACGCCGGATTCCCACGCCCAAGCCGCGATTCCCACCCGATTGCGGACACCGAGTTTCGCCTGGATGCTGCCCAGGTGCGTCTTCACCGTCGACAGCGACACGAACAGCTCGGCGGCCACCTCCTGGTTGGTGCGTCCCCTGGCCACCAGGCGCACGACGTCGAGCTCGCGGTCGGTCAGCGGGCCGTTCGGCGGCTCGGCCGCTCGCCTGGGCTGGGTCAGGTGCTGCAGCAGCCGTACGGTGACCGACGGCGACACCAGCGCGTCGCCCCCGGCGGCGGCCCTGACCGCCTCGATGAGCAGCGTGGGGCCGCTGTCCTTGAGCAGGAAGCCGGTGGCCCCGGCGCGCAGTGCGCCGTAGACGTACTCGTCGAGGTCGAAGGTGGTGACGATGACCACCCGCATCGGGTTCTCCACGCCCGGCCCGGCCAGTACGCGGGTCACCTCCAGCCCGTCGAGCTTGGGCATCCTGATGTCGAGCAGGCACACGTCCGGCCGCAGCCGCCTGGCCTCGGCCACGGCCTCGGCGCCGTCGGCCACGGCGGCCACGACCTCCATGTCCGGTTGAGCGTCCAAGATCATTTGAAAGCCGGTGCGCACCAGCTGCTGGTCGTCGGCGATGAGAACCCGAATAGTCACGGCTCAACTCTAAGGATCAGCCGTTCGGCCGAGGCCGAAATGGACGCACGGCCGATCCGCCGCCACCCCCCGCCGCGGAAGGGTGGAGCCCATGAACGACGTGCTTGTTGGACGAGCCCTGGCCAAGCGGTTCGGGCAGACGGTCGCCCTGGGCGGCGTGGACATCACGGTACGGGCGGGAGAGGCCGTGGCCATCATGGGCCCGAGCGGTTCCGGCAAGTCGACCCTCCTCCACTGCCTGGCCGGGATCATGAAGCCGGACGACGGCGAGGTCCACCTGCTGGGCCAGCGCATCGACGCCATGGGCGAGCGGCAGCGCAGCGCCCTGCGCCGCACCCGCTTCGGCTTCGTCTTCCAGTTCGGCCAGCTCCTGCCCGAGCTGCCCGCCGAGGAGAACGTGGCGCTGCCGCTCATGCTGGGCGGCGTGCCGCGCGCCCAGGCCGTACGGCAGGCCCGCGAGTGGTTCCCGCTGCTCGGCCTGCACCAGATGGAGACCCGGCGGCCCGGCGAGCTGTCCGGCGGCCAGGCCCAGCGCGTGGCCATCGCCAGGGCGCTGGTGAGCAAGCCCGCCGTGGTCTTCGCCGACGAGCCGACCGGCGCGCTCGACCAGCAGACCGGCCAGGACACCATGCGCCTGCTCACCGAGGCGACCAGGCACAACGGGGCCTGCCTGATCGTCGTCACGCACGACCCCAACGTGGCCGCCTGGTGCGACCGCACGGTCGAGGTCCGCGACGGCCGCCTGCTCGCCCACGGGGTGACCGCGTGAACCTCGACCTGACCTGGCGGCTGCTCAAGGGCGGCGGCCGCAGGGGCATGCTGGGCACCTGGCTCACCTTCGGCGCGGTCGCGGTGGCCACGGCGCTGCTGCTGTTCGCCGTCGCCGCGAACGTCGCCTTCGGCGCCAGGGCCGACCGCAGCGCCTGGCGCAACCCCGTGGCGGCGGCCCAGAAGGACGCGGTGGCCGTCGAGGCGAGCCGCTTCGACTACGTGGACGGCAAGACGATCACCGTCGTCGACCTGGCCGCGCTCAAGCCGGGAGCGCCCGCCCCGCCCGGCATGCCGCACTTCCCGGCCCCCGGCGAGGTGTGGCTGTCGCCCGCCCTGTCCCGGCTGGCCGCCGACCTGCCCGCCGACCGGCTGGCCAAGCGTTACCCAGCGCCGAAGGGCGTGCTCGGCGAGGAGGCGCTGGTCCAGCCCGAGGAGCTGGTCGCGGTGGTCGGCCACGCGCCGGACGCGCCCGCGATGACCGCCGAGCGCAGCGACGACTGGATCCTCGGCAAGCCGCCGGTGAAGGTCGCGACCCTGGCCGGCACGCCCAGCGAGGACGCCGAGGCCTACCAGGTGCTGGCGCTGATCGCCAGTGTGCTCATGGTGGTGCCGCTGCTGGTGTTCGGCGGCGCGGCGGCCAGGCTCACGGTCGCCCGGCGCGACCAGCGGCTGGCCGCGCTCAGGCTGGTCGGCGCCACGCCGGGCCAGGTGGTCGGCATGACGGTGGCCGAGGCCGTGCTGGTGGCCTTCGCCGGCGCCCTGGCCGGGGCCGTCGCGTTCGGGGCGGCCGTGCCGCTGCTGGCGCGCATCCCGATCCAGGGCGGCACCTGGTTCGTCGCCGACCTGTTCCCGAACCTGCTGATCCTGGCCGGCGTGCTGGTCGCGGTGCCGCTGCTGGTGGGGCTGTCGGCGGTGGTCGGGCTGCGCCGGGTCGTGGTCAGCCCGCTCGGCGTGGCCAAGCGGGAGACGCCGCCCGGCATGCGGTTCGTCCGCGTGCTCGCGCTGCTCGCGGTGCTGGCCGTGTTCCCGCTGCTCACCAGGGGGACCAGCGTGGCGATCGTGGCCGTGGCGCTCGGGCTGGCGTTCCTCTGCCTGAACCTGGCCGGACCGTGGGTGGTCGGCCTCATCGGCAAGGTCGCGGCCGGGACCGCGCGCCGGCCCGCGCGGCTGCTGGCGGCCCGCAGGCTGGTGGACGACCCGCGCTCGGCCTGGCGGACCGTCAGCGGCGTGGCCCTGACCGGCTTCGTGGCCGGGTTCCTCGGCCTGCTCAGCCCCGGCGCGTTCGGCGGGGACGCCGGGCCCGCCCAGCTCAGCGTCGTGGCACCGGCGGGCGAGGCGTCGAAGGTGGCCGACCAGGCCCGCGACCGGCTCGCGGGAGCGGGCATCACGGCCACGGTGAAGACCGTCAAGCACACCGTGGTCGCGGCGCTCGGCAGCGGCGCCGACGACGTCGTGGTCGACCGGGCGCGCACCGCGCTGAGCGACCTCGTGCCGGGTCGCACCCCGACGACGAAGGCCGACGACCAGCGCTTCGGCCTGCAGATCCTGGCCGACGTGCGGGTGGGCACGATCGTGGTGCTGTCGGTGTCGTTCCTGGTGGCCATCGCCAGCGCGGGCATCACCGCGGCGTCGTCGGTGCTGGACCGGCGGCAGACGTACGCGCTGCTGCGGCTGGCGGGCACGCCCCTGGAGGTCCTGGACCGGGCCCGGCGGGCCGAGACGCTGATCCCGATGGCCGTGATGGGCGGCGGCGCGATCCTGGTGGGCGCGTTCTGCGCGATGCCGTTCATGATCGGCGGGGTGAGCACGAGCGGCGTGGTCACGCTGCTGGTCTGCGTGGGCGCCGGCTTCGCGGGCGTGATCGGCGCGGGCGCGCTGAGCCGGCCGCTGCTGCGCTCGGTGACCGACGACCCGGCGCCCCGGCCGGACTGACCGCCCGGCCGGGCCCGGCCCGGCACGGGTCAGCTCGGCACGGGTCAGCCGAGCACGAGGTCGCGGACCGTGCGCAGCGACTGCTCGTCGCGCGGTCCCATCACCAGCAGGCTGGTGACCGGGCTCTTGTGCCACAGGTCGAGCCGTTCCCTGATCCGGCCGGGCGGGCCGACGAGCGAGATGCCGTCGGCCAGCTCGTCGGGGATCGCCCGGAACGCCTCGTCCTTACGGCCGGCCAGGTAGAGCGCCTGGATGTGCTCGGCCGCCGCGGCGAAGCCCATGCGGCCGATGATGTCGGCGTGGAAGTTGCGCTGCTTGGCGCCCATGCCGCCGATGTAGAGCGTGAGCATCATCTTGACGCCGTCGAGGGCGGCCCTGACGTCGTCGGAGATGACGACCATCACCATGGCGGCGATCTCGAAGCCGGGGTCGCGGCCGGCCAGCGCGTCGCCGTACATCTCCTCGATCTTGCCGGGGAAGGCGAACAGCGGCAGCCAGCCCTGCGCGACCTCGGCGGCCAGGGCGACGTTCTTGGGGCCCTCCGCGCCGAGGTAGACGGGGATGTCGCGGCGCAGCGGGTGGGTGATGAGCTTGAGCGGCTTGCCCAGGCCGCCCGGCAGGGGCAGCGGGTAGTGGTCGCCGTCGCTGGTCACAGGCTCCTCGCGGCGCCACACGCGGCGCATGATCTCGACGTACTCGCGGGTTCTGGCCAGGGGCCTGGCGAACGGCTGCCCGTACCAGCCCTCCACGACCTGCGGGCCGGAGGCGCCGATGCCGAGCAGCAGCCGGCCGCCGGTCAGGTGGTCGAGCGTCATCGCGGTCATCGCGGTCGTGACCGGCGGGCGGGCCGAGATCTGCGCCACCGACGTGCCCAGCTTGATCCGGCTCGTACGCGCCCCGTACCAGGCCAGTGGGGTGAACACGTCGCTGCCGTACGCCTCGGCGGTCCACACCGAGTCGTAGCCGAGGCGTTCGGCGGCGAGGACGGTCTCCGTGGCGTCGTCGGCGTCGCGCTGCCAGTAGCCGAGGTTCAGGCCGAGCTTCATACGCACCTCCGGAATAAAGTTCCATTACCGAGGCCGCAGTGTCAATGCGTGATCTCCCGGGGAGATCAGACATTGTGCTCAAGAGTCTCTGCCGTCTCTTCTGCCTGCTGCTCCTGCTGTCGCCGGCGACCGAGCCGACGATGGCCGTGAGCGCCTCGCGGCCGAACATCGTGTTCGTGATGGCCGACGACCTGGAGAGCGGCACGCTGCCCCACTTCCCGGCCATCAGTTCGGAGCTGGTGGCGAAGGGCACCTCCTTCAGCCGCTTCTTCGTGACGAACTCCTGGTGCTGCCCGTCGCGCACGTCGATCCTGCGCTCCCAGTACGTCCACAGCCACGGCGTCCTGACCAACACCGCCCCCGAAGGGGGGTTCGACCGCTTCCACTCCCTCGATCTGGAACGTTCCACGATCGGCACCTGGATGCAGCAGGCCGGCTACCGCACCGCGCTGATGGGCAAGTTCCTCAACCACTATCCCGGCGCCACCGCCGACGCCTCCTACGTGCCGCCCGGCTGGGACGAATGGGACGTCCCGGTCCGCAAGCTCTACGAGGAGTACGGCTACCGCCTCAACGAGAACGGCGACCTGTACGACTACGGGTGGTCGGAGGAGGACTACCTGTCCGACGTGCTGGCCGACAAGGCCCGCGACTTCATCACCGGCGCCGACGAGCCGTTCTTCCTCTACCTGACGCCCATCGGCCCGCACAACCCGGCCAACCCGGCGGTCCGGCACGTCGCCGACCTGCCCGAGGTCACCGCGCCGCGCACGCCTTCGTTCAACCAGGCCGACGTGAGCAAGGAGCCGCTGTGGCTGAGCTCCCTGCCCTCGCTGACGCAGGAGGACATCGACCGGGTCGACGAGCGCCACCGCAGGCGGCTGCGGTCGATGCTGGGCGTCGACGACCTGGTCCGCTCGGTGATCGAGGCGCTGCAGGCGTCCGGCAAGCTCGACAACACCTACATCATCTTCACCTCCGACAACGGCTTCCATCTCGGCACCCACCGGCTGGCCCAGGGCAAGACGACGCCGTTCGAGGAGGCGATCAAGGTTCCGTTCGTGGTGCGCGGGCCGGGGATCCGGGCGGGGGCCACGATCGGGCAGCTCGGCGCGACGGTCGACATCGCGCCGACGATCGCCGAGCTGGGCGGGGCCGTCGTGCCGGCGTTCAGCGAGGGGCGCTCGCTGGTGCCGCTGCTGCGCGGCAGCCCGCCCGCCCAGTGGCGCAAGAACGTGCTGGTCGAGTTCAACAGGCCGGTCAACCGGTCGTCGGCGGCCCAGACCCCGGTGCCCTCCTACCAGGCGCTGCGCACCGAGCGTTACACCTACGTCAGGTACGACACGGGGGAGCGGCAGCTCTACGACCTGGCCGCCGACCCGTACCAGCTCGACAACCTCGCGGCCACCGCCGACCCGGCGCTGCTGGCCGGCCTCGACGCCCGGCTCCAGGCGATGCGGGCCTGCTCGGGGGCGGGCTGCCGGGAGGCCGACACGCGTCAGTGACCGGGGAACAGGGCGGGGTAGGCGTGCGCCAGGTGGTCGGTCACCGCCTGCTGGGCCTCCTCCGGGTCGCCCGCCGCGACGGCCGCGCGGATGCGCTCGTGGTCGGCGCGCAGCACGGAAAGGTCGCCGAGGCGTTCGACCGCTTCGATGGCGTTCCTGCGCATCGCGTCCCGGAGTGAGCGCATGATGGCGGCGATGAGCCGGTTGCCCGAGGCGTCCGCGATCGCGCAGTGGAAGGCGGTGTCGTGCTCCACGAACTCCTCCGCCGTGGCCGCCCGGTCCATGCCCTCGATCGCGGCGGCCAGCTCCGCCGTGCCGGCCCGGGTCGCCGCCGCGTGCGCGGCCGACCAGCGTTCGATCATCAGCCGGGCGTCGACGACCTCGCGCTGCTCCAGGGTGGCCAGGCCCAGGTTGAGCCGGAGCAGGTCGGTGAGCGCCGTGTCGGGCCGTGAGGTCAGTACGGCTCCCGCGTCCGGCCCCCGTCCCACCTGCGAGGACACCACGCCCAGGGTCTCCAGGACGCGCAGCGCCTCCCGTACGGACGAGCGGCCGACGCCCAGTTGCTCGGCGAGCTGACGTTCGCCGGGCAGCCGGTCGCCCACGGTCAGGCCGTCCTCGGCGATGCGCCGTTCGATCTGGGCGAGCACGTCCTCGAACGCCCGTGTGCGTTTCACCGATGCCTCCCCGGTGCTGGCCCGGAACTGTGTGGTTAGGTATGGTCTGACCATACAGTGGTCGGACCATTCGTTGGGAGAGTCGTGCGAGTCGCCCTGTTCATCACGTGCGTGAACGACACGCTCTTCCCGGGCACCGGCAAGGCCGTCGTGTCGCTGCTGCGCAGGCTGGGCTGCGACGTGGACTTCCCCGTCGCCCAGACGTGCTGCGGGCAGATGCACGTCAACACCGGTTACCGGGCGGAGGGCGTGCGGCTGGCCAGGAAGTTCACCGAGGTGTTCGCCGGGTACGACGCCGTCGTGGCGCCGTCCGGGTCGTGCGCGGCCATGGTGCGCGAGCAGTACCCGAAGCTGGTGCGGCCGGGCAGCAGGGGCGCGGCGGCCGTGGCCGAGGTCGTGCCCAAGGTGTACGAGCTGAGCGAGTTCCTGCTGGACGTCCTGAAAGTCGACGACGTTGGCGCATATTTCCCGCACCGGGTGACATATCACCCGACGTGCCATTCGCTGCGCGGGCTGCATCTGGGCGACCGGCCCACCCGGCTGCTGCGGAAGGTCCGAGGTCTGGAGCTCGTGCCGCTGCCGGGCGCGGAGGAGTGCTGCGGCTTCGGCGGCACGTTCGCGGTCAAGAACCCGGCGGTGTCGGCCGCCATGGGGGCCGACAAGGTGCGCGGCATCCTCGACACGGGCGCCGAGGTGATCTGCGCGGCCGACAACTCCTGCCTGATGCACATCGGCGGCACCCTGAGCCGCCAGAAGACGGGGGTCAGGACGATGCACCTGGCGGAGATCCTCGCAGCCACGGAGGAGACCCGATGAGCGCGACATTCCTCGGCATGCCCGGAAATTTCCCGAAAAATGCGGCGAAAGCCGTGGAGGATTCGCAACTGCGGTTCAACCTCCGGAAAGCCACCCACACCATTCGCGGCAAGCGCGCCGGCGTCGTCGGCGAGCTGCCCGACTGGGCCGAGCTGCGCGCGGCCGGCAAGGCCGTCAAGGATCACACGCTCCGCCACCTCGACCGTTACCTCCTCCAACTGGAGGAGGCCGTGCGGCGGGCCGGCGGCACCGTCCACTGGGCCAGGGACGCCGAGGAGGCCAACCGCATCGTCGGCGACCTGGTCGCGGCCACCGGCGAGACCGAGGTGGTCAAGGTCAAGTCGATGGCCACCCAGGAGATCGGGCTCAACGAGGCGCTGGCCCGGCGCGGCATCACCGCGTACGAGACGGACCTGGCCGAGCTGATCGTGCAGCTCGGGGACGACTTCCCCAGCCACATCCTGGTGCCCGCGATCCACCGCAACCGGTCGGAGATCCGCGAGATCTTCCTCGACCGCATGCCCGGCGTGCCCGACGGCCTGACCGACGAGCCGCCCGCCCTCGCCGAGGCCGCCCGGCTCCACCTGCGCGAACGTTTCCTCAGGAGCAAGGTCGCCGTCTCCGGGGCGAACTTCATGATCGCCGAGACCGGCACGCTGGTCGTGCTGGAGTCGGAGGGCAACGGCCGTATGTGCCTGACCCTCCCCGAGACGCTCATCAGCGTCGTCGGCATCGAGAAGCTGCTGCCGACCTGGCGGGATCTGGAGGTCTTCCTCCAGCTTCTTCCGCGCAGCTCCACAGGTGAGCGGATGAACCCGTACACCAGCACGTGGACCGGCGCCACCGAGGGCCAGGACTTCCACCTGGTGCTGCTCGACAACGGCCGCACCGACGTGCTCGCCGACGAGGTGGGCCGCCAGGCGCTGCGCTGCATCCGCTGCTCGGCCTGCCTGAACGTGTGCCCGGTCTACGAACGCGCGGGCGGCCACGCGTACGGCTCGGTCTACCCCGGGCCGATCGGGGCCATCCTCACCCCGCAGCTCAGGGGCATGTCCTCGGACCTGGACGCCTCGCTGCCGTTCGCCTCCAGCCTGTGCGGGGCCTGCCTGGAGGTCTGCCCGGTGGCCATCGACATCCCCGAGGTGCTGGTGGACCTGCGGGCCAGGGCGCCGCACGCGGCGGCCGAGCGCGCGGGCATGAAGGCCGCCGGCTGGGTGCTGGACGACCAGGCCCGGCTGGCCAGGGCCCAGCGGCTGGCCGCCCGGCTGCGCAGGCTGGTGCCCAGACGGCGGCTGCCCGGCCCGCTGGCGGCCTGGACCGACACCCGGGACGTGCCCGACATCCCGGAAGAATCCTTCAGAGACTGGTGGGAGCGGAACGATGGGCGCGCGTGAGGAGATCCTGGCCAAGGTCAGGAAGGCGGTGGCGGGCGCGCCCGAGACGGAGGTCGCCCGGCACTACCGCACCCACCCGGACGTGGACGACGTGGTGGGCCTGTTCGCCGAGCGGGTGCGCGACTACCGGGCCGTCGTGCACGTGCTGCCCGACGCGGACGTGCCCGGCAAGCTGGCCGAGCTGGCCGCCGGCCGCCGCATGATCGTCCCGGACGGCTTCGCCTGGGCGGCCCCGAGCAGCCCGGACGCCGGCGCCGACCGGCGCTGGGACACCCTCGACGCCGCCGACGGGGTGATCACCGCCTGCGCGGTGGCCATAGCCGAGACCGGGACCATCGTCCTGGACCACGGGCCCGGCCAGGGCGCCAGGGCGCAGACGCTGATCCCCGACCACCACGTGTGCGTCGTGCGGGCCGACCAGATCGTGGCGGGCGTGCCCGAGGCGGTGGCCAGGCTCGACCCGGCCCGCCCGCTCACCTGGATCAGCGGCCCGTCGGCGACCAGCGACATCGAGCTGAACCGGGTCGAGGGCGTGCACGGCCCCCGCACCCTCGAAGTGATCATCAGCACGTCCCGGGTGGTCAGTACCTGAGGACGGCCGCCACGTCCTGCACGTCGTCGGTGAACCACAGTTCGGCGTCCGTCATGGCGGCGGCCCTGACCACGGCCGAGTCCGCGCGTTCCTCGACGGGCTGCTCGACGCCCCAGCGCCGCAGCTCGCCCTGGTCGGTGGAGAGCTGGGTCCCGCCTTCGCCGGTCCACACGGTCCGGTCGAGCTGAGCGGGCATGAGCACCGCGTGCACCCTGCCCTCGCGCAGGGCGTGCGCGACCTGGGACAGGCCGGCCGGGCCCGAGGACTCGCGGTGGCGGTCGAGCAGCTCGGCGCGGCGGCGTTCGAGCCAGTCGTCCAGCGCGCGCTCGACGTCGGCCTCGAACTGGCCGTGGTCGGAGCGGCTGCCGTGCTCGACCATCATCACCCGGTCGGCGGACTTGGTGCTGAGATGTTGCAGCAGGTAGGAGCGTGACTTCGGTTCGCCGGCCACGATGATCAGCTCGGCGCCGATCCTGCGTACCTGCTCGTCGATCTCGCGGGCGACGGCGACCGCGTTCTTCTCCCACGTCTCCTCGGCGCCCCGCTCGTACCGCTTCTGCGACCAGCCGCCCTGGGCGGTCTTCTGCAGCGGCCAGTCGGCCGCCGCCACGGTGGTCGTGCGCGGCGCGCCGCCGCCGAACACCGACAGCTCGGCCCCGGCGTGGTCCACGATGACCCGCAGGTGCGGCACGTTCTCGCCGCGCTGCCTCAGCATCGGCGTGACGTGCGGCAGCGGCGACACGGTCGCCATCTCGTACGGCGCCCGCGCCAGCGGCTCGGCCAGCACCACCGCGCCGTGCGTGGCGAACAGCGCCTGGCCCGGAGCCGGCCGGTTGGCGGCCACCTCCAGGGCGTCGATGGTCTCGGGATCGGTCCCGTCGAGCTGGTCACGCACGCTGTGCCAGTGCGTCTCCCGCTGCGGCTCGGTGAGCGCGCCCAGGTAGACCGAGGCGTACGGGCCGCGCCGCTCGTACAGCGGCCTGATGAAGTCGAGACGCACAGGTCACCACCTCCGCTCTTCCATGCCGAGGCCGAGCGCCTTGGCCACGTCGGCGATGTTCACAAAACGGCGGTCGGGAAGTGATCGCACCATGTCGGCCACCTGGTCGGGGGCGTCCACGTCCTCGGCGTGCTGGAGCAGGTCGTCCTTGGAGGCGGGCCAAGGGGTGTCGCTGAGCCATTTGGCCAGGTCGCTGCGGATGTCGACGCCGCGCTGGGTGATGCCCTGGGGGGTGCCGGGCTCGTGTCCCGGGGGGTACGACTGCCCTGACTCCTCGCCGGGCCCGGGCATGGACTCGGTCTCCTTCCACTCCTCGGCGTGCGTGCTGCCGCCGCCGCGGACCATGCCCTCGGTCTCGTGCTTCTGCTGATCGTCCAGGCGCGGACCGTGCTTGTCGCTCCCACGTTCCATAGTTCCCTCACTCCTCTCGAATCGGCCCCTACCCCCGCTTTCGTGGGCAAACATCGTGAGTGTGTAGGGTGCGCACGTGTTCGATCCCGATGCGCACATCGCCGCCGCACGGCTCGTGCTGCGGCCGTTCGACCCCCGTGACGCCGCCCGCGTGCGGTCGGTGGTGGAGACGGTGGAGCCCGGCGACCGCTTCCTCCCGCCGGGCGCGCCCGTCCACGCCTCCGGCGTCGGCCAGTGGCTCGCGCACGGCGTGCACGAGCTGTACCGCTCGCAGCAGGGCCTGCACCTGGCCATGACCGAGGCCGACGACCGCATCGTGGGCGCCATCAGCCTGTTCAGGACGTCGTGGACGGCGGGCACCACCGAGGTCGGCTACGGCGTCCACCCGGCGTACCGGGGCCGCGGCTACGCCACCGAGGCCGTCCGCGCCCTGACCGCCTGGGTGTTCGCCACCACCGCCCTGCGCAGGGTGGACCTCACCGCGAACCTGGACAACCCGGCCTCCCTGCGCGTCGCGCTGAAAGCGGGCTTCACCTGGGAAGGCGTGCTGCGCGCCGCCGTGCTGGAGGAGGACGGCCCGCACGACCTGGTCGTCCTCGGACTGCTGCGCGAGGACTCCGGCGAGCCCGCGCCCGCCCTGCCGAAGACCGAGCTGCGCACGCCCCGGCTGCTGCTGCGACAGCCCGTCCCCGCCGACGTGCCCGGCCTGGCCGCCACCGGCGCCGACCCGCTCACCCAGGCCAGGACCGGCGTCCCGCGCGACTACACCGAGGCGCACGCCCGCGCGTTCGTCGACCTCTGCGAACGGATGCGGATGAGGGGCGCGGGCATCGCGTTCACCGTGGAGGAGTTCACCACCACCCGTTTCGTGGCCAACGTGGACCTCAGGGACCTCGACTGGCGCAACGGCACGGCCGAGGTCGGCTACATGACCGCCCCCTGGGCCCGCGGCCGGGGCTACGCGGGCGAGGCCGTGACCGCGATCGCCCGCTGGCTGTTCGAGCGCCACGGCTTCCGCCGGCTGCAACTGCGGGCCACGGTGTCGAACCCGGCCTCGCAACGCGTGGCGGAGAAGGCCGGCTTCACCCGCGAGGGCGTGGCCCGCGCCGCCCTCGACGGCGAGGACCTGATCGTCTACAGCCTGGTCCCGTCCGACCTGGCCTGAGGGCACAGCGGACTGGCCTCGACGGCCCATGGTGAAACCCGGCGGGAACCGTCACCCTGGGGATGAGGACGGTGAGGCTGAATGATCACGGTTGTCGGCTGGGACGGGGTCGAGCTGCCGGCCGGGGCCGCGGGCAGGCTGCGTGAGGCGGAGCTCGTCGTGGGCCCCGCCGCCATTCTCGGCCGGCTCGGGGTCGACGGACGCGCCGCGGACGACGGCGACCTGCTCCAGGCGCTCGACGGCCATCTCGGGCCGGACCGGGGCCCGGCCGTCGTGGTCGCCGAGGGCGATCCCGGCTTCTTCGGAGTCGTCCGCACCTTACGGGCACACGGCCTGCGGCCGGACGTCCTGCCGGCCACCTCGCTGATCAGCCGCGCCTTCGCCTGCGCCGGGCTCAACTGGGAGGACGCCCTCGTCGTCGCCCCCTCCGGCCCCGGCCGGCTCGCCCGCGTGGTGAACGCCTGCCGCGCCCACCCCAAAGTCGCGCTGCTCGTCGCGCCCGGCGTCGGCCCCGCCGAGATCGCCAGGGAGCTGGCGCCGACCACGCCGCGCGCCCTGATCGTCTTCGAGGACCTCGGCGGCCCCGGACAGCGCGTCACGCACAGCCGCATGGGCGAGGCCACCACCCGGCCCTGGAAGGACCCCGACGTGGTCCTCGTCATCGACCCGCTGCACCGGCCAGGGAAGCCCGGCTGGGTGGCCGGGGCGCAACCCGGCCCGGCGGAGTGGGCGCTGCCGTGGGAGAGCGGGATGCCCGCCGAGGTGCGGGCGTTCGTCCTGGCCAAGCTGGGCCCCCGGCTCGGCGACCTGGTCTGGGACGTCGGCGCGGGCGAGGGCGGGATCGCCGTCGAGTGCGCCAGGCTGGGCGCGGCCGTCGTGGCGGTCGAAGGCGACCAGGCCGCCTGCGCGCGGCTGCGGGCCAACGTGCTGGCCCACGGCGTCAAGGTCGCCCTGACCAGGGGACAGGCGCCGGCCGCGCTCGAACCGCTGCCCGACCCCGACGCCGTCTTCGTCGGCGGGGGCGGCGACGAGGTGGTCGCGGCGTGCGCCGCCCGCCGCCCCCGCGCGCTGGTGTGCGCGCTCGGCACGGCCGAGCGGGCGGTGGCCGTGCTGGAGGTGCTGCGCGAGCTCGGTTACCGCGGCGAGGGCACGCGGATCCAGGCGTCCGCGCTGACGTCCGGCGCCGGCGGTTCCCCCCGCCTGACCGCCGCGGATCCCGTCTTCGTCGTGCACGCCAGACCCGCGCACGCAGCGTGACCTGTCCCCCACGGGCACGTATCGGTTATCCTCGCGTGACTTTGTCTACGCACCGGAGAATCCCTCAATGAAGCCGCCGCTCCTGCTGATCGGGCAGGGCTCGAACGATGACGCCTACGCCGCGGAGTTCGGAAGGTTCGTACACCGGCTGCGCTGCCGTCTCGACCACACGGCCGTCGACGTCTCCGGCGGCTACCTGGAACGCGCCACGCCGCGCCTGAGCGACTCCGTGGCGTCCCTGATGGCCCGCGGCCATCACCGTCTCGTCGCGCTGCCGCTCAGCCTCAGCAGGGTGGATGAGGAGTTCCCGGCCGCGATGGCGCTCGAACAGCAGCGCCACCCCACCCTCATGTACGACTACGGCCGCCCCCTCGGCCCCGACCCGCGCGTGCTGGCGCTGCTGGCCGACCGGCTCGGCGAGGCCGCCGCCGAGATGGCCAGGCCCCGCCCCCTGGAGCTGGTCGGCGCCCGGCCCCGGCTGCGCGCCGTCGACACCCCGGCCCTCGACGACGTCCCCGGCCAGGTCGAGCCGGGTGAGACGGCGGTCGTGCTGGTCGGCGAGGGCTCGACCGACGCCGCCGCCAACGCCGAGGTCCACCGGGTGTCGCGGCTGTTCTGGGAGACGCACGCCTACGACTACATGACCGTCGAGACCGCGTTCGTCTCGGTGACGCCGCCCGGCGTGCCCGGCGGGCTCGAACGCTGCCGCCGGCTGGGCGCCAAGCGGGTGATCGTGGTGCCGTACCTGCTGTTCGCGGGCGGCCTGCTGGAGCGCGTGTGGGCGCAGGCCCTGGCGTACGGCGCGGGCCATCCCGACCTCGACATCCGCTGCGCCGAGGTGATCGGCGACTGCGAGACGCTGGCCGACGTCGTGATCGACCGGTACGAGGAAGCGCTCCAGCTCGTCCACTGATGCTCAAGCTCGTTCAGTTCGTTCGCCAACGCTCCAGCTCGTTCGCCAAGTGTCACCAAGTGGAGGTGTCCGTGCTCGCCGAGACCCTGGCGGCCATCCGTCCCGCCGACCCCGAGGCGCTCGCCGAGGCCCGCGCCCACCAGGACCGGCTCACCAAGCCGCGCGGCGCGCTCGGGGCCCTGGAGGAGGTGGCCGTACGCCTGGCGGGCGCGGCCGGCGTCTGCCCGCCGCCCATGCCGCAGCCGGCCGCCCTGGCCATCTTCGCGGCCGACCACGGCGTGCACGCGCGCGGCGTCAGCCCGTGGCCGCAGGAGGTCACGACGCAGATGGTCGCCAACTTCCTGGCCGGCGGCGCGGTCGCCAACGCCTTCGCCGCCCAGGTGGGCGCGTCCGTGACGGTGGTGGACGTCGGCGTCGCCGCCGATCTGCCCGACGCGTCCGACCTGGTCAAGCGCAAGGTCGCGTACGGCACCGCCGACCTGTCGCGCGGCCCCGCCATGAGCGTCGACCAGGCCGTCAGGGCGCTGGAGGCGGGCATCGCCGTGGCGCAGGAGCTGATCGACGGGGGCGCCCGCTGCCTGATCACCGGCGACATGGGCATCGGCAACACCACCGCCTCCGCCGCGCTGATCTCCGTGTTCACCGGCAAGGACCCGGCCGAGGTGACCGGCAGGGGCACCGGGATCGACGACGCGACCTACGACCGCAAGGTGGCGGTCGTCCGGGAGGCGCTGCGGGTGAACGGCCTGCCCGGCGGCACCGGGCCGAGCGACGCCCTGCGCGCGCTGGCCGCCGTGGGCGGCTTCGAGCACGCGGCCATCGCGGGCTTCGTGCTGTGCGGCGCGGCGAACCGGGTGCCGGTGATCCTCGACGGCGTCATCGCCGGCTCGGCCGCCCTGGTCGCCGCCGCCCTCGACCCCCACGTCAGCGGTCACTGCGTGGCCGGACACCGCTCGGCCGAGCCCGGCCACGCCGCCGCGCTCGACCATCTCGGGCTGCGCCCGCTGGTCGACCTGGAGCTGCGGCTCGGCGAGGGCACCGGCGGCCTGCTCGCGCACCCGCTGGTGTGCGCGGCCGTACGGGTGATGCACGACGTGGCGACGTTCGACTCGGCGGGGGTCACGGAAAAGCCCGTGTGATGATGGGGGACACTCGAAACAGCACGTGAGGTGAGCAGTGTCCCGGTACGGTCCCATGTTCGGCCCTGACATCACGTTCCTCGGCGTGGACCGCTGCGACATCGCCGACCCGGCCAGTTACGCCGGCGCGGACGTGGTGATCATCGGTGCGCCCTTCGACGGGGGCACCTCCAACCGGCCGGGCGCCAGGTTCGGGCCGATGGCGCTGCGCCAGACCTGCTACCTGCCGCACAACGGGTCACGTCCGAGCCTGGCTTTGCGCGTCGACGCCCTGCGCGACCTGCGGGTGCTCGACGCGGGCGACGTCGAGTGCTACTCCGGCGACGTCGAGGGCTCGCTGGCCGCCATCGAGGACGCGGTGCACCGGATCGCCTCCTCCGGGGCCGTGCCGGTGGTGCTCGGCGGCGACCACACCGTCGCGCTGCCGGACGCGCGGGGCACCGCCAGGGCGTACGCGCCGGGCCGGACCTCGATGATCCACTTCGACGCGCACGCCGACACCGGCGACATCGAGTTCGGGCACCTGCACGGGCACGGCCAGCCGATGCGGCGGCTCATCGAGTCCGGCGCCATCCGGGGCGACAGGTTCCTGCAGATCGGGCTGCGCGGCTACTGGCCCGAGCCCGAGACGCTCGACTGGATGGCGGCGCAGCGCATGCGCTCGTACGAGATGACCGAGATCGTGACGCGCGGGCTGGAGGAGTGCCTGACGGAGTCGTTCGGGATCGCGCTCGACGAGTGCGACCAGGTCTTCCTGTCCGTGGACATCGACGTCTGCGACCCCGGGCACGCCCCCGGCACCGGCACGCCCGAGCCCGGCGGCCTGTCGGCCAGGCAGCTTCTCGACGCCGTGCGCCGGATCTGCTACGAACTGCCCGTGGCCGGGATGGAGGTGGTCGAGGTCTCGCCGCCGTACGACCACGCCGACATCACCGCGTTCCTCGGGAACCGCGTTATTCTTGAGGCACTCTCGGCCATGGCCAGACGCCGCAAGGACGCACAGGGCGGGCCACGCTGGGACCCGTCGCAGCCTCTTCTTGACGGCCGTTGAGCCATGCGCAGCGAACGACGCACGGTGAGCCGGTAGGTTTACCTCCAAACACAACCTTCGCGAACGGGAGATTCCCCCCATGGGTCCCTACCTCCTCGGCCTGCGGCTTTCCGGCCGCCGGGTGCTCGTCGTGGGCGGCGGCCGCGTCGCGCAGCGGCGCGTCCCCGCGCTGCTCGAGGCCGGTGCGGAGGTCACCGTGGTGTCCCCGGCCGTCACCCCGGCCCTCGACGACCTGATCGCGACCGGCCGGGTCACCTGGCACGCGCGCCCGTACGAGGTGGGCGACTGCGACGGCGCCTGGCTCGTGCAGGCCTGCACCGACGTCAGGTCCGTCAACGCCGCGGTCGCCGCCGAGGCCGAGGCCAAGCGGGTGTGGTGCGTGCGCGCCGACGACCGTGACGCCTCCGCCGCCTGGACCCCGGCCTCCGGCCGGGTCGACGAGATCAGCGTGGCCGTCACCGCGGGCGGCGACCCGCGCCGGGCCGCGGGCATCCGCGACGCGGTCGTCGGCGCGCTGCGCGACGGCACGGTCGACGCCCGCCGCAACCGCACCAAGCCCGTCGGGGTGGCCCTGGTCGGCGGCGGCCCCGGCGACCCCGGCCTGATCACCGTGCGCGGGCGGCAGCTCCTCGCCCAGGCCGACGTCGTGGTGGCCGACCGGCTCGCCCCCCGGGCGCTGCTCGACGAGCTCGCCCCCGACGTCGAGCTGATCGACGCCGCCAAGGTGCCCTACGGCAGGTCGCTGTCCCAGGAGAAGATCAACGAGCTGCTGGTCGACCGGGCCAGGCAGGGCAAGTTCGTCGTCCGGCTCAAGGGCGGCGACCCGTTCGTGTTCGGGCGCGGCGGCGAGGAGATGATCGCCTGCGCCCAGGCCGGCATCCCGGTGCTCGTCGTCCCCGGCATCACCAGCGCCGTCGCGGTCCCGGCCGCGGCCGGGGTGCCGGTGACGCATCGCGGCGTGAGCCAGGAGTTCCACGTCGTCTCCGTGCACGTCGCGCCCGACCACCCGGCCTCCACCGTCGACTGGCCCGCCCTGGCCCGATCCCAGGGCACGCTGGTGCTCATGATGGCCGTCGAACGGCTGCCGAAGGTGGCCGAGGCGCTGCTTCGAGACGGACGTGCGCCGGAGACTCCCGTAATGGTGGTACAGGACGGTACCCTTCCGACCCAGCGGGCGGTAATCGCACCGCTTTCCACCGTGGCCGACCGCGTGTCCGCGGCTGGGATACGGCCTCCGGCGATCGTCATCGTCGGCGACGTCGTGCGGGTCGGCCAGGAGGTCGAGATGGTTCGAGCGGAGCGCTTGCCGTGAACACCGCCATGGATGACGGGCGGCACGAGTCGCTGGGGGAGCAGACGTTGAGCTTCCGCCCGGTGACGGACGACGACCTGCCCGATCCCCGGACCCCCACGCCTTCACCGCCCGCTGCCCCCTCAGCCCCGCCCGCTGCGCCCTCGGGCTCGCCGTCTGCGGCTTCCGGGGGGCCGTCGGCCTCGGGGGAGCCGTCGTCCGCGGCTGCCCGGCCGTCGCTCTTCCAGCCGCCGCCGCGCGCTGACGAGGCCGTCCAGCCTCGGCGGCCCACCGCTCCACAGCCCCCGGCCGCTTCGCAGGAGCCCTCCGCCGGTACGGACGAGCCCGGCCCGTCCACGGGGCCCAGCCTCTTCACGCCGTCCCGTCCGGCCGACCGTCCGAGCCTCTTCACCCCCGCGCGCGCCGCCGAGCCGCGTGAGGGGGACGGAACGCGTCCGAGGCCTGCTGCCTTCTGGGAACGAGCCCCCCAGGAACCGGACACCGCCCCGTCCTCGGAAACCGAGCCGACGCCCGCGTCCCCGGACGCCACCACCGCCGACAGCGGAGAGGCGCCTTCCGACGCCGAGCAGCCGCCGCCCCCGGCGGACACCGCCCCTGACGACGACGAGGCCGCCCCCTCCGCCGCCGATGCCGGGAACCGTCCTCAGACCGACACTCCCCGGCCCGATGACGCCCTCGCTCCCGAAGCCGAAGCGGCGCCCCTTGCGGAAGGCGACGCCGACCCCGGCGAGGCGATGGACGCTGACGACAACCGCGCCCCCGCCGACCCCAGCACCTCAGCTGAAGCCCTCACCGGCTTCGACGCCTTCTCCCCGGCTGTCGATGTCCCCGTGGGCGCCGACTACCCGACCGACCCGGGAGACCTGGCGGAGGACGAGCCCGACGCCGACGCCGACGCCGACGCCGACGCCGACGACGTCACGTCCCCCGTAGAGACCGATGACACCGAAGCGGGCTCCGACGCCGTAGCCAACAGCGGCGAGACCATCCCCGACGCCGCCCCGAACACCGACGCGGACGCCCCCGCCCAGCTCGACGCCGAAACCGACGCCGACGCCGACGCCGCAACCGACGGCGGCCAGGGCTCCGACGACGGCCCGACGACCGACGCGGGCCTGGACACCGACGCCGACCTGGACGTCCACCCCGACGCGGATGCCCTCGCCCAGGCGAACGCCGAAACCGCCGCCGCCGACGCGGATTCCGACGCGGATTCCGACGAGGATGCCGCCGTCCACGCGAACGCCGACGCCGACACCGACGCTGAAACCGACGACCACGTCGACGCTGACACCGACACCGACGCCGACAGCGACGCCGACACTGGCGTTGAGGACGGTGCGGAGGACGGTGCCGGGTCCGAGCCGGGAGGCGCGCCGGAGGAAGGGCAGCGGGTCGAGGAGCTGCCGGCCGAGGTCGTCGAGGCGATGACGTCGGCGCTGAGCGCGTTGCGCGAAAGCGTGTCCGACCTGCGCTTCAGCCTCGACCTGCCGGGAGCCGAGGAGGCCAGGCAGGCGCGGGCCGACCTGCTGGCCCAGCTGGAGAACTACGTCCTGCCGAGGGTGCGCACCAACACGGCCCCCGCGCTGATCGTGATCGCGGGTTCCACCGGCGCGGGCAAGTCCACCCTGGTCAACTCCCTGGCCGAGCGGAACATCTCCCGCACCGGAGTGCGCCGCCCGACCACCGGCACGCCCATCCTGGCCTGCCACCCCGACGACAGGAAGTGGTTCGCGGAGGGCGAGCTGCTCAGCGGGCTCGAACGGCTGGACCGGCCCTCGCCCGACAGCGACACGAGCGGCCTGGTCGTCGTGACGACCGAGAAGCTCCCGCAGGGCGTCGCGCTGCTGGACACTCCCGACATCGACTCGGTCGTCGAGGAGCACCATGAGATCGCCCACCGCATGCTCGACGCCGCCGACCTGTGGATCTTCGTGACCACCGCCGCCCGCTACGCCGACGCGCCCGCCTGGAGCCTGCTGCGCCTGGCCAAGGAGCGCGGCGCCCGGCTGGCCATCGTGTTGTCGCGGGTGCAGCCCCGGTCGGCCGACGTCGTGCTCAAGCATTTCGTCCGTATGCTGACCGAATACGGCCTGGGCGACATCGACCGGTTCGTGATCCACGAGGCGACGGTGACCGACGGCAGGCTGCCCGACAGCGAGGTCACCGACCTGCGCATGTGGCTGGCCGAGCTCTCGGTCGACGAGGCGCGCCGGGCGCAGGCCGTGCAGGAGACCCTGAACGGGGTGCTCAACAGCTTCCGCACCCGCGTGCCCGCGCTGGCCAGGCATCTGGAGGGCCAGGCGGCGTTCCGGGCCGAGCTGCGCAGCGACGTCGAGGCCGCCTACCTGGGCGCGCTGGCCGAGATCGACAAGGCGTCCAAGAACGGCTCGCTGCTGCACGGCGAGGTGCTGGCCCGCTGGCAGGACTTCGCGGGCTCCGGCGACCTCATGCGCTCGCTGCAGTTCGGCAGGAGCGGCAAGGCGGGCAGGCAGACGCCCGAGCGGGTGACGGCGTTCAAGGCGGCGATCCGGGCCGGGCTGGAGTCGGTGATTGTCGCCGCGGCCAACCGCGCCGCCGAGGAGGTGGTCGCGCGCTGGCGGCACCGTTCCGAGCTGGGCGCCAAGCTCGCCGACGGGCTCGACCGCCCGTCGGACAACCTGCTGCGGCACGCCGGGCGCGCCATCGCGTCCTGGCAGGACCACCTGAACGAGCTCGTACGCACCGAGGGCGTGACCAAGCGCTCGGTGTCCAAGCTCGTCTCGTTCGATCCCGACGCGCTCTCCCTGATCTTCACGGTCGCCATGTTCAGCGGCGGCGACGGGTCGGGCGTGCCGCACCGGCTCGTCAACGCGCTGCTCGGCGCGGAGTCGCTGCGCGGCATCGGCGCCAAGGCGCTCAGTGACCTGCGAGCCAGGCTCGGCATGCTGTTCGACGAGGAATCCATGCGTTACGTACACGCTCTCGACTCGGCGGGCATCCCGGACGAGTCCGTCGCGACCCGCCTCTACCAGGCGACGTACAACCTTGAGGTCGCCCGATGACGACGACCACGCCCCCGAGGGCGGGCCTCGCGCCGAGGTTGTCCGCGCTCAACAAGGTGGTGGAGCTCGGTCCCGGGCGGCTCGACCAGAAACTGCTCACCGAGGCCGGCGCGCTGCTGACGCGGGCCGGCGACCGGCTCAAGCTGTCGTCCGAGCACACCGTGGTGGCCCTCGCGGGCGGCACCGGGAGCGGCAAGTCGTCCCTGTTCAACGCCATTTCGGGGCTTGAGCTGTCGCCCACGGGCGTCCGCCGTCCGACGACGGCCCGCACCCATGCCTGCGTGTGGGGGCTGGAGGGCTCGGCGCCGCTGCTCGACTGGCTGCAGATCCAGCCACGCCACCGCTTCTCCCGTACCAGCGCGCTCGACAAGGGCGACAGCCAGCTCCACGGGCTGATCCTGCTCGACCTGCCCGACCACGACTCGATCCGGGCGCTCACCGACAACGAGGCCGACCGGCTCATCGGGCTGGCCGACCTGGTCGTGTGGGTGCTCGACCCGCAGAAGTACGCCGACGCCTCCACCCACCGGCGCTACGTGACCGAACTGGCCGGGCACGACGCGGTGACCGTGTTCGCGCTCAACCAGGCCGACAAGCTCTCCGCGGCGGAGCTGGCCGAGCTGGTCATCGACCTCAACGACCTGCTGCGCCGGGAAGGCGTCGAGCACCCCAGCGTCGTCCCCACCTCGGCCGTCACCGGGCGCGGCGTCGAGAGCCTCAAGAGCGTGATCGCGACAGCCGTCGGCCGCCGCCGCGCCGCCATCCAGAAGCTGGAGGCCGACCTCCAGCGGATGGAGCAGCGGCTCGGCGAGGCCATGCCACTCGGCGACGCGCTGCTCGTGCCGTCGTCGGTCGACGAGGCGCGCAGGATGGGGCTCACCGATGCGCTCTGCGACGCGATCGGCGTCCCCGCCGTCGGCGAGGCCATGGAGAACGTCTACGCCGAGCGTTCCAGCCAGTGGGTCGGTTGGCCGTATCCGCGGTGGTTCGCCAAGTTCCGTCCGGATCCGTTGAAGAGCCTGCGTCTGGAAGACGTCGGCGACGAGATCCGCGGCATCACGACCGGCTCGGTGAGCGCGCATTCCGCCGAGGTGGCCAACGCCGTGCAGGCGCTCACCGACGGGCTGTCGGCCGGGATGGACCCGGTGTGGCGGACCGCGGTGCAACAGGCCGCGCGCTCGCACGCGTCCCGGCTGCCGAAGGCGCTGACCGAGGAGCTCACGGAGGTGGCGCCGCGCCTCGACCGGGTGCCCGGCTGGTGGCGGTTGCTCAAGGTCTGGCAGTACCTGCTGGTGGTGGCGTTCGTGGCCGGGGTGGTGTGGCTGGTGGCCGGGCTGACCGTGCCCGCCCAGCTGCCCGCGACCCTGCAACTGGTCGGCGACGGCGCGGCGCTGCCGTGGGTGGCGCTCATGATGGCCTCCGTCCTGGGGCTGGGCGCGTTGTCGGGCATCGCCTCGCGCAACTTCGTGGAGCTGGGGGCCTCGCGCGAGCGGGAACGTCTGGAGCGGGAGATGCGCCGCAGGGTGGCGACGGTGTCGGTGAAGATGGTGGTGGAGCCCGTCGAACGCGAGCTGGGCCGCCACCACGCCTTCTACACGGCCCTGCGCGACCTCTCGGGCTGACGTCTCTCTTCTCGTACGCTCCCTGTGCCGCTGTCCTTCGTCCACAGCCGTCCTGCCTCGCCGTCCCGTCATCCACAGAACGGCGTTCGGCCCCGCCCCGCCCGGCCTGCTTCAGGCACCGTGTTCCCAGGTCGCGGGCAGTCCGCCCGCCGCATGGGAGGCACGGATGAACGACATCTACATCACGCTCACCGGAAACGTCGCAGCAGAGCCACGGCAGTACAGCTTCGACGACGGCACGAGGGTCACGTCGCTGAAGGTGTTCACCTCGCACCGCTACTTCGACAGGAAGACCGGGCAATGGACCGACGGTGAGCGCGTCTGCTTCACGGTCCGCTGCTGGCGTGCGCTGGGCGACAACGTCGCCGACTGCGTACGGGCGGGGCAGCCCGTCGTCGTGTCCGGCAAGCTCCGCATCCGCGAGTTCGGCGCGGAAGGCGACCGCCGGTTCATGCCGGAGATCGAGGCCAGCGCGGTCGGGCACGACCTGCGCTGGGGCACCGGCGTCTTCACCAAGCCGGAGCGCGGGGGCGGCCTGGGCTCGATGACCAAGGAGATGCGCGAACGCCTCGACGAGGAGACCCAGGACTGGGCGATGGGCACCAAGCCCGTCCGCCCCTCTTCTCCCCACCCGAGCGCTGACCCGTCGGTCCCCGCGGCCGCCGACGCCCTGCGAAGCGCTCCCGCCCAGCCTCACGACGGTGACGCCGGGCCGGACGCCGACCACGCGGCGCTGGCCATAGCAGCCACCGACCCCGACGCCGCCACCCCGCAACCCGCCGCCCGTCCCGAGCCCCAGCCCGACCCTGCCGTGGCGGACGACACCACGCCTGACACGGTCACACGGGAGCATCCGGGCCGCGCTTCGTCGGCCAAGGCGGCCACGGTCCGCGTCCTGGGCGCGTCCAGCAAGCCCCGGACGAAGACACAGACCCCGGAGAAGGCCGCCGCCTGACACCCACGTCACCTGACGGCTTGAGCATCTACGCCGGTGGATGCTCCCGTCGTGACGGATACGTGGCCGCTGTCCACGAAGGCGGGTGTCTTCATGGCGACCTACTCAACCGCCATGAAGACACCCGCCGCCAATCCGAGCAGCCTGCTTGCCTCGACGCCCCCACAACCACACCCGCCAGGTGTGCCCATATCGAGGACGCGGGGGGCGGCCGATCAGCCGCCTGTCGGCAGGCGTCGCCCACAGGAGTCGCCTGCCGGTGAAGTTCAGATACGCGGGCGGCCAGTGCCGGCCTGGCGCAACGGCGAGGCGGGATCCCGGCCCTGCCGCTTGCCCTGACGCACTCCTTGGTGCCGCGTAGGCCCAGACCTGCTGGTCATCGAGTTCGCCGATGGACCGGATGAAGGAGTGGTACGACCGACGGTTCACCTGCCATGGGTCAGGGGGAAGGCGATCGGGGCGGAGGGCAGCAGCCGATGGTCGGCGCCCCGCGCAGGGGACGGCCAGAGGGGAGGGGGAGGGGGAGGGGCATCGGCTGATGGCCCCGATGTCACCCCGAAGGGGGGCCGATGGGGTGGTTGTCCGCGTCAGATACCTAGAGCATGGGTCATGTCCAGGTCACTCCCCGCACCATGGTTGCTCCTTTCCGGCACTGCCCGCTCGCGGAGTGAGCGGGCGTGGTCGTTTCAACGTAGCGGTTCCCATCGCATAACGCACACTCCGCAATTATTGTGTTACACATCGTTAGTCAGGGAGGAGACGAGATGGCGGCGACCAGTCACGCCACGATCAAGTCTCGCGACGGTGTGTCAAGACTGGCCGGTCGTTGGCCATTGCTCGGGCAACGGCGCCCCCTTGTGGCGTATCTGTGCGCCATTGTCGCCCTCGATGCCGTCGCGATCATCTTGTTCACGAGATCCACCGATTTCCACTGGCCGGATGTGCTGACCTTTGCCGCTCTCATGGCGTGCGGCGCGGTCTGCATCGAGGCCAGCAGGCGTCTGGGCATGCCCGCCGGAGTCTCGCGTGACCTGTTGTCGGCCTGGTGGCTGCCGGTCGCCCTGCTCCTGCCGCCGGTCTACGCCCTCTTCGCGCCGATCGTGCTGCAGATCCTTCTCCAGGTGCGCGTGCGCGCCACAGTTCTCTACCGCCGGGTGTTCAGCTCGGCGGCCATCGGCCTGGCCGGCTGCACGGCGTCGGTCGCCTTCCACTGGGTCGTCCCCGATCCCTGGGTGCTGACGCTGGGAAGTGGGCCGCCGATCGCCTACGCGGTTGCGGCCGCCGTGCTGTTCTCCCTGCTCAACATCGGTCTCATCGCGGTCGCGGCGCACACGTCCGATCCTGAGGGGTCGTGGCAGGAGGTGTTGTGGAACCGGGAGAGCGTCCTGCTGGACGTCGTCGAGCTGTGCCTCGGGGTCACGGTCTCGATCGGGTGCGGGCTCAATCTGGCTCTGCTGGTGCTCGCGTTGCCGCCGGTCGTCCTGCTGCAACGCAGCCTGTTGCATGCGCAGTTGCAGGCCGCCGCCCGTACTGACTCGAAGACCGGGCTGCTCAACGCGGCCGCCTGGCAGCGGGAGGCCGACACCGAGATCCTGCGGGCGCGCCGCAGCGGTGACACGCTGGCGCTGCTGATCATCGACATCGACCACTTCAAACGGGTGAACGACGCCCACGGGCACCTGGTCGGCGACGAGGTGCTGGCCGGAGTGGCGGCCATGCTGCGCAGGGAGTTGCGGGACTCCGACGTGGTGGGGCGGTTCGGCGGCGAGGAGTTCGTCGTCCTGCTGCCGGGGGCGGACGTCGACGAGGCGCGGCAGGTCGCCGAGCGACTTCGCACGCACATCGGGCACATGGCCATCCCGGTGGACGAGGCTCTGATTCGGATCACGATCTCGGTCGGGGTGGCGTTGATGTGCGTGCACGGCGACGATCTGATCGACCTGCTGGCCGCCGCCGATCTGGCTCTCTATCGGGCCAAGGAACTGGGCCGGGACCGAGTCTGCATCCCCGTCGTCCAGCCGCCACAACCGCCGTCGCCCGAGGAGCAAGCCGTGTGACCTGCCGTGAGGCACGCGGTGTGATGTGCGGGGGTGCGGGCAGGCGCCTGAGGGGGAACGGGTCAGGGGCCTGCCCTCGGGTCGTGGCCGGTGCGCCCCGGGCGTCAGGGCGTGGTGACGCTGTCGCAGGTGACCAGGCGGACAGCGGGAGCCGAGACGATCTGGACGTGAGGTACGCCGGGGACCTCGACGTTGAGATACCCGCCCTCGATGGCGAACCGCACTCCTTCGACGGTCGACACCCGGCGGCCCTCGGAGTCGGTCAGCGTGTAGCCGTCGACGAGTTCGACGGTGCCGTTTCTCCAGGTGGGGTTCATGCCTGCACCTCCGGGAAGTCCAGCTCGGGCTGGGCGAGGTGGTTGAAGTAGTTGGACAAGGTGTTCAGGGCGATGTGGGCCACGATCTCGGCGAGTTCCGCGTCCGAGACGCCGGCGGCCCGTGCGGCGTCCAGGTCCGCGTCGCTCACCGCGCCGCCCGTGTGCATGATCGCCTGAGTGATCGCCAGGACTGCGGCCGCGTGCGGCTCGTCGTCCGAGCCCTGGCGTGTCTTGAGAAGTTCCTCATCGGACATGCCCATACGGCGTCCGCGCATGGTGTGGGCGCTCACGCAGTACGTGCAGTGGTTCTCCTGGGCGACCAGCAGCGCGATCTGCTCCCTCAGCCTCGGGGTGAGGACGCCCGAGCCGAGGTGCTCGCGCATCGCGAGGTATCCGGCCAGGGCGGCTGGGCCGTTGGCGAGGGCGGCGTACAGGTTGGGGACCCTGCCGAGCTGGCGGCGGGTCTGGTCGAGCAAACCGTCATTGTCTTCTGTCAGTTGCGGAAGGCGGGGCATGACGTCTCCAAAACGGTACTGATCGGTTCCATCGGGGCAAGACGATACCGAACGGTTCCGTTTTACGGAAGTTCGGGATAGCTTGGCGGTATGCCCACACGTGCACGTGAACGCCTGCTCGACGCCGCCGAGGACCTCTTCTACGCGGAGGGGATCAGGGCGGTGGGCGTCGAGCGGATCCTGAGTGTCTCGGGAGTGGGCCGCGCCTCCTTCTACCGGCACTTCCCGAGCAAGGACGACCTGGTCGTGGCCGTACTGCGGCGGCGGGACGAGCGGTGGCGGGCCTGGCTGGCCGAACGCGTGGAGGCTCTGGGCGGGCATCCGCTGGACGTCTTCGACGCCCTGGCCGAACGGTTCGCGCGGGCGGATTTCCGTGGGTGCGCCTTCATCAACACCATGATCGAGACGGCGGACCCGGACAGTGCGGCTCATCGGGTGGCGGCCGAGCACAAGGAGCGCGTGCGGGCGTACGTCTCGGGGCTGCTCGAGCGCGACGGTCGCGACGATGCCGCCGAGCTGGCGCACCTGTTCGTCCTGCTGGTGGACGGGGCCATCGTCACGGCAGTACGTGAGCACTCGACCCACCCGGCACAACAGGCACGAGCCGCAGCCACCGCCCTCCTCGCAACGCGGGGGACCACCACGGGGACCACCGCAGGGGCCGCGACCTAGGAGGCCGCGGCTTAGGAAACCGTGGCGCGCAAGGCCCGTGGTGAAGGCGGCTGTCGCGCGGGAGGCCGTGACCAAGGGGGCCAAGGAGGGGTGAGAAAGGTCGCGGTCAGCTGAGGTCGGGGGTGCGAGCAGCGCCCGCCCCCGAAGCGGGGGCCGGGCATGGGACGTCATGGCGTTCCTCTGCGCGAGAGTGGCCAGGGGGCGACCCACGGACGTCAAGGCGTTCGGGGGAGGTGGGGTTGGAGGGGTGGGGGTGCAGGGGGGAGCGGGGAAGGGCGGAGGTGAAAGGGGCTGGGCGGCGGAAGCCTGCGTGTGCAGCCTCTAAGCTAGGGAGCATGCCGGAGTACATCTACACGCTGCAGCGCGTGCGCAAGGCGCACGGCGACAAGGTTGTCCTTGACGACGTCACGCTGTCGTTCCTGCCCGGAGCCAAGATCGGTGTCCTGGGGCCGAACGGCACCGGGAAGTCGACGCTGCTCCGGATGATGGCCGGCCTGGAGCAGCCGTCCAATGGCGACGCCAAGCTGATGCCGGGCTTCACGGTCGGCATGCTCCAGCAGGAGCCGCCGCTCAACGAGGAAAAGACCGTTCTGGGCAACGTGCAGGAGGGTGTCGCCGAGACTATGGCGATGCTCGAGCGTTACAACCAGATCGCCGAGCAGATGGCCACCGACTACAGCGACGAGCTGCTGGAGGAGATGGGCAAGCTCCAGGACCAGCTGGAGCACCGCAACGCGTGGGACCTCGACAGCCAGCTGGAGCAGGCGATGGACGCCCTGCGCTGCCCGCCGCCCGACGCCGAGGTGAGCAAGCTGTCCGGTGGTGAGCGCCGCCGCGTGGCGCTGTGCAAGCTGCTGCTTGAGGCCCCCGACCTGCTGCTGCTCGACGAGCCCACCAACCACCTCGACGCCGAGAGCGTGCAGTGGCTGGAGTCGCACCTGGAGAAGTACGCCGGCACGGTGCTGGCCGTCACCCACGACCGGTACTTCCTGGACAACGTGGCCACCTGGATCCTGGAGCTCGACCGCGGCCGCTGCTACCCCTACGAGGGCAACTACTCCACCTACCTCGACATGAAGGCCCAGCGCCTGAAGGTCGAGGGCCAGAAGGACGCCAAGCGCAAGAAGCGCCTGGAGGACGAGCTGGAGTGGGTGCGCTCCAACCCCAAGGCCCGCCAGACCAAGAGCAAGGCCCGTCTCCAGCGGTACGAGGAGATGGCCGCCGAGGCCGACAAGTTCCGCAAGCTGGACTTCGAGGAGATCCAGATCCCGCCGGGCCCGCGTCTGGGCACCACGGTGATCAAGGCGGACCAGCTCACCAAGGGCTTCGGCGACCGCCTGCTGATGGAGAGCCTGACGTTCGACCTGCCGCGTAACGGCATCGTCGGCGTCATCGGCCCCAACGGCGTCGGCAAGACCACGCTGTTCCGCATGATCACGGGTGGGGAGAAGCCGGACACGGGGTCGATCACGATCGGCGACACCGTGAAGATCTCCTACGCCGACCAGAGCCGGGGCGGCATCGACCCGAGCAAGAACGTCTGGGAGGTCGTCTCCGACGGGCTCGACCACATCAAGGTCGGCAACGTCGAGATGCCGTCGCGGGCCTACATCGCGGCGTTCGGGTTCAAGGGGCCCGACCAGCAGAAGAAGGCGGGGGTGCTGTCGGGCGGCGAGCGTAACCGGCTCAACCTGGCGCTCACCCTCAAGCAGGGCGGCAACGTGCTGCTGCTCGACGAGCCGACCAACGACCTCGACACCGAGACGCTGTCGTCGCTGGAGAACGCGCTGCTCGACTTCCCGGGCTGCGCCGTGATCACCTCGCACGACCGGTGGTTTCTCGACCGCATCGCCACTCACATCCTCGCGTGGGAGGAAGGCTCGAACTGGTTCTGGTTCGAGGGCAACTTCGCCGACTACGAGAAGAACAAGATCGAGCGTCTCGGCGCCGACGCGGCCCGTCCCCACCGGGTGACGTACCGGAAGCTGCACCGGGACTGACGGACACGTCTCATCCCGGCACCGGGACTGACGGACACGTCTCGTCCCGGCACCGGGACATAGGTCTCATTCCTGCGACGAGCGGCGGGCCCCCTTCGGGGCGCGCCGCTTTTCGCGTGTCCCGGCAGGCCCGATCAACGTTCGGCCACCGTTGGGACGGGTCAGTGTTCGGCCTCGGCCGCCGGACCGCGCAGTGTTCGCCCTCGGCCGGGACGGTCAGTGTTCGGCTTCGGTCAGGGGCACTTGCAGGGGAGCCGGGGTGGTGCGGCGCCAGGGGCCGTTGAAGAGCAGGATGGCGGGGATGAACAGCACGAGGCAGCCCAGCGCCACGAACAGCCAGGTCTGCCAGCTCGTGGCCACCACCACGTGCGGGATGACCAGCAGCCCGACCACCGCGATCGCCTTGCTCAGGAAGCCGAACAACCCCCAGGCCGTGCCCTGCAGGCGCGGGTCGGCGTCCTCGGCGTCCTCGGAGTAATTGGCCATCCAGGGGGCGTAGGCGACGCCGAGTGAGCCGCCGAGCAGGGCGCCGACCACCATCAGCGTGCCGGTGGAGACGCCTTCCTGGCCGAGCGCGACGGCGAGGTAGGCGGTGACCAGCACCGCGGCGATGGTCCCGGCGAGCGAGAACGGCTTGCGCAGTTGCAGGCGGTCCGACAGGCGGCCGGTGACGATCAGCGTGACCAGGTTGAGGCTCCAGAACGCGGCCATGATCGTGGACGCCTGCGCGCTGCTGATGCCGAGCGCGCCCACCAGCATCGTCTGGCCGAACAGCGACAGCGTGATGTAGAGGACCAGCCAGAGCGAGATGCCGACGACGTGGGCCCAGATGTTGCGCCGGGCGAACAACGACCGGACGGTGGGCGGGCGCCTCAGGTCGACGACCTCCTCGGCGGCCCGTTCGGTGTGCTGGATCCTGGCCCGCAGTTCGGGGGACAGGTCGGCGATGTTGAACGCGATGACGGCCGAGATCACCAGTGAGAAGCAGCCCATGATGACGAACTGCGACCGCCACGACTCGTCGAAGATCGGCAGTGTCCAGCCGGCGACGGCGGCGGCCAGGAAGTTCGCGCCCACCGGGCCCCACGTCCAGAAGCCGAACGCCTGCGCCCGTCCGAGTCGTGGCGAGAAGTCGCGGATCAGCGGGGCGGTGGAGGCCATGGCGACGCCGTCCACGAAGGCCAGCAGGATGCGGGCGATCAGCAGGTCGCGCGGGCTGTGCACGAGCGTCATGGCGAAGCAGCACACGGCGGTCAGGGCCATGAGCGGGATGAGCAGGCGGACCCGGCCGACCCGGTCGGTGAGCCGACCGCCCAGGATGGACGCCACGGCCCCGGCCACCGCCGCCGCCCCCGACACCGCGCCGTACGTGGCCAGCGACATGTTCAGGTCTTTGAGCAGCAGGGGTACGACGGGCGCGATCTGCCCTTCGTAGGAGCCGATGAGGATGGCCAGGACGGCCATGGTGAGGATCTTCATCCGGCGGGCGCCGGTCGGGTACTCGTCGAGCTCGCGGACGTAGGACAGCCTCATGACACGCCTTTCTGTCGAGCCTAGGCCCCCGTCATGAGTTCTAGAAGCTAGCTCTAGAATCCATTTCTGAGATGCTGCTCCTCACATCGGCCGACGTCAAGAGTGCGTACCCGGTATCAGATGATTAGAATCAAATTCTAGGATTCGTTCGTAGTGAGGAGCCGGGCGTGGACCTGGAACTTGACGGCCTCGACGTGACCTTCGACCACACGGCCGTGGCCGCTCCCCGGATCAGGGACCTGCTGCCGATCTACCGCGACCTGCTCGGCGGCCGCCATCTGGGCGGCGGCGGGGACAACCGGGTCAGCGGGTACCGCACGCTGCAGCTCACCTACTCCAACGGGAGCAAGGTCGAGCTCATGGAGCCGCTGACCGGGTCCACGTTCTTCGACAGCTTCTTCGAGCTGACGCGGGGGCGGGGCGGCGTCCATCATCTCAACTTCCATGTCGGGGACATGGACGCGGCCGTCGCCCGGCTCACCGCGCGCGGCTACCGGCTGCACGGCCTCAACCGGGCCGATGTGCGCTGGCAGGAGGTGTTCCTGCACCCCAAAGAGGCGCACGGCGTGCTGATCCAGCTCGCCTGCCCGGGGTTGCGTGACCCGGACGAGGCCCGCCCGACGCTGGCGGAGGTGCTGGCGGGACGCGGCCGCAACGGCGACGGCATTCCCAGCCCCTGAGTCGGCGGAGGCTTCCCCGGAACCGAACCTAGCTCTAGAGTGCAATTCTAGAACTAGAATGGGGAGGCCCATGAAACCGGCACCGAAGCCAACGCCCGAGACCCAGCCGTTCTGGGACGGCACGGCCGCGGGAGAGCTCAGGATCCAGCGCTGCCAGACGTGCGCGCGGCACTACTTCTACCCCCGGCCGAGCTGCCCCCACTGCGGCGGCGGCGACGTGGAGTGGGTGCGCGCGACGGGCCGCGCCACCCTGTACTCGTACGTGATCAACCACCGCCCCGCGCCCGGTTTCGAGGGCGATGGGCCCTACGCCATCGCCGTCGTGGAGCTGGAGGAGGGCGTGCGGATGATGAGCAACATCGTCGGCGTGCCCAACACCCCCGAGAACCTGCCGCTGGACATGGAGCTGCGGGTGGTGTTCGAGCGGCGCGGCGACGTGCACGTGCCGCTCTTCGAGCCCGCGGAGGGCGCCCGATGAACATCGTGATCGCCGGGGCGGCCGAGACCGACGAGATCGGCCGCCTGCCGGACCGCTCCACCTTCCAGCTCCACCTGGAGGCCGCGCGCAACGCCCTCGCCGACGCGGGCATGACGAAACACGACATCGACGGCATCGCCACGGTCGGCACGCCCGGCCCCATCCAGGTCGCCCACGCCCTGGGCATCACGCCCTCCTGGCTCGACGGCACGGGCGTGGGCGGGTCGTCGTTCCTGTTCCACGTCCGGCACGCCGCCGCCGCCATCCGGGCCGGGCTGTGCCGTACCGTGCTGATCACGCACGGCGAGTCGGGACGGTCGCGCGTCGGCGCCGGCCGGTGGGGACTGGGCGCGGACTCGCTGCTCGGGCAGTTCGAGCTGCCGTACGGGGTGGTCGGGCCGCCGACGTCGTTCACCGTCACGGCGCTGCGCCACATGAAGGAGACCGGCCTCACCCACGAGCAACTGGCCGAGGTGGCGGTCGCGCAGCGCCGCTGGGCCTCCCGGAACCCGCGGGCCATGTACCGCGACCTGATCACGGTCGAGGACGTGCTCGCGTCCAAGCTCGTCGCCTACCCCTTCCACCTGCTGGAATGCTGCCTGGTGACGGACGGCGGCGGCGCGCTGGTCGTCACCTCCGAGGAGCTGTCGCGCCGCCCGCCGGTGTACCTGCTCGGCTCCGGCGAGGCCATGGACGCGCCGATGGTCTCGCAGATGGAGGACTTCACCACCTCCAAGGGCTTCCGCCTGTCCGGGCAGGCCGCCTTCGCCGAGGCCAAGATCTCCCACGACGACGTCGACCACCTGATGGTGTACGACGCCTTCGCCCACGTGCCCGTCTACGGCCTGGAGGACCTGGGCTTCGTCGGCCGGGGCGAGGCGGGGGCGTTCATCGCCGAGGGCCACACCTCGCCCGGCGGCCGGCTGCCGATGAACACCAACGGCGGCGGCCTGTCCTACACGCACACCGGCATGTACGGCATGTTCGCCATCCAGGAGTCGGTGCGGCAGCTGCGGGGCGAGGCCGCGGCGCAGGTGCCGGACGTGGAGGTGAGCGTGGTGCTGGGCAACGGCGGCATGTTCGCCTCCGCCGCCACCCTCGTCCTGGCCTCCCGGTTGCCCTAGGTTCCGCACCCGGCCCTGCGGGCAGGCGGGCCCGGACGGGCCGATGGAACGGGATGGAACGGAATGGAACGCCTCTCCATCGGAAGCGGAAGATCCTGAGAAGAGGAGACGGCGATGCCGAAGTTCATGGACGTGCACAGTGGTTTCGTCGGTGTCACCGAGGAGCAGTTGCGCGAGGCCCACGAGCGGGATCTGGCGGTCGAGGGGGCCGAGGGCGTGCACTTCGAGCGGGCCTGGCTCGATCCGGACTCGGGCAAGGTGTTCTGCCTGTCGTCGGGGCCGTCGAAGGAGGCGGTGATGCGGGTGCACGAGAAGGCCGGCCACCCCACGACGGAGGTCTACGAGCTGCCCATCGAGGTCGAGTAGCCACCACCCGGCCCCCCGGACCGGTGACGGCCGCCCGCGCTGCTGCGGGCACGGGCGGCCGCCACCGACACGCGCCCGAGCCGCCGAGGCCCAGGGCGGGCGGGGCGTGAAAAACTGCCGGACGAAGGCGCGAAACACCGTTCAGGCGGCGCGAAACCGTCCAGGCGGGCGCGAAAACCGTTCGGGCGGGCGCGTCGGGTGCCCGGCAGCGCGCGGGGGCCGTACTAGATTCGTCGGGTGAGCACGGGAGCCGCGCGCGGGGTGGGGCGGTTCGTCAACGGCGAGTCGGTCTACGGGACCATCCTGACGGCCGGCGCCGTCTCCGGGCTCTCGCACTGGATCGCCGACCCGGCCGAGCTGCTGGCGACCGCGATCGGCACGGTCATCGTGTTCTGGATCGCGCACGCGTTCGCCGAGATCGTCGGCGACCGGTCGCCGGACGTGCGCGCGGCGGTGCGCGGCGCGGTGACGCGGTCCACGGGCATGTTGTGGGGGCTGGTCCCGCTCACGGTCATCCTGTGCCTGGCGATGACCGGCGTGATGTCCGTGGACGCGTCGGTGTACCTGGAGATCGGCGTGTCCGTCGTCCTGCTCACCGTGCTCGGCTTCTTCGCGGCGGCGCCCAAGACCGACCGGCTCTGGATCCGGCTGCTCTGCGGAGCCGGCTCGGGCGCCCTGGGAGCCGTGATGATCCTGCTGAAGAGCCTTGAGCATTGAGCAAGGGGGCAGGTCAGGAGGGCGGCGGACGCCAGGTGATGAGCGCGTCCAGGGCCTCGACGCGGGAGCCGGTGACCAGGAGCGGGTTGATCTCCAGGGACTCCAGGCCGTCGCCCAGGCTCTCGGCGAACGCGGCGATCCCGGCCACCACGTCGGCCACCGCGTCCAGGTCGGCGGGCTCAGTGCCCCTGGCTCCGTCCAGCAGGGCCGCGCCGCGCAGCTCGGACAGGGCCCGGCGGACCTCGCCGGCGTCCACCGGCAGCACGCGCAGGGCCGCGTCCCGCAGCACCTCCACCCAGACGCCGCCGAGCCCGACCGCCAGGGTGAGCCCCCAGGCCGGGTCGCGCACCACGCCCGCCAGCAGCTCGATCCCGCCGCCGCGCTGCGGCTGCACCAGCACGCCCGCGTCGGGGGCGTGCGCCCGCGCCGCGGCCACCACCTCCCGGTACGCCTGCCGCACCTCCTCCGGACCGGACAGCCCGAGCCGCACCCCGCCGATGTCGCTCTTGTGCCCGAGCCCTTCGGCGGCGGCCTTGAGCACCACCGGGTAGCCGAACCGTTCGGCCGCGGCCACCGCCGCCGCCTCGTCCGCCGCGGTCTCGGACGGCACCACGGGCAGCCCCGCGGCGGCGAGCAGGGCGGCGGCCCGGTGCTCGGCCCACACGCCGTGCGCACCCTCGGGCGCGCCCCCGGATGCACCGCCGAGTGCGCCGCCGAGTGCGCCGCCGACCGCCGCCCGCCCGGCCGGGCCGTCGCCGGTCAGGGCCCTGCGGTGGGCCTCCGACCAGCGCACCGCCGCGCCGAGCGCGGTCAGGCCGTGCTCGATCCCGCCCATGACGTACGGGAACCCGGTCTCCCGCTGCACCTGCCGCCCGAACTCCGTGACGTCGGTCAGCACGTTGCTCACCACCACGACCGGTACCGGCGACTCGGCGATGCGCCGCGCGCTGGCCTCGTACATGGCCAGGACGGGCGCGGGGTCCGCGGGGGCGATCCTGGGCGGTTCGGACAGCAGCATGACCAGGTCGATGCCGGGATCGGCGGTCACCGTCTCCAGGGCGCGGCCGAGCAGGGTGCGGTCGACGAGGACGTAGCCGGTGACGTCGAGCGGGTTCTGCACGGTGCCGAACGACGGCACGATCCCGGCCAGCGTCTCGACCGTGGCCGCGGAGAAGGGCGGCAGCTCCAGGCCCTCGTCCTCGGCCCGGTCCGCGATGATCTCGGACGCGCCGCCCGACGGGGTGACGACGCCCACCCGGCGGCCGGGCAGCGGGCCGGTGGCGGCCAGCAGCCCGGAGGTGATGATGAGGTCCTCCAGCGAGCGCACCCTGATCACGCCGAGCTGGCGCATCGCGGCGTCGATGACGTCGTCGTCGCCCACGAGCGCACCCGTGTGGGCCTGCGCGGTGTGCGAGGCGAGCCGGCTGCGGCCGATCTTGAGCGCGACGATCGGCTTGCCCGCCACCAGCGCCCGGCGGGCGACCCGGGAGAACTCGGCCGGGTTCCTGATCGTCTCCAGGAACAGGGCGATGACCCGGGTCGCCGGGTCGTCCACGAGGTAGTCGACGACGTCGGTGACCGTGACGACCGACTCGTTGCCCATCGAGGTCAGCAGGCTGACGCCGACGTTGCGGGCCTGGGCGAAGCCGAGCACCGAGCTGGCCAGCGCGCCGCTCTGCAGCACCACGCCGACCGACCCGCGCAGCAGCGGCTCGGGGATGGGCAGCCCGTACGGGGTCACGTCGGCGGCGGCGTTGATGTAGCCGTTGCCGTTCGGCCCGAGGATCGTCAGGCCGTTCTCGCGGGCGAACCCGGCGATCTCCGCCTCCAGCCGCGCGCCCTCCGCGCCGGCCTCCCCGAACCCCGCCGTGAGGATCACGTAACAGCCGATGCCCAGCTTGGCGCCCTCCTTCAGCACGCCGAGCACGGCGGCCGTCGGCACCATGACGTAGGCCAGGTCGACGGGGGAGGGGATCTCGCTCAGGCTGCGGAAGGCCGGCGACCCGTGCACCACCCCGCCCCTGGGGTTGACCAGGTGGACGGGCCCGGAGAAGCCGTGGGTGCGCAGGTTCAGCAGCGTGCTGACCGACCAGCCCGACTTGTCCGTGGCCCCCACCAGGGCGATCGAGCGCGGGTTGAACAGTGCCTCGACCGACATGGACTACTCTCCGATCAGGCCGAGCCTGGCGTGGCCCTTGATGAGGTTGCGGGCGATCGTGCGGCGCTGGATCTCGTCGGTGCCCTCGAAGATGCGCAGCAGGCGCAGCTCCCGGTACCACCGCTCGACCGGCAGCTCCTTGGTGTATCCCATGCCGCCGTGGATCTGCAGCACCCGGTCCACGACCTGGTTGGCCATCACGGCGCCGTTGAGCTTGGCGATGGAGGAGGCGTGCCGGGCGTCCATGCCCTGCTGCACCTGCCAGGCCGCGTGGAGGGTGAGCCACTTGGCCGCCTCGATCTCCACCTGGGAGTCGGCGATCATCCACTGGATGGCCTGGTACTCCGAGATGGCCTGGCCCATCGACTTGCGGATCTTGGCGTAGTCGATGGCCATCTGGAGCATGCGCTCGGCGGAGCCGATGGCACGGGCCGGGATCATGTACCGTCCTTGCCCGATCCACTGCATGGCAAGCTCGAAGCCCTTGCCGAGCTCGCCCAGGATGTTCTCCTCGGGCACCCGTACGTCCTGGAACACCAGCGCCGCCGGCCCCCACTCGCCCATGGTCGGGATGGGCTCGGACTTCCAGCCCATGTCCCGGTCGACCAGGAAGCAGGTCACGCCGTGGCCCTCGGCCACCGCGAACACCATGACGAAGTCGGCCTCGCTGCCGCCGGTGATGAAGGTCTTCTCGCCGTTGATCACCCACTCGGCGCCGTCGCGGGTGGCGCGGGTGCGGATGTTGCGGGCGTCGGAGCCGGCGCCCGGCTCGGTGATCGCGAAGCAGGACCGCCGTTCGCCCTCGATGGTCGGGACGAGGTAGCGCTGCTTCTGCTCGTCGGTGCCGGCGTAGAGGATGTTGTCGGCGCTGCCGCCGAAGGAGAAGGGCACGAACGTGCGGCCCATCTCCATGGCGATGATGGCGGACATGATCGGGCCGAGCGCCGCGCCGCCGTACTCCTCGGGGGTGTTGATGCCCCAGAAGCCCGACTTCCTGGCCTTGGCGCGCAGGTCGCGCACGACCTCGGGATCGAGCCCCGGACGCCCTTCGCGCTCGTTGCGCAGGACCTCCGGCTCCAGCGGCATGACCTCTTTCTCGATGAAGGCACGCACGGTGTCGCGGATCTGCCGTTCCTCCGGGCTGAGCGAGAAGTCCACGGCCGCCTCCTGAATTTCTAGAATCAGTCTCTAGTACGCGATTCTAACCCCCGCGCGGCACTGGTCAAGAATCAGATTCTAGAATTCGGCGCGATAGAATGCCTGGCATGGCACGCAAGTCCTCGTGGGAGTGGAGCCGTACGGCTCAGACGCGCAAGAGCATGTTGCAGGCGGCCCGTGAGGTCTTCAGCGAGCACGGCTTCGCCGACTCCAACGTCTCGGAGGTCGTGGCCCGCGCCGGCTCCAGCGTCGGCAGCCTCTACCACCACTTCGGCGGCAAGACCGAGCTGTTCCTCGCCCTCTACGAGGACCACCAGGCGGCCCACGAGCAGGCGTCGGCCGCCAGCGTCGCCAAGGCCAAGAAGGAGGGCGTCAGCGACCCCGTCGAGCTGCTGATCGCCGGGGCCCGCGCCTACCTCGACGGCGCCTGGGACCGGCGCGACCTGGTCCGGCTCTTCATCGACGGCGACGGCCCGCCCGGCTTCGAGCTGATCCGCCGCACCCGCGGGCGCGAGTGGGTGCGCCAGAACGCCGTCCTGCTCGGCGCCGGCGGGGACCCCCTCGACCGGTTCACGGTTGCGGTGCTGACCAGCATCATCGGCGAGGCCGCCCGCGAGGTGGCCACCTCCGACACCGAGGAGGAGGCCAGGGAGATCATCGAGGCGGCGATGAAGCTCATCCACCGCCTCGATCCCCTCAGGGGGCTCAGCGACGACTGATCGTCGCCCGGCCCCGGTCGATCACCACCGTCCCGTCGTCCTTGGCGGTGCGGAACAGCACGTCGTCGCCGTCGGCCCAGATGGAGACGGTCAGCGGCTCGCCGGGGAACACCGGGCTGCTGAACCGGCCCGACATCGCCCTGAACCGTGACGGGTCGGACCCGGCGAGCGTGTGCAGCAACGCCCGCCCGGTCACGCCGTACGTGCACAAGCCGTGCAGGATCGGCCGGGCGAACCCGGCCCTGGCGGCGAACTCCGGATCGCTGTGCAGCGGGTTGCGGTCGCCGGACAGCCGGTAGAGCAGCGCCTGGTCCGGCCGGGTCGGGTAGGTCACCTTGTGGTCGGGCGCCCGGTCCGGGACCGCCCACTCGTCGCGGGGCCCCCGGTCGCCGCCGAAGCCGCCCTCGCCCCGGATGAACACCGAGCTGCGCGAGGCGATCACCAGCTCGCCGGTCTCCAGGTCCACGGCCCTGGCCTCGGTGGTCACCAGCGCGCCCGAGCCCTTGTCGTAGATGCCGGTCACCTTCGACGTCGTCCGTACGCCGCCCGCGGGCGGCAGCTCCCGGTGCAGCTCGAAGCCCTGCTCGGCGTGGACCAGCAGGGCCGGGTCGAAGTCGCCCAGCCGCCGCCCCGGCGACTGCGCCGCCAGCACCGCGAACGTCGGCAGCACCCGCTGCCCCTTCTCGGTGGCGAACTCCAGCTCGTCCAGGCCCGAGCCGACGCCGAGCGCGTACAGCATGGTGTCCTCGGCGGTCCAGGTGCGCTCGTGGGCCGGGCCCTCGACGCCGATCAGCGAGTGGTCGAGCGGCATGTCAGTCCTCCCGCCCGGGGATGCGGCCGTTGGTCAGGGCGTTGGGCGCGGCCTTGTCCACCAGGGCGGGGATGACCGCGCCCAGCTCGGCCGGGTCCCAGCGGCCGCCCTTGTCCACCCCGGGGCCGGCGTGCCAGCCCTCGGCCACGCTGATCATGCCGCCGCGCACGTTGAACACCCGCCCGGTGACGCCGCGCGCCTCGGCGCTGGCCAGCCAGACCACCAGCGGCGCGATGTCGTCGGGGTCGGCGCCGGTCGCCCCGGCCGGGATCAGGTTCTCCGTCATGCGGGTGAGCGCGGCGGGGGCGATGGCGTTGACCGTCACGCCGTAGCGTTCCAGCTCCCTGGCGGCGATCACGGTCAGCCCGGCGATGCCCGCCTTGGCCGCGCCGTAGTTGCCCTGGCCCGGGTTTCCGTAGATGCCGGAGGACGACGTCGTGTTGATGATCCGGGCGTCGACCCGCTCGCCGGACTTGGCCTTGGACCGCCAGTAGGCGGCGGCGTGCCGCAGGGGTGCGAACGTGCCGCGCAGGTGCACCCTGATCACCGCGTCCCACTCTTCGGCGGTCATGTTGACCAGCATGCGGTCGCGCAGGATGCCGGCGTTGTTGACCAGCACGTGCAGGTCGCCGAACTGCTCGACGGCCGCCTCGATCAGGCGCTGCGCGCCGTCGAAGTCGGAGACGTCCTCGCCGTTGACGATCGCCTGGCCGCCCATGGCCTCGATCTCGGCCACCACCTCGGCGGCGGCCCCGGACGAGCCGGTGCCGTCCACCTCCGCGCCCAGGTCGTTGACCACCACCTTCGCGCCCTGCCTGGCGAACTCCAGGGCGTGCCCGCGCCCGATGCCCCTGGCCGCACCCGTGACGATCACCACGCGACCTTTGACGATCCCGCTCATCCGACACCTCGATCCTTGACCGGCCGACGATTTGAACTGGATTCTAGTATCAAAATCTAGAAAGGACAGGCCCTTGGTGACGACGACCCCCGCTCCCGTCGGCCACGCCTGGCGCACGCTGTCGGTCGTGAGCCTGGCCAGCGTGCTGACCGGGCTGGGCGGCAGCGCGATCAACGTCGCGCTGCCCGAGATCGCCCGGCACACCGGGGCCGACGCCACGGCCGCGGGCTGGATCCTGCTGGGCTTCCAGTTGACCACGACCGTCCTCATGGTGGTGCTCGGCCGGTTGGCCGACATGTTCGGCAGGCGCAGGATGTACCTGATCGGGCTGGCCGTCTACACCGGGGCCGCCCTGCTCGCCGGGCTGGCCCCCGGCGCGTGGATGATCGTGGCCATGCGGGTCGTGCAGGCCGCCGGCGCCGCGATGTTGCTCACCAACAGCGCCGCCCTGGTCAGCGACGCCTTCCCGCGCGAGCGGCTGGGCGAGGGCATGGGCGTCTACGTGGCCTCCTTCTCCATCGCCGGGCTGATCGGCCCGACGCTCGGCGGCGTGCTCGCCTCGAACCTGGGCTGGCGCTGGGTGTTCTGGTTCAACGTGCCCATCGGGGTGGTCTGCCTGGTGTGGGGCGCGCTCACGCTGCGGCGGGTCGAGCCGGCCGGGCGCGAGCGCGGGCTCGACCTGCCGGGCAGCGTGCTCGTGCTGGTCACGCTCGGCGGGCTGCTGCTGGCGTTGTCGGAGTTCGGCAGGCTGGGGTGGGGGCATCCGGTGGTGGCCGCCGGGCTCGCCGCGTTCGCCGTGGGCCTGCCGCTGTTCGTGGCCAGGGAGCGGCGGGCCGCCCATCCCGTGGTGGACCTGCGGCTGTTCCACGACCGGGCCTTCGCCTTCGGCACGCTCGCCTCCTTCCTCAACGCCGTCGCGCGGATGGGCATGGTCTTCCTCGTCGCGCTCTACTTCCAGGCCGTGCGAGGGGACGATCCCGTACAGGCCGGGCTGAAGGTGCTGCCGCTGGCGGTGGCGGCCATGGTCGCGTCGGTGACGTCGGGCTTCCTCCAGCGGCTGACCAGCGCGCGCACCCTGGCGGTGGCCGGGGCCGCCACCACGACCTGCGGGCTGCTGGCGCTGCTCGGCACGATGTCGGCGAGCACGCCGTACCCGGCGGTGGCCGCGGGGCTCGTGCTCATCGGCCTCGGCTCGGGCGTCTTCCTGCCCTCCAACACCACCGCCATCCTGGACGGCCTGCCCTCCGAGCGCCTCGGCATCGTCAACGCCATGCGCCTCATGCTGCAGAACACCGGCAACGTGGTCGGCACCGGCCTGGTGTTGTCGATCATCACCGCGCCGCTGCCCGCCGCGCTGCACCGGCGCGTCTTCGCCGGGACGCTCTCGGAGCTCGCCGGCGACGCGGTCGGCCTGCTCGTGACCGGCTACCGCTGGGCGCTCGCCTGCATGGCCGCGATCTCGGTGCTGACCGTGCTGGCCTGCCTGGCCCGCCGCAAGGCCCGGTGACCAGCGGCCCGGACGGTACGGGTACCGTGGCGGACGTGGCAGAACCCTCCCCGGCGCACCGGCACGTCTTCCTCCGCATGGTCAGATTCGCCGACATCGACTCCCAAGGGCATGTGAACAACGTGCGCTTCCTCGACTACCTGGAGGACGCCCGCTTCGGCATGTTCGCGATCGATCCGGTCAGGGCGGGCGAGGCGCCCTTCGGAGGGCTCGTGGTCACCCGCCACGAGATCGACTACCGCCGCCCGCTCGGCCTGCGGCCCGAGCCGGTCAGGGTCGAGACCTGGGTCACGCAGCTCAGGCCGGTCCGCTTCACCCTGGCCTACGAGATCCGCGACGACGACGAGGTCTACGCGACCGCCACCTCGGTGATCGTGGCCTACGACGTCGAGCGGGCCGCGCCGCGCCGGCTCAGCGAGGACGAGCTCGTCCTGCTCAAGCGTTACTCGGCCCAGGGCTGACCGCCCTGGAACCGCAGCCGCCCTCCGGTCCGGGCAGGAAACGCTGGCTGATGCTCGCGCTGGGCGTCAACGCCCATGCGAGCGTCACCTTAGGACTGTTCGGCCTGCCTCTCGTCATGCCGGAGATTGAGCGACATTTCGGTGTTCCGTTGGCAGTGGCCGGAGTCATTGGGAATGCCCCGGGAATCGGCGTTCTGGTGGCGCTCGTCGCCTGGGGCGCGCTGGCCGACCGGCACGGCGAGCGCCTGGTGCTCGGCATCGGCGTCGGCCTGGCGGCCGTGCTGCTCGCCGCCGTCGCCTTCGCCGGGCCCGCCTGGGCCGTGATCGCGCTGCTGGCGCTGGCGGGCGCGGCCGGGTCGGCGGCCATGGTCGGCGGCGGCCGCATCGTCCTGCGCTGGTTCCAGCCGCCCGAGCGCGGCGTCGCCATGGGCCTGCGCCAGGTGTCCTACACCCTCGGCATGGCCGTCGCGGCGTTCGTGCTGCCGCCGGTCGCGCGGGCGCACGGGCTGCCCGGCGTGCTGCTGGTCTGCTCCGCCGTCAGCCTGCTGGCCGCCGTCCTGGCCGCGCTGTTCCTGGCCGAGCCGCCGCACTCGATCGCCGGGGGCAGCGCGGGGCCCGAGCGGTCGCCGTACCGGCAGCCGGCGCTGTGGCGGGTGCACGCGACCAGCGGGCTGCACGCGGTGCCGCAGATCGTGGTCAGCACGTACGGCGTCACCTGCCTGGTCGGCCTGTACGGCTGGGACGCCGTGGCCGCCGGCCAGCTCTTCGGCCTGTCGGCCGTCGCCGGAGCCGTGGTCCGGGTGGCCGTCGGCCGCTGGTCCGACCGGGTCGGCCTGCGGATGCGTCCCCTGCTGCTGCTCACCTGCGCCTGCCTGGCCGTGCTCGCCCTGCTGGTCGTGGGCACGGCGACGGACAGCCTGCTCGGCCCGGTGGCGCTCGCGACGGCCTCGGTGCTCACCGTGTCCGGCAACGGGCTGGCCTACCTGAGGGCGGGCGAGCTGGCCGGCCCCGCCTGGGCGGGCAAGGTGCTCGGCACCCACAACACCGTCCAGAACGTCGTCGCCCTGGGGGTGACGCCGCTGGCCGGGGCGCTGATCACCGGGACGGGCTACTGGGCGGCGTACGCGGCCGGCCTGGCCTGCGCGCTGGTGTCGCTGCCCGTCATCCCCTTCCGCGGCGAGCAGCGGGCCGGCCCTCGGTCATGACTGCCCGCGCAGCCACACGGCGGTGTCCGGCGGCAGCGTCCCGCCCTGGACCGGGCCGCTGGACAGCAGCACCGCGTCGTGCGCCGGCAGCCGTACGGGGTCCATCCCGCAGTTGATCGCGCAGATCAGCGGGCCCCGGGAGAAGAAAAGCGCTCCCTCGGGGGAGTCCAGCCACTCCAGGGTGTACGGAATCACACCCGCCAGCTCGCGGCGGCAGGCCAGGGCCCGGCGGTAGAACTCCAGCGTCGAGTCCGCGTCGCCCTCCTGCTTCTCGGCCGTCAGCTCGGCGAAGGCGGCCGGCTGCGGCAGCCAGGGCCGCACGCCGGGCGGCGAGAACCCGTACGAGGGCGACTCCGCCGACCACGGCAGCGGCACCCGGCAGCCGTCGCGGCCCGGCAGCTTGCCCTCCGACTGGAAGAACACCGGGTCCTGCCTGGCCTCGGCCGGCAGGTCGGTCACCTCCGGCAGGCCCAGCTCCTCGCCCTGGTAGAGGTAGGCCGAGCCGGGCAGCGCCAGCATCGTGAGCAGCGCAGCCCTGGCCCGCGCCAGGCCCGTGCCAGGATCGGCGGTCTCGTAGCGGGTGCGGTGGCGTACGACGTCGTGGTTGGACAACACCCAGGTGGCGTACGGGACCGAGGCCAGGGTGTCGTCGATCACCTTCTTGAACGCGGTCGGCGACCACGGTGCCTGCAGCCAGGCGAAGTTGAAGCTCTGGTGCAGCTCGTCGGGGCGGACGTAGAGGGCGAGGTCCTCGGCGCTGTCGGTCCAGACCTCGCCGACGGCCATACGCTCGCCGGGGTAACTGTCCAGCACCTTGCGCCAGTCGCGGTAGACGCCGTGCACCTCCGGCTGCCCCCAGACCGGCGAGACCGCCTTGAACGACTGGTCGCCGACGTCCGGCAGCCCCTCGGCCTTGTACAGGCCCATCGCCACGTCGATGCGGAAGCCGTCCACGCCCTTGTCCAGCCAGAAGCGCAGGACGTCGAGGAACTCCGCGTGCACCTCGGGGTTGCGCCAGTTGAAGTCGGGCTGTTCGGGGGCGAACAGGTGCAGGTACCACTGTCCGTCGGGGACCTGGGTCCAGGCCGGGCCGCTGAAGGTGGACTGCCAGTTGTTGGTCGTGTCGCGGAAGATGTACCGGTCGCGTTTCTCGCCCCGCAGCGCGGCCTGGAACCAGGGGTGCGCGGAGGAGCTGTGGTTGGGGACGATGTCCACCAGCACCTTCAGCCCGTGCCCGTGGGCCTCGGCCACCAGCGCGTCGAAGTCGGCCAGCGTGCCGAACAGCGGGTCGACGCCGCGGTAGTCCGCCACGTCGTAACCGCCGTCGGCCATCGGAGAGGGGTAGAACGGCGTCAGCCAGATGGCGTCGACCCCCAGCCTCCTCAGGTACGGAATCCGCTCCCGCACCCCGGCCAGGTCGCCGACGCCGTCTCCGGAGGCGTCGGCGAAGCTGCGAACGTAGATCTCGTAGACGACGGCATCACGCCACCAGGGGATATCCATGTGGGCGTCATGCCCGTTATGTCGGCGAGTTCACCAAGCTGTGGGCCGCGTAGACCAGATAGTCCCAGAGTCTGGTCGCCTGATCGTCGGGCAGGCCGAGCGAGTCGACCGCGTCACGCATGTGCCGCAGCCAGGCGTCGCGCTCGGCCTCCCCGATCACGAACGGCACGTGCCGCATGCGCAGCCGGGGATGGCCCCGCTCCTGGCTGTAGGTGTTGGGGCCGCCCCAGTACTGGATCAGGAATCCGCGCAGCCGGTCCTCGGCGCCCGTCAGGTCGGGCTCGGGGTAGAGCGGCCGCAGCAGGGGGTCTTCCGCGACACCTTCGTAGAAACGGTGGACGAGGCGGCGGAAGGTCTCCTCGCCGCCTACGGCGTCGTAGAAGGAGGTCTCTGTCACGTTCTCACCTTATGCAATAGCGACCATGGGGATTCCGGCGGAGTCCAGGGCGGCCTTCACCCTGAGCCGGATCTCCCGGGCGACCTCGGCCTGGCGGGAGGGCAGCGTCTTGGCGGTGATGCGGAACACCAGCGCGCTGTCGGAGAGCTGCTCCACGCCGTACACCTGGGGCTCCTCCACGATCACGCTCTCGCGGAACTCGGGGTCGGCCCAGATCTCCTCGGCCACGATCTCCAGCGCCGCGCGCACGGCGGTGATGTCGGCGTCGTAGGGCACCGGGACGTCGAAGTAGGCCCGCGACCAGCCCTGCGACTCGTTGCCGACGCGGGTGATCGTGCCGTTGCGCACGTACCAGACGCGGCCGTCGGCGTCGCGCAGCCGGGTGACCCGCAGGGTGACCGCCTCGACGGTGCCGACGGCGGCGCCCGCGTCGATCACGTCGCCCACGCCGTACTGGTCCTCCAGCAGCATGAACATGCCGGCGATGAAGTCCTTCACCAGCTCCTGCGCGCCGAAGCCGATCGCGACGCCCAGGATGCCGACGCTGGTCAGCAGGGGGGCGATGGGGATCGTCAGCCGGTCGAGCACGGTCAGGATGGCGGTGCCGAGGACGACGATGGAGGCGATGTGCTTGAGCACCGACCCCATGGTCTCGGCCCGCTGCTTGCGGCGTTCGTGCAGCAGCGCGTCGATGCCGTCGGTGGCCGCGTTGCGGCGGAACCTGTTGGTGAGCGAGCCGCCGGTGGCCGCCCGGTTCACCACCTTGGTGATCAGCCGGTGCGAGATGTTCCGCACGACGAACCCGAACACCAGGATCAGGACGATGGTGATCAAGCTGGCCAGCAACGGCGCCCATGACACGTTGCCCAGCCAGTCGACCAGAGGACCACAGATCACCGTGTCACCTTGACAGGCCTGGGCCATCTGCGAGCTCACTTTGTCCAAGTCCTGCACGAGCGACGACTCCGCCGGCGTGGGCGTAGGCGATGGCCCTGGTGTCACCAACAGGAACACTGGGTGGATTCCCCCTCAGGAAGCGGTTCGGTCAGCGGCAAATCAGTCCAATTGGATCTAAAAATACCGCTGACCGAACCGGCCGCCGTCACATCACGCCGGGGAAGACGGGGTCGCCCGGTCTCTGGGCCGCGGAGGGAGAGACCGGACGCTCCGATGACGGACGGCTCGGACGGGCCACACACCCGGAAGCATGGCCCGTTCCGGTTCCGAGGGGGGAGGTGATCCCCCCGACACCCGGCGGGCGCACCCGCCGGGCTGATCTGCGCGCACGGGCACACGCCCGCGCGAAGGGGCCGGAACCGGCGGGACGATCAGGGGTCCGGCAACCCGGACGCCCTCCGCACCGATCGTCCCGCCGGCCCCGCGGGGCCGCCGTGGGGGCGGTGACCCGTGGTGGCTGCGCTCCACCCGGATCACCGCGTGGTCACTCTCCCACCGCGGCGAGCACGCGTGCGACCTTGGTCGCGGCACCGGCCGGGTCGTCGGCCGTGTGCATGGGTTCGCCCCAGGACCAGCAGTACCACCAGTCGGGAAGGTCCGAGGCGTTCGCCGGCCGGCAGGTGACGTTCTCGGACAGGCTCGTCGCCTTCGGGTTGATGACGCGGACGAACTGCCGGCCGCTCTGGGTCTGGACCACTCGTGCGAGCAGACCGCGAGCGCCGAGCTCGGATACGAGGCGCTGCAGATGTCCGATCTTGTCGTCCGTCACCTTCTCGTCCTCCCTGGGAATCGTTGCTGGTGGGCCAAACATGGCTCAAGTCAACAGCACACGCAACGCCATCCTGCTGATCACAGGGAGTGGCTATTCCCTCATGGGTTGTAAGAAACAGTCCCTCGGAGGACGATCCTTAACCGTAGGCTTGATGAGCACGTTTCCAAACGGTCCTCACTGCTTCATAGTCGTCTCTAGGCGAAGAGCTACCTGAGGGCTACGCTGAGTCACCAGTCTTGACGGGTCGAGACATCGGGAGAGGGGCCGGGATGTCCGGCAGGCAGCACAGGGAAACGGAGATCGCCCGGCGGATCAGGGCCAAGGGCCTTGCCACCGGGCGCACCTCCGCCCAGATAGCTGAAGAGATCCACGAGGCGTGCTCGCCGCAGTTCAGCACGACCCGCATCAAAGCGCACCGCCTGTCCTACGGCATCGCGCTCGCGGACGTGATCGAGCAGGTGCGGGCGTTGTTCGAGCGCGACGCCAAGGCGCCGCCGGGCATCGGCGAGACGTTGCTGTCGGCGTACGAGAGCGGGCTCAAGCGGCCGGGCCCCGAGTACCTCCACTACCTGTGCTCGGTCTACCGGGTCGAGCCCATCGAGCTCGGCTTCGACGGGCCCTGCATCTGCGGCCACGGCCACCGGATGCCCGGCGTGCTCGGCGAGCCCGCCAATCGCGTGGCGGGGTCGGCGTCGCTGCCGCGCGACCTGGTGATCCATCCGATGACCGTCGAGGCCGACGCCCAGGAGGACGAGAACATCCTGCGGCGCACGTTGTTAAATCTGCTGGACACCGACGTGTCGTTCAAGCAGCAGTTCGACGGGCCGGTGCTGGGGGCGTGCGAAGGCATCCGGCGGCGCATGGACGAGACGCTGGTCTCGGCCACCGTGTCGGGCGGCATGCTCGACCAGTGGGAGGAGGCGACGCTGGCCTTCGGCCGCCAGTACACCACGACGCCCCCGCTGCGGTTGTTGTGCGACGTGCTGCTGGAGCTGAGCGCGGTCCGCACGGCGTTGTCCAGGCGTCAGCCGATCGACCTCCAGGACCGGTTGTGCCGCATGGCCGCGCAGCTGGCCGGCCTGAGCGGCATGGTGATGATCAACCTGGGCGACCACCGGCTGGCCCGGTCGTTCTTCCGCACCGGCCGCATCGCCGCCGACGAGACCGGCGACCGCGCCCTGCGGGCCTGGATCACGGCCAGGGAGTCGCTCGTCCCCCTCTACTACGGCGACGCCCGCGAGGCGCTCAACCTGGCCAAGAAGAGCCGCGACCTGGCGGGCGCCACGCCGTGCGTGGCCCAGGCCATGGCGCCGGTCGTGGAGGCGCGGGCCCTGGCCATGCTCTCCGGCACCGACAGCAAGAAGGAGGTCGTCGACCAGGCCAAGCGCGCGCTGGCCCGGGCCAGGAGCGCCTTCTCGCACATGAAGAGCGAGGAGCAGGAGGACATGGCCTTCGGCTACACCGAGAAGCAGCTCTACTTCTACCAGGGCGACGTGCTCACCAAGCTCGGCCAGACCATCGAGGCCGAGGTGGTGCTCGACCAGGCACTCGGCAAGTACGAGGACCACGTCCTCGACCAGACCCTGATCAGGCTCGACCAGGCCCAGTGCCGCCTCCTGGAGGGTGACATCGACGAAGCCCTACAAATTGGTACGAACGCCTTGCGCAATCTGGGGGATGAATACCTTACGGACCTCATCATCCGTCCGGCGCTCGCGCTGGAGCAGCAGATCATGAAAAAGGACGACAAACATCAGATGCTGGCTGAATTCAGCGCCCAGCTGCGGCGTCGGAAATTGGCCCAGAAGGAAGGGAGCGGTGGATGACGTTGAAGATCCGGCGGTACCGCTGGTCCGATCTCGACACCATCCTCGCGCTGCACCGGATCTGCCTCGCCGAGGTGGGTCTCCAACCCGGCGACGGCGTCTACTACGACGACGACTTCCCCCGCATCCAGGAGATCTACCTGGCCTGCGGCGGTGACTTCATCGTGGGCGAGACCGGCTCGCGGGTGGTCGCCATGGGCGGCCTGAAGCCCGTCGACCGGGAGACCGCCGAGGTGTGCAGGCTCAGGGTGCATCCCGACTTCCAGCGGCGCGGCTACGGCGGCGTCATGCTCTCGGCCCTCGAAGACCGCGCCCTGGAGCTCGGCTTCAGCAGCCTGCGCGGTGACACCACGCTCAACCAGGGCGCGGCCCTCGCGCTGTACGCCCGCCAGGGCTGGCGTGAGCTGTCGCGTCGCCAGGTGGGCGACCTCGTCGTCATCTACGGCGAGAAACGGCTGGCGCCCGCGCCGGCCATGGAGCTCTAGCTCCGACGACGACGCCGGGGTCCGACGCTTCCGGATCCGGCGGCCCCGCCCCATCCCCTCCTGGGGCCCTGGCTTGTTCTCCCTTTCCGCCCCCGCGGGGCTTCTGCGACCTCTACGCTCAGGCGTGACCACACCGCCTCAGATTGATCGCGGAGAGTGACCATCTCCGGGGCGAGGCATCGGCCCGTTCGCACGGTCCGCGTATGCGTCCGTACACAGTGCGAATGTGGAGAGCTCGGCCGTACCAGGCAGTAACCGCAGGAAAGAGCTGTTTTCGCCGCCGCCGGTATGGATGTTTCGGGCCTGGAGTGAGGGTCTTAACTCCAAGTGGAACAGTAACCTCACCGGCTTCTCCGCGTGCTCTGGCGAATGCATTTAGTAGTGGCATGCTCTGCTCCATGGCAGTCGTGCCCGCTTCCCGACCCCTCCTGGGAGCCGTGCTTCTGTTGTTCGTCAGCGCCGCTTGGGGGTCGGCGTTCCCGCTGATGAAGGATCTCATCCTCCGGTTACCGGTCGAGGACCTGCTGGCCGAGCGGTATCTCATCGCCGCGGTGACGCTGCTCGTCATCCGGCCGCGCTCGCTGCGGGGGCTGTCGCGCCGGACGTGGGTCAACGGGCTCGTGCTGGGGCTGCTGTTCGGCGTCGGGCAGACCGCCCAGGCGCTCGCGCTGCACAGCCTGCCCTCGGCGGTGTCGGGGTTCGCCGTCGGGTGCAGCGTGGTGATCACCCCGGTCCTGGCGCTGGTGATGTTCAGGAACCGGGCGCCGCGGCGGGTGTGGGCCGGGGTGGTGCTCGCCATGGCGGGGATGACCGTGTTCACGCTGCTGCGCGGGGTCGAGGACCACGAGGTCTCGCTGCTCGCGCTCGGCGTCACGCTCACGGCCGCGGCGCTCTACTCGGCCCACACGCTCATGCTCGCCGAGCTGTCCAAGAAGGGCGAGCGTTTCCCCGCGTACGCGCTGACCACGATCCAGCTCTTCACGATCGGCATCCTCACCGGCGGCTTCGCGCTGCGCGGCGGGATCACGCTGCCGTCCAGCCTGCCCGACTGGGCGATCCTGGCGCACCTGGCCGTGGTGTCGTGCGCGCTGGGGTTCCTGGCCCGCTCGTACGGGCAGAAGCACGTGCCGGCCGTGCCGAGCGCGATCATGATGTCCTCGCAGCCCCTCTGGGTGGCCGCCATCGCGGTGATCTGGTTCCACGAGCAGGTGGGCTGGAGCATGGTGATGGGCGGCGGGCTGATGGCCGCGGCGATGCTGCTGGCCCTGCCCGATCGGGCGGCCGGGGGAAAAGAGAGCCGGCCGGACAGGCGCGACCTGCTGGAGGTCTCCCGCCGCGCCGCGCTGGTGCTGGCCGACCTGCGGATCAAGCGTGAGGACCGGCTGCGGTTCGAGCCGGGGACGGCGCCGTTCATCGCCAAGAGCGCGTGCAAGGACGTCGAGGCGTGCCCGTGGAACGCCCACGCGCTCAAGGGCGGCGGGGAGCCGAGCCTGGAGCGGCTGATCGAGCGGGCGACCGCGATCGTGCGCGCCAAGAAACTGCCGGGGCCCGGCTGCTGCCAGTCCGTCACGCTGGTCGGGCGGTGCCTGTGCACGTTGATGGAGGAATCGGAACAGGCGCGGGTCGCGGCGGTCGATCATTGGTTTCGGTCCCAATAGGCTGCGGGACGCGCGCAAATGCCAGGTGCTTCTTAATAGTTAAACCGCCACTTATTCACCATAAATCTTGATATCCGGTTGGGTGTCCGAATAATGGATAGTCACACCCATCGGAGAGGCACGTCATGAAGCGCATCGTCGTCCGTAAGCCAGGCACCGCGAGGCTCGCAGGGACCGCAGGCGTCATCCACAAGGGGTGACCGGGCACAGCTCCCACCTCGGCGTCCCGGGCGGCCCGCCCGCCCGATGGGGGGCCGGGCGGCTGCTGATGCCGGTCATCGACGCGCATCGCCGGCCGCGCGGCCCCTACACCGTGGGCGCCGCGCTGCTGCGGCACCTGGTGCCGGACGCCCCGCGCGAGCTGGTCGCGGCCTACGACATCGAGATCCGGGCGGTCGCGCCCGAGCTGGCCGGGCAGGTGCCCGTCCGGCGGACGACCATCGAGGCCGGACTGCCGGACGAGGAGCGCATCCTGGTGCCGGCGCCCCGCCGTACGCTGAGGCTGGCCAACGGGATCGCCGAGTTCGTCCGCGCGGCCGTGCGGCCGGGCGCGAGGCTCGAGGTGTGCAACGGCGCGCACGCCGACCCCACCGACACCGAGCTGCTCGACGTCCTGACCCGGCGCGTCCCGGCCGGCACGCTGGCCGTCACGGTCCACGCGCAGGGCCCGGAGCCGCCTGCCGACGAGCGCAGCGCCGACGAGCTGTGGTCCCTGGTGGACCGCTGCATGCGCGAGGGCTTCCTGCACGCCGCCGCCGAGCTGGGCGAGCTCGGCCTGGCCCGGACGGAACCGGGGGAGGCCCGGTGGTGGCGCTTCGCCCAGCGCACCGCCACCGCGCTCGGCGGGCTCGGCCGCGTCCAGGAGGCGCGCACGCTGTGGGACCGGGCCCGCGCGGCCAGCCAGGACCCGGTCGTGCACGCCGCCGCCGCGTACGGGACGGCCATGCTCGACGCCCGCCACCCCGACCCCGCGCAGCGCGACCTGGGCAGGGCCCGCCGCTGGCTCAACCAGGCCATCGCCATCTCCGGGCTGCTGCCCGACCCCCTGGAACGGGCCTTCAAACTCGGCTTCGACCGCAACGGCCTGGCCCTGGTCGAGCTGCGGCACGGACGGCTGGAAGCCGCGCTGTCGCTGGTGGAGTCGGCCGTCGAGCTGGCCGGCGAGCTGGGCGACCGGCACCCGCTGCACCGGATGGTGCTGCTGACCAACCGGGCCCAGCTGCTCGGCGCGCTCGGCCGCCCCAAGGAGGCCCTGGAGGACTACGCCGCCGCCATCGCCCTCGACCCCGGCTTCCCCGACACCTACCTGGAACGCGGCAACCTGCTGTTCCGGCTGGGCGAGTCGCAGGAGGCGCTGGCCGACTACGAACGGGCCATGCGGGCCGGGCCGCCGCTGCCGGAGGCGTACTACAACCGGGCGGAGCTGCGTACCGTGCGGGGTGACGTGGAGGGGGCGCTCGCCGACCTCGGCACGGTGATCGAGCTGGACCCCGGCTACCTGGACGCCTACGTCAACCGCGCCGGGCTGCTGGCGGCGGCGGAGCGGGACGAGGAGGCCAGGGCCGACGCCACGGCCGGGCTCGCCCGCGCGCCGGAGAACCCGCACCTGCTGACCGTGCTCGGCCAGCTGGAGACGGCGGCCGGCCGCTTCGCCGAGGCTGCCGCGGCCCTGGACCTGGCCCTGGAGCACGCCCCCGAGCTGGCCGCCGCCTGGGGCAACCGGGGCGTGCTGCGTCACGCCACGGGCGACGCCGAAGGCGCGCTCGCCGACCTCACCCGGGCCGTCGAGCTGGACCCGCAGCCCGACCTGTACGCCAACCGCGCCGTCGCCCTGCGCGCCCTGGGCAGGACCGCCGAGGCGGAGGCCGACGAGCTCCGCGCGGCCGCCTCCTCCTGACAGTGGGACGATTAATGCATGACGGGGCGTATAGGGCGAGCCGCGGGGGTGTGCGGGGCACTGGGGGTGTTGTGGTGGGCCACCGCCCGGCTGGCGTGGGCGGGCGTCGGCTGCGCCGACTGGGACTGCCTGGCCCCGGCACTCGGCACGCTGCTGGCGATCAGCCTGGCCATGCTCGCCGGAGCCGCGTACGTGCTGGAACGCGTGGACGTGCGGCCCGCGCGGCGCGCCGCCCTGGTGGCCGCCGGGGCGGCGGTGGCGTTCTGGGCGGCCGGGAAGCTGCTGCCGTCGGTGCCGTACACCGCCGCGCAGGCCGTGGGCGCCGCGGTCGTGTTCGCCGGGGCGGGGGCCGTCGCGGCGTTCGTGACCGGGCCGGGGCTCGCGTTGCGGTGGCGGGTGCTGATCGCGCTGGTGCTGGCCGGCCTGCCGTGCGGGGTGTTCGCCGTGCTCTGGTTCGGGCTCGGCGGCTGAGCCCCGGGACCGGCGGCCCCGGGCCGGGTCAGGCGGGGAACACCTGGACGTGGTCGGCGGCGACCCGCAGGCGTACCTCGTCTCCTGGCGACAGGCCGGCGGCGGCCCTGGACGGCACGTCGGCGAAGATCACCGAGGGGCCCGCCTGGGCGTACACGCGGGTGGTGGCGCCCAGGAACACCGTCACGTCCACGACCGCCCGCGCGCCGGGGCCGTCCGCGGCCAGTTCGACGTCCTCGGGGCGGAACATGCACAGGACGCGCGGCGCGGGCGCCTCGACGTCGAACGCGCCGCCCGCGGTGACCCGGCCGCCGACCGCGTCCAGTTCGAGGGTGTTGCGGTTGCCGACGAAGCCGGCGGCGAAGCGGGTGGAGGGCGCGGTGTAGATCTCCGCGGGCGGCCCGCACTGCTCGATGTCGCCGGCGTTCATCACCGCGACCCGGTCGGAGATGGCCAGGGCCTCGGCCTGGTCGTGGGTGACGAAGACAGTGGTGATGCCGACCTGGTGCTGGATGCGGCGCACCTCGTCGCGCAGGCGGTGGCGTACCTGGGCGTCCAGGGCGGACAGGGGCTCGTCCAGCAGCAGCACCTCGGGACGGGGGGACAGCGCGCGGGCCAGGGCGACGCGCTGCTGCTGGCCGCCGGAGAGCTGGTTCGGCAGGCGGTCGGCGAGGTGGTCGAGGCCGACGAGGTCGAGCATCTCGGCCACGCGGTCCCTGACCTCCCCCTTCGGCCGCTTCCTGACGGTCAGCGGGAAGGCGACGTTGCCGCCCACGGTGAGGTTCGGGAACAGCGCGTAGGACTGGAAGACCATGCCGATGGGCCGCCTGCGCACCGGCACGCCGGCCATGTCGGCGCCGCCGATCGTCAGCCGCCCGCCGTCGAACCCGGTCAGGCCCGCGATGCAGCGCAGCAGCGTGGTCTTGCCGCAGCCCGACGGGCCGAGCAGGGCCAGCAGCTCACCCTGCTCGACGCTGACGCTCACGCCGTTCAGCGCGGTGTGCCCGGCGTAGCGCTTGGTGATGCGGTCGAGGACGACGTGGCTCATGGAATGGTGCCCTTCTGGACCGGAGCGGTGGCCATGGACGCGCTCACCCGGCCGCGGCCGAGCCAGACGACCAGCGCGGACAGCGCGAACAGCAGGCCGAAGGTGAAGATGGTGACGACGGCCAGCGCGTTGGGGTCGCCGAGCGTCCGGGAGACGAACTGCCTGGCCGACCAGAGCGGCAGCGTCTCGTAGCTGACGCCGGTGAGGATCTTGGCGAGCGCGAACTCGTTCATGGCGGTGGCGATGACCAGCAGCGCGCCGGAGACGACGCCGCCGCGGATCGCCGGCAGGATCACGCCGACCAGCGTGCGGGCGGGCCCGGCGCCGCACGTGGCGGCGGCCTCGCTGAGCTGGACGGCCCCCGCCGCCAGCAGCGAGCTCTCCACCGCCCGGTACATGAACGGGAACGCGATCGCCGCGGTGGCCGCGGCCAGCAGCCAGAACGTGCCGAACAGCTCGGGCGCGACCGACTTGGTGACGAGCTGGAGCCCCGCCCCGACGACCACCCACGGGACGGCGAACGGGATCACCGCGATGGTCTGCACGATCGACCCGATGCGCGGGTTGTGCACGACCGACCAGTACGCGGCCGGCACCACCAGCACGATCTCGATCACCACGACGACCGCCGAGAGCACGAGCGAGCGCCCGAGCGCGGCCATGACGTCCGGCTCGGCGAACACGCCCGCCCAGTGGGCCAGGGTGTAGCCGTCGGGCAGCGGCGTGTCGGTCCAGCGGGTGGCCACCGAGTACAGCAGGGCGGCCAGCAGCGGCAGCCCGAAGTAGACCGCCAGCAGGCCGAGGAAGACGCGCCGTCTCACAGCCACCTCGCAGCGCGCCTGAGCGAGAGCCGGTAGAGCAGGGTCGCCCCGATGGCCAGGATCATGAGCAGCACCGACAGCACGGCGGCCCGGCCGAGGCCGAACACCGAGGACTCCAGCGTGCTGCCGATCTGCAGGGTGATGAGCTTGGTCGCGCTGGGGGAGGAGCCGATGGCGTACGCGACGGCGTAGACGCCGATCGTCCAGGTGAAGACCAGCAGCCAGCCCGCGATGACGAACGGCGCGAGCACCGGCAGGCCGACGTACCGCCAGAACTGCCATCGGGTGGCGTGGCAGACCGCGGCGGCCTCCTGCCAGTCGTCCTTGAGCACGCTGAGCGCGGGCAGCGTGAGCAGCACGAACATCGGGACGTTGAAGTACAGGTAGACGACGTTCATGCCGTTGAAGGAGCCGAGCGAGGGGAACGGGTTGTCCTTGATCCCGAACAGGCCCTTGAGCACGAGCGTCAGCATGCCGGTCGAGCCGATCAGCGCGACGAAGCCGAAGGCCAGGCCGATGCCGGCGAAGTTCGAGGCGACGTTCATCAGCGACAGCCAGAAGGCCCGGCCGCCGAGGCGCATCCGGGTGATCAGCCAGGCGGCGGGCGCGCCGAGCGCGGTGGCCAGCGTGGCCTGGGTCAGGCCGAGCGCGAGCGAGCCGCCGATGGCCTGGCGGTCCACCCGGTTCCGCGCCACCTTGACGATGTGGTCGAAGCCGTAGCCGCCGTCCGGCAGGGCGAAGGTGTCGTGCAGCAGCCGCAGCGCCGGCAGCACCAGCGTGGCCAGCGTGAACAGCAGCAGCGGCAGGGCCGGGCCCCAGGCGGTGAACAGCCTGCCCGGGGACCGGCGGCGGGCGGCGGCCGGTGGAGCCGCCACGGACTCCGTGATGTGGGACGTCACGCGAGGACCTTCGCCTCCCAGTCGGCGACGATCTGCTCGGGATTGACCTTCGTGATCTCGATCTCCTTGACCGGCGCGTACGACTCCTCGGGCAGCCAGTTGGCCTTGGCCTCGGCCGGGAGCTGCAGGTCGCCGTTGAGCGCGCGGACGGGCCGGGCGCCGAACTTGGCGAACAGCGTCTGGGCCTCGTCGGAGAGCACGTAGTCGAGCAGGCCCTTGAGGAAGTCGCCCTTGGCCGTGTTGTACTTGTTGATCATCATTCCGGACGGCGACCAGACCGAGCCGTCGGAGGGGATGATCACCTCCACGTTGACGTTCTTGGCCTTCAGCGCCGCCTTCTGGGCCAGGCCGTTGAAGTCGTAGTTGATCTGGATGGGGGCCTCGCCCTTCTCCAGGGTCTCCTCGCTCATCTTGACGTCGCTGAGGTTGCCGGCGTCCTTGAGCTTCTTGAAGTAGGTGTAGGCGGGGGTCAGGTCGTCCACCGAGCCGCCGGCCGCGACCGCGGCGGCGACGACCATGGCCTGGCCGGTGCCGGAGGAGGCCGGGTTCTTGATGGCGATCTGGCCCTTGTACTCGGGCTTGAGCAGGTCCTGCCAGCTCTTGGGCGGGTTGCTCACCTTGTCGGTGTTGACGACGAACGCGGGCGCGCCCACGAACGTGGCGACCCAGCCGCCCTTGCCCTTCTGCCAGTCCTTCAGCTTGCCCGCCGACGGCGGCAGGTACGCCGGCACCACGCCCTTGGCCTCGGCCACCGGCCCCCACATGAGGCCGATGTCGCTGGCCGTGCCGATCGGGTTGTCCTTCTCGGCGTCGAACTTGACGATCTCCTCCGAGGAGGACATGTCGGTGTCCTTGTGGGCGCAGGTGGCCTGGTACTTGGCGCAAAACGTCTTGACGACCTCGCCGTAGTTGGCCCAGTCGGGGGCCAGGCCGTAGGTCGGCAGGTCCTTGCCCTGGGCGGCGATCTTGCCGGTGTCCGGGGCGGCCGACCAGTCGTATTCACCGGCGCCGGCCGAACTGCCGCACGCGGTGAGGGCGAAAAGGGATGAGGCGGCAATTACCGCCCATGTGCGATGCTTCATATGGACCCTCGGTTAATTCCGGGTGAATTCGACAAGTGCCGTGAGCAGGTCTTTTCCCCGGCATGTCTAGTGCAGCGGACCGGTCCGGCCAATGCGTGATTTGCCTATCGCCGCTATAGGCGGAGCCATATAACGGCTGCCTATCGGGGGCATCGGTCTAATCCCCCTTGTCCGGAACATCCCAGGCCGTGAGGCTTTGCCGTATCAGAAGTTGACCGGAAAGGAACCCGATGGCGACGATCCCGAGTCGCTACCTGCTCAACCACATCGGCGGCGAATGGCGTGCCCCCGAGAGCGGGCAGACCCGGCCGAACATCAACCCCGCCGACCTCTCCGACCACATCGGGGACTTCGCCGAGTCCGGTGGCGCGGACGTCGAGCTGGCCGTGGAGGCCGCCGCGGCGGCGATGCCGGCGTGGAAGGGACTCGGGCCGATCAAGCGCGCCGAGCACCTGCGCGCCGCCGAGCGCCTGATCGAGGAGCGGGCCGAGGACTTCGCCCAGGCGATCACGCGCGAGCAGGGCAAGCTCATCAAGGAGGCGCGCGGCGAGGTCAGGCGGGCCCTGGCCATCCTCGACTTCACCGCGGGCGAGGGGCGCCGGCTGAAGGGCGAGACCCTGCCCGCCGAGGAGCCGCGCACGTTCTCCTACACCTTCCGCGCGCCCATCGGCGTGGTGGGCCTGGTGACGCCGTGGAACTTCCCGCTCGCCATCCCCATGTGGAAGGTCGCCCCCGCGCTGCTGGCCGGGTGCGGGGCGGTGCTCAAGCCGTCGCCGTTCACGCCGCTGACCTCGGCGCTGCTGGTGGAGGCGTTCGTGGACGCGGGCGTCCCGGCCGGGGTGCTCAACCTCGTGCAGGGCGACATCGCGGCGGGCGAGGCGCTGGTGACGCACCCCCGCGTGGCCGGGATCAGCTTCACCGGCTCGCTGCCCGTGGGCCTGGCCATCCACCAGGCCGGCGCGCCGCGGCTGCTGCGCACCCAGCTCGAACTGGGCGGCAAGAACGCGGTCCTGGTGCTCGCGGACGCCGACCTGGACAAGGCGGTCAAGGCCACCGTGTTCGGCGCGTTCGGGCAGTCGGGGCAGCGGTGCAGCGCCACCTCCCGGGTGATCGTCGACCGGGCCGTCAAGGAGGAGTTCCTGTCGCGGCTGGTCGCCGAGGTGGCCCGGCTCAAGGTGGGGCCGGGCCTGTCGGAGGAGGCCACGATCGGCCCGGTGGTGAACGAGACCCGCATGCGTGCCTGCCTGGACGCGGTCAAGGCCGCGCAGGAGGCCGGCGCCAAGGTCGCCGTCGGCGGCGAGCGGCACACCGAGGGCGTGCCCGACGGCTGCTACGTGCAGCCGACCGTGCTGCGCGACGTGCCCTGGGACAGCGAGATCGCCCAGGAGGAGATCTTCGGCCCGGTGTTGTCCGTGGTGGACTGCGACGGCTTCGACGACGCCATGCGCATCTCCAACTCGGTCAAGTACGGCATGAGCGGCACGATCTTCACCCAGGACCCGGCGACCATCTTCGAGGCCCTGGACCGCTTCGAGGCGGGCATGCTGCACGTCAACCGGCCCGGCGTCGGCGCGTACGCGCACCTGCCGCACATGGGCGCCAAGCTGTCGCAGTTCGGCCCGCCCGAGTGCTCGCCGCAGGTCTGGGACTTCTACACCGAGTGGCGGTCGGCGTGCATAAGTTACTGACGGCCGCCGAGGCCGTCGCCCGGCACGTCCCCGCCGGGGCCGTCGTCGGGATGGGCGGCCAGAACATCAACCGGTGCCCGATGGCGCTGGTGCACGAGGTGATCAGGCAGGGGATCGGCGGGCTGACCGTGGTCGGCTGCAACCTGTCGCTGCCGCTCGACATGCTGGTGGCCGCGGGCCTGGTGGTCCGCACCGAGCAGGGCACCGGCAACCTGGAACGTTACGGCACGCTGTTCGCCTGGCGCCGGGCCGTCGAGCGCGGCGAGATCGGCGTCGGCGACCACTCGCACCTGGCGATGGCCACCCGCTTCGCCGCGGGGGCCGTCGGGGTGCCCTTCCTGCCGACGCGCAGCCTGCTCGGCACCGACCTGCTGGCCGACCTGGTCGCGGACGGGGTGGCGGTGGAGTCGGCCGATCCCTGGACCGGCCGGCCGGTCGTGCTGCTGCGGGCGATGACGCCGGACGTGGCGATCATCCACGCGAACCGCGCCGACCTGGCCGGGAACGTCGTGATCGAGGGGGTCACCTCCCACGAGGTGGACATGGTCAGGGCCGCCCGCGCCACGATCGTGTCGGCCGAGGAGGTGCTGCCCGCCGGGGCGTTCGCCGACCGGCCCGAGCGGGTCACCATCCCGGAGGCGTACGTGACGGCGGTCGTCCACCAGCCCTTCGGCGCCTTCCCGACCTCCGTCTACCGCGCGTACGACTTCGCCGAGCCGGAGATCAAGGAGTACCAGGCGCTGGGCCGGGCCGGGGACGTCGAGCTGCGCGAGTGGATCGGGGCCAACCTGGGCGCGTCCTTCGAGGACCACCTCAGGGCCCGCGACCCGGCGGGCACGCTCAGGGCCGCGCTGACCGAGCAGATGGGGAGGCTGGTGTGAGCGCGCAGTGGACCGCGCTGCCGCGGGAACTGCTGGTCGTCGAGGGCGCCCGGCAGATCCGCGACGGCGACCTGGTGATCGTCGGCACCGGCCTGCCGCTGCTGGCCGCCACGCTCGCCCAGCGCACCCACGCGCCGCAGGCCAAGCTCGTCATCGAGTCGGGGGTGATGTTCCCGAAGGTCGTGCCGACGCCGGTGTCCGTGGTCGATCCGCGGCTGATGCGCGGCGCCGCGCGGCACGGGTCGTTGTTCGAGGCGCTGGGCGGGCTGGTGCAGCGCGGGCTGGTCCGTACGGGCTTCCTCGGCGGGGCCCAGGTGGACGAGTACGCCAACATCAACTCCACCTGGGTCCCGAGACCGGACGGCTCGCGGGTGCGGCTGCCCGGCAGCGGCGGCGCCAACGACATCGCCAGCCACTGCGGGCAGGTGGTGATCCTGACCGACCACGAGAAGCGGCGCTTCCCCGCCCGCTGCGACTACGTCACCAGCCCGGGGTTCCTGGGCGGGCCGGGGGAGCGGGCCAAGGCCGGGCTCGGGCCGTTGCGCGTCAAGGTCGTCACCGACCTGTGCGTGATGGAGGCCGAGGACTCGGCGCTGACCGTGACGGCGCTCATGCCGGGGGCGAGCGTCACGGACGTACTCAACAACACCGGCTTTACCCCGAAATTTCGGGATTCGTTGGAAATTGTGATGCCGCCGGACCCCGAGGACCTCCGCCTGCTGCGCGAGGAGATCGACCCGGCGTGCGTGTACTTCCCTGAAAGGAAAGCCCGTTGACCGACAAGAAGCCGTTCGCCTGGGAGACGGCGATCGCCTGGAAGAACAAGGACCGGATCGTCGTGCGCGGGTACGACGTGAACGAGCTGACCGGCAACATCTCCTTCGCCGAGCACTTCCACCTGGTGCTGCGCGGCGAGCTGCCGACCCCCGAGGTGGGCCGGATGACCGAGGCGATCCTGGTGAACATGGCCGAGCACGCCATGTCGCCCTCCTCGGCCACCGTGCGCTTCGCCACCTCCGGCGGAGCCGAGCTGAACGCGGCCGTCGCGGCGGGCGTCGCCGGCATCGGCCGGCTGCACGGCACCGCCGACCGGCCCGCCGAGATGTTCCTCGCGGTCGGTGAGCGGGCCGAGCGCGACGGGCTGAGCGACGAGGAGGCCGCCGCCAAGGTCGTCGCCGAGATGCGCGAACGCCGCGAGCGCATGCCCGGGTTCCACCACGCCCAGCACATCCGCGACCCGCGTACCGCCCGCCTGCTGGAGCTGTCGGACGAGCTGGGCGTCACCGGCCGGTACGTCCGCATCGCCCGCGCGATGGAGGAGGCCACCGAAGGCGTCTTCGGCCGCCGGATCTGGCTCAACGGCCCCGGCTCGATGGGCTGTGTCGGCCTCGACATGGGCTACGAGCCGCTGCAGCTCAAGGCCATGTTCATCGTGTGCAGGTCGTTGTCGCTGTGCGCGCACTCGATCGAGGAGATGACCAGGGAGAAGGGCTGGCGGGCCTCCGCCAACTCCGACATGGTCCAGCCGCTGGACCTGTCGATGCAGGGGCCGGACCACTACGACGGCCCGGCCGACCGCACCCTGACCTGACCCGGCCTGGACCGCCCCTGGCCAACCCGGTCGCCGACGGCGCCTCCGCGCCGCCCCTTGACACCCGCGTCCTCACTGGAGGAGCGTGGGTGCCCCAAGGTGTTCCATATACGGAACGAAGCACGGAGGTGCGGTCATGCGGCCCAATTCCCGGTTCGCGCAGGTGCAGCCGTTCGACATCGACAAGGTGGCCGCGGCCGCCGGGGCGGACGCCGACGTCCTGCGCCTGGAGAACCTCGACACCGACGTCCCGCCCCCGCCGTCCGCCGTGGCCGCGACCAGGCGGTCACTGGAGGAGGGGACGGGCAACAGCTGGCTGCCGTTCACCGGGCTGCCGGTGTTGTGCCAGGCGGTCGCCGCCGAGCTGCGGGCGCGTACCGGGCTCGACTACGACCCTCTGCGGCAGGTGTGCATCACCTCCGGCGGGACGTCGGCGGTGATGCCCGTGCTGCTGGCCACGACCGAGCCGGGCGAGCCCGTGCTGCTCACCGACCCCACCTACGCCGGCCTGCTGCAGCGGGTGCGGCTGTCGGGCGCGCGCCCGCACCTGGTGCCGCTGCTGGTGCAGGACGGGCGCTGGCGGCTGGACCGCGAGGCGCTCGCCCGGGTGCCCGCCGCGGCGGCGCTGCTGCTGATGAGCCCGTCCATGCCGTCGGGCGTGGTCTTCGACCGGGAGGACTGGCAGGCGGTCGCGCGGGTGTGCGAGCGTACGGGCGCGTACCTGATCTACGACGCCGCCATGGAGCGCATCGTCTTCGACGGACACCCGCGGATCAACCCCTGCCAGGTGGACGGCCTGGCCGAGCGCACGATCATCATCGGGTCGATGTCCAAGGAGTACCGGATGATCGGCTGGCGGATCGGCTGGGTCGCCGGCCCCGCCGACATCATGTCCCGGATCATGGTCGCGACCATCTACAACACCACCGTGGCCAGCGGATACCACCAGTACGGCGCCGCCGCCGCGCTCACCGACCCGGCGGGCGCGGGGGTGGCGGAGGCGGCGGCCGAGTACCAGGCCCGCCACGACACCGTGCTCGCCCAGCTCGACGGGCTGCCGGTGGTCCGGGCGGGCGGCGGCTGGTCCGTCCTGGTGGACGCCGGGGCCATGGGACTGACCGCGGAGGACCTGTCGGCCCGGCTGCTGGACCGCGGACGCGTGGCGGCCACCCCCATGACGGCCTGGGGGGAGAGCGTGGCCCCCCGGTACGTCCGGCTCGTCTACAGCGCCGAGCCGGTCGGCCGCCTGTCGGAGCTGCGGTCCCGCTTCGAGGCGGCGCTCTCCTGACTCGGGACGGCGGCGGTCAGCGGGCCAGCCGCTCGCGCAGGAAGGACTCGAACGTGCGCAGGCCGGGGTGGCGGGCGCGGAGCGCGGCGATGTCGGCCCGGTAGCCGCTCTCCAGGAACCACTCGTACATGCGCTCCCCGCCGGGCGCGGTCTGCTCGAACCGGGTGGGCGTGCCGGTGACCCGCTGGTAGACCTCGGCGATCTCGGCGCCGGTGAGCTCCTCGCTGGCGATCTCCAGCGCCCGGCCCGCGTACTCCGCCGGACGCTCGAACGCCTCCGCCGCGAAGTGGGCGATGTCCTCGGGCGCGACGAGCTGCATGCGCCGGAACGGCAGCGCGATGACCCGCTCGTCCCCGGCGGGCTCGGCGTAGTGCAGCAGGTTCGTCATGAAGAACGCCGGGCGCAGCACCGTCGCCCGCAGGCCCAGCCCGGCGACGTGCCGCTCGATCGCCCACTTGCTCGCGAAGTGCTCGATGCCGGTGTCGCGTTCGGCGCCGCCGACCGAGCTGTAGACCAGGTGCGCCAGGCCCAGCCCGGCGGCCACGTCGGCGACCGCGACGCCCTGGCGCACCTCGCGGGCCAGTTCCTCCCGCGTCACGGCCAGGGCCTGCACGCTGAACACGCCGTGCACGCCGGTCATGGCCGCCCGGAGCGAGGCGGGGTCGTCCAGGTCGCCCTTGGCCAGGGTGGCGCCGAGCGCGGCCAGGGCCTGGGCGGCGTCCGAGGCGGGGTCCCTGACCAGGGCGCGGACCGCCCAGCCGCTGGCCAGCAGGGTCCGGGCCACCGCGCCGCCCTGGTTGCCGGTGGCGCCGGTGACCAGGATCGTCCGGGCCCGCGCGGACAGCAGCAGGGTCTTCCCGGTGACCGCGCGGGCCTCGACGGCGGCGTGCGCCTCGGCCGCCGACTCCAGGGGGAGCACGTTGCCGACCGTGGCACGCAGGCGGCCGGCGGCGGCGAGTTCCAGGGCTTCGCGGGCCAGCTCGCGCGGGTCGGCCGCGGGCCAGGCGACGGCGGTCACGCGCGGCCCGGGAGTGGTCATCGGGCCGCCGGCCATGCCGTACGCGCTGAAGCGGCCGCCGTCCTTCAGCAGGTCCTGCGCCTGGGCGCCGATCTCGCCGCCCACGCCGTCGAAGACGACGTCCAGGCCGCCGGTCGCGGCGCGCACCTCGTCGGCCCAGCCGGGGGCGGTGTAGTCGACCGTCAGCTCAGCGCCGAGGCGTGCGGCCAGGTCGCGCTTGGCGGCGCTGCCGGCCGCGCCGACCACGCGCGCGCCCGCGGCGTGGGCGAGCTGCACCAGCAGGCTGCCCACCCCGCCGCCGGCCGCCTCCACCAGCACCCACTCGCCGGGCTGCGGCGCGGCGGCGCGGACGAGCCCCACGGCGGTGCGCCCGTCGGCCAGCAACGCCACGGCCTCGCGCGGCGACAGCCCGTCGGGCACCGGGATCAGGTCCTCGGCGGCGGCCACCGCCAGCTCGGCGTAACCGCCGTAACCGCCGAGCGTGGTGACCACCAGGGAGCCCGTCAGCGCCGCGTCCACGCCCTCGCCCACCGAAAGGACGGTGCCCGCCACCCCGTTGCCCAGGACCGCGGGCAGCTCGGCCGCGCGCGGCCCCCGTCCGGCGCGCACCTGCGTCTCCACGAACGTGACGCCCGCGACCGCCACCTCGACCAGCACCTGACCCGGCCCCGGGACGGGGTCGGGCACCTCCTCCGCCACCAGCGACCCCGGACCGCCGACCTCCCGCAGAACCACCGCACGCATGACATTCCTCCTTTATCGGAGCGCTTCGCTCCGAAAGGAACCGTATATCGGAGCGCAACGCTCCGCAATATCCTGTACGGCATGGCAGGACGCGGCAGGCAGGCCGAGGCGGCGCGGAACGATCTGCGGCTGCTCCAGGCGGCCCACGAGGTGTTCACGACCCAGGGGTTCGACGCGCCAGTCTCGGCCATAGCCAGGCAGGCCGGCGTCGGCATGGGCAGCCTCTACCGGCGCTACCGCACCAAGGAGGAGCTGCTGCAGCGGCTCTGCCTGATCGCCATGGAACGCGTGGTCGACAACCTGGAGTCGGCCCTGGCCGAGCCCGATCCGTGGATCGGGCTGGAGGCGTACGTGCGCGCCTGCGTCGCCGGCCGCTCCGGCGCGCTGGCCCCGGTGGCGGGCACGATCGAGGTCACCGACGAGATGTGGCGCACCTCCCGCCGGGCCACCGAGCTGGCCGGCGCCCTCGTCGCCAGGGCCCGCGAGGCCGGGGCGCTGCGGGCGGACGTGACCACGCTCGACGTCTCGCTGCTCATCGAGCAGTTCAGCAGGCCCGCCCCCGGCCCGCCGAGCGAGGAGCACCAGCGGGTCAAGGAACGCCTGCTGGCCATCGCGCTCGACGGCCTGCGCGCCCCCGGCGCGACCCCGCTGCCCGGCGAGCCACCCAGCGCGGAGTGGTACGAAGGGCGCTGGCGGACCGCCCCGTAGGTCTACGGTGGGACGGTGGCCTTCAATGACCTGCTGAAAGACCTCCAAGACAGCGCCGGAGCACAGGCCGCGGGCATCAGGCGCGGCTACGGCGGCCCGCCCGCCCGGACGATGAGCGTGCGCTCCGGCCCCGCCCGGTTGCGCTGCGCCTCGCTGCTCAAGCCGCTCTACGCCTGGGTGGCCGCCGCCCACATCGACGACGCCGACCGCTGGCGCCGCCACGCCGAGCCCGCCGTGGTCGTCTCCTCCAACGCCGACACGCTCAGCCTCTGGCTGTCCATCGGCCCCCGCGTGCTGCTGGACGACCTCTACCGGCGCACCGGCGTACGGTGGGCCCAGCCGGGCGGCGACCCGTCGCGCTTCGGCTCGGTGGAGGTCTCGGCCGAGGAGGTCGCCGCCGCCTACGCCGTGTTCGCGCAGGCCGCGGCGGCGGGCGACCCGGTGGCGGCCACCGTCCTGGCGTGGATGCGGCAGGTGGCGGGCGAGCAGACGTTCGGCGCCCGCGAGGCGCTCGGCTCGCCCGAGGCCGGCGTCAAGTGCGGCTGGTACGGCGCCCCCGACGAGACCTGCCTGCGCACCCACGCCGTCGCCATTCTGCCGCGCGGCGGCACCCGGGCCACCGTGGTCGTGGCGATGACCGCGCTGCCCTACACCGGCGAGCGCGACCGCGAGTCCTACCACGCCCGCATCGCCCAGGGCCTGCCGGTCGAGTCCGTGCACGAGGGCCTGGCCGGCCCGCTGCTGCGCGGCCTGATGTCCACCACGCTGGCCGAGCTGGGGCATCAGCCCCGCTAGAGTCGGGGATCATGCGGATCACGGTGCTGGGCGGGTGCGGGGCGTGGCCGGCGGCGGGCCAGGCGTGCAGCGGTTACCTCGTCGAGCACGACGGGTTCCGCGTGCTCGTCGATCCCGGCTACGCGACGCTGCCGCGGCTGCTCGAAAGCACGCCGGCCGAGCGGGTCGACGCCGTCCTGGTCAGCCACGGCCATCCCGATCACTGCTCCGACCTCAACCCGCTGCTGCGCGCCCGCGCCCTGGGCGACGCCCCGCCGGCCGCGCTGCCCGTGCACGCGCCGCCCGGCGCGCTCGACGCCGTGCTCGCGCTCGACCGGCGCGGCATGCTGGCCGGCAGCTTCGAGCTGCACGACCTGGAGCCGGGCACGCCGCGCGAGCTCGGGCCCTTCCGGCTCGACGCCTTCTCGCTGCCGCACCACGTGCCCAACGCCGGGCTGCGGCTGAGCGCGGGCGGCCGGGTGATCGCCTACACCGGCGACACCGGCCCGTCCGCCGACCTCGTCACGCTGGCCGCCGACGCCGACCTGCTGGTGGCCGAGGCCACCTATCCCGAGCAGGTGCCCGGCGCGGACGCCCCCTACCTGTCCAGCGCCGCCGATGCGGGCCGCACCGCCGCGGCGGCCGGGGCCGCCCGGTTGCTGCTCACCCACCTGTGGCCCGGCACCTCGCCCGAGCCTGCGCTGGCGGCGGCGGCCAGGTCCTACCCTGGAGACCTCGCGGTGGCCACGGCGGGCCGCACGATCAAGGTGTAGCGGCGTCAGCGGCGCGCGGCAGCGGATCGGCGGTGGGTCAGCGGCGGGGTCAGCGGTGCGCGGCGGCGCGCAGGGCGGCCACCACGGCGGCCAGCTCCGGCGGCTCGACGCCGTCCGGCAGCTCCTCGGCCCAGGTGTGACCGCGGTAGACGCCGAGCTCCTCCGCGGTGAGCGCGGCGGGGGTCACCGGCGGGCGCGCCTGGTCGAAGGTGGCCAGGAAGAACGGCTCGGTCTTCACGTAGCGCACGCCCAGCCAGGAGAAGTCGCGCTCGACGTCCACGCGGTGCTCGCCGACGGCCGAGCCGGGCAGCCCGGTCTCCTCGGTCAGCTCGCGCCGGGCGGCCTCCAGCGGCGTCTCGCCCGGGTCGAGGCCGCCGCCCGGCGGTTCCCAGACGTCCGCGCCGCTGACCGGGTCGTACCAGTGCATGAGCAGGACGCGCCCGTCGCGGTCGAGGCAGACGACGCGGGCGGCGGGACGTTGGCTGCTGCCCATTTGGGCCCCCTTTTCCCTCTATGGCGTCCATCGGAAAGACGCTATTCACGCACCCGCCCGACGCTGGAGATCCTGCAGCCGGATCACCCCAGCACTCAGCGAGGAGTACGTCCATGCAACGATGGCGCATCCTGCCCGCGCTCGTGGCCGCGGCCGTGTCGGTCCCCGCGCCGGCGGCCCTGGCGAACCAGGCGGCCGATCCCGCACCCGCTCCCGAGGGCAAGGTGCTCAACGGCGCGACCGCCCTGGCCGCGCCCGTGCCCGTGCCCGACGTCCCGAACGGCATCAGCAGCGACAAGGTCCTGGTCATCGGCCTCGACGGGTTACGCCACGACCGCATCGCCCCCGCCGACGCCCCCAACCTCGACGCCCTGATCAGCGGCGGCACGTTCGGCACGAGCCTGCTCTACACCAGCCCGATGGCCGCCACCTCCAGCGGCCCCGGCTGGTCCACGATCGCCACCGGCGTCTGGCCCGACCTGCACGGCGTCAAGGACAACACCTTCGCCGGCAAGCACTACGACCGCTACCCCGACTTCCTGACCCGGCTGGAGAACACCGGCGCCGGCCACTCCACCTACGCCGCCCTCGACTGGAAGCCGCTCGCCGACCAGGGCACGTTCGGCCCCCGGATCGACGCCAGGGTGGTCCTGGACGGCGACGCCGACGGCTACCCGGCCGAGGACGAACGCCTCACCCAGGTCAGCGAGACCGTCCTGCGCACGAAGAACCCGGACGCCGCCTTCGTCTACCTGGGCGCGATCGACATCGCCGGGCACAACAGCGGCGCAGGCTCGGCCGCCTACCTGGCCGCGATCCACGACGCCGACGCCCGGATCGGCCGGCTGCTGGCCGCGGTCAGGGCCAGGCCGACGTACGCGGCCGAGCGCTGGACGGTGATCGTGGCCACCGACCACGGGCACACCGACGCGGGCGGGCACGGCGGGTCCTCGATCGAGGAGCGCCGCACGTTCGTCCTGGCCTCCGGGCCGGGCCTGGCCGCCGGGGCGCGGCCGGCCGACACGCGCCTGGTGGACGTGACGGCCGCGGTCTTCGCCGGGCTGGGCCTGGCCGTGCCGGACGGGATCGACGGGCGGCGCGTCGACACCAGGACCGGCGACCCGTTCGAGGGCGTCGCGCTGTCCGGCAGGAGCGACGAGAGCGGCGTCCCGGCCGGCGTGCTCGGCTACTCGCACACGCCGCCCGCGGGCTGGTCGGTGGACGCGTCCAGGATGCCGTCGGGGGGCGTCCAGGAGTGGCGCGGCTGGGCGTTCACCACGGACGAGTTCTGGTCGCGGACGGCCCGTGACCAGCAGCGGGAGCTGAACGTCCGGTCCAGGGGCACCTTCGCGGTGGCCGACTCCGACGAATGGGACGACAAGTCGCACGGGACCGGCCCGTTCGACTCGACGCTCGTCTCGCCCGCCTACACCGTGACCGGCCGGGCGTCCGTCACGCTCGCCTACGCCACCCACTACCGCGTGGACGGCGCGCAGAAGGCGCAGGTGCTCGTGTCGTTCGACGGCGGCGCGGACACGCTGGTCAAGAACTACACGGCCGACGCGATCGCCAGGAACGAGTCGCTGAAGGTGACCGTGCCGGCCGGGGCCAGGTCGATGAGGGTCAAGTTCCACTACTTCGACGCGACCAACAACTGGTACTGGGCGGTGGACGACCTGCGCGTCTCCTGACCACGCGGGCGGGGCCCCGCCTTCGGGCGGGGTTCCGGTCAGGGGTTGCGGGCGGCGATGGAGGCGTTGAGCGCGGTGGCGAAGGCCGTCCAGCCGACGTAGGGCAGCAGGGCCAGCCCGGCGCGGCGGTCGGCGCGCAGGAAGCGGCGCAGCAGCACGAGGTTGGCCGCGTCGAGCGCGACGATGTCGGCCAGCGCCAGGCGTGGGGAGCGGGCGCCGAAGAACAGCGGGGTCCAGGCGGCGTTGAGCGCGAGGTTGGCGCCCAGGGCGCGGGCCAGGCCGGCCCGGTCGTCGCCGCTGGTCAGCGCGCGGGCGCCGGCGTAGGCGATCAGGGCGTAGACCGGCGTCCAGACCAGGCCGAACGCCTGGCTGGGCGGCTGCCAGCGGGGCTTGCGCAGCCGGCGGTACCAGGCCGAGCCGGAGGAGGTGGCCAGGCTGCCGAGCGTGGCCGTGGCGGTGACCGCGGCCGTGGTGGCGAGGAGGTTGCGGGCGAACGGGCGCATCTGCATGGGCCTGCCCCTACCCGCCAGGGCCGCCGCATGCCCTAGGCGCCCTCCGGCTCCTCGACGACGAGGGCGAGCAGGCCGGGGAACCGTTCGTCGAACTCCGCGCGGCGCAGCCGGTTGAGCCGGCGGGCGCCTTCGTCGCGCTGCTCCAGCAGGCCGACCTGGCGCAGCACCCCGAAGTGGTGGCTGAGCGTGGACTTGGCCACCGGCAGGTGGGCGAACGTGCCGCAGGCGCGCGCCCAGTCGGGCTCCCCGGCCAGCTCGCGGACGATGCGGCGGCGGACCGGGTCGCCGAGCGCGTCGAGGGCGGCCTGCAGCGACACCTCGACGGGCGAGGTGTGGGTCAGGCCGCGTGTTCTGTTCGATGGTGGTCGAACATTGGTGTAGTGTTCCATCTCGATCGAACATTCTAGTCGAGGGAGCGGTCATGGAGACCGGGCACTTCGGGGTGTGGCATCCGCTGATCGGCAAGGCCCCCGCCGAGCAGGCGCGGCGCGCGGCGGCCGAGATCGAGCGGCTGGGCTACGGCTCCGTGTGGATCAACGAGGGCCGGCAGAGCAAGGAGCCGCTCACCACCGCGGCCGTCCTGCTGGCCGCCACCACCCGCGTCGCGGTCGCGACCGGCATCGCCAGCATCTGGGGCCGCGACGCGACGGGCATGACGGCGGGCGCGAAGACGCTGGCCGACGCCTTCCCCGGCCGTTTCGTGCTGGGCATCGGGGTCAGCCACGGCCCGCTGGTCGGCAGCCGCGGGCACGCCTACGACAAGCCGCTGAGCGCGATGCGCGCCTACCTCGACGGCATGGACGCCGCCGAGGAGGGCCTGCCCGAGGCGAGGGCGCCCCGGCTGCTGGCGGCGCTGCGGCCCCGGATGCTGGAGCTGTCCAGAGACCGGGCCGACGGGGCCCACACCTACTTCGTGCCGCCCGAGCACACCGAGCAGGCCCGCCGCGTCCTCGGCGCGAACCGGCTGCTGGTGCCCGAGCAGGCCGTGGTGCTGGAGACCGACCCGGCAAGGGCCCGCGAGATCGCCCGCGCCCACCTGGCCTACTACCTGACCCTGCCCAACTACCTGGGCAACCTGCGCGCCCTGGGCTTCACCGACGCCGACTTCGCGGGCGGCGGCAGCGACCGGCTGGCCGACGCCATCGTGGCCTGGGGCGACGAAGGGCAGGTCGCCGCGCGGCTGCGGGCCCACCTCGACGCGGGGGCCGACCACGTGGCCGTCCAGCCGCTGTCGCCGGGCGCCCCCGACCTCGACGACGCCCTGAGCCGGCTCCAGCGCCTGGCCCCGGCGCTCGGCCTCTGATCCGGGCGGTCCCGGCGGGTCGGTTTGACTTAGAGCGCACTTCAATTCGTAACGTCGGTCCCATGACAACGCCTCAGCACAGGATCGGTTCGGGTTTCGGCGCGAGAAGCACCGCGGACGAGGTGCTCAAGGGCATCGACCTCACCGGCAGGGTCGCGCTCGTCACCGGCGGCTACTCCGGCCTCGGCCTGCAGACCACCCGCGCGCTCAGCGAGGCCGGAGCCCAGGTCGTCGTCCCGGCCCGGCGTCGCGGCGCGGCCGAGGAGGCCCTGGCCGGCCTCGACCGCGTCGAGGTGGGCGAGCTCGACCTGGGCGACCTCGACAGCGTGCGGCGCTTCGCCGAGGAGTTCCTGGCCTCCGGCCGCGACCTGCACCTCGTGATCAACAACGCCGGCATCATGGCCTGTCCCGAGACGCGGGTCGGGCCGGGCTGGGAGGCCCAGTTCGCCACCAACCACCTCGGCCACTACGCGCTGGTCAACCGCCTGTGGCCGGCCGTCGAGCGCGGCGGCGGCCGGGTCGTGGCCGTCTCCTCAGCCGGCCACCGGCGCTCCGGCATGCGCTGGGACGACGTGATGTTCGAACGCGGCTACGACAAGTGGCAGGCCTACGGCCAGGCGAAGACCGCCAACGTGCTGTTCGCCGTGCACCTCGACGCCCTGGCCGAGGACGCGGGCGTGCGGGCGTTCGCGGTGCACCCCGGCGGCATCCTGACCCCGCTCCAGCGCCACCTGACCAAGCAGGAGATGGTCGAGGCGGGCTGGATCGACGAGCAGGGCAACCAGCTCAACACCAGCTTCAAGACCCCTGAGCAGGGCGCCGCCACCCAGGTGTGGGCGGCCACCTCCCCGCAGCTCGACGGCATGGGCGGCGTCTACTGCGAGGACTGCGACATCGCCGAGCCCGCCGACGGCTCCGGCGGCGGCGTGCACCCCCATGCCACCGACCCCGAGCAGGCCGCCCGCCTGTGGCGGCTGTCGGCCGAGCTGACCGGCGTCGACGCCTTCGCCGGGCGGACGGCCTGACGGTCAGCGTTTCATGGCGCCGTCGGCGATGGCGTCCGCCGCCTCGCCGATGGCCATGCCCACGATCTCCAGGCGGCGCACCAGCTCGCGCTGCTTGAGCGCGTCCGACGTGACCTCGCCGGAGAAGATCCGGGAGATCTCGTACTGATACATGCGCCGGATCGCGCCGCCGGCCTTCTTGGCCTCCAGGGCGTCCTGCACCACCGCCGAGGGCCGGGCGGCCAGCCCGCGCACGGCGCTCTCCAGGGCGTCGATGCCCACGATCACCTGGTCGAGCAGCGGCGTGAAGCGGATCTGGTCGGGCACCCGGTACAGGTGCGACTCGCGCACGAAGTCCCGCAGCGAGTCCAGCACGTCGTCGATCGAGCGCGACAGGCGGAACAGGTCCTCGGGGTCGATGGGCGTGACCAGCGCGGTCTTGAGCTCCTCGACCAGGCGGGCGCGCTCCTCGTCGCCGAGGTGCTCGATCGCGCGCATCCGCTCGTGGGCGCCGGTCCTGCCGACCTCGCCGCCGATCATGGCCATCGCCAGCCACGCGCCCTGCTTGGTGGCCTTGAGCTGGCCGAGCAGGGCGCCGGTGAGCGCGCCGTCCATGCGGCCGGTCATGAGGTCTCGGATCCGGCGCCACCGCTTCACCACGTCCCCCTCAGCCCCTTCAGGACGAACGCCGCCGTCGTGGCCAGCAGGCCGCTCAGCGGGAGCGTCAGCAGCCAGGCGACGACGATCTTGACGGCGGCGTACCAGCGGACCCGGCCGCCGCCCTGCGCGACCCCGGCGCCGACCAGCCCGCCGGCCACGGCCTGCGTCATGCTCACGGGCATACCCAGCGCGGCGCAGCCGAGCACGGCGGTGCCCGCGGCCAGTTCGGCGGCGACGCCGTGCGCGGGCCGGGAGACGATGATCTCGCGGCTGAGCGTACGGCCCGCCCTGGGCAGCCCGTAGAGCGCGCCGAGCCCGAACAGCACCGCCACCAGCGAGGTGCAGGCCAGGGGCGCGCCCTGGAAGCCGAGCGCGATCATGAAGACGGCCAGCATCTTCTGCCCGTCGTTGGCCGCGTAGGCGAGCGTCTGGAGCAGGAACCCGGCCCAGTGCCAGCGGGCCAGGCCGGGCGCGTCGGTCACCCGGACGAGCAGCCGGATGAGCAGCCACGACAGCAGCGCCCCCACGAACGGCGCGGCCAGCCCGAAGACCAGCACGAGCGCCACCGAGCCGCCCGACACCGGCAGCCCCCAGCCCAGCCCGGCCCCGGTGAGCCCGCCCACCACGGCCAGCGTGAGGCTGGTCGGCCGGCCCTTCGCGCTGAGCGTGAACACCACCGCCAGCGCGCAGAGCACGGCCACCGTCATCGCGGCCTGGCCGCCGGGGGCGTGGAAGCCCGCCAGCCGGTTCACGAACGTCAGCGCCACCTGGTGGGTGACCAGCGGGACCACCGTGACGAGCAGCACCAGCGCGAGGATGCCGACGGCCGGCCTGATCACCGGCAGCTTGAGCCCGGTCGCCAGCAGCGCCCCGCCGTCGTTGATCCCGGACACGACGGCGAACAGCCCCGCGACCCCGATCAGTACGACGGTCCCCAACGGCACGTGTCCCATCCCAGTCGGCGCTGCTCGGCACGGACAAGCGCGATTCCCTTATGGCCCTCATAGGGGAAAGGCGGCTGCCCCTGCGGCGCCACCCCGGATAGCGTCCGTAATGCCGGATAACTACCCAAGATCGAGTGGATTGATGGACGAAGAACTCATTCTGTTGAATCCCGGGCCCGCATGTACGTCGAAGCGGGTCAAGGACGCCCTGCTTCGCGGCGACCTCTGCCACCGCGAGCCCGAGTTCACGGAGTTGCTGTTCAGGATCCGCGAGGCCCTGCCCCGGTGCCTGAACCTCGGCGGCACGCACGAGGCTCTGCTGGTCACCGGGTCGGGAACCGCGGCCATGGAGATGGCGGTCATCAGCTCCGTCCGCGCGGGACGCGGCGTGCTCGTGGTGAACAACGGCGTCTACGGCGACCGGATGATCAAGATTGCCAAGGCGCACGGCATCCCGTTCCACGAGGTCAGGAGCGACTGGACGGTCCCGGCCGACCCCGAGGCCGTCCGGGCGGCCCTCGCCGGGCGCGACGACGTGGACGCCGTGGTCTGCGTGCACCACGAGACCACGACCGGCCTGATCAACCCGATCAAGGAGATCGGCGAGGTGGTGGCCGAGCACGGCGCGCTGTTCGTGATCGACGCGATCAGCGGCACCGCGATCGAGGACCAGGACCTGGCGCAGGTCAGGGCGGACGTCGTCTGCGGCACCGCCAACAAGGGCCTGCACGGGCTGCCCGGCATGTCGTTCATCCTGTGCAGCGAGGCCGCGATCGAGCGGATCCAGCAGGCGCCCGCGCGCAGCCTCTACCTCAACGCCGCCAGCTACCTGGCCGGTCAGCGCAAGGGCGACGTGCCGTTCACCCCGGCCGTGCAGGTCTGCTACTCCCTGGACGAGGCGATCAAGGAGTACGAGGAGGCGGGCGGCTTCGCGGCGCGGACCCGGCTGTACCGCGAGCGGGCGGCCCTCGTCCGCGGGCAGTTCGCCCGGCTCGGCCTCAAAATCCTCGTTGATGAACAATTCAGGTCAAACACCGTAACAATGCTTCATCTGCCCGAAAACGTAACTTATGCGGCGCTTCACGATGAGCTCAAAAAGCGCGGTTACGTTATCTACGCCGGTCAGGGGCAACTTTCTGCGGACTTCTTCAGGATCTGCACGATGGGCGAGATCCCCTGGCACCGGCTGGAACAGCTCGAGGACGCGCTCCGAGAGTCGATCGAGGCAGCTAGGGGTTAACGGCGACATGCAGCTCAACCTGCACCGGCTCTGGATCTTCATGACGGTCGTGGAGTGCGGCGGCTTCTCGGCCGCCGCGCAGAAGCTCTACCTCAGCCAGCCGTCCGTGTCACACCAGGTCAGGCAGCTTGAGCAGGCGCTGCGCGCCACGCTGATCGACCGCAGCGGCGCCCGCATCAGGCTCACCCCCGAGGGCGAGGTGATGCTGGAGTACGCCAGGCGGGTCTTCCTGCTGGCCGACGAGGCCGTGGCCGCCATCCGGCAGGTCTCCGGGCTGCAGACCGGCAAGCTGGTCGCGGGAGGCACCACCACCGTCGGCACGTACCTCCTGCCGCCGTTGCTGGCCGCCTTCCGCGACCGTCATCCGGGCATCGAGCTCGGCATCCAGGTCGGCAACGGCCAGCGGGTCGAGCGCGGCCTGGTGGACGGCGAGATCGGCGTCGCGGTGCTGGCCGGCGAGCCCGGCGCGGCGCAGCTCGTCAGCGAGCCGATCCTGGAGGACCGGCTCGTCGTCATCACCCAGCCGGGCCACCGGCTGTCCAGCAAGGGCCGCGCCGAGCCGGCCGACCTGACGGGCGAGTTCTTCCTCATCCGCGAGCCCGGCTCCTCCACCCGCGAGCTGCAGGAGCAGGCGCTGGAGACGTGGGGGCTCGAAGAGGCCGGCCGCAGCGAGATCTGGGGCCCGGAGACGATCAAACAGGCGGTCGCCGCGGGGCTCGGCGTCTCGCTGGTGTCCGAGCACTGCGTCGAGCAGGAGCTCGCCGACGGGCGGCTGGCGGCCCTGGAGGTGCTGCCCGCGCCCAAGCCGCGCCCCATCGTGCTGGCCCACCGCCGCGACCGGCTGCTGGGGCCCGCCGAGCAGGCGTTCATCGCCATGCTGCGCAACGTCCGCAGCTGGCCGGGGATCAATCGCTTGAGGAGCATCTCGTGACATCCCTGCCCTCCCGGGCACAGGTCGTGATCATCGGCGGCGGCATCGCGGGCTGCAGCGTGGCCTACCACCTGGCCCAGCTGGGCTGGACCGACGTCGTGCTGCTCGAACAGGGGCAGCTCTCCTGCGGCACCACCTGGCACGCCGCCGGGCTCGTCGGCCAGCTCCGCAGCACCGAGAGCATGACCAGGCTGATCAAGTACAGCACCGACCTGTACGCCCGCCTGGAGGCCGAGACCGGCTTCGGCACCGGCTGGAAGCAGTGCGGCAGCCTCAGCGTGGCCCGCACCCCCGAACGCATGATCCAGCTGCGGCGCACCGCGGCCGCCGCCCGGAACTACGGCGTCCAGGCCGAGGTGGTCAGCGCGCGCGAGGCGGGCGAGCTGTGGCCGGTCATGCGCACCGACGACCTGGTGGGCGGCGTCTGGCTGCCCGGCGACGGCAAGGCCAACCCGTCGGACCTCACGCAGGCGCTGGCCCGGGGCGCGCAGCGGCACGGCGTCCAGGTGATCGAGCGGGTCCGCGTCACCGGCGTCACCGTGCGCGACGGCGCCGTGCGCGGCGTGCACACCTCCGAGGGCCACATCGAGACCGAGGTGCTGGTCAACTGCGCCGGGCAGTGGGCCAAGGAGGTCGGCAGGATGGCCGGCGCGACCGTCCCGCTGCACTCGGCCGAGCACTACTACGTGGTCACCGAACGTATCCCCGGCGTGCGCCCCGACCTGCCCGTGCTGCGCGACCCCGACGGCTACGCCTACCTCAAGGAGGAGGTCGGCGGCCTGGTCGTGGGCGGCTTCGAGCCGGACGCCAAACCCTGGGGCATGGACGGCATCCCCCACCCCTTCGAGTTCCAGCTCCTGGAGGAGGACTGGGACCAGTTCGCGATCATCATGGAGAACGCGATCCGGCGCGTCCCGGCGTTGGAGAGCGCCGGGGTCAGGATGTTCTACAACGGGCCGGAGAGCTTCACGCCCGACAACATGTTCCTGCTGGGGGAGACCCCCGAGGTGCGCGGCCTGTTCGTCGCCGCCGGGTTCAACTCGGCCGGCATCGCCTCGGCGGGCGGCGCCGGCCGCGCGCTGGCCGAGTGGATCGTGAACGGCGAGCCGACCGGCGACCTGTGGCCCGCCGACATCCGGCGCTTCGCCCGCTGGGCCGGCAACGACACCTGGCTGCGCGACCGGGTCACCGAGACGCTGGGGCTGCACTACGCGATGTCCTGGCCGGACCGGGAACTGGAGACCGCCCGGCCGCTGCGCCGCTCGCCGGTGCACCACCTGCTGGCGCAGGCCGGTGCGCGCTTCGGGTCGAAGATGGGCTGGGAGCGGGTCAACTACTTCGGGCCCGCCACGCCGTCCACGTTCGGGCGGCCGGGATGGCAGCCGTACGTGGACGCCGAGGTGGCGGCCTGCCGGAACGCGGCGGCGCTGTTCGACCAGACGGCCTTCTCCACGTTCGTCCTCAAGGGCCCCGAGGCCATGGAGGCGTTGCAGTGGCTGTGCACCGCCGACGTGGACGTCGAGCCCGGCCGGGTCGTCTACACCGGCCTGCTCAACGACCGGGGCGGCTACGAGTCGGACCTGACGGTGACACGCGTGGCCCGCGACGAGTACCTGATCGTGACCGGCTCGGCCCAGACCACCAGGGACTTCGACCACATCTCCAAGGGCCTCGGCGACCGGCGGGCGGCCCTGGTGGACGTCACCGGCGCGTACGCGGTCTTCGGCGTGATGGGCCCCTCGTCCAGGACGATCCTGCAGTCGGTGTCCAAGTCCGACTTCTCCGCCTTCGACTTCGGCACGTCCCGCCTGGTCGACCTCGGCCACGCCACCGTGCGTGCCACCCGCGTCACGTACGTGGGCGAGCTGGGCTGGGAGTTGTACGTGCCCGCCGAGTTCGCCGTCACCGTGCACGAGACGCTCATGGGCGCCGGCGGGCTGACCCAGGCCGGTCACTACGCCATCGAGGCCATGCGCATCGAGAAGGGCTACCGCGCCTGGGGCCGCGAGCTGGGCCCCGAGGTCACCCCCGCCGCCGCCGGGCTGCGTTTCACCTGCAAGAAGGGCGGCGGCTACCGGGGAGCGCGGCACGCTCTGGAGACGCCGTCGCGCAGGGTAGTCTCGATCGTGCTGGACGACCCCGCCGCACACCTGTGGGGCGGCGAGTCCCTGCTGTCCGACGGCGTCCCGGTGGGCTACGTCACCTCGGCGGCCCACAGCCCCACCCTCGGCAGGTCCGTGGCGCTGGGCTTCGTCACCGAGGTCTCGCAGGAAGGCGGCGTCACGCTGGAGAAGGTGGAGGTCGACGTGGCCGGCGACCTGTACTCTGCCCAGGTCAGCCTGAAGGCGCCCTACGATCCCACGTCCGCGAGAGTGAAGGCATGAGCAGCCACGCCGAGTACATCCTGACCCTGTCCTGCCCCGACCGCCCCGGCGTGGTGGCCGCCGTCTCCGGCCTGCTGGCGGCGCACGGGTGCAACATCATCGAGAGCCAGCAGTTCGGCGACCGGGTCGCCCAGCGGTTCTTCATGCGCGTGCAGTTCTCCGGCCCGCTCGGCGAGGACGAGCTGGGCGCCGCCTTCGCCGCCCTGGCCCCCGACTTCGCCATGGAGTTCAGGCTGCGCGACGTGGCCAGGAAGCCGCGCGTGCTGATCATGGTCAGCCGGTTCGACCACTGCCTCAACGACCTGCTCTACCGGGTCAGGTCGAAGACGCTCGGCATCGAGGTCGTCGCGGTCGCCTCCAACCACCCCGATCTGCGTCCGCTCACGCAGTCGTACGGCATCGACTACCACCACCTGCCGATCACGCCCGAGACCAAGCCGAGGCAGGAGGCCGAGGTGCTGGCGCTGGTCGAGCACTACCAGGTCGACCTGGTGGTGCTGGCCCGCTACATGCAGGTGCTGTCGGAGGACCTGTGCGAGAAGCTGGCCGGGCGGGCGATCAACATCCACCACTCGTTCCTGCCGTCGTTCAAGGGCGCCAAGCCCTACCACCAGGCCCACAACCGGGGCGTCAAGCTCATCGGCGCCACCGCCCACTACGTGACCTCCGACCTCGACGAGGGGCCGATCATCGAGCAGGAGGTCGCCCGGGTCAACCACAGCCACTCGCCGGACGACCTCGTGCGCATCGGGCGCGACGTGGAGTGCGTGGCGCTGGCCCGCGCGGTCCAGTGGCACGCCGAGCAGCGCGTCCTGCTCGACGGCCACAAGACCGTCGTCTTCCCCCGCTGACCCCTTTCCGAGGGGTTACGGGCGGTAGGTCCCGAAGAACCAGGAGTTGCCTTCGGGGTCCTTGCAGGCGTACTCGCGCGAGCCGTACGGCTGGTCGGTGAGCTGCATGGTGATCACGGCCCCCGCGGCTCTGGCGCGATCGTGATGGGCGTCGACGTCGTCGACCGCGATGTAGACGCCGGGCCCGCCCGGCTTCCCCCGGCCGATCATGATCAGATCGTCCTCGACGAACAGCTCGGCGTGCTCGACGACCCCGGACTCGTCCTTCGACGACTCGTGCACCCGGAACCCGAACGCCGCGGTCAGGAAGTCGAGGGCCGCCTGCGGGTGCTCGTAGCGGGCCAGTGCGTAGACAGTGCGTTTCATGGCTCCAGCATGCGCGGCGGCCCGCCCGCCGGTCTTGGACGAATCTGACCGGGCGTGGTGCCGCCGAGCGTCCGGAACTCGCGGTTGAGATGGGCCTGGTCGTAGAAGCCGCACTCGGCCGCGACCGCGGCGATCGGGTGGCCGGAGCGCAGCAGCCGCGCCGCCCGGCCGAACCTGATCACCCGGGCCGCCGTCTTGGGGGCCAGCCCGACCTGGTCGTGGAAGCGGGCGACCAGATGCCGGTGGCTCCAGCCCAGCGACGCGGCCAGCGACGACACGCCGAGCCGCCCGCCCGACTCCAGCAGCCGCGCCCACGCCCACGGCAGCTCGGGACCCACCCGCGGCCCGGCCAGGATGCGCTCGGTCAGCAGCCGGTCGGTCAGGGCCAGCCGCTCCCGCCACGACGGCGTCGCGGCCAGCCGGTCGAGCAGCTCCCCGGCCCAGGGCCCGAGCACCGTCTCCACCGGGACCACCCGGCTCGTCAGGTGGCGCATCGGCAGCCCGTACAGCCGCCGCGCCCCGAACGGCGTGAGCACCACCTGCACGCCCTCGCACGGCCCGGTGACGCGGGTGACCGCGAACCGGTCGGCGAGCCCGCCCGCGAACGCCCTGACCCGCTGCCCGTACGCCTCCATCGGCGCGCCGACGCCCAGGATGAGCACCGCCCCGGGAAGGGCGGCCTCGGCGCGCGTGACGGGCGCCGGATAGTGCTCGCTGTAGGCGCAGAGCCGGGTGACGTACGGCCGCAGCCCAGCGCTGGGGACGGCCTCGACGATGGCCGGCCCCAGGCTGCTCATGCCTGCGACACTACAGACCGGTGTGCCGGGCGAGGAAGGTCAGCGTGTCGGCCGACAGGTCGACCGTCCGGCTCACCGAGCGGGCGCCGTGGCCCACCTCGGCCTCGTTGCGCAGCAGCACCGGCCGCCCGGCCGTGGAGGCGTGCTGCAACGCCGCGCACATCTTCCAGGCGTGCAGCGGGTGCACCCGCGTGTCGGACTGGAAGACGGTGAACAACGTCGCCGGGTAGGCCACCGACTCCTCGACCCGGTGGTAGGGCGAATACCCCCACAACCAGCCGAACTGCTCGGGGTCGTCGGCGCTGCCGTACTCGACGTTCCAGGTCGCGCCGAGGCCGAACTTCTCGTACCTGATCATGTCGAGCAGCGGCGCCGAGCAGACCACGGCCGCGTACAGGTCGGGGCGCTGCGTCAGCGCGGCGCCGACCAGCAGGCCGCCGTTGGAGCCGCCGGAGATGCCGAGCTGCTCGCGGGTGGTGACGCCGGTCTCGATGAGGTGTTCGGCCGCGGCGTGGAAGTCGTCGAACACGTTCTGCTTGTTGGCCAGCATGCCCGCGCGGTGCCAGTCCTCGCCCTCCTCGCCGCCGCCGCGCAGGTTGGCGATGGCGTAGACGCCGCCCGCCTCGACCCAGGCCAGGATCGAGGCCGAGTAGCCGGGGGTCATCGACAGGCCGAAGCCGCCGTAGCCGTACAGGATGGTGGGCCGGGGGCTGGGCCGCTCGTCGGCGGGGGAGATGATCAGCATCCGGACGTCGGTGCCGTCCTTGGACCGGTACACCACCTGCGACGTGCGCACCGGCGGCACCTCGACCGCGCCCGGCGAGGCGGCCCACAGCGTGGTCTCGCCGGTGCGGGCGTCGTAGCGCTGGATCGTCGGCGGCGTGGTGTTGTCGGTGTAGCCGAACCACGCCTCGAAGCCGCCCTCGGGACGCTCGGAGATGCCGCCGATCGTGCCCAGCCCCGGCGTCGGCACCGAGCCGACCCGCTCGCCGGTCGCCAGGTCGTGGACGGTGATCTCGCTGATCGCGTGGCGGGTCCAGCCCACCAGCATGACCGGGCGCTCCAGGTCGTCGAGGATCGCGAAGTCGGACAGCACCGCCTCGGGGTCCTCGGGGATCAGGTCGCGCCAGGTCTCGTAGCCGGGGTCGGCCGGGTCGGTCACGCACACCCGGCCGCGAGGGGCGTCCCTGTCGGTGTGGACGTAGAGCCGGCCGTCGCGGCCGAACACCAGGGCGGTCTGCGCGTCGACGCCCTCCTGCACGACCTTCAGGTCGGGGGCGTCGGCGGGCGAGGCGGTCAGGTCGGCCACCCACAGGTCGTTGCGCGGCGCGGTGCCCTCGTGCGCCGAGACCTGGAGCCAGTGGCCGTCGCGCGAGACGGAGACGCCGTAGTAGTTGGTCATCTTCAGCCCCTGGCCGAAGATCATCACGTCGTCCTCGGTCGAGGTGCCGACGCGGTGGAGGTAGACGCGGCGGTGGAACTGCGCCTCGTTCTCCGGCACCTCGGTGCGCGGCAGCCTGCGCACGTAGTAGAACGCCTCACCGCCGGGCAGCCAGGCGATGGGGGAGTAGCGGCAGCGGTCGATCGGGCCCTCGACGCGCATCCCGGTGGCGACGTCGAGGACGTAGAGGACCGACTCCTCGTCACCGCCCACCGAGATCTGGTACGCCAGCAGCCGCCCTTCCTTGTCGGGCTGCACGGCGTCGAGCGTGGTGAGACCGGACGGGTCGATCTCCATCGGGTCGATCAGCGCCCGCTCGGTGCCGTCGGCCTCGACCACGTAGTAGACCGCGTGCTCCTGGTCGGGCGTGCGGCGGGAGAAGAACCGGCGCTCCCCGCGCCAGGCCGGAGCCCCCACCGAGCCGGACCGCAGCAGCTCGGCGATGCGGTCCTTGAACCGCTGCTCGCCACGACTGGCGTTGAACAGCTCGGCCTGCGCGAGCAGCCACTCCTTGGTGTCCGGGCTGTCAGGGTCCTCCAGCCACCGGTACGGGTCGGGGACGGGCGTTTCGTGCAGGATGTCGACGACGTCTTCGCGGCGTGCCGTCGGATAAGGCTCTCGCGTCATGCCAGGAACCCTACTGCCAAGGTGGGGGCGTAAAGCGCTGGTGAAGCGGGCATAAAACGTAACGTGTGTCCCTCTGGTCATTCCGGCTTGAAGATTATGGGGTGGCGGGGACGCTACGGCTAACGCCAGACTTGGTGACAGGACGGTGCCGTGGTGACCATCCGCTGGACCGTCCGGCGGAGGTCCATGTGACGGAAGCAACAGTGCCCCAGGAGGGGCCGACAGGCGGGACATGCCACGGCATGTCCCCTTTGATACCCGCGCGGCAGGGAGAGGCCCGATGACGCGCCAGGTCCTGCTGCTCAACGCCACCTACGAGCCGCTCACCACGCTCTCGCTCCACCGGGCCATCGTGCTGGTGCTGCGGGAGAAGGCCGACGTCGTGCACCGCGACGGGCGGGGCGCCCAGCTCCGCTCGGCGAGTTGCACCCTCGACGTGCCTTCGGTGATCAGGCTCCGCAGATACGTCCGCATCCCCTACCGGTCCCGGATCCCGTTGACCAGGGCCGCCCTCATGCGGCGCGACGACTACCGCTGCGCCTACTGCGGGCAGCGGGCCGAGACCATCGACCACGTCATCCCGAGATCGCGCGGCGGCACCCACACGTGGGAGAACTGCGTCGCCTCGTGCACGACCTGCAACCACCGCAAGGCCGACAAATACCTGGAGGAGCTGGGATGGACGCTGCGCGTGCTCCCGGCGGTGCCGAGGGGCGCCCACTGGCGGCTCATCGGCGCCTCGCTCGTCGGCGATCCTCAATGGGCGCCCTACCTGGAGGCGGCGGCCTGACAATCCCTTTTGAAGCCGGAGGCCGCCGCCTGCCACCATGACGGGTATGTGGACCTTCACCTCCGATCCGGAGGAATTCGCCGCGGTCGCCGAGCCGTACCTGCTCGGCGACCCGGTCGGCAACACGGTTCCGCTGACCGTCCTCGCCAACCTGCGCGCCGGCCATCCCGCCCACGGCGCCTTCTTCGCCTGGTGGACCGCCGGGGGCCAGGTGCGCGCCGCCGCCTTCCGCACGCCGCCCGCCCCCCTGAGCCTCACGCGCATGCCCGCCGAGGCCGTCGCCCCGCTGGTCGAGGCGCTCGGCGGCGACGTGCCCATGGTCGTGGGGCCGGTCGAGGTGACGTCCGAGGTCGTCCGGCTGCTCGGCGAGCCCGACCGGACGGTGTCCGAACGGCTCTACCGTCTCGGCGCACTCGCCGTCCCGTCCGTGCCCGGCCGCGGCCGGCTCGCCGGGCCCGGCGACTTCCCGCTGATGGTGAGCTGGTACCAGGCGTTCGGCGCCGAGGTCGGCCTCGGCGAGGCGCACGACGTCGCCGAGCGCGTCGCCCAGCGGGTGGCCGGGCGCGAGCTGTTCGTGTGGGAGGCCGAGGGCGTGCCGGTCTCGGTGGCCGGGCTCGGCCGGGCGGCCGGCGGCGTGTGCCGCGTCGGACCGGTCTACACGCCGCCGTCGTGCCGCAGGAAGGGCTACGGCGCCGCGGTCACCGCCCACGCCAGCGAAGTGGCGCTGGCCGAGCGGTGCGAGCAGGTCGTGCTCTTCACCGACCTGGACAACCCGACCAGCAACGCCATCTACCGGTCGATCGGCTACGAGCCCGTCTCCGACCATGCGCACCTGACCTACGCCGGCTCCCGCTCACCGGCCACAGCGGGTTAGGCTTACCGCATGCCGCGTTACGACTTCCGCTGCCGCGCCTGCGGCTCCACGTTCGAGGTCTCCCGCCCCATGTCGGCCTCAGACGAGCCGGCGACCTGCCCGCAGGGCCACGGCGACACGGTCAAGCTGCTGTCCACCGTCTCCATGACCGGTGGCGCCGCCGCTCCCCGTCCGGCCGGTGGCGGCGGTGGCGGCTGCTGCGGCGGAGGTTGCTGCTCCTCGTGACCGGCGGGCCCGGGTGAACGCCTCCACGGCGAGCCGGGCCGCCCGTTCCACGGTCGCCACGCCCGTCGCCATGTCCGGGCTGCGCTCCGACAACACGGCGATGAGCAGTTCGTGCCCGTTCAGTACGATCCGGCCCACGCTGTTGACCGTCCACCGGCCGTCGTGCGCGTCCACCGGCAGCCAGCCGTTCTTGAGCGCCACCTCGCCGCCGGCGGCGCTGACGCCCCACGCCTGCGACCGGTCCACCGACGACATGAGCCCCAGCGCCCAGCGGCGGCTCGCGGCCGGCACCGGCCCGGCGGGGTCGGTGAGCCGCTCCAGCACCCGCACCTGGTCCGACGGGTGGCTGAGGGTCATGCCCCACGACAGGCCCGCGCCCGGCCTGGTGTCGCGCACCTCCAGCGCGCCCAGGACCCGGGTGAGCCCCTCCTGGCCGCCGACCGTCATGTACAGCTCGTGCGCGCTCTCGTTGTGGCTCTGGCGGATCATCCGGGAGGCGAGCCTGCGTTCGTACGCGCCGAGCCGCCGGTGCTCGCTCTGCCTGAGCAGCAGCAGGGCGAGCAGGATGTCCACCTTGGCCACGCTGGCCAGCACGAACGGCCTGCCCTCGGCGTAGGAGTACCGCACGCCCGTCGCGCGGTCGTACACCGACAGCGCCACCCGCCCCGGACGGGCCCGCAGCTGACGTTCCAGCGCCCGGTCGAGCGCCCGCCGCGTGGCCGGCGGCAACAGGCGTTCCACGGCCACCGCCTGGCGGTGCGCCACGATCGGGAGCGGAGCCGGACGCGGGCCCGCCGCGCAGGCGGACACGACGGGCACGACGACGGGCAGCAGGGCGGCGATGAGCGAGATCCCCCGGACGCGCATGTGCGCGAGCCTGTCACGCCCCGCACCAACGCCCGGGGGCCCGGGGGTCAAGCTTGCGGCAGGTTACGCCGCAGTGCTCTGCCCGCGGCTCACGCCGCGGTGGTTTCTTCGCGGCTCACGCCGCGGTGGTTTCTTCGCGGCTCACGCCGCGGTGGTCCGCCGGCGGCGGCGCTGGAAGGGCAGGAACCGGTCGGCCAGGTGCGGCCGCGACGGGGTCAGGGTGGGTTCGACCGCGATGATGCGGTCGAACCGGAACGCCCTGATGGCCCGCCGCATCCGGCACACGCCGACCAGGTACCAGTATTCGCGGTGGACCAGGCAGGTCACCGGCTCGACGTCGCGGGAGGTGACGGCCCCCGAGGCGTCGCGGTAGTGGAGGCGGATCATGAGGCGGCTGGTGATGGCGTCGGCGATGAGCCTGGCCCTGGAGGCGGTCTCCACGGGCAGCGGCTCGGTCAGGGTCGCGAGCGTGGTCGCGATGACGTCGTCGTCGAGCTCCAGGTGCTCGAGCGCGTGTTGCAGGCCGCGCCGTGCGGCGACGGCCTGCGGGCCCGCTCCGAGGTGAGCGAGGGAGAGGGCGATGGCGGCGATCTCGGCGGTCGTCAGCGGGCGAGTCTCGTCCTTCACGACTGTCGTCATACCCCAAGAATAGGGACGACCACCGACAATTTTCGAAAATCTGTGCGGTGGACCGGGGGTCCACCGCACCCTAACTATCGGGACAGCTGCGACAGATCACGCGAGGCGCCGGTCGAGGCCGACGTGGTCATCGCCGCGTACGCCTGCAGCGCCACGCTCACCGGACGGTTGCGGTCGCGCGGCCGGTAGCCGCCCAGGTCGGCCAGCAGCCGCTCGCGCCGCGCGGCCAGCTCGGCCTCGGGCACCCGCAGTTCCATCGACCGGCCGGGGATGTCGATGTCGATGACGTCGCCGTCCTCGACCAGCGCGATCGTGCCGCCCTCGGCCGCCTCCGGCGAGGCGTGCCCGATCGACAGCCCGGACGTGCCGCCGGAGAAGCGGCCGTCGGTGACCAGCGCGCATGCCTTGCCCAGGCCCTTGCCCTTGAGGAAGGAGGTCGGGTAGAGCATCTCCTGCATGCCGGGGCCGCCCTTGGGGCCCTCGTAGCGGATGACCACCACGTCGCCCTCCTTGACCCGCCCGCCGAGGATGCCCTCGACGGCCTGCTCCTGCGACTCGAACACCACCGCGGGCCCGCTGAACATCCAGATCGACTCGTCGACCCCCGCGGTCTTCACCACCGCGCCGTCGCGCGAGATGTTGCCGTAGAGCACTGCCAGGCCGCCGTCGGCGCTGTAGGCGTGCTCCAGGTCGCGGATGCAGCCCTGCGCCCGGTCGAGGTCGAGGGAGTCCCAGCGGTTGTCCTGCGAGTACGCCTTCACCGTGCGCACGTTGCCCGGCGCCGCGTGCCACAGCTCGACCGCCTCGGGCAGCACGGTGGGCGACTTGACGTCCCAGGCGGCCAGCGTGTCGGCCAGCGTGCCCCCGTTGACCGTGGGCACGTCGCGGTGCAGCAGCCCCGCCCGGTCGAGCTCGCCCAGGATGGCCGGGATGCCGCCGGCGCGGTGGACGTCCTCGACGTGGTACTTGCTGGTGGCCGGGGCGACCTTGCACAGGCAGGGCACCCGCAGCGAGATCTCGTTGATCTCCTTGAGGCCGAAGTCGACCTCGGCCTCGCGGGCCGCGGCCAGGATGTGCAGGATCGTGTTGGTCGAGCCGCCCATCGCCACGTCGAGCGCCATCGCGTTCTCGAACGCCGCGCGACTGGCGACCGAGCGCGGCAGCACCGACTCGTCGCCGTCCTCGTAGTAGCGGCGGGTGATCTCGACGAGCTGGCGGCCGGCGTCCTCGAAGAGCTGCTTGCGCCGCTTGTGGGTGGCCAGGATCGTGCCGTTGCCGGGCAGGGCCAGGCCCATGGCCTCGGTCAGGCAGTTCATGGAGTTGGCGGTGAACATGCCCGAGCAGGAACCGCAGGTCGGGCAGGCGTTCTCCTCCATCTCCAGCAGCTCGGCGTCGGACACCGAGGCGTCGGCGGAGGCGATCATCGGGTCGATGAGGTCGAGCTTGCGGCCCGGCGTCTTGCCGGCCTCCATGGGGCCGCCGGAGACGAAGATCGTGGGGATGTTCAGCCGGAACGCGGCCAGCAGCATGCCCGGCGTGATCTTGTCGCAGTTGGAGACGCAGATCAGCGCGTCGGCGCAGTGGGCGTTGACCATGTACTCCACGGCGTCGGCGATCAGCTCGCGGGACGGCAGCGAGTAGAGCATGCCGCCGTGGCCCATCGCGATGCCGTCGTCGACGGCGATCGTGTTGAACTCGCGCGGGATCGCCCCCGCCTCGCGGATCGCGGCCGAGACGACGTCGCCGACCTCGCGCAGGTGCACGTGGCCCGGGACGAACTGGGTGAAGCTGTTGGCCACCGCGATGATGGGTTTGCCGAAGTCGCTCCCGGCTACGCCGGTCGCCCGGAGCAGGGCCCGGGCGCCGACCATGTTCCTGCCGTGGGTGACCGTACGTGACCTGAGGGCCGGCATTGTGCTTCTCCCATCATGAGGCGAGTCTTCACATGTTACGGCCACCCGCCCGGCACCTGAGACGCGTGTCCACTACCCGGACGGCTCAGTCCGGCAACCGTACGGCCGCGAGCTGGGTCGCCTGGGCCACCAGCCGGCCCTTGGAGTCCCACACGTGGGCCACCTCGTCCATCCGGTCGCCGCCGACGTCCGTGGCCGACAGGCGGACCCTGATCGGGCCGGGGGCGGGCAGCCGGCGGATGTAGGCCGAGAGCTGAATCGTCGGCACCCAGCCGGACAGCCCGAGGTCGAACGAGACCGGCGGCACCGGGTCGAGCGCCACCAGCAGGCTCAGCGGGTCCCAGTCGGAGCCGTCGGCCAGGCGCTGCCAGCTCGCGATCTCGCCCTTCCTGGTCGGCGCCCCGAACGCGAACGCCAGATGCGCCGGATCGACGCGCTCCTCGACCACGGCCATCAGCGGCACGGCGAAGTCCGCGCCGGGCGGGTCGGTGGGCGCGAGGAAGCAGTCCTCCTCGGCCGGCAGCTCGACCGGCGGGAGCGAGGTCCACCACGGGTCGCCGTCGTCCAGGACGCCGAGCGTGACGTGCGACTCGACGCGTACCCTGCCCTCCTGGGCCAGCGAGACCCGCACCTGGGCCAGGCTCCGGCCGATCCGCAGCGGCTCCACGCGCACGTCCGCCGGGCCGGGCGCGGGCGGCTCGACGAAGGCGCCGCTCACGGCGGTCACGTGCGGGTGCCGCTCGCCGGCGCCGCTCTGGCAGGCGGCACGGGCCAGCACCGCCAGCAGGTAGCCGCCGTGCAGCTTGGTGCCCACGCTCCACTGGGCGTCCAGTGTGGCGCCGAACTCGTCCGCGCCGCGGGCGACCAGCGCGGTCGCCTCCCCGAAAGTCCCCATTTTTCGCGATATCCCTTCAGATATCCGTTCAGCAGAAGGTCAGATTGACACCGTCAACCTGACGGCGTCAATCTGAGATCCATGACCGCTGCGAGACGTGTGCGCGCCCGGCGCGGAGAAGGCGGCCTGCTGCGGGAGGAGATCCTGCGCGCGGCCGAGCACCTGCTGACCGAGTCCGGCAGCGAGGACGCCCTCACCCTGCGCGCCGTCGCCCAGCGCGCCGGGGTGTCCACGCCCTCGGTCTACCTGCACTTCGCCGACAGGGAGGCGCTGCTGGAGGCCGTCTGCCTGCGCGTGTGGGACGAGTTCGGCCGCATGTTCAGCGAGAACCTGACCGGCGACCCGTTCCTCGCGCTCGGCCGCTGCGGACGGGCCTACGCCCGCTTCGCCCTCGACCATCCCGTGCAGTACCGGGTGCTGATGATGCGGCCCTCGGCCGTGCAGGGCGTGCCGCCGGCCGCCGCCGCGTGCTTCCGTCACATGGTGGACGCCGTCGCCGCCTGCGTGGCGGCCCGCGTGCTCGAAGGCGACCCCGAGGAGCTGGCGCTCGGCCTCTGGTCGGCCGTGCACGGCTGCGTCTCGCTGCTCATCGCCCAGCCGTCCTTCCCCTGGCCCGAGGACCGGGAGGCGCTGATCGACCACATCGTCCGCATCGCCGGGGTGGGCACGGCCCTGGTGTCCCGCCTGCCGGACGCGCTGCCGCCCAGCGGCGTGCTGGCCGCCGAACTGGACGCCTTCGGCGCCCGGCTGTCGGCGGGCTCTTCGGGGGGCGGTCCGGCGGGCGGTTCGGCGGGCGGTTCGGAGGGTGCTTCGGAGGGCGGTTCGGGGGGTGCTTCGGCGGGTGCTTCTGCGGGCGTGAAAAAGCCCCGCGGAGTGTGACTCCGCGGGGTCAGGTCGGTCGTCCTAGCCCTCGCCGTACCGGGCGGGCAGGACCTGGGCGGCGATGTCGTAGAGCCGGTCGATCTCGGCCGGGGTCAGCGCCCGCTCGCGCTTGGTGATCCACTTGCGCGCCCGGTCGCCCTGGTAGACGTCCACGCCGCGGATGGTCATGATCTTCCACGGCACGGGCGGCCCGTAGATGGCCAGGGAGGGCACGACGACGACCTCGCGGCCGAACGCCTTGCTGATCAGCTCGCTGGCCTGGGACGCCTCCCACTTGGCCTCGGTCAGCCGCGGCTTCATGTCGAAGGGGCCGTGGAAGAGCTTCTTGCCCGACTGGACGCGGACGGGAAGCCGTTTGTCCCACTTCTCGGAGTCCACGGCGTAGACGCCGGTCGGACCCACCACGAGGTGGTCGATCTGGGCCTCGCTGCCGGGGATCGCCCTGGCGTGCAGGGTGCGGTAGCCGCTGCGCTCCAGCCTGCGGAGCTGCCCCTCGGTACGCCGCTCGGCCACGGACGCGCGCCGCCACGCCGGCACCGTGGAGTGCGAACGGGCGCGGTAGACCGCCTCGAAGACGGCCGCGACCACCCCGGCGGTCACCCCCAGACGCCAGTCGCGCAGCAGGAAACCCACCACGATCGCCACGCCGATCGCCACGAGCGCGCGGTTGCGCATGCGGCGGAACCGCGGCTCCTGGAGCAGGTCACGCACGGACGCGCGTTCCACGGGCGCGTAAGTGGTGGTGGGCGCCGATGGTGTCGCGGCGGCGGTGCGCTCGCCCTCTGGCCGGTCGCTCACCCAAATGGGTGACGCGTTGTGACCGTCTTCTCGCTGGTTGTCGGAGTCCACGTAACTCACCGTAGCTCGGAGATCGGAACGATTCCTAGTGTTGACCTGTCCATAGTTTTATGGCCCAGCTCATCGTGTTCCACTCATGTTTTCGGGGTATGTCTTACGTTCTTCTCTAGAGATGCCTAGTGTGCCGATCGTGCGAGAAATTCACGAGCTTTCCGCGCTCGAGCAGGCCCGGGCCGTCCGCGACCGTGACGTCTCACCGGTCGAGCTCGCGCAGCACTATCTCGACCGGATCGAGCGGATCGACCCCTCGGTCGGCGCGTATGTCACCGTGACCGCAGAACAGGCGCTCGACCAGGCGCGCCGCCTGGAGAAGGAGCTGCCCGACGGGCCGCTGGCCGGGGTGCCGATCCCGGTCAAGGACCTCAATCTGGTCAAGGACGTGCCGATCACCTTCGGCTCGGCGGCCTACCGGGGGTTCGTCGCGCCGGTGGACGACACGGTCGTGACGCGGCTGCGCGAGGCGGGCACGGTCATGCTGGGCAAGACCGCCACCCCCGAGTTCGGGCTGCCCTGCTACACCGAGACCGACGTCTCGCCGCCCGCCCGCTCGCCCTGGGACCTCGGCACGTCGGCCGGCGGGTCCAGCGGGGGAGCGGCCGCCGCCGTGGCCGCCGGGCTGGCGCCGGCCGCCCAGGGCAGCGACGGCGCGGGCTCGATCCGCATCCCGGCCTCCGCGTGCGGCCTGTACGGCATCAAGCCCACCCGCGGCCGGATCAGCTTCGCACCGATCATCCCCGACCTGGCCGGCATGTCCACGAACGGCCCGATCGCCCGTACCGTGGCCGACGCCGCGGCCCTGCTCGACGTCATGGCTCACAACGAGCCCGGCGACCTCTACCTCGCACCCCGGCACGAGGGCACGTACCTCGCCTGCGCCGGCCGCGACCCCGGACGGCTGCGCATCGCCCGCTACGCCGACCCCGTCGTGCCGGGGGCCGAGGTCGATCCCGAGGTGCTGGCCGCGTACGAGGGCGCCGCCGAGACCCTCGCCGGCCTCGGGCACGAGGTCGTGGAGATCCCCAGGCCGTTCGGCGCGGACCTCGTGCCGCAGTTCGTCACCCTCTGGTACACCTTCGCCTGCATGCACCCGGTTGCCGACGACCAGCGGCACCTGCTCAGGCCGCTCACCCGCTGGCTGCGCGAGCGCGGCCTGGCCACCACCGCCCCCGCGTTCCTCCAGGCCCAGGCCGCCCTCCAGCTCGCCACCCGGGGCGCGCTCACGATCACGAACGCCTACGACGCGGTGCTCACGCCGACCCTCACCCAGCCGCCCAGGCCGGTCGGCTGGTTCGAGGACGTGGACGACGTCGAGGAGACGTTCGAACGCATGAAGCGCTTCGCCGCCTTCCCGGCGATCTACAACGTCAGCGGTCAGCCCGCGGTGAACCTGCCGCTGCACTGGAGCGCCGAGGGCCTGCCGATCGGCGTCATGCTGGCCGGGCGGATCGGCGGCGAGGGCACCCTGATCTCGCTGTCGGCCCAGGTCGAGGCGGCCGTGGGCGGGTTCTGGGGGGAGCGGCGGCCGTCCGTCTGGTAGGAGGGGACCGTACGGGTCTGGCCGGGCGCCCGCCGGAGGATTACGTTCGTCGTGTGAACAGCGCGGCGGAAAGTCTGCTCCTTCTCATCGGGGTGTCCTTGGGGCTGTTCGTCCTGATCAGCCTGGTGGTCATGGTGCCGGGGCGGGGCTCGTCCCGGGTGGTGGAGCCGGGTCCGGTGTGGCTGGGCGGGCCGTCCGGGAGCGAGCACGGCGTGAGCACGTCGGCACGGGTCCTGGCCGACGGCGCCGCCCCCTGGGCGCGGACACCCGAACCCGACTGGGCGGCCGCGGCCATGACCGTCGAGCCGGACGAACACCTCGGCGGCGCCTCGGCAGGCTGGTGAGTCAACGATGGCCCCCGCGAACCAGCCTTCTGAGCAGCCCTCCGAGCAGGCACCGACACAGGCGTCAGGGCGGCCCTTGGAAGGCACCCCGGCACAGGTTTCGGCGCAGGCGCCGATGCGGACGCTGGCCCGGCCGCCGAGGCGGGCGCTGACGACGGCTCAGGTCGACGACCTCAGGAGGGCCGTCCAGAAGGCCGAGCTGCGCAGCGGGTTGCGCTTCGGCGTGTTCCTGGGCGAGGCGGTCGGCGCGCGACGGCACTTCGCCGAGCGCCTGCACGCCGCCCTGGGCGCGGAGTCGGCCGACGCCGTGGTGGTGTTCGTCGATCCGGCGGGACACGCCCTGGAGATCGTGACCGGCGCGAACGCGAGGCGGCGGCTGAGCGACGGCGCCTGCCGGCTCACCGCCCTGTCGATGGCCACCGCCTTCAGCGCAGGCGACCTGATCGGCGGCCTCCTGTACGGCATCACCGCCCTCGGCGCCCAGGCCACCCCCCACCACTGACCCGCCCCCTCGAACCCGGGCACGCCGACCTGTGCCTCGAGGCGGTCAGGTGCGCCGTCCACCTGGACCGGAGGGGGCCAGGTGTGTTCGGGCGGTGTGGTCAGGTGCGTTGCAGCAGGGTGACGACGTGGTCGCTGACGCCGGCGAGCAGGCTGGACGGTTCGATCGGCGCTCCGGCCACGGCCGAGAACAGCGCGGGCAGCCCCGGCAGCGGGAAACCGTCGTCCTTGGCGGCGGCGGCGCCCACCGCGTTCTTGTCCAGCGCCGTCCGGCTGCGCTCCCAGGCGTCGAGCACCTCCTCCGGCGACGGCACCCCGAACCCGTGCCCCACGGGCGCGGCATGCCGCAGCCGGACGAGCGGCGTCTCGGCGAAGGTCAGCGCGGTACGGGCGCGTACCTGCAGGTCAGCGCGGGGCTCGGGGTCGATCCAGTCCATGGCCGTGCAGGGGTTGCGGCAGGTCGCGACGCAGACCGCGAGCGCGCCCGCCAGCTGGCTGTGCTGCCGGTCGAAGTAGGCCCGCCAGCCCTCGCCGGGTTCGACCGACACCCGCAGCGTGCGGTTGGTGGCCGACTGCTCGGACTTGGTGTGGTCGCACTCGCGGTCGCCGATCACGCCGAACCTGCTCCCGGGCGCGCTCAGCCCGGCGGGCCAGCGGGCCGGGTCGCCGGCGTGGCCGAGCTGCGGCTCGAACGCCAGCAGCGGCAGGTATTCGCTGGCGATGTGCACGGCCGCGATCATGGGGCTCAGCTCGCGCCGGTGCCAGCGGACGGCGATCGCCTCGAGCAGCAGGCCGTAGGCAGGCTTGAGCGACTCCAGGGCTCCGCGCGGCTGCTCCCGCGGCGTCTGCGGCATGTGGCAGGCGCGGGCGAGCCGGCGCAGGTCGGCCGGTACGGACCGAGCCTCGGCGGCGAAGTCCTCGGCGTCGAGCGAGAGCAGCCGCTGCCCGAACTCGCACACGTCGGAGATCTCGGCCGTGGGGGCGAGCGCCCCCAGATCGGCGAAGGCGTACCGGCGGGCGAGGGCGATCAGCAGCTCACGAGTCGAATCCACGCGAAGACTTTCTCACGATCTTGCAGCAGTCACGGACACGGGGCACGCAGGCACCGGACGCCCTGAAGCGGTCACGGGGTCGGGGCGCGTACGCCCTGGGCGTCCTGGAATGGTCAGGGGCTCGGGGCGTGTATGCCGCGTACGTCCTGGAAGGGGCTCGGGGCGCGCGCACATCAGACGTTCCGGGGTGGTTACGGGCACGGGGCGCGTACGCATTGGACGTCTTCGGGCGGGCTGGTGACCGTGGGCTCGTCCGTGGGCTCCTCAGGAGGCTGGGTGGGCTCCTGGGTCGGCTCCGGCTCGGAGGTGGTCACGGTCGGCGTGGGCTTCGGCGAGACGGTGGGCGTGGCGCTCGGAGTGGTGGGGGCCACGGTGGGGCCGGGGGTCGCGCTGATGGTGCCGCTCGGCTTGGCGCTCGGCACGGCCTTGGTCGGCGGCGCGGGCTCCCTGGTGGTGTGCTCGGGGCTGCTCGGGCTGTGGACCTGCGTGGTCTCGTCGGGGGGCGGCAGCACCTGGCCCGTGCTGGCGGGCTCGGCCGGACGCAGCCACACCGACCCCGCCACCGCGGCCGAGACCACGACGGCGGCCGCCATCGTGGCCAGGGCCGTCAGCGTGCGACGCCGGCGCGAGCTGCCGCCGGCGGGGGCCGAGGGCATGGTGAGCGGCGATCCGCTCTCGGCCACGGGCATGACGCCCGTCGGCTGGAGGCCCGGCTGGGAGCCCGTGGGATGACCCGCGTAGGAGGAGCCCATGGGGAGACCCGTGTGGGGGTCCGTGGAAAGACCCGTGTAGGAGCCCGTGGACAGGCCCGTGTGGGCGCCCGTCGTGGGCAGGGTGGCCGAAGAAGACGCGGTGGGCGGCGGGACGGGCAGGGCCGCGCCGCTGACCGACGCGCGGGCCGCCCGCGCCATGTCGGACGCCGACGCCCAGCGCTGCGCCGGGTCCTTCTGCAGCGCCCGCGTCACCACCTGGCGCACGGCCTGCGGCAGGTCGGCGGGCGGCTCGGGCACGGGCGCGTTGAGATGCTTGAAGATGATCTGCACCGGGGTGTCCCCCTGGTACGGCAGCCGCCCGGTCAGGCACTCGTAGGCCACCACGCCCAGCGCGTAGACGTCGACCGCCGGGGTGACCTCGTTGCCCGCGGCCATCTCCGGCGCGCAGTAGGCGGCCGAGCCGAGCATGGTGCCCGTGGCCGTGAGGTGACCGGCCGAGGCGGAGTGGGCGACCCCGAAGTCGGTCAGCGCGACCTGCCCGTCGGACCGGACCATGAGGTTGGCCGGCTTGACGTCGCGGTGGACGATGCCCTGGGCGTGGGCCGCGGCCAGCGCGTCGCCCACCTCGGCGACCAGGCGCATGGCCTCCTGCGCGCCGAGCGGGCCGCGCCGCAGGACCCGGTCGAGCGACTCGCCCCGGACGTATTCCATCACCAGGTAGCTGACCCGGCGCCCGTCGGCCTCGTGGACGCCGTAGTCGTAGACGCCGACCACGCCGCGATGCCTGAGCGTGGCCATGGCCCTGGCCTCGTTCTGGAAGCGCTGGGTGAAGGTGGGGTTCTCCGACAGGGCGGGCATCATCACCTTGACCGCGACGGCCCGGCCCAGCACCAGGTCGTCGGCACGCCAGACCTCGCCCATGCCGCCGCCGCCGAGGCGGTCGGCCAGCACGTAGCGGTCGTTGAGCGTGGTACCGGCGCCTAGCACGTACTTGAGGCTAACACCCGGTCTCCGTGCTCAGGCCGTATTCGGCGCAGCGCGAAGCCGGCTCCCCGCCGGGCTCGGCGGGGAGCCGGACGGATCAGGCCGACGCGGCGTCGGTCTCGCGGTTGCGCAGAGCGCGGCTGACGCCGTCGGCGCCCTCCAGGATCAGCCTGCGCAGGGCCTGCGGCGGCTGCTCGGCGGCCAGGAAGTCCTGGGCGGCCTTGACCGTGGCGGGCTCGATGAGCAGCACGGGGAAGCAGTTCATGGCGAACGTCGAGGCCTTCTCGAACGTCCACTCGCGGTAGACGCGCCCGACCTCGGCGAAGTACTTCTCCCGGTACGGCTCCAGCAACTCGGCGTGGTGCGCGTCCTGGAAGCCGGCGATGGTGTTGCGGGCGATGTGGTTGGCCAGGTCGCCGCCCACGATCCGGTCCCAGGCCGCCGCCTTGGCCTCGGCCGTCGGGATCGCGGCCCGGCACAGCGCGGCCGACCGCTCACCCGTCGCCGTAGGGTCGCGCTCCAGCTCGGCGGCGATGTCGGGCTCGCCCAGCCGGCCACCGGAGACCAGCGCGGCCACCAGCGTCCAGCGCAGGTCGGCATCGACGGTCAGCCCCTCGGGCACGCCGGTGCCGTCGAGGATGGCCTGCAGCAGGTCGAGGTCGGCATCGGCGACCGCCACCGGGGCGAACGCCTGGAGGAAGGCGAGCTGGTGGTCGGAGCCGGGCGCGGCCGAGCCGAGCAGCGAGCGCAGCTCGGCGGCCAGCAGCGCCTCGCCCTCGGCCCGCCAGGCCGGGGCGGCGTACTGCTGGACGGCCTGGCGCGCCTGGCGCAGCACCGCCTGCAGGACCGTGATGTCGGAGACCGTACCCGCGCCCGAGATGACCAGCTTGACGTAGTCGCGGGTGGACATCTCGCCGTCGCGGGTCATGTCCCAGGCCGCCGACCAGCACAGGGCGCGCGGCAGCGACTCGGTGAAGGCCGCGATGCCGCCCTCGACGAGCGTGCGCAGGGAACGCTCGTCCAGCCTGATCTTGGCGTACGTCAGGTCGTCGTCGTTGAGCAGCACCAGGTCGGGCTGCTCGACGCCGACCAGCTCGGCCACGCCGGTACGGGCGCCCACCACGTCGAGCTCGACCCGCTTGGTGCGGGTGAGCACGCCGTCGGCCAGCGAGTACAGGCCGATGGCGATGCGGTGCGAGCGCAGCGTCGGGTAGTCGGCCGGGGCCTCCTGCAGCACCTCGAAGGAGGTGAAGCGGCCGTCGGACACCTCGAAGGAGGGCCGCAGCGTGTTGACCCACGCGGTCTCCAGCCACTCCTTCGACCACGACGACAGGTCGCGGCCCGAGGTGCGCTCGAGGGCGGCGAGCAGGTCCTTCAGCTCGGTGTTGCCCCAGGCGTGCTCGGCGAAGTAGTCGCGCACCCCGGCCAGGAAGTTGTCCAGGCCGACGTAGGCGACGAGCTGCTTGAGCACCGAGGCGCCCTTGGCGTACGTGATGCCGTCGAAGTTGACCTCGACCGCCTGCATGTCGGGGATGTCGGCGGCGATCGGGTGGGTGGAGGGAAGCTGGTCCTGGCGGTAGGCCCAGGACTTCTCCACGTTGGCGAACGTGGTCCACGCGCCGTTGCCCCAGCGGGTGGCCTCGGCCTGGGCCAGCACGGACACGTACGTGGCGAAGGACTCGTTCAGCCACAGGTCGTCCCACCAGCGCATGGTGACCAGGTCGCCGAACCACATGTGGGCCATCTCGTGCAGGATCGTCTCGGCGCGCCGCTCGACGACCGCGTCGGTCACGCGGGAGCGGAAGACGTAGTCCTCCAGGAACGTCACGCAACCGGCGTTCTCCATCGCGCCGGCGTTGAACTCGGGCACGAAGAGCTGGTCGTACTTGGTGAAGGGGTAGCGGACGCCGAACACCCGGTGGAAGAAGTCGAAGCCCTGCCTGGTGACCTCGAAGAGGTTGTCGGCGTCGAGGTGCTCGCCGAGCGAGGCGCGGCAGTAGAGCCCGAGGGGGATGCCGTCGTGCTCGGAGGTGACCTTGTAGTACGGCCCGGCCACCAGCGCGGTGATGTACGTCGAGATCACCGGCGTCGGCTCGAACTCCCAGCGCCTGGCCGCCTGGACGCCGCCGTGGCGGCCGGACTGCCCTTCGAGGTCCTCGACCTTGGCCGCGGCGCCGTTGGAGATGACCTCCCAGTCGGCGGGGGCCAGCACGGTGAGCTGGAAGACGGCCTTGAGGTCGGGCTGGTCGAAGCAGGCGTACATGCGGTGGGCGTCGGCCGTCTCGAACTGGCTGTGCAGGTAGACCTTCTGGTCGACCGGGTCCACGAAGCGGTGGAGACCCTCGCCCGTGCGCATGTAGCTGCAGTCGGCGTCGACCAGCAGCTCGTTGGACTCCGCCAGCGAGGGGAGCGGGAAGCGGCCCTTGTCGGCGTCGTAGGAGGAGACGTCGAGGTCGGCGCCGTTGAGGGTGACCTTGCGCACGTTGGCGCCGTGCAGGTCGATGAAGGTGGAGGCGCCCGGGCTGGTGCTGGTGAAGCGCACCGTCGTGACGCTCTCGAAGCGCTCGTCCCCCTCCGTCAGGTCGAGTGCGACCTCGTACGACTCGACCTTCAACAGCCGGGCACGCTCGCGAGCCTCGTCCCGGGTCAGGTTGCCTGCCAAGTTGCGCTCCTTTTCACCACTTCGTTGTAGTTTGTCGGTATCCTGCCACGCCGGGAATAGGACCTCGACACCCTCAGGTTATGGCCCCACGTGACTGAGAAGATTCCCGTGGACCTGTGGTTCGATCCTTTCTGCCCATTTGCCTGGGCGACGTCACGATGGCTTCTCGAAGTGGAGAAGGTACGCGCCATCGAGCCGCGCTGGCACGTCATGAGCCTCAACGTCCTCAACGAGGGCAAGGACGTGCCCGAGTCCTACCGTGAGGCCATCGCCAGGGCCATCGAACCCGTCCGCGTGGTGGCCGCCGCGCGGGCCGCGCACGGCGACGCGGTCGTCGGCCCGCTCTACACCGAGCTCGGCACGCGCCTGCACAACGAGCGCGGGATGAAGGACCTCAGCCGCCTCGGCGAGCTGATCGAGGACTCCCTGGAGGCCGTCGGCCTCAGCCGCGACCTCGCCGCCGCCGCCCACTCCACCGAGTGGGACGACGCCGTGCGCGCCTCCCACCAGGAGGGCATCACGCTGGTCGGCCAGGACGTCGGCACCCCGGTCATCCGCGTCGGCGCCAACGCCTTCTTCGGCCCCGTGATCACGTCCATCCCGAAGGGCGAGGACGCGGGCAGGCTGTGGGACGGCGTGCTGCTCGTCACCGAGTTCGACGACTTCTTCGAGCTCAAGCGCACTCGAACCAGACAGCCCACCTTCGACTAGATATGTCCTCCATCGCCGGGGTAAGACTCCTACCCTGGCGGTAGGTTCTCGGGCGCGCGGAGGATGAGGAATCCCCCTCCGCCCGATCCGTGGTCTCGCCAGCCCCACGACGTGCACGCGAGGATGGCCCCATGCGCCAGCTGTATATCGGCGGTTCCTGGAACGCCTCTACGTCAGACGAGTCCATCGAGGTCGCCAACCCGGCCACGGAGGAGATCATCGACCGGGTGCCGGCGGGCACCCCCGACGACGTCGAGGCGGCGGTGTCGGCGGCGCGGGCGGCGTTCCCCGCCTGGTCCGACACCTCGGCTGCCCAGCGCGGGAAGCTCCTCGGCGACGCGGCCGAACTGCTCAAACAGCGCGCCGAGAGCGTCGCGGCGACGATCGCCACCGACATGGGCGCGCCCCTCGGCTTCGCGCTCAAGGTGCAGACGCTGATGCCCGCGGCCGTCCTGTCCTCCTACGCGCAGCTGGCCGAGAGCTACCCGCGCGAGTCCCGCATCGGCAACTCCCTGCTGGTCAAGGAGCCGATCGGGGTCGTCGCGGCGATCACGCCCTGGAACTACCCGCTGCACCAGATCATCTGCAAGGTCGGCCCCGCGCTGGCCGCCGGCTGCACGGTGGTGCTCAAGCCCAGCGAGGTGGCGCCGCTGGCGGCGTACGCGCTGGCCGAGATCTTCGACGAGGTGGGCCTGCCGCCCGGGGTGTTCAACCTGGTCAGCGGGCGCGGCCAGGTCGTCGGCGAGGCGATGGCCGCCCATCCAGAGGTGGACATGGTCTCCTTCACCGGCTCGACCGTGGCCGGCCGCCGGGTCGCCGCGCTCGCCGCCGAGACCGTCAAGCGGGTGGCGCTGGAGCTCGGCGGCAAGTCGGCCAACATCATCCTGCCCGACGCCGACCTGGCCACCGCCGTCAAGGTCGGCGTGGCCAACTGCTTCATCAACGCCGGCCAGACCTGCTCGGCCTGGACCCGCATGATCGTCCACCGCGACCAGTACGACGACGCCGTCCGCCTGGCCGTCGAGGCGACCCGCAAGTACACCGTCGGCGACCCCTTCGACGAGGCCACCAGGGTCGGGCCCCTGGTGTCGGCGGCCCAGCGCGACCGGGTGGTCCGCTACATCAACCGGGGCCAGGAGGAGGGCGCCAGGCTCGTCGCCGGCGGCACCGAGCGCCCCCGCGAGCGCGGCTTCTACGTCGAGCCCACGGTCTTCGCCGCGGTCGAGCCGGGCATGACGATCGAGCAGGAGGAGATCTTCGGGCCCGTGCTGGCGCTGATCCCGTACACGAGCGAGGGCCAGGCCGTGGAGATCGCCAACGACACCAGGTACGGCCTGGCCGGCGCGGTCTGGTCGGGCAGCCAGGAGCGCGCGGTCGCCGTCGCCCGCAGGCTGCGCACCGGCCAGGTCGTCGTCAACGGCGGCCAGTTCAACCCGCTGGCCCCCTTCGGCGGTTACAAGCAGTCGGGCGTGGGCCGCGAGCTGGGCGAGTTCGGCCTGGAGGAGTACCTGGAGATCAAGTCGCTGCAGCTGTAGGCCCCCGGCCCGCCGCGGCCTACGCGCGCAGCATGATCCTGCGGGCCTCGTCCTTGGGCAGGCGGTCGACGTACAGCTTGCCGTCGAGGTGCTCGGTCTCGTGCTGGAAGCAGCGCGCCAGCGAGCCGCGGGCCTTGATGCGCACGGGCCGCTGCAGCCGGTCGACGCCCTCGACGGTGACGCCGGCGGCCCGCGCGACGGGGGCGTAGATCGGCGTGCGGGTGCGGCGGTCGGGCACCGACAGGCAGCCCTCCTCGTCGGAGACCTCCTCGGCGTCGTCGACGGTGAGGACGGGGTTGGCGACATGGCCCTTGCGCCCGGCGATGTCGTAGACGAACAGCCGCCGCGACACGCCGATCTGCGGACCGGCCAGGCCCACGCCGTTGACCGCGTACATCGCCTGGAACATCTCCTCGATCAGGCGGCGCAGCTCGCGGTCGAAGTCGGTGACGGGCTCGGCGGGCGTGCGCAGCACCGGATCGCCGATGACGCGGATCTCACGCATGCGTCTCCACTTTCGTAAGGACTGGGGAACGGTGGGGGTCCTTACTCTAGCCAGCGAGTGGGATCGGCGGGGCTGTGGAAGACTGGGCGGGTGCGTGTCTACATCGGTGCCGACCATGCCGGCTATGAGCTCAAGAACCACCTCGTGTCCTGGCTCAAGGACCACGGCCACGAGGTGACCGACTGCGGTCCCTTCGTCTACGACGCCGAGGACGACTATCCGGCGTTCGTCCTGCGCGCCGCCGAGGGCGTCGGCGGCGACCCCGGCAGCCTGGGGGTGGTGATCGGCGGCTCGGGCAACGGCGAGCAGATCGCGGCCAACAAGGTGCGCGGCATCCGCGCGGCCCTGGCCTGGAGCGAGGAGACCGCCTCGCTGGCCCGCGAGCACAACAACGCCAACGTCGTCAGCATCGGCGCGCGCATGCACACGACCGAGGAGGCGACCAGGTTCGTCGAGGTCTTCCTGACCACCTCCTTCTCCGGCAGCGAGCGCCACAGCAGGCGCATCGCGCAGCTGACCACCTACGAGACGATCGGCCAGCTGCCCTCGCTGCCCTAGGTCTTGCGCCTGGCCTCGCGCCGGGGCATCTCGTCGCGCAGGGGCCGCCGGTCGGCGGCCTCCTGCTGCTCCTTCGACGGCCGGGACACGTCGCGGGCCCGCATGGCGATGGTCGCGGTGATCTGCAGACTTTGCAGGGCCATGCTCCGAGCCTACGTCCTGTGTCTCAGAACACCAGGCCGGCCAGCGGCTTGGGGCTCCACGCCATGGCCGCGGCCAGCGCCCGCACCGCGCCCGGCGTGTGCTCGCGCAGCAGGCCCGCGTCGAGCTGCGCGCCGAGCAGTCCGTCGCCCATGTACGCCGAGCCGAGCGCGGACACCGGCACCGTCAGGTGCGGCTCGTCGTCCACCGGCTTGCACTCCGCGCCGGTGGCGTCGGCGGTGAGCCGCCGGCGGCCGGCGTTCCACGGGCACACGTCGTCCTCGATCTCGATCACCAGGTCCACGGGGGCCGCGTAGGCGCGGGCGGTCAGGGCCCTGTCGACGTCGACCAGGCGTACCCACAGCTCGTCGGACCAGGTCGCGCGCAACTGGCGGGAGTCGGCGAGCAGCGCGATCAGGGCGTCGTCCACCGGCCGGGCGTACGCCTCCAGCCTGGTGATCAGGTCACGGTCCAGCATGTCGCGCCACAGCAGGGCGTAGGCCGCCGGATCGGTCGCCTCCAGCTCGAACACCCGCAGCTCGCCGCTGGGCACGCCGTTGGCGTCCCATGCCGACTTGGTGCGGAACAGCGCGTAACCGCGCACCTCCTGGTCGTCCTCGGCGAGCACCGCGCGCAGCGAGCCCCAGCCGCCCCTGTCGTGCTCCTCGTCGGCCAGGAAGGCGTCCCAGACGTGCCGGGTGCGCTCGTACCGGCCAGGACGCCGGGTCACGACGGCGGCGAACAGCTTCTCGAAATCGGCCCTGGCCTCGGTGGGGGAGACCACCCTGAGCCGGAGCGCCGGGTCGGTGGGGGCGTCCCGCACGAAGGCCGAGCGGTGCTTGTCGATCTTGTACGACAGTTCGCTGGCCGCCCTGCCGTAACCGAACCTGCCGTAGATCAGCGACTCGGAGGCGTAGAGGGCGGCCACCGACTCGCCGCGGTCGCGGATGTCGGACAGCTGCCGGCGCATCAGCGCGGACAGCACGCCGCGGCGGCGGTGCGAGGGAAGCACGCTGACCGCGGTCACGCCACCCACGGGGATCTGACGTCCGCCGGGGACGGTCATCGTCAGGCTGAAGACGGACGTGACGCCCGCCATGGTGCTGCCGTCGAAGGCGACCAGGGTGCGGTCGAACTCCGTGGCGGCCTTGTACCGCTCGTCCTGGGTGGGATGCGGCGTCCAGCCGAACCCCTCTGCGAGCACGCCGGCGAAGTCCGGCCACTCGGATTCGTCAATGGGACGGATCGGATAGGTCATCCGTCCACGGTAGGAGCGGGCAAAGGGGGACGGCCACCCAATATCCGTGCTTAATGATCAAGGCCTTGGTCAAGTGGGCTGCCCAAACAGGGGTCAGACCGATACAGTCACACGCATCATGAGTTCCCGTCCGGCGCCGCTGATTCCGCCACGGGTCCGTGCGGTCCTGGTTCGGGTGCCGTTCCTGGTGTCCGCCGTCCGGTTCGTCCGGAGGGGGCCGCTGGCCCGTGACCGCAACCTGCTCATCACGCTCACTGTGCTGTCGCTCGTCATCGGGCTGCTGGCGGCGAAGGTGTCCACCGAGTGGTTCTCGCCGTCGCTGCTCATCCTGGTGACCCTGATCGGCGGGCTGCAGCTGCGGCTGCGCAGCCTGGTCAAGCTGCTGGTGGCGGTGGGCGTCGCGCTGACCTACGTCGCGGCCACGCTCGGGGTGGCGCGGGTGGGGCTGGGTCTCACGGTGACGATCGTGTTCACCACCGTGCTGGCCGTGCTCATGGCCCGTACCAGGGGCAAGCTGGGCGTGCAGGGGCTGCGCGGCGACGCGATGCTGCTGGAGCTGCGCGACCGGCTCAGAAGCCAGGGCGAGCTGCCCCCGCTGCCGAAGGACTGGGGCGGCAAGGTGGTGCTCAAGCAGGCCGGGGGCTCGTCGTTCGGCGGCGACTTCCTGGTCTCCATGCGCGACGGCGACTCCGTGGAGATCGCCCTGGTCGACGTCTCCGGCAAGGGTGTCGACGCCGGCACCCGCGCGCTGCTGCTGTCGGGCACGTTCGGCGGGCTGCTCGGCTCGGTCGACGACTTCCTGCCCGCCTGCAACGCCTACCTTCACCGCCAGCGCGGCGACGAGGGCTTCGTGACGGCCGTGCACGTCCGCCTCGACCTCGCCACCGGCGACTACACGATCACCTCGGCCGGCCATCCGCCGGTGGTCAAGCTCGACTCGGGCACCGGCAACTGGCAGGTCGCCTCGGCCAAGGGCGTGGTGCTCGGCGTGGTGCCCGACCTCCACTGCGAGCCCGACAGCGGCACCCTGCGCAAGGGCGACGCGCTGCTGCTCTACACCGACGGCCTGATCGAGCAGCCGGGGCGCGACATCGACGCCGGGCTCGACCGGCTGCTCGGCGAGGCCGAACGGCTGCTGCCCTCCGGCTTCCGCGACGGCGCCAGGGCGCTGGTCAACGCGATGTCCTCGGGCCACAACGACGACTGCGCGCTGGTGTTGATCTGGCGTCCGTAGTGACGTTTCACACGGGTCAGGTCGTGATGGCGGTCACTGGCCACGGGTTCGGCGGGCTGAGATCATTCGACTGTTCGGGTCCCGGCGGAGCGGCGCGGCTCCACCGGGCCCGTCATCTCGTCCGGTTCCGCACGACCAGCCGCTGCAACCAGCCGTTACAACCAGCCGCTGTCGCTGGCGATGCGCACGGCGTCGAGCCGGTTGCGGGCGCCCGTCTTGCACATGATCCGCGACAGATGGTTGCGGACCGTGCCGACCGACAGGAACAACTGATCGGCGATCTCGGTCGATCTCGCCCCGCCCGCCGCGATGCGCAGCACGTCGAGCTCGCGCCGGGTGAGCGGGTTGGCGGCCGACTGCAGGGCCGCCACCGCGAGCTCCGCCTCCACCGCCCGTCCGCCCGCGGCGACCTGGCGCACCCCCTCGGCCAGCCGCTCGGGCGCCACCCGCAGGCTCATGAACCCCAGCACGCTGCCGTTGAACGCCCTGCGCACCTGGCCGGGGCTCGGCCGCGCGGAGAGGATCAGCACCGAGCAGCGGGGGACCTGCTCGGTCAGCTGGGTGGCGACCGGCAGGCCCGGCAGGTCGAGGTCGACGATCGCGACGTCGGGCGCGCTCGACCGCGCGGCCGGCAGCACACCGTCGGGGCAGCCCGTCTCGGCGACCACCCGCAGGTCGGGCTCGGCTTCGAGCGTGGCCTGCAGACCGCGTCGCACCAAGGGCAGGTGTTCGGCGATGAGTATGCGGATCAAGACGTCCCCCTCCATCGTCTCCCAGGGTGATCGGCTGATCGCTTACTGTCAATGCGGTCCGTTGATTCACCAAAGTGCGGGCAAGCCCGAGGGTTGTGCAGAGTTCGACTAGTCTGGGAACGTCGAGACCGTCTGTCTGCCTGGAGCGCGCGTAGATGAACTGGCTCTTTGTCGCCGGGATCCTTCTCTTCCTGGTGGGGTTGATGGTCTCCGTCGGCCTGCACGAGGTGGGCCATCTCGTGCCGGCCAAGATCTTCGGCGTCCGGGTCACCCAGTACATGGTCGGCTTCGGCTCGACGGCCTGGTCCATCCGCAGGGGCGAGACCGAATACGGCATCAAGTGGCTGCCGCTCGGCGGCTACATCCGCATGATCGGCATGCTGCCGCCGCGCCCCGGCGACGACCCCGGCAGGCTGCGGAGCGCGTCGACCGGGCCGTGGCAGGGCCTGATCGAGACCGCCCGCGAAGCCGCCATGGAGGAGGTGCGGCCCGGCGACGAGGACCGCGTCTTCTACCGCAAGAAGTGGTGGCAGAAGATCATCATCATGTCGGGCGGCCCGGCGATGAACTTCGTGCTCGCCTTCATCTTCTTCAGCATCCTGCTGGTCGGCATCGGCCTGCCCAAGACCGCCCCGATCGTGTCGCCCGACACCAACACGTGCGTGATCCCCACCACCGAGGTGCGCAAGACGTGCGCGCCCACCGACGAGCGCACCCCGGCCGCCAAGGCGGGCGTCAAGGTCGGCGACCACATCGTCTCCCTCGACGGCCAGAAGATCCAGACCTGGCAGGACGCCACCCGCCTGATCCGCGGCCACGGCGCCGGCCCCGTCAAGCTGGGCATCGTCCGCGACGGCAGGCCGATGACGCTCGACGTCACGCTCATCGCCCGCGACATGGCGAACCCGGTCGACGAGACCAAGATCGACAAGGGCGTCGGGTTCCTCGGCGTCGTGCCCTCCCAGGTCTTCGAGCAGCAGAGCATCGGCCAGGTGCCGGGCTACATGACCGACCTGACCGGCCGCGTCGTGGGCTCGATGGTCAACCTGCCGGCGAAGATGGTCGGCGTCTGGAACGCCGCCTTCTCCGGCGACAAGCGCGACCCCGAGGGCCCGGTCGGCGTGGTGGGCGCGGGCCGGCTCGGCGGCGAGATCCTGGCCTCCGACATGTCCAACAAGAGCAAGCTGTTCACCTTCGTCAGCCTGCTGGCCGGGTTCAACCTGGCGATCGGCCTGTTCAACCTGATCCCGCTGCTGCCCCTCGACGGCGGCCACATCGCGGGCGGCCTGTGGGAGGGCGTCAAGCGCGGCTACGCCAAGATCATGCGCCGCCCCGAGCCCCGCTACGTCGACATCGCCAAGGTGCTGCCGCTCACGTACGCGATGGCGTTCGTGCTGATCATCATGGCCGGTCTGCTGGTCTACGCCGACCTGGTCAACCCCCTCACGCTCGGCTGAGCCGGCCGCCGGCCACGGGCAGGGGGCTACCGGGCCTGACGCACCCCGCGACGCCAGACCTCGGCGATGTCGCCCACGGCGGTGACGTCCCGGGTGGCGTCGCCCTCGACCAGCACCAGGTCCGCGCGCAGGCCGGGGGCGATCCGGCCGCGGTCGGCCAGCCCGAAGTGCCGGGCCGGCACGCTGGTCGCGGCGGCCAGCGCCTCCTCCGCGCCGAGCCCGGCCTCGGTGAGCAACCGCAGCTCGCGGTGCAGACCGGCGCCGTGGGCGGGCACGAACGGGGTGGCGTCGGTCCCGGCGAGCAGCGGCACACCCGCGTGGCGCAGGGCCCGCAGCGCGCCGACGGCGTTGGCGGAGCTGCCGGGGCGGGCGCAGTCGGCGGTCTCGACGTGCTGAGCGGTGATCGCCTCGAAGTAGGCCAGCGTCGTCACCACGAAGACGCCCTGGTCGCGCACCCGCCCGGCCAGGCGCGGCGAGGCCGGGTCGTCCGGCGCCAGGTCGGTCCACACGTGAGCCAGGCCGTCGACGGCGGCGTCCAGCGCGATCCCCACCTCGGCGGCGGTGATCGCGTGGGCGATGACCAGCAGGCCCGCCTCGTGCGCCGCCGCGGCCAGGGCGGCGGCGACCTCCGCCGTCATGACGGGCAGGTCGGCCCCGTGCACGGCGCCGTCGTCAATGACGATCTTGAGGTAGTCGGCCCCCTCGGCCAGCCTGGCCCGGACGAACGTCGGCGCCTGCGCCGGTTCGGAGACGAAGTCGATCGCCGTGCCGTCGAGCCCGTCCAGGACGGTGCCCGCCAGGGCCGCCCGCAGCTGGGTCGGGTGCCCGCCGGGCGCGGTGGCCAGCGTGCCGGCGCTGCGCAGGTCGGCCACGTCGTCGTTCTCGGCGGCCAGCCGGCGCTGCCCGGCGAGGATCTGCGGGAGGCAGAACATGTCGAGCTCGGTGGTGACCCCGTACCGCAGGGCCTGGGCCAGGCTGCCGTCGAACACGTGGGTGTGCGCGTCGATCAGGCCGGGCAGCAGCGTCCTGCCGGTGCCGTCCACCTCGGCATCGGCCGGACGGTCCGCGCCGGAGCCGACGGCGGCGATCAGATCGTTCTCGATCACCACGTCGGCCGTCGCGATGGTGTGCTCGCCATCGAACACCCTGACGTCGCGGATCAATGTACGCATCGAAGCTCTCCCTCGTGAGCCGTGAACCCTCGGACGCCATCACAGAGGGGCAACCGGCCGGGAACTGTGACATGAGTGGCATAGATCACGCTTGATGGCTTCATGTCACAATCGCCGCTCGTCGGGACTCTTCGGTTGCGACAGATGAGGAGACCCGCCATGACACCGACCCCGCAGCACCCCGCCGACGCCGCCACCGAGCAGTTCCTCGGCTACCGGGAACTGCTGTTCTCCGTGGTCTACAACATGCTCGGCAGCGTCGCCGACACCGAGGACGTGCTGCAGGAGGCGTGGCTGGCCTGGTCCGCCCGGCACCGCAGGCCGGAGGCCGGACCGGTGGAGAACGTCCGGGCCTACCTGGTGCGGATCGCGGTGAACCAGGCGCTCGCCCGGCGGGCGGACCTGAGCCGCCGGCAGGAGACCTACGTCGGCCCGTGGCTGCCGGAACCGCTGGTCACGGCCCCGGACAACGCCGGGGGCGCCGCCGGGAGCGGGGAGTCGTTGTCGATGGCGGTGCTGGTCGTGCTGGAGACGCTGTCACCGCTGGAACGAGCGGTCTTCGTGCTGCACGAGGTGTTCGGGTTCAGTCATCTGGAGACGGCCGACATCCTCGGGCGCACGCCGGCGGCGGTCCGGCAGCTCGCGGCCCGCGCCCGTCGCCACGTTCATGCCCGCCGTCCGCGTCACCGGACCGAGCCCGGCGTGCACGCCGAGGTGACCGAGCGGTTCGCCGCGGCCGCCCTCGGCGGTGACCTGCGGGCCCTGCTGGAGGTGCTGGCGCCGGAGGTGACCCTGTGGACCGACGGTGGCGGCAAGGGGCCCGCCACCAGCCTGCACCCGGTCCACGGCCGGGACGAGGTGGCTGCGATCTTCATGTCCGTGGCCGCGACGCTGACCCCCGGCGCGGTGGACCTGCGCCACCGGCGGGTGGCCGGGGATCCGTGCGCGCTGGTCTTCTCCGGTGGCGGCCCGCTGGCCGTGGTCGTCGTCGATCTCACGCCCGAGGGCGACCGGATCGCCGCCGTTTACTCCGTCACCAACCCCGACAAGCTGACCGGCATTCGCTGAGCCGCCGGCCCCGCGGCTAGTTCATCGAGATGTGCACGTGGTCGTAGTGGTTCTCGGTGATGCTGCCGCGGTCGGACATCGAGCGCCAGCCCGAGCCCTGGTTGATGCGCTGCTTCCAGATCACGTACTTGACGCCCAGCTTGGCCTTGTTCTTCAGGGCCCAGTCGGCCAGCCGGTCGCCGAGCGCGTTGTTGACGGCGCTCGGCATGGTGCCGCCCGTGCTCATCATGAAGTCGCAGGCCCGGCCGAGCGGGTGCTCGCCGCTGGAGCCGGCCCGGAAGCAGCCCACCTCGTACGGCAGCGAGAAGTTCTTCTGCACCTGCGCGCGCATCAGCCGGGTGCGCGGCGTGATGTTGTCCGAGCCGGCCGGCAGCTCGGGCGCCCAGCTCCCGTCGGACTTCTTGCCCGGCCCGAACGGCACGAGGTCCTGGAGCTTCTTCTTGATGTCGTCGATGACGTCCTGGGCGTCGTCGCGCTGCTCGGCCACCTCCGCCGTGCCCGCCTTCAGCTGCGTCGCGAGCGCGGCGGCGGCCGTGGCGGCCTTCTTCTGGTCGTCGCGGGCCTTGGCCACGCTGTCCACGACCGCCTGCTGCTCGGCGGTGAGCTGTTCGAGCACGGCCGCGCCGCCGCCGTCCGGGGTCAGCATGAAGCCCGGCAGGGAGGCGTCGCGGCTCTGGTAGCGCAGCCGGGCGATCTCGGCGACCCGCTGCTCGGCCGTGGCGACCGCCTGCTCGGCGGCGGTGAGCCGCTGCTGGGCGGCGGTGGCGGCCTGCTGGGCCTTGGCCAGCTCGACCCGCTTGAGGTTGTACGTCTCGATCAGCTTGTCGACCTTGCGGTTGAGCTGCTTGAGCTGGGCCCGCAGCTGCGCCTCCGACGGCTTGGGCGCGGCTGACGCCGAGACTGAGGCGGCGGCCGGCTGGACGAGCAGGGCGGTGGCGGTGATGAGACCGACGGCAAGACTCGCGGGGGACGAAGCCGCCACGTGGTTGTTCCTCTCCCTCTGCCGGCCGGGTTAGCTGACGGGTTCGGGCACGGGAGCATTCCCTACCACTTACGCGGATTCACCCCGGATGCGATGGGTCCCCGGCTCCCGGGCAACACGCCCGGGATTAGGCGTACAACGACCGTTATGGCCGGTGTCTAACGGGATATTAGTGGTAGATCACGAGTCATGCGACTTTAATGAGAAACCAATTAGTGATCAATTCGTGATCGCAACATGCGTGCCGCCTCCTCCGGCAGCACGTCGTTGACGAAGGCCCCCATGGCCGACTCCGAGCCCGCCAGGTACTTCAGCTTCCCGGGCGCCCGCCTGATGCTGAACAGCTCCAGGTGCAGGTAGGCCAGCTCGCGGCCGTACCGCACCGGCGCCTGGTGCCAGGCCGAGATGTACGGCATCGCCACCCCGAACAGCGCGTCGAGCGCCCGCAGCACCGAGGTGTACAGCGGCGCGAACGCGGCCCGCTCCTCCTCCGACAGCGCCGCCAGGTCGGGCACCTGCCGGTGCGGATACACGTGCACCTCGAACGGCCAGCGCGCGGCGGCCGGGACGAACGCCGTCCAGAGCTCGTTGGCGGCCACCACCCGCGTGCCGGCGGCCCGCTCGGCGGCCAGCACGTCGGCGAACAGGTTGCCGCCCGTGTGCCGCGAGGCGGCCCCGAGCTGGAGCTTGGTGCGCGGGGTCACGTAGGGGTAGGCGTAGATCTGCCCGTGCGGGTGGGGGAGCGTGATGCCGATCTCCTCGCCCCTGTTCTCGAAGCAGAACACCTGCTCGACGCCCTCGATGCCGGACAGCTCGGCCGTGCGGTCGGCCCACGCCTCCATCACCAGCCTGACCTGGGCGTTGGAGAGCCTGGAGAAGGAGGAGGAGTGGTCGGAGGTGAAGCAGACCACCTCACACCGCCCGACACCCGGCCGCACCTCACTCAGGCCACCGACATCCCCGTAAGTCCCAAAATTTCCGGAGAAAGAGGGAAAGCGGTTCTCGAACACCACCACGTCATAGTCGTGGGCCGGGATCTCCGACGCCCGCGTGTCGGACGACGGGCACAACGGGCACTCGTCGGCCGGCGGCAGGAACGTGCGCGTCTGCCGGTGGCCGGCGATCGCGATCCACTCCTCGGTCAGCGGGTCGTAGCGCAGCTCGGAGGCCACCGGCCGCGGGTCGAGCGGCCGCCGGTCGATCGCGCTCCGGTCAGCGTCGTCGCGCCGGTCGAAGTAGATCAGCTCTCGGCCGTCTGCCAGGTGGGTGATGGTGCGCTTCAAGGCGTGCCCTCCGCGATGATCAGTTCTCCGGCCCGTTCGGCCAGTTCGGTGCGTGCTTCCTCGGGCAGCCCCGCGTCGCTGATGACCACGTCGGCCTCGGTCAGCTCGGCGATCGTGCTGATGCCGACCGTGTTCCACTTGGTGTGGTCGGCGGGGACCACCAGCCGGTGCGCCGCGGCCACCAGCTCCCTGTCGGTCTCGGACTCCAGCAGGTTGGGCGTGGTGAACCCGGCGCGCAGGCTCATGCCGTGCACCCCGAGGAAGAGCGTGTCCACGTGCAGGCGGCGGATGGCCGCCACCGCCACGGGGCCGACGAGCGCGTCGGAGGGGGTGCGCACGCCGCCGGTCAGCACGACCGTGCGGTCGGCGCGCGGGTTGCGGTGGAAGACCTCGGCGACGGGGATCGAGTTGGTGATCACGGTCAGCTCGGGCACCGCGACCAGATGGTGGGCCAGCGCCCATATGGTGGTGCCGGCGGAGAGCGCCACGGCGGTGCCCGGCCGGACGAGAGTGGCCGCGTGCCGCGCGATGGCCTCCTTCTCCTGCTGCTGGCGGGCGGACTTGGCGGTGAAGCCCGGCTCCTCGGTCGAGCCGGGGCCGAGGGCCGTCGCGCCGCCGTGGACCTTCTCCAGCAGCCCGCGCTCGGCCAGCACCTCGAGGTCGCGGCGTATCGTCATGTCGGAGACGCCGAGCTCGCGCACGAGGTCGGCCACCCGGACGCCGCCGCTGCTGCGTACGCGTTCCAGGATCGTCTGCTGACGCTGCTGTGCGAGCACGCCCACCCCTTCCAACAGATTCCACCAAATTATGACACGAGTTTGTTGAGGAATGTTAGGTCACGGCGTATCGCTTGTGCGAGCCGCGGGCAGGGGAGACCTTGAGGGTCACGATCCCGACCGCTGGAGGTGAGCCCATGGCGAAACGTGCACGCAAGGGCAGGGCGCGCAAGAAGAAGAAGGCGAACCACAGGAAGCGCCCGAACGCGAACTGAACACGGGTGGCCGCGCTCTCGCGGCCACCCGTGTCGTCTTCAGCCGGGCAGTTCGGTGAGCGCCTGGTCGAGGCGCTCCTGCGGAAGCGAGTAGTCCTCCAGTTCGCCGGCCAGGTGGCGGTCGTAGGCGGCCAGGTCGAAATGGCCGTGCCCGCACAGTGCGGTGAGGATCACCTTCTCCTCGCCGCTCTCCTTGCAGCGCAGCGCTTCGGCGATGGTCTCGGCGAGCGCGTGCGTGGGCTCGGGGGCCGGGACGATGCCCTCGGTCCGTGCGAAGCGCACACCCGCCTCGAAACACTCGCTCTGGGTACGGGTCACCGCCTCGAACAGGCCCAGCTCGTACATGTGGGACAGCAGCGGCGCCATGCCGTGATAGCGCAGCCCGCCGGCGTGGATCGGGTCGGGGACGAAGGAGTGCCCGAGGGTGTGCATCTTCAGCAGCGGCGTCAGCCCGGCGGTGTCGCCGAAGTCGTAGGCGTACACGCCGCGGGTGAACGACGGGCAGGCGGCCGGCTCGACGGCCCTGAACCGGGTGCCGATCCGTCCGGCCAGCTTCTCCCGCAGGAAGGGGAAGGCCAGGCCGGCGAAGTTGGAGCCGCCGCCCGTGCAGCCGATGACCAGGTCCGGCAGCTCGGGCAGCTGCGCCAGGGCCTCCTCGCCGATCACCGTCTGGTGCATCAGGACGTGGTTGAGCACCGAGCCGAGCGCGTACCGGGCCTCGGGGGTCGCGGCGGCCACCTCGACCGCCTCGCTGATCGCCAGGCCCAGGCTGCCGGGGGAGGCGGGGTCGTCGGCCAGCGCCTTGCTGCCCGCGCCGGTGAGGGGTGAGGGGCTGGGGTTGACGGTGGCGCCGTACACGCGCATGAGCGAGCGCCGGTACGGCTTCTGGTCGTAGGACGCCCGAACCATCCAGATCCGGCATTCGACGTCGAACTGGGCGCAGGCGAACGCCAGGGCCGAGCCCCACTGTCCCGCGCCGGTCTCCGTGGTCAGCAGCCGCACGCCTTCCTTGGCGTTGTAGTACGCCTGCGGCACGGCGGTGTTCGCCTTGTGCGACCCGGCCGGTGAGACGCCCTCGTACTTGTAGTAGATGCGGGCCGGCGTGTCGAGGGCCTTCTCCAGCCGGTGCGCCCTGATCAGCGGCGTGGGCCGCCACAGCCGGTAGACGTCGATGACCTCCTTGGGGATGGGCACGTAGTGGTCGCCGCTGACCTCCTGCGCGATGAGCTCCATGGGGAACAGCGGCGCGAGGTCGTCGGGCCCGACAGGACGGCGGGTGCCGGGGTGCAGGGGCGGCGGAGGCGGCACGGGAAGATCGGGAACGATGTTGTACCAGTTGCCAGGGATCACCGTTTCAGTTTGAGCCGCCTCTGTGAGCCGTCAAGGGTATGGACACGGACACGTTCCTTCTTTACCTTGGTTGAAACAGTTCACAGGAGGAGCGTATGAAAATCGATGCTGTCGTGTTCGACATCGGCGGAGTGCTGGAGCTGACGCCGTCCCTGGGCGTGACGGCCAGATGGGAGGAGCGGCTCGGCCTGCCCGCCGGTCACATCGACGCGCAGCTGGAGCCGACCTGGCTGGCCGGGATGGTCGGCGAGATCACGGAGGAGCAGGCCGACGCCGAGGTGGCCAAGGTGCTCGGCGCGCACGCGGAGGCGTTCATGGCCGACGTCTGGACGGAGTACCTCGGCACCCCCAACACCGAGCTCATGGCGTACCTGGGCGCCCTGCGTCCGCGCTACCGCACGGGCCTGGTGAGCAACAGCTACGTCGGCGCCAGGGAACGCGAGCAGGCCGCGTACGGCTACGCCGGCCTGGTGGACCACATCGTCTACTCGCACGAGGCGGGCGTGCGCAAACCGGACCCGCGCATCTACCGGACGGCCTGCGACGCCCTCGGCGCCGACCCCGCCGCCACGGTGTTCCTCGACGACCACGAGCCGTACGTCGAGGGCGCCCGCGCGGCCGGCCTGCACGCCGTGCGCTTCACGTCGAACGCCCAGGCCGTCGCCGAGCTGGACGCGCTGCTCGGGCTCAGCCGTCCGTCAGCACCGCCGGCCGGTCCGGATGGTCGGCCCTGACCACCACGTCGGCGGCCCGCTGCGGGCGGGCCTCGCGTTCGTACCGCTCGTAGGCCGGCAGTCGCCACCGCTCGTCCGGCGGCGTGCGCCGCGCCAGCGCCCCCGCCGACAGCCACACGTGCACGCTCACCTCGAACGGCAGCCCCCGCCCCAGCAGCAGCGTCCCGTCCACGAGCACCACCCCGCCCGGCGCCAGCTCCCGGTACGGCAGCCGGTACGCGCGATCGATCCCGCTGTCCCACAACGCCGGCAGCACCCGCCCCGAGCCGCCCGGCTCCAAGGGTTCGAGCACCTCGCGCAGCAGGCCCTTGACGTCGAGCCAGTCCTCGTAGAAGACGTCGGGATCGGTCCGGCCGTGTTCCAGCCGCAGCGAGGCCGGCCGCAGGAAGTCGCCCGCCGACACCCGCAACACGGGCCGGCCGCTCAACCGCAGCGGCGCCACCAGCTCGTCGGCCAGCGCGCCAGGCCCCGCCGCGGGCGCCCCGTCGACCGCCACCCGCACCCAGGCGTCCCTGGGCCGCGCGGCGACGAGCTCGGCCAGCTCCTCGACGAGCGCCTCCCGCGAGATCGGACGTGCACGCATCGACGCCAGCCTACGCCCCCGAAGATCACAAGCGGCCGGGCTCCCGGCCCCTTGAGGACCGCATCGACCACAACGGGTCTGTGCCGGACGAAGGCCGACGCGGTGATCCAGGGGAAGCGCGAGTCTCGTCAGCTCGGACGGACAAGATCGGATAACAGTAAGGCCCAGGCTCGGGATCATCTCCCGGACCTGGGCCTTCGTGCCTGGAGCGGACGACGGGAATCGAACCCGCGTAGCTAGTTTGGAAGACTAGGGCTCTACCATTGAGCTACGTCCGCGCGAACCGGTCGAACTCTGGTCTAGACTTCATCCGGTCGTCAGGGCGTAAGCGTACCGGAGTCACGGACCGCATGCGCACCCGGCGAGGCGGGGCGTGGCGCAGCTTGGCAGCGCGCTTGCTTTGGGAGCAAGAAGTCGCAGGTTCAAATCCTGTCGCCCCGACCAGCCAGAAGGCCCCATTCGATCCGGGTGGGGCCTTCTGAGTGACTGAGCCGGAGATCATGTCTCCTCGCCTCTCGCGAAGATGCGGTCCATGGCAACGGCACCGGCCTTGAAAATCGGGCGGATCTGCCTGCGGTAGCGGGCCTCGGCCGAGGCGGAACTGCAAGGCCGCTACGAACCCGGCGAACGACTCCCCGCGGAGGCGGCTCCGGCAGGGCGCTTCAAGGTCAGCCTGCCGACCGTCCGCCAGGCAGCGGGAGTGCTCCGGTCGCAGGGCATCGTGGAGCCCAAGCCATCATCAGGGGCGTGCTGCGGCTCATTGCAGGGATTGGTGAGAGGACTGGCTGGCCAAAGTCATGGTGCTGAGGGTGGACGCGTTCTCGGAGGCGATGGCGTTCTCCACGCGCTCGACGAGCACCTTGAAGGCGGCTTCGTCCTCGAGGCCCTCGAACACACCCGTCCGGGTCTTGTAGTGAAACAGTTCCTGGCCGAGCGCCTGCTCGGTGGACCGATAGTTCTTCCACTGCTCTCTGTAGTGGTACACGCTCTCCAGCGACACCAAGATCACGACCATCAGGCTGATGAGCGTCGTAGCGATCTCGACATAGGGCAGCTTGATGTTCACGAGCACAGGGACAACCGCTGCTCCCACCACAGCCAAGGTTCTGAGGCGGAGGTGGAGAGCCTTGGTCTTGACCGCCTTGCCGTCGTACCAGCCTCTGTACTGCTCCAGGCGCTGCTCGATGTACTCGGCAGGCCCGAGCGTCGTGTCTGCCTGAGACGGCCTTGCAGCGGAAGCGGGTAGGTCTTCTGCCATGCTCGAAGCTCCTGCCTGCTCAACGATTCGGAGTGGCACGCACTGCACGCGGAGCCCCAGCCGGGACGACCGGTGCGGGTGATTTTATGGGTCGCCGAGATCGCCCTGCCACCAGTGAGCTGACCTGCTGTTCGCATCCTGTCGCCCCGACCAGGTCATCGGCCCCTCCGGCGCGGAGGGGGCTTCTTGGTTCGCGGCCCCGGACGAAGCGCCCATTAAGGTCGAGGCGTGACAGACAACCGTGTGCCCCCACCCCTCACCGGCGACGAACGCACCGTGCTCGGCAACTGGCTCGAATGGCATCGCGGCACGTTGGCCGTCAAATGCGCCGGCCTCACCGACGAGCAGCTGAGGCTCCGCTCCGCAGAGCCGTCCAGCATGTCGCTGCTCGGCCTGGTCCGGCACATGGCGCACGTGGAGCGCGTCTGGTTCCGCCGCGTGCTGAACGGCGAGGGCATCCCCCGCCTGTGGAACAAGGACGTCGACAACGACGCCGACTTCAACGACGTGGACGACGCCTCGGTGGAGGAGGCGTTCACCACCTGGCAGGACGAGATCGAGCGCGCCCGCACCATCTCGGCCGCCAAACCCCTCGACGCCGTGGCCGACCGGAACGGCCAGGACTGCACCCACCGCTGGATCCTCGTCCACATGATCGAGGAGTACGCGCGCCACAACGGCCACGCCGACCTGCTGCGCGAGCGCATCGACGGCGCCACAGGCGAGTAGCGGCCAGGCCGAAGGGTCAGAGTGGCGGCCAGGCCGAAGGGTCAGAGTGGCGGCCAGGCCGAGGGGGCCGAGAGGTCAGCCCTCTTCGGCGCTCTCCTCGGCGCGGAACAACGCCCACACGGCCTTGCCGCCGCGGTCGAGCGGGTCCCAGCCCCAGCACTGGCTGTAGGTCTCGACGATGTAGAGGCCGCGCCCGTTCTCGGAGATGAAGTCCGGCTCCTTGCGGCGCGGCACCTCGTCGCTCGGGTCCGCCACCGCCAGCAGCACGTGCGGCGACACGCGCATCAGCAAGAGCTCGATCTCCCGGCGGCCGGCCGCGTACATCGCGTACCTGACGGCGTTGGTCACCAGCTCGGACACCACGAGCGCGGCGTCGTCGCTCAGCTCGTGCAGGCCCCATCCCCGCAGCGTGGAGCGGGTCACGTCCCTGGCGGTCTTCACCGAGTCGGCCTGGAAGGGCAGGGGGCACGCGGTCGTGTTCGGCTTCCCGCCCTTGAGCAGGTGGTCGAACCCCACCTCACGGGTGATCTGCAGGCAATCGGCAGTGGCCAGAGGATCCTCCACCATGCCGCCGATACCTCCCCGTAGCCCTCGGTTTAGTGCATGTTTGGCCCACAATGCACTAAGCCATCATGGGTCACGAACGCTGCGGCTGCAAGACCCAAATGCACGTGCAGCTGCAATGTGCAACAGCATGCGCCTTTTGGGGCAAATCTCTCCTAATCGGACACGAGGTTGAGACCTTGTCATACCCGGCAATGTGGTGTCACTGTGTGTGCGGACCTTGATAGGAGGCAAAGTGACGCAGAACCAGCCGGGTTCCGGGCCGACGGCGCTGCGCATCCTCCTGGGCTCCCAGCTGCGAAAGCTCAGGGAGGCGAAGAACGTCACCCGCGAGGAGGCGGGGCACCTCATCAGGGGCTCCGAATCCAAGATCAGCCGCATGGAGCTGGGCCGGGTGGGGTTCAAGGAACGTGACGTCGCCGACCTGCTCACCCTGTACGGCGTCGTGGACCCGCAGGCGCGAGCCGCCGTCCTCGACCTGGTGGCCACCGCGAACGAACCCGGCTGGTGGCACCGCTTCAACGACGTCCTGCCCACGTGGTTCCAGGCGTACGTCGGCCTTGAGGAGGCCGCCGCCCGGATCAGGACCTACGAGGTCCAGTTCGTCCCGGGACTGCTCCAGACCAAGGAGTACGCCCGGGCGGTCGTCACCGCCGGAGCGGCGGGCATCGCGGCGGAGGAGATCGCCAGGAGGGTCGACCTCAGGCTCGAACGCCAGCGCATCTTCGACCGGCCGGACGGCCCCGTCTTCTGGGCCGTGATCGACGAGGCGGCGCTGCGCCGGCCCATCGGCGGCGTCGAGGTGATGCGCGCCCAGCTCGAACACCTCATCGACCTCATGCGGCAGCCCAGCATCACCATCCAGATCATGCCGTTCAGCTTCGGCGGCCACAGCGCCGAGGGCGGCGCCTTCAGCATCCTGCGCTTCCCCGACCGCGACCTTCCCGACGTCGTCTACGTCGAGCAGCTGGCCAGCGCCCTGTACCTGGACAAGCGTGAGGACGTGGACCGATACACGGAAGTCATGGAGCGGCTGTGCGCCGTGAGCACCACTCCTGATGAGACGATCGATCTGCTGCGGACGATCGCCGAGGAGTTCTGACGGCGACGGCGTCGTTGTTCGGTACGCATCTGCCCTAGACTGGCCATCGGCGTTGGATCCCGCCGTGGCGGAGCATGCCCAACGCCGCTCATGTGGGCGCGGCGCGTGAGCCGTACCGAATGGACGCGCCCGCGATCACTCGTAGCTTGATCAAGGAGACCATTCCGTGAAGACCGCTGTCGAGGAGCTCAGCCCGACCCGGGTCAAGCTCACCGTCGAGGTGCCGTTCGAAGAGCTGCGCCCGAGCATGGATGCGGCGTACAAGAAGGTCGCGCAGCAGGTGCGCGTCCCCGGGTTCCGGCCTGGCAAGGTTCCGGCCCGCATCATCGAGCAGCGCTTCGGCCGGGCGGTAGTGCTGGAGGAGACCCTCAACGACGCGGTGCCCAAGCTCTACGGCCAGGCCGTCGACGAGGTCGACGTGTTCCCGGTGAGCCAGCCCGACATCGAGGTCACGAAGATCGACGACGGTGAGCAGATCGAGTTCACCGCCGAGGTCGACATCCGGCCCAGCTTCGAGGTGCCCGACTACCAGGGCGCCGAGGTCACCGTCGACTCCGCCGAGGTCTCCGACGAAGACGTCGACGCCCAGCTCGACTCGCTGCGCCAGCGCTTCGCGACGCTGACCGGCGTCGAGCGCGCGGCCGCCAACGGCGACTTCGTGGTGATGGACCTGCGCGCCGAGATCAACGGCGAGAACATCGAGGAGCAGCAGGCCAGCGAGGTCTCCTACGAGGTCGGCGCCGGCTCGGTGCTCCAGGGCCTCGACGACGCCCTCGCGGGCATGTCCGCGGGCGAGGAGAAGAGCTTCAAGACCGAGCTCGTCGGCGGCGAGAACGCCGGCGAGGAGGCCGACGTGATCATCAACGTCAAGTCGGTCAAGGAGAAGGTCCTGCCCGAGCTCGACGACGAGTTCGCCCAGCTCGCCAGCGAGTTCGACACGCTCGACGAGCTCAAGGCCAGCATCCGCGAGCAGGCCCGCCGCAACAAGCTCATCGACCAGGTCGTCCAGGCCCGCGAGAAGGCCCTCGACGCGCTGCTCGAGAAGATCGACATCCCGCTGCCCGAGAGCGCGCTCAAGGCCGAGGTCGACGCCCGCAAGCACAACCTCGACCACCAGATCGCCGAGAGCGGCCTCAGCCGTGACGCCTTCTTCCGTCTCTACCAGACGACGGAGGAGGAGCGTTTCGCCGAGTTCGACAGCAACGCCGCCAAGGCGCTCAAGGTCGGCTTCGTGCTTGACAAGATCGTCAAGCAGGAGGAGCTGGGCGTCAACGAGCAGGAGCTGACCAACTTTGTGGTGCGCCGCGCCATGGAGATGGGCGTCCAGCCCAACGAGCTGGCCAAGCACCTGGCCGACAACGACCAGCTCACGCTGGCCATGGTCGAGATCGTCCGTGACAAGGCCAAGTCCGTGCTGGGCGACGCCGCCAAGGTCGTCGACAGCGAGGGCAACGAGGTCGACCTCAAGGCCATCTACGCCGAGATCAACGGCGCCCCGGTCGAGGACGAGGCCGCCGAGTCCGAGGAGAAGGCCGAAGCCTGATCTTTCCCGAAGCCCCCGGACCCGATGGGTCCGGGGGCTTCGTTGTTTTCCGGGCCGCGTCGGCGCGCCGTGCGCGTCCGCGAGCGCGGCCGAGCGCGTGTAAGCGCCCAGAAGGCACCTGACGATCCCGCGAGGCGCGAACGGCCCCTCAGGCGCGGGGGCCGCCCTCCGGCCGCTCGACAGCCCCTCACCGCCACCGTCCGCGCGACCGCTTCCCCGGCCACGGGCGGCATCCACCGGTACGCAATCCCACAAGCTCCACAAGCCCCACCAGCACGGAACCGACCCCGCCGAAACGCCCACAGAGCCGGACCATGAGCTGGACGTGGAGGAACGGCGTAGGCTGACAGAAGACCGGCCACCCAGACCTGCGCCGTCAGCGAACAGTACGGGGGACCGGGCATGACCTGTGGGCGTCGCGCGTTAAGGTCACAAGCAAAGCCAATCACTTACGACGCATCGGAAGGTGACGCTGTGACCAGCCCGCCGACCTTCTATCAGCCTGAGTCGCGAGGCCGTGAGAACGGCTCGTCCTTCCGGCTTGAGGACCAGCTTTACCAGCGCCTGCTGCGTGAGCGCATCATCGTGCTCGGTCAGGAGGTCAACGACGAGATCGCCAACCGGATCTGCGCCGAGCTGTTGCTGCTCGCGGCCGACGACCCCGAGCGCGACATCACGCTGTACATCAACTCGCCGGGGGGCTCGGTGAGTGCCGGTATGGCGATTTACGACATGATGGAATATGTGCCTAACGACGTGTCCACGGTGGTGATGGGCATGGCCGCCTCCATGGGGCAGTTCCTGCTCACCGCCGGCGCCCGCGGCAAGCGCTACGGCCTGCCGCACGCCCGCGTCATGATGCACCAGCCGTCCGGCGGCATCGGCGGCACCGCGGCCGACATCGCCATCCAGGCGGAGCAGATGCTCTACGTGAAGAAGACGCTCGCCGAGCGGATCGCCTTCCACACCGGGCAGCCGCTGGACCAGATCGAGTCCGACTCCGACCGCGACCGCTGGTTCACGGCCGAGGAGGCGAAGGACTACGGCTTCATCGATCACGTGGTCCGCAGCGCGCGGCAGGTGCCCTCCGTGGGCCCGGTCTCCTAGGGGGAGCTGACATGAACATCCAGAGCCGTTACGTTCTCCCCTCCTTCGTCGAGCGCACGTCCTACGGCGTGAAGGAGATGAACCCGTACAACAAGCTCTTCGAGGACCGCATCATCTTCCTCGGAGTGCAGATCGACGACGCGTCGGCCAACGACGTGATGGCCCAGCTGCTGACGCTGGAGTCGCTCGACCCCGACCGTGACATCAGCATCTACATCAACTCGCCCGGCGGCTCGTTCACGGCCATGACGGCGATCTACGACACGATGCAGTTCGTCCGGCCGGAGATCCAGACCGTCTGCCTCGGCCAGGCCGCGTCCGCCGCGGCCGTGCTGCTGGCCGGCGGCACCCCGGGCAAGCGCTTCGCGCTGCCCAACGCCCGGGTGCTGATCCACCAGCCCTCCACCGAGGGCGGTGGCCAGGGAAGCGACATCGAGATCCAGGCCCGCGAGATCCTTCGCATGCGATCCCTCCTTGAGGACATCGTGGCGAAGCACACGGGCAAGGCCTCCGCCGACATCCGCAAGGACATCGAACGCGACAAAATTCTCAACGCGGACGAGGCAAAGGCGTATGGTCTGATCGACGACATCATCCCGACCAGGAAGAAACGAGCTCAGGCCGTCGCTTCCTAGTTGAGATGTGACGCACCGGAGCGCTGCCCAATAGGGCACGTTCCGGTGCGACTCGCCGCTAGGGGGCTCACTGAGGGCCCAGAAGACGGTAACGTCGAAACCTGAGCGGTTCGGCCTAGTCCGGAGGATGTCCGGAGACACTGCTCGCGTGAGCAGGGCGGTCCCACGCAAAGGAGTATCTGGGGTGGCACGCATCGGCGACGGGGGAGACCTGCTGAAGTGCTCTTTCTGCGGGAAGAGTCAGAAGCAAGTCAAAAAGCTCATTGCCGGTCCAGGCGTCTACATCTGCGATGAGTGCATCGATCTCTGCAACGAGATCATCGAGGAGGAGCTCTCCGAGTCCTCCGAGCTCAAGTGGGACAACCTGCCCAAGCCGAGGGAAATCTACGAGTTCCTCGACGCCTACGTCATCGGACAGGACAAGGCGAAGAAGGCGCTCTCGGTGGCGGTCTACAACCACTACAAGCGGGTGCAGTCCGGCGACCGGGGTAGAGACGACGGCCTTGAGTTGGCCAAGAGCAACATCTTGTTGCTCGGGCCGACCGGGTCGGGAAAGACTCTCCTCGCACAGACTCTGGCGAAGATGCTCAACGTGCCCTTCGCCATCGCCGACGCGACGGCCCTCACCGAGGCCGGTTACGTCGGCGAGGATGTCGAGAACATCCTGCTCAAGCTCATCCAGGCCGCCGACTACGACGTCAAGAAGGCCGAGACGGGCATCATCTACATCGACGAGGTCGACAAGATCGCCCGCAAGAGCGAGAACCCGTCGATCACCCGCGACGTCTCCGGCGAGGGCGTGCAGCAGGCGCTGCTGAAGATCCTCGAAGGCACGACGGCCTCGGTGCCGCCGCAGGGCGGGCGCAAGCACCCGCACCAGGAGTTCATCCAGATCGACACCACCAACGTGCTGTTCATCTGCGGTGGAGCCTTCGCTGGCCTCGAGAAGATCATCGAGTCGCGCATCGGCAAGAAGGGCATCGGCTTCAACGCCATCATCCGCTCGAAGGAAGAGGTCGACACGGCCGACATCTTCGGCGACGTGATGCCCGAAGACCTGCTGAAGTTCGGCATGATCCCCGAGTTCGTCGGCCGCCTGCCGGTCATCACCTCGGTCCACAACCTCGACCGCGAGGCTCTCATCCAGATCCTCACCGAGCCCCGCAACGCGCTGGTCAAGCAGTACCGCAAGCTGCTGGAGCTCGACGGCGTGGAGCTGGAGTTCACCGACGGCGCCCTGGAGGCCATCGCCGACCAGGCCATCCTGCGCGGCACCGGCGCCCGCGGGCTGCGCGCGATCCTGGAGGAGGTGCTCCAGTCCGTCATGTACGAGGTGCCCTCCCGCCAGGACGTCGCCCGCGTGGTCATCACCCGCGAGTCGGTGCTGGAACACGCGATCCCGACGCTCGTCCCGCGCGACCAGCTCGCCGCCAAGCAGCAGCGCACGCCGCGCGAGAAGTCGGCCTGACCGTCCGCGAAAAACGCCCCCGGGTTCGTCCTGGGGGCGTTTCGCTTGTCCGGCTCCCTAGAATTGGTCCTTGTGACCACGCAAGAGCTGCCCACCCAATACACGCCGGCCGACGTCGAGACCCGTAGCTACGAGCGCTGGGTGTCCGAAGGCTACTTCCACGCCGACCCGGGCAGCTCGCGCGTGCCGTACAGCATCGTCCTCCCGCCGCCCAACGTGACGGGCGTCCTGCACATCGGTCACGCGCTCGACCACTCCATCCAGGATGCGCTGACCCGCCGCGCCCGCATGCAGGGCCGCGAGACGTTGTGGCTGCCCGGCATGGACCACGCCGGCATCGCCACCCAGAACGTCGTTGAGCGCGAGCTGGCCAAGCAGGGCCTGTCCCGCCACGACCTGGGCCGCGAGGCGTTCGTCGAGCGCGTCTGGGAGTGGAAGGAAGAGTCCGGCGGCCGGATCCTCGGCCAGATGCGCAAGCTCGGCGACGGCGTCGACTGGGAGCGCGAGCGCTTCACCATGGACCCGGGGCTGTCGCGGGCCGTCCAGACCATCTTCAAGAAGCTCTTCGACGACGGGCTCATCTATCGCGCCGAGCGCATCATCAACTGGTGCCCGCGCTGCCTCACCGCGCTGTCCGACATCGAGGTCGAGCACAGCGAGGACGAAGGCGAGCTGGTCTCGATCCGCTACTCCGACGAGATCGTCGTGGCCACCACCCGCGCCGAGACCATGCTCGGTGACACGGCCGTGGCCGTCCATCCCTCCGACGAGCGCTACGCCCACCTGGTCGGCACGATGGTCGAGGTGCCGCTGACCGGCCGCATGATCCCCGTGGTCGCCGACGAGCACGTCGACCCGGCCTTCGGCACCGGCGCGGTCAAGGTCACCCCGGCCCACGACCCCAACGACTTCGAGATCGGCCGCCGCCATTCGCTGCCGTCCCTCACCGTCATGGACGAACGCGGCGTCATCACCGCCCACGGTCCCTTCCAGGGGCTCGACCGCTTCGAGGCGCGCCCGGCCGTGGTCGCCGCGCTGCGCGCCGAGGGCCGCATCGTCGCCGAGAAGCGCCCCTACCTGCACTCGGTCGGCCACTGCTCGCGCTGCAAGACCGTGGTGGAGCCGCGGCTGTCGCTGCAGTGGTTCGTCAACGTCTCGCCGCTGGCCAAGGCCGCCGGCGACGCCGTGCGCGACGGCCGCACCCGCATCCACCCGCCGGAGCTGGCCAAGCGCTACTTCGACTGGGTCGACGACATGCACGACTGGTGCATCTCCCGTCAGCTGTGGTGGGGCCACCGCATCCCGGTCTGGTACGGCCCGGGCGGCGAGGTCGTCTGCGTCGGCCCCGACGAGGAGCCGCCGGCCGGCTACACCCAGGACTCCGACGTCCTCGACACCTGGTTCTCCTCCGGACTGTGGCCGTTCTCCACGCTCGGCTGGCCCGACTCCACCCCGGAGCTGGAGAAGTTCTATCCGACCTCCGTGCTCGTCACCGGCTACGACATCCTGTTCTTCTGGGTGGCCAGGATGATGATGTTCGGTCTCTACGCCATGGACGGCCGTCCGCCGTTCCAGACCGTGGCCCTGCACGGCATGGTCCGCGACCAGTACGGCAAGAAGATGTCGAAGTCGTTCGGGAACGTGGTCGACCCGCTCGACTGGGTCGAGCGCTTCGGCGCCGACGCCACCCGCTTCACGCTGCTGCGCGGCGCCAACCCCGGCGCCGACGTGGCGGTGAGCGAGGAATGGGCGGCCGGCTCGCGCAACTTCTGCAACAAGATCTGGAACGCCACCAGGTTCGCGCTGATGAACGGCGCGGCGGTGGGCTCGCTCGACGGGCTCGACCTCACCGCCGCCGACCGCTGGATCCTGTCCCGCCTGCAGACCGTGGTCAGCGCCGCCGACGCCGCCTTCGACGAGTACGAGTTCGCCAAGGCCTCCGACCTGCTCTACCACTTCGCCTGGGACGAGGTCTGCGACTGGTACCTGGAGCTGGCCAAGATCCAGCTCGGGGAGGGGCTCGAACACACCAGGCTCGTGCTCGGGCATGTGCTCGACGCGCTGCTGCGGCTGATGCATCCGCTGGTGCCGTTCGTCACCGAGGAGTTGTGGCGAGCGGTGACGGGTGGCGAGTCGATCGTCGTGGCCCCCTGGCCCCAGACCGACGCGCGCTACGCGGATCCGGCGGCCGAGGCAGAGATCGACGCCCTGCAGGAGCTCGTCACCGAGGTCCGCAGGTTCCGTTCCGACCAGGGGCTCAAGCCCGGCCAGAAGGTGGCCGCCCGTCTGGGGTTGTCCGGCACGCCGCTGGAGGCCCAGGAGAGGGCGATCCGCGCGTTGCTGCGGCTGACCGAGCCGGCGGAGACGTTCAATGCCACAGCGCGCCTCAGCGTGGGCGCGGTGACCGTGGAGATCGACACCGCGGGCGCCATCGACGTCGTCGCCGAGCGCAAGCGCCTGGAGAAGGATCTGGCCGCCGCCCGGAAGGAAGCCGCGCAGGCGGCCGGAAAGCTGGGCAACGAGCAGTTCATGTCCAAAGCGCCCGACGACGTGGTCGCCAAGGTCCGGGGCCGGGCCGAGCAGGCCGCCGCGGACATCGCGCGGCTTGAGGCACAGCTGTCCGGGCTCGGGGTTTAGAGCATACGAACGCGGGGAAGGTCCATTCGTTACCGAAGATGGACCTTCGACGTCCTCAGGGCTGCTAGAGTTTTCAACGCGGGGCCGATCGGCCCCGACACCCCTTCTGATCAACCCCGACTTTCGGGCGTCTGACCTGGCGGTTGGACAAAGGCCGGAAGTTAGAGTAAGTTAGCAGGGTTGCTCCGAAACGGAGCAGGTCCGGAAGCTCCCGGATCGGGCGGTTTGACAAGAATCGTCCGGATCTGGTAGACTGAAGGAAATGAAATGTGAGCGCCTCTGAGCGGGGATCCGGGAACGGGTTCTGGTGAGGAAGTACGCGTCCGTTTCTTGAGAACTCAACAGTGTGTTAAAAGCCAGTGCATGAAA
>NZ_JBIATU010000009.1:0-391806 GCF_042892035.1 Nonomuraea sp. NPDC001831 | reverse complement strand
TGGGCCACCGCCACGACCACCGCCTCGGCGGCTGTCAGCACCGGAGGACGGCCCCGCCGGCGAGGTCGTTCCCGCGAAGGCATCACGTGATCGTCCAGATACACATAGAGTGCGATCAGAAGGGCGTCTAGGTCAGTCTTCACACACCGACCATGGACGCCCTTCGTCACGTCCGCAGCCGATCACCGAATTTCACATCAGCGATCTAGCGCGTCCCTATCGACCTTGAGGTCCTCGTCATCCCAGCGCAGCACCACCCCGTCCTCGATCGTGACCGTCCGCTCGGTGTGGGACCCGGCTCCCTGGAACGGCACGAAGACGCACAACCCGTAGTCACGGCTGACCAGGCCCCCTGCGCTGTCCCGGTCGAACGCGATCCAGCGGGTCGTCCCCTTCATCCGGAGCGGAACGACGATGCGGGCGCTGTCGCCGAGTTGCTCGATCCAGGCGGGCGGAATGTCCCAGCTCCCGGCCGTGACGATGATCCTGTCGAACGGGGCAGCCTCGGGGACGCCCCGCTCCGCGTCGGCCAGCATCACGTGCACGTGGTCGTAGCCCGCCTCGTGCAGGAAGGCGCCGGCGCGCTCGACGATGTCGGGGTCGATGTCCACCGTGGTGACGCGCCCGTTGTCGCCGACGAGCTCAGCCAACAGCGCGGCGTTGTAGCCGCCGCTGCCGACCTCGCACACGCGCATGCCGGGCTTGATCTCAGCCGCTTCCAGCATGACAGCCTGGAGATGCGGGGCCGATACGGAGCTGAGGGTCAGGCCGTTGTCGTCGCGCTTGACGATCGGCGCGTTGTCCACGCCGTAGGCGACCTCCAGCAACTCGCCCGGCGTGAACACGTGGCGCGGCACGGCGGCGAAGGCCGCTGCCACGGGCTCGGACTGGATCGCGCCCTGCTCACGGAGCTCGTGCACCATGGCGTCACGTAGCGCGGCGACGTCGTGGACGTCGTTGTCGGTGGTCACAGGGTGGGTCCCCTCTTCGTGGTCGTGATGGGCAACGGGTTGATGGTGGCTGCTGACGGGGCCTATCCGGGGTCAGCCGCGCCGCCGGCTTCCCTTCAGGAAGGTGTCGGGCTCTGCGGCCTCCCCACGGCGCAGATGCTCATCGCGGTGCCGCTCGGCCAGAGCGATGTAGACGTCCATGGCCTGCCGATAACGCCCGCGGCCGGTCTCCTCGTAGCCGCCACCGCCGGCGGAGCGGAGCACGAAGAACTGGCCGCCCTCGGACGCCCACTCGAACCGGCCGCAGCACGAGGTGTGCGAGACCCGTAGCAGGTTGCCGATCGGCTTGTACGGGACCCACGCGAAGGCGGGTTCGTCCTGCACCGGCTCGTCCGTCTGGGGCTGGTGGGCTCTGGCCATGGTCTGCTCTTTCCACCCAGCTCCGACTGTTCTCTGCGAGGGCGGGTGAGCAGTAACAGCAGCGTGGCGGCCCCGACCGGCCGCCGCCGTGGTGAAGACGGCACCGGCGTGGGATGCTTCCGAACTGCTTGAGCTGATGGCGCAGGCTGGGCGTCAATGACTGGCGAGCGGACGCCCAGCCTGCGACCGGCGCGATGCGGCGGGGAAGACGACACCGGGCCGCACGCACGTGGCATGGCAGTACGGCGCGCGAGGATGCGCCGCACGGTGACTGGCCGCTGCCATGCCACGGTCATCTGTCCTTACGCTCCGCCATCACCATGAGGAAGTGCGGCGCGTCCCGCAGCGGGGTACGTCCGTCTTCCTCCGGCAGGAAGTCGATCGTGCGGACGACACCCGGCTCTGCGATGGCGAAGTCGCGCACCAGATCCAGCACCTGGCGCTCGCTACGGACGTAGATTGGTACACCGCCGTGCAACTCGGCGTAAGCGGCTCTGCCGCGCTCAACGGCCGCCGGGTCCATGCCGTCCCCCGTTACGTGGGTCACCACGACCACACTGCGGGGAGCCAGGCGGGCCCGCAGGGCGAATCTGAGGTCGGTGCACTGCTCGTCGGTCAGGAAGTGCAGCACCGCACCCAGGATGACCACGACCGGCTTGCCCAGCCACAGGTGAGCGCTCATGGCGTCGAGGACCTTGGCACTCTGTCGTAGGTCCTGCTGCACCACGCTGACGCCGGGGCCGCGCAGCAGCGCCCGGCAGGTCGCCACGACCACCTGATCGGAGTCCAGGGCCAGCCACTTGACATCCGGCTCGATGCCGGCGGCGGCGTCGTACAAGTCCGGCAGCCCGAGCGCGTCCATGCCCTGCACGGGCTTGCCGCAGCCCAGGTCGGCGAACTGCTTGTAGCCGCGCCCGCCGAGGTGGCGGACGACGCGGACCAGCGCGGCGGCGTTCTCCTGGGCCACCTCGTCCACCTTGTCGTGGATCGCCCTCTTGAGCTTGTCCACGGCTTCCCGGTCGGGAGCGAACGCCTCCGTGTCCGCCCCCCACAGCGCGGCGTAGGTGCGGGCCGGAACGGCCTCGGCCGGGTTGAAGCTGGCGCCGGGTGGCGGAGTGAGCGGGGTGTCTGTCATCTGGGTCTCACTTGGTCGTCGAGGGGGAGGAGTCGCAGGACGGGCGTCACCACGCGGCCGTCTTCGGCGGGTGGTCGTCGCGTACGGCGAAGAAGTTCGCGAGCCGGTTCCTGATCGTGACCGCGATCTGGTGAGCGTCGTCGGCGCTGATATCGACGCGCAGGACGTCGTAGCCGGCCTGGATGAGCCGGTCGCACGCCTGCCGGTAGAAGTGGGCCTCGGCGTGGCTGGATCTGGGGGTGAGCTGGAAGCGGTTGTGCGCTCCTCGTTCCGCCAGCCGTGCGGCGATCACCTCGGATGCGCCTTCGAGGACCACCGCCAGGTCCGGCCGGTCGGCTGGGGAGTTCAGGGCCCATAGGAATGCCGGGTCCACCCCATCGAAGCGCTGCATCACCAGCGCGGACGGTACGTATCGGTCGCAGAGCACGATCTCGCCGGCGTCCAGGTGGGGTTTGATCTCGGTTTCCAGGTGGTGGTAGCGGTCGGCGGCGTACAGGCACGCCAGCGCGGGGCCGGTGACGGTCTCGGTCATCTCGCGGGCGATCTTGCCGAGCACTCCGTTGGACGGTTCGGCGGTGGTGTGGACGTGCTCGCCGTCGGCCACCAGGAGCTGCGACAGGTGCGCGACGATGGTCGACTTTCCGGCGCCGGAGGGGCCGTCGATGCTGATGAACAGGCCGCGTCGGTGGTCAGAAAAGGGTCGGAGCTGCGTCATCGGTCGATCCTTCGCGGGAGGTCGTCGGGTCGGTCAGCAGGGCGGCCAGCGGCAGAGGTTCCGCGCCGGTGGCGAGGTGCGCGAGGAGACGGGCGCAGACGAGGGCGTCGTAGGCCGCGCGGTGAGGTGCCAGGCCGGCGGGCAGGCCGGTGGCGAGCTTCAGTTCCTCCGCGAGCACGCCGAGCTTGTACGAGGGGCGGCCCGGCAGGAGGCGGCGGGCCAGCTTGAGGGTGTCGATGACCAGGGAGGGCTGGAACCCGGGCAGTTCCCGGGCCAGCACGCTGAGGTCCACGTGCGCGTTGTGCGCCACGAAGATGGCGCCGCCGAAGGCCGCCATGATGTCCGGGGCGTACTCGGCAGACGGCGGAGCGGATGCCACCTGCTGGTTGGAGATGCCGTGGATGCGGCAGGCGAGCGGCGTGATCGGCCTCGGTGGCTTCACCAGCCACGTGAGCGGTTCTTCTACCGTGCCCTGGGCGATCGGGACGATGGCCAGCTCGACGAGGTCAGGAGGCTGCTGCCCGTTGCCTTCAACGTCCGCGACGGCGTAGCGGAACGCCGTCCACACCCGCCTGTCGATGTCAGCCATTGGTGCTCTCCCATCCGATCGCGGCCCGGCCGTGCCGTCCTCGGCGATGCGGATGCGCGGCGTCGTGGACCTGGAAGCCGAGCCGGTGCTGGAGGTAATAGCGCGGCTGCTCGGACGGCAGCCCCTCGACCTCCGCCGCCCGCTCCGTCACCTCGATGACGCGCATGCCGGTGGCTTCGGGCAAGGCACCGGCGGCCTCCAGGAGCTGGAGAGCGGTCGGCACGCGGTGCGCCTGGGCGCACCGGTCGAGCTGAGCGGTCGGGCAGATGTCGCACAGCTCCTCGATGCCGTAGTGCCCGTTGTAGTCCGGCAGGCCGTGGGCGTAGGAGACGGCGCACGAGGTCTTACGGAACAGCGGCGGCGCGTCCAGCGGCCGGCGCGCGAACGCCGCGAGAATGCGTTCCTCCAGCGTCTCAGGGACGATCTTGCGGCGGGCGGTCTCCTCGTAGGGCTCGGGCAGGCCGTTGGCGCGGTAGTAGTCCGCAATCTCGTCCCGGTAGAACAAGCCGGTGAACACCGTGGCGTCGGCCGACCTGGACAGGCGTACGGCTCGCGCCAGGTGAGCCGCGGTGTCGTTCAGGCCGGGCACCAGGGGACGCCAGTAGAAGATCGTCCGGTAGCGGCGCGGCCCGTACGCCGTGGCCAGCCGCATGGACCGCACGGCGGTCTCGGAGGGATGCCGCTCGATCCGCTTGTCGTCGATCCCCGAGTACGTGAACAACAGCGTCACCTTCACGTTCGTCAAGGCGTTGAGCCGCTCACAGTCGCGGACGCTCACGAAACCACGGGTGATCACCAGCACGGGGTTCGTGAGCCCGCGCCGGTCGAGGTCCTCCAGCACCGCGAACAGGTGGTCCCGCACACCCGGTAGGAACGGGTCGGTGGCCCGGTTGAACACCTGCAACGGGGTGTCGTGCGGCCGGAAGTACCGATGGCTGACGAGCTGCTCGACCGCCTCGCCGTCACTCATCAACGCCCGCGGCCGATCAGCGTCCCACAGGCCGTAGGTGTGCCGGATGCAGTACGCGCAGCCGAGCGGGCAGCCCTGCACGTGGTTGAGGGACAGCCCCGACTTCCGGTACTCGACGACTTCACGTGCCCGCTGCGGGAGCGCGGCCACGGCCTCCTTGGGCAGGAGCGGAACGAACGCTGAACTCACGACAATCTCCAGATCAGGGCTGTCGATGGCGCTGTCAGCGTGACACGGAGGCGAAGAGAACGGCGAGGAAAGTTCTAGGGATTTCTCGATACTGACCAGCCGACGGCGACGAGGCGAAACATCGAGCTACGCCGTCGCGGCATTTTCGCCATCGTCGTCGGGCAGCGCCGAGCGCAGCTCCTCCATCACCTGGGTGATGACCGCGCGGGCGCTGGCGCCGTAGGCCGCGACGGAGGCCATCGCGCCGAAGACCTTCTCGTGCAGGTCGATCTCCTGGGCCTGGGTCAACGTCAGCTCGGCCGAGAAGATCTCCACGAGCACCTGGCGGTCATCGAAGATCCAGAAGCCGCACCCGGGGGCGATGACGAACGGCGTGCCGAACGGGATGACGCCGAGGCGCACGTTGGGCAGCGTCGAGGCGGCCACCAGCCGATCGAGCTGGGGCAGCATCAGCTCCGGTGGGCACAGCCGGTACCGGAGGACGGCCTCGGTGATCACGAAGTGGAAGCGCTTGCGCGGGTCGTAGAGGATGTCCTGCCGGGCCAGCCGGGCGCGTACGGCGTCGTCGATGTCGTTCGTGATGCCGAACACGGTGATGGCCTGGGCAAGCCGGTGACGGGCGTACCCAGCCGTTTGGAGCAGCCCGGGAACGAAGGCGGGCTCGAAGACCCGAAGACGAGCGGCGCGCCGCTCCATGTCGGCCCAGGTGCCCTGATGGTGGCGGGTGCCCCCGCTCAGGAGCCGCTGCCACTCCGCGTGCGCAGACTCCATCGTGCGCAGCATCGCCAGCACCGAGGCGCTGTCCTGCTCGTCGCCGGTCGTCGCGCCGACCCAGCCCGTGACGTCGCCCTCGGTAGGGGTCTGCTTCCCCGTCTCCAGCTTCGAGATCTTCGAGGCAGGCCAGGAGAGACGCTCGGCGAGCTCACGGCCGGTCAGGCCGGCGGACGCGCGCAGGCTGCGCAGCTTGTTGCCGAGCGCCTCTCGGGCTTGCTGGACGCTGGTCACGCCCCCTTTTCTACTCAGCCGTCCTACTCTCGTGCCAGGTCGGCGAGGAACTGTTCGCGGGTGACCGCCCGATGCCAGGCGTCGTCCCGAGCCGCCGCCAGCTCGACCACGAGGGCCGGGTCGGTAACGATCTCGGCGCCGAGCAGGACGTCATCCTCGTCGAACTTCAGCCGGGCGGCCCACTTGGAGTCGAACAGCCAATAGTCGAGCTCCGGCAGACCGGCCGCCTGCGCCCGGTCCAGGTAGCGGATGTCCTCTCCGGCCTGGATGGCGAACTGCGCGCACCACAGGCCGAAGCGGGAGTAGTCCGACAGCGGGACGGAGACGACCCGCACGCGGTGGACGACCTTGCCCTTGGCCGCGTGTTCGGCCATGAGATCGAGCCAGGGCCGGTTCCACGCCAGGTCGTCGGGCTCGCCGGCGAGAAACTTGCGGATTGGCTCGTGCTCGCCCGGGGAGTTGTAGCGCTCCCTCGGCTCCAGCCGGAACGCGGTGTGCTCGAACGACCTGAACAGGTCACCGAACGCGTCGCCGGAAACCAGGGTCAACGCCCCTCACCGGAGCCTTCGTCGGCCGCCTCGATCGTGGCGGCGCCGTTGGCGGTGGGGGCCTGGTAGAAGCTCAGCAGCTCCAGCGGAATCTCGATGTCGGCCTCCCCGGCAGGCACCTCCCCGAGGTCGGCGAGCGCCTGCCTGTCGGTGACCCGGTAGCCGCGCACGACGAGGCTGCCCCGGTCAGTGGCCCACAGCGTGGGGGAGCCGCCGTTCTGTGAGGTCGAACCGAGGAACGTAACCCTCATACCTGCCTCCCGAGGAGAAGAATTCGAGAACATTCACCATGAGGGGACTACGGCGCGACGTGGCCGTCAACCCTCATGACTCGATCGCTCTGGCTAGGGCGTCGTCCAAGCCAGCCGGAGGAGGCGATTCCAACCAAGCGAGTCACCGGGCAGTCCGCCCTGGGCCTCCCTTCGCCGGTTAGCCGTTGGATCCGACTGCAACATCCGACACGTTCTTCAGGTGGCCCTGCCCGAAGTCGTAGTCCCCGGCCAGCATCTTCTTCGTCGCCACGGCGGCGGCTCCTTTCAGGACAGGTGTGCCCGGCCGGCGTCGACGAGCTCCAGGTCCCACACGCCGGTCCCCCACTCCCACCCGGACGACACGTCGCCCAGGATGTACAGGCGAGCCTGCCCAGCTGCAGGGTCCTCGAAGGCGAGGTGCGCGGCCAGGTCGTGCAGCAGGACGGCGTCGCGGGCGTGGTTGGCGCGGATATGGGCGCGGAAGGCGCAGGCGGTGAGGTCGAGCGTGGCCGCCCCTCGACCTGTCGGGTGAGGGTGAGCAGCCGGTCGTAGTCGGTGCCTTGCTCGATCAGCAGGTCGTATTCTGCGGCGGCCATGCGCGGCATGCTGACCGAAGCCTGCGCTTACGTCCCTGGGAAACCTGGAGGGAACTGGGTCTTCCCATCGATTCGAGTTTTGGTCAGCTTCGCCCCTCGCAGGTCCGCCCCGCGCAGGTCCGCCCCGCGCAGGTCCGCCTCGCGCAGATCCGCCCAGCGCAGGTCCGCCCTGTTCAGGATCGCCCCGCGCAGGTCCGCCCCGCGCAGATCCGCCCAGCTCAGGCCCGTCCCGATCAGGTACGCCCTGCTCAGGTCCGCCTCGATCAGGTCCGCCCTGCTCAGGTCCGCCCTGCTCAGGTCCGCCTCCCGCAAGTTCGCCTCGATCAGGTCCGCCCCGTTCAGGTACGCCCCGCGCAGATCCGTCTCCCGCAGGTCTGCCTCCCGCAGGTCTGCCCCATTCAAGTGCGCCCATACCAGATCGGCGCCCGGTACGCGGATTCGCGCCAGGTTGCAGATGCAGTAGTCCCAGTCTGCGGCCTCGGCGTCTGGCTGCCTGTCGGCGCGGCTGAGCACGGTGAGGGCTGCCTGCACGTCGGTCTTCGGCTGTGCCGGCGGTTTGGCCTTCGGCTTGGGGTCGTGCTCTCGCACGTACGCGGCCATGACGTTGGCGATCGTCTCCCGGTCGCGTTCAGAGTCCTGCGCCAGGCGTTGCAGGGCGTAGATCGCGCCCAGACGGACGTCGATCTTCTTGGAGCCGAGTTGTTCGATCGCCTTCGTGTACCGGTCGGTGATCTGTCCTTCCTGGGCGGTTTCCAGCGATCTGGAGGTGTAGACCAAGCTGCCTGCGGTGAACAGCAGTCCGAAGACCACGCCCCAGGTGCTCCAGCGTTGAAGGCGTGTCCCGCGTTCGGCGATGAGCGCGTCGAAGTGCTCCTTCGGAGAGAGCGATTCGATCTCCTCGGACGTGAGGGGCCGCAGTTCGGAGCGGGTGCGGTGCCGGAGCTTGCTCACCGTCCAGCGGCTGATGCCGACGAGGAGAGCGACCGCCGCGAGGATCGTGAGCACCACGGGCGGGAGATCCGCTGTGGAGTATTCCGGCACTAGGTAGTCAGGCAGCCACTCCAGGACAGGCATCCACCAGTCGGGTACTGGCACGGGCGCGAGGAGGTGGAAGGTCGCGGTGGCGATGACAGTGATGCCGACCACGCCGATGAGCCAGATCAGGGCCCTCTGCAGACGCACTTGCCGCGGTGTCACAGCGTCCATTCGACCGAAGGCGGAGCGGTGCACGCGGTGCGAACGACGAAAGTGTCACTAGATGGACTTGCCAGGGCGAAGATGGCCAGGTCAGCGAGGCCGAGGCGATGGACGCGGTCGCACAGAAGGTGGGGATGAAGCCGTCCCAGCGCTGAGGTGGTCTCGGCGTGGGACGGCTTCATCCGAAGCGGAAACTTCGCACGGCCCACAGCAGTGCTCGGTCCCTTCGGGCACCACCCTGCCGCAGTCCGCTTTTCGGCACGCCCGATACCGCTGCCCATCGACCACGACCCCGTACATCCTGAGCACCCGCTGGTTACGGGCCGCGTCCTCGGGCACGGCCCGGGCCGCTTCGTCGTTCGTCGGTGTTCCCTCGATCATGCTCTCCCCCTCTTGTCTGCCATGACTCACCATCGCCCCCTGATCAGCCGTACGAACCTGCGCCACCTCGCCCCCGGGGGCAGCGGCTCCGCCTGCCGGGATGGGACGATCCCGTACGGGCTCCAGCAGTGCACGACGTGCAGGCCGTCCCCGCCACTCGTGCACCCAGACCCGGGGGCGTGCCCGCCTCGCCGTCCAACAGGACTATTAGGCTGTCGCAGTGCCGGCACTCCGCCCGGTCCAGCACCCGCCGCCCCTCCACTGGGGTCATGCGCTGACCCCTTCCTCGCTTGCGCCAGCCGAGCCGGTGAGCGGTTCGCGGGTGATCCACAGGTGGCCCTCGTCGTCGGGCTCCTGGGCGCGCTCATGCACGGCCCACGCGCGGGCGGCGTCGGCCTCAAGAGCGCCGCTGGCCATCTTGGTGGCCACGAGGGCGCCGCCGTAGATGCCGTCCCCGCGGATGGCCTGCAGACTCTCAACGTCCCGTCGGTACGGAGGCGTCAACGGGGAAGATCCTTCCCAGGCGCCAGAAAGGCCACAGAGGGGCAAGTGCCCGTTACTAGGCGTCAAACCCCACTGAGGTGATCTTGCCCTCTACGGAACATCTCAGGGCCCCACGCCGCGCATCGGGTTGTCTGGCCACTTTTGTCTGCCCGGGCGGTACCCGTGAACGACAGGAGAGTCGTCTTGACCGGCGCCATGCCGCGCGATGGCAGAGACCGAGGCGCTGGCCTTAGAGTCGGTACCGACGGAACTGCGCTCCCCATGGTGGCCGCGGAGAGCGATGCAGTGTTGATCATGGCCCGAGCAGCCCGGCGAGGCCCGACAGTCGCCACAGGTTGCCGGGCCTTCGTTCGTCAGTCGACTAGGTAATGGGCTTCGATGTAGGCGACGGTGGAGTCATATGGCTCTCCTACCGGCTTCAGCAGGTACTTGCGGAAGACCGCGGCGGTGGCGCGGCGGACGCCGCGGTTGCGGGCGTCGGCGTTGTCCCATGACCGGGCGAGAGTGCGGGTGACCACTTGATCGATTTCCTCGGCCAGGTTCCTCTCCGTGATGGTGAGGCCGGGTGGTGCGTGGTCGTGGATGATCCGCGACAGGACACCCACGTGGTCGTCGTCCAGCACGACCGCTTCGTCGGGGTGCTTGCCGGCGTTCACGATGGCGCGAGCGATTCGGAGCGCCTCGGACAGGAACTCCAGGGCGTCCTGTGAGTTCTGAATGATCCGATCCCGCAGCAGCTTGATCCGCTCTGCGAGGGCGGTGTACTTCGCGGAGCCCGGTTCGACGCCCCTTTCGAGGGCTGCCTTAATGTGATCCAGGATGTCCGCCGCGGACGGTGGCCTCTTGTCCTCGCCGTCCTTGCCGGGCTTGGGCCGGACAAGGGCCATCAGCTCCTTGAGGATGGCGATGCCCTGCGCATCCAGGACAAGGGCTTCCTCTTGGGTGGCGACCACGGAGAAGGAGTGGACGTGGGCGTTGATGATCTCCAGGACCATCGGTCCCAGCTCACTCAGCCGCTCTTTCCTCTCCTCGTCGGAGGACTTCTTGAACAGGGTCGTGTACACAGAGCCGAACAGCCCGAAACCGTCCCGGTACTTGGCCACCCGCTTGTCGGTGCTGATGAGCGGGTACAGGCGGGCGAGGAACCGGTAGTCCTTGCTGAACACCTCGGCGGCACCAGGGTTGGCGTCCAGGAAGGCGTTGATGGCCCGTACGGACTCGTAGCCGTGGGTCGTGAGGTCCAGGCCGTCCACGTCCACGAGAAGGTCTTCGATGCGGGCGAAGGTGGTGCGGAACTCGGCAACGAGCTCCGACAGGTCGGTGACGAACCCGCCACCCTTACCGGTGCCCGGCGAGGTGGGATCGACGACGGCCCGCTGCACCTCTTCGGCTAGCCCGATGTAGTCCACGATCACGCCGGAGGTCTTCACAAAACCGGTCGGGGACACCCAGGTACGGTTCGGGCGCGTGATCGTCTGGAAGAGGGTGTGGGCCTTCAGCGGCTTGTCCAGGTAGAGGACGCCCTCATTAGGGGCGTCGAACCCGGTCATCAGCTTCGCGGTCACCACCAGAAAGCACAGCGGGTCGTCCGGGGTGAGGAACCGCCGCTTCTGCTCCTCCTCCTCGGCCTCCGAAAGCCGGAACGGGCGCATGGCGGGGTCTTCGCCCTTGGCGTCCGAGACGGAGATGTTCACCTCGGCGGTGATCCGGCCATGCTTGCCGACCTCGGCGAGCACTTGTGACGCCTCGAAGCCCGCCAGCAGCTCGTTGATCTTGTCCGTGTAGGCCACGGCCAGCTCACGGTTGTAGGCGACGACCTGGGCCTTCAGGCCGTTGCGGTAGGCGCCGGCCAGGTAGTGGTCCACGATGTCCTGGCAGACCGCGTGGACGCGGTCGGGGTTGGCGAACACTGAGGTGAGGCGCCCGAACTTGCGGGACAGGAGTTCGCGGTCGGGGTCGTCGAGGTCGAAGTCGTCGGCGAACTGGTCAAATTCAGCCTGCAACGCCTGGTCGTCTAAATCGAAGGCGACCGGGTGCGGGTCGAGCAGGACCGGAACGGTGGCCCCGTCCAGAAGAGACCGGGACACCGAGTACCGGTGCAGCACCCTGCCCGGGTCGGTCTCTTCGCCGAAGAGGGCGAAGGTGTCGGTGGAGAGGTTCCTGACGGGGGTGCCGGTCATGCCGAAGAACTTCGCGCGCGGCAACGCTGCGCGCATCTGCCCGGCCAGGGACGTCGATCGGGCGGACTGGGTGCGGTGTGCCTCGTCGACCAGCACGATGATGTTGTCCCGGGCCGACAGGTTCTTGCCGGCGTCGGCGAACTTGTGAACGGTCGTGGAGATGACGCCGCGCACGTCGTCGGCCAGCAGGGAACGTAACTCCTGGCTGGTGGCGGGCCGGTGGAAGTAGGCATCCCCCATTGCGGAGGTGAACACGCCGGAGGTCTGGCGGACGAGTTGGGTCCGGTCCGAGAGCAGGATGATCGTGGGCGATTCGGTCCGGGTGTCGGCCAGCAGTAGCGAGGCGGCGAACACCATCAGCAGCGTCTTCCCACTGCCTTGGTGGTGCCAGATCAGCCCTTTCCGGCCACCGGCCAGGACTCGCTTGTGGATGAGGTGGGCGGCCTCCATCTGCGGGTATCGGGGCAGGTACTTCGTGTCCACCCCGCCCCCGGAGGTGTCGAACAAGGCGAAGTTCGCCAGCATGTCCAAGACGGTGGCCGGGTTGAGCAGCAGTTCGACGGAGCGCTTCACGTCGGCCTGCCCGGACAGGTTCTCGTCGTCGGCGGTGGACCGGAACGGCTGCCACAGGTTCGTGGGGGCACCGGCGGCACCGAAGCGCAGCTTCAGCCCATCGGAGGCGACGGCGAAGACGTTGGGGGTGAAGAACCACGGGTACTCGGTGGCGTACACGTCGTTGATCTCGCGGGCGGCGTCCGCCCAACCAGATTTCGCGGTCGGCGACTTCACCTCGACCACGACCAGGGGCAGGCCGTTGACCCAGTACACGAGGTCGAACCGGCGGGAGGTCTTGCCGGGGACGGTGATGGTCACCTCGTCCGACACGACCAGGGTGTTGGCGGTCGGGTGCTCGAAGTCGATGACCTTCAAGGCGTGCCACACGCCGTCGGCATCCCGGAACTCCTTGTGCCCACGCAGCAGGCGCAGCACCTGCTCGTTGGCCCGCACCAGCCCGCCCTCGACGGCATTGACCGTGGCGACGATCTCCTCGACCACCACGTCCACGTCAAACCCGTCGATCACTCCAGGGTTGAACTGAACGATGGCGTCCCGCAACAGACCGGCCATCACCGTCTGTGTTGTCTCACGCGGGAGCGCCCTGCCCGCGGTGAAGGTCCAGCCCATGGGGAGGGACCACTGGATCATCAGGTTCTGGAACTCGCGCTCCCGAATACCCTTCGCCACGGCTCAGACCTCCAGCTTGGCCGACTCAATCTCAATGGTGCGGTCCAGCAGCCCCGCCAGCAGCCCCGCTCGAACGTCACGGAGACGGGCGGCCTCCACGCGGGTCGCCTTCAACACAGACTCCATCGCGTCGAGCTCGACCACCATCTCGCGTTGCCGGTCGAGCGACGGCAGGTGCACAGTCATGCCCTTCGCCCGCTTGGCGCTGATGTGCTTGATATTGGTGCCCCCCGCGACGTCAAGGAAGGCCCTGGACTCGTAGGCCCACATGCTCCAGTGGAAGACGAACTCAGGAATGCAGACCCCTTCCAGCGCCCGAAGACGGAGCAGGGTCATCTGGGTACAGACAGGGCCCGGCAGCTCGTCTCGCCACATGGCGGGCATCCCGACGGCATTCGCGCTTGCGCTGCCCTCGGACACCACGACGTCGCCGTAGCGGAGGCCGAACTTCTCGCGCTCCACTGGGTCGTAGTTCATCTCCAGCACGTCGGACAGGTCGAGCGTCCCGTAGCCGACGTTCGCGGAACGGAGGTAGGGCGTCATGTACCGGCCGGTCGCCCTGTCGGGTGTCCGGCGCACGCCGGTGGAGAAGTCGAAGGCGTGCTCGGCCCTCACGGCCTTACCCGAGTCGTTGTTGACAAGGTCGGCTCGTCGCCGGCGCAGAACCGCTGCCAACGCTCCCGCCTCGGCGTCAAGTGCCGTGATCTGGTCGTCGATCGTGCTGATGACCTCAACGATCCTCTTCTGCGTCTGTAGGGGCGGCAGTACGACGGGGATGTTTACGAAGTCCCGCTCATGGAGACGTCGGCGTTCTGTGGTGCCGACCGCTCGGGCTGCCGCCTCGGCCTGGAACGAAGCAGTGTGGAAGATGGCCTCGACGTACTCCGGGATGATCGCCTCGCGTTTGACCGTGAACACCGGGAAGTCGTTGGTGACGAGGCAGCCGTCGGCGTCGTTCTTGACCACCCCGAAAGAGGCTTTGGTCGCCCACATCCGGTTGTAGACGATGTCGTCACGCTTGATCCGGTAGAGCACCTTGCCCTTGATGGTTTGCGCGGGGACCGTCTCACGGTCGTACACTCCTCCGGCATTCCAGCGCACCCCGGCGTATCGCGCCTCGGTCAGGTCCTCGACCCGAATTACACGAGAAACCTGGGTCATCACCTCCCCGAGCGTGGTCCGCTGCCAGTCATTCATCGAAGCCCTCGATTCCAGCATCGGCGAGGACGGCGAACATGCGCTGCTCGGTCTTCTGGCGTTCAGCACGAGCCATGTTGTAGGCATCGATGAGGGTGCCGAGGTCTTCCCGCTCGGCGGCGGCCTGCTTGATGTACCGCCCGATGTTCAGGTCGTACCCGTTCGACGCAATCTCTGCGGTGGGGACGAACCGCACCGCGAGTCCGCCATCTCCATCGGGGTCCACCGGGTTGCCGCCGGCGTCCAGTTTTGAGTGGTAGGCGGTCACGATGTCGGCGATGTCGGCGTCGGTGAGGATGTTGCGGTTCTTGGCCTTGGTGAACCGCTTGGAGGCGTCGATGAACAGCACGCCGCCCTGCCGCTCCGGGTCCTTGGTGCCGGGTGCGCGGAACACCAGGATTGCCGTGGGGATGGTGGTGTTGTAGAAGAGGTTGGCAGGCAGGCCGATGACCGCTTCGAGCAGGTCATCGTCCAGGACGCGCTGGCGGATGGCTGCCTCTTGGCCGCCTCGGAAGAGCACGCCGTGGGGCAGGACGACGCCGGCGCGTCCCTTCTTCGGGCTCATGCTGGCGATCATGTGCTGCACGAATGCCCAGTCCGCCGTCGACTGCGGGGCGACCCCGCCGAGGGCACGCGGGTCGTTGCTCCAGGGCTTCCACTTGAGGCTGTAGGGCGGGTTGGCGACGATCACGTCGAACTGCGCGACGGACCCGTCCGGCTTCTTGAAGCGCGGGTCCTTCAGCGTGTCGCCAACCTCCACCTTGAACTGGGTGAGGTTGTGCATGAAGAGGTTCATGCGGGCCACACCCGCGGTGTCCGGGACGGCCTCCTGCCCGTACAACTTAAGCGTGTAGCCACGCCCGCCGCGGGCCTTGAGGAGGTTGGCGGAGGCGATGAGCATGCCGCCCGATCCGCAGGCCGGGTCGTACACCGACTCGTACCCCTTGGGGTCCAAGATCTCGACGATTAGCTCGACGACCTCGCGGGAGGTGAAGAACTGGCCGGCTCGGGTACCGGACCCGTCGGAGAACCGCTTCAGCAGGTACTCGTACGCCCCACCGAGGACGTCATGGGACATGTTGCCCTCGTGCATCTTCGGGGTGCGGTCCATCGTCTGCATGACCGCAGCCAGCACCTCCCCCGGTAGCACCTCTTCGGAGGTCCAGGTCATGGACCCGAACAGGCGGGAAAACTTGTCAGGGTTGGCCGTCTCGATAGCTTGCAGGGAAGCGCGGACGCGCTGGCCGAGGCCAGGCTGGGTGATGGTGGCGAGGATGGACGTCCAGGAGGCCCGACGCTGGTGGACGGTGCCAGGGTGGATGAACGGGATCTCGAACGACTGGTAGTCGCGGTACTCGATCTCGTGAGCTTCCTCGGCGGACAGGTCATCCAGGCCCTCGTTTTCGGCCAGGAACTGCTCGTGCTGGTGCTCCCAGGTGTCCGACAGGTACTTCCAGAACATCAAGGGGAAGATGACGGAGGCGTACTGCGCCTCGGGCATCGCCACGCGCAGTTCGTCGGCGGCATCCCACAAGCGGTTCTCGATCTCCTGCTGGGTCACTGCCATAGGTTGGGGGTGTCCTTGCTCGTCAAAGGTGGCGGCCCGAAGGCCGTGGAGTTCCTGCTGGTGCCCAGCTTCTGGGCGTGCCCGTCATGGACATGCGGGGCGTCGTACTCCCTGCGCGGGAGATCCACTTACGATAACCCTCCCCAGGACCCCGGAATTCGGCAAACAGCCCAACTAACCACGCATCCAGCCGAGGCCAGGCCCCTCGGCAGGATGATCTTGTTCCCGCTTCCGGCCAGCGTGCGTTGCAGATCAAAATCGGCCAGTTGTCGGTCTCGCGCGCGTGCGCGTAAGAGGCTCCCAAAAGTCCCGATACACCCGGCCCACCGGTGTGGACGAGCGTGTCGAATCCGCACCCTGCTCGCCTCGCGCGCGTGCGCGTAAATGCCTCGCGAAACTACCGGTAAGCCCTTCGCTGATCGGTCGAGGGGTGCAGGGAGCGTGTCCGGGACTCCGTGGCGCTGAACGTCTCAGAGTCCCACCCCGCGCATGGGGTTGTCTCGCCATTTGTCGGCCGTCCGGATGTAGCCGTGCACCACCGGCGACTTCTCCGACCAGCGGCCGTGCCGAGCGATGGCCGACACCGAGGCCCCCGCCTTGGCCGCGGCTGTCGCCCCACCGGCGCGCAGTGAGTGAGCGGTGAAGGTGTCCGCGTCCTTGAGCCCGGCCCGCTCCGCCGCGCGTCGCACGATCTTGTTGAGCCCGTCGCCGGACATCCGACCGGTGCCGCGCATGGTCGCCCCCGGCGTGCCGGCCAGCCGCCCGTGCCGGTCGATGGCACGCAGCAGCGGCCCCTCAGCCACGCCGCGCTCCTCCAGCATGGCCAGCCACGCCTGCACGACCCGCACAGGGCAGGTCGCCGGGTGCGAACCGTACGGCAGGGGCACAATCTCGCCGATCGCGTCCTGATCGGTCTTGGACCGACGGATCGCCACCTCCAGCCCATCAGCGGTGAACGTCAGGTCGGCGAGGTCGAGCGCCGCCAGCTCGGAGCGGCGGCCCATGAGGGCGAAGCCGAGTACCAACACCACGCGGTCGCGCAGGCCGCCAAGGGCTGCCGGGTCGGTGGTGTCGATCAAGGCGCGCAGCACGGTCAGCTCGGCGGGCGGGGCCTTGCGGGTACGCTGCCCGGCCGCGGCACGCTCCTTGCGGTAGTCACGCAGGGCGAGGCGAGCGAACTCGGCGTTGAGTCGGAGCCCAGCCTTTTTGTGCCGGGACTGGATGCAGGCCAGCGCCCGCTCGATGGTGGAGGGCGCCGGCAGGGTGCCCTTGCGGGTGGGGGTGGCGGCCAGGTGGGTGACGTACTCGGTGACCGTCTCGGGGGTGGCGGGCAGTGGGCTGCGGCCGATAGCGGCGCACCAGGCGGCGAAGGTCCCCCAGTCCCGCTGGTAGGCCCGGCTGGTGTTGGCCGCGAACCCTCCGGCGACCCGCGCCCGCGCCGCCTCAGTCAGCTCCCGGTCGGCCACGCCCGCTGGAGTCGACAGCGAGGCGGTCGGGTCGTCATCCAGCCGTGCCAGCTCGGACACCGGCATCTCCCGTCTTCAGGTGATCAAGATTCTGGGTCGCGATAAGGCATGTTATCGCGACCGAGCCATTCGGACCCGTAGCAGCCAACAGGGACATACAGCACAGCGAACAAGGCGACGCTGGCGGATCTCCCCGTGACGGACGCCACCGCCCATGCCAACCCGCCCAAGAGATGAGCCTGGCGGCGACGAGCACCATCGAGGTCGCTGCTAGTTGCTGACGTATTGCTATGCGTAAGCACGTCTAGTGTTGGGCCCCATATGAGCAACAGGTTTTCGATCTTGTCAACCCCGTAGAATTCGGCCAATCCGATCAGGGAAGCGCTTTCCCGCCCGCATCTGGATCGCGTTATAAGATCGTTACAAGACTAGTTTTGATCGTACCCATGGGATTTTTCGGCCCCCTTCGCCTCCTGGCACCGCCAGAAGACACAGGACCGGCAAAGCGAGCTGGCCGCGACGATCTACCATGAAGTGAGCCCGGCCCCCGCGCCAACGGAAACCGGGCTCCGACGTACAAGCTGGGCCTGGAGGCCTCCGCTTACACGGCATAGACAAGTTCAGTGTAACGCGAAGGACTTCGCCTACCAGGTAGGTGCCAGGCCCGGCTCCGACAACAGCCGGGAGGCTTCATGCTCAAGCTCAACCTGTCCGCGACCCTGCCGACCCTGATCCCGCAAACCACCGTCCTGGTCATCATCCTCATCTTCGTGGTCCTGGCCCTGACGGGAACGCCGCTGCACCTGACGATCGACGCCGGCCAGTAGCCCCACCCGTGAAGGCGGCTGCTGCACAGTGGCCGCCTTCACGGCGCATTTCTGCCCTCAGTCTTCGTGCCCCAGGGATCGGTCACCCTCTCCGGGCCAGGAGCCGTCCGCCTGTGTCGGCAACCACGATGACACCTTCACCCGCGGGCAGCCTTCATGGGGTTCGCTCTGATGATCGCTTGCCGCAGTCTGTCGCACGATCTCAGGGAGCGGATACTCTCAGCGCTTCCGCAGCGACCTGCCGCTGTCGCCGTGCCTTCGCCTTGGTGACTCGATCGATGATGTTCTGGATGAGGGCGGGGTCGGGGCCAACGTTCACAGGGCCGCCCTGCGGCCCGGACACCTCAACGGCCTTTACCGGCCGCCAGTCGTCGGGGAACATCCGCGACATGAGATCCAGGGCGACGCGGCCGTTCGGCTGGCTCCAGGCCCGTTCTCGCGTACCGTCTGGTCGTTCGCCCTCCCGCACGAGCACGCCGCCCACAGCGTCGGCGAACGCGGCGGCGACCAGGACTTCAGCGGACTTCGCCCGAGCGTAGGTGACCGCCGCCCGGAAATCGCGCAGTACGGCGGGGGCGTCCTCTTCTTCGCCCTGCGCCAGCCAACGATGGACAGTAGAGCGGCCCACGCCGCAAAGATCGGCCGCCGTGCTCAGGAAGTGGCCGGCCTCCACATGACGGCAGAGCTGGTCCTGGAGTTCAGGGGTCAGCTTGGTCGGGCGGCCCATCACCCGTCCCCTTGGGATCGTGCGGCCAACCGGCGGCGGACGTGCTCGGCTCCCCGCCGGGCGATGCTCGCGTCTCGTATCCCAACGCTCCAGGCTACGGGTACGGCGGGACGGGCGGCGGTGGGACGCAGACTGTGGCGTATGACCAGGCTGACCGCGTCGGTGGCCCTGCGGCCGGGGTGCCGCACGCCCCCTTCGGTCAGGAGGACGGCCAGGACGCGTTCGACCGCCGTGATGGTGGTGTCCTGGGTGTTGGTCATTCGGCGGACTCCTCGGGGACGTAGGAGAGGCCCAGCATCGCCGCGAGCTTGGCCGTAGGGATCAGGATCTTCCGGCCGATGCGGAGGGACGGGAGGTCACCACGGCGTACCGCGTCATAGGCCACGTCGCGGTGGAGGTCCAGGAGCGCGGCGGCTTCGGTGACCGTCATGGTCGGTCGCCCGGAGAGCTGAGGTGTCGTCATGGGCCGATGCATACAGGATCGAGGGGCTAAGCGCCTGCCGAGCCCTACGGCGGCCGATGCAGAGGTACCAGCGCCCTCGTCCTGGTCCGAGTCGAGCAGCGGTGACAAAAGCCTTCTAACGCCTCCTGACCTGCTTCTTTACTGTCATCGCAGGCGATGACGGCGTGCTGACACAGATCAGGAGGGGCCGGTTGACCAGCCCGGATGTCTGTCACCGACCCCGGTGACAACAGGAGCGGGAGCATTGTCATCGGGAAGGCTTGCTCGTCATCGCCATTGTCACCGCTGCCGGTGACAGGCGTCCGCGCTGGTCGGCCGGGGTCTACGGAGCCTTTGTCACCGTGTCATCGAGCACCACGGGATTGGTGACGTACCCGGCCGTCTTCCGCCCTCCCGTCGAGGTTGTCTCGACGGCCCGGACGTAGCCGTAGCTCTCCATCATCGACAGGACCCGGCTGACCTCCTCGGCGGAGTCAAACCGGCGCTGGTGACCGCGATGGACCTCGCGCAGCGTGAACTCGGCACGCCGACCCTTGATGACCCAACTGAGGACGGCCAGGGCATCATCGCGCAGCGGGTTCGACCGCATCACGCCGAAGGCCGCCAGGGCGTGCTCGACGAAGTACCGGCCAAGCCTGATGGCCTTGCGCATGGTGTCCTCGCTGATCGCCTTACGCAGGCCGCTCATCTGATACTCGGCCAGGTGAAGCAGGGCAGCCAGCCGTGCAGTGGCCCCGGCGAGTTTGCTCGCCCACTCGCGCAGCGACTCCAGGTCTCCCGTGCCGAGACGCAGGCGCGGCTCGATCTCCGCCCGCCAGTCCGCGTGCGCCCGCTCTGCCTGCGGCGACAGCTCCATGACCTCAGGCTGGGGCAAGGTCGCCAGGTCCACGATCAGGCCCTTGAGGAGGCCCCCGTACGCGCGACACACCTCCTCATCCAGTGTGGGCGTGCTGTAGACGTCGCGATACCCCACCAGGTCCGGCGGCAGGCTGAACAGCAGCCGGGCCAGCGCGCCCCGCCCGTGCATCTGCTTGGACCCCGCCAGGTCCTTCAACATCTGCGGCTGGATGCACACCCCAACCGTGAGGGCAGGCCGCTCGACAGCCTCTTGACGCCCTCGCCGATCCACCTGCAGACGATCCCCTGCGTGGCCCTTCAAGACCAGTTCGAGATTGGGCCGCCCGTTGCTGTAGCGTCCCAGGACGTTCTCGTAATAGCCGCCTTCGGCCGACAGGATCGCCAGCCGCCCACCCTGCTCGACCAGCATCGACGCAGCCGCCTCGGGCGTGATGTCGTCGGCCGTGAGCCTCGGCAGGACGGGAATCTCCATCTCCTCGGCCTGCTGCATCGCGTCGGCCGCCGCTTCCAGGTCCTCCGGCGACTTGCCTTTCTGACGGGCAGCTTCGGCCCGTGCCTTGGTGCGGCGTCGCTCAGTCTCCAACTCCTGGATCTTCGGCCGGACCTGGTCCTGGAGGTGCCGCTCGGCGGCGAAGACCGGCCTCATGATCTCGTTGAACACCGGAGACTTGCCCGTGCCCGGCGCTGCGGCGATGGCGATGTGCAGGCTGAGCGGCTCGTGCCACCGTCCCCGTACGTGTACCTCGGCTCGCCCGGCCGCGGCCGTGGCCAGGGCCGCGAGTACCAGGCTGCCCGGCAGGTCCGGGGGTACCTGCAACTCGGTGGCCACCCCGCGCACCATCGCCGCGATGGCCTCAGGGAACACCTCGATGGGGAAGCCGGGCAGCGCTGCCTGGGTGTCCAAGGGGATCGGCTCGTCCCACTCCGGAGCGTCTCCTCCCCCGTCTATAGCACGCAGGCGCCCATGCCGCTGGGAGATGGAGGCGGGAGCGTCCAGGCTGGCCAAGATGGCGTCGGCCTCAAGTGACTGGGTCATGCGATCCCCCGTGGTTGCAGGGCCCCTGCGGCGAGGCCGGAATGAATGGTGGTGGCCGCCTCACGGAACGGCAGGCCAATGTCTTGGGCGGCGATCAGCAGCGCCCGCTCGGCCAGTTCGGACGGGAGCAGCCCGTTGGCGACGAACTGCCCCAACGCGAAGGCGGCGGCATTGAGCGTGTGGTTTCGGACGCCGGGCACGGCTTCGAGCACCCGCTGCACCTCGCCCCGAAGGGCGGCGTACACGTACCCCGTGGAGCGTCGGCCGAGCCTGGCAAGCACCTCGCGTGCCGAGACCGGCGTGCGCTCCTCTCCGCCCTCGTGCGCCGCCAGCAGAGCAGCCAGCCAGGCCGGGAGCGGAGCCGCGGGTTCCTCGTTGATGACGTCGTACGACCCGGCTCCGTCCGGAAGGTCCACGAAGCTGCCCGGCCCGACGACGTACCCGCCTTGCGCCCGTGTGTCGATCAGCCAGCCGAGCCGCCCGGCGGTGTTCCTGAGGGGCATTCCGGTGGGTGCCGTGAAGTACAGGTGGGTGCCCCCGCGCCGGGTGCGGACGGTGAACGTGTCGAACGGCAGTGGCTCCCCAGCGTCCAGGCAGGCCAACGCCAACACGTCCGCGCCCTCGTGTACGCCCGGCCGGTCCCAGGGAGAGGGCGGCGGTTCGTCCGACTTGGGCGTGTCCAAGTCCAGCACGACCAGCCGGGACGGGCCGCAGGCGATACCGATGTTGTACGGCGCCCGCGACCAGCATCGGCGGATCAGCTCGGGATCGGTCGTGGCCTCCCTCTCCCAGTTCGTGAACCCCTTCAGCGGGCGTTTCTCGCGTCGGGTCAACGGAAAGACGTGCCAGCCGCGTCTGGCCGCGGCCAGGGCGTACCGGAGTTGAGCGTCTGTGCCCTGCGGCGGGTCTGCCTGTAGCCTGTCAGGGCTCGTGCCATTGGTGGGTGCTGAGCTTCTGGGCGGGTCCGTTGCGAGCGGGCCCGCCCCGCTCTTTTCGAGGTGCGCGGCGGTCACGCCGACTCCGCGAACCGGCTGTCTTCCCAGGCCACGACGTCCGAGAGCCGATACCGGACGTACTTTCCCGCCCTGTAATAGCGCGGCCCGTCCCCTCGGGAGTTCCAGGCGTAGACGGTGGCGAGCGGGACCTTCTCCCGGTCGGCGAGTTCCTGCGGGGTCAACACGTCGTTGCCCATGACTTCCTCCAGTTGCTTGTGGCGCTGATGCCACGGGCACCATAGATCACGGAGGCTGCTCGTTGCAAATGAGCCACAAGCAACGTAACCTCTGCCGCATGAACGACACCCAAGAGGGAGGTCCGCCAACCGTTGCGCAGCTTGTCGGGCTCAACGTCCGCCGGCTCAGGGAGGCGAAGGGCAAGGTCCTGCGGGATGTCGCCGAAGCGGCTCGCGCGTTCGGGGTGAAGTGGGACGCCTCCGCCGTATCTCGCATCGAGACTGGCCGGCGGGATCTCACCGTCGAGGAGTTGCTCGCATTGCCAAACGTGCTCACGCTGGCTCTCGACGAGCCGGTGACGCTGCAGGATCTCCTGCCTGACGGGGAGCCGATGTGGGTGACCAGCTTCGATAGGAAGATCCCCACGACCCGCCTACAGCAACTCCTCGCCGAACCCGGCTTTGCCTGGTTCAACAGGCCTGGGCACGAGCGGGTGACCGAGGCTGTGAAGGAGTGGCTCACAGAGGACAAGCGGAAAGCTCAGCTCCAGCGCGGCGGCGAGGCCGGCACCGAGTCGTACGAAGAGTTCCAGGCACTGGCAGACGAGCTGGGCGTGGGGACCGGCAACCTGCTCTTCGCCTACCGGGACCTCTGGGGTGAGTTCACGGGCAGCATGGCCCAGGAGCGGGAGCGGCGGCTGCTCGAATCCGGCGCGGACCTGAGCCAGCCGACCAAGGTCCGCACCCTGCGCGGCCATATCACCCGGCAGCTGATGGCCGAGCTGCGCGACTACTTCGACGCCAAGAAGGGAAGCGATGGCCCGCGTTAGAGATCTCTGGACCAAGACCGTTACCGGTCCCAGCGGGGAGAAGAAGAAGGAGCCCACCAGCCGCCACGGCAACGGCAAGCGCTGGCTCGCCGTCTGGCCCGGCCCCGACGGCAAGGAGCAGACCAGGGCGTTCGTCAAGAAGAGCGACGCGGAGAAGCACGCCACGAAGATGGAGGCCGACCAGCTCAGGGGCACGTACATCGACCCCAGGCGCGGCCAGGTCAAGCTGAGCCAGTACGCGGAGGACGCCTGGCTGCCCGCCCTGGTCCACCTGCGCGCGAACTCTATGGAGACGTACCGGTCGCACCTCAACACCCACATCTACCCCGCGTTCGGCGACCGGCGGATCGGCTCGCTCACCCGTACCGACATGAAGAGCTTCGTCGCCACCCTGAGGGGCTCCCTCGCGCCCTCCACGGTCGGCACGGTCTTCGCCGTCTTGCGTGCGCTCATGCAGGCGGCGGTGGACGACGGCGTCGTCCCCGCCAATCCCTGCCTGCGGGTTCCGCTCCCCCGGGTGGAGGCTCGCGTCGTCGAACCTTTGCCGACCCGATCAGTGCTGACGCTCGCCGACGCCATCACGCCGCGGTACCGCCTGGCGGTCTGGCTCGGGTTCGGCCTCGGCTTACGGGAAGGCGAGGCGCTCGGCCTTACCGAGGCAAGGGTCGAGTTCCTCAAGCGGCGTATCCGCATCGAGCAGCAGGCGCAGAAGGGCGCTCTCGTCGAGCTGAAGACGAAGGCGTCGCGGCGGAGCCTGCCCGTCGATGACGGCGTCCTGGCGGAGATCACGGCGCACATGCAGCGCTACTCCCCCGGCCCCGAAGGCGTGCTCATCACCAACCGCATCCGCAAGATCCCCCGGCGCTCCTCGTTCGGGGACTGCTGGCGCGAGGCCGTAGAGAAAGCCGGCCTCCCCAAGGGGACGCGGTTCCACGACCTGCGCCACTACTACGCCTCGACCCTGATCGCGGCGAACCTCAACCCCAAGAGCATCCAGCGCCGTCTCGGCCACGCAACCATCAGCGAGACGTTCGACACGTACGGGCACCTGTTTCCAGACGACGAGGACCTCGGGCGCGGCGCGATCGACGCTAAGATCGAAAGGGACCTGGCGGAACAGAGCCGGAACAAGAAGGAAGCATGAACCCCAACCCCCTGGTCAGAGGGGTGTGTGAGACGAGTCGGCCTGTAGGCCGGGTTCTGTCCTTCGCGAACGAAGGGGCGACCATCCATCTAGGGCCGCCGTTGCCGGCGGCCTCAAGCGGTCTACCCGCGCGGCTCGGGCGGGCAGCCCTCGAACGTCGCGCGCGGAACGCTCCGGAGAGCGTCCCTTCTTGACCTTGCTCCGGGTGGGGTTTACCTAGCCGCCCACGTCACCGTGGGCGCTGGTGGTCTCTTACACCACCCTTTCACCCTCACCTTCCACCGAGGTGGGAGGCGGTCTGCTTTCTGTGGCACTGTCCCGCGGGTCACCCCGGGTCGGCGTTACCGACCACCCTGCCCTGTGGAGCCCGGACCTTCCTCGGCGGGCCCGAAGACCCGACGCGGCCGCCCGGCCGACTCGTCTCAAGCGAGGTTATCAAACCTCAAGCCGTTCCCAACCGAGTCGCAAGATCGATTGGGTGGGATGGGCATGTCACCGCCTGAGGGGGGCGGAGGCAGCAGCGGCCGCGCCGGGATGTTCTGGCGGCTCCCGGCGCGGCCGCGCTCAACGCATCCGGGCCGGCCGAAGCACAGCTTCACCGCCACCACCCACGCGGGCCGGCCGAAGCACAGCTTCACCACCACCACGCGCAACCCACGCGAGCCGGTGGTCGAAGCACAGCTTCACCGCCACCACGCGCAACCCACGCGAGCCAGCGAAGCACGCCTTCGCCACCGTCGTACTACAGGGGACGGGTCGTGGCATCGGCCGTGCTCAGCGTAGGTGGGAGGTGTCGTTGAAGGACTTCACCACGGCGGGGCCGTCGGCGTAGTACTCGATCAGCGACAGGCAGGCCAGGTCGAGGTGCATCCGGTAGAGCGCGCCCAGAGGCGCCGTGAGGGCCTCGCGCAGCAACATCTTGATCGGGGTCACGTGGGAGACGACGAGGACGGTCTTGCCCTCGTAGCGCTCCACCAGCCGCTCCCCCACCGCCTGGACGCGACGGGCCGCCGTGGCGAAGCTCTCGCCCCCGGGCGGCGCGGCGTCGGGGCCGGCCAGCCAGGCGGCCAGCTCGGCGGGCCACTCCCGCTGCACTTCGGTGAACGTGTGCCCCTCCCAGGCGCCGAAGTCGGCCTCCCTGAGGTCTTCGTCGATCTCGACGTCGAGCCCGGTGCGCCGGGCCACGGCCTCGGCCGTCTGCCTGGCCCGCTTGAGCGGCGAGGAGACGATGACGTCCGGCCGGTACGGCTCGCGCGACAACCGGTCGGCGGCCGCCGCCGCCTGGGCCAGCCCGTTGGCGGTGAGCTCGGCGTCACCGAGGCCGGAGAACCTGCGTTCGACCGACAGCGGCGTCTCGCCGTGTCTGAGCAGCAGCAACGAGGTGGCCACACGGGTGGGCGGGGCCCAGCCGGTGCCCTTGGAACGCTGCTGGGCGGCCGCCACGGACGCCGTGGGGGCCGACAGCTCGGCGATGGCGCCCGCGTCGAGGAGGTCGGTCTGCTCGACGACCGGCGCCGGCGTGCGGGCCGCGGGCACGGCGGCAGCCGGGACGGCCGCGGCCCCCTGCGCGCCGATGTCGTGGGTGCCGCCCGCCTTCCAGGTCAGGCCCTTGGCGGCGGCGTCCATGGCCTCGTTGGCCAGCCGGTCGGCGTGTTTGTTGTGCTCGCGCGGGATCCAGGTCCACTCGACCACCCGCAGCCGCCTGGCCAGCGCGCCGGCCTCAAGGGCGAGCGGACGCAGCCCCTCGTTCTTGATCTTCCAGCGGCCCGCCATCTGCTCGATGACCAGCTTGGAGTCCATCCGCACGGCCACCTCGGCGCCCTCGCCGCCCACCCCCAGCACGGCGGTCAGCCCGGCGATCAGCCCCCGGTACTCGGCCACGTTGTTGGTCGTGACGCCGATCGCCTCGGCGGCCTCGGCCAGCACCTGGCCGTCGGCGGCGTCCCGGACGACCGCGCCGTAGCCGGCCGGGCCCGGGTTGCCGCGCGAGCCGCCGTCGGCCTCGATGACGTAGGACGTCACAGGCCGGACTCCGGGGTGCGGACCAGGATCCGCCGGCACTCCTCGCAGCGCAGCACCTCGTCGTGGGGGGCGGCCTTGATGGAGTTCATCTCGGCGATGGACAGGGCCACCTTGCAGCCCTGGCAACGGCCGCCGTGCAGCATGGCGGCGCCCACGACGTACTGCTCCTTGAGCTTGTCGTAGAGCTTCAGCAGGTCGGCGGGGATCTCGCCGGCGACGGCGGCGCGGCGGGCCCGGACCTCGCCCGCCTCCTTGTCGATCTCGGCCAGCGCGGCGTCACGGCGGTCTTCGGCGGCGGCGCGGGTGGTGGCCAGCTCGTCGCGCTGGGCGACCAGGTCGGTGACCTTGGCGTCGGCCGCCTCCCTGCGCTCCATGATCTCCAGCACGACCTCCTCCAGGTCGCCCTGACGCTTCTGCAGCGAGGCGATCTCGGACTGCAGGCTGGCCAGGTCGCGGGGCGAGGTCACGGCGCCGGAGTCGAGGCGCTTCTGGTCGCGGTCGGCGCGGGTGCGCACGGCGTCGACGTCGTTCTCCGCCTTGGCCTGCTCGCGCGCGAGGTCGCCGGCCTCAGTCTCGGCCTCGATGACCTGGGTGACGAGCCGGGCCAGGCGCTTGGACTGCTCGTCGATCTCGGCCAGCTCGGGCAGGGTGCGCCGGCGGTGCGCCAGCCGGTCGATCACGGAGTCGAGCTCTGCCAGGTCGAGCAGTCGCTTCTGGGCCTCAGGGGCTGCTTTCATGATCAATATCCTCTTGTCCAAGCATCGGTGACCGTGGCGGAGACGCGCGTTTCAACGGTAACGCCACTGGAGCGCAGGATGGACGCCGCGCTGTCGAGCCAGGGCCACTCGGTGGCCCAGTGGGCGGCGTCGATCAGGGCGGGGCCCCCGGCCTCGACGAACTCACCGGCCGGATGGTGCCGTAGGTCTGCCGTGAGGAACACGTCGACGCCGGCCGCCCTGGCCGCGCCGAGCAGGGAGTCGCCGGCGCCGCCGCTGACCGCGACGCGCGAGACCGGACGGGCCAGGTCGCCCGCCACCCGCAGGCCGCCGGCGGTGCGCGGCAGCCCCTTGGCGGCCCGCGCGGCGAACTCGCCCAGCGTCGCGGGCTCGGGCAGCTCGCCGATGCGGCCCAGGCCGCGCCAGGGGTCGTCGGGGAAGGGCTGGAGCGGCACGAGGTCGCCGGTCAGGCCCACGGCCCTGGCCAGGGCGTCGGAGACGCCGGGATTGGCGGTGTCGGCGTTGGTGTGGGCGGTGTAGAGGGCGACCTCGTGCTTGATCAGGCGGTGGATCAGGCGGCCCTTGGGCGTGGTGGCGGCCACGCTGGTGGTGCCGCGCAGGTAGAGCGGGTGGTGGGTGACGATCAGGTCGGCGCCCCAGTCGAGGGCCTCCTCGCCCACGACCGCCACCGGATCGACGGCGAACAGCACCTTGTGCACCCGCCGGGCGGGGTCGCCGCAGACCAGCCCCACCGCGTCCCACGACTCGGCCCGGGCGGGCGGGTAGGCCGCCTCGAGCACCTCGATCACCTCAGTCAGCGTCACAGCAGCCACCTGCGCAGACTACCGGCCCGCGGAAGGGTCGCGCGGGGCGTGGCGGAGGGTGTCGCCAGAACGCGGTTCGGCGTACTGTAAGTGGATCCTGACTTCGCGGAGGACGGCATGGCACCCAGCGTCGCGATCATCGGAGCGGGCTTCGGCGGCCTGTGCATGGCGATCCGGCTGCGGCGTGCCGGGATCGGCTCCTTCACGGTCTTCGAGAAGGCCGCCGACCTCGGCGGCACGTGGCGGGACAACAGCTATCCGGGCGCGGGCTGCGACATCCCCTCGCACCTGTACTCGTACTCGTTCGAGAAGTACGCGAGCTGGACCCGCCGCTACCCAGCCCAACCCGAAATCCTGGCCTACCTAGAGCATTGCGCTGATAAATACGACGTCAGGCGAAAAATCCGCTTCGGTGCGGAAGTGCGGCGAGCGGCCTTCGACGGCCGCCGCTGGCAGGTCACCAGCATCCACGACGGCGGCGAGCGCACCGAGGCGTTCGACGTGGTCGTCATGAGCGTGGGCCAGCTCAACCGCCCGCACCTGCCCGAGATCCCCGGCATGTCCGACTTCGAGGGCGTCTCCTTCCACTCGGCCCGCTGGAACCACGACCACGACCTCACCGGCCGCCGCGTCGCCGTGATCGGCAGCGGCTCGTCGGCGGCCCAGCTCATCCCGGCCGTCGCCGAGCGGGCCGCGCACCTCGACGTCTTCCAGCGCACGCCCAACTGGGTGATCCCCAAGCCCGACGCCACCTTCGGCCCGCTCGCCCGGCTGGCCTTCCACTACGTCCCCGGCCTCCAGCGGGCCTACCGCGAGTGGATCTACCGGTACGCCGAGGCGACGCTCTACCCGGCCCTGGCCGAGGGCTGGAGCGCCGGCCTGCTGAAGAAGCGCGCCCTGGACCATCTGCGCGCCCAGGTCCCCGACCCCGTCCTGCGGGCGAAGCTGACGCCCGGCTATCCGCCCGGCTGCAAGCGCGTCGTCATCGACAGCGCCTTCTATCCGGCGCTGACCAGGCCGGACGTCGACGTCGTCACCGATCCGATCGTCCGGATCGGGCCGAAGGGCGTGGAGACCGCCGAGGGGCTGCGCGAGGCCGACACGATCGTGTACGCCACCGGCTTCCTGAGCACCGAGTTCCTGGCCCCGATGGAGGTCACCGGGCTCGGCGGGCGGTCGCTGGCCGATCAGTGGCGCGACGGCGCGCACGCCTACCTCGGCATCTCGGTGCCCGGCTTCCCCAGCCTGTTCCTGCTCTACGGCCCGAACACGAACCTCGGGCACAACTCGATCATCTACATGATCGAGTGCCAGGTGCGGCACGTCATGGCCTGCCTGGCGCGGGTGGCCGAGGAGGGGCCGATCGAGGTGCGTCCCGATGCGATGGCCGCCTGGGCCAGGCAGCTCGACGCGGCGATGGCCCGCATGGTGTGGGGCGAGGGGTGCCGGAGCTGGTACAAGACGGCCGAGGGGCGGGTCACCAACAACTGGCCCGGCCCGACGACGCTCTACCGGCGGCTCACCGCCCGGCCGCCGCGCGGGGCGTACCGGACGGTCGAGGGGGTCCCGTCTTCGGTGCCGTGAACAAGATATGGGCGAAAAATCGGACTTGAGGCGCATTGGAGCAGGTCGGGGGCGCGCGGTAACGTCCTTCGCATGACGCTTCCCCTGCATCGGCGTGCCGTCGTGGCCGACACCCACAATGATCTGCTCATGGCGGTCGCCGCCCGGCCGCCCCAGCAGTGGGCCTCCTTCTTCCGCCGCCAGTGGCTGCCGCAGCTCGTCGAGGGCGGGGTCGACCTGCAGATCCTGCCGGTCTTCATCGACGACCAGTACCGGCCCGAGGGCGCGCTGCGGCAGACGCTGCGCATGATCGAGTGCGCCCACGTGATCGCGGAGGGCAACCCCGACACCGTACGGCTCTGCCTCGACGCCTCGGCGATCGACGCGGCGCTGGAGGAGGGCAAGATCGCCCTGGTGCTCGCGCTGGAGAGCATGCCGGGGCTCGACGAGAGCGTCGAGCTGATCTCGACCGTCCACCGGCTGGGCGTGCGGGTGGCCTCGATCGCGCACTTCGGGCGCACGCCGCTGGCCGACGGCAGCGCCGAGGACGCCACCGGCAGCGGCCTGACCAGCCGCGGCGTGGCCGCCCTGAGCGAGATGGAGCGCCTCGGCATGGTGTTCGACGTCTCGCACCTGGGCGCGTCGGGCGTGGCCCACGTGCTGGAGCTGGCGACCAAGCCCGTCATGGCCACCCACTCCGCGGCCCGCGCGCTGCGCGACCACCACCGCAACCTCACCGACGACCAGCTCCGCGGGGTCGCCGCCACGGGCGGCGTGGTCTGCGTGAACTTCTTCGCCCCCTTCCTGGCCGAGCGCAGGGAGGACATGACGCTCGACCGCCTGCTCGACCACATCGAGCACGTCGCGCAGGTGGCCGGGATCGACCACGTCGGCCTCGGCCCCGACTTCATCCGCGAGGTCATGGACGACCTGACGCCCCCGTGCTGCGAGGGCCTGGAGCCCGACGACCTCGACTCCAAGGCGTCGATCCCCGGTCTGGAGGGGCCCACCGGGCTGCCCATGGTGACCGAGGGGCTGCTCGCCCGCGGCCTGCCGGAGAAGGACGTCGCCAAGATCATCGGCGGGAACGTCCACCGGTTCCTCGGAGAGCGGCTGGCATGATCGAGGATCTGGAGGAGCTGGTCCTGTGCGAGTCGTTCTCGCGTGACCTCGCGGCCGTGGCCCGCAGCGCCGAGGTCGTGGCCGCGATGGGGGCCCGTCACCTGGGGGCCCGGCCGGAGTTCCTGGTGATCGACGGCGTCACCCATCTGCGCTGGTCGTTCGGCACGCCCAGGGTGCTGCTGCTCGGCCACCACGACACCGTCTGGCCGATCGGCACGCTGGCGACCCACCCCTGGTCGGTCGTCGACGGGGTGGCCCGCGGGCCGGGCGTGTTCGACATGAAGGCCGGGCTGGTGCAGACGTTCCACGCCCTCGCCGGGCTCGGCTCGCTCGACGGCGTCACGCTGCTGATCACCGGCGACGAGGAGCTGGGCTCGATCACGTCCGCGCCGCTGATCGCGGACACCGCGCGGGGGCTGGCCGCCACGTTCGTCATGGAGGCCAGCGCGGACGGCGGCGCGCTGAAGACGTCTCGCAAGGGCACGTCGATGTACACGCTGCGGGTGCGCGGCAAGGCGGCGCACGCCGGGCTGGAGCCGGAGAAGGGCGCGAACGCGGGCGTCGAGCTGGCGCACCAGATCCTGGCCATCGCCGCACTCGGAGCCGGTGACACGACGGTCACCCCGACCGTGCTGCGCGGCGGGACGACGCTCAACACCGTCCCGGCCGAGGCGACGGTGGGGGTCGACGTGCGGGCGAGCACGGTGGCCGAGCAGCTGCGGGTGGACGCCGCGATGCGGGCGCTGGCCCCCGTGGTGCCCGGCACGCGGCTGGAGGTCGAAGGGGGCCCCAACCGGCCGCCGCTCGAAGCCGCGATGTCGGCCTCGCTCTACGCCCTGGCCCAGGACCTGGCCGCGGGGCTGGACGTGGGCCCGCTGCCCAGCGCGGCGGTGGGCGGCGCCTCCGACGGGAACTTCACCGCGGGCGCCGGCTGCCCGACGCTCGACGGGCTGGGCGCGGTGGGCGGCGGCGCGCACGCCGACCACGAGCACGTGGTGGTGGCCGAGATGCCACGCCGCGCGGCCCTCCTCCGCGCCCTGATCGAGGCCGTGCGCTGATCGAGGCCGTGCCCTGATCGAGGCCGTGCGCTGATCGAGGCCGTGCGCTGATCGAGGCCGTGCGCCGAGGCGACCGGGCCCGGTGTCGCGGCCCTGAACGGGCGGCGGCCGGGTCCGCGGCGGGAGCGGGCGTGATCAGCGGGGACAGCATTCTGTCACTCCTTCACCAGTGGTATCGGTATGGTGACTGCCTGTAGTCATTTGACGTGCGCCGCCACTCTCGGGGCGCACGTTGACCAGGGAGGTTCCATGAAATCCGTGCTGACCGCCGCTCGCAGGACGGCCGCCCTAGCCCTGTGCGCGTCCGCCGCGCTCGTCGTCCCGTTCGGGGCGAGCCCGGCCGGGGCCGCCGCCGCCGACGAGCCGGGCGTGCTGCTGTTCATCACCGTCACCCCGAGCAACGGCGGCGGCGCGTACTCGATGCGGCTCACCTGCGACCCCGACGGCGGCACCCACCCGCGCCCGCGCACGGCCTGCGCGGAGTTGCACGAGGTCGACGGCGTGGTCAAGGATCTCAACGTCGATCCGGGCGCGTGCCCGCGCAACTACTCCCCCGTCTCCGTGCGCGTCAGGGGCCACTGGTACGGCCGCACGACGACCTACGACAGGAAGTTCGAGAACGACTGCGTCATGGAACGCACGCTCGGGCCGCTGGTGAAGTGATCTCCGGCAGCCCCTGACATGCCCGTCCGCGGTCCGCGGGCGGGCATGTCGCCGTCCGGCGGGCATAGTGGGGGGCATGACGAGCCGGGAGGAGGCCGCCGAGGCGGCGGCCAAGAGTGGTGTGACGATCCGCGAGTTGCACGAGATGGGCGAGTTCGCGGAGGTCTTCCGGCTTTTCGATGACATCTGGCGGCCCGATCCGGGCAACGCGCCGGTCAGCGTCGAGTTGATGGTCGGGTTCGCGCACACCGGCAACTACGTGGCCGGCGCGTACGAGGACGACGTGCTCGTGGGCGCGTCGGTGGGCTTCCGGGCGGCGGACGGCGCGCTGCACTCCCACGTGACGGGCGCCTCGATCGGCAGGGGCATCGGCTACGCGCTCAAGCTGCACCAGCGGGCGTGGTGCCTGGAACGCGGCCTGGACCGCATCAGCTGGACCTTCGACCCGCTCGTCCGCCGCAACGCCCGGTTCAACCTGGTCAAGCTGGGCGCCCGCCCGCAGGCGTACCTGCGCGACTTCTACGGCGTCATGGCCGACGCGATCAACGAGGGCGACTCCTCCGACCGCCTGCTGGCGGTGTGGCCGCTGGACGAGCGGCCGCTGCGGCCACGGCCGGCACCGGCGGAAGGCCGCGTCCGGGTGCTGGCCGAGGACGGCTCCGGCCCGGTCGTGCGCCCGGCGGACTCGGACGTCGTGCTGGTGGGCACGCCGCACGACGTCGAACAGTTGCGCGTGCACGACCCGGCGGCGGCCAGGGCCTGGCGGACGGCGATGCGCGAGGTGCTGGGCGGCCTGATGGAGTCCGGCGGGCGGGTGGACGGGCTCACCGACCTCGGGGACTACGTGGTGACCCTGACCGGATAGTTCACCGGCGTGAGCGATCTGCGTAAGGTGACGGTACGGGAAGCCGAACGAGGAGATCCGCATGACGGACTTCACCCCCACCGTCCCCGCGCGAGTCCTGCCGTCTGTCGCCGTCCGCGACCTGCCCGACCCTCCCCGCTCGACCTGGCGCGTCATCGGCCCGGGGCTGGTCGGGGCGGGGGTGGGGCTGGCGTCGGGCGAGTTCATCCTCTGGCCCTACATCGCCTCCCAGGTGGGGCTGGTGTTCGTCTGGGGGGCCGCGGTCGGCATCGTCACCCAGTGGTTCCTGAACATGGAGATCGAGCGGTACACGCTGGCCACCGGCGAGACCGCGCTGACCGGGTTCAGCCGGATGTGGCGGCACTGGGGGCTGGTCTTCGTCGTGCTGACGCTGGCCTCGAACCTGTGGCCGGGGTGGGTGACGACGTCCGCGACCATGGTGACGTACCTGACCGGGGCCGGGGCGGGCGGGGTGCGGTGGATCGCGATCGGCATGCTCGTCGTCATCGCGCTGGGCCTGACGCTGGCGCCGGTGATCTACACGGCCCTCGAACGGGTGATCTTCGTCAAGATCGCCCTGGTGGCCACGCTGGCCGTGGTCGCGATCCTGTTCGCCGTCAACGCCGACAGCTGGGTCGAGCTGGGCAAGGGGCTCACCGTCGGCGCCCGCTTCCCGGCCGGGGAGCTCGGGATCGCCGTGCTCATGGGCGCCGTCGCCTACGCCGGCGCGGGCGGCGGCCAGAACCTGTGCCAGAGCAACTGGATCCGCGACAAGGGCTTCGGCATGGGTTCGTACGTCCCGCGCCTGGTCAGCCCGGTCACCGGCGAGGAGGAGGCGGCCGCCTCGACCGGCTTCCAGTTCCCGCCGACCGACGACAACCTGGCGCGCTGGCGCCGGTGGTGGCGCTTCGCCAACGCCGAGCAGGGCGCCACGTTCGCGCTGGTGTCGTTCCTGACGATCGGGCTGATGTCGATGCTGGCCTACTCGACCGTCTTCGGCCGGCCGGAGGTGACGGGCAGGAACGACATCGGCTTCCTGAAGGTCGAGGGCGAGGTGCTGCAGGGCACGGTCGGCACGTGGTTCGGGATCCTGTTCTGGCTGATCGGCGCGCTGGCCCTGTTCGCCTCGGCCATGGGCATCGTCGACTACACCTCGCGGCTGGCCTCGGACACGATCAAGACGGTCTACCTGCGCGACCGTCCCGTCTCGGTGAACCGGGTGTACTTCGTCACCGTCTGGGCGATGACGCTGGTCGGCATCGCGATCCTGCTGCTCGGGCTCGACCAGCCGCTGATCCTGCTGGTGTTCTCGGCCTGCTTCGCGGCGGTGATGATGTTCGTGTACTCGATCCTGCTGATCGTGCTGAACCGGCGGGCGCTGCCGGAGGCGATCAAGGTCAGGTCGTACCGGCTGGGGGCGCTGGTCTGGTCGGTGGCGTTCTTCGGGACGCTGACCGTCCTGGTGGTCGTCCAGCAGGTGGGGAAGCTGACCGGCTGATCGTCTCGCGGGCGGGCGGTCAGCGGACGGTAGGAGTCCGGTCAGCGGGCGGCGGCACCATCGGCGGCATGACCTACATGACCTGCGTGGCCGGCGGCAATGACGACTTCCAGCTCGTCACGCACCTCACCGTCACCGGCAGCCAGTTCGAGATCGGCCGGGTGCTCACCGAGGAGGCCCGCCGGCTCGGCTGGTCGCCCAGGACCGCCGACCCGGCGGTGATCAGAGCAAGGATGTCCTGGTTCGAACGGAACTGGCCGCAGCACCACGCCCGCATGGACGGCGCCGCGGCGGCGCTCGGCCTCGACCCCGACCAGGACGAGCTGGCCCTGGACGGCTGGGACTACGTGCCCGCGGAGGCCGCCTGCTCGGCCCTGTGGTGCCCGCCGTCCGCGTCCACCGACGGGCACGGCCGGGTGGGCCGCAACTACGACTTCTTCCTGCACACCGCCGGCCGGCTCATGGGCGAGCCGGCCCGCCCCGGCGAGCTGCCCATGGCCGCCCGCCCGTACGTGATCAGCACCGTGCCCGACGACGGGCTCGCCTCGACCGTCATCACCATGAACGGCCTCGACGGCTGCATCGACGGCATCAACGAGGCCGGCCTGGCCGTCATGCTGCTGATCGCCGACGCCGAGACGGCCACCGTGCCGCGGCAGGACGCCCCGCAGGTCGGGCTCGGCAGCCTGCAGCTGCCCCGGTTCCTCATGGACACCTGCGAGACCGCGGCCCAGGCCAAGCAGGCGCTGCTGGGGGCCAAGCAGTACGACCTCGGCCTGCCCCTGCACTACCTGGTCGCCGACGCCCACGGCCAGGCGTTCGTGTGGGAGCGCGGCACGGACGGCACCGAGCACGCCGTCGAGTTCGGCGACGGCCCGCTGTGCGTCACCAACCACCTGCTGCACCGCCATCCCGACCCGGCGGCCCTGCCCGCCGACACCCCGGCGAGCCTGGGCACCTACGGCCGGCTGCGCACCCTGTACGAGCGCAGCAAGGGCGCCACCATGTCCGCCGAGGACCTGCGGGACAGTCTGCGCGCGGTGCGGCCGGCGGAGGAGGCCGCCGAGCCGATCCGCACGCTGTGGACCACGATCTTCGACACCGCCGACCGCACCCTCGCCACCCGCTTCTACCTCGGCGACGGCCGCGACTACAGCGAGGAGCTGGTGTTCCCCGCCTCGGCCAGGTAACCCTCGCGCACCTTCGAGCGCGACAACTTGCCGGTGGGGGTGCGCGGGAGCCGGTCGCGGTACTCGACGACCTTCGGGTGCTTGAACCGGGCGAGCCGGGGCCCGCAGTGTTCGAGCAGCTCGGCGGTGAGCGCGGGGCCCGGCTCGACGCCCTCGGCGGGCTGGACGAGCGCGACCACGTTGTGGCCCCACTCCTCGTCGGGCACGCCGATGACCGCGACGTCGGCCACCGCGGGGTGCTCCAGCAGCGCGGCCTCGATCTCGGCGGGGTAGATGTTCACCCCGCCGGAGACGATCAGGTCGGTGCGCCGGTCGCACAGGAACAGGAACCCGTCGTCGTCGAGGTAGCCGATGTCGCCGGGGGCGTACCACTCGCCCAGCATGCTGGCGGCGGTCTTGGCCGGGTCCTTGCGGTACTCGAAGGAGCCCGTCGAGGACTTGACGTAGATCATGCCGGGCTCGCCGGGCGGCAGCTCCTCGCCTTTCTCGTCGCAGATCTTGGCCTCGAACGTCGGCGCCGGGCGGCCCACCGTGCCGGGCCTGGCCAGCCAGTCGTGCGGCTTGACGGAGAAGGCGATCGCGGACTCGGTGGAGCCGTAGTACTCGTACAGCACCGGGCCCCACCAGTCCATGATCGCCTGCTTGACGGCGACCGGGCAGGCCGCGGCCGTGTGGATGACCTGGCGCAGGCTCGACACGTCGTACTTGGCCCTGACGTCCTCGGGGAGCTGCAGCATGCGGTGGAACATGGTCGGCACCATCATGGCGTTGGAGACGTGGTGGCGCTGGATCAGCTCCAGGATGTCGACCGGGTCGAACCTGGGCGTGATCACCACCGTGTGCCCGAGGTGCAGCGCGAACTGGGTGTGCGCGCAGGGCGCCGAGTGGTACATCGGCGAGGTCACCAGGTGCACGGCGTCGCCCGGCGTGAGGTCGACGACCTCGCCGAGGAACCACGTGTACAGCGGCACGACGGCCTCCGGCTCGGCGTCGGGCAGCGGGCGCTGCACGCCCTTGGGGAAGCCGGTGGTGCCGGAGGTGTACCACATGACCGCCCCGGCCGTACGCCCGTCGGGGGCGTCCGCGGGCTGCCCCTCGGCCAGCCCGGACGTGCCGATCTCCGCGCCCGGCACGGCGTGCGCGGCGTCGGTGACGACGACCTTGGCGTCGCAGTCGGCCAGGATGTAGGACACCTCGGACTCGGTGAGGTGCCAGTTGACCGGCACGTAGTAGAGCCCGATCTGGCCGGTCGCCATGAGCATGACGACGGCGTCGATGCCGTTGGTCAGCACGCCGGCGACCACGTCGCCCTTGCCGAGGCCGCGGGCCCGCAGGCCGTGGGAGACCTGGTTGACGCGGGCGAGCAGCTCGCCGTACGTGGTGCGCGTGCCGTCGGTGTCGATCACGGCCAGGCGGCCGGGGTCGGCGGCGGCGATGGCGTAGAAGCCGGGAAGGCCGCTGATGTCCATCTACAGCTCCAGGAGTTCCGCGAGACGGGCCCGGTGGATGCGGGGCGGGCCGAGCAGCACCTCGTCGGCCTTGGCCCGCTTGTAGAACAGGTGCGCGTCGTGCTCCCAGGTGAAACCTATGCCGCCGTGCAGGAGCAGGTGGTCGCGGGCGACCTCGAAGCAGGCGCGGCCCACGTACGCCTGGGCCAGGGCGGCGGCGCCGGGCAGCTCGGCGGGCGACTCGTCGGCGGCCCAGGCGGCGTACCTGACGATCGACTCGGCCTGTTCGAGCTTGCCGTGCATGTCGGCGAGCTTGTGCTTGACGCCCTGGTAGGAGCCGATGTAGCGGCCGAAGGCGACGCGGATCTTGGCGTAGGCGACGATGGCGTCCAGTGCGGCGCGCAGCACGCCGAGCTGCTCGGCGGCGAGCGCGACGCACAGCCGGTCGCCGATGCCGCTACCGGCGGGCGGACGGCCGAGCACGCGGGCGGGGGCGCGCTCCAGGGTCACCTGGGCCTGGCCGCGCGTGAGGTCGAGCGTCTCCAGCGGCGTCCGCGTGACGCCGGGGCCGGCCAGGTCGACGGCCACCAGCAGCACGCCGCCGTCGCCGGGCGCGGGGGCGAGCAGCACGTCCGCCTCCATGCCGGACAGCACCCGGGGCAGGACGCCGGTGACGGCCGTGCCGTCGAAGGCGAGGTCGCTCTCGGGCTGGACGAGCGTGGCGGCGACGCGTCCCTCGGCGATGCCGCCCAGCAGCTCCTTGTCGGGCACCTGGGTGAGCGCGAGCGCGGCGAACTGGGTGGCGAGGAAGGGGCCGGGCAGCAGCGCGGCGCCGGTCTCCTCCAGGGCCACCGCGAGGTCGGCGAGCCCGGCCCCGGCGCCGCCGTGCTCCTCCGGGACGACCAGGCCGGACAGGCCGAGCTCGCCGTTGAGCCGGGCGTACACCTGAGGGTCGTAGCCCTCGCGGGCCTTGCGCAACGGCGAGGCGGCGCGCAGGAAGTCGCGCACGGCCTCGCGGAGCTGCTGCTGTTCCTGGCTCAGTACGAGCTTCACCCCTGCGTCCCCACCTTCAGGTCCTTGAACGGCACGGTCTTGTCCACCCGCGGCTCCGGCGGCAGGCCCAGCACGCGGTCGCCGACGATGTTGCGCATGATCTCGTTGGTGCCGCCGCCCAGCGCCATGCCGGGGGCCAGCGAGATCGACCGGGACAGCGGATGGTCGCCGACCACGGACTCGGGGCCGACGAGCTGGGTGGCGAGGTCGGCCTGGAACAGGGTCAGCTCGGCCAGCAGCAGCTTGGCGGCGCTGCCGCGGGCGCCGGGGAAGACGCCCGCCCTGGTCTCCTGGGCCAGCCGCTGGTTGAACAGGGCCAGGGCGCGGCTGCGGATGTGCAGCTCGACGAGCTGGTCGCGGACCAGCGGGTCGCTGGTGTCGAGCGTCTCGCGCAGCGCCTCGAAGGTGGCCGGGTTGTCCTTCTGCCCGCCCATGCCGACGCCCGCCGAGATCGACAGCCGCTCGTGCAGCAGGGTGGTGACGGCCACGCTCCAGCCGTCGTTGACCTCGCCGATCCGGTGCTCGTCGGGGATCGTCACGTTGTCGAAGAAGATCTCGTTGAAGTTCGCCCGGCCGGACATGTCCTTGAGCGGCCGGACCGTCACGCCGGGGTGGTGCATGTCGACCACGAACATGGTCAGGCCGCGGTGCTTGGGCACCTCGACGTCGGTGCGGGCCAGCAGCAGCCCCCAGTCGGCGTGGTGGGCGACCGAGGTCCAGACCTTCTGGCCGTTGACGACCCAGGTGTCGCCGTCGCGCACGGCGCGGGTCTGCAGGCTGGCCACGTCGCTGCCGGCGCCCGGTTCGGAGAACAGCTGGCACCAGATCTCCTCGCCGCGCAGCAGCGGCCGGACGAATCGCTCGCGCTGCGCGTCGGTGCCCCGGTCCACCAGCGTCGGGCCGGTCATGCCGAGCCCGATGGAGAAGACGTACGTGGGGAGGGTGTAGTCGCGTGCCTCGGCGGCGAAGGCGCGCTCCTCGGCCTGCGTCAGCCCCTGGCCGCCCCACTGCCGCGGCCAGGTGATGCCGGAGTAGCCGGCGTCGTAGAGCCTGGCCATGAACTCCTTGGCGCGGGCGAGGGCGTCGGCCCCTGACTGATCGTCGGCCGGGACGTTGTCGCGCAGCCACTCCGCGGCGGCACGCCGATACTCTGCAAGGTCCACATCGACTCCTTGGCATCAGTGTTCACTTACTCTAGTCAGGTCGCGGCGGCACGCATAGAGCAATGCTCTGGAGGGCCTTTCGGTGGCATTTGTCGCCGAAACTCCGCTAATTAGGACCACTCCCGCCTTCTGTGATCGTCTGGTCGTCGGAGGGGTGCGTGCGCATGTTCAGACGCTGGTCCGTGCAACGGCGGCTGACGCTGGCCGCCCTGCTGTGCGCACTGGCGGGTTACGGCGTCACCGCGCTCCTCGTCACGCCGATCGTGCACACGATGGCCACCGGCTTCCTCACCGAGCAGACCGCCGGCGCCGCGCGCCGCATCGCCTTCGTCGTCGAGCGGGACGCCCCCGGCCGCCTGCGGCCCGTGGCCGTCACCGAGGGCACCGACCTCATCCAGGTCGTCGACGCCGACGGCCGGATCCGGCAGGCCAGCCCGCGCCTGAGCGGGCAGCCGCCGCTCAGCACCAGCACCGCCACCGGCACCGACGCCCGCCTCGACACCACGACCTGCACGAACCGGGTGCGCGGCGTCCACTGCATGATCACCGTCGGCTTCCGGGCGCACGTCGGCGGCAGACCCTGGATGATCTACGCCTACACCCCTGAGCTCCCCTGGTACATCAGCCCCTGGTACCTGCCGGTCACCGGGGTCGGCGTGCTGCTGCTGGCCGCCGTCACGGCCTGCGTGGCCTGGCTGACCGCGCGCAACGCGCTGACCCCGGTCTCGGCGATCAGGGACGAGCTGGCCGAGATCACCGCCACCGACCTCGGCCGCCGGGTGCCCAGGGGACGGCACCGCGACGAGCTCGACGACCTCGCCCGTACCGTGAACGAGACCCTCGACCGGCTCGAACACGCGGTGGAGCAGCAGCGCAGGTTCGCCTCCGACGCCTCCCACGACCTGCGCAGCCCGATCGCGGCGATGCGCACGCAGGTCGAGGAGGCGATGCTCGCCCCCGAGGAGACCGACTGGCCCCTGACCGGCCGGCGCGTGATCGAGGGCCTGGACCGCCTGCAGAACATCGTCGGCGACCTGCTGACCCTGGCCCGGCTGGAGGCCGGCGGGCCCGGCCGCCGCGAGCCGGTGGACCTGGCCAGGCTGGTGCGCGAGGAGCTGCTGCGCCGCCCGGAGCGCAAGCCGGTGGAGACGCGGCTGCGCTCGGGCGTGGTCGTCGAGGGCGACGCGCTGCGACTGTCCCGCCTGCTGGCGAACCTGCTCGACAACGCCGAGCGGCACGCCGATACCATGATCACTGTGACTGTGGGTGAACAGGAGGGGCAGGCGGTGCTGGAAGTGCTCGACGACGGCGCCGGCATCGCCCCCGACCAGCGCGAAGCCGTCTTCCGGCGGTTCACCCGCCTGGCCGACTCGCGCCGCCGCGACGCCGGCGGCACCGGGCTCGGCCTGGCCATCGCCCGCGAGATCGCCGAGGCCCACGAGGGCACGCTCACCATCGAGCCCTCCGAACGCGGTGCCCGGTTTGTCCTACAAATACCGTTGATCAGTAGTTAGAGTTACTCGCTGTGACACCCAGTTTCAGCCGATTAAGGCGCGAAGACCTCCTCAAGACGGCCTGCGAAGTGATCGCCGAGCAGGGGTTCGGTCGCACCCGGACCCTCGACATCGCCCGCGCGGCGGGCGTCAGCCAGGCGTTGCTCTTCTACCACTTCGACACCAAGGATCGGCTGTTCGCGCAGGCGTTCGGCTACGCGGCCAGGCTGCAACTGGACGCGCTGTCCGACATCGAGGAGTCCCCCGCCGGCCCGCTCGACCGGCTGCGCGCCCTGCTGCGGCGTTGCTCCCCGGCGATCCCCTCCGACGAGTGGCGGTTGTGGATCGACGCCTGGGCCGAGGCGATGCGCAGCCCGGAACTGGAGGAGATCTCCCGCAGGATCGACGCGCGCAGCCGTTCGCTGCTGCGCTCGATCATCGAGGACGGCGTGCACTCGGGCGCGTTCGCCTGCGGCGATCCGGAGGAGGCGGCCTGGCGGATCTTCGCGCTCATCGACGGACTGGCGGTCCAAACGCACGTGCATCCCCACGTGCTCTCGCGCCGCCGGGCCGCCGTCCTGCTGCGTACGGCGGTCGCCGGCGAACTGGGGTTGCCCGTCGACAACCTGTGACCCCGGCCCCTCTTCCGCGCCTATTGGATCCTTCGTACAATTACAAGGGCGAGGAGAGGAGCACCCGCGATGACATCCGCACCGAGCTCTGCCGCCGCCAGGGAGAACGACGAGAGGGTCGCCGGCCGCACCGCCTACGAGGCGGTCGTCGAACGCCTGTCGAAGGCGTCGGTCGACAGACACTGGGAGCCCTACCGCGACATCCCGTGGGACGACCCGGAGTTCCGCGTCGACCAGGCCGACCCGCGCTGGGAGCTGCCCGAGGTCGACAAGCTGGGCGGCCACCCCTGGTACCGCAGCCGTCCCCCCGAGGTCCGCGCCAGGATCGGCCTGTGGCGGGTCGCCACCGCCATGAAGATCGGCCTGCAGTTCGAGAACCTGCTCAAGCGCGGCCTGCTCAACTACGCCTACCGCCTGCCGAACGGCTCCCCCGAGTTCCGGTACGTCTACCACGAGACCATCGAAGAGGGACATCACGGGATGATGTTCCAGGAGTTCGTGAACCGCACGAAGCTCCCCATACGCGGCATGCCGCGGCCGCTGTCCCTGGTCGCCCAGATCGCGCCCTGGATCCCGCTGATCTCCACCGAGCTGTTCTTCGTCTTCGTCCTGGGTGGCGAGGACCCGATCGACCACGTGCAGCGTAAGGTGCTGAAGGACGGCCGGGCCCACCATCCGCTGGAAGAGACGATCATGCGCATCCACATCGCGGAGGAGGCCAGGCACATCTCCTTCGCCCGCCACTACCTCCGCAACCGGGTGCCGCGCATGCCCCGCCACCGGCGCATGTTGCTCAGCGTGATCTCGCCGGTCGTGCTCGGCGTGATGGCCCGCATCATGCTCGCGCCGCCCGGCCCGCTGATCAGGCACTTCCGCGTCCCGCCGCACGTCGTGGCGGAGATCTACCGCGACAACCCCGCCGCCCGGCGGGAGATCCGCGACTCGGTGAGCCGCACGCGCGAGCTGTGCGCCGAGATCGGGCTCGTCAACGTCGTCAGCAGGAAGGTCTGGCAGGCCATGGGGATATGGGCGGAGCCGCGCCGGTGAAGGTCGCGGTGGTGACCGGGGGCGCCTCCGGGATCGGCCGCGCGGTGGCGCGGGAGCTGCGGCGCAGGGGCGCGACGGTGGTGATCGCCGACGTCGACGAACAGGCGGGCAAGCAGGCCGCCGCCGACTTCGGGCTGGAGTTCGCCCGGCTCGACGTCACCGACGCCGAGGCCGTGGCCGCGCTGCTCACGCGGGTGAAGGCCGAACGCGGGCGGCTCGACTTCCTGTTCAACAACGCCGGCATCGCGGTCGGCGGCCGCACCCGCGAGCTGACGCTCGACCACTGGAACCGCACGCTCGACGTGAACCTGCGCGGCGTCGTCCACGGGGTGCACGCGGCCTATCCGATCATGGTGGACCAGGGCTTCGGGCACATCGTCAACACCGCCTCGCTGGCCGGGCTGGTGCCCGCGCCGCTGATGCTGCCGTACACCACGAGCAAGCACGCCGTGGTCGGGCTCTCGCTGGGGCTGCGGGCCGAGGCGGCCGCGTACGGGGTGCGGGTGAGCGTGGTCTGCCCGGGGTTCGTCGACACGCCGCTGCTCGACCACGCCAACCCCGGGCTGCCGCAGAACGACGTCGCCGCCCATGCCAGGAGCGCGGCGGTGCGGGCGCAGGGGCGGCTCTATCCCGTCGACGCGCTGGCCGCGGACATCCTGCGCGGGGTGGCCAGGAACAAGGCGCTGATCGTGGCGCCCGCCTCGGGGCGGATCGCCTGGCGCGCCGCCCGGTTGTGGCCGTCGGCGGCGGTGCGGGTGGCGGGCCTCGCGGTCCGGCGGCTCACCCGGCGCTGAGCCCCGGCCGCCGGGCTACCCGGGACGCCGGGCTACTCGGAACGCCGGGCTACTCGGGACGCCGGGCGAGGAGGACCTCGGTGGTCGCCGTCAGCTCCCAGCGGCCCGACGGCTCGGCGGCCAGCAGGGCGGCCCTGGCCGCCTCGACGAACGCGGGCAGGCGGTCGCCGAGCCTGGCCGGGGCCGTGTAGGAGTAGGAGAGCTGCAGGCCGAGCACGGCGTCGAGGTCGTAGGCGAGGCGGTGTTCGTACCGGCCGGACTCCAGGTCGGAGAAGGGCGAGGCGGCCAGCACGTCGTGGTGGTGCTCGCCGGTCTGCTGGAAGGAGCCGGCGGCCGTCCAGGTGGTCAGCCCGAACTGCTCGCGCACCCGGCGCATGACCGGCTCCCACGGCTCCTCCGCGGGGTCGCGGGTGGGGCCGACGAGCGCGACGACGCCGCCGGGCGGCAGCAGCGCGTCGAGGTCGGCCAGCACCGCGCGGCGGTCCATCCAGTGGAACGACCGGCCCATCACGACGTGACCGAACGGCGGCAGCTCCCGCAGCGTCGTCGAGTCGCCGCGCAACCAGCGGACGCCGGGCACGCCCGCCGCCAGCCGCCGCCCCTCGGCCAGCATCTCCTCGTCGGGGTCCACGGCAAGCACCTCGCGCACCCGCCCGGCCAGCGGGATCGCGATCGTCCCCGGGCCGCAGCCGAGGTCGAGCACGACGCCGTCCGGGCCGAACGCGCGGGCCAGCCGGTCGATGGCCGGATCGCCGTGACCGGGCCGGTACTTGGCGTAGTAGGGCGCCGCGCCGCCGAAGAGGTCCGTCATGGGTGGGACCATATACGGGTTCGAGACTCGTTCGATGGAAGGTTTTGATCGGTGAGGCGGCTACTCACGGTCCTGTTGCTCGCGTGCGCCGCGGTCGGGCTCGCCCTGCCCGCGCAGGCGCACAACGTGCTGGTCGGCAGCGATCCGAAGGACGGCGCCACGCTGTCCGCCTCGCCCGCGCGGGTGACGCTGGTGTTCGACCAGGCGGTGCGCCAGGGCTACGCGCAGGTGGGCGTGACGGGGGCGGACGGCTCCTCGTGGGCCGACGGCGCGGCGGAGGTGGCCGCCGAGCGGGTCTCCGTCAAGGTCAGGCCGCTGCCCGCGGGCGGCTCGTACGTGGTGGGCTACCGGATCCTGTCCTCCGACGGCCATCCGGTGACCGGCAAGATCAGCTTCACCATGGCCGCCTCGGCCACCGGCGTCTCGGCCGGGCAGGCCGAGCAGGGCGACAGCGCGGAGGCGGCCGAGGCGGCGGCCAACGGCGGGGCCGGCATGGCGGTCGTGTGGATCGTGGCCGCGCTGCTGCTGCTGGCCGCGGGCACCGCCGTCGCCCTCCGCCGCGCCACCCCGGCCACCGCGGACACCGCGGCCAGCTCGAACACCCAGGACACCGCGGCTACCTCCGCCGCCGGGACCGCTGAGGGCGGCCCCTCGTCCGAGGGCGGGACGCGGGCGTGACCGCGACCGTCTCCTCCCGTTCCGGGCGGCAGGTGGTGGGCGGGCGGCTCGTCGCCGGCGCCTTCGTCGTGTGCGGGATCGTCGCCGCCGTGGCGGCGTCCACGTTCACCGCGCAGGAGTCCGTGCCGGGCATCCCCATGCCGGGGCCGGTCGTGGCCTACGGCCTGCCGGTCGTCCGGGTGCTGCTCGACCTGGCCGCCGTCGCCGTGGTCGGCCTGAGCCTGGTGCCCAAGCTGCTCGGCTTCGACGACCCCGACGCCACCGAGCCGGTGCTGCGCCGGGTGCGTCCGCTCGCCGTGCTGGCGGCCTGGGCGTGGGCGATCTGCGCGCTGCTCACCATCGTGTTCCAGACGGCCGAGCTCAATCCGGGCCGGGTGCCCACGTTCGGCCTGATCGCCTCCTACGTCGAGGAGGTCGGCACCGGGCAGGGGCTGCTGTTCAGCGCGGCGTGCGCGCTGGCGGCGGCGGGCATCGGGCTGATGGCGGTCAGGTTCGGCGAGAAGGTGCCCGCGGAGCTGCGGATCATCGTGGCGCTGTTCGGGCTGCTGCCCATCCCGGTCACCGGGCACGCGGTCAACTCCGTCTGGCACGACCCCATCATGATCTCGATGGAGATCCACGTGATGGGCGCGGCGGCCTGGGCGGGCGGCCTGGCCGCCACGGCCGTGTTCGTCGCCCCCCACCGGGGGCTGCTGGCCGTGGCGCTGCCGAAGTTCTCCAGGATGGCCACCGTCTGCCTGCTCCTGGTCTCGCTGTCCGGGCTCGTCACGGGGCTCGGCACGATGGCGCTCACGCCCGGCGTCGAGCTGCCCGGCGCGATCGTGACGAGCCACTACGGCGTGCTCGTCGTGATCAAGACGGCGCTGGTGGCGCTGCTGGTGCCGCTGGCCGCCCACATCCGCTTCCGCCTGCTGCCGGTGATCCGCCGTGGCGGGGCCACCGCCCTGGTGAGCTGGACGGCGGCCGAGGTCGGCGTGATGGGGCTGGCCTACGGGGTGGCGGTCGCGATCACCCGGGCCTCGATCGGCTGAGCCGGCCGGTGGCGCCGCCCGGCGAGCCATTCGGCGGCCAGCCAGGCGGCCAGCAGGCCGAGCCCGGCCCACAGGGCCGACGACGTGACCAGGGGCGGGGCTCCGTACAGGCCGGTCTGGCCCTTGATCGCGCCGTAGACCGGGCCCAGGGCCGCGTTCTGCACGACCAGCGCGCCGTAGGCGCCGGCGGTCACCGCGACCGCCCCCACGACGGCGCGCACGGCCGGGACGCGCACCAGGAACGCCAGGTCCACCAGCAGCCCGGCCGCCACGAAGAAGAACGGCACCGCCGACGGCGGGAAGCCGCCGAAGGTGAGCAGCGGCCAGATCAGCGTGCGGAACCCGACGTACGCGCCGGCCACCAGCGTCGCCGCGCCGAACCTGCCGATCAGCAGCCTGGCCGCGACCAGCACCGACAGCCCACCGACGACGGCGTAGACCGCGTAGAGGTAGTCGGGGACGGGCAGGGTGAACCCGGCCATCATGATCCGGTCGACCGGACGGCCCATCTGGTCGGCGGCGAAGCGCAGCAGGATCGGCTCGGCGTAGGTGGCGTGGTTGTCCCAGGCGCCGAGCGACAGGATGCCGTACTCCTGGTGCTGCTCGGGGAAGTGCACGTTCTCCAGGAAGAACGCGAGGAAGGCGCCCAGCACGACCGTGCGCTCCCGGCCGGGGGGCGCGCCCATGAACCAGCCCCTGATCACGCCCATGATCATGAAGAACGTTCCAACGTAGAGCATGATGTGCGACGGGCTCCACGAGGTGATGTCGAGCCCGTTGACGCGGTGGTTGATCAGGTCGAGCGGCACCGCGACGAGGAAGATCCCGGTTCCCCACTGGATGAGCCGCAGCGCCGCCTTGTCGACGCCGTAGCCGGTGTAGCCGTGGACGACGGTCAGGACGACGACGAGGGCGGTGCCGGCGGAGTTGAGCAGGTGCGGCGGGGCGAGGTCGTCGCGCAGCCATTTGAAGTGCCACGAGACGTCCCAGGCCGAGCCGAGGAGCTTGAGCGTGAGCGCCACCAGCCATCCGAAGTAGAGCACCCGGAACAGGTCTTGCGGCGTCTCGCGCCCCGCCTGGCCTCTGGTCCAGTACGGCAAGGCCCACGCTGCGGCCTTCTTGAACGATGCTGGTGACTTCACGGCGCAAATCTTACGGTCATCCGGCCCATCGGTCTCAGATGTCTTATTTGTCTGGATGGCAGGCGGTCTTCAGGCCGGGCGGCGGGTCAGGCGTACCGGGAGGTGTTTGAGGCCGTTCTGGAAGTTGGAGGTGAGGCGTACCGGGGGGCCGGCGGGTTCGACGTCCCAGGCGAGCAGCTCGGTGAAGACCGCGCGGAGCTGGACGCGGGCCAGGTGGGCGCCGAGGCAGAAGTGCGGGCCGAACCCGAAGCTGACGTGGTCGTTGGGGGTGCGGGCCACGTCGAAGCGGTCGGGGTCGGCGAAGACGGCCGGGTCGCGGTTGGCCGAGGCGTGGTAGACGACCACCTTCTCGCCCGCCTGGATGCGCCGGCCGCCGAGCGTCAGGTCGCGGGTGGCCGTCCGGCGGAAGTCCATCACCGGCGGCCAGTGGCGCAACATCTCCTCGACCGCGGACTCCAGCAGCGACGGGTCGGCGCGCAGCCGGGCCAGCTCGGCGGGGTGGCTCAGCAGGCTGAGCAGGCCGCCGGGGATGCCGTTGCGCAGGGTCTCGTTCCCGGCGACGGCGAACAGGAAGAACATGTTCTCGAACTCGGCCCCGGTCAGGCCGCCCTTCCTCATTGCGGACATGACGGACTCGGCCGGGGTGTCGGCCAGGGCGTGGGCGTAGGCGAACATGTCCGTCAGCGCGGCCCTGGACCTGGGGTTCATGCCCGGTTCGAGCTCGGGACGGGCGGCCACCGCCAGGCGGCCCACGGGGGTCAGGGACTCGACCTCGGCCGTGGACAGGCCGGCGTAGTCGTCGTCCTGGTAGCCGATGACGCGGGAGGCCCAGTCGTACAGCAGCCGCCTGTCCTGCTCGGGCACGCCCATCACGTGGGCCAGCGTCCAGACCGGCAGGTCGGCGGCCACCTCGACGAAGTCGCACTCGCCGGGCGCGAGCAGCGCCGCCACCCGGTCCTTGATCGTGCGTTCCAGGGCGCGGACCGCGCGCGGCGTGAAGGCGGCCGCCACGATCCGGCGCAGCCTGGAGTGCTCGGGCGGGTCCATGTTGAGCATCATCGACCGGACGAACTCCAGGTCGGCAGGGGTGTCGGGGTCGCGGATCTGGGTGGCGCCGAGGTGGGAGGAGAAGTCGTCGGGGCTGCGCAGCACCCGCTTGACGTCGGCGTGCCGGAACACGCCCCAGTAGCCGGGCCCCTCGCGCCACGGGCCGACGGCCGGCTCGGGGATCCAGCAGACCGGGCTCTCCCGGCGGAGCCGGGCGTACAGGTCGTAGGGGACGCCCGCCGCGTAGGTGGACGGCAGGAACACCTCGGCCAGGTCGCGCTCCTCCCCCGGCCCAGGGTTGTCCACAGGACGCTCCCTCCGCTCTGGGTTGTCCACAGGACGCTCGCTCCGCTCCTCCCCCTGCTCGGAGTTATCCACAGGACGCTCGCTCCGCTCCTCCGCCATGCCCTACAGCGTGCATGATGAGCGCGTGACTCCAGAAGACGCACAGGCGATTCTCCGGCAATACTTCGCTCCCTGGATCCAGGAGCTCGGGCTGCGGGTGGAGGAGGTGGGCGAGCGCCACGCCGTCGTCCGGCTCCCCTGGTCCGACTCTCTGGCCAGGGAAGGCGGCGGGTTGTGCGGCCAGGCGATGATGGCCGCCGCCGACACCGCCACCGTCGTCGCGATCTCCTCCGCCAGGGGCGGGTTCGTGCCGATGACCACCGTGCAGCAGTCGACCACGTTCCAGCGGCCGGTGGTGGGCCGCGACGTGCTGCTCGACGTGCGCGTCACCAAGCTGGGGCGCTCGCTGGCCTTCTCGGAGGTCACGCTGACGCCCGACGGCGACGGCGACCCGGCCGCGCACGCCTCCACCGTCTACGCGATCCTCGGCTGAGGGCCGTCTCAGGGATCTCTCAGGTGCGGAAAGTAGGCTCACCGCCATGAAACGTGTGGCCGCGCTGGTCGCGGTGCTCGCCGTCATCGGGGTGACGACGTGGCTGGTGTGGCCGTCCACCGCGGAGGCGCGCGGCCAGGACCAGCGGATCACGGTCGTCGACGGGCCCGCCGACGACCAGCGGGTGGAGCTCGACGCCACGTTCTTCCCGCCCGCCGGCGGCGGGAAGGCGCCCGCCGTGCTGGTCGCCCACGGGTTCGGCGGCAGCAAGCAGAGCGTCCGCCAGCAGGCCGCCCGCCTGGCCCAGGACGGCTACGCCGTGCTGACCTGGTCCGCGCGCGGTTTCGGCCGTTCCACGGGCGAGATCGCGCTCAACTCGCCCGACTACGAGGTCAAAGACGTCAAGCAGCTCGTCGACTGGCTGGCCAGGCGCCCCGAGGTGCAGCTCGACGCCGCCGGCGACCCGCGCGTGGGCATCACGGGCGGCTCGTACGGCGGGGCCATCGCCCTGATGACCGCCGCCTACGACCAGCGGGTCGACGCCATCGTCCCGCAGATCACCTGGGCCGACCTGGCCGACGCCCTCTTCCCCAACGCCGCCGCCGGATCCGCCACGGGCGCCCAGGCCGCCATCGGGCAGGGCGTGGCCGACGGCGTGTTCAAGCGCATGTGGGCGGGCATCTTCTTCGGCCAGGGCGTCTCCCTCGACACCTTCGCCGCCCAGTCCCGCCGCGAGGCCGCCGCCCCGCTCACCGTCGAGCAGGCCAGGTGCGGCCGCTTCCTGCCGGCGATCTGCGCGATCTACCAGCAGGTCGCCGAAGACGGCCGGGCGACGCCCGAGGCCGTCGCGCTGCTGCGCAGATCCAGCCCGGTCACCGTGGCCGGCCGGATCAAGGCGCCCACCCTGCTCCTCCAGGGCCAGCGCGACTCCCTGTTCCCGCTCGCCCACGCCGACGCCAACGCCCGGGCCATCGCCGCCGCCGGCACGCCGGTGAGCATGGCCTGGTTCGACGGCGGGCACGACGGCGGCAACGGCGAGGCCGACTGGCTCTACGACCAGTCCGCGGCCTGGTTCGCCCGCCATCTCAAGCGCGAGGCCGCGCCCGCGGTGAGCGCGTTCACCGTCACCCGCGACGGCGGCCGCGACCCCGGCACCCGCCAGCGCATCAGGCTCCACCCCGAGGCCGCCGCCTACCCCGGCCTGGCCGGCACCGACACCGCCACGGTGCAGCTCACCGGCCCCGAGCAGAACGTCGTCAACCCGCCCGGCGGCGCCCCCGCCTCGATCTCGACCGTTCCCGGCGTCGGCGGGCTGCTGAGCGGCCAGGGCGGCGGCGCGGGCGTGTCCATCGACATGCCCGGCCAGAGCGCGGCGTTCGAGTCGCCGCCGCTCACCGCCCCGCTCCAGCTCACCGGCAGCCCCACGGTCAAGGTCAAGGTGTCGGGCAAGGGCCAGGCGACGCTGTTCGCCAAGCTCTACGACGTCGCCGACGCCGTCCAGCCGCCCGCGCTGCCTGCCGGGCTGGTGGCGCCGTTCCGGGTCACGATCCCCGAGGGGGCCGGCTCGGCCGAGGCCACGGTCACCCTGCCGGCCGTCGACCACCGGTTCGCCGTGGGCCACCGGCTGCGGCTGGTCGTGACCACGACGGACATGGGGTTCGCGACCCCGGCCGAGCCCGCCGCGTTCGGCGTCTCCCTGGCCTCGCCCGCGCTGGCCGTCCCCACGGTCCGCACGCTCGCCGCGCCGCCGGCCGGGGTGGCCTGGTGGGTGTGGGCGATGCCCCTGGCCGCCGTGCTCGCCGCCGCCGTCCTCCTGGCCACCGGCCGTCCCTCGGGCCGCGGCTCGACGGCGAAGGTCGGCGTGAGCGCGAACGGCGACCGGCCGTCGGAGGCGCCGGGCGGTGCCGCTGGGCTTGAGGTGCCGGACGGTGACGGCGGACGTGAGGCGCCGGGCGGTGACGGCGGGCGTGCGGCGCCGGGCGGTGACGGCGGGCGTGCGGCGCCGGGCGGTGACGGCGGGCGTGCGGCGCCGGGCGGTGACGGCGGGCGTGAAGTGCCGTTGGAGATCGTCGGGCTGACCAAGGCGTACCGCAACGGCGAGCGGGCCGTCGACGGGCTGTCGTTCCGGGTCGAGCAGGGCCAGGTCCTCGGCCTCCTCGGCCCCAACGGCGCCGGCAAGACGACCACGATGCGGATGATGATGGGCCTGATCCGCCCCGACTCCGGCGAGATCCGGATCTTCGGCGACCCCGTCACCCCCGGTGCGCCCGTGTTGTCCCGGTTGGGCTCGTTCGTGGAGGGCCCCGGCTTCCTGCCCCACCTGTCCGGCCGCGACAACATCGAGCTCTACTGGGCCGCCACCGGCCGTCCCGCCGCCGACGCCCACTTCGAGGAGGCGCTGGAGATCGCGGGCCTGGGCAAGGCGCTCGACCGCGCGGTGCGCACCTACTCCCAGGGCATGCGCCAGCGGCTGGCCATCGCCCAGGCCATGCTCGGCCTGCCCGACCTGCTGGTGCTCGACGAGCCCACCAACGGTCTCGACCCGCCCCAGATCCGGGAGATGCGCGAGGTGCTCAAGCGCTACGCGCGCGACGGCCGTACCGTCATCGTCTCCAGCCACATGCTGGCCGAGGTGGAGCAGACGTGCAGCCACGTGGTCGTCATGCACCGCGGCCGGCTGGTCTCCACCGGGCCGGTGGAGCGGCTGCTGAGCTCGGCGGCGGGCAACGGCAACGGGCACGGCGGTCCGCGCCTGGAAGACGTGTTCCTCGACCTCATCGGAGACAGATCATGACCGCCGCGCCCGGCTACGCGCCGCGCCGCACGCTGCCGCTGCGCGTGGAGATCGTCAGGCAGTTCAAGCGGCGGCGGACGCTGGTCATGTTCGGGCTGCTGCTGGCCTTGCCGTGGGTACTGGTGATCGCGTTCCAGTTCGGGCCGCAGTCCGGCAGCCAGGGGCAGTCGTCGCTGCGGATCAGCGACCTGGCCACCGCGAGCGGCCTGAACTTCGCGGCGTTCGCCCTGTCGGTGTCGGCGAGCTTCCTGCTGGTGGTGGCGGTCGCCCTGTTCTGCGGCGACACGGTGGCCGCCGAGGCCAACTGGTCGTCGTTGCGTTACCTGCTGGCCGCGCCCGTCCCCCGCGACCGCCTGCTGCGCCAGAAGCTGATCGTGGCGCTCGGCTTCTCGGCGGCGGCGGTGATCTGCCTGCCGCTGATGGCGCTGCTGGCCGGCACGGTCGCGTTCGGCTGGCACGACATCCAGGTGCCCGGCACCGGCGAGACCATCCCGGCGCTCGACGTGCTGCCCCGGTTCGGCATCGTGATCGGTTACGCGCTGGTCAGCCAGCTCGTGGTGGCGGCCCTGGCGTTCCTGGTCTCCACGGTGACCGACTCGCCGCTCGGCGCGGTGGGCGGGGCGGTGGGCCTGTGGATCGTGTGCACCATCCTGCAGGCGGTCGAGGCGCTGGGGACGCTGCGCGAGTTCCTGCCGACGTTCTGGAACAACGCGTGGCTGGACGCCCTGGCCCCCGAGCTCGACTGGAGCGGGATGGCCAAGGGCGCCTCGGTGTCGATCACCTATGCCGCGATCCTGATCGCCGTGGCCTTCCGCAGGTTCCGGCGCAAGGACGTGGTCAGCTGACGCCCTTGGCGGCGTCCTCCAGGCCCTTGATCTCGATCTTCCGCATGCCCAGCATGGCCTGCACGACCCGCTGGGCGGCGGCCGGGTCCGGCACGCTCATCAGCTCCTGCAGCGCCCTCGGGACGATCTGCCACGACAGGCCGTACCGGTCCTTCAGCCAGCCGCACTGCGACTCCTCGCCGCCGTCGGTGAGCCTGGCCCACAGGTCGTCGACCTCCTCCTGGGAGACGCAGTCGACGTAGAGGGAGATCGCCTCGGTGAAGGTGAAGCGCGGGCCGCCGTTCAGGGCGAGGAAACGCTGCCCGGCCAGTTCGAAGGAGACCACCATGGCCTGCCCGGCGGGCCCGGGGCCGCCCTCGGAGTAGCGCTGGACCTCCAGGATGCGGGAGTCGGCGAAGATCGAGGTGTAGAACTCGGCCGCCTCTTCGGCCTGGTTGTCGAACCACAGGTAGGTCGTGATCTTCTGCATGTCGCCGGTCGTCCTTTCGAGACGTGTCGCGGGGGCCGGATCCGTGCCCGTCCCCTTCCTTTCATCGACGCGTCGAACGGGACGGGGGCGGATCGACACGCGTCCCGAAAAATCTTGAAAAAGATCTGGGAAGGCCGGTCGCGCCGGTTGGAACGGCGTCAGGCAGAGGGGGCCGCCGTCCTGAAGAAGCGGGCGGTGTCGTCGTCGGCGGGAAAGTACGCCTCGACGGCGATCTCCTCGAGCGTGACGTCGAAGGCCGCGCCGAACGTCGTGATGGTGTTGACGAAGCACAACTCCGCGCCGCGGTGGCGGATGCGGATGGGCAGCGCGATCTCGGCCGGATCCGGTGGCCGCGGATCGCCCGCGGGACCGTAGGACAGCACCTCCTCGTACAGTGCGCTGAGTTCGGCGTCACCGCTCTGCGCGACCTGGCGGGCGAGCCGGGGCAGCAGGAATCCGCGCACCTGCCCGAGGTTGAGCAGCCGCGACGCGAACCCGCCCGGGTGCAGGCCGAGCCGCATCATGTTGACCGGCGGCCGGAGCAGCGCCGGGTCCACGCCCTCCAGGAAGACGTCGATCGCGGAGTTGGCGAACAGCAGGTTCCACCGCCGGTCCACGGCCAGCGCCGGATACGGCTCGTGCCCGCGCAGGATCTGCTCCAGGACGTTCCGCGCCGAGGCCAGGTGCGGGTCCTGCAGCGGCCGTTCGCGGACGACGGGCGCGTGACCGGCCGCGACCAGCAGGCGGTTGCGTTCCCGCAGCGGGACGCCCAGATGCTCGGCCAGCCGCAGCACCATCGCACTGCTGGGAATGGTCCGTCCGGTCTCCACGAAGCTGACGTGCCGGGCGGACACGTCCGCCTGCAGCGCCAGGTCGAGCTGGCTGAGCCTCCTGCGGTGCCGCCACTCGCGCAGCAGCTCGCCGATCGGCCGGTCCTGATTCATCCGGCGATTATCCTCGCACGCCGCTGACCTGCGCGATTACATGCCATGTAATCGACACCGCCGGGCGCGCGCTGCGACGGTGTCTCCCATGACCGACACCAGCACGACCATCCGCAACAAGCACCTGGTCCTCGACGGCTTCACCCGCTTCGCGGCCGGGGACGTCGACGTGCTCCGCACGCTCCTGCACGAGGACTTCGTCGAGCACAGCCCGGGAAACCCGTCCGGGCGGGACGCGTTCATCGCCCACATCGCCGAGGCTCCGGTGGCGCGTGCCCGGCTCGACCTCAAGCGGGTCGTCGCCGACGACGACCACGTGGTGACGCACTACCTCATGACCACGGACGACGACCCGCGCGGCGTCGCCGTCGTCGACATCTGGCGGCTGGCCGACGGGCAGATCGTCGAGCACTGGGACGTGGTGCAGCCGGTGCCGGAAGCGGCGCAGGTCCCGCACGGGATGTTCTGAGGCGACGCGCGTGCGGCAGACTTCCACCCGTTCCCCGATCGGCGTCCCGGCGCCGGAGGTCCCATGAAACTCGCTCCCCATCTGCACCGTCTCGGCAACGACCTCGTGGCCTGCTACCTCGTCGACACCGCCGAGGGCATCACGCTCATCGACGCCGGGCTGCCCGGCCACTGGCGGGACCTGCAGCGCGAACTCCGCTCCCTCGGCAAGTCCGTGGACGACGTCCGCGGCCTCGTCCTGACCCACGGCGACTCCGACCACCTCGGCTTCGCCGAACGCCTGCGCAGCGAGCACGGGGTGCCGGTGTTCGTGCACGCCGCCGACGCCGCCCGCGCCCGCACGGGCGAGAAGCCCAAGGTCGCTCTGGGCCCGGTACGGCTCGGTCCGGCGCTGGCATTCCTGGGTTACTCCCTGGGCAAGAACGGCCTGCGCACCCGCCACGTCCGCGAGGTCACCGAGATCGGCGACGGCGACGTCCTGGACCTGCCCCGGGAGCCCGGTGATCGTGGGCATGCCGGGGCACTCTCCCGGGAGCGTGGCGGTGCACGTCCCGCTCGCCGACGCCGTCTTCGTCGGGGACGCCCTGACCACCCGGCACGTCCTCACCGGGCGCGAAGGTCCCCAACCGGCCCCCTTCACCGACGACCCGGCCGAAGCGCTCGCCTCCCTCGACCGGATCGCCCGGCTGCCGGCGTCCTGGGTGCTCCCCGGCCACGGCACACCCTGGCGCACCTCGCCGGTCCGGGTGAGCGAGGCGGTCCGCGCGGGTGGCGTCGGCGGGTAGCCGTCCGATCCTCGAAAAACTGGGGCGAGCGGGATTCGGCTGGCCAGAAGGTGGCGTACCGGGATAGGGCGGGCTCGATCCCGATGGGCCGGAAAAGGGGATCAGGCCGGCCGATTCAGGAACGGCCGGGGCCCAGGAAGGCGGGCGCCCGGCCCGGCGACGGCACGGGCGGCCAGGTCAGCCCCAGTGCGGAGGCTTGTTGTCGAGGTAGAAGGCGTCGGGGTCGGCTTCACGCCAGTCGCCCCAGCCGAGGTCGGTGTCGTCCGAAGTCTGCTCCGGGAGAAATTCGTCCACGGAAAACATGCTACCGAGACGTACAAACCCACACCGGTCGTCTTCCCGGCTCCACGGACAGCCCTCGCGCCCGGCGGTACGATGCCAGGGCAGGTGTCGCCGATCCCCCGTGAGGCTGCGCATGGCCACCCCTACAGGCTGGCGGAGAGAAGGCAATCTACCGGCGGAGCTCACCAGCTTCGTGGGGCGGACCCGGTTACTCGCCAACCTCAAGCGGCATCTCGCCGAGTCCCGGCTGGTGACCGTCACCGGCATCGGCGGGGTGGGCAAGTCGCGCACGGTGCTGCGGCTGGCGCACCAGGTCCGCACGCAGTACCCCGACGGCGTGTGGTTCGCCGACCTGGCCCGGCTGCAGGACGCGGGCATGGTCAAGCACACGATCGCCTCGGCGCTCGGCATCGCCGACCAGTCCTCGCGGGCGGAGTCGGAGTCGTTGTCGGAGTGGGTCGGCGAACGCGACATGCTGCTCATCATCGACACCTGCGAACACCTGGTTCAGGGCTGCGCCGAGCTGGTCCACGAGCTGCTGGAGGCCGCGCCCAACCTGAAGGTGCTGGCCACCAGCAGGCAGTCTCTCCACCTGCCGTACGAGCAGGTGGTGCCGGTGCCGCCGCTGGTGGTGCCCGGCGACGACCCGACGGAGAACCTGTTCACCAACGAGTCGGTGCAGTTGTTCGCGCTGCGGGCCGGGGCGGTCGTGCCCGACTTCCAGCTCGACGAGGACAACATCGGCGCGGTGGCCGAGCTGTGCCGCAGGCTCGACGGCATCCCGCTGGCGATCGAGCTGGCGGCGGTGCGACTGCGCGCCCTGTCGGTGGAGCAGATCCTCGGGCTGCTGGCCGACCGGTTCAGCCTGCTGGCCGGCGCGAGCCGTACGGCGCTGCCGCGCCACGCGACGCTGCGGGCGGCGATCGGCTGGAGTCACGAGCTGTGCGAGCCCGCCGAGCGGTTGTTGTGGGCGCGGCTGTCGGTGTTCGCCGGCGACTTCGAGCTCGACGCGGCCAGGTTCGTCTGCTCCGACGGGCGCCTGCCCTCGGAGGACATCACCGATCTGGTCACCGGGCTGGTGGAGAAGTCGATCCTGATGATCAGGAGCCACCACTCCGGCGTCCGCTACAAGCTGATCGACACGCTGGCCGAGTACGGCGAGGAGTGGCTGGACAAGCTCGGCCAGGCCCAGCAGATGCGGCAGCGCCACCTGGAGTACTACCTGAGCCTGGCCCAGCGCAGCGAGGACGCGTGGTCGGGTCCGCGGCAGATCTACTGGTTCGTGCGCATGCGTCAGGAGCACGACAACGTGCGGGTGGCGCTGGAGCACGCGTTGTCCTCGCCCATGCGCAGCGGTTCGGCGCTCACGCTGCTCTCGTCGTTGTGGTTCATGTGGGTGTGCTGCGGTTTCGTCCGGGAGGGGCGGCTCTACCTCGAACGCGCGCTGGAGGCCAACCCCTCGCCGAGCAAGGAGCGCTGCAAGGCCCTGTGGGTGCTGTCCTACGTGCGCAGCGCGCAGGGTGACAGCGACGGCGCGCTGGCGGCGGCCGAGCAGTGCAGCACGGAGGCCGTCCGGGTGGGCGACTCGCGGGCGGTGATCCTGGCCTCGAAGATGCAGGGCACGGCCGCGCTGCTCCAGGGCGACCTGCAGAAGGCCAGCGCGCTGCTGGGCGTGGCGATCGAGTTCAACACCGACAACAAGGAGCTCAACCCGGGTCTGCTGCCCGCGATCGTCGAGCTGTCGCTGGTGTTGTCGGCGCAGGGCGAGCTGTTCGAGGCCGAGTCGCTGCTCCAGGACTGCCTTCAGGTCTGCCGGGAGCGCGGCGAGTTGTGGGTCAGCTCGTACGCGCAGTGGGCGATGTCGCGCACGAGGCTCGCCACCGGCAGGCCGGGAGAGGCGCTGCACAACGCCCGCGAGGGCCTGCGGATCAAGCGGCACTTCCACGACACGCTGGGCACGCTGCTGGTGCTGGAGACGACCGCGCGCATCCTCATCGCGCTCAAGCAGGCGCCGACGGCGGCCAAGCTGCTGGGCGCGTTGCAGCAGAACTGGCGGACGGCCGGCCTGCCGCAGATGGGCGCCCCGTTCCTGACCGACGACCACGACGCGTGCGTCGAGGACTGCAAGTCGATGATGGGCGAGCTGGCCTACAAGAACGCCTTCGAGAACGGCGCCCGCCTCGACCTCGACGAGGCGTCCACGCTCGCGCTCGGCGACCTGGACGCCCCGGCCGAGGACTGATCCCGGGCCCTCACACGGCCTGGGGCCAGCGAGTTCCCTCCGGCCACGCGTGCACGTAACGCGCGCTGCCCAGCGAGAACTCGATGTGCCCGCGTACCCAGTGCTCAAGGCCGCGGACGTACGTCCGGACGGGTGGCGTGGCCCACTTCTCCAGCGCCGCGCGCCGGTCGAGGAAGGCGGCGAGGGCCTCGTTGTGCATGTCGGAGACCTCCAGGAGGGCGTCCTGGAGGGTGAGGTTCCGGTGGGTGGCCAGCACGGTGACGAGGTTGTGCCGGGCCTTGTCGTTGTCGCACTCCTTGGCGTAGGAGAGCAGGTCGTTGTCCCAGCCGATGAGGTCGCAGGCCAGGTCCGACAACATCCGCACGTCCGGATGGTGCCACTCCTCGGCCTCCAGGCGGTAGCCGCCGCCGGCGTCGATGAGGGCGAAGCAGGTGTAGGTGGCTCCGGTGATGCGGCGCATCAGGATGTAGTCCTGCGGGGTGGGGATCAGGTCGGCCTCGCGGTTGGCCGCCTCCCAGATCTGGGCGAACAGATATTCCTTGACCGTGATGCGCCACCGGTCCACCTGCGCCGGGGTGGAGGTGGCGACGATGCGGTGCAGGAGTTCGTTGAGGGCGAGGCCGAAGGGGTCGTCGTCGTCGGGCTTCCTGCGGTCGTCCAGGATCTCCAGGAGCGGCGGCAGGGCGCGGGCGAGCGCGGAGGCCCGGTGTCCCATCAGCTCGCCCTCGCAGAAGGCGTCGTCGAACGCGAAGAGCCAGTTGTACCAGTCGTTGATCAGCCGGAGGCTGTCGCGCGGGACCTCGGGGTTGGTACGGGCGGCGAGCAGGCCGATCTTGGAACGCCGGAAGTGCTCGATGGTGTCGGCGTCCTTGAGCATGTTGGAGGCGGCCAGCCACGTGTGGCTCTCCGCGTCGACCTCCGCGGCATGCACGTTGATCTCGTTGGGGAACGGGCACGGGAGCGGAGGGATGTGGAGCGGTCGCCTACTGAAGGAATGCGCAGAAGTTGCCACGCCCTTCAGCATGACGATCGGCTGCTCAAAAGGCCACACTCGACAACTTGGAGCCCTTTAATGCCTTTTTCACACTATGGATACCTCCAAGGGAACTGGTGGATAAACTGGGCATTTGCCAATATTCAGGCCGGGCCATTGCCGGCGGAGCGCCGTCCCGCTGCTCGGCTTCCGTCACCGGCAGCGCTCTGACCACGGCCGACTCCCGCGTGAACCCGCCCCCGGAGAGCGGCCCGCGCCCACGGCCCCGGACGCGGCCGGACCCGGATCCAGACGCGACGATCATTCACCGGACTCCGCGCCACCATGATCGGCCATCGCCATCAGCAAAATGTCACCTTTGCTGATGGCGAGATTGACCGGAACGGCAGCCTCCGGAGCCGGCGGGCGACATCCTGGACCCGCCGCGCCGGCCAGGGCGGACCCCCACCTCCGACCAGATGCCGGATTGTGCCTCGATAGGGTGCCTTGCGCGGAATCGATCCGACTCGCCATAGGTTCTGGGGAAGAGTACCTAGGGAAAGGCTGTCCAACCGTGTTCGACCCGAAGGATCTCTACAGGCTCGCAGACGACGCGCCCGAGCTGACTGATCCGGTGTTGCTGTACCACTTCGACGGTTTCGTCGACGCGGGCGGCGCCGGACGCCTCGCGCTGGGCCACCTGCTGGCCGAGCTGGAGCACCGGGTCGTGGCGACGTTCGACGTGGACCGGTTGCTCGACTACCGGTCCCGGCGGCCCATCATGACCTTCGACACCGACCGCTGGGTCGAGTGTGAGAGCCCCGAGCTCGCCGTCCATGTCGCCCATGACGCCACGGGCACGCCGTTCCTGTTGATGAGCGGCCCGGAGCCGGACCGGGAATGGGAGCTGTTCACCCGCGCGGTGGGAGAGTTGCTGGAACGGCTGAAGGTGAGCAAGATCGTCACGCTGCACGGCATCCCGATGGCGGTGCCGCACACGCGTCCGCTGGGCATCACCATGCACGCCAGCCGCCCCGAGCTGATCAACTCCCAGACCAGCGCCTTCGGCCGCGTCCAGGTCCCGGGGAGCGCGGCCGCGCTGCTGGAGCTGCGACTGGGCGCGCAGGGGCACGACGCGGTCGGGTACGCGGTGCACGTGCCGCACTACCTGTCGCAGGCGGAGTACCCGACGGCGGCGGTGACCGGGCTGGAGGCGGTGACGCGGGGCACCGGCCTGGTGTTCCCGATGGAGGCGCTGCGCGACGCGGCCCACCGTACGACGGCGGAGATCGAGGAGCAGATCCAGGCGTCCTCGGAGCTGTCGACCGCCATCAGCGGGCTGGAGCAGCAGTACGACGCGTTCGCGGGCGGCGCGGAGCGGCAGAACCTGATGGCCGAGACGACCCCGATGCCCACCGGCGACGAGCTGGCCGCCCAGTTCGAACGTTTCCTGGCCGAACGCGACGACGAGTGACGGGCAGGCCGGGCCGTACCGGCTAACCTGGGCGGATGAGCGAGATCCGGGTGGGCCTGATCGGATACGGCACCGCGGGGGCGTACTTCCACGCGCCGCTCGTCCACGCCACTCCGGGCCTGCGGCTGTCCGCGGTCGTGACGCGCAATCCGGAGCGGCAGGCCGAGGTGGCCCACCGCTACGGCGCGGCCGGCGTGCCGGACGTGCGTGAGCTGTGGGAGCACAGCGACCTCGTGGTGGTCGCCTCCCCCAACCGCACGCACGTGAGCATGGCCGCCGCCGCGCTCGCCGAGGGCCTGCCCGTCGTCGTGGACAAACCGGTCGCCCGTACCGCCGAGGAGGCCCGCGAGCTGGTGCGGCTGGCCGAGCAGGCCGGCGTCATGCTGACCGTGTTCCAGAACCGGCGCTGGGACGGCGACTTCCTCACCGTGCGGCGGCTGATCGCCGAGAGGCGGCTCGGCGACGTGCTGCGCTACGAGTCGCGGTTCGAGCGCTGGCGTCCGGTGCCCAAGGGCGGCTGGCGGGAGACCGGCGGCGCGGAGGAGATCGGCGGCCTGCTCTACGACCTGGGCAGCCACCTGGTCGACCAGGCGCTGCAGCTGTTCGGCCCGGCGCACGAGGTCTACTGCGAGAGCGACGTCCGGCGGCAGGGCGTGGCCTCCGACGACGACACGTTCATCGCGCTGCGGCACGCGGGCGGGGTGCGTTCCCACCTGTGGGCCAGCTCGGTGGCGGCCCGGCTCGGGCCGCGGCTGCGGGTGCTGGGCTCGGCGGGCGCGTACGTCAAGCACGGCATGGACGTGCAGGAGGAGCGCCTGCGGGCGGGCCTGACCCCGGACTCCCCCGGTTTCGGCGCGGACGAGGAGAGCCGCTGGGGCCTGCTCGGCACCGACGACGACGCCCGGCCCGTTCCCACCGAGCCGGGCGCGTACCTGGACTTCTACCGCGGGGTGGAACGCGCCCTGCGCGAGGGCGCGCCGCCGCCGGTGGACCCGCGCGGCTCGATCGACACGCTGGCCGTCATCGAGGCCGCCCACCTGTCGGCCGCCCAGCGCATGGTCGTCCACCTGGGCTGACAGCTGGGCTGACAGCTGGGCTGGCGGCTGGGCTGATCAGTCGCGCAGGCGGGCGCGCAGGGCGGCGTCGTCGGCGTCGGTCCAGCCGTGGCCGCGCAGCCAGCCCATCGGGCCGCTGAAGCGGTCGTCCAGCACCTTGAGGAACTGCTCGATGTAGCGGGCCCGGGGCCGGTGGTCGTCGGCCGGGCGGGAGTCGAGGTCGTCCCGGTAGGTGTCGCTGGCGCGCAGGCGCTTGAGTATCAGCTCCAGGCGCTCGCCCGTGGCCACGTAGTCCTGCACGATGGCCTCGCGGGTGGCCCCGGCGACCTCCAGCGCCAGCGCCGAGAGCACGCCGGTGCGGTCCTTGCCCGCCGCGCAGTGCACCAGCGCGGCGCCGTCGTCCAGGGCCATGGCGCGCAGGGCCGCCACGACGGCGTCCGGACGGTCGCGCAGGTAGCCGAAGTAGAAGCCGGTCACGCGCAGCTCCTCGTCGACCTCCCGTTCCTGCCAGGGCAGCACGCGGTCGCCGTCGATGGAGTCGGCCTCGACGTCGGTGTGCCTGCCGCCCTCGGCGAACAGCGTCAGGTGGTGGTGGGTCACCTCCGGCGCCCGGGTGAGCGGGCCGGGGCCCTCCAGGTTGACCTCGGCGGTCGAGCGCAGGTCCACGACGTGGCGCAGGTTCAGCTCGCCCACCAGGAGCGACACGTCCGCCGGGGTGAGGCCCTGCAGGTTGTCGGCTCGGAAGATCCGGCCGCGGCGGGTGAGCCCGCCGTCACGGGTGGGAAGTTCGCCCAGGTCACGTACGTTGACGGCGCCTTCCAGATCGATCCATCTTGTCATCTCATCCATTACTTCGACCTTATATGTCGGCCAATCATGAGCAGATTCCTAGTTCATAACGCAGCATGAACGTATGGATCCACGCGCGCTGCCTCCCCGGCTGGTGATCGATCCATCGCTGCCCCCGGACGTCTCGGTCGAATTGCGGTCGAGCCCGCACATCCTTCACATGGCCCGTTCCGGCAGGCGGATGGATCCCAGTTTCAGCCCCGCCCTGCTCTTCGCGCTTCCGGCCCTGCTGGTGATGGTCCTGATCGTGACCGGCGAGCCCGAGGCCGTCTTCGTGGCCGGGCTCGGCATGGGACTGATCGCCCTGATCCGGTGGATGGCGCTGGACAGCTCCCACCGGATCGTCAAACGACGGCTACGTCTCGCCACCACCCACGCCGACCGCTACGTCCTGCCCGAGGACCTCGACCATCCCTGCCAGGTGCTGCTGCGCCGTGCCCAGGACGCGGCCACGGCCGTGCTCAACTCCAAGGTGCACAAGGCCGGTCTGATCGACTCGGTGGAGAACCAGGTGTCGCTGCCCGAGGAGGTCTGGCAGATCGCCCACCGGCTGCGGCGGCTGTCGTCGATGCACGCCGAGCAGGGCAGGCTCATCCCGCGCGAGCTGCCGCCGGGCATGGAGGACGCCTTCAAGCCGTACACCAGCGCCCTCGACGCCGCCTGGACCTCGCTCTCGCACCGCGTACGCCACCTGGAGAAGTACGCCAAGCAGGTGCTCAAGGCCGACAAGGTGTACCACGCGCACCGACGCCTGGAGGCGCTGGCCGCCAAGACCCCCGAGTACCAGCAGCTCCTCGCCGACACCGTACGGGACGAGCTGGCGCACGAGCGCATCAGGGAGCTGTCCGACCAGGCGGCCCACGTGCGCAAGCTGTTCGAGGAGAGCGTGCTGCAGGCCAGGCAGGCGGCGGGCGAGCTGCTGAGAAGCCCCTTCAGCGACGCCTACGGCACCGGCGCGCTCGGCCCCCGCGCCGGCGGGCACGACCGCGGCGCCCGCGGCGCGACCGGCCCGCGTGACCGGCACGAGCGCGGCGCGACCGGCCCGCACGGCCCGCACGAGCGGCACGAGCGCGGCGCGACCGGCCCGCAGTGGCATCCCTCGCGCGACTCCTGACCCCTGCGGGCGGTCAGGGCCGGGCCTGCCGCAGGAGCTCCAGGGTGCGGCGCATGCCCGCCTCGTTCCCCAGGCTGCGGTAGATCTCCCTGGCCAGCTCCAGCGGCCCGACCGCCGCGTCCGGCCCGCCCGCGTCGAGGTGCGCCTCGCCGAGGTAGCGCAGGCTCCTGGCCATCCACCAGCGGTCCTCCAGCTCCTGGAAGCCGCGCACGGCGCGGCGCAGCTCGTGCTCGGACTCCTCGATCCGGCCCAGCCGGGCCAGCGCGCGCCCGGCCGACACCGCGGTGCGCGCCACCCCCCACGAGTCGCCGAGCGCCACCAGGATCTCCTCGGCCCGCCGGACGTACTCCAGCTCGCGCAGCCCGCCCGCCGGATCGCCCACCTCGCCCGCGGCGCGCAGGCAGCGGGCCTCCTCCCACAGCTCGCCGCGCTGCCGGAACATCTCGGCCGCCCGGTCGAGACTGAACCCGGCCCTGACGAACAGGGCGTCGGCGGCCCGGTGGTCGCCGGCCCGGCGCTCGCCGCGCGCCTGGGCGGCCAGCACCTCGCCGTAGACGCGCAGGGTCTGGGCCTCGGAGTAGCGGTTGCCCGCCCGCTGGAAGATCTCCAGGGCGTCTTCGAGCAGGTCGCGGGCCTCCTCGGGACGGCGTTCCGCCATGCGCATCTCGGCCAGGTTGCGCTGGGTGCGGGCCATCCACCACAGGTCGTCCTCGCCCTTGAACGCGGTGATCGCCCCGATCAGGTAGTCCTGGGCGCGGTCGAGGTGCCCGCCGCTGATCAGGGTCATGCCGACCGTGCGCATGGCCCGCGCCGCCCACCAGGTCTCGCCGAGGTCGCCGAAGATCTCCAGCGCCTGCTCGGCCTCGCGCAGAGCGCGCTCGCGCAGGCCCATGCCGCCGCGCACGATCGCGCTGTTCAGCAGCGCGATGGCCAGCGCGCGCCGGTCACCGGTACGCCGGCCCGCCTCGCAGCCGATGTCGGCGACGTCCGCCCAGTCGGCCCAGTAGGCCCGCAGCGAGTGGCACAACGAGCAGAACGCCCTGGCCAGCCCCCAGGTCAGCTCCCAGAGGCGGAGCTGCGCGGCCAGGTTGATCATGGCGAGCAGCGACAGCCGCTCGGCGTTGAGCCAGTCGCCCGCCCCGAGCTGGCCCTCGGCGTCGGCGCGCCGGCCGCCCTTGCTCCAGTCCTGCGGCCAGCGGTTCTGGGCGGCCTCCTCGGCCCGGCGGCGGTAACCGTGCAGGACGCGCTCGACGGCGGCCCTGCGGCGCTCCTCCTCGTCCTGGCCGGCCAGCTCGGCGCCGAACACCCGGACCAGGTCGTGCAGGCGGTAGCGCATCGCGCCGGTCTGGTCGGCGCCGGAGCACTCGGCGAGCTGGGCGTCGATCAGCGCTTCGAGCTGGTCGGCGCCGTCCAGGCCGGAGATGTCGAGCAGCTCGCCGGCCACCCAGCCGGGCACGTCGGGCGCGGGCAGCGCGCTGAGCAGGCGCAGCAGGCGGCGCTGGATGCCGGTGCAGTCGTCGTAGCTGAGCTGCACCGAGGCCCGCACGCTCTTGTCCACACCCTGCGCCACCTCAAGCTGGTCGAGACGGCGGCGCTCGTCGCTCAGCCGCCCGGCCATCTCGCGCAGGGTCCACTGCTCGCGGGTGGCCAGCCGCCCGCCGCAGATGTTGATCGCCAGCGGCAGGTGGTCGCAGAGCCGGACGATCTCCTTGGCCGACTCCAGGTCGTCCACCACCCGCGCGCCGCCGGCCAGCCGGGCCAGCAGCTCCACGCCTTGCGCCTCGGTGAACACGCCGAGCCGGGTGTCGTGGGTGCCGTCCAGGAACAGCGGGGAGCGCGAGGTGACCAGCACCGCGCAGCCCGGCTCGGCCGGGATCAGCGGTTTGACCTGGGCGGCGTCGTGGGCGTTGTCCAGGCCGATGAGGATCTTGCGGCCCTTGGTCCAGGTCAGCCAGAGGGTGCGCAGCTCGTCGAGGCCGCCGGGGGTCGGTGGCCAGGCGCACGCCCAGGCCGCGCAGGAAGCCGATCAGCACCTCCTCGGGGCGTACCGGGGCGTCGACGCCGCCGCGCAGGTCGGCGTGCAGCCGGCCGTCGGGGAACCAGTCGGCGACCTCCTGCCCGAACCGGGTCATCAGCGCCGATTTGCCGACGCCGCCACGGCCGTACACGGAGACGACCAGGGGCGGGGACAGGTCGGAGGACTTCCGGCGGGCGGCGAAGATCTCGCGCAGGGTGGCGAGGGAGTCGGCGCGCCCGGTGAAGTGCTCGGGCACGGGCGGCCACTGGTCGGGCGGCCGGACGCCGGGCTCGGGCGCGGGCGCGGCGCGCCGCCGGGGCGTGGCCTCGGTGGTGGCCCACGTGGTGACGCCGACGAGCAGCGCCGCCGCGAGCGTCACGCCGATCTTGGCCGTGGGCGGGATGTCCCACTCCAGCGAGGCGGCCAGCACACTGGCGGCGGCGGCCGCGAGCCCCGCCGAGACGGGCGCCGCCCACGTCACCCGCTTACGTCGCGGTTTGTCCGGTAAGTTTCCCGGCACCGAACACCCCCTTCCGGGGGTGATTCAAGCCGATGGGGCACGGCGAGCGCCAGCCGTGCCCCATCGTTCCGCTAAAGGCCGATCACGTGACAGGTGGCCGTGGCGGTCTTGGTCGGGTCGCTCTCCGAGACGGCGGTGAGCTTGACCCGGGCCAGACGGTCGCCGCCGGGCGCGCGCACCGCGTTGACCGTCACCGGCGCCTGCTTGCCGAAGGCGACGGAGGCCAGGGCGTTGGGCACCTGGGCGGTCCAGCCCTTGCCCTGCACCTCGGCCTTGACCCGGTAGACGTCGGAGTTGAGGTAAGCGCTGACGTCCTCGGGGTGCTGCCCCTGGGCGGGGGCCGCCTTGCCGGTGTTGAACACCGGGAACGTGCAGGTGGAGACGTTCTTGCCGGTGGGGACGCCGGCCGCGGGCAGCACCCGCACGCCGCGCTTCTGCGGGCCCGAGCCGTCCAGCGAGCGGATGGCGACGGTGTAGGACAGCTCGCCGTTCCGGTTGCGCTTGAGGTCGGTGACGTAGAAGTGCAGGCGGTTGGCCTGGTCCACGTACTCGTACTCGCTGCCGGAGTCGGTCCCGGCGTGGAAGAGGGCGTCGGAGAGCTGGCGGTAGTCGCCGACGGTGATCGGCACCTTGGTCCCGTCGGGCATCACGTAGTCGGTCATGCCGATGTCCTGCGGGTTGGCGTCGATCACCCACTCGAACGGCGCCCGGTCCTCGTTCTTGGTCTTGGCCAGCAGCACGCCGGAGTCGGGGGTGAAGGAGTCGGAGCCCATCCGGTCCACGACCTCGACCGTGTAGTTCTGGTAGCCGCCGCGGTCGCACAGCGGGTCGGTCGCCGAGCAGCTGCTCTTGTCGCCGGGGGCGTCGAAGGAGATGTTGACGCCCGACAGGTCGTCCTGCCCCGGCCGCACGGCGCGGGCCAGGATCTTGGCCGTGACCAGGCCGGACTCGTCGAGCGCCTCACGCGACAGGCGCAGGACGTTCTGCTCGTCCACCATGCCGAGCTTGAGCTTGTTGCGCAGCATGTGCTGGGCGCCCATGGACGCGCCCGCCGTGGGCGGGATCAGCCAGCGGGAGTGCGGCCCGCCGGGGCCGTTGAAGCTGCCGCGGCTGAGCATCTCCCAGACGCCGGTGTACGCCCGGACCGGCGGCACCCCGTACGGGTTGTTGTAGTTGTCCAGCACGCCGAGGATGTGGCTGAACTCGTGGGCGTAGACCGCCATGCCGGAGCTCTCGGCCTGGACGGAGTCGACGCCGATGTTGGCGTTGGGCCAGAAGTTGGAGGCCGCCTGCCAGGAGGACCACTCGACGTAGCGCGTCTTCAGCCAGTTGGGCAGGGCCGGGTCGGGCGGGCCCCACTCGTCGGGCACGTCCTCCTTGGTCGGGAACTTCATCATCCCGAACTCCTGCCAGGTGGACGACTCGTCCTGGCCGGCGCTGAGGTAGAAGACGAAGTCGTACTGCTTGGCGACGTCCTCGCCGACGGCGTTGATCCAGGCGTTGTGGCCGTCGGTGCGCAGGTTCTTGTTGCAGGTGTCGCCCGCCGGGCAGCCCGAGGTGCCGTTGAAGCCGGGCTCCAGCGCGTACTCGTGGTCCTTGCCCGGCATCGTGTACGGGCCGAACCCGGTCAGCTCGACGCCGTACCGGCCGCCGGAGTCCTCCATCCAGTACTCGTGGATGGTGTGGCCCTTGTTGAGGGTGTTCGGGGTGTTGAGGAAGTCCTGGTAGAACTTGGCCACCTGGTCGCGCGGGACGTCATGGGCCTCGGCGCTCGGGTTGGCGTAGATCGTCGAGCCCTTGGGCTGGGTGACGACGAACGCCTGGTTGGGGTAGTCGAGCAGCACCAGCGCGCCCTTGAAGGTGCGCTTGGAGCCCTTGACGGCCGGGTCGTTCCAGTTGGTGCCCGGAGGCTTCTTGTAGTCCGCCCACGTCATGTGGTCGGGGTTCTCCCAGTTCTGCGGGTCGAGAGGCGTGAGGCCGCCGGGAGGACGGGCGCGCAACGTCTGGGCGTCGGCCGATTCGTCCTGCTGCCAGGGCTGGGTCTGCGGCCAGTGGTTCTGCCGCCAGGGGTACTCGGGATCGACGGTGGGGGGTGCTGCGGAAGCAGGGGTCGCCATCAGGCTCACCGGGAACAGCACGATGGCCGCCAGCAAACCCTTCAGCAGCTTCTTCGGGGCATTCACGGATTGACGGTATAGACGTTATTGACGGAGATCACCGATCAGCTGTAGGGAAGACGTGTAGCAACCCTTCCGACATTTGTCGAAATGTCCAGCGTGACCTAGGTGGAGCAGTGGCGGATCTCCAGCGGATCGTGGACGACCTCGCCGTGCGCCTCGGGCGTCCCCTGCTGCTGGAGGACCGCGTGCAGCGCGTGATCGCCTACAGCGAGCAGAACGGCGCCATGGACGACATCCGCCGCGACTCCATCCTGCGCCGGCACACCACCCCGGAGGTGCGCGAGTGGCTGCGGGCGGCCGGCGTGCACGAGGCGCAGGCCCCGCTGCGCACGGCCGGCGCGCCGCACCTGGGGCTGCTGCCGCGCGTGTGCGTCCCGTTGCGGCACGCCGACGGCCTGCTCGGCTTCCTGTGGTTCATCGACGCCGGACCGGCCATGTCCGACGAGAAGGTGGCCGAGGCGGCGGCGGCCGTTCCCGGGCTGGCGCTCGCGCTGTTCCACGAGAGCCTGGCGACCGGGCTGGCCTCCCACCGGGAGCTGGAGGCGGTCACCGGGCTGCTGCGCGGCGAGCGGGACGCGGCCAGGCAGCTCATCGAGGCGGGCGCGTTCCCGCAGGGCCAGCCGGTGACCGTGCTGGTGGCCCGGCCCCGCTCGGCCGAGCCCGACGAGGGGCTGCGCCTGGCGCTCGAACAGGGGCTGCTGGCGCTGCGCCGGCGGCTCAGCGGCCACCACCCGCTGCACCTGGTGCGCTACGACCACGCCGTGCTGCTCACCGCCGGGCCGCCGGTCCCGCCCGACGAGCTGCACGCGGCCATGCCGGTGCCCGTGGTGGTGGGGGTCGGGCGTACCCGGCTCGAACTGGCGGAGGCGGCCGGGTCGTACGCGGAGGCCCGGCACGCGGCGGAGGTGACCGCGCGGGTGCCGGGGCTCGGGCGGTCGGCCGAGTGGGCCCGGCTCGGCGTCTACCGGATGCTCACCCAGCTCGCGGACCAGGAGGTGCATCCCGGGCTCGACGGGCTGCTGGCCGACGAGCAGTACCTGCCGCTGCTGGAGACGCTGGAGACGTACCTGGACCTGGCGGGCAGCGCGGTGGCGACGTCCCGGGCGCTGCGGCTGCACCGCACCTCGCTGTACTACCGGCTGCAGCGGGTGGAGGAGCTGGCGCGTACGGACCTCAAGGACGGCGGCGAGCGGCTGGCCCTGCACCTGGGCCTGAAACTGGCCCGGCTGTCCGGCCGCTACCAGCCCCGGGACGCCCGCGGCGCCTGATTGCCTTCGCCGCCGCCGCTCGCGTTTAATGCCGAAAGGGCAAATCCGACGGGAGCGCCGATGGCGGGTGCGAAGCGTGCTGCGCGGGTTCCAGGTCCGGGTGCGGGACGGGCTTCGGGGCCGGTTCGCGGGTCGGTGTGGGGGCCGGTTCGCGGGTCGGGTTCGGGGCCGTTTCCGGGCAGGCGTGCGCCCTCGCCGGTCGTGGCGCACTCCGCTCCGCTGGTGCTGCCGGTCTGCGCCGAGCCCGTGCGCGACGGGACGGTGGTGATCAGGGGCGGGCGGGTGCTCCAGGTGGGCTCGCGGGCCGAGCTGCTGTCCCGCTTCCGCGTCGCGGAGGAGATCCGCTGGCCGGGCATGATCGTGGCCGGGCTGGTGGACGCCTGCTGCGCGCCGCCGACGCCGGGCCCCGGCGTCGGCCCCGGCGTCAGCCCCGGCGTCACCACGCGGGCCGCCGTGGTGGCCGACCCCGCCGATGTCGCGGGCGTTCCCGGCGTCTCGTACGTCGAGGCGTCCAGCGCCGGCGAGCGGGAGTGGGAGGAGCACGACCGGGACGCGCTGATCACGGCCCTGCGCGAGGTGGACCGGCCGTGCCCGGTCGGCATCGCGGCCCGGACCCGCGACCCGCAGGTGCTGGAGGACGTCGCCGTGCTGGCCAGGACGTTCGGCCTGCGGCTGCTGGCCGGGCTGGACCGGCACTCCCCCATGGCCCTGGACGAGGCCGGCGCGCTCGGCCCCCACTGCCACGTGGCCTGCGCCCGGCCGCTCGACCCCGGCGAGCGCAAGCTGCTGCGCCTGCGCCGCAGCGTGGTCGCGATCTGCCCGCCGGGACAGGACCAGGCCGCCGACGTGCTGACCCTCCTGGAGGAGGGCAACCCCCTCGCCCTGGGCAGCCGCCCCCTGGACGGCCTCGCCCCGGCCGGTGACCTGCTCGGGCTCGCGGCCGGGGTCCGGCGGCGGGCCAGGGAGCTGGGACTGCGGGTGCGGGGGCTGGACCGCCGCCTGGTCGAGGCCGCGACGCTGGGCGGGGCGCGGGCACTGGGCCTGGACGCCGGGCCGGGCCGGATCGGCTCGCTCGGGCCGGGCAGCCGGGCCGACTTCGCCGTCTTCGACGCCCGCGGACGCTACCCGTACTCGGCCCTGATGGCCCAGCCGCCCTGCCTGGCCACGGTCGTCGGCGGCGCGCTCACCTGAACCGGCCGCCCTCCCCCGAGCACGGTCATCGGCGGCGTGGTCACCGGAACTGGCCGTCCACCGCGCCGAGCAGGTCCCTGAGCTGGTCGCGCTGCTCCTGGGACAGCACCGCGAACAGGCCCTCGCCGGCCTCCCTGCGCGCGTCCCTGGCCCGTTCGGCCATGGCCCGGCCCGCGTCCGTGATCACGACGAGCGTCGAGCGGCGGTTGGCCGGATCGACCTCCCTGCGCACCAGCCCGGCCTCCTCCAGCGCGTCCACGACGGGCGTCAGCGAGCGCGGGACGATCCGCAGCTCGTCGGCCAGTTGCACCATCCGCAGCGGCCGGCCGGCCTCGCCCAGCACGCGCAACGCCCGCGCCTGCCCCGGATTGAGCCCGAGCGGCACCAGCCGGTGCACGTATCCGTGCCGCAGACGCCTGCTGACCAGGTGCAAGAGCTCCGCGAGCTCCTTCTCTCCCATACCGACGATTTTAGCCGGAACAATTATGAGTTAACCTCTGTTTGAGTGGACATCCGAAAGGAGGCCTCCTATTGGCCGACGAACCACGCGCGCCGCTGCGGCGCATCATCGGACTCTTCACCCCCTACCGCGGCCGGCTGGTCCTGGTGGGCGCGTTTATCCTGCTGTCGTCCCTGGTCGGGCTGGCCTCGCCGTTCCTGCTGCGCGAGGTGCTGGACGTGGCGATCCCGTCCCGCGACGCGCTGCTGCTCACGCTGCTGGCGCTCGGCATGATCGCGGTCGCGGTCACCACGAGCGTGTTCGACGTGCTGCAGACGCTCATCTCCACCACCGTGGGCCAGCGGGTGATGCACGACCTGCGCATCTCGGTCTACTCCCACCTCCAGCGCATGTCGCTGGCCTTCTTCACCCGCACCAAGACGGGCGAGGTGCAGTCGCGCATCGCCAACGACATCGGCGGCATGCAGTCGGTCGTCACCTCGACCGCGACCTCGATCATCTCCAACCTCACCACCGTGATCGCCACGATCGTGGCGATGCTCGCCCTCGACTGGCGGCTGACGGTCATCTCGCTCCTGCTGCTGCCGGTGTTCGTGTGGATCAGCAGGAAGGTCGGCGCCGAGCGCAAGCGCATCACCAGCGAACGGCAGCGCAAGCTCGCCGTGATCTCCTCGATGGTCCAGGAGTCGCTGTCGATCAGCGGCGTCCTGCTGGGCCGGACGATGGGCCGCTCCGCCGAGCTGACCGACCGGTTCGGCCGCGCCTCCGACGAGCTGGCCGAGCTCGGCGTACGGACGAGCATGGCCGGACGCTGGCGGCAGTCGTCGATCCAGATCATCATGGCCGCGATGCCCGCCCTGATCTACTGGGCCGTCGGCTACACCGGCATCATCTCCGTCGGCACCCTCGTGGCCTTCACCACGCTGCAGTCGAGCCTGTTCCGGCCGACGGTGTCGCTGCTGCGGCTGGGCGTCGAGGTGCAGAGCTCGCTGGCGCTGTTCGGCCGCATCTTCGAGTACCTGGACCTGTCGGTGGACATCCACCCCGGCGCCCGCACCCTCGACCGGGTACGCGGCGAGGTGCGCTTCGAGCGCGTCGACTTCGCCTACGAGGACGAGCGCACCCTGCACGCCGTCGACGTCACCGTCCCCGCGGGCACGACGCTGGCCGTCGTGGGCGAGACCGGCTCGGGCAAGACCACCCTCAGCTACCTGCTCCCCCGCCTGTACGACGTGACCGGCGGCCGGGTCACCATCGACGGCGTGGACGTGCGCGACCTGACGTTCGAGACGCTGAGCGAGGTGGTCGGGGTGGTCTCGCAGGAGACGTACCTGTTCCACGCCTCGATCGCGGACAACCTGCGCTTCGCCCGTCCGGCGGCCACCGACGAGGAGCTGGAGGCGGCGGCGCGGGCCGCGCGCATCCACGACCACATCGCCTCGCTGCCCGACGGCTACGACACGATGGTGGGCGAGCGCGGCTACCGGTTCTCCGGCGGCGAGAAGCAGCGCCTGGCCATCGCCCGCACGCTGCTGCGCAACCCGCCGGTGCTGATCCTCGACGAGGCCACCAGCGCCCTCGACACCCAGACCGAGCGAGCCGTCCAGGAAGCCCTGGACACGCTGGCGCGGGGGCGGACGACGATCACGATCGCCCACCGCCTGTCGACCGTCCGCGACGCGGACCAGATCGTCGTGCTCGACCACGGGAAGGTCGTCGAGCGCGGCACCCACGACGAGCTGATGGCGCTCGGCGGCCACTACGCGGCCCTGGTGGACCGGGACCGCCCGCTCGAACTGGTCTAATTTTTCACGCTAAACCTATTTTAACCGTGTCTTACCTCACATTTCGGGCAAATCGGAATCGTCGCGATCGTGCCGCGCGTTGACTCCCGCGTTTCCCCGTACCGAGGCTAGGACCAGTCTTGCCACCGCGCTCCTCCACCTTCCGCGCCCTGCGCCACCACAACTACCGGCTCTGGGCGGGAGCCGACATCGTGTCCGTCACCGGCACCTGGATGCAGGTCCTGGGGGTGAACTGGCTGATCCTCACCATGACGGGGTCGGCCACCAGCGTGGGGCTCAGCCTGGTGATGCAGGCGCTGCCGACGTTGCTGCTGGGCATGTGGGGCGGGGCGCTGGCCGACCGGCTGCCCACCCGGCCCGTCGTCGTCGCCGCGCAGCTCGCGCAGGCCGCGCTGGCCGCCGTCCTGGCGCTGATCGCCTTCTCCGGCGGCGACTCCGTCGTGCCGATCTACGCGGTGGCGCTGGCGGGCGGCGTGGTCTCCGCGCTCGGCGGGCCCGCGCTCGGACGGTTCGGGGCCGAGGTGGTGCCGCCGGCCGACCTGCCCAACGCCATGGCGCTCGGCTCGATCCTCAACTCCGGCGGACGCATCCTCGGCATGAGCCTGGCCGGCGTGCTGCTGCCGTTGACCGGCAACGGCGGGCTCTTCCTGCTCAACGCGGCCACCTTCTTCGTCGTGATCGCGGCCGTCGCGCTCATGCGGCGCGCGGAGTTCCACCGGCTCGCCGGCTCCGAGCGGCAGCCCGGCGCGGTCGCGGCCGGCCTGCGGTACGTGCTGCGCACCCCCTGGCTGCTCGTGATGCTGGCGCTCTCGCTCGTGCTGGGCAGCCTCGGCCGCAACTACCAGGTCACCATGGCCGCCATGAGCGCGGGCCCGCTGGCGGCCGGCGCCGCCGGGTACGGCCTGCTGTCCAGCGTGTTCGCCGCCGGCACGGTCGTGGGCGGCTTCCTGGCCGCCGCCCGGCCGCACCTGACGATCCGGCTGCTGCTGATCACCGCGTTCCTGACCGGGGTCGCGCAGACGCTGAGCGGCCTGATGCCCGCTCTGGGGACGTTCGCCACGATGATGCTGCCGATCGCGGCGGGCGCGGTGATCATCGACACCACGGTCTCGGCGCGGGCGCAGCTCGACAGCCCCGACGCGATGCGCGGGCGGGTCATCGCCGCGCTGGGCATGGTGAGCGCGGGCGCGGGCGCGATCGGCGGGCCGCTGCTCGGGTGGCTGAGCGACGCGTTCGGGCCGCGCCTGTCGCTGGGCATCGGCGGCGTGTCGTGCGTGGCCGCGACGCTGCTCGCGGCGCTCGTGCTGGCCCGCCTGTCCGGCCGGACCGTCCGTCAGGCGGCCTTCCGGCCGCGCCTGGAGCGCCGTCTGGAGCACCGTCTGGCCCCGGAACGGGCTTAGTCTCTTCACGTGCACAACACCAGATACGCCCCGAACGGCATGGTCTGCACCGTCGACCACCTGGCCTCGGCCGCCGGGGTGGGCGCGCTGGACCGCGGCGGTTCGGCGGCCGACGCGGCGATCGCGGCCAACGCCGTGCTCGCCGTGGTCGCGCCGCACATGTGCGGGCTCGGCGGAGACCTGTTCGCGCTCGTCCACGACGGCACTGCCACCGGCACAGTCGCCGACACAGTCGCCGACACAGTCGCCGACAAGGGCACCGGCACAGTTCCCGGCACAGTTCCCGGCACGGTCACCGCGCTCAACGCCTCCGGCCGCGCCGGGTCCGGCGCCGACCCCGCCCGGCTGCGCGCCGAGGGGCACACCCGCATGCCGCACCTGCACGACGTCAGGTCCGTGCCGGTGCCCGGCTGCGTCGACGGGTGGCTCGCCCTGCACGCCAGGCATGGCCGGCTGCCCATGGCCGAGCTGCTGCGGCCCGCGATCGCGCTGGCCCGCGACGGCTTCCCCGCCTCGCCGCTGCTGGTCCCGGGCGCCCGTACGGCGGCCGCGCGGCCGGGCGGCGGCGACTTCGCCTCCGTACGCCGGGCCGGCGATCGCGTCACCCGTCCCGGCGTGGCCCGCGCGCTCCAGGCGGTGGCCGACGGCGGCCGCGACGGCTTCTACCTCGGCGAGTTCGGGCAGGGCCTGATCGAGCTCGGCGCGGGCGAGTACACCGCCGCCGACCTGGCCGTCCCCGGCGCGGACTGGGTCGAGCCGCTGCGGGTGCGCGCCTTCGGCCACGACGTGTGGTCGATGCCGCCCAACTCCCAGGGCTACCTGCTGCTGATGTCCCTGGCCGTTCTCGACGGGCTCGACCTGCCCGGCTCGCCGCGCCATCCGGCCTGGGCCCACCTGCTGTCGGAGGCCGCCAGGGCCGCCGGGCACGACCGGCTGGACCTGCTGCACGAAGACGCCAAGGACCTGCTCGACCCCGGCGAGATCGCCCGCCGCCGGGCCCTGGTCGACCCGGTCAGGCGCAGCCGTCTGCGGGCGCCGTCCGCCGACGGTGACACGACGTACCTGTGCGCGGTCGACGGCGACGGGATGGGGGTGTCGCTGATCCAGTCGAACGCGTCGGGGTTCGGCGGCATGCTCTTCGAGCCGCGTACCGGGATCAACCTTCACAACCGCGGCATCGGTTTCTCACTGCGTCCCGGTCACCCGGCCGAGTACGGCCCCGGCCGCCGTCCGCCGCACACTCTGACCCCCGCGCTGATCACCCGTCCCGGCGGCGGGCTGCGCACGGTCGTGGGCACGATGGGCGGCGACGCCCAGCCACAGATCCTGGCCCAGGTCATCACCCGCCTGCTGCGCCACGGCGAGGAGCCCGGCCAGGCGCTCGCCGCACCGCGCTGGCGGCTGGGCGGCGGCAACGGCTTCGACACCTGGGACGCCCCCGACGACGCCGTGCTCGACCTGGAGGAGGGCACGACCTGGGCCGACGGCCTGACCGTGCTCGGCCACCCGGTGCGCACGCTGCCGTACGGCGGCTCCTTCGGCCACGCCCACCTCATCGACGTGCGCCCCGACGGCATGCTGGCCGGCGCCGCCGACCCCCGCTCCCTGGTGGGCGCCGCGATTGGACGGTGACCGGGCGGGTAGCGGGTGCCGCCATGGCAACGGACGTCATCACTCTGATCACCCATGACCACCGGACCGTCGAGTCCCTCTTCGAGCGGCTCAAGAAGGGGGCGGGCGACCCGTCGGCCGCCGTGGCCGAGCTGCGCGCCCTGCTGACCGCGCACGCCCGCGCCGAGGAGGACCGCGTCTACCCCGGCCTGGACGCCCACCACGGCGTCGAGGAGCACAAGGAGGCCGAGGTGCTGCTCGACGCGCTCGTCCGCGCGCAGCCGGGCACCCCCGAGTTCGCCGAGACGCTCGACCAGCTCGTCGAGTCCGTCAGCCACCACGTGCAGGAGGAGGAGACGACTCTCCTGCCCGCCCTGGCCAGGACGGCGAGCGAGGCCGAGCTGCGCGAGCTGGGCAAGGCGTTCCTGCAGCGCCGGGAGGAGGAGCTGCGGGCCCTGAAGGGCGGCGGCGCGGCCGAGCCCACGAAGGCGGAGCTGTACGAGCAGGCCAAGCAGGCCGACATCCCCGGACGGTCCCAGATGGACAAGGATGAGCTACAGGAGGCCCTAAGCCGGGCCAAGTCGTAGGATTCCGGTCCGTACGGTGGGTAGAGGGCGCAGTATGAGCGAACTACCTCCAGACCGATTCGGCATGGCCGACGAGCAGGACATCGAGGTCAGGGAGTGGACCGATGACCTCGGCCTGCATCACGAGGTCAAAGAGGACGACCCCCAGCACGAGGCCACGCTCGACGAGCGGCTGCGCCAGGAGTTGCCCGACCGCCCGCGCCGCGCCCCGCGCGAGGAGCACCGCCTGACCGAGCCCGACGAGGGCGCCCACCCCGACACCGAGGACGAGGCCATCGGCGTGGACTGGGACGCGGACCGGGAGGACCTGTCGGCCGAGGAGCGCGCCCTGCGCATCGACCCCGACGAGGACCTCACCTGACCCGCAGAAGCCGCGCGCGGCTCACCTGACCCGCAGAAGCCCACGCGCGGCTCACCTGGCCCGCACGGGCACAGCGCGGCTCACCTGATCCGGATCATCTCCGCGGGCCTCAGGTGAGCCGGCGCAGGGCGGGCAGCAGGGCGTGCAGGTCGTCGACGATCATGTCGGCGGCCTTCGCCTGCGGGCGCTCGGCGTGCAGGAAACCCCAGGGGCCGCGGCGCAGCAACGCCGTGCGCATGCCCGCACGGGCGGCGGGCAGCACGTCGTTGTCGAGCCGGTCGCCGACGTAGAGGATCTCCCCCGGCTCGCGACCGGCCACCGAGGCCACCTTGGCGAAGAACTCGGGGGCGGGCTTGGACAACCCCCAGCCCTCGGAGGTGTGCACCGAGTCGACCGGCAGGTCCATCGCCACCAGGGCGTCGAAGGCCCGGCTGGGCTGGTTGCCGGCGATGATCACCTGGAACCCGGCCGCGCGCAGCGCCGCCAGGGCCTCCCGCACGTCGGGGTAGAGGTCGTCGCCGTCGAAGTGGTTGCGCAGCCCGGCCGGGTCGTCGCGCTCCCAGGCGGCCATCTCCGCCTCCACGTCGAGACCGGGCCGGACGAGCTGGAAGGCCTCCCGGTGGGAACGGTCGAGCGCCGCCATGCCGCCGAGCACGCCCATGAGCACGAACCTGCTCACCCCCAGCCGGTCGGCCCAGCGCGACCAGATGCGCGTCTCGTCGATCAGCGTCTCGCCGACGTCGAGCACGACGGCCTTGACGGCCTTGACCATCACTCCCCCTGTACGTCCGTGTGCCGCCCCGAGGTTCAGGGCCGCAGCTTCTCCATCGCCTTGGCGATGCGCTTCTCCGACACCGGCGTGGGGGTGCCGAGGGTCTGGGCGAAGAAGCTGACCCGCAGCTCCTCGATCAACCAGCGGATCTCCGTCACGTCGGGGTCGCCCCGGCGGGCCGGGTGCAGGCTCGCCAGCAGGTCGTGGTAATCGTCCTCGATCTTGTGCACGCGGTCCATCCACTCCTCGTCCCGCCAGGGCTCCTCCGGGAGCTTGGTGAGACGCCGCTCGATGGCCCGCAGGTAACGCAGGACGTCGGGCAGGCGGCGGCTGCCGGTGGCGGTGACGAAGCCCTTGAAGACCAGCTTGCCGAGCTGCTCGCGCACGTCGTCGGTGGAGGCGCTCGAGCGCAGGCCGTCGAGGCGGGTGCCGATGGCGTGCCAGACGCTCAGGATCTGCTCGACCTTGGCCAGCACGTCGGCCGCCGTGTCGTGCAGCTCGGCCCGGACGTGCTGGTGGAGGCGGTCGAAGCCGACCGGGTCCCAGGCGGGGCCGCCGAGGTCGAGCATCAGCTTGTCGACGGCCGCGTTGACGACGTCGTCGAACAGCGCGACGGCGCCGCCGTGGGGGCTGCGCGACAGCGCCAGCTTGGCCTGGTTGGACAGCCCGCCGAGCAGCGACCTGGCCGGGTTGGTGACGTTGAGCAGCAGCAACCGGCGGGTGCCGGGCCAGTGGGCGCGGCGCTGCTCGGCGGCCGTCTCGAAGATCTTGACGGAGACCGACTCGCCCGCGTCGACGAGCGCCGGGTAGCCCTTCATCCGGCCCTGCTCGAACACCTTGGGCAGGGTGCCGAAGCTCCAGGTGCGCAGGCCCGTGCGCTCCAGGTCGTCGCCGGCCTCCGACAGGGTCTTGCGCAGGCGCGGCGCGAGCCGGCGCTTGAGCGCGTCGAGGTCTTTGTCCTCGGCCACCGTGCGCTTGCGCTCGTCGATCACCCGATAGGTGATGCGCAGGTGGTCGGGCACCTGGTCGAGCTGCCAGGCCTCGCGCGGCACCCGGACGCCGGTGAGCCGCAGCAGCTCCCGCTCCACGGCCTCCAGCAGCGGCTCGCCGCCCTGCCTGACCCCGGCCAGCACCTGCCTGGCGTAGTTGGGGGCGGGCACGAAGTTGCGGCGCAGGTGTTTGGGCAGCGACCGGATCAGCGCGGTGATCAGGTCTTCGCGCAGGCCCGGGATCTGCCAGTCGAAGCCGTCGGAGTTGACCTGGTTGAGCACCTGCAACGGCACGTGGACGGTGACGCCGTCGGCGTTGGCGCCCGGCTCGAACTGGTAGGTCAGCTTCATCCGCTGACCGAGCTGCTTCCAGGTGTCGGGATAGTCGCGGGCGCTGATGTCGGCGCCCTCGTTGACCAGCATCTCCGGCGAGAACGTGAGCAGCTCCGGCTGCTCCTTCCCGGCCTTCTTCCACCAGGAGTCGAAGTGCCTGGCCGAGACGACGTCGGCCGGGACGCGCTGGTCGTAGAAGTCGTACAGGACCTCCTCGTCGACCAGGATGTCGCGGCGGCGGGCCCGGTTCTCCAGCTCCTCGACCTCTTCGAGCAGCCGCCGGTTGTCCTTGAGGAAGCGGTGGTGGGTGTCCCAGTCGCCCTCGACCAGGGCGTGCCGGATGAACAGCTCGCGCGACAGGTCGGGGTCGATGCGGCCGTAGTTGACCTTGCGGCCGACCACGAGCGGCACGCCGTACAGGGTGACCTTCTCCAGGGCGATCACCGCGCCCTGGTTCTTCTCCCAGTGGGGCTCGGAGTAGGTGCGCTTGACCAGGTGCTGGGCGAGCGGCTCGACCCAGTCGGGCTCGATCTTGGCGTTGACCCGGGCCCACAGCCGCGAGGTCTCGACCAGCTCGGCCGACATCACCCACTGCGGCTGCTTCTTGGCCAGGGCCGAGCCGGGGAAGATCGCGAAGCGGGCGTTGCGCGCGCCGATGTACTCCTGCATCGGCCGCCGCCCGTCGGCGGCGCGCTGCTTGTCCATGACGTCTTTGACGCCGATGTGCGACAGCAGCCCGACCAGCAGCGACACGTGCACCTGGTAGGGGTCGGCGGGCGCGCTGCCGGGCTGGGCACCGAGCGCCTGGCGGACCTGGCTGTAGATGTCCTGCCACTCGCGGACCCGCAGGTAGTTGAGGAACTCGGCCTTGCACAACCGCCGGAAGGCGCTGGAGGACAGCTCCTTCTGCTTGTCGCGCAGGTAGTTCCACAGGTTGAGGTAGGTCAGGAAGTCGGAGTCGGGGTCGGCGAAGCGCCGGTGCTTCTCGTCGGCCTGCTGCTGCTTGTCCGACGGCCGCTCGCGCGGGTCCTGGATGGACAGGGCGGCGGCGATCACCATGACCTCGCGCAGGCAGCCGTTCTTCTCGGCCTCCAGCACCATGCGGCCGAGACGCGGGTCGACCGGCAGGCTCGCCAGCTTGCGGCCGATTCCGGTGAGCTTGCCCTGGGCGTCGAACGCGCCGAGCTCGTGGAGCAGGTTGACGCCGTCCTTGACCTGCCTGCGGTCGGGCGGCTCGACGAACGGGAACGCCTCGATGTCGCCCAGCCCGATCGAGGTCATCTGCAGGATGACCGAGGCCAGGTTGGTGCGCAGGATCTCCGGGTCGGTGAACTCCGGCCGGGAGAGGAAGTCCTCCTCCTCGTAGAGCCGGATGCAGATGCCGTCGGAGGTGCGGCCCGAGCGGCCCTTGCGCTGGTTGGCGCTGGCCTGCGAGATGGGCTCGATGGGCAGGCGCTGCACCTTGGTGCGGTGGCTGTAGCGGGAGATGCGGGCGAAACCCGGATCGACCACGTATTTGATGCCGGGCACGGTCAGCGAGGTCTCGGCCACGTTGGTGGCCAGCACGATCCGGCGGCCGGTGTGACGCTGGAAGACGCGGTGCTGCTCGGCGGCGCTGAGCCGGGCGTAGAGCGGCAGGATCTCGGTGTTGCGGAAGTCGGCCTTGGACAGGGCGTCGGCGGCGTCGCGGATCTCCCGCTCGCCGGACAGGAAGACCAGGATGTCGCCGGGGCCCTCGGTGACCAGCTCGCGGCAGGCGTCGACGATGCCGCCGGTCTGGTCGTCGTCCTCCGCCAGCGGGCGGTAGCGGACCTCGACCGGGTAGGTGCGGCCGGAGACCTCGATGATCGGCGCGTCGCCGAAGTGGCGGGAGAAGCGCTCGGGGTCGATGGTGGCGCTGGTGATGACGACCTTGAGGTCGGGGCGCTGCGGGAGGAGCTGTTTGAGGTAGCCGAGGATGAAGTCGATGTTGAGGCTGCGCTCGTGGGCCTCGTCGATGATCAGGGTGTCGTACTGGTCGAGCATGCGGTCGTTCTGCAGCTCGGCCAGCAGGATGCCGTCGGTCATCAGCTTGACCAGCGTGCGGTCGCTCGCCTGGTCGGTGAAGCGCACCTTGTAGCCGACGACCTCGCCGAGCTCGGTGCCGAGCTCCTCGGCGACGCGCTCGGCGACGGTACGGGCGGCGATGCGGCGCGGCTGGGTGTGACCGATCAGCCCGCGCACGCCGCGCCCGAGCTCAAGGCAGATCTTGGGGATCTGGGTGGTCTTGCCGGAGCCCGTCTCGCCCGCGATGATCACCACCTGGTGGTCGCGGATGGCGGCCAGGATGTCGTCCTTGCGCTGGGAGACCGGCAGGTTCTCCGGGTAGCGGACCTGCGGCACGGCCTCGCGGCGGCGCGCCAGCCGCTGCTCGGCGCGCTCGACGTCGGCGAGGATCTCGGTGACGATCTTGTCCCGGGCGTCGCGGGAGCGCACCCGGCGCATGCCGTCGAGCCTGCGCCGCAGCCGCCGCTGGTCGCGCGGCATGAGCTCGGGCAGGCGGGACTGGAGGTCGGCGAGCGGAGAGGACAACGAAGGCGTTCCCATACTGCTTTCAGGATATTTGAGCCCCGTGGCCCCGGAGCCAACGGCCCATGGTGCCCGACGCGGCCCGCCTCCCGCATCCCAATATCGCGCCCGGCACCGCCGCCCGCGCTCCCGGCCGCGCCGGGACCGCGGCGGCGGCCCCTACCGCGCCGGCCCGGTGGTGGCGGCGTGGCGGGCGGCGCCGATGATGCCGGCCTCGTTCTGCAGGGCGGCGGGGACCACGGGGGTGTCGAGGGTGACGTGCGGCAGGAACTTGTCGGCCTTCTTGCTCACGCCCCCGCCGATCACGATCAGGCCCGGCGAGAACAACATCTCCACGTGCCTGAGATACTCCTCGACCCGCTCGGCCCACTTCTCCCAGCTCAGGTCGTGCTCCTCGCGGGCCCGCGCCGACGCGCGATCCTCGGCGTCCTTGCCGCGCAGCTCCAGGTGGCCGAGCTCGGTGTTGCAGACCAGCGTGCCGTCGGCGAACAGGGCGCTGCCGATGCCCGTGCCGAAGGTCAGGATCAGCACCGTGCCCTTCTGGTCGCGGCCCCTGCCGAAGGTCATCTCGGCGATGCCGGCGGCGTCGGCGTCGTTGAGCACCGTCGCGCCGCCGAAGAGCGCGGCGGCGTCGACGCCGATCCACGAGTGGTGGACGTTGGCCGCCGTCTGCACGACCCCGTCGACGACGACGCCGGGGAAGGTGACGCCGACCGGGCCGTCCCAGTCGAAATGCTTGACGATCTCGCCCACCACCTCGGCAACCCCCTCGGGCTTGGCCGGCTGGGGCGTGGCGATGCGCAACCGCTCCTGGACGAGCTCTCCGGCCTCGGTGTCGACCGGGGCGCCCTTGATTCCCGAACCGCCGATGTCGATGCCCAACACGTTCATGACTCTCCTTCTCCCCCGCCCTGGACGGGAAAACTCGCCCGCCGATATTTCCGGCCCGGCTGAACCCGCTGCGCGCCCACCGCGTATCTCGCGTCACAAGCGCTCACTAGGAGGCACGGATGCGGCTCCGCATCATCACGCTCTGCGCTGTCGCCGTCGTGGCGGGGACGACCCTCACCGCCCCCGCGCAGGCGACCACCAGGACCCGTTTCGACGTCATCAACCTTGTGTCGGACGTCAAGGGCAAGGCCCCGGTCACCGACCCCAAGGTCGTCAACCCGTGGGGCCTGGCCATGGGCAAGACCTTGTGGGTCTCCAACGCCGGCACCGGCACCGCCACCGTCTACTCCGGCACGGGCCGCAAGGAGAAGACAGAGGTGTGGATCCCCGGCGGCTCCCCGACCGGCCAGGTGTTCAACCCGGGTGACGGCTTCACCGTGAAGGGGAAGCCGGCCACGTTCATCTTCAGCAGCCCGAGCGGCGCCATCACCGGCTGGAACGCCGAGGCCGACCCGGCCAACGCCGTGATCGCCGCGTTCACCCGCGGCGCCGACTACAAGGGCCTGGAGCTCGTACGCACCGGCGAGGGCGAGTTCCTGCTGGCCGCCGACTTCGCCCACGGCCGGGTGCACGCCTTCGACGAGAACTTCCGGCGCATCCGCCTGGCCGGCTGGCAGTTCCAGGACTCGCGGGTGCCGCGCGGCTACAACGCCTACAACGTGGCCGTGGTCAACGGCAGCGTGTGGGTGGCGTACGCGCTGCGCGACCGTACCACCGGCAAGCCCGTCTTCGGCGCCGGCAAGGGCTTCGTGAGCCGCTTCGACGCCGACGGCCGCCTGACCGGCCGCATCTCCAGGGTCGGGCTCGACGCCCCCTGGGCCATGACCGCCGCGCCGCGCGGCTGGGGCCAGTACGCGGGCGCCCTGCTGGTCGGCAACTTCGGCGACGGCACCGTGCACGCCTACAAGGGCGACCGGCACCTGGGCGCGATCACCACGTCCGGCGGCCGGCCCGTCAAGCTGCCCGGCCTGTGGGACCTCGAACCCGGCACCGCGGCCACCGGCGGCGTGAACACGCTGTGGTTCTCGGCCGGCATCGAGGGCGCCAAGCACGGCCTGATCGGCGTGATCGCCCCCGCCGGCACGAAGCCGACCTCCACGGCCGCCGCCCCCGCGAGCACGCCGGCCCCCACCCGCTCCGCCGCCCCCTCCGCCGCCCCCAAGACGAAGTCGCCCTACGGCGGCGGTGGCGGCTACTGACCGGCGCCACGACCGGGCCCATGGGGCCTGCTCGACGTTTCCGGCGCGGCCGGCGCGGGCCGCGCCGGAAACCCGGATTCCCGGAAAACCTGCGGAACACGTATGGACACGGAATGCGACGGAGCAGATACTCAACGTGTCAACACCCTCATCCCTGCTCTCACGTCGCCCCCTTAAGCACCGCATGAGCCGGCGTGTCGCGTGCTGCCCGGAAACCGTGCCTGTCAGGGAACAGGACAAGGAGAGACCATGCCCGTCAAGAAGTCTCTGTTCCTTTCCGTCATCGCCCTCGCCACCGCTGCCTGCGTCACGGCCACCGTCGTGGCCCTCCAGGCGTCCAGTCCCGTCTCGGCGGCCACCCGCGCCGCGCTGCCGCCGGGCTACCAGCTCGTCAGCCTGCCCAACGCCAACGTCCCGAACTTCCAGCGCCGCACCGTCTACTGCCCGGGCTCCAAGCACGTGCTCGGCGGCGGCGGCGAGGCCCGGGGCAACGGCGCGATCCTGGTGGGGTCGTTCCCCACCGACGACGCCCGCGGCTGGATCGCCCTCGGCCGCCAGATCGGCTACAACGACGTCGGCATCAGCGTGTTCGCCATCTGCGCCGACTGACCCGCCCGCCGGCCCCGCCCGTTCTCCCGCGGGCGGGGCCGGCGCACGTCCGGCCTCAGAGCTCGCCGAGGACGGCCGCCAGGTCGGCGACGCTGCGGTAGTGGACGCCCGTCATGCCGAGCGCCCTGGCGGCCTCCACGTTCGGCAGCCGGTCGTCGACGAACAGGCAGCGCGCGGGGTCGGCCCCGGCGCGCTCGGCGGCGATCTCGTAGATGCGCGGGTCGGGTTTGATCACGCCGACCCTGGCGCTGCTGACCAGGTCGTCGGCGAAGTAGGTGAGCCCGAGCCGGTCGAGGTGCTCCTCAACGGTGTCCGTGGCGTTGGTCACGATGACCACCGGCACGTGCTGCTGCGCCTTGGCCAGCAGCTCCCTGACCTCCTCGTCCACCCGGAACGGCACCGCCGCGAACTCGGCCACCGCCTGGCGGGCCCGCTCGTCGCCGCCGAGGGCGACCGCCACCGCCTCCAGCCATTCACGCTCGCTGATCCGGCCCAGGATGGCCGGCTCGATCAGCTCGGGAGCGAAGGCCGTGGCCATGAGCGGCAGGGCGTACCGGGCCTCGATCTCGGCCTGGGCGGTGTGGTCGAAGAGGCGGAACACGCCATCAAGATCGGTGAGAACCGCGTCAAAGGGCATCACAGCCATCATTGTGCCGTGAAGTACCGCATCCGCTGGTCCACGAAGGTTTCTCGTGCCGCCAAAGCCCCGGGGCGACCGGCGGCACTACCATCTCCGAGACGGGATTCGGTATCGGAACGGTAGGGCATGGACGATCACCAGCTGCCACCTGAGTTGTGCCAGCTGTTCGCCGACGGCGGCAGGGGGCGCAGACTGCCCCCGGGCCTGCCCGCGGGCGACGTGGTCTGGCCCGACCCCGCCTACACCCGGCAGGCCGTGGCGGCCCGGCCGGCGTTCTGGATGAGCGACGAGCCCGCCGCCGGCGAGGACTGGTCGTTCATGCGGGTCTGGCACGCCCACAGCGGCCTGTGGCCGGTCCTGCTCGACGAGTCGGCCCAGCCGTGGGCGATCGGGCAGATCGTGCCCGACGACCCGATGCTGATCGGCCACTTCACCGCCGAGGGGTTCATGACCGAGGTGTGGCAGGAGTGGGTCGCGCAGATGCCGCGCGATGCGCTGGCGGAGTTAGAGCCGTACGGGGCGCTCTGCCCGGGGCTGGCGCCGCCGGGGGTGCCCCGCGCCGACCCCGGCGACGTGGCCGACTGGCTGGCCCGCGAGCTGGCGCCCAAGGGCATGCCGCTCGGGCTGGTCGCGGCGGGCCGGGGGGCCGACGCGCTGGCGGTCATGGGGTGGCAGGGCGCGCTGCACCACAACGAGTGGATGGTGCCGCTGGCGGCCGTGGTGCGCAGCTGGGAGGACCGGTTCGGGGCCCGCGTGGTGAGCGTCGGCTTCAACACGCTCGACCTCAGCGTGGCCGCGCCGCCGGCCGACCCCGAGCACGCCCTCCACGTCGCCGCCGAGCACTGGGCGTTCTGTCCCGACAACGTCGTGCAGGGGCCGGGCGACCTCCAGGGGTACGCCGAGCAGATCATCGGGCGACACGCCTGGTCGTTCTGGTGGGACTGAATCCCCGGCTTTTACGCTACTTTTAACCGCGACAGGGAGGGCTCGGTCACAGCATGTCACGGGGAGACCTGACTCCGGAGCTACTGCATTCCTCGTCCTGGACGGACTGGCTGGTGCAGTCGGCCGGCATCCCCGTCCACGACGTGCCGCTGGTGTCGGTGGGCGGCGGTCTCGGCTCGTTCACGCTGGTCGACGTGCTGCGCATCAGAGGCGTGCCGATCCCGGCCATGCGGGTGCTCTCCACCAGCGACACCCCCTGGCAGACGTGGGAGTACCTGACCCGCGTCTCGCAGCTGCCCGCGCACGAGCGCATCCGGTCCGACGCGGGGGCGCGTCCCGACAACATCTGGGGCTTCCCCTCCTACGCGGTGCAGGAGGCCTGGCAGGATGGCTCGCTCAAGCCGATCCTCCAGGTGCTCGCCGAGCCGCTGTTCACCGACTTCTACAGTCCGCGCGCCGGGCTGGTCACCCAGACCGTGCGGCGCGAGGCCGACCGCATCGGCTACTGGCACATGCTGGCCAAGGGCCAGGTGCGCATGGTCAGGAAGCGGATGGGGGGCGGCTACTTCACCGTGCTGACGCCGCCGCCGGGCACCTCGCCGACCAAGCGGGTGGTGCTGCGCTCCCAGTACGTGCACCTGGCCGTCGGCTACCCGGGGCTGAAGTTCCTCGACGACCTTCAGGAGTTCCGGCAGGCGCAGGGCGAGCGTTACCGGGTGGTCAACGCCTACGAGCCGCACGAGCATGTCTACGACCAGCTGCGCAAGCGGCCCGGGGTGGTGGTCGTGCGCGGCGCCGGGATCGTGGCCTCGCGGGTGCTCCAGCGCCTGATGGACGACCGCGAGCGGTACGGCCTGCACACCCAGATCGTCCACCTGTTCCGCACGTACGTGGCCGGCCCGCACGGCCCGAACGTGTTCATGCGGCGCAAGGGCGGCGACGGCTGGGCCTACCAGGCGTTCACGATGCCCAAGTCGGCCTTCGGCGGCCAGCTCAAGGCCCGCTTCAGGAAGGCCACGCCCGAGCAGCGCGCCCTGATCTCCAAGACGGTGGCCGGCACCACCACCCCGAAGCTGGCCCGCTGGCAGGAGCAGATGCGCAGGGGCCGGCAGGGCAACTGGTACCACCCCACGCAGGCCGTCGTCGACCGCATCGAACGCGCCCCCGACGGCCGCCTGGTCACCCACACCCGCAGCGTGAACGCCGCCGCCATGCAGTACGTGTCCGACTTCATCATCGACTGCACCGGCCTGGAGGCCGACATGCCGGAGCACCGCGTCCTCGACGACCTGCTGCGGCACGGCGGCGCCCGGCCCAACAAGGCCGGCCGGCTGAGCGTCGGCCAGAACTTCGAGGTGCTCGGCGCCGAGAGCGAGGGCGGCGTCCTGTACGCCTCCGGCGCCGCCACGGCCGGCAACCACTTCCTGGCCGTGGACAGCTTCCTCGGCATGCAGACCGCCGCGCTCGACATCGCCGCCGACCTGACCCGGCGCGGGTTCTGCAAGGGGCTCGGGCCGGTGCGGTCCACGGCCCAGTGGCTGCGGTGGGCGGGAAACAGGAGGCTCCCTTGATCCCGACGCTGGCCGGGCGGCTGCAGACCCGGCTGTTCACGCTGGCCACCGTGGGGGCGGCGCTGACCGCGCTGATCACCCTGGTGCTGCCGATGTCCTTCCGGGACGCCTTCCTCGTGCTGCTGGCCGTCGCCGTCGTGGGCGCCGGGTGGGAGCTGCTGTACCACCTGTTCATGCAGTTCCGCTGGGACAAGGACTGGCCGACGCTGTTCGGGCTGGTCACGGCCGTGCCCGAGGGGCTGCTGATGTGGGTGCTGCTGGACAACGGGCTCGTCCCCGGCGTCGCCGGCCCGGTCAGGGGGTGGGCGTTCGCGGTGATGTTCGCCTTCGTCTGGGTCGGCCAGTGGTTGTTCGTGAACGGGCCGATGCGGGTGTTGTTCGTCGAATGGCGGCTGCACGGCGGCCGCCTGATCTGATCACGGATCTGCTCACGGTTCTGCCTACGGAGGGGCGATGGGGGGCGTCGAGCTGGCTCGACCGCTGTACTTCTGGCTCGGTTTCCTGGCCACGGTGGCCGGGGTCGTGCTGCATCTGCCGATGTACCTGCACGGCGCCGACATGCACTACCGCCTGGCGGGCATGCCGATGGACCTGCCGATGACGATCGGCATGGCGCTGATCGTGGCGGGGCTGGCGGTCACCGCGTACGGGCTGATCCCGCCCGGCGCGCTGACGGCCAGACCGGCCGCCGAGGTACGCGTCCGCGCCCTGGACGACGCGCGCATGCGTCCGGCGCACATCGGGCTGATCGTGGTCATGTCGGTCGCGGTGATCATCGACGCCATGAAGCCGATCACGCTCGGCTTCGTCGCGCCCGGCATGGCCAAGGAGTACGGGCTGAAGTCCGCGCTCAACCCGGCCGGCGAGCTGCCCGTGGCGCTGCTGCCGCTGGCCGGGCTCACCGGGACGGTGCTCGGCTCGCTGCTGTGGGGCTGGATGGGCGACAAGATCGGGCGCAAGCCGTCGATCCTGTTCGCCGGGGTGTTGTTCATCGGCACCGCGATCTGCGGCGTCATGCCGGACTTCGAGTGGAACCTGGCCATGTGCGTGGCCATGGGGCTGGGCGCGGGCGGCATGTTGCCGATCACGTTCTCGCTGCTGGCCGAGACGATCCCGCCGCGGCACAAGGGCTGGGTGATGGTGCTCATCGGCGGCAACCTGGCGGTCGCCTACCTGGCGGCCAGCTGGTTGTCGGCGTCGCTGGCGCCGACGTTCTCCTGGCGGGTGCTGTGGCTGGTGGGGCTGCCGACCGGCGTGTTCCTCATCCTGCTCAACCGGTTCATCCCCGAGTCGCCGCGCTTCCTGCTCGCGCACGGCCGCGACGCCGAGGCCCGCGCGGTCCTGGCCAGGTACGGCGCGGCCGCCACCACCGAGGAGGCCGCCGCCGCCGTCGAGCGGGTGGAGGACGAGCACGCGGGCGGCTACTCGCGGCTGTTCCGCCCTCCGTTCACCGGGCTGACGGTGGCCGTCGTGGTGCTCGGGTTGAGCATCGGCCTGGTCACCTACGGCTTCCAGCTGTGGATCCCGTCCAACCTGCAGAAGCTGGGCCTGGACCAGCAGACGGCCGACCGGGCGCTGCGCGACTCGACGCTGCTGGGCCTGCCGCTGATCTTCATCTCGGCCGCCATGTACGGCCTGTGGAGCGCGAAGAAGACGATCGTCACGCTGTCGGCGCTGGTCGGGGTGGCGCTGGCGGTGCTGGCCTTCTCCGGCGAGACGCTGGCGCACGACCGTACCTGGCTGTACCTGCTGCTGGCCGGGCCGATCGTGGGGACGGCGACGATCGCCGCGGTGCTGGCCGCCTACAGCTCGGAGATCTACCCGACCCGGGTGCGCTCGCGCGGCTCCGGGCTGTCGGCGGGGATGGGCAAGGCCGGCGGCGTGGCGGTGACCGCCGTGCTCGTGGCGGGGGCGGCGGCGCCGTCGATCGGCACGACCGCGCTGCTCGGGGCGGTCCCGCTCATCCTGGCGGTGGTGGCGGTGCTGGCGTTCGGGGTCGAGCCGCCCAAGGGCGCGGCCGGTGAGCCGGCCACGCCCGCCGCCGCCTCGACAGGCGCCTGACGGACGGCCGGGCGTACACAGAGGCTCGCCGGGCGATCGGGGCGTTCACAGAATCGACGGACGGCCGGGCGTTCATAGAGGCTCGACGGGCGGCCGGGCGTTCACGGGAGGCGTGCCACGGCGCCGTACGTGCCCGACGAGCTCGGCCGGGCGGAGCAGGCGGCGCCGTGGTCGTCGGGCCGCCACTCCGGGACCCACACCAGCCCGGGATCGACCAGCACCAGCCCGTCGAGCAGCGCCGCCACCTCCTGCCTGCCGCGGATCGCGTGGCCGGGCAGCGTCATCGCCAGCAGGTCCCGGACCGCCGGCAGCAACTCGCCCGGCACGCCGTCGAAGGTGGTCTGCAGCAGCGACAGGTAACTGCCGTCGGACGCCGCCCGGCGGACCCGCTCGATCACGTAGTGGACGTGGTCGTCGTCGGCCAGGCTGTGGGTGGAGAGCAGCAGCACGGCCACGGGACGGTCCCAGTCGAGGAAGGCGCGCACCACCCGGTCGCCGAGGATCGCGTCGATCTCGCGCACGTCGCCCTCGACCACCCGGACCAGATCGGTGCCCGGCTCGATGGTGGCCCGCGCGCCGGCCAGCACCATCGGGTCGTTCTCCACGTAGACCACCCGGACGGGCACACCGCCGGGGCCGCCGTGGCCGCCGTGGCAGCCCGCGGCCACGTCGTGCAACCGGCCGCCCGGGGGCAGGCCGCTGGGCACGCCGCTGCCCACGACGACGAACTGGTCCACGCCTTCGGCCGCCAGATGCCGGACCACGCGCACCAGGAACTGCAGCACGGCCCGCGCGGCGGTGGTCGTCACGGACGCGGCCTGGTCATATCGGCGTACCAGGTCGCGGTCGGCCGAGAAGTTGTTCTTCCCGCCCGCGGCCGCGTCGAGCACCCGGGTGGTCATGGCTCGGGTCATCTCCAGCTTCGCCAAGTTTCGGATGGCACGCTGACGCATTGAGTGTTGCCCCTTTCCCCTCGCCCACTATCTCGGGAAAAGCCGGTCCTTTCGGACCCCACTCGATGACCCAGACCTTATGATCCTCGTTGCGCGCCGGAAGACAACAGGAAAAGCATGAATTCTGCGGAAATATGCCTTACCTGAATGGCCGCCGGCCGGAGATCATTTCCCTGTCGAGCGTGACAGGCGTTCGCGGTGGAGCTCCAGCACCTCGTACGTCTCCTCGCGGGTGGTGGTCGTCACCGACAACTTCGTGAACGCCTGGTGGTAGGTCTCGACCGCGGCGGCGTCGGTGATCAGCTCGTCGGCCTCGACGCCATGGGCGCAGGCGACGTCGGGCTCGAACGCCTCGGCGAAGCGCCACAGCGTGAACGGGCCGGTGCGGGGCACGTACGCCGGGTCGTCGATCGGCACGACGTGCAGCGAGACGTTGGGCCGCTTGGCGTGGTCGAGCAGCAGGTCGAGCTGGCGGAGCTGGGCGTGCGGGCCGACGATCGAGCGCAGCAGCACGGCCTCGTCGATCACCGCCCACAACACCGTGTCGCCGGCCCCGGCCAGCGCCTCCTGGCGGGCCATGACCAGCGCCAGGGCCTCCTCCACCGACGACTGCCCGAGCGTGGCCGGCCCGGCCACGGTGATCGCGGCCCGCGCGTAGTCCTCGGTCTGCAACATCGGCGGGACGAACTGGGGATGGTAGGTGCGGATCACCGTGGCCCGCTGCTCCAGCGCGTAGGCCGTGGCCAGCCAGACGGGCACCGACTGGGCGTCGTACCAGGCGGCCTCGCGCTCGCCCCTGGCCAGCGAGAGCACGTACTCGCGGACCGGCGGGGCGGTGACGCCGTAGAGGCCGAGCAGGCGCTCGACCGTGATCGGCGTGGGCGCGAGTCGGCCCTCCTCGATCGCGGGGATCGCGGCGGCGCCCTTGCCGAGCGAGCCCTCGACCTGCTCGACCGAGAGCCGCACGCCCATGCGCAGGCCGTGCAGCCGCTTGCCGAGCGCGCGGCGCTGTGAGTCGTTGAGCGGCGTGGCGGCCTCGGGGATCTCCGCGGCCGGCTCCGGCTCGCCCGGCAGCCCCTCGGCCCGGCGCGCCAGCTCGACCACGCCGCGCAGGACGGCCAGCGACCCCTCCGACAACCCGGAGGCCGACAGGCCGATCGCGGCCGCCCGCAGTTGCAGGTCTTCGACCGCGCCGGACTCGTAGTGCTCGTCGCCCACCAGCCAGCCCACGCTCACCTGGAGGCAGGCGGCCAGCGCCCGCAGCACCTGGAGGGTGGGGTTGGTCTGCTTGCCGGTGCGCAGCTGGCTGACGTAGGCGCGCGTGATGGGTATGCCCGCCTCGGTGAGGGCGGAGGCGACCTGGGCGCCCGTGAAGCCGCGCTTGGTCAGCGCGAGATCGAGCCGTTCGGCGAAGTTCGCCACGGCGCACCTCCTACCGCCCGTGAACTTTTCCCAGCCTAAGGTACGAGACCCCCACTGTCCCCTGCCACGCGAGCCAGCTCTGCCCGGCGGGTAGGTATCAACATATTCGCAAAGTGTGAGTTGACATAGGCCCTCTTTCCAGCACAGTATCGGAGCGCGTGGTAACTGTGGCTTAACAGCCCGGACGATTCGCGAGAGTCTCCGGCAAGGAGGTGGCCGGACGTGACCATGGACTCCCTCGACGGCTCACGCTTCCTGGAGGATCCGGTCTCCCGGGGGCAGCAGCAGGTCGTCCGGCGCATCTGCGCGCGGGTCGCCGGCCCGCTGACGAGCCGCGACGTCCAGGTCGCCGAGCTGCCGCTGGGCGGGGTCGAGATCTGGCTGGACAGCCCGCGGCACCGCTGGCGCCTGCACCACCGCATGGCCCGCGAGCTGCGGCTGGCTGGCTGGCACACCGAACCCGGCCCCGACCGGCTGCTGCTGCTCGGCTGGAGCGCGGTCTGCCTGGGCCACCGCGCCAGGATGCTGGGCGCGGCCCTGTCCGGCCGGCTGGCCCATTTCGACCGCACGTCGTTCGCGGCCGTCATGATCGCCACCCGGCTGCGGCACGAAGGGATGCCCGCCGCCGAGCTGCCCGCCGCGGTGGTCGAGCGCTGCCGCGACGCGCTGCGCTGGCCCGTCCGGCTGGCCGACCTCGACGGGCTCGAACGCCGGTCGTCGCTGGAACCCATCAGGCTCAGGCTGGCCCAGGTGGCCGGGCTGGAGTCGAAGGTGAGCCGGCGCTGCGCCGAGCACCTCGCGCTGGCCGCCAGGGTCGCGCGCACGGTGGCCGGCACCGCGCCGCCCGCCCGCTCGCGCGCCGGCGGGCCGCGTGCGGGGCTGACCGAGCGCATGGTCTGCGTCAGCGTGCCCAACAGCGTGCCCGGCAGCGTGCCCGACAGGGCCGCCACCGCGCTCGACCAGGAGACGGCGCGATGACGCCGCTCCCCCTCCCCCGCCGGGCCTGGCCGCCCACCGGCCCGCCCGCACCGCCCGCGCCGCGCGCGGCCGTGCCGGCGGCCCTCATGCGGCCGGCTCCGGCGCTACCCCATCCCTCCGGCACCGTGCGTCACGTGCCCGACAAAGTCGGCACGGTGCTGTCGGCCGGCGCGGTAGCGGCTGGCGTGCCGGCCAAACCAAGGGGTAGTGCCTGGGGCCGGCTTTCCTCGCGGCCGTCCGCCCGTGATCGGGCGGCGGCCTCCCCGACCGGGGAGGCGGGCCCGCCCGGCTCCCCGGCCGGCGCCACCGGCACGGCGGCGACGCCGGGCGCGACGATCGGCGTGACGGGCGCCACGGCTCTGATCGACCGCCCCCTCAGGGGGCCGGCGCCCGCGCGGGCCCCCGTGCCGGTGGCCACGACGTCCGCGGGCCGCGCCCGGCCCGCGTCCCCCGGATCCGCGACCGACAGGAGTGATCATGCTTACCGACGAGGTGTCCAGGCGGCAGCCGCACGAGGTGCACGCCCGGGGCGCACGACCCCAGCCCGCCGAGCCGAGGAGCGAGGGCCGGGACGAGCCGTCGCGGGCCGAGGCCCCGCCGCGCACCGTCCACCGGCTGCGTCGGATCCGGCAGGTGTCCGTGCAGGCGATCGGCGAGATCGACCAGGCGCTGGCCTGACCGTCATGCGGACGGTCCCCGACCCGGAAGGTGCGAGATGAGCCGCGGCAGGGTGGGCGTGATCGTCGCCCCCGCCAATCCCTCGGCGGAGCCCGAGCTGACCCGCCTGCTCGGCTCGCGCGCCGACATGCACGTCACCCGCTTCCCCGTGCACCGGGGAGTGTCGCTCGCCGAACGGCTGGAGAGCTACAACGAGGCCCTGCCCGGCATGGTCTGCGCGTTCGACGGCCTGCCGCTCGACGCCCTGGTCATGGCCTGCAGCGAGTCCCGCTACCTGCTGGGCCCCGACGACGACGCCGACCAGTGCGCGCGGCTGTCGGCCTCGACCGGCGTGCCGTTCGCCTCCTCCACGCAGGCCACCAGGGAGGCGGTGGAACACGCCGGCGTGAGCGACATCGTGCTGGTCTCGCCGTACCAGCCGTGGCTGACCGAGCTGGCCGAGCGTTTCTGGAAGACGGCGGGGCTCAACGTCACGCAGGTCGTGCAGGTGCGGGCGGCCAAGGGCGGCTACTCCTCCTACGCGGTCACCCCGGCCGAGCTGATCACCCAGGTCGAGCGGGCCGAGGTGCCCGGCGACGCGGTGCTGCTGTTCACCGGCACCGGCATGGCCACGCTGCCCGTGCTCGGGCCGCTCAGTGCCGGCAACGACCGCATGCTGCTCACGTCCAACCTCTGCACCGCCTGGTGGGCCCTGTCGCGGGCCATCGGCGAGCACGTCACGCTCAGCCGCGTGCCCTACCGCCGCCAGATGGCGGAGCAGGGGAGGCGCCCCGCATGAACGGCGTGATCGTCGTCGGGGCCGGCCCGGCGGGGCTGACCGCGGCACTCTCGCTGGCCAGGGCCGGGATCCCGGTCACCGTGCTGGAGCGGGAGAACGAGCTCGCCGGGCAGGCGCGGGCCTGCACCTTCCATCCGGCCACGCTCGACCTGCTCGACGAGCTGGGCGTGGCCTCGCAACTCGTCGCCAAGGGCCGCGTGGTCGACCGGGTGCAGTGGCGCGACCGGTCGGGGATCGTGCTGGCCGAGATGGGCATGAACCGGCTCAACGGCCTGACCAAGCACCCGTTCAGGGTCCACGCCGACCAGGCCGCGCTCACCCCGCTGCTGCTCGCGGCCCTGAACGCCTACCCCGATGTCGACGTGCGCTTCGGCACCCGCGTCGACGGCGTCTCCGAGGGCGGCACCGGCATCCGGGTCCGCGTCGGCCAGACCTGGACGCGGGCCCGGTACATGATCGCCGCCGACGGCGGCCACAGCACGGTGCGCGGCTCGCTCGGCCTGCCCTTCCCGAGGTCGGCCTACCCGACGCAGGCGCTGCGGGTGTTCACCGACTCACCGCTCGACCGGCTGCTGCCGAGCCTGGCGCCGCTCACCTACGTCCGCGACGTGCAGCAGTCGTGCACGCTGCTCGCGCTGCCCGACCACTGGCGGATCATCTTCAGGATCCCCTGCGACGCCACCGAGCCGCTGTCCTCGCCCAACGTCTCGATGCTGGTCCGCCGCGCCCTGCCGGGGGCGAGCGGGCCCATCCACGTGACCGGGGCCGACCGGTTCGGGCTGTCCAGGGGCGTGCTGACGTCCTACCGCTGCGGGCGGGTGCTGTTCGTCGGCGACGCCGCGCATCTGACGTCCACGGTCGGCGGCCTGAACATGAACGCCGGCATCCACGACGCCGTCGAGGTCGGCCAGGTGATCGCGGCCGTGCTCGGCGGTTTCGCGCCGCCCACCGCGCTGGAGGCGTGGGCGTGGCGGCGGCGGGCCGTGCTGCTGCAGCGGGTGATGCCGCGCGGCGAGACGCGGCCGGCCGGCGTGCGCGAGCGCGACAGCGCCCGGCTGGCCGCGGCGATGGCCGGGCTGCGGGCCATCGCCGGCGATCCGGAGGCCACGCGGGCCTATCTCGCGCAGGCCTCGCTGCTCGACACCGTTCCCGGCTCCGCCGGTGGGGCCCGGCCCGTCTGAGACACCGCTGAGGAGGTGCGACACCGCATGTGGCGAACGCTCTCGGACGAAGCGCGCCAGGCCATCCGCGAGCTGTGCGACACGCACGGCTCCCGCCTCTACGACTACTGCCGCACCGAGCTGGCCGCGGGCGACGCCGAGCAGGCGGCCGCCGGCGCGCTGGTGTCCGCCCACCTCTACGCGGACCGGCTGCGCGACCCCGCCCTGCACCGGCCCTGGCTCTACGCCCTGGCCCGCGCCCACCGCGCGTTCGTGGCCAAGCCGGCCAGCATCGGCTCCTGGTCGCGTCCGGGGCGGATGTCGGAGCTGCTGCCCGAGGCGCTGCTGTCCCTCGACCGCCCGCTGCGCGAGCTGCTCGACCTGTCCCTGCGCCACGGCCTGTCCGACGCCGAGCTGGCCACCGTCTTCAGCCTGAACCAGGACGAGGTCAGCGCCGTGGTGGCGCGGGCGGCCGACGCGCTGGAGGGCTGGTTCGCCGCGATCATCGCCGCGCGCGGCCGTACCGGATGTCCTGATCTGACCACGCGGGTGGCGGCCTGGGTCACCTCGCCGGGCCGCCGGGCCCGCGCCCGGATCAGCCGGCACATCCAGGGCTGCGCCGCCTGCCGGGCCGCGCCCCGCACCATGTCGGCCGCCACGCTGCTGCGCCGGCTGCCGATCGCGGAGCTGCCCGGCACACTGACCAACCGGCTCGCCTCGGCGCAGCCGCTGCCCGGAGAGGGACCCCTCTGGCGGGCGGACGGCTTCCCCGTGCTGGCACGCACCCTGGTGGAGCCGTTCGCGGCCCCGCCGGGCGTGGGGGCGACGTCGATGCCCCCGGTCGCCGACCCCACGACGGCGACACCGGGAAACCCCTGGTCGGCGGCGGGCGCGGCCGCCGCCGACCAGGAGCCCCCGGGGCGGGCGGCACGCGGGCGGCACCCGTTCACGCCGACGAGCCGCGCCCGGCCCTTCCGCGGCGGCTCCCCGGGCGACAAGCTCGTCTACGACAACCGCACAGAAGGCGGCCTCAGCGGCACCGTGGTCGGCGGCCCGGTGGGTGGCCCGGTCGGCGGCCCGGTGAACAGCCCGGTGAACAGCCCGGTGACCGGCCCGTTGAGCGCGCCGATCGGCGGCGGTGAGGCCGGTGGCGGTGACGGCGCCGCCGCCCCGCCCGGCGCGTTGATCATCCGGTACGGCGGCATCGGCTGGAACGGCGAGCCGGGCGGACTCGACCGGCTCGACGGCGAGGCGCCCTGGCAGGAGTTCTGGCGGGAGCAGCCGGCGGAGCCCGAGGAGGAGAGCGAGGCCCCGATCCGCACGGTGGCCAGGCTGGGCCTGCTGCTGGGCGTGGGGCTGCTGGTGGTGGGCCTGGTGTGGGCCGTGCTGAACGCGCGCGCGCATCCCGCGGTGGTCACCAGGGCGGCGGCGCAGGCGGCCGTCCCGGCCGAGACGCCGACGCGCTGGACGGCCGCGATCGGCCCGGCCGCCGGGTCCGCGCTGTCGTCCCTGGACCGGAAGGCCGACCTGCCGAAACCGGCGGCGCCCACGGCCCGGGTGTCGCCCCGGTCGGCGTGGCTGGGGTCCGGGCGGGCCGGGGCGTTCTCGCTGGCGTGCACCGCGACGTGCCGGGTCGTCTCGGCCACCGGCACGCGCGGCATCGTCGTCGACGGCACGACCTTCCGCGTCCTCGACCCGCGTTCGCGGCCCGGTTGCCCGGGAGGGCCCGACGTGCGGCGCGGCCGGATCACCATCGTCTGGACGGGCCGCGCCACCGGCGACGGCCTGCGCACCGGCGGGACGGTGACCGCCGGCGGCACGCTCACCCTGAAGGTGGCCTGGACGGTCGCCAGGGACAAGGGCGTGCGGCGGCTCGACGCCGGCGGCGTCCGCTGGAGCAACTGCCGATGAGGCCCCGGACCGGCCGGGGCCCCACGCGCGGCTAGAAGAACCGGAACCCGGGCTCGGGCTCGGGCAGGTCGAGCTGTCGCGGCCCTCTGAACGTGGCGCTGTCCTGGGGCACGTCGGCCAGCGGCGTCCCGAGCACGAACGGCACGGACACGCTGCTCCTGGTCAGGTCGACGGTGACGGTCGCGCCGGTGCCCTCCTCACTGGTGTAGGTGGTGTCGGTCCCGGCCAGCACCAGGCCGATCCGGTGCCCCTTCCTGAAGGTGTAGTCCTGCGGCAGCGTCTGCCACCTGACCGTCCCGTACGTGCCGACGGGCAGCGGCTCGGGCCGGCTGAGCGAGTCGCGGTTCTGGACGTCGATCCAGCCGCGGGCGACGATCTCCAGCGGCCGGGTGGCCACGTTCGTGGTGACCTTCTTGTAGCAGGCGTCGTCGGCCGCGGTGCTCTCGCCGTGGCAGTCCTCCTCGGTGAGCGTGGTGACGCCCTGGCCGCGCCGCCAGTCGACGCGGGTGTCCTCGCCGAAGTCGACGAGCAGGGCGGTCAGGTTGGCGGTGGGCTTGTCGAGCTTGACCCGCAGGTCGGCGGTGGGGGTGCCGGACAGGCGCAGGTCGAGCGGGAGCGCGCCGGTGGTGAAGGCGGCGCGGCCCGGCTTGGCCGTGCCGACGTCGGCCACCATCTCGGTCTCGCTCAGCGCGAGGTCGGTGAAGGTGGCGGTGCTGTTCCCGCGGGCCTTGAGCAGGCCGAGCGAGCCGTCGGCGGCGGGCCGTAGCACGGCCTTGAGCGCGTACGGGGCCGGCCAGTCGCGCTGGGTGGTCCACTGCGCCGGGCCGAGCTGCACGTCGGCGCGGGGCTCGTTGGTGATCCCGTTGCGGACGCCGTGCAGCCAGTGGTCGAACCAGCGGTGCAGGGTGTCCACCCACAGGTCCCTGCGGCCCTCGAAGTCGAACGGGTCCACGTGCTGGTACTGGCCGACCCAGATCTTGCGCGGCACGTTCCGCTGGGCCAGGGCCTGCCACCAGGCGGAGAAGTTGTCCGGCCGGACGTTGAGGTCGTTGACCGTGTGCACGACGAAGACGCTGGCCCTGACCTTCGAGACGTCGCCGAGCAGGCCCTTGAGGTAGTCGCGTTCGTTCCAGAAGGCGTTGTAGTTCCCGGTGTCGTCGCCGTCCTCGGCGTCCATGCGGTCGCGGACGGCCTGGCACTTGGCCTCGGGGTCGGTGTCGACGTAGTTGGTCAGCCAGGAGGCGTAGTCGTAGTTGTAGACCACGCCGTTCGAGCGCTGGTACTTGTACCAGGAGCTGATGGCCGAGATGGGGACGATCGTCTTCAGGCCCTCGACGCCGGTGGCGGCCACGGCGTTGGCCAGCGTGCCGTCGTAGGACTTGCCGATCATGGCGGCGTCGCCGGTGGTCCAGTCGGCCACGGCGGGGGTGCCGTCGGCCCTGACCGCCTTGGCGCGGCCGTTCAGCCAGTCGATGACCGCCTTGCCGCCCAGCACGTCGGCCTTGCCGCCCATGTCGGGGCAGCCGTCGGACCTGGTGGTGCCGAGCATGTCCACGTTGAGCACGGCGTAGCCGCGCGGGACGAAGTAGTTGTCGTAGAACAAGGGGAATTTCGTGACATTTCCGGAGGCGTCGTACTGCTTGCGCTCCCCCTCGTTCCCGCGCCCGGAGTTGTCGTAGTACGGACTCTCGTCGATGATCACGGGCACCTTCAGGCCCGGACCGGACTCCTTGGGACGGATGATGTCCACCCTGACCCGGTCGAGCGCGCCGTCGAGGTCGCTGTCCACGGTGGACTCGACGTACACGTGCTCGCGGACGGCGTCGGCGTAGGAGAAGACCGGCTGCGTCCGGCCGTCCTTGACGGTGATCGTGGGTCCGGCAGCGGCCTGTGCCGGGGTCGCGATCGCCAGGGTGAGGGCGACCGCGAAGAGGGCCGGGCGTAATTGTGGCACGCGTGACCTCCGTGACAAGTGTCGTAATTTCTCCCGCAATCTCTCACTCGCCCAGAAAGCTGACAAGATCCCACCTATGGAGGCACAGGATCGGATCCGGGGCTGCCTGCTCGGCGGCGCGATCGGCGACGCCCTCGGGGCGCCCATCGAGTTCGAGTCGTTGCGGGAGATCCGCCGGCAGCACGGCCAGGACGGCGTCACCGGCTATGTCACCACCTGGCGGGGCAGGCGCGCGCTCGTCACCGACGACACCCAGATGACCCTGTTCACCGTCGAGGCGCTGATCCGCGACCGCACGCCCGGCGAGGTGCGGCAGGCGTACCTGCGCTGGCTCGACACCCAGGAGCACCAGGCCCCGCCGCCCGCCGACCGGCCGCACCGGACCGGCACGCTGCGCGAGGAGGGCTGGCTGTACTCCCGGCGGGCCCCGGGCAACGCCTGCCTGTCCGGGCTGCGGCAACCCTTCCCCGGCCCGTCGCCGTCCGGCGCGCCCGGCCCGGTGAACCCCGGCTCCAAGGGCTGCGGCACCGTCATGCGCTCGGCGCCGTTCGGGCTGCTCGCGCCGTACGACGCGGACGCCGCGTTCGAGCTGGCGGCGGTCTGCGCGCAGATCACCCACGGCCACCCGACCGGCTACCTGGCCGCGGGCGCGTTCGCCGCGATCGTCGCCCGGGTGATGGCCGGCGAGCCGCTGGAGGCCGCCGTCGGCCACGCCCTCGGCCTGCTCGGCGGCCGTCCGGGGCACGAGGAGACGTCCGGCGCTCTGCGCGCGGCGCTCGACCTGGCCGCCTCAGGCCCGCCCTCCGCCGAGCAGGTCGAGACGCTGGGCGGCGCGTGGGTGGCCGAGGAGGCGCTGGCCATCGGCGTCTACTGCGCCCTGGCCGAGCCCTCGCCCGAGCGGGCGCTGCTGCTGTCGGTCAACCACTCGGGCGACAGCGACTCGACCGGCTCGGTCTGCGGCAACCTGGTGGGCGCGCTGCGCGGCGCGGACGCGCTGCCGCCCGCCTGGGTGACACCGCTGGAGGGCCGCGAGACGATCGAGCGCCTGGCCGCCGCGCTCCTCTAGGCTGGAGGCTCACCGGGACGGAAGAGATCGCATGCGAAACGTCGCGCGGACCTCGCTCGTCGATGCCGCCATCGAGGAGCTCCGCAGGGAGATCACCAGTGGGGTGTGGCCGGTCGGGACGAAGATCCCGTCCGAGAGCCGGCTCGCCGAGAGCCTCGGCATGAGCCGGTTGTCGGTGCGCGAGGCGGTGCGGGTGCTGGCCCACGCCGGCCTGCTGCAGACCAGGCAGGGCGACGGCACGTATGTCACCGCCACCGACGAGTCGCAGGTGGCGCTGCGCCGGCGGCTCGACCGGGCGGCCGCGATGGACATCATCGACGTGCGCCGCGGGCTCGACCTGGTGGCCGCCCGGCTGGCGGCGGTCAAGCGCACCGGCGACGACGTCGCCGCGATGCGCGAGGCGCTGGCCCGCCGCGGGTCGGCGGCTGGCGCGGGCGACCTCGACGGGTTCGCCGACGCCGACGCCGACTTCCACCTGCTGGTGGCCGACGCCGCGCACAACCCGCTGCTGGCCGACCTCTACCGCAGCATGCGCGACGCGCTGCGCGACAGCGTCCGGGACCAGGAGCAGGCCGCGCTGGCGCCCGACCCGTCGCACGACGACCTGCTGGCGGCGATCGAGGCGGGCGACGCGGCCAGGGCGGTCGAGGTCTCGGTCGCCATCCTCGACGCCCAGGAACGCGACCTGTGACCCGCGCGCCGGGTCAGCGGGCGATCAGCACGGCGAGCCCGGCGGCCGGGCCGAGCAGGATCGAGGCGGCGGCGCACACCTGCGCGACCGGGCTCGATCCGGCGGGGTGCGCCGGGCCGTCCGCGGCGAAGACCGGGCGGATCCAGCGCAGGTAGTAGAACAGGCTCGCGACGGTGTTGGCGGCGGCGACCACCGCGAGCCAGGCGTGCCCGCCGTCCCAGGCGGCCGCGAACATCAGCAGCTTCCCGGCGAAGACCGCGGTCGGCGGCGTCCCGACCAGGCCGAGCAGGCACACCACCAGCGCGAACGCCGTCCACGGCGAGCGGCGGCCGAGCCCGGCGTAGTCGGCCAGCCGTTCGGCCCCGGTGGCGACCACGACGGCGAACGCGCCCAGGTTCGTGACCGCGTAGGCGGCCAGGTAGGCCAGCAGGGCGGGCGCGGCCAGGGCGGTGCGTCCGGCCACCGCGACCGGGACCAGCAGGTAACCGGCCTGGCTGACCGTCGAGTACGCCAGCAACCGCCGCACGTTCTCCTGCTGGAAGGCGGCCAGGTTGCCCAGCGTCATCGTCACGGCGGCCAGCACCGCGAGCAGCGCGGGCTCGTCCAGCACCGTCGTCGCCAGCCGGTACAGCGCCACCAGCGCCCCGATCTTGGGCACCGTGGTCACGAACGCGGCCACCGGCGCCGACGTGCCCTCGGTGACGTCGGGCACCCAGAAGTGCGCGGGCGCTCCCCCGGCCTTGAACAGCGGCCCGGCCAGCAGCAGCACCGCGCCCACGGCCGGGGCCCGCGCGGCGGGGTAGGCGGTGGCGCCGGACCAGCCGTACACGACGGTGGCCCCGGCCAGCATGAGCACACCGAGGAAGGCGCCCAGCAGGTAGTACTTGAGCGCCGCCTCGGTGCCGGACGCGTCCTTGGCGAACCCCGCCAGCGCGTACGCCGGAACGCTCGCCAGCAGGTACGCCGCCACCAGCACGAGCAGGTCGTCCGCCCCCGCCATGAGGACGGACCCCAGCGCCGCCAGCACCATCAGGACGTACAGCTCGCTCTCCCTGCCGTCCCCCCTGACCCGGCCGGTCGCCAGCCACACGGCCAGCAGGGTCGCCAGGCAGACGGTCAGCCGGGCGGCTCCGGTCGCCGGATCGACGACGTAGGCGTCGAAGGCCAGGACGGCGGGGCGCGGCAGGGCGGCGGCGCTCGCCGCGGCGGCCCCGGCCAGCGCCGCCATGCACACCCAGGCGGCGACGCGCTGCCGCCCGCGAGCCACGAACAGCCCCGCGAGCAGCGCCGTCACCGCGCCCAGCAGCATCAGCACCTCGGGCAGCATCGCGGTCACCGCCGCGCCGCCGTGCGGTGCGCTCATCGGCCCGCCAGGGCGACGACGGCACGCGCGGCGGGCTCGATCAGGTCCAGCAGCGGACGCGGCGCCAGGCCGATGAGCAGCGACAGGACGAGCAGCGGGGCGATCGCGCCCAGCTCGCGCGGCCGCACGTCGGTGACCCGCGGCGTCAGCTCGCCCGGCTCGCCGAGGAACGCGCGTTGCAGCGCCCGCAGGAACAGCGCCGCGGTGACCAGGATGCCGGTCACGGAGAGCGCGCCCGCGACCACGGCCCCCGAGCCGATCACCCCGGTGAAGATCTGGAACTCGGCGATGAACCCGGACAGTCCGGGCAGCCCGAGCGAGGCGAAGGCCGCCACCGCCGTCAGCCAGGCCAGCACGGGCGCCCGTCCCGCGATGCCGCCGTAGCGGCCGAGCGCGTAGCCGCCCGCGCGGTCCCACAGCACGCCGGTGATCAGGAACAGCGCGCCGGTGACCAGGCCGTGGCTGACCATCTGGGTGACCGCGCCGCTGACCGCCAGCTCCTTGGCCCGCGCCGGCCCGCCGGCCAGCCCGGCGGCGCCCAGGGCGAGCACGACGTAGCCCATGTGGTTGACCGAGGTGTAGGCGACCAGCCGTTTGAGGTTCTCCTGGGCGAGCGCCACCAGGGCGCCGTACAGGACGCTGACCAGGCCGATCACGATGACCAGCCAGGCGTACGCGCGCCACGGGCCGGGCAGCAGCGGCACGGCGATGCGGGCCAGCCCGTACGCGCCCATCTTGAGCAGCACCCCGGCGAGGATGGCCGACCCGGCGGCCGGGGCGTCGGTGTGCGCGGGCGGCAGCCAGGTGTGCACGGGCACGACCGGCGTCTTGACCCCCAGGCCGATCCCGATCGCGAGCAGCACGGCCGCGCCCGCGTCCGGTGGACGGCGGGTGAGGTCGGCCAGGTCGAACGTGTGCGGGTCGGCGGCCAGGTAGAGGCCGATGAAGCCGAGCAGCAGCGCCAGCGAGCCCAGGAAGGTGTAGAGGAAGAACGTCAGCGCGGACCTGGCCCGGTCGCCGTGCCCCCAGCCGACGATCACGAAGTACATGCCGACGATCGACAGGTCGAAGAAGACGAAGAACAGCAGCAGGTCGAGTGCCGCGAACAGCCCGGTGGAGACGGTCTGCAGGAACAGGAACAGCGCCGCGTGCGCCTTCGGCCTGGTGGGCTCGCCCAGCGAGTGCACGGCGCAGAGCAGGAACAGCACCGCGGTCATGGCGATCAGCGGCAGCGACAGGCCGTCCACGCCGACGTGGTAGCCGGCCCCCGCCGTCGGGATCCAGCGCAGCCTGGTCTCGTACGCCAGGCCGCCTCCGTACCCGGCCCACAGGGCGACGACCAGGGCGAGGTCGGCGGCGGACGCGGCCACCCGGATCAGGCCGGCCGCCCGTGCCGTGACGCCCGGCAGGAGGAACAGGGCGGCGGCGGCCAGCGGCAGGAACACGACGACGTCGAGCACGCCTCACCTCACGATCGCGAACACGACGGCCAGCACGACGAGGGCGACGGCGGCCTGGGCGAAGTAGGTGTGGACCTGTCCGGTCTGGGGGCGTCTGGCCAGCCCGCCGAGGCGTCGCACCGCGCCGCCGGCCCGCCGGACGAGCGCGTCGAGCCCCGACTCCAGGGGGCTTCCGGCCAGCCGCGCGGCTCGCAGCCCCGCCCGCGCGACGGCCTCGACCGCGCCCTGCACGACCCGCTCGTCGAACCAGGCCGCCCACCGCGCCGCCCCCAGCAACGGCCGCCACACCCCGGCCCGCGCCGCCCGCTCCAGCCCCAGCCAGCCCCCGAACACCCCGCGCACGCGCGGAAGCACAGCCGTCCCGGGCGGCGCCGCGATCGCGGCCTTCCCGGGCCGCACCGCGATCACGAGCGTCCCGGGCCGCACCGCGATCGCGGCGGTCACCAGGGCGAGGGCCGGGACTCCGGACAGGGCCAGGTCGCCCGCCGTGAGGCCGGGCGCGCCCGGATCGCCCACCAGCCGGGACCACCAGCCGTGCACCGCGGGCAGCCCGACGACGCCGAACCCGGCCGCCACCAGGGCGAGCACCGGCAGCGGCAGCAGCTCGGGCCAGGCCACCCGGCCCGTGGCCCGCCGCTCGCGCCCGGCGCCGGTCGCCGCGTCGGCGGGCCGCCAGACCGCGGCCAGCGCCTTCCCCGCGTACAGGGCGGCCACCAGCCCGGCGGCGAAGGCCACCGCGCGCGGTCCGGGTTGCCCGACCCCGCCCAGGACGGCGTCCTTCGTCACCCACAACGACAGCGGCGGCACCCCGGCCAGGGCCGCGGCCCCCACCCCGAACACCACCCCCGCCAGCGGGAACCGACGGGCCGCGCCGTGCAGCCCGGCCAGGTCCTTGGTGCCGAGCGCCGCCAGCCAGGCCCCCGCCGCGAGGAACAGCAGGCTCTTGACGGCGGCGTGCGCGACCAGGTGGGCCGTCCCGCCGGAGACCGCCGACGACCCCGCCGCCAGCACCATGAACCCGACCTGCGCGCAGGTCGAGGCGGCCAGGAGCTGTTTGAGGTCCCGCTGCGCCAGCGCGACCAGGCCGAGCAGCAGCGCGGTCACCGCGCCCGTCCAGGCCGCCACCGCCGCCGCCCAGCCGGTGGCCGCGAGCAGGGCGTGCAGCCGCAGCAGCAGGTACGCCCCCGCGACCACCATGGTCGCCGCGTGCAGGAACGCCGACACCGGGCTCGGGCCCGCCATCGCCCGCGACAACCAGAACGCGAACGGCCCCTGCGCCGACTTGCCCAGCGCGGCCAGCACGACCCCGCCCGCCACCACGTCCCGCCACGGCGGCGGCAGCCCCGGCAGCCCGGCGAGCGCCAGGCCGCCGCCCGCGGCCAGGGCCGCGCCGCAGGCGACGTACAGGCCCAGGTCGCCGGCCCGGGTGGTGACGAAGGCGACGGCTGCGGACCGTACGCGCTCGCGGTCGCGCCACCGGTAGCCGATCAGCGCGTACGACATCGCGCCCATGACCTCCCAGCCCATCAGCAGCAGGACGAGGTCCGTCGCGGTCACCGTGGCCAGCATCGCGCCCAGGAAGATCAGCATCAGCCCGTGGAAGCGCCCCGACCGCTGCTCGGCCGCCGCGAACACCAGCACGGCCAGCCCGACCGCCGCCACGGTGACCACCATGACCGCCGAGAGACCGTCCACGGCCAGCCCTTCGCCGAGGATCAGCCGGGCGGTGGCCGAGGGCCTGGTCGCCGCCGCGTGCCCGGCCAGCGCGAGGGTGAGCGCGGCCGTGGCGACGGACAGGGCGACGGACAGGGCGGGCGCGGCGCGGCGCACCGGGATCAGCAGCGCGCCGGCGGCGGCGGGCAGCGCGGGCAGCAGCCACAGGGACGGGCTCATCCCTTGAGGTCTCCGGCGGCGTCGGTCGTGTCCACGTCGCGGGCGCGGAAGACGGCCGTGGTGACGGCGAAGCCCATCGCCATCTCCAGCGCCATCACGGTGACCGCGACCAGGACGAGGACCTGGCCGTCCGCGGCGGCCGGGGCGACGTGGTACCAGAAGCCGCCGGCGGCCGCGATCACGCCGTTGATCATCAGTTCGAGGCCCATCATGAGCATGACGATCGACTGCTGGGACAGCACGCCGTACAGGCCGACGGCGAGCAGGGCGGCGGCCAGCAGCAGGAAGGCCTGGAGCGTCACCGGTCGTACCGTCCCCGGTGGGTGGCCAGCAGCACGGCGGAGATCATCGTCGCCAGGATCGCCACCCCGACGACCATCATGACCAGCATCTTCGGCCCCATCAGGGACAGGCCGAGCGCGTGCGTGGGGTCCGCCGGCGGCCGTCCGCGCCGGCTCGGCGGGCGGACGAGCAGCGCCCCGGCGGCCAGCAGGACGAACACCGCCACGGCGACGGCCGCCGCGCCCCGCCGGTTGTGCACCATCTTCATCGGCATGAGCCCGGCCGGGTTCATCATGTACATGATCATGAAGACGGCCATGACCAGCATCTCCATGACCATCATGAGGACGACCAGCACCCCCAGGTACTCCAGGTCGATCAGCAGCAGCGTCCCGCCCACGGCCAGCAGCGAGACCAGCAGCGCGAACGTCGCCCGCGCCATCGAGTCCACCGCGAACACCGCCACCCCACCCGCCACCGCGACGACCGCCAGCGCCCAGAACGCCACGTTCACGGCAGCACCGCCAGCGCGACCACGAGCAGCTGCACGAGCGTGGCCGGGATCAGCACCACCCACGCGAACTGCACGAACCGGTCCATCCGCACGACCGGCATACGATGCCCGGCCAGTACCAGCACGGCCAGCACCGCCGCCGTCTTGACCGGCCCCCACACCCAGCCGGGCAGCACGGGCCCCGCCGCGCCGCCGAGGAACAGCGGCACCGTCCCGGCCGCCGCCACGACCAGCAGCGCATGGCGTCCGGCCAGGAAGACCAGCCGGTCGGCGCCGCCCAGCTCGGCCGGCACGCCGCCGCACACGTCCCGCCCGACCGGCTGCCCCATCGGCCCCCAGAACGCCATCGCCACCGCCGAGACGAGATAGACCACGAACGCGACCGGCATCCACACCACGAACCACCACCCGCGCTGCGCCGCCACCAGGTCCGCGAACCGCAACGATCCCGCCCCCACGCCCGCGGTGATCAGCACGAACATGTGCGGCAGCTCGTACGCCAGGCCCTGGACCAGGAATCGGTAGCCGCCGACCAACGGCCACATGGCGTTGACCCCCCACCCGACCAGCCACAGAGCCCCCCAGACGCACACCTCCATGGCGTTGAACCACACCACCCCCGCCCCCAGGTCCAGCACCGGCGCGCCCCCGACCGGCAGGACGACGGCGGCCAGCAGCGCGGCCGCCGGCAACACCACGACCCCGGCCCGGGTGAGCAGGACGTCGGCCCGGTCCGTGCGCCGCCGCTGCTGCACCACCAGCCGCGCCCCCTCCCTGAACGGCGCCACCGCCGCCGCCCGCCACGAGCCGCGGCGGCCCGCGCCGAGCGCCGCGTCGAAGGCCGCCGCCCCCCACGTCAGCACCGCCATCCCCGCGGCCGTCCCCCAGACCGTGCCCGCGACCATCGATTCACCCGTCCCTGGCTGCCGAGGGCAGCCGGTCGAGGTCCGGATCGAGACCGGCCACGATCAGCCGCGCCACGGCGAGCTCGGTCCCGGCCAGCAGGCCCGGCAACAACGCCAGCACCCGGTCCACCGGGACGTCGTCGCCGTCCCCGGGTCCGGAGCGCTCTTCGGTCAGGGCCTCCACGTCGTCGAGCCACCGGCGCGCCCGGTCCAGGGTGTCCCCGCGCAGCCGTCGTGGGGCGCCGGGGCCGAGTTCCCCCGTGCCGCGCAACATCCACCGCAGCACCCGTGACCGGCGCACCCGCCGCGTGAACCGGACACATCGGCGTCTTCCCCGCTCGTCCAAGGCGCCCGCGAGCAGGCGGTCGCGCAGGCGCCGGGCGTCCGCCGCGGCGGCGGGCCATCCGGCCACGCCGAGCAGCCTGCCGAGGCCGTCCAGCCGGGCCGCCGCCGTACGCCGCCGGGCTTCCTCCTGGCTCGCGCCCGGTCCGGGCGTCCAGAACGCGTCCCCCGTCCCGTCGGCCGGCAGGGTTCGCACCCGCGCCTCCTGGATGACGTCCCCTTGCAGGACGGTCTCCACCACCAGCCCCGCGGGCCAGTCCGCGAGCACCGGACCCAGCGGCACGTGCAGCCGGTCCAGCTTCAGCCCGTCCCGGTCGGCCCCTCGGTCGGCCATGGGCGTGCCGTCCGGGTCGTCCCCGGACGTCCCCGCGGCCAGGACGCCGGCCTCCCGCCACTGGCGGGGTTCGTCCCCCAGCACGCGGACGGCGTCGTCCAGCGCGGCCACGACCTCGTCGGCCGGGACGTCCGGCGGCAGTTCCACCAGCGCCCTCGGCACCGGGACCGTCCCCCGGACCTGCCGCACGGCCGCCGCCAGCTCCGCCCCGGGACGCCCGCACACCACCAGCACGCTCGCCTCCGCCGCCGACGCCGCCACCGGCCAGCCACGACGGTCCGCCTCCGCCTCTGCCAGCAGCCGCGCGCCCGTCCCGTACGGGCAGGCGACGAGGAGCACCCGGGGCCGCAGCGCCGCCTGCCGCAGCAGCCACCCCCTCAGGCCCACCGGAACGCCCCTTCCCGCCACGCGTACAGGACGCCGACCAGCAGCAGCCCCAGGAACGCGAACATCTCCACCACCGCCGGCAGCCCCACCTCGGCCACCACGAGGGCCCACGGGTACATGAAGACCATCTCCATGTCGAAGGCGAGGAAGACCAGCGTCACGGCGTACCACCGGACGTGGAAGCGGGACACCGCGTGCTCCCGGGGCCGCGCCCCGGACAGGAACGGCCCCACCCGCACGACTCCCCCGGGCGACAGGGCCAGGGAGGCCAGGTACACCGCGGCGATCCCGGCGGCGAGCAGCGCCACGAGCCCCAGCACAGCGCCCACCGCTCTCACCTGCCGCAGAGCCCGAAGATCAGAATCACCTGCCCCTCACGGTAGCAACCGGAATCCGACTTCCCCGCGACCGACATCCCCCCCTCACCAGCACGAACGCGGCCGGGCCGGCGACCGGAGGGGTCAGTGCGGGAGGCCGAGAGAGGCGACGAGGTCGCGCATCTCGTCGTCGTAGACGGCGGCCGGGTCGTGGACGAGGGCGCGCAGGTGGCCGTAGATCTCCAGGGCGACGAGCCCGTGCATGCGGCCCCACACCCGCAGCGTCACCGCGACGGCCGCCGGCGGCAGGTCCGGGAAGTCCTCCCGGACGTGGGCGACCAGGGCGGGGTCGAAGTCGTCCCAGGTGTAGGCGGCGCCCCCGGACGCGCACTCCCGGGCCGCCGGCCAGGCCGCGGCGACCAGCCCGACGAGGCCGGCGCAGGCGCGCGCTTCGGCCTCCTTGCCCGGACCTTCGCCGGGTGGACGGTAGCCCGGCACAGGGTCACCGTAGATCAGCCGGAAGCCCTCAGGGTTGGCCAGCGCCCACCCGCGCATGGCCCGGGCCCAGGCCAGGATCCGCCCGCCCGGATCGTCTCGCGGCACCGCGTCGCGGGCGGCCTCGGCCGCGTCCACGGCCGAGGTGTAGACGTCGCCGATGAGCGTGGTGACCAGGTCGTCGCGGGTGGGGAAGTAGCTGTAGATCGCGCCGGCCGTCATGCCCATCTCGCGGGCGATCGCGCGCAGCGAGATGGCGTCGGGGCCGCCGTCGGCCATGAGCTGCAGGGCGATCGTCTTGATCTCGGCGCTGGTCTGGGCGCGTAGCCGGTCCCGTCGGCTCGTCCTGGGGTCGCTCACGGTCGACAGCTTACACGGCATGCTGTTTACTGAACGGCGTGTACTAATCGAACGCTGTGTTGGGAGTCAGCAGGTGAGCACCATCGACGTGATCCACGCCTACCTCGACGTCTGGAACGAGCCGGACGCCGCCGCCCGGTCGGCCCTGATGAGGTCCGTCCTCACCGAGGACTCGCTCTACGTCGATCCCGAGAACGCGGGCCTGCGCGGGCACGCCGAGCTGTCCGAGGTGATCGGCCGCGTCCGGAGCGGGCTCGGCGACCTCCGGTTCACCCTGGACACCGTGGTCGGCGTCCACCATGACCGCGCGTTGTTCCGCTGGCGGCTCGGCCCGGCCGTCACCGGCTACGACGTCGTGGAGTTCGACGGGGGCCGCATCCGCAGCATCGTCGGGTTCTTCGCCTGAACCGCCCCGCCGGACCGCAGCCTCGCCACCCAAGCGCGGCGCAAGCCGTGCGAACCACACAAGGAGCACGTATGTCCCCCTCGTCCGCCTCCCAGGCACCGGTCACCGTCGTCGGCCTCGGACTGATGGGCCAGGCGCTGGCCACGGCCTTCCTGGCGGCCGGTCACCCGACCACCGTCTGGAACCGCTCGACGGCCAAGGCCGGCGACCTGGTCGCCAAGGGAGCCGTCCTGGCCAGGTCCGTCGGAAGCGCGGTAGAGGTGAGCCCGCTCGTCGTCGTCTGCGTCTCGGACCACGACGCCGTGCACGGGTTGCTGGAGCCGGTCGCCTCCTCGCTGGCCGGCCGCACCCTCGTCAACCTGACCACGGTGACCTCCGTCCAGGCCCGCGACACCGCGAGGTGGGCGGGCACGATCGGGAGCGCCTGTCTCGACGGGGCGATCCTCGCCCTCCCTCAGGCGATCGGCACCGCCGACGCCACGGTGCTGTACTCCGGCCCGCAGGCCGCCTTCGAGGAGCACCTGCCCACCTTGCGGGCGCTCTCCGGATACGGGACCGTCCACCTCGGCGAGGACCACGCCCTGTCCGCCCTGTACGACATGTCCGTCCTGAGCGTCATGTGGGGCGTGCTGAACGGCTTCCTCCAGGGCGCCGCTCTGCTGGGCGCCGCGAACGTCAAGGCGACGACCTTCGCGTCCCTGGCCACCACCGTCATCGGCGTGACGACCGGCTACGTCTCCGCCTACGCCCGGCAGATCGACGAGGGCCGGTACCCGGCCGCCGACGCCACCCTCGCCGTCCACCTGGGCGGGATGGAGCACCTGGCGCAGGAGAGCCGGGCGCTCGGCGTCAACACCGAGCTGCCGGACCTCTTCCTGGAACTGGCCCGGCGCGCGGCGGCCGGCGGGCGCGCCGGCGACGGTTACGCGGCGATGATCGAACAGTTCCGCGAGCCCTCCGCCTGACCTGTCCCGGGCGACGCTAACCGCCGATGACGAGAGTCTCCGCGGATCCGTCCTCGTCGGGAGGGTCGTCGGGGGCGGCGTTCCGGCGCGCGCCGCCAGGTCGTCCCTGTCGTCCCTGTCGTCCCGGTGGTCCCGGTCGTCTCGGCGTGCCGCGAAGGCGAGGCAGGCGGGACGCCACGAGCGCCACCAGCGCGCCCGCCACCGCCGCGGGCGCCAGCAGGTACGCCGGAACCCCGCCGCCCGGCGCCTCTCCGGCCGGAACCCGCGCCGCCGCACTCCCAGCGGCCCCGCCTCCGGCCTGCGTCCCGGCCTCCACCCCGGCCTGCACCTCGGGCCGCGTCCCGGTCGGGCCCCCGGCCTGCGTCCCGGTCGACTCAGCGGCCGGCTCAGCGGCCGGCTCACCGGTCGGTGCCGGTGTGCTCTTGCCCGGGGCGAAGCCCGGCGGCCGGACCGCGCCCCATGGGTCCTTTCCGTCCCCGCCGAACGTCGCCACCTTGTCCGGCGGCACCGGGTCGGCCAGCAGCCGCCCAGGGACCGTGAGCGTCCCCACGGCGTACGGCTCGAACCAGCCCTGGAGGCTCTCCACCCGCCACACCCCGTCCGGCACGGCCACCGACGTCGCGTAGTGCCCGGCCTCGGGCAGCGGGGTGCCGGGGAAGGTGACGCTCCTGCCGTCGGCCCTGGTGAGGCGCAGGCCGACCGGGTCCAGCTCGCCCGCGTACGGATGCGTGCCGTGCTGCAGCACCCAGAACCCCACCGTGTACGTCTTCCCGCCCGCGAACGCCGCCGGCGGCGGATCGAGGTAGGTCACCGCCCATCCCCCACGCGAGGACGCGGACGCCGCCCCCGCCCACCACCCGGACACCACCAGGACGCCCAGCACGGCGACCGTCAGGGCAGCCGTCAGAGCAGCCGGCCTGCCGACCGGTACGGCCATGTTTCTCGTCATCACGCACCTCCGACCTCCCTACACCGCCCGGCCCCGCCAGGTTCCGCCCGCGAATCGGCGGAGCAGCCGAACGATTTCCCATCGGACGGGTGCGACAATTCCCGGTGCGGCGCGCACAATGGAGTCAGCACGAAGGAATCAGGGCGAGAATTCGGCGAGGAGCGAGGAGGCTTACGCCGTGTCCGCCACCGGAGGCGAATATCTGACCGCGATGCTCGACGTTCTGGTTTACGAGAACGTTCTGGTCGCCTGGCGCCGCGCGCCGGGTGGTTATCTGATCGTCACGCACGAGGGCGAGGAGGTCCGGCTGACCGCGCAGCAGGCCGGGATGTGGGCGCAGGGGGCGTTCGCCGTTTATCTGGCGTTGGTGGATCAGCGCCGTATCACGCCCCGCATCCCCGGTGACACCACAACGCAATAACCCCGCATCAGAACAAAAACCCATTTTTCCAGATTTGTCGCCACAGCGGCCGTGAAGAACCGTCCGGGCTACTGGTCAAGCCGGTTTTCTGGCGCGTCCGAGAATGTGCGGCAACCTCGGCGACAACGGCAACGGCCGGAACGCGAACCGTTCGCGCTCCTCGACCACCAGCCCGCTGTCGGCCATGGCGCGCTCGGTGTCGCGGTTGAGGCGGCACCCGCCGGCCATCCGCCGCCACAGCGGCGTCACGAGGTCCTGCACCAGCGCGCCGGCGGCCCGCGAGGAGCGCACGTGCTCGTAGAACCGCACCTCGCCGCCGGGCCTGAGCACCCGGGACACCTCGCCGAGAACCGCACGCTGGTCGGGCACCGAGCACAACACCAGCGAGAGCACCACGGCGTCGAAGGAGGCGTCCGCGAACCGCAGGTCGGCGGCGTGCCCGGCGACCACGGTCACGGGCACCGGCGCGCCGGCCGCGGCCCGGCCGGCCAGCCCGCGCAGCCGGTCCTCCGGCTCGACGGCGACCACCTCGCGCACCGCCGCCGGGTAGTGCGCGAAGTTGAGCCCGTTGCCCGCGCCGACCTCCAGCACCCGCCCGGCCAGCCCGGCCAGCAGGCGCCGCCGGTGCCCGGCCGCGCCCCGCCGCTCGGACTCGGCGCTCATCCGCTCGTACGCCTGGGCGAAGCGGGGGTTCTGGAACCGCGTCAGGTCCTGCACGTCCCCCACGCTAACCCGCCCGCGCGCGCCCCGCGTGGATCCGTCACGACCGGACGAGGCGGGCGATGGCGTCGGCCGCCTCCTTGACCTTGGCCTCCGCCTCGGCCCCGCCCTTGCGCGCCGCCTCGACCACACAGTGCGCCATGTGCTCCTCCAGCAGCGACAACGCGAACGACTGCAACGCGCTCGTCGTCGCCGAGACCTGCGTCAGGATGTCGATGCAGTACTTGTCGTCCTCGACCATGCGCTGGATGCCCCGCGCCTGGCCCTCGATCCGGCGCAGCCGCCGGAGGTGGTCCTGCTTGCCGTCGGTGTACCCGGCCATCTCCCGGTCCTCTCGCTCGCTACACCGACCGCAACACGGTACCCCCCTACCGTATTCCGGAGCAGGGCCGCGTCAGGCGCCCTGGTTGTTCATGAAGCGCGAGATCAGCCACTGGCCGCCCTGGTGCGTGAGCATGAACAGCTCGCGGTAGGTGGTGTCGCCCTGCTTGCTGGTCGCGCGCGCGAAGGCGTCCTGGCTGCCCGCGTTCCGCGTCTCGTCGATGGTGTGCGTGGCCGACTTCAGGTCGGCGCCGTCCTTGAGCAGCTTCTCGTAGAGGCTGCGGACGGCCTGCGAGCCCGTGGCCGTGGCCTGCCCGTCGAAGGCCACCACCGCGTCGCTGGAGAACGTCTTCACGACCGCGTCCACGTTGCCGGACTTCAGGGCGTCGAAGTAGTTCTGGACGGCGGCGCGCGGCTGGGTGGCCGCCGTCATGGTGCCGGTCGGCGTGGCGGTCTCGGTCATGGTCTCGGTCGTGGTCGGCGACTCCATGCCGGTCTCGGTGGGCGTCATCATGGTGTCGGTCGGCGTGGCGGGGCTGGCCTCCCCCTTCATCGCCTGCGTGTTGCTCCCCGCGGAGCAGCCCGCGACCAGGAGGACGGGAACGATCGCGGCCAGCAGGAGTGCCCTGCGCTCAGAAATCTTGCTCATGGCCGGGTTGATGCCCTCGCCGGTCGTTCCCGAATGCCCGGTTTAGGCACTCCGCACGACCCCTTTACCTCATGTCGGTATTACTCACGGTAACGCTTCACTGTCATTGGAGAGACCGTTCAGAGCTGTGATCGTTGCCGACCCGAGACCGGGCGGGGTAGGGCCGCCTATAGCGTCCCTCCAGTGCGGCCAACACAGGCGAACCCGGAACCACTGCCCCAACGTGAGGACGCCGAACGCTGTGCCAGCGTCCGGTCCGGGCGGCGGTGCGTCCTTCCCGCGGCGCACCCCACCCCGCACGTGTACCCGCCCGTGGAGGCCCTGTAGCGACGTCCTCGCAGGTGAGGGGGCCCTTCGACGGGGCAGGTGACGACGATGGACGAACCGACGACCACCGTCACGCCCTGTGCGGACGGCCCGCTGCTGATCAGAGGCCCCTTCGAGCTGCTGACTCAGGACGGCGAGCCGATCGACCCGGGAAGGGCCACGGTCGCGCTGTGCCGGTGCGGCCGATCCTCGACCAAGCCGTTCTGCGACGGCTCGCACAAGTCCGTCGGCTTCCAGGCGCCGAGCGAGCCCGACCCGCCCGCCGACTCCTGAGCCCGCGCGCGCAGCCACCGCGCCGAGTGGGCGGCCCGCGCGAGCCGTCCCCCCGCGTACGGCACGCCGCCCGCGCAGGCCGCGCCCACCGCCAGCCAGGAGCACACCGCCCGCTCCAGCACCCACACCGGCGCGAACAGCGAGGCGCCGGCGGGGAAGACCCGCCGCCCGCCGGCCCGTCGCCGCCCGGCCTCGGCCAGCGCGACGACCGCCCCGGCGGCGGCCAGCAGCGGCAGCGGACGGCGTACCAGCGCGATCGCGGGCAGCACCGCCAGGAAGGACGCCAGCCGCACCGGCTGGGCGAGGTCGTCGTAGGCCTGCCGCACCCGCTGCGACCAGAACCGCCGCGCGTCGCACGGCAACCTCCGGACGTACAGGCCGGGCGGGCGCAGCTCGCGTCCGCCGTGGGCGCGCACGGTGCGGACGAGCTCCAGGTTCTCGAACAGCACGTCGCCGTCGTAGCCGCCCATGGCCAGGAAGAACGACCGCCGGACGCCGAACGTGCCCGGGTAGTCGGCGCCGAACGCGCGGTTGAGCAGGGTGCGGGCGGTGTCCCAGCGGGCGTGCCAGGGGGCGGGGTCGAAGTAGTTCTGCGGCCTGACCAGCTCGGCGCGGGCGAGCAGGTCGTGCATCTCGGCCAGCGCTGGCAGGTCGTAGCGCACGTCGTCGTCGGCGATCACGACCCGGTCGCCCGCGGCCAGCCGCAGCCCGGTGATCACGCCGTTGACCTTCCCGTTGGCGAAGGACAGGCCGGCCGCCGGGCTGACGTGCCGGACCAGGCAGCGCCAGCGGCGGGCGTGGCGGGCGTACAGCTCGGGCCGGCTGCCGTCGACCACGGTCACGCGTACGTGCGGCGCGAGGGCCCGCAGGTACGCGGTCAGCTCGTCGAGGCCGGAGTCGTCCTGCCAGCGCAGCGGGACCACGTAGTCGAGGTCGATCATGCGGGCACCTCCTGGCCGAGCAGCGAGGACGCGCCGCGTTCCCAGCTGTCCATGACGTGCTCGGCCCAGCGGCGTTCGAGGGCCAGGGCGCAGGCGGCGCCGTACAGGACGTCGCCGGTCAGGGCGGGGAAGGCGGCCGCGAACCCGCCGCACAGGTCGGCCGCGGCGATCTGCTCGTGCACGGCGTCGGCCTGCACGTGCTCGTCGTAGAACCGGGCCGCCGCCGCGTCGCCGCCGAGCCGGCGCAGGCCCGCGGCGTAGCGGCGGTTGGGCAGCGACGAGGTCATCTCGATCGCGGCCAGGTGGCCGACCAGCGCGCCGCGCAGCCGCCGGTGCAGCCCGAACAGCGACATGGCGTTGGTGACGGCCAGGGTGACCGCGGGGACCCGGGGCAGGTACGCGCCGTAGGAGTCGTCGAGGCCGAGGCCGCGCATGGTGTGGCCGAACAGCTCGCAGTGCATGCGCTCGGGCCGGCCGCCGCCGTACTCGTCGGCCTGGATCTCCACCAGGGCCGCCTTGGGCCGGCCGCGCAGGCGCGGGATCGCCCACGTGTGCGGGTCGGCCTCCTTCAGGTGGTAGATCGAGCGGTGGATCACGAACTCGCGGAAGGCGTCGATCCCGGCCTCGCGCTGGAGGTGGAGCGAGAGCGACGGGCCGTCGTCGTCCTCGGCGGTCAGCACGGTGAGCGCGCGCCGCACCTCGCCGGGCGGCACCGGCGCGGGACGCGGCACGACCCCGGCCAGCTCCCGCTCGAAGCGGTCCTCCAGCAGGCCGCGCAGGCGCAGCAGCGACGGCTCCCACTCCCAGCGGTCGTCCACCTCGTCGAAGCCCTGGTAGTGCAGCTCGTAGCAGGCGAACAGGGCGAGCTGGAGATCCTCCTCGCCGTCGGGGCCGGGCGCGTCGGGCAGCGTCGCGGGCGGCCGGGCGAGCCGGTCGAACAGCAGGTCGGTGAGCGGGCCACGGGCGGGCGGCAGGCGCATCAGGGGGCCTTGCGGTAGACGGAGACGTGCGCGCGGCTCTCGTCGGTGAACGGGGTGCCGACCCAGTCGGCCCAGCGGTGTTCCAGGGCCATCCCGGCCAGCCTGGCCATCAGGTCGAGCTCGCCGGGCCAGGCGTAGCGGTGGTTGGCGGGCAGCAGCCGCACGCCCTCGCCGGTCAGCCGTACGCGGGTGGTGCGCATGTGCTGGGTGGCCGGGGCGAGCCTGGCCGCCTCGATGAGGACGGCGTCCTCGGCCAGCGACAGCAGCCGCAGCGCCGAGCCGTCGCGGAAGGCGGCCGGGTCGGGCACCCACGCCTCGACCACGAACCGCCCGCCCGCGCGCAGGTGCCGGGCCGCGTTGGCGAAGCAGTTGACCTGCGCCTCCTGGGTGGGCAGGGCGAAGATCGTGTTGATCGCGAGCACCACCAGCGCGTACGAGCCCTCGACCCGCATGGTGGAGAAGTCGCCCACCGTCACGGGGACGGCCGCGCCGCCGGGTTTGGCGCGCAGCTCGCGGGTCATCTCCGGCGAGGCGTCGATCCCGGCGACGGACAGGCCGCGGGCGGCGAGCGGCAGCGCCAGCCGTCCGGTGCCGATGCCGAACTCCAGCACGGGACCGCCCTCGGCCAGCGTCGCCAGCCGCTCGACGGCCGCGGCGGTCGGCAGCTCCGTCACCGTGGCGTCGTAGATGTCGGCGATCCCGCGCCCGTAGGCGGAGGCGTCGTAGGCCACGCGCACCTCCCGTCCCCCGTGTTTCAGCAGGTCAATGCCCCTGCTCTGATCGGCTAAACGCTCACCTCCACCCGCCCGGCCGCCACCCGGACGGCGTAGACGGGCACCTGGACGGCCTCCTCGTCCAGGCACGCCCCCGACAGCAGCGAGAAGACCTGCTTGTGCAGCGGCGAGGCCACGGTGGGCTCCCCCCGCCTGGTGCCGACGATGCCGCGCGAGAGCACGTACGCGCCGCTGAACGGGTCGAGGTTGTCCAGGGCGTGCACGTGCCCCTCGTAGGTGCGGAACAGCGCCACCTGCCGGCCGCCGACCAGCGCGCAGACGCCGCGCTCCGGCGGCAGGGCGGCGTACTCGCAGACCGGGGTCCAGCTCATCGGGCCATCACCGGCCTGATCTGGCCGCGCTCGGAGGCGAACACGATCGACGGGTCGGGCACGCCGGGCGCGTTGACGAAGCTGACGAACCTGCCCAGCTTCTCCGGGTCGTCCAGGGTCGCCGCCCACTCGTCGGCGTAGGTGGCGACGTGCTGTTCCATCTGGGCGTCGAGGTCGGCGCAGATGCCGAGCGAGTCTTCCATGATCACCTTCCGGAGATGGTCGAGGCCGCCGTCCAGCGACTCCAGCCAGGCGGCGGTGCGCTGCAGCCGGTCGGCGGTGCGGACGTAGAACATCAGGAACCGGTCGATCGTCCTGATCAGGTCGCCGGTGCTCAGGTCGGTGGCCAGCAGGTCGGCGTGGCGGGGCCGGAAGCCGCCGTTGCCGCCGACGTACAGGTTCCAGCCCTGCTCGGTGGCGATGACGCCGAAGTCCTTCGACCTGGCCTCGGCGCACTCGCGGGCGCAGCCGGACACGGCCGACTTGAGCTTGTGCGGCGAGCGCAGGCCGCGGTAGCGCAGCTCCAGGGCGATGGCCAGGCCGACGGAGTCCTGGACGCCGTAGCGGCACCAGGTCGAGCCCACGCACGATTTCACCGTGCGCAGCGCCTTGCCGTAGGCGTGGCCGGACTCGAAGCCGGCCGCCACCAGCCGTCGCCAGATCTCCGGCAGCTGCTCGACCCGGGCGCCGAGCAGGTCGATGCGCTGCCCGCCGGTGATCTTGGTGTAGAGCCCGAAGTCGCGGGCGACCTCGCCGATCACGATGAGCTTGTCCGGCGTGATCTCGCCGCCCGGGATGCGCGGGACGACGGAGTACGTGCCGTTCTTCTGGATGTTGGCGAGGAACGCGTCGTTGGTGTCCTGCAACGCGGCCCGCTCGCCGTCGAGCACGTGCCCGTGGTGCAGCGAGGCCAGGATCGAGGCCACCGCGGGCTTGCAGACGTCGCAGCCGCGCCCCTGCCCGTGCTCGGCGATGAGCCGGGAGAACGTCGTGATCTCCCGCACCCGGACGATGTCGAACAGCTCGGCCCGCGAGTACGCGAAGTGCTCGCACAACGACCTGCCGACCTCGACCCCCGACTCCTCCAGGAGCTGCCTGAGCATCGGCAGGCAGCTCCCGCAGGTGGTGCCGGCCCGCGTGCACGCCTTGAGGCCGGGCACGTCGGTCACGCCCAGCTCGGCCACGGCGTGCCGGACGTCCCCCGCGCACACGTTGTTGCAGGAGCAGACCTGCGCGTCGCCGGGCAGGTCGAGCGGCGCCCCGGAGCCGCTGAACAGCAAATCGGAGGGCGGCGCGGGCAACGGCTTGCCGACGAACGGCCGCAGCGCCGCGTACGGCCCCGCGTCCCCCACGCAGATGCCGCCGAGCAGCGTGCGGGCGTCGTCGCTGACGAACAGCTTCTTGTAGACCCCGGCGACCGGGTCCATGTAGGTGACGTCGAGGGCGCCGTCCATCGCGCCGAACTGGGCGACCTCGACGCCGAGCAGCTTCAGCCTCGTGGAGGTGTCCCCGCCCGCGAACGAGGACGTCCCGCCCATGATCCGGTCGGCGGCCACCTCGGCCATCGTGTTGCACGGCCCGACCAGGCCGTGGACCGTGCCGCCGGCCAGCGCGCACTCGCCGATCGCGTAGACCGACGGGTCGGCGGTGCGCATCCCTTCGTCGACCACGACGCCGCCCCGCTCCCCCACCTCCAGCCCGCACGCCCTGGCCAGCTCGTCGCGCGGCCGGACGCCCGCCGAGAACACCACGACCTGGCCCTCGATCAGCGTGCCGGACGGCGTGCGCACCCCGGCGACCCGGCCGTCCGGCCCGGTGACGACCTCCTGGACGCCCGAGCCGGCGTGCACGCCGAGCCCGAGCGCCTCGATGTGGCCCTTGAGCACCGCGCCGCCGCCCTCGTCCACCTGGCGGGGCATCAGCCAGGGGCTCATCTCGACGATGTGCGCCTTCAGGCCGAGCGTCCGCAGCGCGTCGGCCGCCTCCAGGCCGAGCAGGCCGCCGCCGACCACGACGCCTTCTGCCGCGTGCCCGGCGGCCGCGCGGATGGCGTCCAGGTCGTCGATGGTGCGGTAGACGTGGGCGTGCTCGCGTCCGGGCACCGGCGGCACGAACGGCGCCGACCCGGTGGCCAGCACGAGCACGTCGTACGGCTCGACGGCCCCGCCCTCGACGGTCACCGTCCGCGCCTGCCGGTCCACGGCGACGGCCCGGCTGCCCAGCCGCGTCACGGTCCCGGCTGGCACCGGGTAGGTGAGGTCGGCCACGGTGGCGCCCGACAGGTACGAGGTCAGCGCCACCCGGTCGTAGGCCGGGCGCGGCTCCTCCCCGATGACGGTGATCCGCCCGTCGAAGCCCCGGCTCGCCAGGGTCTCCACGAAGCGGTGCGCGGCCGGGCCGTACCCGACGACGACGATCCTCCTCATGCCGGCACTCCTTCCTGATCGCACAACCAGCCGACGATGCCCTCCACGGCGTCGCGGCAGGTGCCGCAGCCGGTGGTGGCCCTGGTGGCGGCGGCCACCCCGGCCACGTCGCGGGCTCCGGCCTCCCAGCACGCCCGGATCTGGCCCTTGGTCACGTTGTTGCACCGGCAGACCTCGGCCGCGTCCGGCATCAGCACCGGGCTGCCCGCGACGGGCGCCGGCGACAGGCCCGGGAACAGCAGGCCCGCGCGGTCGCCCGGCACCGGGCCGCCGCGGTCGAAGAGCTGGGTGAGGGTGCCGACGGCGTCGCTCTCGCCCAGCAGGATCGCGCCCACCAGCCGCCCGTCGCGGATGACGAGCTTGCGGTAGGTGCCGCGGGCGCGGTGGCTGAAGCGCACCACCTCGGCGTGCTCCTCGCCGAGCTGCGTCTCGCCCATGGCGGCCAGCTCGACGCTCCTGGCCTTGAGTCTGGTGACCAGCCGGGAGCCGCGGTAGCGGGCCTTGCCGCCGGTGATCACCTCGGCCGCCACGGCGGCCTGCTCCCAGGCGGGGGCGACCAGGCCGTACACCGTGCCGTCGTGCTCGGCGCACTCGCCGACGGCGAAGATCGACGGGTCGCCGGTGCGCAGCTCGTCGTCCACGACGACGCCGCGCCGCACCTCAAGGCCCGCCGCGGCGGCGAGCCCGGTGACCGGGCGCACCCCGCAGGCCAGGACGACCAGGTCGGCCTCGACCAGCTCGCCGCCGGCCAGGCGGACGCCGTCCGCCTGGACCGCCGCCGCGCTGACGCCGGTGCGGGCCGCCACGCCGAGCCCGGCCAGGGTCTCGCCGAGCACCTCGCCCGCCTCGGCGTCGAGCTGGCGTTCCATCAGGTGCCCGGCCAGGTGCAGCAGCGTGACCGGCAGGCCGCGCCCGGCCAGGCCGCGGGCGGCCTCGACGCCGAGCAGCCCGCCGCCGACGACGGCCGCCCGGCGCGCCCGTCCGGCCGCCCGCACGATCCGCTCGCAGTCCGCCAGCGTGCGGAACGGCACGGCCCGCCCGACGCCGGGCAGCGGCGGCACGACCGCCTGGCTGCCGGTGGCCAGGACCAGCAGGTCGTACGGCTCGCGCCGCCCGTCCGCGGTCACCACGTGCCTGGTGTCGCGGTCGATGCGGGCGACCTCGACGCCGGGCACGGCCTCGACGCCGTGCGCGGCGTACCAGGAGGGGTCCACCAGGCGCACCTGGTCGGGACGCGCGCTGCCGGCCAGCACGTCCGACAGCAGGACCCGGTTGTACGGCGGGCCCGCCTCGGCCCCGAACACGGTCACCCGCATCCGCGGGTCGCGCGCCCGCACCTCGCTGACCAGGCGTGACCCGGCCATCCCGTTCCCCACGACGACGAGCCTCATGAGTCCCTCTCCACCCTGACCGCGCAGACCTTGAACTCCGGCATGCCGGAGACCGGGTCGAGCGCCGGGTTGGTCAGCCGGTTGGCGCCCTCCCAGTGGAAGGGCATGAACACGGTGTCGCGCCTGATGGCGTCGCTGATCCTGGCCACCGCCCTGCTGCGGCCCCTGCGGCTGCTGACCCGCACCAGGTCGCCCGCGGCGACGCCGAGCTGCGCGGCCAGGTCGGGATGCAGCTCCACGAACGGCTCGGGGGCGGCCCGCACCAGCGACGCGATCCGGCGGGTCTGGGCGCCGCTCTGGTAGTGGGACAGGACGCGGCCGGTGCTCAGGTACACCGGGTAGTCCGCGTCGGGCTCCTCGGCCGCGGGCCGGTGCTCGACCGGGACGAACCGGGCGCGGCCGTCCCGGTGGGCGAAGCGGTCCAGGAACGGCCGGGGCGTGCCGGGGTGGTCCTCCGACGGGCAGGGCCAGAACAGGCCGGTCCCGGCGGCGATGCGCTCGTGGGTGATGCCGGAGTAGTCCGCGACGCCGCCCGCGGTGGCCCGGCGCAGCTCGTCGAAGACGGCCGCCGGGTCGGTGTCGAAGCGGTGGCCGAGCCGGGCGGCCAGCCCGGCGATGACGTCCAGGTCGCTCCGGACGCCCTCCGGCGGCGCGACGGCCCGGCGGCGCAGCAGGACGCGGCCCTCCAGGTTGGTCATCGTGCCGCTCTCCTCAGCCCACTGGGTGACCGGGAGCACCACGTCGGCCATGGCGGCGGTCTCCGAGCGCACCACGTCGGCCACGACCAGCAGGTCCAGCCCGGCGATCCGGCCGCTGACGTGCCCGGACGCGGGCGCCGACACCACCGGGTTGGACCCGAACAGCAGCAGCGCCCGCGGCCCCCGCGGGGTGCCGAGCGCGTCCAGCAGCTCGTACGCCGACCGCCCCGGCCCCGGCAGGTCCTCGGCCCGCACGCCCCACACCTCCGCGACGTGCGCGCGGGCCGCCGGGTCGTCGATCCTGCGGTAGCCGGGGAGCTGGTCGGCCTTCTGGCCGTGCTCCCTGCCGCCCTGGCCGTTGCCCTGGCCGGTCAGGCAGCCGTAGCCGGAGCCGTGCCGGCCGGGCAGGCCGAGCGCCAGGGCGAGGTTGATGAACGCGGTGACGGTGTCGGTGCCCTTGGCGTGCTGCTCGGCGCCGCGCCCGGTCAGCACGTAGGCGTTCCGTGCGGCGGCCAGCGCGCGGACGGCCTGCCGCATCCGGTGCACCGGCACCCCGGTGACGCGCTCGACGCGTTCGGGCCACCAGGCGGCCAGCGAGGTGCGCACGGCGTCGAACCCGGTGGTCCTGGTGGCCACGTAGCCGGCGTCCACGAGGTCGTCGGCGATCGCCAGGTGCAGCAGCCCGAGCGCGAGCGCCAGGTCGGTGCCGGGCGTGGGCTGCAGGTGCAGCCAGGCCAGCCGGGCCGTCGGGGTGCGGCGCGGATCGACGACGATCAGCCGCGGCCCCGACAGGTGCCGGACGAACGGCGGCATGGTCTCGGCCACGTTCGCGCCGGCCAGCAGCACGACGTCGGCGCCGGCCAGGTCGGTGACCGGGAACGGCAGGCCCCGGTCCATGCCGAAGGCCCGGAGGGAGGCGGCGGCGGCCGAGGACATGCAGAAGCGGCCGTTGTAGTCGATCTGGCTGGTGCCGAGCGCGACCCTGGCGAACTTGCCGAGCTGGTAGGCCTTCTCGTTGGTCAGCCCGCCGCCGCCGAACACGGCCACGGCGTCGGGGCCGTGCTCGGCGCGGATGGCGCGCAGCCGGGCGGCGACGTGGTCCAGGGCGGTCTCCCACTCCACCGGCTCGCCGTGCAGGAGCGGCGTGGTCAGGCGTTCGCCGTTGGTGAGCAGCTCGGCCGCCGTCCAGCCCTTCTGGCACAGCGCGCCCGGCGCGTTGGCCGGGACGTCGGTCCTGGGCGTGATCTCCAGTGCCGGGCCGATCTCCATGCCGCACTGGAGGGCGCAGTAGGGGCAGTGCGTCTTCGTCATGTCAGACCCGGGCGTGGGCGAGGCTGGCGACGACCGTGACGCCGACGGTGCGCGTGTAGCACCACCAGGTCAGCGCCAGGCAGGCGGCGTAGAAGGCGGCGAAGGCCAGGAACGCCGGCGCCGGGTCGCCGGCCGCGGCGAACGCCATGCCGAAGGCCCGGTTGACGAGGAACCCGCCGAGCGCGCCGACCGCCGAGATGACGCCGATCGCCGCCGCGGCCTGACGTCTGCCGTGCAGCAGCGCCTCCGGGCCCGCGCCGCGCTCGGCGACCGCCTTGGCGTGGAAGATCGCCGGGATCATCCGGTACGTCGAGCCGTTGCCGATGCCCGCGGTGAGGAACAGCAGCTGGAAGGCCAGGAAGAACGGCCAGAAGCCGCCCGCGGCGGCGGCCGCCCAGGCCAGCAGCACCCCGGCGCCCATGGCCGCGAAGTTCCACTGCGTCACCCGCGCGCCGCCCAGCCGGTCGGCCAGCCAGCCGCCCACCGGCCTGATCAGCGAGCCGAGCAGCGGCCCGGCGAAGGCGACCGCCGCGTACGGCGCCTCGGGGAACAGGCTCTTGCTCAGCAACGGGAACGCCGTCGAGTAGCCGATGAACGACCCGAACGTGCCGACGTACAGGACCGACATGATCCACGTCTGCGCCCGTCCGGCCACCGCGAGCTGTTCGCGCGGCTCGGCCCTGGCGCCGGCCAGGTTGTCCATGAAGAACCACGCGCAGGCCGCGGCCACCACGATGAACGGGATCCAGAACCAGCCGGCGGCGGCCGTCCCGAGCGAGCCGATCACCAGCGGCACGACCAGCTGCACCGAGCTGACCCCGACGTTGCCGCCCGCCGCGTTCAGCCCGAGCGCCAGCCCTTGCTTGCCGCGCGGGTAGAAGTAGGTGATGTTGGCCATGCTGGAGGCGAAGTTCCCGCCGCCCACCCCGGCCAGCGCCGCGATCACCAGGAACAGCCAGTACGGCGTGCCGGGATCCTGCACCGCCACCCCGAGCAGCACGGCCGGGACCAGCAGCAGCGCCGCACTGGCCACGGTGAAGTCGCGCCCGCCGAACCGGCCCGGCCCGAACGTGTAGGGCACCCGCAGCACGGCTCCGACCAGATTCGGCAGCGCGACGAGCCAGAAGAGCTGGTCGGTGGAGAAGTCGTAGGCCCCCATCCTGGTCGCCACGACGCTCCACAGGGTCCAGACGGTGAACCCGAGATGCTCGGCCACGATGGAGAAGACCAGGTTGCGCCGGGCGACGTGCCTGCCGGTCCGCTGCCAGAAGGCCCGGTCGTCGGGGTGCCACTCGGTGATCCAGCGCGCCATCGATCTCTCCTCCGCTCGGCGTCGGGAGCACCACGGTAGGAGGACCGCGTTACGCGTTCCGGCAGCCGGCGAGGCTGCGGCGGTTACGGGTGATTCACCGCGGTAACAGGACGCGCACAAGCGTCACCGGCGAAACACGCCGGTAATGATCGGAGTTCTGGCTGGTTACGTGGCCTTCCCGGGGGTAACAGCACTCATGGCAAGGGGGGAATAATGATCAAAAAGCTGCACCAGATGGGCATCAAGTCAGGCCACATGTACGCCGCGGGGCTGGCGTCCATCGGCCTGTCCTTCTGTTCCTGGATGATCTCCAAGAACAAGGAGGGCGCGGGCCTCGACCGGGCCGACCGGTGGGGGATCTTCATCGGCGAGTGGGCGCCCACGTTCTTCGCGATCGGCGTCGCGCTGCGGATCGAGGAGACCCACAAGGACCTCGAAGAGCGCGGCACCGAGATGTTCGACAGCACGCAGGGCCAGCGGTCCCGCTCGCACGTCGGAGTTTGACGAGGAGGCCGCGCAGGTCACGCCGGGGGGCCGGCCTGCGCGGCACACCTGTTCACCGGCGGCCTCAGCTTCGCCGGCGTCCTCAGCGGGACAGGCGCTCCAGCGGCTCGTCGGTCAGCCGGTACTTCAGCCACTCGTCCTGCCGCTCGGCGCCGAGCTTGTCGTAGAAGGCGATGGACGGCTCGTTCCAGTCGAGCACCGACCACTCCAGGCGCTGGTAGCCGCGTTCGGCGCAGATCTTCGCCAGTTCCGCCATCAGCGCGCGGCCGTGGCCGCCGCCCCGGTGCTCGGGGCGCACGTACAGGTCCTCCATGTAGATGCCGTGCACGCCGCGCCAGGTGGAGTAGGTCAGGAACCAGATCGTGAAGCCGACGGGCTCGCCGTCCTGCTCGGCCACGTGCGCGAACACGGCGGGCCGCTCCCCGAAGAGCGACGTCCGCAGCATCTCCTCGGTCACGCGCACCTCGTGCGCGGCGTTCTCGTACGTGGCCAGCTCAAGGATCATGCGCACGACGGCGGGGACGTCTGCTGGGGTGGCGGGGCGAATCATGCGCACAGGGTAGCCAGCGCGTTCGGCTGAACCGTCCACCGCCCCCGCACGTCGTTATGGCAGAACGGTATTCGGGGGACCGTCTGGAAGCTCAGCCCGGATGACCGAATGGGGACGGAAACCGTGGGCGTTTTAGAGGAGCTGGGGGTTCGCCTGCCCCCGTATCCGGACATCAGGCTCGCGCTCGTGCTCGGTGAGCGCGCTTTGTACGTGAACGGGGATCTGCAGACCGCCAGGCGCTGGTTCGACTCGGCCTACCGGCAGGCCGAGGCGTGCGGCGACGTGCCCGCCCTGGCCAGGGCGGCGCTCGGCCTGGGCGGGGTGTGGGTGCAGGAGCACCGCACGTGCGCGGAGTCGGAGACGGTGCGCGCGCGTCAGCGGCACGCGTTGTCGCTGATCGATCCGTGCTCGTCGCTGGCGCTGCGGCTGCGGATCAGGATGACCGGGGAGGAGGACTACGGCGCGGGCGGGCACGAGGAGATCCTCCGGCTCGTCGCGCGGGCCAGGAGCGCGGGCGATCCGGCGGCGCTGGCCGAGGCGCTGAGCCTGGCCCACCACTGCCTGCTCGGCCCGGAGCACGGGCCGGCCCGGCTGGAGCTGGCCAGGGAGCTGATCGGCCAGGCGGCGGTCACCCGGCGCAGGGGCGACCTGCTGATGGGCCTGCTGTGGCGGACGGTCGACCTCTACCTGGCGGCCGACCCGCACGCCGGACGCGGCCTGGAGGAGCTGCGCGGCCTGCTGGCCGAGCACGACCACCTGGCCGTCGGGTTCGTGACCGACGTGATCAGGGTGATGCTGGCCATCAGGGCGGGCCGGTTCGAGCAGGCGGAGAAGATGGCCGGCGACTGCTTCGAGCGCGGCGTCCAGGCCGGCGACATGGACGCCACCGGCTGGTACGGCGGCCAGATCGCCGCCATCCGCTGGTACCAGGGCCGCATCGCCGAGCTGCTGCCGACGGTGGCCGACCTGGTCAGCTCGCCCACGCTCAGCCCGATCGACAACTCCTACCTGGCGGGCCTCGCGCTGGCCGCGGCCACCTCGGGCGACCGCAGGGCGGCGGCCGGCCACCTGGCCCGGCTGCGCGGCCGGGACCTGGCCGACCTGCCGAGGTCGAGCACGTGGCTGTTCTCGATGTACTGCGTCGTCGAGACCGCCCACCTGCTCCAGGACGCCGGCGCCGCCGCCGAGGCGTACGCGCTGCTGCTGCCGTTCGCGGCTCTGCCGGTGGTGGCCAGCCTGGGCGTGCTCTGTCTCGGCTCGGTGCAGCACAGCCTGGGCATGGCCGCGCTCACGACCGGCGACGTGGACCGCGCCGCCGGGCACCTGACGGAGGCCGTCCGGGCCAGTCTCGCGCTCGGCCACTGGCCCGCGGCGACGCTGTCGCGCTGGCGGCTCGGCCAGGCGCTCGCGCTGCGCGACGGGCCGCAGGACAAAGCGGCGCGGGCCGCCCAGAACGCCGCCGCGCAGGAGGCCAGGGAGCTCGGCATGGTGCTGCCGGCCGTGGTCGGCAGGGCGGGCGCGGCGCACGGGGCGTTCCGGCTGCGCAGGCACGGACGGCACTGGCAGGTCGAGCACGGCGGGCGGCTGGTGGTGGTCGAGCACAGCGTCGGCATGCAGCACCTGGCGACCCTGATCGCCAACCCGGGGCGCGAGATCCTGGCCGCCGACCTGGCCGCGGGCGCGCCGGCGCAGGACAGCGAGCCGGCCTCGGCGCAACCGGTGCTGGACGACCTGGCCAGGGAGACCTACCGGCAGCGGCTGACCCAGTTGCAGGCCGACATCGACGAGCTGGAGGCGATGAACGACCTGGAACGGGCCGCCGCGCTGCGGCTGGAGCGGGAATGGCTGGTGGCCGAGCTGTCGGCGGCGACCGGGATCGGCGGGCGGGCGCGGCCGTTCACCGGCACGGAGGAACGCGCGCGGATCGCGGTGGGCAAGGCGATCAGGCGGGCGATCTCCCGCGTCTCGTCGGCCGACCAGGCGCTGGGGGACGAGCTGCGGGCCACCGTGCACACGGGCGTGCGGTGCAGCTACCGGCCTCGCTGACGGCGGTACGGGCGTGCCCCCGCGGCACGCCCGTACCTTTCGTCCGGGACACTGGTCGCAGGAACCAGACGAACGGACAAAGAGCATGGAACACCGCATACTCGGACGTACGGGACGCCAGGTCGGCGTCGTGGGCCTCGGCGCCTGGCAGCTCGGCGCCGACTGGGGCGAGGTGAGCGAGGACGAGGCGTTCGCCACCCTGGAGGCGGCCGTGGGAGCGGGCGTCACGTTCGTCGACACCGCCGACGTCTACGGCGACGGCCGCAGCGAGCAGATCGTCGGCCGCTTCGCCAAGGCGCATCCCGGGCTCACCGTGGCCACCAAGATGGGCCGCCGGATGGCGCAGGTGCCGGCCAACTACGTGATGGACAACTTCCGCGCCTGGAACGAGCGCTCCCGGCGCAACCTCGGCGTGGACACCCTCGACCTGGTCCAGCTCCACTGCCCGCCCACCCCGGTGTACTCCTCCGACGCGGTCTTCGACGCCCTGGACACGCTGGTCGCCGAGCAGAAGATCGCGGCGTACGGCGTCAGCGTGGAGACCTGCGAGGAGGCGCTGACCGCCATCGCCAGGCCGGGCGTGGCGACCGTGCAGATCATCCTCAACGCGTTCCGGCTCAAGCCGCTGGAGCGGGTGCTGCCCGCCGCCCGCGCGGCCGGGGTGGGCGTCATCGCCCGCGTCCCGCTGGCCAGCGGCCTGCTGTCGGGACGCTACGACGAGCACACCGTGTTCGCCCCCGACGACCACCGCACCTACAACCGGCACGGCGAGTCGTTCGACGTCGGTGAGACCTTCTCCGGCGTGGAGTTCGGCACCGGCCTGGAGGCGGTGCGGCGGCTGGCCGGGCTGGTGCCCGAGGGGGCGTCCATGGCCCAGTTCGCGCTGCGCTGGATCCTCGACCAGCCCGGCGTCTCGGTCGTCATCCCCGGCGCGCGCAACCCCGGCCAGGCACGCTCCAACGCGGCGGCGGCCGACCTGCCCCCGCTCCCGGCGGAGACGCTCGAGGCCGTGCGGGCCGTCTACGACGAGCGGATCCGGCCGCAGGTGCACGACCGGTGGTGAACCGTTGACGGTACGGCTTCCCGGCTCTAATGTTTAGGAAACTTTCCTAAGCAATTCTCGCCGCGCGCACACCTCCGAGGAGCCCCGCATGAACGCGAGAAGACGGACCGCCGGCTGCGCCGCCCTGGCCGCGGGCCTGGTCCTGCTGGGCGCCCCCGCCGCCTCCGCCGCGCCCACCGGCTGCACGTACCAGCTCAACCAGGCCGAACGCTGGGCCACCAGCTACTGCCCGAGCGGCACCGGCGAGCACCGCATCCACGTGATCCAGCGTCACTTCCTGCCCGAGGTCGGCCTGATCCCGATCGAGGGCCCGTGGGTGCCGGCCGGGCAGACGTCCTACACCGGGATCACGCCGCACACCACGGTGAGCGTCTGGGTGGACACCCGCGGATGAACCCCAACGGATACGGCGGTTTCCGTCCGCACACGACCATGAACGCCAACGGATACGGCGGTTTCACCGCCCGCTGACGCGAGGCTTCACCGCCTACGGCCCCTGCGCCTGCCGTACGCCAGGTAGGCGATGGGGCCGAACGGCTGCACGAGGATGCCCAGCCACCAGACGCCCTTCCAGCCGTGGATCTCCCGCTGCGGCCGCCGCCACAGATCCACGGCGGCGGCTCCGGTGAGCACCAGTTCCGCGGAACCGAGCCCGAGCAGCACCGCCCGCCGCCGGCTCGACATGTCACTCCATCGCATGGCCGAACACTCCGATCGACCTCTCCGTCGCATGGCCGACTACTCCGATCGGCCCCTCCATCGCATGGCATGGCCGGACACTCCGGCCAGCCTGCCTGAGGACAATCCCGCCCTTCTGTCCAGCCAGAGGACAATCCCGTCCTCCTGTCCTCCCTGAGGACAATCCCGTCCTCCTGTCCTCCCTGAGGACAATCCCGTCCTTCTGTCGTCTACCCCACCCATCGCCCCCGGCAAGCCCCCTTCGCCCCGGCCCGCCCTCACCGCCGGATCGCGATCTCGTACGAGTAGCGGTCGCCCCGGTAGATCGACTTGGCCGCCTCGACCGCCCGCCCCCGCCTGTCGTAGGCCACCCGTTCGACCAGCAACGCCGGCGCCAGCGGCGCCGCCTCCAGCAGCTCCGCCTCCTCCGGCTCCAGCACCGTGGCCCTGATCGACTGCTCGGCCCGCTCCAGCCTGATCCGGTACGCCCCCGCCAGCACCTCGTACAGCGACCCGCCGAGCGGCCGGTCGAGCAGTCCGGGCACGAACGCGGCCGGCACGTGGGCACGCTCCAAGCACATCGGCGAACCGTTGGCCGTACGCACCCGGCACAGCCGCACGACCGCGTCCGCCGGGCTGATGCCGAGCGCCTGCCCCACCCGCGCCCCCGCGGGCACCTCGGCCGCCTCCAGCAGCCGCGACCCCGGCTCCAGCCCTCGCCCCCGCATGTCCTCGCTGAACGACGTCAGCTCGATCGTCTTGGCGATGCTCCGGTGCGCGACGAACGTCCCCGCGCCCTGGACGCGGTAGACCCGCTGGTCCGTCTCCAGCCGGTCGACCGCCCGGCGCACGGTCAGCCTGCTGACCCCGAACTCCTCGGCGAGATCGCGCTCGGCGGGCAGCCGTTCGCCCGGCTTCAGCTCGGTCTCGATGAGCGTGAGCAGATGGTCTGTGAGCCGGCCGATCTTCGTCACGGTGGTCGTCCTCGGTCAGGGGGTTCCTCTTGACGCTCCGATCGTAATTGGGCTATACCAATCGGGCAACTGAGGTGGAACTTCTCTCTATGCCGGAAGATTGGGCTGTACCAAATGGATGTGGTGACCGCGATCGAAGGCGGCCTGGTCGTGAGCTGCCAGGCCCCCGAGGGCCACCCCCTCCGCGACCCGCACACCATCGCGCTCCTCGCCCGCTGCGCCGAACTCGGCGGCGCGGCCGGTCTGCGCGTGAACGGCCCCGAGGACGTCCGCGCGGTCAAGGCCGCCACAGACCTTCCCCTGATCGGCCTGGCCAAGGTCCCCCGCCCCAACGTCCGCCCCCTGATCACCCCCACCTTCGCCCTGTGCGAATCCCTGGTACGCGCCGGCGCCGACATGGTGGCCTTGGAGGTGACGGCGGAGGCCGAACCGGCAGCGGGCGACCTGCCGTCCCTGGTCGAACGGGTGTGGAAGGAACTGGGCGTACCCGTCATGGCCGACGTCTCGACAGCAGAGGAAGGACTCCTCGCCTGGAACCGAGGCGCAGCCCTGATCTCCACCACCCTCTCCGGCTACACCCCCTACACCGCCCCAGCCGCCCCCGCCGTCGGCGACTCCGCCACCGATCCCGCGCTCCCCCTGAGGGCTGACGCCGCTGATTCCGCCTCCCGTCCTGGGACCGGGTCCGCCCCTCGGCCCGGGGTTCCGTACGAGCCCGACCTCGACCTGGTCGGGCAGCTCGCCGCCCTCGGGGTCCGTACGGTGGCCGAGGGCCGGCTCCGCACCGACGCCCACGTGGCGGAGGCGTTCGCCCGAGGCGCCTGGTCGGTCGTGATCGGCGCCGCCATCACCGACCCCCTCGCCCTAACCCGCCACCTCACCGCAGCCACCCCCAGGGCAAGCCGGTGACCCCCACCCCACCCCGCGCCCACCCTCACCACACCGGCGACCCCATGCCCACCGCAGCACGCCCCCCAGCCGCCGCCCGCACCGCCTCCCCGCACAGCACCACCCAAGTCCCCGCAGCCAAACACCCCCACCCGAACAGCACCGCGCCACTCCTCGCAGAAGGCACGTCAGCCGAACACACCCACCTGAACAGAGCCCCCACCGTGCGACGCCACACCACCAGCACCCCCACCGTGCGACGCCGCACGAACGGCATCCCCGTCGTGCTCGGCATCGACATCGGCGGCACCAAGACCGCCGCCGCCCTGATCCCGGCCTCGGCCACTCGGAGCGAGACGGAGATCCACCTCCCCGCCCGCGTCCCCACACCCGCCGACGGCGGTGCCGCATCGGTGCTGGCCGCCGCACTGGAGCTGGCCGAAGACCGCCTCACCCAGGCACGCGCCGCCGGAATGGACGTCATCGCCTGCGGCGTCGGCAGCGCCGGGACGATCGACGACAACGGCGTGGTCACGCACGCCACCGACGCCCTGCCCGGCTGGCGGGGCACCGACCTGGCTACCTCCTTCACCCAACGGCTCGGCCTGCCCGTCACCGTGCTCAACGACGTGCACGCCTGGGCTCTCGGCGAGGCCCGCCACGGCGCGGCCCGAGGGAGCCGTCTGGCCCTGGTCCTCACGATCGGCACCGGCGTCGGCGGCGCCCTCGTACGTGACGGCGAACTCCTGCGTGGCCGCAACGGCATGGCCGGCTCGCTCGGCCACACCCCGGCCGTCCTGCCCCCGAACGCCGACGCCGACCGCCCGTGCCCCTGCGGCGCGACGGGCCACCTGGAGGCGTACGCGTCGGGCCCGGCGATCCTGTCGGCCTACCACGCCCGCGGCGGCACCGCCCCCGACTTCGGATCCCTCCCCGCAGCCCGACACAACACCGGATCCCCCACTCTCGGATCCCCCTCCACACCGGGACACAACATCGAGCCCGCCGCCCTCGGATGCCTCCCCAAATCCGGACACAACACTGGCTCCCCCGCCCTCGGATCCCCCTCCACACCGGGACACGACACCGAGCTCCCCGCCCTGCGACACCCGGCCGAAACCACCGACTCGCGGAACCCCCTCGGAGCCGCCGGTCAGCAGGCTGGGCCGGAGAACGCCGACCCCTTGGCCCGCGAGGTGATCCGCGAGGCCGCCGTCATCCTCGGCCGATCGATCGCCTCCGCCGCCACCCTCCTGGACCCGGACGTGATCGTCCTGGGCGGCGGCGTCACCGGCCTCGGCGAGCTCCTGACCGTCCCCCTGATCGAGACGATCCGCCGGTATGCGCCCCGCGGCCTCGGGTCCGTCCCCGTCCGGCTTTCGACCCTGGGCTCACACGGAGCCGTGCTGGGCGCGGCCTCGGCCGCCCGGCCCTGACTCCGGAGCAACACGTACCGGCCGACCGGCGTCAGCCGCGAGGCGGGAGGTGCAGCCAGATGTCGGGCGGCCCCAGGACGGGCCGGGCGTCGGTGAGCCGCAGCCCCGTGTACGCGCAGCAGTACGCCACCCCCTCCCCCTGGTAGAGAAAGGCGTTCAGCACCTCGCCCGCCGAGCTGTCCGGCGACACCCAGCCGCCGCCCGGTTGGGCGTCCCATTCCTCGACGACCCCGTCCCGCGAGCTGTAGCCCTGGTTGCCGCCCTTCGGGTCGGCGTACATCGCGTAGCAGACGGTCCCGGCCGAGAGGCGGTTGATCACGTCGGCGCTCGTCATCTCGGCGCCCCGGCGCCGGCTGAGCACGCATCCGCCCGGCACGTCGGTGGCTCCCACCAGACCGTCGCCCTCGCCCGGGTACGGCTCGTCGAGCACCCCGTCGATCCCGGCTCCCTCGGCCACCGTCGCCCCGAGCCGCCGCGCGGCCTCCGCCGCGGTGACGCCCGCGACGCACACCAGCCCCAGCCCGTCGTACTCGAAGTCGCCCAGGGCCTCGATCAGCCGCTCGGCCTCCACGACGGCGGCGTTCTCCGCCTCCGACAACGTGGGCCTGTCGCGCGGGAAGGGGAAGAACAGACCCGGGTTGGGACCGGCCAGGCTGAGCCGCCCCGGCGACCAGCCGCCCGTCATCGGCCGCCACGGATCGGCCCCTGCGGCGACCAGGGCGAGCGCGTTGTCCCTCTGCTGGGCGAACACGGCCCGCCAGAGCGCGCTGTGCCCTTCGTACGCGGCGTCGACGTCGCCGACCCGGCGGGCCAGCTCGGCGACCACCCCGGGCGAGCCGTACTCGGCCGCGAGGTGGAGGGGCGGCCCCTCGTGCCACAGGTCGGCATGCGGATCGGCGCCGGCGTCGAGGCGGGCGCGGATCTCGCTCAGATCGGACCAGTCATCCCAGCTCAAGCCCACCCATGCGGCTTCCTTGGCGACAACCACGACACTCCCCCAGAGGCAGGCAGCTTATCGAACACCAGTACGAGCATATCGCGGCTCCGGCGCCGGCCCGCCTCTGACAACCCGCCCGGCCCCGCCCGCGCAACCGTCCGCGCGAGGCAGGCCGAGGAGGGCCGCACAAGCCTCTGACCTCGGACGTCGGCCACCCCGAGGGGGCCGGCGACCAGTCAAACCCTAAGCGCAGCGTCGCCGCACCTCGACCAGGAGTGACATAACCGTGCCCTTCCGGCGGTACACCCCTGTCTCCGTCGGCGCGTCTCCTCACGTCCGGACCATCCGTCCCTGGAGTCACGCCATGCCTACGAACGCGAGCACGGTCAGGATCGTCACCGCCACGGCCGCCGCCCTGCTGCCCCTCACCGTCGCCCTGAGCACGCCGGCCGAGGCGGCCGCCGTCCCCAAGGGCACGGTCGCGGCCCGGGTCGTCAAGATCGTGGACGGCGACACCGTCGACGTCGTGCGCGGCACCACGAAGATCCGCGTGCAGCTGCTCGGCGTGGACACGCCCGAGCGCGGACGATGCTGGTCCAGGGCGGCGACCGCCCGCACGGCGGCGCTCCTGCCACCCGGCACGACGGCCCACCTCCTCACCGCCAAGACGCCGGGCCGCCCGCCCTCGCACGTGTGGAACGCCAAGGGCGTGCACGTCAACCGCAACCTGATCCGTTACGGCTACGGCAAGGCCGTCTTATCCAAGCCGGACGACACCTACAAGAGCCTCTTCCGCGCGGAGCAGGCCAAGGCCAAGGCGGATAAGTTGCGGATCTGGTCCGGCAGGTGCGACACGTCCACCTCCACGCCGACCCCGACCCCGAAGCCGACCCCGTCCTCCACGCCGCCCCCGCCCTCCGGCACCGACCCGCGCTTCCGCACCTGCGCCGAGGCGAACGCCGCCGGCTACGGCCCGTACCGCCGCGGCGTCGACCCCGAGTACGCCTGGTACCAGGACCGCGACGGCGACGGAGTCGTCTGCGAACGCTGACCCGCGCGAGCCCGCCGACCGTCCCGCTGAAAGCCTCCCGGCCGACCGGCCGGGAGGCAGGCCGGGCGGCACGGGCGCCGGGTCAGCGGGCAGAACGCGCCAGGATCGCCGCCTCGACGCGCAGGCCGACCCCGACCAGCGCGACGACGAGCAGGAACGCCAGCCAGGTCAGCGGCGGGCTCGACCACTGCAGCAGCATGAACGCGGCCGAGGCCAGCCCCGCCGCGATGCCGGTCGTCCCGAGCACCCGAAGGATCGTGACGGTCTCGCGCTCATCGGTGGCGGGGCGGCCCCGGCGCCCTGGTTCACTCACAGAGGCGAGCCTCCCAGACGCCCGCTCCACCCCGAAAGACGTCCGACGAACACTTTCCAACAGACACCGAAAGGCGCCGGGCGAGCACCGCGTTTCACCATAGATGCCGGATTCGGGCTAACATCGCCGTATGGCGATTGATCCTGAAGGCGGCCGTTGCGTCAGTGCCGACATCGCCGCCGGCATCTCCCCCGCGGCCGCGCTGTTCCACTCCCTGGCCGACGAGACCCGGCTGCGCATCGTCCAGCGCCTGGCCCGCGGCGAGGCCCGCGTGGTCGACCTGACCACCCAGCTCGGCCTGGCCCAGTCCACGGTGTCCAAGCATCTGGCCTGCCTGCGCGACTGCGGCCTGATCGACTACCGCGCCGAGGGCCGCCAGTCGTTCTACTCCCTGACCCGTCCCGAGCTGATGGACCTGCTCGCCTCCGCCGAGCAGCTGCTGGCCGCCACCGGGCACGCCGTGACGCTGCGTCCTACCCCCGCCGGGGTCGCAGAGGAGCCGGTGTCGTGACCACCGCCCACGTCACCACCCCGGCGCGCCGGACGGCCCTGCGGCGCCGCATCCGCCTGCTGGTCGCGGCCACCATCACCTACAACGTGATCGAGGCGGTGGTGGCCGTCACCGCCGGCACCCGGGCCTCCTCCGCCGCGCTGGTCGGGTTCGGCCTGGACTCGGTGGTGGAGGTCGCCTCGGCCGCCGCGGTGGCCTGGCAGTTCTCCGCGGCCGACCATGAAAGGCGGGAGCGGACCGCACTGCGCGTCATCGCGATCTCCTTCTTCGCGCTGGCCGCCTACGTCACCTTCGACGCCGTCCGCACGCTGCTGGGGGTGGGCGAGGCCGAGCATTCGACGCCCGGACTGATCCTTGCGGCGTCGTCGCTGGTGATCATGCCGTTCCTGTCCCGTGCGCAGCGCCGTGCGGGACGCGAGCTCGGCTCCGCCTCCGCGGTGGCCGACTCCAAGCAGACCCTGCTGTGCACCTACCTGTCCGGCGTGCTGCTGGTGGGGCTGGCGCTCAACAGCCTGTTCGGCTGGTCCTGGGCCGACCCGGTCGCCGCGCTGGTGATCGCGGCCGTCGCGGTCAAGGAAGGCCGCGAAGCCTGGCGCGGCGACGCCTGTTGCGCCGTCCCGACCGGCCCTGAGGAGCAGGCGGACGGACCCGCCCCCGGCTGCTCCTGCTGCTCCGCGCCCGGTGAATGACAGGCCGCGCATCCCCGGAGAGAGGTGAGGGGCGTGAACACCGTCCTGGTCGTGGTCGTCATGGTGGCGGCGACGTTTGCCACCGCGACGCTGTCGGCGGTGGCCGGGTTCGGCGGCGGGGTGCTGCTGCTGCCGGTGTTCGTCGCGGTCCTCGGCACCCGGGACGCGGTCGCGGTGCTGACCGTCGCGCAGCTCGCCGGCAACGGCAGCCGGGTGTGGTTCAACCGGGACGAGGTCGACCGCCGTCTGGTGGGCGTTTTCGCGGCGGGGGCGGTGCCCGCCGCAGCGGCCGGCGCGCTGGTGTTCGCCGCCGCCCCGCTGGCCGCGCTGACCCGGGTCATCGGAGTGTTCCTGCTGGTCATGGTGGTCTGGCGACGCAGGCGGCCGCATGGCGTCCGGCTGGACGACGCGGCGTTCGCGGCCGTCGGAGCCGTGTCCGGGTTCGGTTCGGCGCTGGTCGGCTCCATGGGGCCGATGGTCGCGCCGTTCTTCCTGGCCCGCGGCCTGCTGCGCGGCGCCTACATCGGCACGGAGGCCGCGGCGGCGGTGGTGATGCACCTGACCAAGCTGGTCGTCTTCGGCGCGGCCGCCGTGCTCACCACGTCCGGCGTCGCCACCGGGCTGGCGCTGGCGCCGGCGAGCGCGGCCGGGGCCTGGACGGGCAAGAAGATCGTCGATCGGCTGCCCGCCGGCGCGTTCGTGGTGGTGGTCGAGGTGGGGCTGGTCGCGTCGGGGCTGGTGCTCGTCGTCACCGGAGGCTGAGGATCCGGCAGCCCGAAGCCGGACGACCCCAGGCCCGGACCTTCACGCCCCGCGCAACCGGACGACGTCAGGCCCAGCCCCTCACGCCCCGCGCAGCCGGACGACGTCAGGCCCGGACCTTCACGCCCCGCCCAGCCGGGCCGCCTGACGGGTGAGATGGTCGCGTTCGGGGAGAGTGGGCGCCGATCGGGCGGCCTCGGTGTAGAGCCGTGCCGCGGTGTCCGGGTCCCCGGCGCGTTCGTGCAGGTAGGCCGCGACGGCGGCGTGGCGGGGCAGGGCCGGGTCGAGCTCGGCCAGGGCGGCCAGCCCGGCGTGCGGGCCGTCGGCCTCGCCGACGGCGACGGCCCGGTTGAGGCGGGCCACCGGGCTGCCGGTGAGGCGCACCAGCTCGTCGTACCACTCGACGATCTGCGCCCAGTCGGTCTCCCCGGCCGTCGGGGCGTCGGCGTGCAGCGCGGCGATGGCGGCCTGGGCCTGGAACTCGCCCACCCGCTCGCGGGCGAGGGCCGCCTGGAGCACGTCGACGCCCTCGGCGATCAGGCGGGTGTCCCACAGGCCGCGGTCCTGCTCGGCGAGGGGCACGAGGCTCCCGTCGGGAGCGGTGCGGGCCGGACGCCGGGCGTGGTGCAGCAGCATGAGGGCGAGCAGGCCCGCGACCTCCTCGTGCTTGATCTTCGCCGCGAGCAGCCGGGTCAGCCGGATTGCCTCGGCGGCGAGGTCGACGTCGCCGGAGTAGCCCTCGTTGAAGACCAGGTACAGCACGCGCAGCACGGTCGCGACGTCGCCGGGCTGGTTGAACCGCACGCCGGAGACGGTGCGCTTGGCCCGGCTGATCCGCTGCGCCATGGTCGCCTCCGGCACCAGGTACGCCTGCGCGATCTGACGCGTGGTCAGCCCGCCGACCGCGCGCAGCGTGAGCGCGACGGCCGAGGCCGGCGTCAGGGACGGGTGCGCGCACAGGAAGTACAGCTGGAGCGTGTCGTCCACCGCCTCCCCGGGGGCCGGCGCGGGCTCGCTGTCGACGCGGGTCTCGCGGTGCCGCCGGGAGGCGTCGGCGCGGGCGGCGTCGAGGAACTTGCGCCAGGCCACGGTGACCAGCCAGCCCTTGGGGTCGCGGGGCGGGTCGTCCGGCCACACGCGCACGGCCTCGGTCAGGGCGTCCTGGACGGCGTCCTCGGCCGCCGCGAAGTCCGCGCCGCGGCGGACGACGACACCGATCACCGCGGGCACCAGCTCCCGCAGCAGCGCCTCGTCCACTCGTCCACCAGATGCGTCCCGGCCAGGAAACGACTCGTTCACTCGTCCACCAGATGCGTACCGGGCAGGAACGGGCGCACCTCCAGCCACTCGTGGATCGGCTCGCCGCCCGCGCCCGGAGCCGCGGACAGCTCACCGGCCAGCTGCAGCGCCCGTTCGTAGCTCGCGACGTCGATCACCATCCACCCGGCGATCAGGTCCTTGGTCTCGGCGAACGGGCCGTCGGTGACCGGCGGCCGCCCCTCGCCGTCGTAGCGGACGAACGTGCCCTCGGGCGAGAGCCCCTGACTGTCGACGAACTCACCGCTCTCCTGCAGCCGGGCGGCGAAGTCCCGCATGTACTGGACGTGGGCCGCGACCTCCTCCGGCGTCCACTGGCCCATCGGCACGTCGTTGACCGCCGCCGGCGCGCCCCGGTAGTGCTTGAGCAGCAGGTATTTGGCCATCAGGTTCTCCTTCGAACTGTCCGGCCCAGTCTGGCCGGATTCCGCCACGCGGCAAAACTCGGTTCGACGTTGACGTTGCGGCAGGGGAAAAGGGGGCGACATGGTCCGAAGGAGTCGAACGGGGAGCCTTCCACCTGCTCATCGTCACTGCCGGTCTCGTGATGTCGGTCTTGGTCGGCGGGCTTGGCTCCCTCCCCTGGCTCCCGAACCGCTGTCCGTTGCCCGTCCCCAGCGTGTCCGAGGACCTGAACGAGCTGGCGATTCGTCCGCCACTGCTCTGCGGCCGATTCGTTGGCCGGAGCATGCACAAGGGCAGCCATGATGCGAGCGCCTCAGAACTCTCCCTTGCCTGCCCCCGCGCCTCGGAGCCATCCCCGCGCGGGCGCGGCCTCCTCCTGCTCCTGGTGGGCCTGGATCGAGGGGAAGGCGCGCATCAGGTACGCCTCCCAGCGGGGGTGCACTTAGCCGGAGCTCTCCCTGATGGCATAGCGGGTGTGCGTGCCGCCGAGCCACGCGTCGTCGATCTCCCTGCCGGTGATCCGGCCGATGAGGCGCAGGGCCGAGGTGACCTCCGCGTACGCGGTGTCGCCGAAGAAGGACAGGCCGTCGAGGTAGTCGTCGAGCGCGTCGGGATCGCTACCGTCCCGCTCCTCGGGATCGCCGACGACCAGGGAGGTGACTAGTTCCCCGCCGACCAGGTACTGGAGGTCTTCCACACCATCGAGGTCGTGCAGTGGCCAGCCGAGGCTGAGCAGTCTGCCCTTCTCGCCGGAGAGCCGCGCCCAGGCGTCCCACTCCCAGAGCCGGTTCCCGTCGAGCTGGATCGCCAGGATCCAGCCGGGGGCGTAATCGCCGATCCAGACGACTCCGCCCTCTTGACCGCGATACTCGCCCGTCACGATCTCCCGGATGACGCCGGGCCGGGCGGTGTCCGGGTCGGCGCCCAGCCGGTGCGCCGCCTGCTCGACGGTGAGCCTTTCGCACCAGACGCCGCGGAAGGGGGTCTCGAAGTCGATGCCGTGCGCGGCGAGCCGATTCCACAGATCGGTGTCATGATCCATGCGTTCTCCTTCGAGGTGGAGGCCGGGGGCGCGACGACGTCGCCTCCGCGGCCCCCGACCGGCGTCACTTGGCGATTCTGGCCATGATGCAAGCGCCTCAGAACGTTCCCTTGCCTGCCCCCGCGCCTCGCGACCATCCCCGCGCGGGCGGCGGCAATTTCGTCGCGGTCGTGATGGACAAGATCTTCAAGCCGCAGGCCAGGTAGAGCCAGTGGCTCCCCGTTTGGCTCCCAAGGATCAGCAGTAATGCCCGACTCCCCTTCTGAGCAGTCGCGAAAGCCGGATCGCGCTGGTTTGACGTTGACGTTGCGTCAACTTTTAGCATCGGGGCCATGTCGATCACCGTTCTTGACACCTGCTCCGCCATGCGGCGGATCCTGCTGGCCCCGATGGCGGACCGGCCCGGCCTGCTGCGTTCGATGCTGGAGCCCAACGCCGGCATGTACCGCTACTACCCGGGCGAGGTCGATCTGGTGTCCGTGCATCTCCAGACGTCCGGGTTCCCCATCGACCGGGACGAGGAGCGTTGCCTCGACGCGCTGGACACCCTGGAGGCGGCCGGCGCCTGGGAGCGGATGCAGCGCGCGCTCGACGACGCTCTCGCCGTGCTGCTGGAGGCGACGCCGGGGCTGGAGGTGCCGGACATCACCGTGCTGTTCGTGCTCGGCGACCCGGCTGACGAGCATTTCATGGGGCCCTGCAAGGGGCTGACCGGGTTCGGCGGCATCTCGGGCAACATCGCCATCACGTTGTGGCCCTTCCCCGAGAACGTGGAGCGGCTGGAGGCCACCGCCGTGCACGAGCTCCACCACAACCTGCGATGGAGCCCGGGCGGAGTGGTGTGGGACCCGATGACCGTCACGGTCGGCGAGCACATCGTCGGCGAGGGCCTGGCCGACGCCTTCGCCCGCCAGCTCTACGGCGACGAGCTCGGCTATGCCCGCATCGGCGTGCCGCACCTGCACGACGACGCGGTCTTCGCCAAGGTGCTCACCGGCCTCGACGTGACGGGCATGGAGAACTTCACCGCCTGGGTGCACGGCGACCCCGGGGCCGAGCACCTCGGCGTCACCCCGGTGGGCCTGCCGATGGGCGCCGGGTACGCCGCGGGCAACCGGCTGGTCGACGCCTACCTGGCGGCGACGGGCCAGACGGCGGCGCAGGCCCTGCACGCCGACAGCGCGGAGATCATCGCGACCACGCTCCGCCGCGGGTGACACTGGAACGATGGAGTGGACGATCCAGGAGCTGGCGGCCAGGGCCGGCGTCAGCAGCCGCACCCTGCGGCACTACGACAGCGTCGGGCTCCTGACCCCGTCCCGCGTGGGCGCGAACGGTCACCGCCGCTACGACTCCGCCGCGGTCCTGCGGCTGCAGCGGATCCTGCTCCTGCGCCGGCTCGGCATGGGTCTGCCGGCCATCGCCGAGGTGCTGGCCGAGGAGGTGGACGCGGCCGACGGGCTGCGTGCCCACATCGCCGCGCTGGAGGAGGAGCGCGATCGCATCGACCGGCAGATCAGGTCCGTGCGACACACGCTGGACGCCCTGCTGGCGGGGGCGGAACCGCGGATGGACGTCATGCTGGCCGGCTTCAACGACCACTACAAGGACGACGTGATCGCACGCTGGGGCGAGCGCGCGTTCCAGGTGAGCAACGACTGGTGGCACGGCAAGACGCTCGACCAGCAGCGGGCCTGGAAGCGGGCGGCCGAGGACCTGGTCGCCGCGTGGGTCGCCGCAGCGCAGGCCGGGGCCTCGCCCACCTCCGACCGCGCCCAGTCGCTGGCCGCCCGGCACGTGCGGTGGCTGAGCCAGATCCCGGGCACGCCGACGGCCGAGGGCGACCGGGAGCGTTCGATCGAGATGGTGAGCTGCCTCGGCGACATGTACGTCGACGACCCCCGCTTCGCCGCCATGTACGACGACGCCGCCGGGGCGAGGTTCGTCCGCGACGCGCTGCAGGCGTACGCACGCACCCGGATGTAGGACGCGCTGCACGCCTACGCGCGTATCCGGATGTGAGCGGCCATCCCTCGCGTCCCGGGACGGACGGAGGGATGATCGAGCGTATGCGGCAGATCCTCGACGCCTACGGCTGGCCGGGGTACGAACTGGTCGGCAAGGACGGCGCGCAGGCGGCCTGGGCGCTCGTCCAGCACGCCGACCGCGACCTGGCCTTCCAGCGCCGGGGCCTGGAGATGATGCGGCGGGCGGTGGACGACGGCGACGCCGACCCGTCCGACCTGGCCTACCTGGTGGACCGGGTGCGGGTGGCGGAGAAGAAGCCCCAGGTGTACGGGACGCAGTGGGAGACCACTCCCGAGGGCCGATGGCGGCCCCGCACCCCGATCGAGGACGAGGCGCGGGTCGACGAACGGCGCGCGGAGGTGGGTCTCAAGCCGCTGAAGGACTACCTGAAGGAGCTCCAGTCGGTGAAATGAGCACCTGAAGCTCGCGATGTGCTCAGCCGTAGGGGTTTCCCTGCCCTCGCGGCGTCCTCAGAAGTAGCGGGAGGTCAGGTCCGTCGTGGGCCAGGAGGAGACGGTGACCTTGTTCATGTCGTCGTCGAGCGCGTCGAAGTCGAGCGACCCGGTCTCCTCCCTGCGGTTGAACACGACCGCGTAGCTGAAGCCGTTCTGCAGGCGGGCCAGGTAGGAGTACGTGCCGGGCATCGAGCCGTCGTGCCAGGTGTTGAGGTGGCCGGTGACCTGGCGCACCCACCAGCCGCCGCCGTACCAGGATCCGTACTGGTTGACGCCGATCTCCGGCTTGGCGACCAGCTTGGCGATCGAGGCCGAGCTCAGCACCGTGCCGGGCCGGTCGAAGGCGAGGGTCCAGCGGACCAGGTCGACGGCGGAGGCGAGCCAGCCGCCGTTGGCGTCCTGGTTGGGCATGTTGAAGCCGCCGTACTGGTAGGGGACGACGGCGCCGGAGGCGTCCACCACCGACTTGTTGGTGTACTGCGACTCGTAGGCGACCTCGCCGGGCGCGGCCTCGCTCCGCAGGCTGCGACCGAGCCGCATGCGGGTGATGCCGAGCGGCTGGAGCAGCTTGGTCGTGACGTACGACTCGTACGACATGCCGGAGACCTTCTCGATCACCCGGCCCAGCAGCAGGTAGCCGTAGTTGCTGTAGACCATCTTGCTGCCGGGGTCGAAGTCGAGCCGCCGGGCGGTGGCGTACTTGACGATGTCGGCGTGGCTGATCGGCAGCGGCACGTCGAGCGCGGCGGAGATGGTGTGGTCCAGCCAGAGCGGGTCCTTGGAGACGCCGCGGTCCCAGCCGCCGAGGTGCTGCATGAGGCGCAGCACGGTGACCTGGCCCATGCGCTCGTCGAGCGGGGTGAGCCCGAGGAGCTGGGTGACGTTGGCCGACAGGCTGAGCTTGCCGTCCTGCACCAGCCGCATGATCGCGGCGGAGGTGATGTTCTTGCTCAGGCTGGCGATCCGGAACAACGACGTCGGCGAGACGGCGGGCAGCGCCCGGGAGAAGTCGTTGTAGCGGTAGCCCCGGGCCAGCACGATCTTGCCGCTCTTCATGATGGCGAGCTGCGCGGCGGTGATCCGCCGGTCCAGCACGAACTTCTTCAACAGGTTGTCGAAACCGGCCAGCGAGGCGGGCGCGACGCCCGACATCTCGACCCCGGGCATGGGCCGCGCCGCCCGAGCCGCCTGGGCCGCCGTGCCGGGTGCGAGGATCGCGGCAGGAACAGCGATCGCGCCGGATTTGAGAAGATTTCGCCGGGACAGCAGCGTCACGTCAGGGCCCCCAAGTCACATCCGTACCATTAGGGCCCGTATCTTACGGACTTTTCGGTCATCCTTGACAAGGTTCTGCCAGATCGCGTCCGGCCGCAGCCCGGCGACCTCGCCGCCGGGCCGGCGCGCCGAACGGGGTCAGACCCGGGTCATCGTGGACTGGTAGCCGCCGCCGGGCCACTCCCAGGCGCCGGTGTTGGTGTTGCCGTCCTCGCTGAACTTGCCGACGAAGCGGGCGGGCGAGCCCTGGTCGCCGTACCAGATGGTCAGCGTGTCGCCGCTGACCTCCCAGGTGTACTTGAGGATCTCGGCGGACTGGCCGAACAGGTGCGACTTGAGGGTCTTGCTCTCCTCGTCGTAGCCGATGTACTCCACGGCCTTCGTGTCGGCCAGGTCGACGTGCTGGACGAGGAAGTTGCCGCCCTCCAGCCATTCGAAGCGCACGGTGCCGGCGTCGGTCGCCTTGCCGTCCTCGACGTTGCTGACCCGCCAGGTGCCGATGAGCACGTCGAGCTGCCGGAGCGCGGGATTGGGGGATTTATCGGTCATGGGTGGTTTCCCTCCGTTTCAGGGTGACAGTGCACGGCTTGGCGTGGCGGGACCAACGGCCCGGCGCCGTCCGGCGAGGGCCGGTGATTTCGCGACTGACTTGCGAGCGACCGACCTGCGAGCGACTGACCTGCGAGGACACCGATCGGCGGCACTCCGGTCGCGCGTCCAGCATCCCTTGGCGCCGAGCCGATTGTCCACTGAAAGAGCACGTTGAAAGAAGCCGCGACACGGACGCCGTGCGATTCTCGGGAAGAATTGCTTTCGTGCGGGAATTGTCGCGCGGCAGCGAATAGGCTGGAGGATTTTCATGGATTCGCCGTCGGTCTTCCGCAGGCCGCCGGCCCGCATCCCCGGCGCCGCTCCCGCCCCTCCGGCTGCTCCCCCGCCCTCCGCCTGAGCAGACCGTCCATGAGCAGGCAGACCGTACATGAGCAGACATTTCATGAGCAGGCCGTCCATCTCGACCCCAAGGAGACGCATGTGAGCCGCCGTGGCTGGGTGCTGTTCGCCCTGATGTCCGTGATCTGGGGCATCCCCTACCTCCTCATCAAGGTCGCGGTCGGCGGCGTGCCGGTGCCCGTGCTGGTCTTCGCGCGCACCGCGATCGGCGCCGCGCTGCTGCTGCCGCTGGCGATCCGCGGCGGGCAGCTGGCGATGGTCCGGCGGTACTGGCGGCCGGTCTTCGCGTTCGCCTGCCTGGAGATCCTGGCGCCCTGGTGGCTGCTGTCGGACGCCGAACGGCGGCTGACCAGCTCGACCAGCGGCCTGCTGATCGCCGCGGCCCCCATCCTCGGCGTGGCGCTGGCCCGCCTGAGCGGCGGCAGCGAACGGCTCGGCAGGGCCCGCTGGACCGGGCTGGTGATCGGCCTGGCCGGCGTCGCCGTGCTGGCCGGGCCGCACCTGGGCGGCGGGGACGCCTGGGCGATGGGCGAGGTGCTGCTGACCGCGCTCTGCTACTCGATCGCCCCGCTCGTCGCCGACCGGTACCTGCGGGACCTGCCCACCATCCCGCTGACCGCCGCCTGCCTCACCCTGGCCGCGCTGGTCTACACGCCCGCCGCGATCTGGACCTGGCCGTCCGCCATGCCCAGCTGGCAGGTACTGGCGGCGCTGGGCGGCCTCGGCGTGGTCTGCACCGGGCTGGCGTTCGTGGTGTTCGTGGAGCTGATCAAGGAGGCCGGGCCGTCGCGGGCGCTGGTGTCGACGTACATGAACCCGGCGGTGGCGATCGTCGCCGGGGTGCTGATCCTGGACGAGCCGCTGACCGCCCTGATCGTCGTCTCGTTCGCGCTGATCCTGGGCGGCTGCGTGCTGGCCACCCGCGCCGAGGAGGAGCCGCCCGCCCCGGCGGCCGGCCCGCCGGAGCGGGCCGAAGAACTGGAAGTACGGTCCTGACCCGTTCTCGTGGTCGAGGCGTTGCAGGAAGCTGCCGGACCCGGGCAATTAGCTGAAACCCGCATTCCCGATTCCGCGGTCGCACATCGAACAAAATCATTGGTATCCGGTAACCAAGAAATCGATGGGTGACCTTCCGATGACCACAGAACTGCTCCGCGATTTCATCGCGCACGCCGAGAGAGAACCATCGGCACCGGCGCTGCGCACCAGGACGGAAAAAGTCAGCTACGCCGAACTGGCCACCATGGCCGGACGGGCCCAGAAAGAACTGAACGCATTTCCAGCGGGCCCGGTGGCGGTGCTCGCCCGTAAGTCGCCGCAGGCGGTCGCGCTCGTGCTCGGCTGCCTGGCGGCCGGGCGTCCGCTGCTGCTGCCGCCGATCGACCTCGGCACGGTCGCGCTCGGCGAGTTGTGCGCGCGGGCGGGCTGCGTCGAGGTGCTGGCCGCCACGCCCGAGGACGCCGCCGAACACCCCGACGTGGTCACCGCCGTGATCGGCGGGCCCGACGGTGAGCACCCCGGCGGGCCGGAGGTCCCCGAGCCGGTGGCGGTCGCCGGTCAGGACACCGCGTTCATGCTGACCACGTCCGGCTCGACCGGCACCCCGAAGATCGTCCCGCTGTCGGCGGGCGCGGTGGCGCGGTTCACCGAATGGGCCGGCGACGCGTTCGGCCTCGGCCCCGGCGAGGTGGTGTTCAACTACGCGCCGCTCAACTTCGACCTGTGCCTGCTGGACGTGTGGGCCACCCTGCGGCACGGCGGCTGCGTCGCCCTGGTCGACCCGGCGCTGGCCGCCAACCCCCGCTACGTCTGCGACTTCTTCGCCGCCTGCGGGGTCACCGTCGTCCAGGGCGTGCCCATGCTGTACCAGCTGCTGGAGGAGGGCGTCTTCCCCGGCGTGCGGCACGTCATCGTCACCGGCGACCACGCGCCGGTCCTGCTGCGCGCCGGCCTGCCGCGCCGGTTCCCGCGCGCCCGGCTGCACAACGTCTACGGCTGCACCGAGACCAACGACAGCTTCTGGCACGAGTTCGACGCCGCCGAGGCGGCCGGGCCCGCCCCGCTGCCGATCGGCCGCCCGCTGCCCGGCGTCGTCGTGGCCTTCGGGCCTGATCTGGCCCCCGTCCCGCCGGACGACGGCGGCACCGAGCTCCTGGTCTGGACGCCCTTCCAGACCGAGGGGTACGTGACCCCCGACCCGGCGGCGGCCACCGGCAGGTTCGTGACCGGGCCGGACGGCCGCCGCTTCTTCCGCACCGGCGACCTGGTCCGCCGGGACGCCGCCGGCCGGCTGTTCCTCGTCGGCCGGGACGACTTCCAGCTCAAGGTGCGCGGCATCCGGGTGAACCTGGAGCAGATCGAGCGGGTGCTGCTGGAGCACGACGACGTCCTGGAGGCGGCCGTCGTCCCGGCCGTGGACGGCGCCGAGACGCGGCTCACCGCGTTCGTCCGCGGGACGGGGCCGGGGCGGCTGTCGGGGCTGCGCCTGCGCACGCACTGCGCGATGCGGCTGCCGCGGGCCGCGATCCCGTCCGCCATCAGGCTGGTCGAGCAGCCGTTCCCGCGCACCTCGACCGGAAAGGTGGACAGAAAGCGCATCGGCTGACACGCAAAAGCCTATTGCGGGCACGCGCATTCTCGGAGATGCGTCCGCGTGCGCGCGCGTGTGATGCTGCCTTTCGTGGACATCACACACCAGATTAAAGAATTCGTGGTGACCGAGTATCTTCCCGATACTCCGCCCGACGAACTCGAGGCGGACTACGACCTTTTCCGCAACGGGGTCATCAGCAGTCTGGGCCTGTTGAAGCTCATCGGCTGGATCAAGGACCGGTTCGACGTCCCGGTGGACGAGCTGGACATCGCCCCGGAGAACTTCCGGACCGTGGCCGCCATTCGTGAATTCGTCGGAAAAGCATTATCAGCACCAGCAGAACGGACACTGCAATGATCATCCGCAAGATCTCTGACGTGACGCCGGTCGAGTGGGGGAACGGCCTGAGCCACCGCTTCCTGGTCGAGCGCGACGGCATGGGCTACTCGCTCACCGACACGATCGTCTGGGCCGGCACCAGCTCCCCCCTCCAGTACCGCAAGCACCTGGAGGCGTGCTACTGCATCAGCGGGCGCGGGGCCGTGATCGACGCCGACGGCCGCCAGCACGTCCTGGAGCCGGGCACCATGTACGCGCTCGACCAGAACGACCCGCACCACCTGATCGCCGACGCGGGCGAGGACCTGCGGCTGATCTGCGTCTTCTCCCCCGCGCTGCAGGGCGACGAGCGCCACCAGCTCGCTGAGGCTGAGTTCTCCCACTACTGACGGATCTGGTCACCCATGGACGAGTGGAGCGACACACACCGCGAGCTCAGGGCCGAGTTCGCGGACTGGTACGAGGTGCTGGGCGAAGGCCACCTGGACGCCGACCGCGACGCCGACCGGACCGCCGGCCTGCCGGCGCACAAGTGGGAGCAGGTGCGCGCCTCCGGGCTGCTGCGCCTGCCGTTCTCCCCCGAATGGGGCGGCCGCGGCCTGGACCTGCTCAGCACCATGTACGTCCTGGAGGGCCTCGGCGAGGGCTGCCGGGACGGCGGGCTGTGCTTCTCGCTCTGCACGCAGATCGTGAGCGCCGGGATCCCGCTGCAACGCTTCGGCAGCCCCGAGCTGAAGGCCCGCCACCTGCCCGGCATCTGCGACGGCACGACGATCACCGCGCACGCGATCACCGACCCCGGGGGCGGCTCCGACGTGCTGGGCATGGGCATGACCGCCAAACCCGACGGCGACGACTGGATCCTCGACGGCGACAAGGTGTTCGTGACCAACGGCCCGGTCGCCGACCTGATCGTGGTCTACGCGGTGACCGACCGCGACCTGGGCCCCTTCGGCCTGACCGCCTTCCTGGTCGAACGGGACACCCCGGGCCTGCTGACCGGCCCGGACGTGCCCAAGATGGGGTTGCGCACGTCCCCGCTCGGCGAGCTGACGCTGCGCGACTGCCGGGTCCCGGCCGCCAACGTGGTGGGCCGGCCCGGGATGGGCTTCACCGTGCTGGAGCACGTGATGCGGTGGGAGATCCTGTGCTCCTTCATCGTCCAGGCCGGCGCGATGCGGCACCGGCTGGACCGCTGCGTCGAGCACGCCTCCCGGCGCCGCCAGTTCGGCCGGCCGATCGGCTCGTTCCAGCTGGTCGCCGGCCAGATCGTGGACATGAAGATCGGCGTGGAGACCGCCCGCCGCTGGTTGTACGACGCCGCGCGCGGCTTCGCCGCCGGCCGGGACGTCGCCACCGACATCGCGATCGCCAAGGTGGTCACCAGCGAGGCGAACGTCAGGTCGGCGCTGGCCGCGATCCAGATCTTCGGCGGCAGCGGCTACCTGACCGGGACCGGGCTGGAGAAGGAGCTCCGGGACGCGGTCGGCGGCACCATCTACTCCGGCACCTCGGAGATGCAACGGATCCGCATCGCCCGGATGCTCGGCCTCAAGGAGTCACACACATGACCGCTGACCTGGCCGCTGACCTGGCCGCTGACCTGGCCGCTGACCTGGCCGCGACGAAGTTCCTGGACGCCGGCCACCCCGTGGTGCGCGAGTTCGCCGAAGGAGCCGTCGAGGGCGCCACCACGCCCACCGAGCAGGCCGTACGCCTGTACTACAAGGTGCGCGACACCATCCTGTACGACGTCTACGACATCGACATGTCCCGCGACGGCCTGCGGGCCAGCACGATCATCGCCCGCGGCAGCGGCTTCTGCCTGCACAAGTCGGTGGTGTACGCCGCCGCCGCCCGCGCGCTCGGCATCCCGTCCCGGCTGGTGTTCGCCGACGTGCGCAACCACCTGGCCTCCGGACGGCTCAAGGAGCTCGTCGGCGGCGACGTGTTCCGCTTCCACGGCCTGGTCTCCGTCCAGCTCGCAGGCCGCTGGGTGAAGGCCACCCCCGTGTTCAACAAGATGTTGTGCCGGTTGTACCGCCTGAAGCCCCTGGAGTTCGACGGCACCGCCGACAGCGTCTACCACCCGCACGACGAGTCAGGCCGGCGGCACATGGAGTTCCTGCACTGGCACGGCGAGTTCGACGACTTCCCCTACGAGCTCGTCCTGGAGGGCTTCAGGACGTCCCACCCCGGGCTGCTGGGCGGCCGGGACCAGACCGTGAAGGGCTCGCTGACCGCGGAAGCGGGCGTCTGACATCCCTCGACGAAGTCCTGATGAGAGGTATCCGTTGAACGAGACCGTCAAATACACCCTGAACGAGGACGACATCCCGTACACGTGGCTGAACATCGCCGCGGACTTCGGCGAGCCGGCCCCCATCCTCGACCCGGCCACCGGCGCGGCCATCACCCGGGCCGAGCTGTGCAGGACGATCGCCGAGCCCCTGGTGGACCAGGAGCTCAGCACCGAGCCGGAGTTCGAGATCCCCGGCCCGGTGCGCGACATCTACCGCCAGTGGCGGCCCACCCCGCTCTACCGGGCGCGCCGCCTCGAACGCGCCCTGGACACCCCCGCCCGCATCTACTACAAGTACGAGGGCGTCTCGCCGGTCGGCAGTCTCAAGCCCAACTCGGCGGTGCCGCAGGCGTACTACAACAAGCAGATCGGCAAGACGGGGCTGGTCACCGAGACCGGCGCGGGCCAGTGGGGCAGCTCGATCGCCTCGGCCGCGGCCATGTTCGGGCTGAGCGCGCAGGTGTTCATGGTGGGCGTCAGCTACCGGCAGAAGCCGTACCGCCGAGCCCTCATGGAGGCGTACGGCGCGGTCTGCAACTCCAGCCCCAGCCCGCTGACCGCGGCCGGACGGGCCGTGCTGGCCGAGGACCCCGACCACCCCGGCAGCCTCGGCATCGCCAAGTCCGAGGCCCTGGAGGTCGCCTACGCCAACCCCGACCTGGGCTACACCCGCGGCAGCTCGCTCAACCACGTGTGCGCCCACCAGACCGTCATCGGCCAGGAGGCGATGCTCCAGATGGAGCTCGCCGAGGACTACCCGGACATCGTGGTCGGCCCCTGCGGCGGCGGCAGCACCCTGGCCGGGATGTGCTTCCCGTTCCTGCGGGACAAGCTGCGCCGCGGGCGCGAGATCCGGCTCGTCGCCGCCGAACCGGTCGCCTGCCCCACCCTGACCCGTGGCCGCATCGCCTACGACCACTCCGACGCGGCCCGGCTCACCCCGCTGTCGCGGATGCACACGCTGGGCCACAAGTTCGTGCCGCCGCCCGTGCACGCCGGCGGCCTGCGCGCCCACGACATCTCGCCGCTGATCAGCCGGGCCGTCGAGAACGGGCTGATGGAGGCGGTCGCGGTGCGGCAGACCGCCTGCTTCGAGGCCGGCGTGCTGTTCGCCCGCGAGGAGGGCATCGTGCCCGCGCCCGAGTCGGCGCACGCGGTGCGGGCCGCCATCGACGAGGCGCTGCGCTGCCGCGAGCAGGGCCAGTCGAAGGCGATCCTCATCGCGCTGTCCGGACACGGCCACTTCGACCTGGCCGCCTACGAGATGTTCCAGGCCGGGCTGCTGCCCGACGACGAGCCGACGGACGACGACCTCGCACACGGCCTGTCCAGCATCCCCGACCTGGCACGCGCCTGACCGGGCGGTGACGCGCGGCCCGCCCGCCGGCGGGCCGCGCCGTCATGTCCGAGAGGCGGCGGCTAACGCTGCTTGAGCCGGAGGGCTTCCTTGCGGGCCTCGGCCTGGACGGTGCGCTCCCGCTCCAGCCAGTCGGGGTTCTCCGCCTTCAGCGCGTCGATCTCGGCGGTCGTGAGCGGCTCGGTGATCCCGGCCCTGAGCAGCCCCGAGATGGAGACCCCGAGCTTGGCCGCGACGACCTGCTTGGGGTGCGGCCCGTTCCGGCGCAGGTCGGCGAGCCAGGCGGGCGGCTTGGCCTGCAGCTCGTTCAGCTCGTCCCTGGAGACGACGCCCGCCTGGAACTCCGCGGGCGTGGCCGAGAGAAGGACACCCAGCTTCTTGGCCGCCGTCTCGGGCTTCATCGTCTGGATGCTCTTCGGTTTGGACGAGGTCATGCCCCCAAGCCTAGCCAGTCGGGACAGCGTCCCCGACATCGATACCCTGAGGACGTGACTGACGAGAGCGGCGAAGACTTCCGGCTGGCGTACGCGCCCGGCGTGACCCCCGCCAAGTGGGCCGGCGTCTGGGCCGAGAGGCTGCCCGACGTGCCCCTCACGCTGGTCACGGCCCCCACCCCCGAGGCGCTGGCCCTCCTGCGCAGCGGCGGGGCCGACGCCGCGTTCGTCCGGCTCCCGATCGACCGCGAGGGCCTGAGCGCGATCCCCCTCTACGTCGAGACCACGGTGGTCGTGACGCCGAAGGACCACGCCGTGGCCGCCGCCGACGAGGTGACCCTGGCCGACCTGGCCGACGAGGAGATCTTCCATCCCCTCGACGACGCCATCGAGTGGGCGTCGCGGCCCGGGCAACCGGCCTTCACCCGTCCCGCCACCACGGCCGAGGCGGTCGAGATGGTGGCCGCCGGCACCGGCCTGCTCCTGGTCCCCCAGTCACTGGCCCGCCTCCACCACCGCAGAGACCTCACCTACCGCCCGGTCACGGACGCGCCCCAGTCCCAGGTCGCCCTGGCCTGGCCCACCGACGCGACCACCGACCTGGTGGAGGACTTCATCGGCATCGTGCGCGGCCGCACGGTCAACAGCTCCCGGGGCCGCGCTCCCGCCGCCCCTCAGGAGAAGCAGGCACGACGTCAGCCCCCCAAGCCCGCCGCCCAGAACCGCGCCGGTCGCCGCGCCGCGCCGGCGAGCCGCAGGAAGAAGGGCCCGCGTCCCCGCTGACGGCGGCGTCCCGGCGGCCGGACAGGGGCTTGACGGCGGGAACGGTGCGGTTACTTTCTCTTAAGAAGCTTTCCTAAGAGTGCACTGCCTGACGACCCTCTGGAGGTCAGCACATGCGCGCGAGAAAGCACGTGACCCTCTCCCTCGCGACCGTCCTCACCACCGTCGCCCTCCTCGGCGCCGCCTCCCCCGCGCACGCCTCCCCCACCGGCTGCACCACCGGCCGGGACGGCAAGACCGCCTGGGCGTACTGCAGCGGCGGCTCCGGCAACTACGCCGTGGTCATCCGCGTCACCCATCCGGACCCCACCGTGGGCTCGTGGCCCGAGGTCGGCCCCTGCGTCTCCCCCGGCCAGCGGTCGGAGTACACGCCGTACCACAACATCCCGTTCACCGTCACGGGCATCACCTACTGCTGAACGGGCCGGGCGGCCGGTCTCCTTCGCCTACGTGACGATGAGACCGGCGTCCGCCAGCACGGACATGAACAACCCGCCGCACAACAACGCGATGGGCCACACCCTCTGGGTGAGGGCGATCAGGATTCCGGCGAGGAGTGCCAGCAGAGCGACGATGGTGAGGGCGTCCATGTGCGTGTTCCTGCCCGTAGGGGGTGGTCTCAGGCGCTGGGGGTCAGAGCTGGCCGAGCTTCGGGATGATCTCGCTGAGCACCCAGAGGGCCAGCCCGAGGGCGAGCAGGTTGACGCGCGCGCCGCCGATGTTGAAGGCGGACAGGACGAAGCAGGCCAGGGCGAGGATGAGCAGAATGAGAGTGATCATGCCGTGCTCCACTTCTGTGGCTGGGGTGGTCGCACAGCGCTACCCGTGATCATCCGATGTAGGCATGCCCGGCGAGTTGGAGGAAGTGGATCGCCGTGTTGGCTCGGCAGCCGATGCGTTCGTAGACCGGCTGCCCGGCCGGCGTGGCGTGCAGGACCAGCCGCCGGTGCCCGCTGCGCCTGCCGCCTTCGTGGATCGCCTTGCGGGTGACGGCCTCGCCGTACCCCTTGCGCATCTCCTCCGGCAGGGTGGCGACCAGCGCCAGGAAGATCGAACGAGGCCCGGCGACGGTGGCGGCGCAGGTCACCGGCCGTCCGTCGCGGTACCCGAGGTAGGCGTGCACGTCGCGCCGCCACAGTTCGGAACCGGCCAGGGCGAGCCTGCCCGCCTCGGGCGTCATGCCGTAGGCGCGTGCGTTGATGTCGCCGTACGCGGCGAGGTGCTCCTCGTTCTCCACCCGCCGGAACTCCAGGTCCGGATGAACCGGATCGGGCACGGACAGGTCGCCCGCCATGCCCCGGCCCGAGAACGCCGGCTCCAGCCCGGCCTCGGCCGCCCGCCGGAACAGGCTCTCCCGAGCCTGAGGGCTCAACAGATCCTCGAAGATCCACACATATCCGCCTGCGGCCCTGCCCCTCATGAAGGACGCCGCCCGCGCGAGCCGCTCGCCGAGCGCGTCCGCGGGGATGCCCGTACCGGCCAGGGTCAGGGTGTTCCAGAAGCCGAAGGGGCTGTCGGCCCACATGTGCACGACGCCGTCGTCCGTGCCGGTCCGGCCGCCTCGGTCCCGTACCAGCTCGCTCCAGACGGCGACGAGATGATCCCTGGACTCCACGGCCTCTTCGAGCGATGCCACAACCGGCCCCTTTCCCAAGGAGACGCCACGAGCAACCAAGCGGATCGTACGACCCGGGACCCCCGGCCGACCCACTATCCATGACGACCTTCCCTGCGGTACCCGGCTGTGCTTCCCTTAGGGGTGGCGACCGAAGGGTGGTATCTCGAAGAGATGAAGCGCGATGACTCCCGCTCCATCAACGCCTTGCGCGCCACGTCGCAATTCGCCGCCTTGGAACCGATCTGGGCCGGCATCACGTCCACCATGCAGCTACGGGCCCTGCTGGTGTTCGGGGCGCTGTTCAACGAGCGGGTCTACGTGCATGACACGCAGCTGGTGGACAACCCCCGGGTCGTGGGCGACTTCAGCAGGTCCGACCTGCGGGAGAACAACTTCTACCGCCTGCTCAGAGACCTCGTCGCGGGAGGCGTCGTCGCGGTCGGCCTCCGCGCCCACAACTACCTCTACCAGGAGGACCGGCTCGATCCCTGCGACTCTCTCGCCGAGGTCCTGGACAGCTGGAAGCGGAACAGCCCCGACGGGAAGGGATGGGTCGTCTCGCCGGTCTCGGCCGCCCGCGACCGCATGATCAGGGAACTGGACGGCGTTCTCGCCGGGGACGGTTCCGTCGTCGTCCGCTACGACTATGTCACCGCCAAGGACGACTTCATGCGGCAGGTCCGCGAGGCCGCCAGCTCACCCGGCTCGGTGCTGACCGGCCTGCTGGCAGCGCAGCCGATCGAACTGAGACGACGGTACGACGACATCCTGTCGAGGCCCCGGTTCTCCCACACCCCCATCTTCGCGCTGCTCCACGACTCCGGACTGCCGGTGAGCAGCGAGCTGATCCAGATCCACGGCCTCTTCGACGAGACCGCGCACGCCCGCGCGTTCAACGCGCGCATCATGGGCTCGGACTGGAACTCCGGGGACGCCACCGGCCTCGCCGAGGCCGTCCTCGCCGATGAGCGGCCCGCGCACGGCGGGCCGGACCCCCAGCTCGACATGCGGGAGCTCGTCGAGACGGCCTATCGGATGGTCGAAGGCCCGCCGCCCGACCTGCTGGCCATGCTGCGTTTCGAGGAGATACTCGAACTGCGCGAACAGGCCAGGGAGCTGTTCGAGATCCAGTCCTACCTCGAGGTCTCGAACGCCCGCGACGCCGACGACGTGCTGGCCGCCGCCCTGGCCGACTGCGCCGCCGACTACTGGCAGCGCATCTGCGACCACATCCGGGCCACGCGTCCTCATCTGGCGGTCAAGCCCACGAAGCTCGGCATCTTCCTGCGCAGGAAGATGCCCGGCCTGGCGAAGGTCGCCGAACGGTTCGCGATGACCGGCCTGTCGACGCTCACCGAAGTGGCGGTCAACGCGGTGCCGCTGGTCGGGGGCCTGCTGGGCGAGGAGTCGAAACACAGCATGCTGCGGCGCGCCAACCTGGAGTTCGTCTTCTTCACGGACTCCTCCCGCATGCGGGAGCTCAGGAGCTACTACCCGCACCGCAGCTGGATCTCCTCCGACGCGAGAACGATCACACGTGGGTGAGCGCGGAACACCTCCCCGGGAGTCCTGATGTCGACGACGCCTTCCCTCTCCCAGCGCGACGGACTCACCTGGGCCCTCCGGCCCGCCAGCGGTGACCGCGTCGGCCCGGGGCCGCACGAGCAGGACATCTGGCGCCTCCTGCAGTCCTTCGCCGAGCCCGGTTCGGCCTTCCTCGACGTCGGCGCCCACGTCGGCCACTACGCCTTACGCATGGCCAGGGCCTTCACGAAGGTCGTCGCCGTCGAGCCGAACCCGGTCGCGCTGAGCGCGCTGCACCTCAATCTGCGGCTCAACGAGATCGGCAACGTCGACGTGCACCCGGTGGCCGCGCACGACTCCGGAGCACGGCTGCGGCTCTGGGACCCCTACGACGTCACCGCCGGCCCCTGCACGCGTACGCTCGCCGCCGGCGAGCCGGCGACCGTCCCCGCCGACTGCCTCACGTCCGCGCTCCACCACGGCGAGGAGGGGTACGGCGCGTTCCTCGGCGAGGCGGACGGCCTGCCGATCGACGTCATGGCCTCCCGGTCCCGGGAGCGGATCCGGCTGGTCAAGATGGACATCGAGGGACATGAGGGGAAGGCGCTGGCGGGCGCGGCGGAGACAATCGCCCACCACCAACCGGCGCTGCTGATCGAGATGCACGACTCCATGTACGGCGAACGCATCAGGCAGGAGGTGATCGAGCAGCTCACCCGGCACGACTACGCCTGGTGCGACTTCTCGCTCTACCAGCGATCGAAGATGACCCGGTCGGACATGTGCCCCTACATCTACGCCGAGCCGGTCAGCACGCGGCGGATGCGGGACGTCCGCGACTTCGCCGTCCGGGCGAACGACGGCGCGGCGTCACGCTGGGTGACGACTCCGTGAGACGGTGAGGATCACCAGGCTCATCTCCTCGTGCCGCACCCAGCACAGGGCCTCGAAGTCACCCATCTCCGCCTTCAGCAGCCCCGCCTCCTTGTCGATCGTGCGCAGCAGGCCCGAGTCGAGGTCGGTGGAGAGATACTCCAGGCAGTCGAGGACGAACGTGGCGGCCATCGGCTCCGCGGCGTGCACGGCACGGATCTGCCGCACCGCCGCCGACGAGAGCTGGATCTCGTAGTAGCCCTTCATGAGGCCAGCTCACGGCGCAGGTCGCCGAGCCGCATCGTCTCCATGCCGCTTTCGAGCTCCGCGATCAGCCTCAGCCCCGACCGCCGGTCGGCGGCGTCCTGAGCCTCGTTGAGCAGGTCGACGCCGGCGGCGGCCACCTCGTAGGGCACCACCGCGGCCACGAGGCGGCCGTCCTGCTCCAGCAGGACGACCTCTCCCGCCGTCGCCTGGTCGATGGCTTCCTGGACGGCGGCCGCGGTGGCGGGGATCCGCAACGTGCGATTTCGCATGGCAGGTGGCTCTCCGTTCGCGGACTGCGCAGCCCCTTCGGCTTAAGAGCCCTTACCCCGGGCACCTCCACCACAATACTTCGCGGCCGTTACGGAGAAGTCGCAGTCAGTGCACATCGGCCTGGCGATCGGAGCGCGTTCCTCGCCGGCCCGTGCCGCATCCGCTCCTTGCCGCTGACCAGCACCGGCGCGTCCGGCCTCGGATCAGGACTTCAGCTTCAGCCTCTTCCTCGACGCGCCCGGGAACACGACGACCAGGTGCTCCTCCCCCGCCTCGCCGATCCGCACGTGGACACGGAGCCGGTAGCGGCCCTTCCCGGCGATCGCCAGGTTCGGCATCGGGGCGCCCGCGCCCACGTCACCGCCGTCGCCCATCTCGGGCACCGCGAGCCGGCCGCCGCGGCTGACGATCGGCACCTCGTGGACCTGATCCCACCCGGCGGTCCGCAGCGGCGGCGCGGCGCGGAAGGCCTTCACCGTGAGGCACAGATCGACGACGTCCTCGACGTGCCCGATGAGCGCCGTGCTGCCGGCCACCCCGATGAGGGCGCCGTCTTCGTAGGACCGGGCCGTCGCCAGCTCCGCCTCCTCCATGGCCGCCTCGCCCTCGCCGTCCTGGACCAGGTATCCCGGATCGCCGTCGACGAACAGGAAGTACTTGGCCGTGGCCTGGACGACGCCCTTCGTCCGGGGCCACGGGTCCCGGCACTTCGCGTTCTCTCCGGCGAGGCGGGCCGCGTTCGCCGCCGCCTCCTCCGCCGTCGACCGCAGCAGGTCGGGGCGGGTGGCGCCGATGATCTCCGGGCAGAGGTAGACGAGCTCCTCGGGGGCCACCCGCCAGGCGGCCCGGGCGCTGCCGGCCCGCGTCAGGATCGCCTCCTGCTCGCCGGCGTCCTTCGCGCGGCACAGCGCCCGTCCGTACGCGAGGACCGCCTGGTCGGACGTGGTGTCGGGGAACATGGGCGGAGTCGCGCCGTCCGTGCTCCGCGCCCGGCACAGGAACACGGCGTCGCGGTCCGCGGGATTCACGTCACCGAAGCTGGGCCGGTCGTAGCACTCCGCCGACCCGGCGGTGTAGGTCAGGCGCGCGTCCTGCTCCGGATTGATCAGTACGACGGGCGACAGCACGGCGACGGCCGCCACCGCGACGCGGAACCCGCGCCGCCGGACGGGCTGAAGATCCGCCGGGCGGCCCTCGGCAGGCAGCTCACGAGCGGTGGCCGCGATCCACACGGTGGTGAGGAGCCCTGTCGCGTCCATCGCGATCACCATCGCCAGACCGCCGCCGTAGGGTCCTGCGACGAGGAGGTTGAACGGGATCGCCAGCGCGTAACCGCCCACCGACGCCACCCCGGCGATCAGCGTGCCGCGGCTCCAGCGGCCGTCACGCCACTGCCCGAGGACGGTGACGAGGGTCGCCAGCACTCCGCCCCCGATCAGGACCACCTGGATGACGCCGCCCGGTCCGAGCTCCGGGAGGTCGAGGTCGTCGAGCAGGTCGTCGGCCGCCCCGGCCAGCTCCACCGCGAACAGCACTCCGGCCGCCCCGCGCAACAGGCCGGACCGCCACCGGATGACGAGCAGGTAGAGGACGTCGATCGCGGCCCACAGAACGAGCGTGAACGCCGCATCGACCGCGTCCGGGAGCAGCGCCAGCGGGTACCACAACACGAGCGCGTGGGCCACCGCCAGGTACAACAGCCGGCGCAGCGCCCTCTCCGCGCGGTCCAGCGACCCCCGTTCCGGGGTGCGCAGAATCAGCCACAGGAGCGCCGCCTTCACCAGGGCGGCCCCGAACAGCGTCAGACCGACCGAGGCGTCGGACCCGTCGGCCGTGTCCAGCTCGCCGAAGGTCGGCGGCGACCACTCGGCGGCCACCCAGAGCCAGGTGTCGCCGAGCACCAGACCCGCGACCGCCGTCAGAAGAATCAGACTTACTAATCCGATCCTGATAAACCGCCATAAATGTTCCGAAGACACGGGACGCGATCTTAGTGCGATCTTGGTGCGGCACCGCCGCACCGGCCGGCACAGCGGAACAAACGATGCCGTACCGGTGTCCGGCCAGGCGCCCCCATTCACCGGCGATCTGATTTGATCATCACTGTTCGACCGGCATCGGCACGCACGGGAGACCGCCTTGACCGCAGACAGCCGCACCGGAAATTCACGCAGAACCGGGTATGTCATCGTCGTCATCCTCGTTCTGCTCGCCTGTCTGGCCGAAGGCGTGCACCTGTTCGGCGGGCGCGCCGAACGCATGCGCGAGGTCTATGGCGGCGCCTTCCAGGTGGCGCATCCGGAGTACGACGTCATCGTGGGCCACGAGGTGGGTGTGGGCCCCCTGTCGATGGGCGTGACGGTCAGCAGTTTCGAGACGCATCCGAGTCTGCGAGATCATCCAGCACACGAAGAGATAGTGACCGACGTGCTGGGCAGGACCTCCGCTCCCGCCATGCCCGAGGCGATGATGAGCCCGTTGCTGCGCTCGTTCCACGGCGGCGAGGGCGTCGACGAGCCGGCCAAAAACCAGGCCCGCCAGGCGATAGCGGCCCTGGGCAAGAATGACTTCTCCACCGCCGTCGTGGAACTGACGGCCCCCATGACCGAGAACGAACTGACCACCACCTTGGACGTGCAAGGAATCCGATTGGACGCCGTGTTCCTGTTCCTCTCCCGATCGCGCGGGGACGCCGACAAACCGGTCTACTGGCGGTCGTGCGCGGTCTATGAAACCGAATGCCAGAACACTTCGCCGATCGAGCTGTACAGACGTTGGGCGGCCAAGCTGGAGTGGACCGACGCACTGAACCTGAAGTCTTTCGGGCTCGATCTCCGCCGTTTACGTCAGGCAGCACATGAAGGCAGGATCTATGGATTGGTCGTCTACGGACACTCGAAACCGGCACTCGCCAAGCTGATCGGAAAACCCGGAGTACGCACGATCAAAATCGTCGGCTCATCTCGCATGGGGTCATGACCCCCCGCTCGGCGCCCCGCCTCAGAACGACAGCTTGAACCCGTCGTGACTGCGGACGAAGCCGAGAGAGTCGTAGAAACGATGCGCCTCGGTGCGGCGCTTGTTGCTGGTGAGCTGAACCAGAGTGCAGCCGCGGGCGCGTGCCCGCTCGATCGCCCAGGTGAGCAGTTCGCGCCCGAGCCCCGCCCCACGTCGATCGGCACGCACCCGGACCGCCTCGATGAGCGCCCGCTCCTGCCCGTGTCGTCCCAGGCCAGGGATGTACGTCAGCTGGAGGCAGCCGATGACCGTACCGTCTGCCTCGTCCATCACGATCATCTCGTTGCGCTCGTCGGTGTCGACGGCCTTGAAGGCTCGCTCGTACGCCTCGTCGACCTCAACGGTTTCGGCATCGACCACGGTGTCCTCGTCGGCCAGGAGCGCGATGATCGCGGGCAGATCCCGGCGGGTCGCAGTACGAATCGTCACACCACAGAGCATGCCAGTCACCGGAGCACAGTCGAACGCCGGCCACCGCCGTAGAAGCGGCCGGCCACTCTATCCGTCCGAAACGGATATGCGTCGCCGTGAAAGGAAGGCGGCGAACAATGTGACCCCGCCTACGGCGATCAGCACGGTAGCGGGAATCTTGACGAGGTTCCGCCGGTCTGTGCAGTTGTCCATATGTTGGAGCCTGTCGAACACGTCGGAGGACGGATCGAGTTGCTGCCAGGCGACTCCGACAAATGCCGAACCGCAGGATTCACCACCTGCCGTAACGGACATCAGGCCAGTGAGAATGCCCGAGCCGATCAACAGGAAGGCGACGAACGCCATCGCTTTGGGAGACATGCCAGTCCTCACGTGGATCCAACCGCAGTGGATCATTTCATGACGAGGCTTGGGCCGGGAAGCCGTTGGGATCGGCCTTCGAGGACAACAAACGTCAGTTGGCAGCGGAGGTGCAAGCTCGCCTTCGCACGTCCCTTCACCGAAAGGCGCCGAGAGCGGCTGGGATCCCAAAACTCGCCAAATCTACGGGTCGTACACCAGCCGTACGACCAGTAGCCTTAGCAGCCGCCTATGCCAGCCCCGACAACGCACAACTGGGCAGGTGTCGTCGGCCTTTGCCTCGGTATCCTGGCCCTCCTGCTCGACGTGACCATGGTGTTGGCCCGCGTCGGGATCTGGGTGTCGTACGTGGCCGCCTTCATGTCGGGGTTCGGCATGTCCGAGGCTCGCGTCGGGACAGCCACCAATCGAACCCTGCCAATCGTCGCGATGCTCCTGAGCGCGACAGCATTGGCCGTGACCATCGTCGTCCAGTCCGTCTGACGCCCTGTCTGAACACCGACCGGGCCTACAGGCGGACGCGGAACAGCAGCCCCAGAGGGCTCTCCGTGTACTCGCTCTTCCTGTGCTCCAGGGCGGTGCAGGCGTGGCACCGCATCGTAGTGGAGCCTCGCACCTACCCCTCGCTTTGAAGCCTTGCGGATGACACGCACGCTCCTGACCCGTACTGCCCGAGCCGCGAACCCATGTCGATGGCAAGATCGGCGACGCCGTGAACGCAAGATCGAGAAAAGCCCTCGCACCGGCTAATGGCACGCTGATGGCACGAAGCCCCGTTTCCGTGATCGGAAACGGGGCTGTTCTACGAGGTGGGCGGTACTGGGTTCGAACCAGTGACCCCTCGCTTGTAAGGCGAGTGCTCTACCGCTGAGCTAACCGCCCCCTGATCGGCACTAACCTTACGACACCAGAGGGGCCGATCGCACATTCACCGTCCAGCCGGGGCCCAGTTCGGGGCGGCCGGCGGCTCGCCAGCCGAGCAGGGCGGCGCCCAGCATGCCGGCGTCGACGCCCAGCGCGGCCGGGACGAGCGGGGGCGCGTCGCGGAAGGCCAGGCGCTTGACCAGGCGGGTACGTACGGGATCGAAGAGGGCGGGGCCGGCCTCGGCCAGGCCGCCGCCGAGGACGATCACCGAGGGGTCCAGCAGCAGCGTGTACGTCGCCAGAGCGAGCGACAGGGCCTCCACGGCCTCGTCCCACACCTCGATGGCGATGGGGTCGTCGGAGGCGACCACCTGCTCGGCGCGCACGCCCTCCACGCCCGCGCGCTGGCTGTAGCGGCGGCCGACCGAGGCCGCCGAGGCGTACGTCTCCAGGCAGCCGAACTGGCCGCACGCGCACTGTTCGCCGTCGGGGAAGACGGGGGTGTGGCCGATCTCGCCGGCCCAGCCGGAGGAGCCGCCGTACGGGTCGCCGTTGATGATCGAGGCTCCGGCGATACCGGTGCCGATCGGGAGGAACAGGAAGTCGGAGACGCCTCTTCCGGCGCCGAGGATGCTCTCGGCCAGACCGCCCGTGCGGACGTCGTGGCCCAGCATGACGGGGATGTCCAGGGTGGTGAAGTTCGAGGCGGGGACGTCACGCCAGCCCAGGTTCGCCGCATAGAGAGCCGCGTTCTCGGACACCAGCCCGGGGACGGCCAGACCGACGCCTGCGGGTTCGCCGTCGCCGGAGGAGGCCAGGTGGCCGATGAAGTCTGAAATGGCGGACACGACCGCCTCAGGGCCCTCCGCGCGAGGAGTGTGGCGCCGCTCGCTCAGCAACACCTCACCGGACTCGCTGACCAGGCCGCCCTTCATGGACGTGCCACCGACGTCGAGCGCGACGACGAACGAACTCATAGCGGACACGAAAGGAGACGATAGCGCAGGTCAGCAAATGTCCGAAAAGGCGCTTGAGAATCTCTCAGGCGGAAGGGGGGCGCGGCGTCGCGGTCGAAGCCGGCGGCACCAGGGCCCTGAACTGGGAGACCGACCGCACGGCGCCAGAGCCTTGGGCCCAAGATCACCCGGGCGGTCAGGCCCTGCCCAGCACCCGGTTGAGCGCCGCCTCGACCTCCGCCGACAGCCCCGGCGGAGCCCCGGACCCCGCGTACGCGCCCTGCTCCTCGAACCCCTTCGGCTCCCGGGCCTGCCGGACGGCGCCGCAGCCGCGGCACTCGATCTCCCCCAGCCGGCAGATGAGCGCGGTGGACCCGCAGGTGGCGCAGGAGTCGAGATCGAGGTCGTGCAGCCGTTGACAGTCCGGGCAGATCAGCACCTGGGACTCGTTGCGCACCCCGCGCTGCCACGGGCTGGCGCCACGGACCGGGTCGGTCTGCCGGGCCCCGCATCGGTAGCAGGGCATCGTTCCCTCCGAGGTCAGGAAATGTCGGCGAGTGCCTTGACGTAGTCGGCGACGTCACGTGCCGAGGAGATCGGACTGATCACCGACCACCGGATCACGCCCTCGCCGTCGATGACGAAGGTCCCCCGACGTGCGAGCCCCTTCGCCTCATCGAACACACCGTACGCCTGGGCGACCTGTCCATGTGGCCAGAAATCGGAGAGCAGGGCGAATTCGTAACCTTCTCGATCGGACCAGGCACGCAGGGCGAACACGGAGTCGACCGACACGGCGAGCACCCGCGCGTCGAGAGGCTGGTCGCGCAGCGCGGTGAGCTCGCCCTCGCAGATCCCGCTGAAGGCAAGCGGATAGAAGACCAGCACGACCTTCTCGCCCCGGAACATGGACAGTCTCACCGGGGCGCCGTGCTGGTCCTGCAGCTCGAAATCCGGAGCTGGTGCGCCGACCTCGGCAGGATGTGCGTTCACAGCCATCATCCTGCCGTATCGGCCGGCCTCGGAGTTTCCTAACGTCGGCCCTTCGGTGCGACGAGCCTGGTCCCGGACCAGTCGGGTGCGGCTGAGATGCTGCTGGTCTGCGAGAGACCCGCGGTAGCGGCATCCTCCCCGATGTCGCTCGGCTCCACGTGGCCATCGCGCCCGGCCTTGGGAGTCAGCAGCCAGATCTGGCCGGCTTCGGCGAGTGCTCGCATGGCGTCGCTGAGGGCGTCGAAGAGGTCCCCGTCGCCGTCGCGCCACCACAGCAGCACCACGTCGACGACGTCGTCACTCTCCTCGTCCAGCAGCTCGTTGCCGGTCAGGTCCTCGATGGAGTCGCGAAGCTCGTCGTCGACGTCCTCGTCCCAACCGATCTCCTGCACCACCTGACCCGGCTTGAGGCCGAGTCGTTCGGCCAGGCCGCGCTCGCCCTGCGCCTGACCCGCGGTCGCGCTCACGTTTATCCCTCCTGCTTGAGTGGCCCCGCTCTATGCGGTTTATCGCTTCGGCACAGTCCACACGCTGTGACCCTCAGTCGTCAACGGTCGCCACGGGTACGGCCGTAGTCGGCCAGAATCAATCTGACAAAAACGACAGGCGAACCTGGCGTTGCGTGTTGTCGACATTGAGGTCGACCAGCGCGACGGACTGCCATGTGCCCAACGCCATTCTCCCGCCCAGCACGGGGATCGTGGCGTACGGCGGGATCAGCGCGGGCATGACGTGTGACCTGCCGTGACCGCGCGAACCGTGGGCATGACGCCAGCGGTCGTCGGCCGGGAGCAGGTCACGCAGCGCGGCGAGCAGGTCGTCGTCGCTGCCGGAGCCGAGCTCCAGCAGCGCCACGCCCGCGGTCGCGTGCGGCACGAAAACGTGCAACAGGCCGTCTTCTCCCTGCGCGCGCACGAATTCAGCGCATTCAGCGGTGATGTCGTGCACGGTCTCGCGTGAACCCGTGGCCACGGAGATGATTTCTGATCTCACAGGGAAATCCTACTGAGGCACAACGACCGCATCAGGGCCGGGAAAGACCAGCCCGGTGTGGCCGTCGTCGAACCGCACGATGTACGGAGGCCCGCCGTCCGGGCCGTGGACCTCGGTGATGACGCCGCTTCGCTCCCTTTCGCCGACGGTGTTGCCGTGCATCAGGAGCCGGTCTCCTGCCGTCGCATTCATACCTTCCACATTGGTACGGCGGACGGCCCAGGAAAAGGGCGGAGGCCGATGACGGCGATTTTTTGCCCGGTCTTCATAGGGGCCGAAAATGATGACCGAAACGTTACGCGCCACGGGCGCCGCGTTTCGGGCGCCGCGGCCGGGCCATGGTCGTCGGATCACCTGACCACTACGGCGTCAGGGCTGGTCAGAGGCAGGACGGCGGGGTCGCGTCCGGCTCTGTCGCCTGATGGTTCCGATATGGCCTCATTTCGGCAGCGGCCCGGCCGAGAGCCGTTTGCGACGCGAGCGGAGGCAGCCGCTGGGGATGCACGACAGAGGGCCGGCCCGGCAAGAGACACAAGGAGAGAGACGCCCAGGCATCCGGACACACGACTTCAGAGGGGCCGACAGGATGCAGGACCCGGCTTCGCGACCGCCCGCCGCTCCCTGAGTTCTCTGGGGCCGCTGCGCGGACACCTCGGCGGCGGGCGCGGATGTGCGGCCTGTCCCGAATGCGGCCCGTCTCGGGTACGACCGGCCTCGGGTACGGCCCGTCTCGGGTACGACCGGCCACGGGTACGACCGGCCACGGGTACGACGCGCCTCGGGTGCACGCCGTGAAGGTGCGGCGGCTCCGAAGCGCGTACAGAAACAAGGAGAAGAGGTGTGTGCCGCTCCCCTCCCCGGCGCGACGCGCCGCCCCGCCCGGCCCCGCCGCGAAGACGGTGGCTAGACTCGCGCGGCGCGGCCCGGCCGCCCCGTCCGGGTGAGGACCGCCCCGTTCGGGGGAGGGTTGAGGGCGGAGGCCGACCCACCGGGCCAGCCCCCTAGGATTGGGGGGAAATTTCGTCCGTTTTCTAGTCTTGTTAAATTGCTCCACCGATGTAACCTTTGGTGGCGATTCGTCCTACCATCGGTGGTCTAGGCCACCAACATGGCCCTGCCAGCAGGGACGCTCTGGTTACCCGTCAGTAGAGATGCGTTTTCTACGACTAGCGACCAGGATGGAAGGCGACCCAGACCAGACTTCAGTCATTCTCGGAAGGCGAGACCCAGTGGCTTCCGGACGCCAGCGATTCTCGATCATCAGCGACGGCCTACCCAGCCAGCTGCCTGATGTCGACCCCAGTGAGACCAACGAGTGGCTCGAGTCCCTCGACAATGTCGTCAAGACCGAAGGCCGCACCAGAGCCCGCTACCTCATGCTCCGCATGCTGGAACGGGCCCGCGAGCACCAGGTCGGCGTGCCGGGCCTGCGCAGCACCGACTACATCAACACGATCCCGCCGGAGCGCGAGCCCTGGTTCCCGGGCGACGAGCACGTCGAGCGGCGCATCCGCGCCTACATCCGGTGGAACGCCGCGGTCATGGTGTCGCGGGCCAACGCCCGTACGAACGTGGGCGGCCACATCGCCACCTACGCCTCGGCGGCCTCGCTCTACGAGGTGGGCTTCAACCACTTCTTCCGTGGCAAGGACCACGGCGAGTCGGGCGACCAGGTGTTCTTCCAGGGCCACGCCGCGCCGGGCATCTACGCCCGCGCCTTCCTGGAGGGCCGGCTCAACGAGGCCCAGCTCGACGCGTTCCGGCAGGAGCTGTCGCACGGCTTCCGCGGCCTGCCCTCCTACCCGCACCCGCGGCTCATGCCCGACTTCTGGGAGTTCCCGACGGTCTCCATGGGCCTCGGCCCGATCGGCGCGATCTACCAGGCGCGGTTCAACCGCTACCTGCTCAACCGCGAGCTCAAGGACACCTCGCGCAGCCACGTGTGGGCCTTCCTCGGCGACGGCGAGATGGACGAGCCCGAGTCGCTCGGCGCGATCGGCCTGGCCGCCCGCGAGGAGCTGGACAACCTCACGTTCGTCATCAACTGCAACCTGCAGCGGCTCGACGGCCCGGTACGCGGCAACGGCAAGATCATCCAGGAGCTGGAGTCGTACTTCCGCGGCGCCGGCTGGAACGTGATCAAGGTCGTGTGGGGCCGCGACTGGGACCCGCTGCTCGCGGCCGACGTCGACGGCGTGCTGGTCAACCAGATGAACACCACGCCCGACGGCCAGTTCCAGACCTACTCGGTGGAGACCGGCGGCTACATCCGCGACCACTTCTTCGGCGGCGACCCGCGCCTGCGCAAGATGGTCGAGCACCTGTCCGACGACGACATCCGCAAGCTGTCGCGCGGCGGCCACGACTACCGCAAGGTCTACGCGGCCTTCAAGGCGGCCCGCGAGCACGTCGGCCAGCCGACGGTGATCCTCGCCCAGACCATCAAGGGCTGGACGCTGGGCAAGGACTTCGAGGCGCGCAACGCCACCCACCAGATGAAGAAGCTCACCAAGGCCGAGCTGAAGGAGTTCCGCGACCGGCTCTACCTGCCGATCCCGGACTCGGCCCTGGAGGGCGAGCTGCCCCCGTACTTCCACCCGGGCGAGAACGACCCCGAGATCCAGTACATGAAGGAGCGCCGCGCGGCGCTCGGCGGTGTGCTGCCCAAGCGGGTCGTGCGCGCCAAGCCGGTCAAGCTGCCCGGCGACGACGTCTACAGCCAGTTCGGCAAGGGCTCGGGCAAGCAGCAGGTCGCCACGACCATGGCGTTCGTGCGCCTGCTGAAGGACCTCATGCGCGACAAGGAGATCGGCCACCGGTTCGTGCCGATCATCCCCGACGAGGCCCGCACGTTCGGTCTCGACGCCATGTTCCCGACGGCCAAGATCTACTCGCCCCACGGGCAGACGTACGAGGCGGTCGACAGGGAGCTGCTGCTGTCGTACAAGGAGGCCGTGCAGGGGCAGATCCTGCACGAGGGCATCAGCGAGTCGGGCTCGATGGCCTCGACCATCGCGGCCGGCACCTCCTACGCCACGCACGGCGAGCACATGATCCCGGTCTACATCTTCTACTCGATGTTCGGGTGGCAGCGCACCGGCGACCAGATGTGGCAGATGGGCGACCAGATGGGCCGCGGCTTCCTGCTCGGCGCCACCGCCGGCCGCACCACGCTCAACGGCGAGGGCCTGCAGCACGAAGACGGCCACACGCCGCTCATCGCCTCGACGAACCCGGCCGCGGTCTCCTACGACCCGTCCTGGGCCTTCGAGGTCGCCCACATCGTCAAGGACGGCCTGCGCCGCATGTACGGCGAGCAGCCGGAAGACGTCTTCTACTACCTGACCGTCTACAACGAGCCCTACCTGCAGCCCGCGCAGCCGGCCAACCTCGACGTCGAGGGCCTGCTCAAGGGCCTGTACAAGTTCGCCGAGGGCCCGCAGACGCAGGGGCCGAAGGCCAATATCCTGGCCTCCGGCGTGGCCGGTCCGTGGGCCATGGAGGCCCAGCGCCTGCTGGCCGAGGAGTGGGGCGTGTCCGCCGACGTGTGGTCGGCGACGTCGTGGTCCGAGCTGCGGCGCGACGCGCTGGCGTGCGAGGAGCACAACCTGCTCAACCCCGACGCCGAGCAGCGCGTCCCGTACGTGACGCAGGCGCTCTCGCAGGCCAGCGGCCCGTTCGTGGGCGTCAGCGACTACATGAAGGCGGTCCAGGACCAGATCGCGCAGTGGGTGCCGGGTGACTGGTCCTCGCTGGGCACCGACGGGTTCGGCCTGTCCGACACCCGCTCGGCGCTGCGTCGCCACTTCCACGTGGACGCCGCCTCGATCACGCTGGCCGTGCTCACCCGGCTGGTCAAGCGGGGCGAGCTCGACGGCGAGGTGCTGCGCGAGGCCATCGCCCGCTACCACCTGAAGAACGGCGTCACCGAAGCCGGCGGCGCGGAGAGCAACGACACCCAGTCGATGGGCGTCTGAGTCATCCGGAAGGCGCGCTCCCGCGAACTGTTTCTCGCGGGAGCGCCGTCATGTCCGGGCCTCCGCTCCGTTTGACGGATGAGGCGGCACGTCCAGGAGGGGTACGTGCCGCCTCACCCAGGTTCGACGCGAGGTCCCGTATCGTGGGCACTGCTTCCCCCGAAGACACGAAGGGGAATGTTCGTATGCGACGCGTCCTAGCCGCCGCCCTGCTCGTAACGGCCGCGGGCTGCGCGAGTGCACCCGCAGAGCCCGCCACCGACGGGCCCGCCGCCGACACCGACCAGATCGCGTGGGGGCCGTGCACCGACATCAAGCGCCCGGACGGCGAGCCACCGGCACAGCAGGACGCCTCGGTGCGCTGCGGGAAGCTGGCGGTGCCCCTCGACTACTCCCGCCCCGACGGCGACAAGCTGGAGCTGGCGCTCATCAAGCTGTCGGCCACCGATCCGAAGAAGCGGCTCGGCTCGATGGTGTTCAACTTCGGCGGGCCGGGCGCCTCCGGCGTGGACACCCTCGACCAGGCCGCCAAGGCGCTCACCTCCCTGCGCGCCCACTACGACCTGGTCAGCTTCGACCCGCGCGGCGTCGAGCGCAGCGCGGGCGTACGCTGCGGGGACAGCGCGCAGATGGACCGGTTCGTCTCGCTGAACACGCTGCCCACCAACGCGCAGACCCGCCAGGAGAGCCTGGACGCCAACAAGGAGTTCGCCCAGCTCTGCCAGCAGCACTCCGGCAAGGTCCTGCCCTACGTCGGCACCGTCAACGCCGCCCGTGACATGGACCGCATCCGCGCCGCCGTCGGCGACCCGAAGCTCAACTACGTCGGCATGTCGTACGGCACCCAGCTCGGCGCCGTCTACGCCACCCAGTTCCCCAAGAACGTGGGCCGCATGCTGCTCGACGCGCCGCTCGACCCGACGGTCACCTTCGAGCAGCGCACGCTCACCCAGACCCGCGGCTTCCAGCAGGCGTACGAGAGCTTCCTGCGCAGCTGCGTCAAGGGCGGCTGCGAGGTCGGCAAGGACGTGACCGCCGCCAACGCCAACGTCGAGAACCTGATGAACCAGCTCGCCGCCAAGCCGCTGAAGGTGGACGGCCGGCAGCTCACCCAGGGCCTGGCCTCCACCGGCGTGGCCGCCGCCCTGTACTCCGAGCTGACCTGGCCGTTCCTGGAGAAGGCGCTCGGCGAGGCGCTGAAGGGCCATGGCGAGGCGCTGATGTACCTGGCCGACTCCTACACCGGACGCTCGGAGGACGGCACCTACTCCACGCAGATGACCAGCTTCCCGGCCATCACCTGCGTGGACACCGCCGAACGGCCCAGCGAGGCCGAGCTGCGGCGCACCGAGGCGGCGGCGCTGCGGATCTCGCCGCTGTTCGGCAGCGAGGGCTCGGGCGGGTTGTGCCGGGTGTGGCCGGCCAAGGGCAGCAACGAGGCGCGGCACGTCAACGCCACCGGGTCGGCGCCGATCCTGGTCGTGGGCGGCAAGGGCGACCCCGCCACGCCGTACCAGTGGGCGCCGCGGCTGACGGCCCAGCTCAGGACCGCGCGGTTGGTGACGTACGAGGGCGAGGGGCACGGGGCGTACCTGTCGGGCAGCAAGTGCGTGCAGGGGCTGGTGGACGCGTACCTGGTGGAGGGCAAGCTGCCCGCCAAGGGCGCGACCTGCCCGGCGGCCTAGTGTGTGACGGGTGACCGACAACGACACCTTCATCGCCCGGATCGAGGGCGAGGCCGCGCGGCTGGCGGCGCTGGCGACCGATCTGTCCGTCCCGGTGCCGACGTGCCCGGGATGGACGATCGGCGATCTCGTCACGCATGTCGGCCGGACCCATCGCTGGGCGGCGCACGTGCTGCGCCACCGGGTCCAGCAGCGCGTCTGGTCGCGCGACGTGCCCAGCGGCCTGCCCGAGGGCGCGCACGGCGACGCCGCCTGGCTCATGGAGGGCGCCGCCGCCCTCCTGGACGTGCTGCGCACCACCGACCCGGACCTCGCGGTGTGGACGTGGGGCCCCGACCTGCGGGCCGGATGGTGGGCGCCCAGGATGCTCTTCGAGCTGGTGATCCACCGGGTAGACGCCGAGCTCGCACTCGGCCTCGACCCGGAGATCCCGGCGGCGACCGCCGTGGACGGCATCGAGGAGTTCTTGCACAACCTGCCGTACGCGACCTGGGTGACCAGGTCGCTGGCCGGGCTCGGCGCGGAGGGGGCCACGATCCACCTCCACACGACCGACCTCGACGGCGAGTGGACCATCACGCAGGGCGCCGACGGGACGGTCAGCTGCGAACGCGGCCATACCAAGGGCGACGCCGCCGTACGCGGCCCGGCGAGCGAGCTGCTCCTGGTGCTCTACGGTCGGCGGCCCCCGCGGTCGCCGGCCGTCTTCGGCGACCACGACCTGCTGACCCGCTGGCTGGCGGCCGCCGCCTTCTGAACCGGGCCCCCTGACGGGGGAAGGGGCCCTGGACGCGCCGCCGCTCGGCGATCGGCGGCGTGTCCAGGGCGGGTGAACCGCTCCCAGGCGGGACGGCCCGCGTCGCGCGGCCCCGGTTCGGCGGGGAAGGTGCTTCCCCGGGGGCGCGATCGCGGCGAGGTCCCGCGAGCTCCGGCGGCAGTCCGCCGCCGGAGGGCTCACCTGCGGTGGAAGACTCCGAACAGGCTCCCCGAGGCGTCGCGCAGGTAGGCGAAGTCGGTGCCGGCGCCGTCGTCGATCACCTTCATCTCGACCTTGCCGCCGAGCGACTCGCTCTTGGCGCACGCTGCCTCGACGTCGGCGACCTGCACGTGGAAGACCGCGTGGGCGGGGAAGTCGCCCTTGGTGTTGAACAGGCCGCCGCCGGGCCGCTCGCCACCCGGGTAGCCGATCATGCGGTAGTCGAGCGGGCCGTCGTCGTCGCGGCTGAACGACCAGCCGAACAGCTCGCCGTAGAAACGTTCGGCGCCTTCGGGGTCGTCGGTCGCGATCTCGAACCAGGTCACCGTGTTGTCCATCATCGTCTCCTCGTCTTTCGAACAAGACAACGATGTATCGCTATGGCGACAACCCTATGTCGGTGTTTTCGCATGATTAATCGAGCATGGTTCCGCGTACCACCATCTCCGGCACGTCGGGGGCGAACCCTTCGAGCGGCCGCTCGGGGCAGCGCTCGACGGTGACGACGGCCGCGGCGATGCGGTCGAGCCGGAAGACGCGGACGTCCTCCCGCAACCGGCACCACGCCACGAGGTACCAGAAACCGCCGCGCCCGCCCAGGAACACCCCCGGCTCGACGTCGCGCGAGGTGAGCGCGCCCTTGGCGTCGGCGTAGTCGAGCCTGAGCACGCGCCGCCGCAGCAGCGCCTCCTCGATGGCCCTGGAGATGCCCTCGGCGCCGAGCGGCCGGCGCGGAGTGCCCGGCTCGGGCGGCTCGCTGACGAGCTGCACCCGCCGCGCCAGCTCCCTGGCCAGCTCGCCCTCGGGCCCCGGCATGGCCGAGACCACCTTGCGTAACGCGCTGCGGGCCTGGCGGCCGAACGGCTGGTCGCCGGCCTGGCTGAGGGCCACGGCGATGGCCACCGCCTCGGCCGGGGTGAAGTTGAGCGGGGGCAGCGACATCTTCTTGTCGAGGGCGTAGCCGCCCCTGCGACCGGGCTCGGCGTAGATCGGCACCCCGGACCCCTGCAACGCGGTGATGTCGCGCTCGATGGTGCGCACGCTGACCTCGAACCTCTCGGCGAGCTCGCGGGCGGAGCGGCAGCGTGGCGCGATGGCGCGCAGGTCCTCGACGAGCGCATAGAGCCGGTCGGTACGGTTCACAGCCGGAACGCTACGCGCCGCCACCGACAATCACCGGCTCCGCGCGGCCCCCGCGACAACGACCTGACTCCGCCGCCACCCAAGGCTCACTCCGCCGTCCACTCCAGCAGCCGGTCCAGGGGCCAGGTGTTGACGATCCGTCCGGCCTCGATCCCGCACCGGGCCGCCCGCTCGCAGCCGAAGCGCTGCCAGTCGAGCTGGCCGGGCGCGTGCGCGTCGGAGTCGATCGAGAACAGGCACCCCGTCTCGTAGGCCAGCCGCATGAGCCGCTTGGGCGGGTCGAGCCGGTCGGGCCTGGAGTTGATCTCCACGGCGACCCCGAACCGCCGGCACGCCTCGAAGACCAGCTCGGCGTCGAACTCCGACTCCGGTCTCTTGACCCCGCGCTCGCCGCCCGCCCGCACGACCCGCCCGGTGCAGTGGCCGAGGACGTCGACCAGGGGATTGGCGACGGCGGTGACCATGCGGCGGGTCATCTCCTCGCGGTCCATGCGCAACTTGGAGTGGACGCTGGCCACGACCACGTCGAGCCGTTCGAGCAGCGCCGGGTCCTGGTCGAGGGAGCCGTCGAGGTGGACGTCGACCTCGATGCCGGTCAGGATCCGGAAGGGCGCCAGCCGCTCGTTGAGCCCGGCGACCACGTCGAGCTGCCGCTCCAGCCGCTCGGCCGACAGCCCCTTGGCCACGGTCAGGCGCGGCGAGTGGTCGGTCAGCGCCCAGTACTCGTGCCCGAGCCCCCGGGCGGCCTCGGCCATCTCCTCGATCGGCGAGCCGCCGTCGGACCAGTCGGAGTGGCTGTGCAGGTCGCCTTTCAGCGCCGCGCGCAGGGCCGCGGTCTCGGCGTCGAGCTCGACGCCCTCGGTGGCCCGCAACCTACGCAAATACGTCGGAACCTGACCGTCGAGCGCCTCGTTGATCACAAGGGTGGTGACCTTGCCGATGCCGGGGAGGTCGCCCAGCCCGCCGGCTCCGGCCAGCCGCGCGAGCTCCCCTTCCGGCAGGTCGTCCACGACCGCGGCCGCGCGGCGGAACGCGCGGACCCGATAGGTGGGCTCACCTGCGCGTTCGAGCAGGAAGGCGATCTCGCGCAGGGCCTGGACCGGTTCCATGAGTCATTCATACCCGAGCGGACGACCACCGGCATTGAACAGGGGCGAAGCGCACCGATAGGCTGATTCGCCCAGGAAAGCAGGAAGTACATGGCACACCCGCCGCGCAAGCCGGCTCCCCCGCCCCCGCGCAAATCGTCCAAGGCCGTCCCACTGACCATTCTCGGGGTCCTGTCGGTGATGCTGGTGGGCTACTGCGCGGCGACCCAGGACGACGACGACGTCACCGCCGACTGCGTGGTGCAGCTGGAGGACGGCACGTACGAGGTCGTCGACGACGACTACTGCGACGACGACGGCGGCAGCGGCGGCGGGTCCCACTACTACGCCGGTTCGCGCGGCGCGTACATGTGGTACTACGGCGGCCACCGGGTCGGCAACCGCATGCAGGGCGGCACCACGTACCGGCCGTCCGACGTGAACATCTCCAGCCGCAACGGCAAGTCGATCCAGCGCGGCGGCTTCGGCAACAGCTGGGGCGGCGGGAGCTGACGTGCGCCGCGAGCATGGCATCGTCCGTCCCGGCTGGGAGAAGACGATCGAGAGTCAGGGCCTGGCCTACCACCGGGCGGCCCACCCCGAGGGCCTGAGCAGGCCCTACTGGGACGAGTCGGTCCATTACGTCCTGTCCCTGGAGGAGGTGGAGTCGCTGGAGGAGCAGGTCGAGGAGCTGCACGGCATGTGCCTGCGGGCCGTCGAGCACGTCGTCTCGACCGGCCGTTACGCCGACTTCGCCGTCCCCGAGTGGGCCAGGGACGCCGTGGCCCGCTCCTGGGAGCGCCGCGACCCCCACCTGTACGGCCGCTTCGACCTGCGCTACGACGGCACCGGCCCGGCCCGGCTGCTGGAGTACAACGCCGACACGCCGACGTCGCTGGTGGAGTCGTCGGTGATCCAGTGGTTCTGGCTGCAGGACGCCCACCCCGGCGACGACCAGTGGAACTCCCTGCACGAGCGGCTCATCGAGCGCTGGCGCGAGCTGCCGCTGCCGCCCGGCCCCACGCACTTCGCCTTCACCAACGCCGACGAGACGGGCGAGGAGGCCATGACGGTCGCCTACCTGCAGGAGACCGCCGAGCAGGCGGGCCGCCGGACGGTCGCCGTCGCCATGGAGGACATCGGCTGGGACGAGCTCAACCGCCGTTTCGTCGACGCCGGCGACGAGATGATCCGCTCGGCGTTCAAGCTCTACCCCTGGGAGTGGATGCTCGCCGACGACTTCGGCCGGCACGCGGTGCGCCACTCCACCTGGATCGAGCCGCTGTGGAAGACGCTGCTGTCGAACAAGGCGCTGCTCGCCGTGTTGTGGGAGCTCTACCCGGGCCATCCCAACCTGCTGCCCGCCTACCTCGACGGGCCGCGCGAGCTGACCTCCTACATCGCCAAGCCGCTGCTGGGCAGGGAGGGCGCCTCGATGCGCATCGTCACCCCCGAGGGCACCCAGGAGACCCCCGGCCGTTACGGCCGGGAAGGGTACGTCTTCCAGGGGTTCGAGGCCCTGCCCGCGTTCGAGGGCCAGCGACCGGTGCTCGGCGCCTGGGTGGTCGCCGACGAGGCCGCCGGGCTCGGCATCAGGGAGACCACCGGCCTGATCACCGACGACACCTCCTCCTTCGTCCCCCATCGCATCGCGAACTGAAGCACCCCCGTGATTGGAAATGACGTGACCCTTCTCGAAGTCCTGGCCCGCGGCGCCGGCGCGATCGCCGCGTACGCCGCCGTCGGCGTGATCCTGTTGATCGTCGGCTTCTACGTGATCGACTGGGCCACGCCCGGCAAGCTGAGCGAGATCATCCGCACCCAGCGCAACGCCAACGCCACGCTGCTCACCACGTCCGCGCTGGCGGCGATCGGGCTCATCGTGGCCGCGTCCATCTGGTCCTCCGGCGGCCGGCTGGCCGAAGGGCTCGCGGGCACGGCCGTGTTCGGCCTGGTCGGCATCGTGGTGCAGACGGTGGCGATGCTGGTGTTCGACAAGGTCGTCGGGATCTCCGTACGCGAGCTGGTGAAGGAGCCGGAGCTGCAGCCCGGCGCGCGCCTGCTGGCGGTCACCCACGTGGCGATCGGCCTGATCACGGCGGTTGCGGTCATCTGAAACACCACCGTTCCGGTCATCGGAACCGACCTGGCACTCTAGGAGGCGTGACAGACCGGACCCGGGAGGACACCACGCGAAGGCTCGAGCGCGCCATGGGCGCGCTCGGCACGGCGGCGATGGCCCGCATGGACGACCAGCTCCCCTGGTTCCGGGCGCTCAGCGCCGAGGACCGCTCGTGGGTGGGCCTGGTGGCCCAGGCCGGCATCGCCGCGTTCGTGGAGTGGTTCCAGCACGCCGGCGAGAACCGGCCCACGCCCAGCATCGAGTTCTTCGGCACGGCCCCGCGCGAGCTCAAGCGCTCGATCTCGCTCCAGCAGACGGTCGACATCGTCCGGGTCGTGGTCGAGGTGGTCGAGGCCCAGACCGACGAGCTGGCCGCGCCGGGCGGCGAGGACCAGCTCCAGCAGGCCATGCTCCGCTACACCCGCGACGTCGCCTTCGCCGCTGCGCACGTCTACGCCCGCGAGGCCGAGGCCCGCGGCTCCTGGGACGCCAGGCTGGAGGCGCTGATCGTCGACGCGCTGGTGCGCGGCGAGGTCGACGACGGCCTCCACTCCTGGGCCGCCGCACTCGGCTGGACCTCCTCCCCCGTCGTCGTGATCGCCGGGCACGCCCCCGACGACGACCCGCGCGCGGTCATCGACGCCCTGCGCGACAAGGGCCGCCGCATCGGCATGGACCTGCTGGCCGGCGTGCAGGCCGACCGGCTGATCGTGATCGTGGGCGGCGCCGACAGCGTCCACGACGCGGCCCGGCAGGTCGTGGCGCGCTTCGGCGTGGGCCCGATCGTCATCGGTCCCGAGGTGCCCGACCTGCACGCCGCCGCGCGGTCGGCGCGGGCCGCGCTGGCCGGGCTGAAGGCGTCCGCGGGCTGGCCGGACGCCCCCAGGCCGGTGCACGCCGAGGACCTGCTGGCCGAACGCGCCCTCGACGGCGACGCCGACGCCAGGGAGCAGCTCATCGAGAACGTCTACCTGCCGTTGGCCGGCACTCCCCTGCTCGATACGCTGGCCACCTACCTCGAACAGGGCACCTCCCTGGAGGCGACGGCCCGGCTGCTGTTCGTGCACCCGAACACGGTCCGCTACCGTCTGAAGAAGATCACCGAGCTCACGGGCTACCAGCCCACCGAGGGCAGGTCGGCCTTCACGCTGCAGGTCGGTCTCATCCTGGGCCGGCTTTCCGAAGGGGCCGCGGCATGGCGGGCCCTAACGTAACATTCCCGAAATCTTCACTGTAGGGTTCCTACAAAACACCCGGGACAAAGTTCGTACGGATCTCCATCCGCGTGTCGAAGTTCTACAGGGCATGGTGGTTTTTGTGCTTGTACTCGTCGCTCCGGGCCAAGGCGCCCAAACCCCAGGCTTCCTGACCCCCTGGCTAGAGTTGCCCGGTCTGGCCGACAGACTCGGCGCCTGGTCGGAGGTCGCCGGGATCGACCTGGTCGCCTACGGCACCACCGCCGACGCCGACGAGATCCGCGACACCGCCGTGGCCCAGCCGCTGCTGGTGGCCGCCGCGCTGGCCGCCGCCGAGGCCCTAGGGGCCTCCCCCGACGTGCTGGCCGGCCACAGCGTGGGCGAGTTCGCCGCGGCCGCGCTGGCCGGGGTGCTCACCGCCGAGCAGGCCCTGGGCCTGGTCCGCGAGCGCGCCCAGGCGATGGCCAAGGCCGCCGCCGTCACCGAGACCGGCATGACCGCCGTGCTCGGCGGCGTGGAGGCCGACGTGCTGGCCGCGATCGAGCGCCACGGGCTGACCCCGGCCAACATCAACGGCGCGGGCCAGATCGTGGCGGGCGGCACGCTGGAGCAGCTCGCCGCCTTCAAGGACGACGCGCCCGCCCGCGCCAGGCTCATCCCGCTCAAGGTGGCCGGCGCGTTCCACACCGGTCACATGGCCCCCGCCGTCGACGCCCTGCGCGAGGCGGCCTGGAACGTCGTGCCCGGCGACCCGCAGGTCACGCTCCTGTCCAACGCCGACGGCCGGCCCGCCGCCACCGGCGCCGAGTTCGTCCAGCGGCTCATCTCGCAGATCAGCAGCCCGGTCCGCTGGGACCTGTGCATGGCGACGATGGCCGAGCTGGGCGTCACCAAGATGATCGAGCTGCTGCCCGGCGGCACGCTGACGGGGCTCGCCAAGCGCGGCCTGCGCGGCGTCGAGACCGTGGCGCTGAAGACACCCGACGACCTCGACGCGGCCAGGGAGCTGATCAAGTGAGGATCCCCGACATCGCCCCCGGCGCCCGGATTCTGGCCCTCGGCCATTACCAGCCGGACAACGTCGTCACCAACGACGACCTGGCCAAGACCATGGACACCAACGACGAGTGGATCCAGTCCCGCGTCGGGATCAAGGAGCGCCGGGTCGCCTCGGCCGCCGAGTCCGTCGAGGACATGGCGGTCCAGGCCGGCGGCAAGGCGCTGGCCGCCAGCGGCCTGACCCCCGACGAGATCGACCTGGTGATCGTGGCCACCTGCACGCTGGAGACCCAGATCCCCAACGCCGCGGCCGTCGTGGCCCACCGGCTGGGCATCCAGTCCCCGGGCGCCTTCGACGTCAACGCCGCCTGCGCGGGCTTCTGCTACGCGCTGGCCACCGCCAGCGCCGCCGTCCGCGGCGGCGCGGCCAGGAACGTGCTGGTCATCGGCTCGGAGAAGCTGTCGCAGTGGGTCGACTGGACCGACCGGTCCACGGCCGTGATCTTCGCCGACGGCGCCGGCGCCGCGGTGGTCGGCCCGACCGACACGCCCGGCATCGGCCCGGTCGTCTGGGGCAGCGCCGGCGACAAGTCCGAGGCCATCTCCATCGCCGACCGCACGAAGTTCCTCTCCCAGGAGGGCCAGACGGTCTTCCGCTGGGCCACCGCGCTGCACCCGGTGGCCCTGGAGGCGTGCGCCCGGGCCGGGGTCGAACCCTCGGAGCTGGCGGCGTTCGTCCCCCACCAGGCCAACCTGCGCATCATCGAGGCCATCGCGCGCAAGCTCGGTGCCGACAAGGCCGTCATCGGCCGCGACATCGTCACCGCGGGCAACACGTCGGCGGCCTCCATCCCGCTCGCGCTCTCGCGCATGCTGGAGCGCGGCGAGGTCCGCTCAGGCGACCTCGCGCTCATCCTCGGCTTCGGCGCCGGTCTGACCTATGCGGGCCAAGTGATCGAGATTCCGTAGGATCCGGTACGGCTCCCGCCGTACCTCAGCTCGTACGGCGGACGCCGTACAGAAACCAGAAAATGAAGGAGAAGTAGCGACATGGCTGCCACCGAGCAGGAGATCCTCGCGGGCCTCGGCAAGATCATCAACGAGATCACCGGCATTCCGGCCGGCGAGGTGACCCCCGAGAAGAGCTTCGTCGACGACCTCGACATCGACTCCCTGTCCATGGTCGAGATCGCCGTGGCCGCTCAGGACGAGTTCGGCGTCGAGATCCCCGACGACCAGCTGAAGAACCTGAAGACGGTCAAGGACGTCCTCAACTTCATCCAGGCCTGACACCCAGCAGTTCTGACCAGTAAGGAGCGCGAAAACGTGAGTGCGAACCGGGTACGTGTCGTCGTCACCGGGCTCGGCGCGACGACGCCCGTCGGTGGAGACGTCACCTCGACCTGGACGGCGCTCCTCGCCGGTCAGTCGGGTGTGGAGACCCTCACCACGGAGTGGATCGACTCCGTCCCCGTGCGGTTCGCGGGGACGGCGGCGGTCGACCCCACCGAGGTGCTGCCCCGCCCCGAGTCCCGCCGTCTCGACCGCAGCGAGCAGTTCGCCCTGGTCGCCGCCCGGGAGGCCTGGCAGGACGCCGGCGCCCCCACGGTGGCCCCCGAGCGGCTGGGCGTCGTGGTCTCCAGCGGCATCGGCGGCATCAGCACCACCCTGAGCGCCTACGACACGTGGAAGGAGCGCGGCTGGAACCGGCTGTCGCCCTTCACCGTGCCGATGCTCATGCCCAACGGCCCGGCCGCCTGGATCGGCATCGACCTGGGCGCCCAGGCGGGCGTGCACGCCACCGTCTCCGCCTGCGCCTCCGGCGCCGAGGCGATCGGCTACGCCATGGACATGATCCGGCTCGGCCGCGCCGACGTGGTGGTCGCCGGCGGCACCGAGGCCGCCATCCACGGCCTCAACATCGCCGCCTTCGCCGCCGCGCGGGCGATGTCCACCCGCAACGACGACCCGCAGGGCGCCTCCCGGCCGTGGGACCGCGACCGTGACGGGTTCGTGCTCGGCGAGGGCGCCGGCATCGTGGTGCTGGAGTCCGAGGAGCACGCCAAGGCGCGCGGCGCGCGCATCTACGCCTACGCCGCCGGCGTCGGCTACTCGGCCGACGCCCACCACATCACCCAGCCCGAGCCCGAGGGCCGCGGCATCATCATGGCGATGACGCAGGCGCTGACCGACGCCGAGATCACCGGCCTCGACGTCAAGCACGTCAACGCGCACGCCACCTCCACCCCGGCGGGCGACGTCGGCGAGGTGCAGGCCGTGGCCAAGGCCATCGGCACCCACCCGCTGGTCACCTCGACCAAGTCCATGACCGGTCACCTGCTCGGCGGCGCCGGCGGCATCGAGTCCGTCTTCACGATCAAGGCGCTGCAGGAGCGGATCGTCCCGGCCACCATCAACCTCGACAACCTCGACGACGGCATCGAGGTCGACATCGTCCACGGCGCGAACCGCTCGCTGCCGCAGGGCGACATCGCCGCCGTCAACAACTCCTTCGGGTTCGGCGGGCACAACGTGACCGTCGTCTTCAAGGGGGCTTGATGACCGTACTGGACAGCCGGGTGGTGGGCGAGGGCTCCGGCCAGGAGCCCGCCGACCCCCGCGATCCAGTCGTCCGCCTGGCAGCGCTGCTCGACGAGGGCTCGCTGCGGCTCATCACCCCGCAGGACAACAGCGGCGTCCTGGCCGCCATGGGCAGGATCGAGGGCGTGCCCGTCGCCGCCTTCTGCAGCGACGCGCGCTTCCAGGGCGGCGCGATGGGCAGCGAGGGCTGCGAGCACATCGTGCACGCCTACGACGTGGCCGTGCGCGAGCGGGTGCCGGTCATCGGCGTCTGGCACTCCGGCGGCGCCCGGCTCGCCGAGGGCGTCGAGTCGCTGCACGCCGTCGGCCGGGTGTTCGCGGCCATGACCAAGGCGTCGGGCGTCGTGCCGCAGATCTCGGTGGTCGTCGGCCCGGCGGCCGGCGGCGCCGCCTACGGCCCCGCGCTCACCGACCTGGTGATCCTGGCCGACACCGGCCGCATCTTCGTGACCGGCCCCGACGTCGTGCGCAGCGTCACCGGCGAGAACGTCGACAGCGAGGCGCTGGGCGGCCCAGAGCCGCACAGCAGGCGCAGCGGCGTCGTGCACGTCGTCACGAAGACCGAGGCCGATGCCTACCTCCAGGCGCGCCGGCTCGCCACGCTGCTCGGCCACCAGGGCCGGGTGCGGCCGGGCGCGGTCGAGGAGGTCGACTTCTCCTCGCTGCTGCCCGAGTCCGCGCGCCGGGCCTACGACGTCAAGCCGCTGGTCAACGGCCTGCTCGACGAGGCCGGCGTCGAACTGCACGCCAAATGGGCGCCCAACGTCGTCACGTCGCTGGGCCGTCTCGGCGGCCGGACGGTCGGCGTCGTCGCCAACAACCCGCTGCGGCTGGGCGGCTGCCTCGACGCCACGTCCGCCGAGAAAGCCGCTCGCTTCGTACGTATGTGTGACGCCTTCGGAGTGCCCTTGGTTGTCCTCGTGGACGTGCCCGGTTACCTGCCGGGCGTCGGCCAGGAGCACGACGGCGTCGTCCGGCGCGGCGCCAAGCTGCTGCACGCCTTCGCCGAGGCGTCGGTGCCCCGGGTCACCGTGGTCACGCGCAAGGCGTACGGCGGGGCGTACATCGCGATGAACTCGCGGGCGCTGGGCGCCACCAAGGTGTTCGCCTGGCCGACCACCCAGGTGGCGGTCATGGGAGCCGTGGCGGCGGTGCGCGTGCTCAAGCGGCGCGAGCTCGCCGCCGCGCCCGAGGAGGAGCGTGCGGCGCTGGAGCAGCGGCTCGCCGAGGAGCACGAGAAGCTCGCCGGCGGCCTGGCCCGCGCCCAGGAGCTGGGCGTCATCGACGAGGTGATCAAGCCCGCCGAGACGCGCGGCGCCATCGCCAAGGTGCTCGCCCAGGCCACCCCGGCCAGGGGCGCCCACGGCAACATCCCGCTGTAGAGGCCGGTTCCACGAGGAAGGCCCCGCACCGAGACCCGGTGCGGGGCCTTTCCGTCGTCCGGGAAGCCGGCCGGCTCCAGGGCATGACGTGCGTGCCGCGGGCCGCCCCCGGCAGGCGCTGGGCGGGAGGTGGAGCGGGTCAGACGGCGGCGTGCAGCCAGCGGACGGGAGCGCCGTCGCCGGCGTACCTGAAGGGCTCCAGCTCTTCGTCCCACGGCCGGCCGAGCAGCTTGTCGAGCTCGTCCTCCAGCACGCACCGGCCCTGGGCGGCCATCATCATGGCGGCACGCAGCCGGTCTTCGGGGATCATGATGTCCCCGGCCGCGCCGATGACCGCCGTGAAGGCGCCGAGCGTCGGCGTGTAGGCGTGTCTGGAGCCGTCGACGCCGGGCGAGGGATCCTCGGTGATCTCGAATCTCAGGCGCTGCCAGCCCATGAGGGAGGAGGCGATGGCCGCCGCGATGCCGGCGCGGCCCTCCCACTCCGCCTGCGCGCGCACGACGTTCGGCGCCGCTGGTTGGGGTGTCCACGTCAGATCAACGGGCACGCCGAGGACACCCGCGACTGCCCATTCGATGTGAGGGCACAGCGCGGGCTGAGCCGAGTGGACGTAAAGCACGCCACGAGCAGACACCGGACCTCCCGTTTCGGTACGAGGTGCGCCTTCCCCAACGGCCTCGCCCCGGGATGATCACAAGTGACTAGGGAGAGACTACCGTCGGTCGCCATCGGACACCAGAGGGGGGCCATACCAAGTTGGTGCGGGCGTGTCACGTGACAGTTGTGGCGGGCGGGGAAACAACCGCCTCATGGACATGCAATCTGTCGGCGAGGCGTTCATCCGGCCAGGTCAGGTGCTGGTCGACCGGGGCGCGGTGTCGGCCGCCGCCCGCTGGACGCAGGCGGTCTCCGAGGCCGACGGGGTCACCGTCCTGCACCTGTCGGCGGGGGTGGACCCGTGCGAGATCACCGCCGAGCTGCGCGACCGGGGCTTTCGGGCCTCGCCCAACCACGTGCTCACCGGCCAGCCGCTGTTCTTCGGCGGGCCGGCGTCCCGGCCGTTCCCCACGCCGCCCGTCTCCTTCAGGCCGGCCAGGTCGCGTTCGGAGGTGGTCGTGGCCCTGCTCGACACCGGCGTGGCCAAGCACCCGTGGTGGTCGGGCAGCGACTGGTACGCCCGGCTCGGCCCGGAGAGCGCCGACGCGGCCCAGGGGGCGCAGGCCGGGCACGGCACGTTCGTCGCCGGCCTGCTGGCCCGCCGGGCGCCGGGCGCCAGGCTGCGGGTCCGCCGGGTGCTCGACGGCGACGGCCTGGGCGACGAGGCGACCGTGGTGCGCACCCTCCACCGCATGCGCGAGGACCCGCCCCAGGTGCTCAACCTCTCTTTCGGCTGCCACTCCTTCGACGACCGGCCGCCGCCCCTGCTGGCCGACGCCATCGGCGCGCTGAAGGACACGGTGACGGTGGCCTGTGCCGGCAACACCGCCTCCGACCGGCCGTTCTGGCCCGCCGCCCTGCCGTGCGCGGTGGGCGTCGCGGCCCTCGACGCCGCCCAGGAGCGCCGCGCGCCCTTCTCCGGGTACGGCACCTGGGTCGACGCCTGCGCCCGCGGCGACTGGCTGACCAGCAGCTTCCTGGACGTCGGCGAGTTCGCCGGCTACGCGGCCTGGAGCGGCACGTCGTTCGCCACCGCGCTGGTGTCGGGGGCCGTGGCCGACGCCGCCCGGCGCGAACCGGCCAAGGAAGCCGTGGAACGACTGCTCGACCCCCGGCAGTCCCGGCAAATTCCCGATCTGGGAGTTCTCGTACCCACGAGTCTGTAGAGTTTACGCTCAGTCCTCGGCCAATCACGGTGAGGCAGGATGACCTCCCCGTGCGGGACGAAAGGAGGCCGCATGAGCGACTTGCGCGATCCGGCGGAGCTGCTCCGCGACGCGGCCGACGGCGACCGATCCGCCTGGGACGAGCTGGAGTCCCGGTTCGGCCCGCGCATGTGGGCGCTGGCCCGCTCGTGCGGGCTGGGCGAGGCCGACGCCGCCGACGCGGTCCAGGGCGCCTGGTTGCGGCTGCTCCAGCACATGCACGACATCCGCGACCCCTCGCGGGTGGGCGGCTGGCTGATGACCACCACCCGCCGTGAGGCGCTCCTGCTGCTCCGGAAGGAGCCGTCGGGCCTGCTGGTCGCCGATCCGGAGGGCAGGCCCACCTTCGGGGCCGTCGAGGAGCCCGACCCCGCCTCCGCCGTGCTGGAGGCCGACGGCAGGCGGCTGCTGTGGAAGTCGGTCTCCGCCCTGCAGGAACCCTGCCGCACGCTGCTGCAGCTGGTCGCGACCGATCTGGGGAACCAGCAGATGGCGATGCGGCTCGGGTTGCCGGTGGGCAGCGTGGGGCCGACCAGGGCCCGCTGCCTGGAGAAACTGCGCACTCTGCTCTCACTACAGGAGACAGCGCAATGATCAACGACGAGTACTTCCTGGCGGCGCTCCGGCTGGCCGCCGGCATGGACCCGATGCCCGGGCACGTGTCGGCCGCCGCGCGTGACATCTACGGGCTGCGCGTCCCCCAGGCGGTGACCGCCAACCCCGCCGACCACGGCGGCGGCCGGGCGGCGCGGTCCGGTGCGCCCGACCGCGACGACGGCTCGCACCTGGTGCGGTTCGTCACCGACGGTCTCACCTTCGACCTGGAGGTGACCGTGGGCGACGGGCTGATCGACGTCGCCGGGCAGATCTTTCCCGATCCCGGGGAGGGCGCCGCCATCGACGTGCGCACCCCCCACCTGACCCTCACCCGGCAGGTTGCCCAGGACGGCCGGTTCGCCGCCACCGGGCTGCCGCCCGGGTGGCTGAGCATCGTGTGCCACCGTCCCGGTCATGCCCCCGTCCAGACCAGGTGGGTGCGCATCCGGCCGTGACGCCGCCGTCTGCGCACTCCTCCGAGCCGTACGTCCCCACCCCTCCTCCCCGCCGGTCAGCCCGCCATGAGCGTCACTTCTCCCCCACCCGGATCAGCAGCCGACCACGGTCCGCTCGTCGAGGCGGCCGAGGCCGCCGTGCTGCGCGCGCACGTCGATCCCGAGCAGGCCCTCTACGCCGGCCGCACCGTCCTGGCCGCCGCCCGCCGGGCCGAGGCGCCCGAGGCCGAGGCGATCGCGCTGCGCGCCATGGCGCTGGCCGCCCGCGAGCTGGGCGATCTCCTCAGCGCCGAACACTGTCTGCGGCAGGCCATCGCCATCCCGGGCGTCCCGGCCGACCGCCGGGCCCAGGCGCGGCTGTCGCTGGTCACCGTGCGCACCGAGCGCGGGCATCCGCTCCAGGCCCTGCGCGTGGCCGCCCTGGCCTGGGCCTACCTGTCGCCCCTCGACCGCGCCAAGCTCGACACGCAGCGCGCGGTCGCCCTGGCCCACCTGGGCCGCCACCAGGAGGCCATCGCCGCCTGCGACCGGTCGCTGCGGGCCCTCGTGGCCGCGCCCGGCACGGTCGACGACCGGCGCTTCCTGGCCGGCGGCCTGCTCAACCGCGGCCTGATCCACGCCTACCGCGGCGACTGGGACGCTGCCATGCGTGACATCGCGGCCTGCCTGCAGATCGCCCAGTACGCCGGCCTGCGCCACCTGGCCCGGCTGTCGGCCGCCAACCTGCCGTTCCTCGCCGTGCGGCGGGGGGACATCGCGGGCGCGTTCGAGCACTACCGGGAGGCCGAGGACACCCTGTTCGGCTTCCCCGAGCGGCTGGCCACGATGCGGGCCGACTTCGCCGGCGCGCTGCTGGCGGCGCACCTGCCCGGCGAGGCCAGGGCGATGCTGAGCCTGGCCGTGCCCGACCTGGAGTCCTCCGGCGCGCAGGTGGCGCTGGCCGAGGCGCGGCTGAAGCTGGCCCAGGTCGAGCTGCTCACCGGCGACCCCCACCGGGCCCGGCAGGTGGCCGAGCAGGCGGCGCGCGAGCTGGCCGAGCAGGAGCGGCTGACGTGGCTGCCGCTGGCCGGCGAGGTCGTCCTGCGCGCCCGGCTGGCGCTCGGGCCGGTCACGTCCGAGCTGGTCAGCGAACTCATCAAGTGCGCCGACGAGCTGGAGGACGTCTCCTCGCACGTGGCCGCCGCCGCGGCGCTGCGGCTGAGCGCGGCCGAGGCGGCGCTCGCCGTCGACGACCATCCGGTGGCCTCGGCCCAGCTGCGCAGGCTCACCCGGCACGCCGAGCGCGCCGAACGCTGGATGCCGGCCGGCACCCACCTGACCTCGCTGGCCCCCGAGCCGCAGCCCACGCAGCTCGCGCAGATCCCGGCGACCGTACGCCAGCACGCGCTGGCGCTGGAGGCGGCGCTGCGGGAGGACGTCACGGGGGCCCTTCGGGCGGTCCGCGACGGACTGGCCGAGGTGAGCGGGCAGGTGGAGACGTTCGAGGATCCGGCGCTGCGGGCGCACGCGGCCCGGTCCGGCGAGCGGCTGGCCGCCTTCGGGCTGGGCCTGGCGGTGCGCGACGGGTGCGCGGGCGAGGTGTTCGAGTGGGCCGAGCGGTGGCGCGCGGTCGCGGCGCCGGAACACGCGTGCGGCCTGGTGGAGATCGACCGGGTCCGGGCGGCGCTCGACGGCGCGGCGCTGGTGGAGTTCGTGGCCGACGAGGAGACGCTGCTGGCGGTGCTGATCACCGCCGACCGGCTGATCCTGCGGCGGCTGGGCGGCGTGCGGCAGGCGCGTGAGGCGATCATGCGGCTGCGGCACACCCTGCGTCAGTGGGGTGCCGGGCTCGACGTCGCCGCCCCCGCTCAGGCGCTCACCGAGCTGACCGGCGCCGGCGCGGAGCTGGAGCGGCTGCTGCTGGCGCCGCTCGTGGCCGAGCTGGGAGACCGGCCGCTGGTGGTGGTGCCGGTGGGGCCGTTGCACACCCTGCCCTGGGGGGCGCTGCCGGGGCTGCGGGAGCGTCCCGTGAGCGTGGCGGCGAGCGCGGCGGCGTGGGTGGGCGCGCGGCGGCGGGCCCGCCTGCGGGAGGGAGCGCCGCTGGTGGTGGCGGCGGCCGGGCCCGAGCTGGCCCACGCCGAGGAGGAGGTGGCCCGCGTGCTGGCCTGCCACCCGGGCGCGCGGGCGGTCCCCGGTCGCCGGGACGCCGTGCTCACGGCGCTCGGCGAGGCCGACGTCCTCCATCTGGCCGCGCACGGCGCCTTCCACGCCCGCAGCCCGCTGCTGTCCGGCATCACCCTCGGCGACGGGCAGCTCATGGCCTACGACCTGCTGGGCCTGCACCGCGCGCCCGAGCTGGTCGTGTTGTCGGCGTGCAACTCGGGCATGGCCCGCACGCCGGCGGAGGGGGCGCCGCTGGGGCTGCCGGGCACGTTCCTGGCGCGCGGGAGCTCGTGCGTGGTGGCGGGGATGGTGCCCATCGGTGACGAGGCCGCGATGGCCATGATGGGCGCCTTCCACGAGCTGCTGGCCGCCGGGCAGGCGCCGGACGCGGCTCTGGCCTGCGCGTCGGCCAAGACCGGCCTGCTGGGGTTCGTCTGTTTCGGGGCCGGCGACCGGCCGGTCCGTCCGGCCGGCTGACCGCGTCCGGGCGTCAGCCGGTGGCCACCGGGCGGGCGGGGTCGGCGACCCAGTTCGACCAGGAGCCGACGTAGAGGGCCGCGGGCACCCCGGCCAGCTCCAGGGCCAGCACCTCGTGGGCGGCGGTGACCCCCGAACCGCAGTAGGCGCCCACCGGGACGCCCTCGCGCACGCCCAGCCCGGCGAAGCGGTCGCGCAGGACGGCGGGGGCGAGGAACCTGCCGCCCGCGTCGAGGTTTCCGGTCGTGGGCGCGCTCACCGCGCCGGGCACGTGCCCGGCCACCGGATCGACGGGCTCGACCTCGCCCCGGTAACGCTCGGCGGCGCGGGCGTCGAGCAGCACGCCCTCGGCGGCCACCGCGGCGGCCTCGTCGGCGGTCAGCGTCGGCATGCCGCCGGGCCTGGCGGTGAAGTCGCCCGGCGCGACCTCGGGCTCGTCCTTCGTGACCGGCAGGCCGGCCTCGGCCCAGGCCGCCAGGCCGCCGTCGAGCACGCGTACGGACGGGTGGCCGAAGTAGCGCAGGGCCCACCAGGCGCGGGCGGCGGTCGTGGAGCCGGTGTCGTCGTAGACCACGACCGGGCGCCCGTCGGAGACGCCCAGCGCGCGCATGGCCCGCTGGAACTCCTCGGCGCCGGGCAGCGGGTGGCGGCCGGCGGGGCCGGGGGGCGCGGCGAGGTCGGCGTCGACGTCGCAGAAGACGGCGCCGGCGAGGTGCCCCTCGCGGTAGAGCTCCACGCCGGGCGGGCCGCCGAGCCGCCAGCGCACGTCGAGCACGGACACGTCGGGCAGCGCGGCGAGCTCGGCGGGCGTGATCAGCGCACTCATCGGGTGGATACCTCCAGCAGCGGGACGTTGAGCTCGGCGGCGGTCAGCGAGCCGTGGTAGCCGGTGAACAGCGCCTCGATCGGATGACGGGTGGGGGCGGTGACGGCCAGGCCGGCACGGGGCACGGCCACGACGTCGCCGATGCGGCCCAGCCACGCCTCGCGCACCCGGGGCCCGAACCAGCCGGATTCGACCGCCTCCTGCCTGGACACTACCCAGGCGCGGTCGCCGAGCGTCGCGCGCCACGCCTCCAGGACGTGCCCGGCGGCTCCGGGCTCGGCGTAGACGTGCCTGGCCCGGGCCTCGCCGCCGAGCAGCGCCACGCCCTCGGTCAGCGCGGGCACACGCTCGGCGTCGAGCTTCTCGGTGGCGTTGACCATGCCGTGGTCGGCGGTGACGTAGAGGGCCGAACCGGGTGGCAGCGACTCGGCCAGCCGCCGGGCCAGTGCGTCGACGACGGCCAGCTCGGCCAGCCACTCCTCGCCACCCCATCCGGACATGTGGCCGACGGCGTCGAGCTTGCCGTAGTAGGCGGTGACGTGGGCGCGGGGTGCGGCGCGCAGCACCTCGCCGACGCGGGCCACGATGTCGTCGACGCCGTCGGCCGGCACGTAGCGCACGCCGCGGTAGACGGCCCTGGTCAGGCCGGAGTTCTCGAACTCGGCGGGGGCGACGTAGACGGCGTCGACGCCCTGGGCCGCGGCTCGCTGGTAGACGGTGGGGGCGGGCTGCCACTCCTCGGGGTCGATCGTGCGGCCGCCGGGGAGGGTCCAGCGCAGGCAGTTGAACAGGTGGCCGGTGCCGGGGACGGCCAGCGTCAGGCCGACCATGCCGTGCTCGCCCGGGGTCAGGCCGGTGCCGAGCGAGCACAGGCTGGTGACGGTGGTGGCGGGGAAACCGGCGGTGAGGGTGCGGGCGGGCAGGGCGGACAGGAAGGGGGCGGTCTCGGGGTGGGCGCGGAGCAACTCGGCCCCCAGGCCGTCGACCAGGAGCAGGCAGACGCGCGCCGCGGGGTCGAGGGCCAGCGGGTTGGGCTCGGTCAGGCCGAGGGCGGCCAGCAGCGAACCGGGGAGGTCCGCCAGCGACCTGGCGCCGTAGTCCGGCAGCATCCCCACATCCTAGTGGCCGGGGGTGGTCGGGCGGCGGCTCTGGCGGTGACCCTGATGGTGGCTCTGGCGGTGGCTCTGGCGGTGGCCCGGTGGGGCCGGGCGAGGAGCCGGACGGCGGGTCGTGGTGGTCAGGCGGCGGCTCGGGCGGTGGCCTCGGACAGGGCCTTGGCGAAGGCCAGCACGTGGGTGACCGCCTCGGGGCCGTCGGCCGCCTCGCTGACCCGCAGCGACAGGTCGTCGGCGGTGATCGCGCCGGTGTAGCCGTGGTCGGCGTCGCAGTTCTCGTCGCCGCAGGTGGCGGGCTCCAGGTCGACGTGGGAGATCGCGCCCCAGCCGATGGTGAGGGTGACCTCCGTGGGCGGGACGCCCGGCACGTAGGAGGCCGGGTCGGGCACCACGCGGGTGACGGCCACCGACTGCACGCGGCTCAACCGGACCGCCTCGGTGGTCGTGGACGCGTGGGAGGCCGAGACGCCCTCGACCGCCGGGTGCTCGTCGGTGTGGCAGACCAGCAGCCTCGTCGTCGACAGCACCAGGACGGTGACATGCCTGCGGACCTCCATCGCGGGATCGAAGGTGGCCTCGTGGTGGACCACGAACGCGGTCACGGCCTCCTTGCCCAGCGCGGATTCGACCGCATCGGTGACGAGGTCGGGGTAGTAGCCGCTGCGCTCGATCGCTTCACGCAGGCCCGCGGCTGAGACTCGGGTTTCCCTCATGCCTCCATCCTGCCAGGGCCGCGCAGTGCACTCACCCGCCAGACATAACGCTCTATGAACGTCTTTGTCTAGACATGAACGACATTGGGCGCGCGGTCAGGAGAGCCGTCTCGGGCCGCCGTCCAGGCGAGGTCCGGCCGGGGTGCGCAGGGTGGCGCGGGCGCCCAGGATCAGCACCTCCGACTCGCCCACCAGCACCTGGTCGAGGTCGAGCCGGGCCACCTGCGGCAGGTCGTTGGCCAGGCGGCCCACCCGGACGAGCAGCTCCTCCAGGGCGGGGACGGCGACGGGCGGGTAGCCGTACTGGCCGAACAGCAGCGGGGCGGCGCGCACGGAACGCACCAGGGCGGCGGCGTCCTCGCCGGTCAGCGGGGCCAGCCGGAAGCCCTGGTCGAGCAGCAGGCGGGCGGTCACCTCACCGAGCCCGAACGAGACCACCGGCCCGAACGCGCGGTCCTCGACGACCCCCACGACGGTGGGCACGGCCGGCTGCGGCGCCATGCGCTGCACGGCCAGCTCGACCTCCTCGCCGAGCTGGTCGGCGAACTCGGCGTAGGCGTGCCGGACCATCTCGGGACCGGTGAGCCCCAGGCGTACGGTGCCCGCGCGGCGCGAGGCCCCCGGGTCGGCCACCTTGAGCACCACCGGCCAGCCGAGCCGTTCGGCGGCGGCCACGGCCTCCTCCGGCGAGCGGACGACCTCGGCGGGCCAGACGGTCAGCCCGTAGGACGACAGCAGCTCGGTGGCGTCGATCTCGACCGGCGGGCCCGGCTCGGCGAACCCGCCCGGCTCCTCCCCCGCCGGGGCCGGCGCGCCGGCCAGCGCGGCCAGCACCAGCTCGCGGGCGCGGGCGGTGTCGAGGCCGTCGAGCTCGGGCGGCGGCACGGCCGGATGCGCCCGCCAGGTGGCGTACCGCACCACGTGGGCCAGGGCCCTGACCGCCTCCTCCGGCGCCGCGTACGACGGGATGGAGCCCCGCGCGGGCGTGCCGCCGGAGCCGCTGGGCACGCGCAGCGACGGGTGCATGCCGAGATGCCCGCGGAACGTGGCCAGCACCGGCTTGGCGGACCCCTGCGAGACGCGCAGCAGCTCGGCCGCCACCTCGTCCGACTCGCCGGGGATCGGCGGCATGTAGATCACGACGGCCGCGTCGACCTCGTCGGCGGCCAGCTCGCCGGCCAGCGCCGCGCCGAACTCGGCCGGCCCGGCCGCGGCGCCCAGGTTGACCGGCGGGCGCGGTTCGAGGCCGGCCGCCAGGCAGGAGTCGGCGGCCAGCAGGCCGAGGGCGTCGGAGTTGGTCACGAGCGCGACCCTGGGCCCGGCGGGCAACGGCTGGTAGGCCAGCAGCTGGCCCACGTCGAAGAGCTGGATGAGGTCGTCGACCCTGATCAGGCCGGCCTGGGCGAACAGGGAGCTGATCGCGGAGTCGGGCAGCCCGAGCTCCTCGGCCGAGTGGCCGGCCGGGGTGCCGCCGCTCTTGACCACCACGATCGGCTTGTTGCGCGCGATGCGCCTGGCCAGCCGGGTGAACTTGCGCGGGTTTCCCAGCGACTCCAGGTAGAGCAGGATGACCTCGGTCGCGGAGTCCTCCTCCCAGTACTGCAGGAGGTCGTTGCCCGAGACGTCGGCGCGGTTGCCGGCCGAGACGAACGACGAGATGCCCATGCCGCGCTGGGCCACGCGCTGGAGCAGCGCGGTGCCGAGCGCGCCCGACTGGCTGAAGAAGCCCACCCGGCCGCGGCCCGGGACGGTGGCGGCCAGCGTGGCGTTGAGCTTGACGGCCGGGTCGGTGTTGGCGATGCCCAGGCAGTTGGGGCCGACCACGCGCAGGCCGTAGGAGCGGGCGATGCGGGCCAGCTCGTCCTGCCGGGCGCGCCCGGACGCGCCGGTCTCGCCGAACCCGGAGGAGACCACGACCAGCCCGTGCACGCCCTTCTCCGCGCACTCCTTGACCACGTCGAGGACGCCCTCGGCGGGCACGGCCACGACCGCCAGGTCGACCTCGCCGTCGATCTCGGTCACGCTGGGGTAGGCCCGCACGCCCGCGACGGCCCGCACCTGGCGGTGGACGGGGTAGACCGGGCCGGTGAAGTCGGCCGCCAGCAGGTTGCGCAGGACGGTCTGGCCGACGCCGCCGGGCTCGCGCGAGGCGCCGATGACCGCGACCGACCCCGGGGACAGCAGGCGCGCGATCGACCGCGACTCGGCCCGGTGCTCGCGCGAGGTCGTGACCTCCGCCGAGGTCTCGGTCGGGGTCAGGTCGAGGGTCATCCGGACGACGCCGTCGGCGAACTGGCTCTGCGCGGTGTAGCCGGCCTGCCGCAGGACGCCCATCATCTTCATGTTGGCGGGCAGCACGTCGGCGACGAACCGCTCGATGCCGCGCTCGCGGGCCGTGGCCGCCAGGTGCTCCAGCAGCACGGAGGCCACGCCCCTGCCCTGGTGGGCGTCCTCGACCAGGAAGGCGACCTCGGCCTCGCCCGGCTCGGTGCGGTCGTAGCGGATCACCGCGACCATCTCGGCGCCGATGGTGGCGATGAGGGCCACGCGGTTGACGTAGTCGACGTTGGTGAAGCGCTCGACGTCGCGGTCGGACAGCCGGGGCCGGGGGCCGAAGAACCGGAAATAGATCGACTCGGCCGACAGACGGGAGTAGAAAGCACGGAGACGGTCGGCGTCGGCGGGCCTGATGGGGCGCACGTGAGCGGTGCCCCCGTCGGCCAGGACGACGTCGGCCTCCCAGTGAGCCGGATATTGTGCCTCCACGCCACGAGCGTAAACCCGCATCCCACATGCCAAGACCGGTGGGCCTCTTGGGCAACGCTTGTGCATCGACTGCTGCCCGGTGTCCGGGGTCAGCCCCACGAACAGCCCGGAAGCTGTTAGTTTTGCCGTGGCCAGGGTCGTTCTGAAGGCAGCAAGGTGGTGGCATCATGACGCGGGTCGTCGTGGTGGGCGATCTCATGACCGACGCGGTCGCGCGCGCCCGTTACGCGCTCGCCAGGGCGAGTGACACGCCCGCGATCGTGACGATGCACGGCGGCGGCTCCGGCGCCAACATCGCCTCGTGGCTCGCCGTCGAGGGCGCGGAGGTGGCCTTCATCGGCCGCCGGGGCGCCGACATCACCGGCCGCAACCGCGACATGGAGCTGATGGGCTACGGCGTCGACGCCCGGCTCGTGATGGATCCCGAGCGGCCCACCGGCACCTGCGTGGTGCTCGTCACGCACAAGGGCGAGCGCACGATGCTCTCCGACCCGGGCGCCAACGCCGCCCTGTCCCCCGAAGACCTGCCGCGCGACCTGTTCGCCTCGGGCGCCCACCTGCACCTGTCGGGCTACACGCTGGTCAACGAGGGCTCGCGCGACGCCGGTCTCGCGGCGCTCGACATGGCGCGCCGCACGGGCATGTCGATCTCGGTCGACTGCGCCTCCTCGGCGCCGCTGGAGCGCACGGGCGCCGAGCCGTTCCTCGAATGGACCAACGGCGCGAAGCTGCTGTTCGCCAACATCGACCAGGCCAAGGTGCTGACCGGCCGCGACGACGCCGAGGCCGCCGCCAAGGTGCTCACCGCGTGGTTCCCGCAGGTCGTCATCAAGATGAACGCCGAGGGCGCGCTGTGGTTCAGCAACGGCCGCCCCGACCCGGTCCGGGTGGCCGCCGAGCCGGTCGACAAGATCGTCGACGGCACGGGCGCGGGTGACGCGTTCTCGGCCGGGTTCCTGCCGCCGTGGCTGGCCGGCAAGCCGCCGGCCGAGTCGCTGGCCGCCGGCTGCCGGCTCGCCGCCAAGGCAATCATGCACCTGGGCGCGCGCCCGCCGTTCTGACCCACTCCCCGGCCGGGCCTTCCCTGCCCCGGCCGGGTCTCCTTCCGCCGGTCAGGACGTGGTGGCCAGCGCGAGCGGCAGCACGGCCGGCGCGCCCGCGTGCCGGATCAGGGCCGCCGCCAGGGTCATCGTCCAGCCCGTGTCCACGCGGTCGTCGATCAGCAGCACCGGGCCGCCGCACTGGGCGATCGCGGCGCCGAGGTCCTTCGGCATCGCCAGCGTGCCCCTGATCGCCTGGACGCGCTTGGCGCTGTTGAACTGCCGGCCGGGCGACCCCGCCCGATAGCCCAGCTCGCCCAGGTAGGTCAGCCGGCCCACCTGCGCCAGCCGTTCGGCGAAGCCGCGCACGAGCTGCGGGCGCGTCGCCGACGGCACGTTGACCACGGCCACCGGCCGCTCCTGCCAGTCCCACGCCGACAACACCTGGACGACGGCCTTGAACATGTCGTCGGCCATCGGCCCGTCGGCTCCGGCGAGCAGCTCGCGCAGCCGGTTGCCCCAGCCGATGTCGGTCAGCCGGCCGAGCGCGCGGCCCGGCTCGGCGCCGAGCTCGGGCTTGATCCTGCCGGACAGGTCGGCCAGGCCGGTGGGCCACTGCCTGCGCGCCTCGATCTCGACGCCGGGCCTGCTCAGGCGTTCGCGGGCGGTCTCGACGGCCTGGGCGGCGATCTCCGGCGAGCGGTGGCGGCCGGTGCAGTTGTCGCAGCGGCCGCAGGGCGTGGCGGTGTCGTCGTCGAGGTGCCTGCGCAGGTACTGCTCGCGGCACTCGTCGGTGGTCAGGTAGCGCAGCATGGCGTCCTGCTCGGCCTTGCGCTCGGCGGCGATGCGGGCATAGCGCTCGGTGTCGTAGGCCCAGGGCTCGCCGGTGGACTCCCAGCCGCCCTTGACCCGGCGCACGGCGCCGTCGACGTCGAGGACCTTGAGCATCATCTCCAGGCGGCTGCGGCTCAGGTCGACCGCGGTCTCCAGGGCCTGGGTGGACATCACGCCGCCCTGTTCGAGCGCCTGGAACGTGGCGCGCACGACGGGCTCGGGCGGGAAGGCCAGGGAGGTGAAGTAGGCCCAGATCTCGCGGTCTTCCGTGCCGGGCAGCAGGATGACCTCGGCCCGCTCGACGCCGCGCCCGGCCCGGCCGACCTGCTGGTAGTAGGCGACGGGCGACTGCGGCGCGCCGACGTGCACGACGAAGCCCAGGTCGGGCTTGTCGAACCCCATGCCGAGCGCGCTCGTGGCCACCAGCGCCTTGATCTTGTTGTTGAGCAGCGCCTCCTCCGCGGCCAGCCGCTCGGCCTGGTCGGTCTGGCCGGAGTAGGCGGCCACCTCGTGGCCCTGCTCGCGCAGGTAGCCGGCGATCTCGTGGGCGGCGGCGACGGTGAGCGTGTAGACGATGCCGGAGCCGGGCAGCTCGCGCAGGGTCTGGGCCAGCCAGGCCAGGCGCTGCTCGGCCGAGGGCAGCTTGACGACGCTCAGGTGGAGGCTCTCGCGCTCCAGCGGGCCGCGCAGCACGAACGTGCCCTCGCCCATCTGCTCGGCGACGTCGCGGGTGACGCGGGCGTTGGCCGTGGCGGTGGTGGCCAGCACCGGGATGCCGGGCGGCAGCTCGTCGAACAGCGTGGCGAGCCGGCGGTAGTCGGGCCGGAAGTCGTGGCCCCAGTCGGAGATGCAGTGGGCCTCGTCGACGACCACGAGCCCGGCGCTCTCGGCCAGCTCGGGCAGCACGTTGTCGCGGAAGTCGGGGTTGTTGAGCCGCTCGGGGCTGACCAGCAGCACGTCGACCATGCCTTCGGCGACCTGGCCGTAGATCTCCTCCCACGCCTCGGGGTTGGCGGAGTTGATGGTGACGGCCCTGATGCCGGCGCGCTCGGCGGCGGCGATCTGGTTGCGCATGAGGGCCAGCAGCGGCGAGACGATGACCGTGGGGCCCTCGCCGAGCTCGCGCAGCAGGGCGGTGGCCACGAAGTAGACGGCGGACTTGCCCCAGCCGGTGCGCTGCACGACGAGCACCCTGCGCCGGTCGAGCACGAGCGCCTCGATGGCGGACCACTGGTCGTCTCGCAGCCGGGCGTGGTCGCCGGCCAGGGCCCGCAGCCGCTCCTCGGCCTCTTCGCGCAGCATCGCCGCGTCGGGGGCTTCAATCATGCCCCCCTTATTACCAGCTTCCACCGACGGAACAGGCCCACCGGCGCGTCCCCGCCCGGACGAAGGGGCGGGGCCCGCCGCCCGGAATTCGCCCTGTCGGGCTGGGTCTCGCTCAAGCTGTGAAGCGCTCCTTGTCCGCGTGCTCGGGGAAGGCGTTGATCGTGACGCGGTGCATGCGGCGGCGTTCGGTGTAGTCGGCGACCGCGTAGTGCTGGGTGGGGCGGTTGTCCCAGAAGGCCAGCGTGCCGGGACGCCAGTTCAGCCTGCACTGGTACTCGGGCGAGCGGATGTGGTCGATGAGCAGCGGCAGCAGGGCCTCGTTCTCCCGGTCGCTGAGCCCCACCAGGCGGGTGGTGGAGGCGCGGTTGACGAACAGGGCCTTGCGCCCGGTCTCGGCGTGCACGCGGACCACCGGGCGCTCTATCGGCGGCCATTTGGCCTGGATCTCGGCCAGGTCGAACGGGTGCCCCTTGGAGATCGCCTTCTTCATCGACATCGTGATGTCGTGCACGGCGGTCAGCTCGTCGCACAACCGCTGGATCGACGGCGACAACGTCTCGTAGGCCAGGTAGGTGTTGGCCCAGCAGGTGTCGCCGCCCACGCTCGGCAGTTGCACGCAGCGCAGCAGCGAGCCCATCGGCGGCGTGGGCTCGAAGGTGTTGTCGCTGTGCCATTCGTCCCCGCCCTCGCCCTTCGGGGAGGTCTGGTCGAGGATGTGGATCGGGCTGCCGGAGTCCTTCTTGAACGCCGGATGGTTGAGCGTGCCGAAGTTGAGCGCGAACTGCAGGTGCTGCTCGTCGTCGATGTGCTGGTCGCGGAAGAACAGCACCAGGTGCCGCAGCCACCCCTCGCGCAGGGTCGCGACCTCTTCCGGGGAGAGGGGTTTGCGCAGATCGACCCCGGTGACCTCGGCGCCGATGTGCTTGGTCACGGGATGGAACTCGATCATGGCGAAGCCTCCGGGGGCGGGGGGACGGGGTCCTCGCCTCCGACGGTAAGACCCAAGCAATTGCTTGGTCAAGGCCGGGGCGGCGCGCCGACGAGTCGCGGGCACCCGATCCTCTTCGGCACAATGTTCGACATGGCCCGACGTACGACTGCACCCCCGCCTGAGGACTTCGAGGAGCGGATCGTCGACATCGACGTCTCCTCCGAGATGCGCAAGAGCTATCTCGAGTACGCGTACTCGGTGATCTACCAGCGGGCCCTGCCCGACGCTCGCGACGGCCTCAAACCGGTGCAGCGGCGCATCCTCTACTCCATGAGCGAGATGGGCCTGCGTCCCGAGCGCGGCCACGTCAAGTCCTCGCGCGTCGTGGGCGACGTCATGGGCAAGCTCCACCCCCACGGCGACAGCGCCATCTACGACGCCCTCGTGCGCCTGGCGCAGCCGTTCTCGATGCGCCTGCCGCTGGTCGACGGTCACGGCAACTTCGGCTCCCCCGACGACCTGCCGGCCGCCATGCGGTACACCGAGGCCAGGCTGGCCCCGGCGGCGATGCTCATGGTGGAGTCGCTCGACGAGGACACCGTCAACTTCAAGCCCAACTACGACGGCCAGGAGACCGAGCCCACGGTCATGCCGTCGGCGTTCCCCAACCTGCTGGTCAACGGCACCACCGGCATCGCGGTCGGCATGGCGACCAACATGGCGCCGCACAACCTCGCCGAGGTCGTGGCCGCCGCCCGCCACCTGATCAAGAAGCCCGACGCCACGCTCGACGAGCTGATGAAGTTCGTGCCAGGCCCCGACCTGCCGACCGGCGGCTCGATCATCGGGCTCCAGGGCGTGCGCGACGCCTACGAGACCGGGCGCGGCACGTTCCGCATGCGGGCCAGGTGCGCGGTCGAGCAGATCACGCCGCGGCGCAAGGGCATCATCGTCACCGAGCTGCCCTACAACGTCGGCCCCGAGCGCGTGGTCACCAAGATCAAGGAGCTGGTGACCAGCAAGAAGCTCCAGGGCATCGCCGACCTGAAGGACCTCACCGACCGGCACAAGGGCCTGCGCCTGGTCATCGAGATCAAGAACGGCTTCATCCCCGAGGCCGTCCTGGAGGAGCTCTACCGGCTGACGCCGATGGAGGAGACCTTCGGCATCAACAACGTCGCCCTGGTCGACGGCGAGCCGCGCACGCTCGGCCTGCGCGAGCTGCTGCAGGTCTACGTCGACCACCGGCTGGAGGTCGTGCGGCGCAGGTCCGAGTTCCGCCGGCGCAAGCGCGAGGAGCGCCTGCACCTGGTCGACGGCCTGATCATCGCGCTGCTCAACATCGACGAGGTCATCCAGGTCATCCGTTCCTCCGACGACTCGGCGCAGGCCCGCGCCCGGTTGATGGAGGTCTTCGACCTGACCGAGATCCAGGCCGCCTACATCCTCGACACGCCGCTGCGCCGGCTCACCAGGTTCGACAAGCTGGAGCTCGACCAGGAGAAGGAGACGCTGAGCGAGGAGATCGCGGCGCTCACCGAGATCCTGTCCTCGGAGGCGAAGCTGCGGCAGGTGGTCTCGGGCGAGCTGGCCGAGGTGGCCAAGAAGTACGCCACGCCGCGCCGTACCGTGCTGCTGGAGGCGCCGGGCGTGGCCCGCACGCCGGTGGTGTCGCTCCAGGTGGCCGACGACCCGTGCTGGGCGCTGCTGTCCTCCACGGGGCTGCTGGCCCGCACCTCCGACGCGGCTCCGCTGGCGGGCGACGGCGACCGCTCGGCGCACGACGTGCTGGTGTCGGTGGCGCGCACGTCCGTACGCGGCGAGGTGGGCGTGGTGACGTCGCTGGGGCGGTTGATCCGGGTCCAGGTCGTCGACCTGCCGACGCTGCCGCCCTCGGCCAACCCGCCGACGCTGTCGGGCGGCCATCCCGTCTCCGAGTTCGTCGCGCTGCAGCCCGACGAGAAGGTCGTGGGCCTCGGCTCGCTCGACCCCGACAGCCCCGGGCTGGCGCTCGGCACCGCCCAGGGCGTGGTCAAGCGGGTGGTGCCCGACTACCCGGCCAACCGCGACGACTTCGAAGTGATCACCCTCAAGGACGGCGACACCGTGGTGGGCGCCGCCGAGCTCGACTCCGAGGACCACGACCTGGTCTTCATCTCCTCCGACGCCCAGCTCCTGCGCTACCCGGCCTCGCTGGTGCGCCCCCAGGGGCGGCCGGCCGGCGGCATGGCCGGCATCCGGCTCGACGACGGCGCCCGGGTGATCTGGTTCGGCGTGGTCGACCCCTCGCGTCCGGCGCAGGTGGTCACCGTGGCCGGGTCCTCGACGGCGCTGCCGGGCACGCAGGTCGGGGGCGGCAAGGTCTCCGACTACGCCGAGTTCCCGGCCAAGGGCCGGGCCACCGGCGGCGTGCGGGCCCAGCGGTTCCTGAAGGGCGAGGACGAGCTGCTGCTCGCCTGGGCCGGCCCCGCGCCCGCCAAGGCCGTGTCGGCGGTGGGCAAGCCGGTGCCGCTGCCGGAGGAGATCGGCCGCCGCGACGGCTCAGGCGTGCGGCTGACGCACACCATCGGCGCCGTCGGCGGCGCCCTGGCCGCCGGGCCGCAGGCCGACGCGCCGGCGCCGCCGGTGGCCGAGGAGGAGTGATCCCCGGCTGACCGGCGTCACGAAGGCCCGCCCCGCCTGCGCGGGGCGGGCGTCCGGTCAGTCGCGGCAGAGGCAGAACGTGTGGCCGGCGGGGTCGAGGAAGACCCGGAAGCTGTCGTCCTCGCTCGGCTGCCGCTCGTGCTTGGTCGCGCCGATCTCCAGCACCTGCCGCTCGGCCTTGTCCATGTCGGTGACGGTGACGTCGATGTGGAGCTGCTGCGGCCGATCGCCCTCCGGCCAGGTCGGCGGCCGGTGATCGGGCACGCGCTGGAAGGCCAGGCGCTTGGGCGAGCCGCCGTCCTCGACGACCACCCAGCTGTCGTCCTCGTACGTGACGGGCCAGCCGAGCAGGCGTGCGTAGAACTCGGCGAGCGCCCGCGGCTCCGGGCAGTCGAGGACCGTTGTGCGGAACTCCGCGATGCCGGCCATCATTCACCTCCTGGACTTGTTTCGCCGGCGTCCAGGCCGACGAGAATGAACGTCATGGCTGCCAATTCGTTCATGGTTCCCCTGGGCACGCCCGCGCCCGCCTTCGACCTCACCGCCATCGACGGCGGCAGCGTCTCGCTCGCGGACCTCAAGGGCTCCCCCGCCACGCTCGTGGTCTTCCTGTCCAACCACTGCCCCTACGTACGGCACATCGAGACGGGCCTCGGCACACTGGCCGCGGGCTACGGCTCCAGGCTGTCGGTGGTGGGCATCTGCAGCAACGACAGCGTGAACTACCCCGACGATGATCCCACACACCTGGCCGAACAGGCCCGGCGCGCGGGGTTCCCGTTCCCGTACCTGCTGGACGACACCCAGGACGTCGCCAAGGCCTACCGCGCGGCCTGCACGCCCGACTTCTTCCTCTACGACGGCGATCTGCGGCTCGTCTACCGGGGGGAGTTCGACGGGTCGCGCCCGGGCAACTCGGTCCCGGTGACCGGGTCCTCGCTGCGGGCGGCGATCGACGCGCTGCTCGCGGGCGATCCCGTCCCGGCCGAGCAGCGCGCCTCGATCGGCTGCGGCATCAAGTGGCGGCCGGGGAACGAGCCCACGGCCTGACCACAGGCTGCGCGCCCTCAGGCGGAGGCGGCTGCCTCGATGGCGGCGGGCAGGGCGAGCAGGAGCTCGTGCGGCTCGCCGCCGGTCCACGACCGGATCAGCCGGGCCCCGGCCTCGCCCGGCTCGAACTCCTCGCAGCCGAGCGGCCCGAAGCAGCCCGCCTGGTCGAGCATGAGGATGATCGGGTCGTCCTCGGGCAGGCCGGCGGCGTACGCGGCGGTGTCGAGCAGGGCCAGCGCGCATCTGGCGTTGCGCCCGTCGTCGTTGGACTCCACACGGTCGAGGCGGCGCCGGGCCTGAGCGCGGAGATACGCGGCGAGCGATTCGGACCTACTCACGACTGACCTTCTTCGACGACGTACAGATGGTGACGACATCATCACCCAAGGTGAGTGAATTTCGTGGGACCTTAGGGAACTCGCGCCAGTCGCCACCCCGGAAAGCATCAGCTTTGGGACGTGCGGGAAGATCTGAGGCATGACTGCGTTCGACGACCTGTATGCCGCCAACGCGAAGTACGCCAAGGACTTCGGCGACTCCGGGCTCACCGGCCGGGCAGCCCGCGGGCTTGCCGTGGTGACCTGCATGGACTCCCGCATCGACCCGCTGGGCCTGCTGGGCCTGCAGCCCGGCGACGCCAAGATCCTGCGCAACGCCGGCGCGCGGGTCACCGACGACGTGCTGCGCACGCTGGTGCTCGCCGTGTACCTGCTCGGCGTCGAACGCGTCCTGGTCATGCCGCACACCGACTGCGGGATGACCAAGGTGACGGACGCCGACGTGCACGACCTGACCAGCGCCCGCGGGGTGGACACGCGCAGCCTGGAGTTCCACACCGTCCCCGACCAGGGCGAGGCGCTGCGCCACGACCTCACCCGCATCCGCACGACCCCGTTCCTGCCCGCCGACATGCCGGTGACGGGCGCGATCTACGACGTGCGCACGGGCCTGCTCACGCCGGTCGGCGACTGATCTCGCCGCGTTCGCGCTGGAAGGTGGCGTACAGCCACCACAGCGACGGCACCAGCAGGACCGCGCCGACGGCCAGCGAGCCCAGGCTGGCCCCCAGCACCGCGTCGGTGGCCGCGGCCTGGTCGAGGGTGAGGCCGGGGAGCAGCACGGGGTACTGCCCCACGCCCCAGCCCCACAGCAGACCGGTCACGGCCAGCGCGGCGCTGAGACGTACCGCCAGATAGGCCCGCCGCCACAGCAGCACCAGCGAGGCCAGCCCGGCCAGCACCGACAGCGCCAGCAGCGGCAGGGCGCGGCCGGTGGTCAGCTCGGCGAACAGGGCGGGCGCGTCGGCGCGCAGCACGAGCAGGCTCACCGCCGCCAGCACGCCGACCACCGCTCCGCAGCCCAGCGCCCGTCGCCGGAACTCCTCGGCCAGGTCCTCCTGGCCGCCGCGCTGGGCGTCGCGGGTCAGGTAGACGGCGGCCAGGTACGCGGCCGTGCCGACGCCCAGCGCGCCGACCGCCATCGACGTGGGGTTGACCCAGCTCCCGACCAGGTCGCCCTTGGCGACGCCGGGCGGCACCCGGCCGGAGGCGATGCCGCCCGCCGCCGCGCCGAGGAAGAACGGGGTCACCACCGAGGAGAAGGCGAAGGTCGCGCCGAACAGCCGCCGCTGCCAGAGCCGCGAGGAGACCTTGCGGAACGCGAACGCCGCGCCGCGCCCGATCACGCCCAGCGCCACCAGCGTGAGCGGGATGTAGAGGGTGGAGGCGACCGAGGCGAACACCGACGGCACGCCGGTCCAGGCCAGCACGATCACGAAGATCAACCAGACGTGGTTGGCCTCCCAGACCGGCCCGATGGAGTGCTCCACCAGATCCCGCCGCCGCCGGCCGCGCTCGGCGCCGCCCGCCAGCAGGTCCCAGACGCCGCCGCCGAAGTCGGCGCCCCCGAACAGGACGTAGGCCGTCAGCCCGACCCACAGGACGGCCAGCATGATCTGCGGCAGCGGCATCGTCACACGACCTTGTAGCCGGTGACGTCGCGCTCCTGCGGCGCCAGCGGCACGGGCACGTCGCGGGCCAGGCGGCGCAGCACGTACACGGTGGCGGCGGTCAGGACCACGTAGACCGCCGTGACCAGCGCGAACCCGTACACCAGGCCCGGCGCGGGGTTGACCGCCTCGGCCGTGCGCATCACCCGGAACACGATCCACGGCTGACGTCCGACCTCCGTGACCACCCAGCCGCTCTCCAGCGCCAGCACGGCGGCCACGCCCGACAGCGCGGCGGCACGCAGGAACCATGGGGACTCCGGCAGGTCACGCCGCCGTTTCCAGGACAGCGCGAGGCAGGCCCCGAGCAGCAGCAGCCCGAAGCCCACCAGCACCATGATCTGGAACGCCCAGTGCACCATGTTGACCGGCGGCCAGTCGGCGGGCGGCACCTCCTCCAGGCCGGCGATCTCCGCGTGCGGGTTCCAGTGGGCCAGCAGGGACAGGCCGTAGGGGATCTCCAGGGCGTACCTCAGCTCGCCGTCCACCGCGATCCCGCCCAGGTGCAGCGGCACGTCCCGGCCCGTACGGAACACGCCCTCCATGGCGGCCAGCTTGACCGGCTGGTACTCGGCCACGAAGTGCGCGGCCCAGTCGCCGACGCCGATCTGCACGGGCGTGACGGCCGCCGCGACCGTGAGCGGCAGCAGCAGGCCGAGCCGGTGGTAGCGGTCGCGGCGGCCGCGCAGCATGGCGACCGCGTACACGCCGGCCATCAGGAAACCGGCCACCATGAACGCCGCCAGGATCATGTGCACCGTCTGGGGCGGGGTGGCCCGGTTGAACATCGCCGCCCATGGATCGACGGCCACGATCCGGCCGTCCGCGACCTCGTACCCGGTGGGCTGCTGCATCCAGGCGTTGGCGGCGACCACGAAGAACGCGCTGGCCACCCCCGCCAGCACGATCGGGATCCCGGTCAGCAGGTGCGCGACGGGCCGCAGGCGGTCCCAGGCGTACAGGTAGATGCCGAGGAAGATGGCCTCGACGAAGAACGCGATGCCCTCCAGCGAGAACGGCAGGCCGATGACCTCGCCGTACACGCCCATCATGCCCGGCCACAGGAGGCCCATCTCGAACGACAGGATCGTCCCGGAGACCGCGCCGACCGCGAACAGCACCCCGAGCGCCCTGGCCCAGCGCCGCGCCAGCAACCGGTAGTTGTTGTCCCCGGTGCGATGCCCCCGCCACTCGGCCAGCAGGGTGATGGCGGGCATGCCGACGCCGAGACAGGCGATGATGATGTGCCAGCCGAGCGACAACGCCATCTGCATGCGCGCCGCCCCCAGATCCACCGCCGCCCCCGCGACCGCCCCCATCGCCGCCCCCACTCCCTGCCCATCGGGCCGTCCGTTTCGTGGGGGATCTGGCATGACTCGTTCCCGGAGGTGATCCGCGAAACGGCTGCGTCCCGCCCGTACCCCGCCGGCCCGTGGATGACACTAGGTAACTGACGCTCACCATCCCGAGGGGCGACGCCCCCGCACCGCCGCAGCCGGAGCCCTGACCACAGCGGCGGCGGGCCGAACCCGACCGCCCCGCAAGAACCGAGCCCGAGACCGGAGAACCGCCAGGTCTAGAAGCGGCCACCCGCCGCCGGCAAGGACTCATGCGCCAAGAGCACTCAAGCCCAACAGCCATCCCACTGGCGCACCTCAGCACGCCAGCCTGCTCCCCGGGCTCTCCGCCTCAACCGCTCCAGATGACGCCCCGGCGGCGGCCGACCGTGCCTGGCCGCCCTTACATCCCGGCGCCCAATGACGGCTTGTTCTCACTCACGGCCCTCTGGCCGACATGACGCCCCCCCATGGCCCAGCTTGCCCGATGCCGGAGGCACGGCCTGTCCCCTCGCGCCTCGAACCAGCCCTTGCCGTACCGAACGTGTAGCGCCCGCCCGTCCGCCGGGAGGTGCGCAGCTTGAGACGCCGAGGGCCCTGTAAGAGCTTCGTTGGGCGGCCCTGCACCGGACCGGCGCTGCGCCTCAAGGCCCTCAGAGGCTCAGGCTGGGTTCGAGGTCTACAACTGGGGCCCCTGGCGCTCCATGGGCGTTCTGGAGGCTCCCTGAGGCCTTCTGGCGCGGCTTGATGTGGCGGGCGGGCTTCTTGGTGTTGCGGTGCGCTGGAGTATGAGGGCTGACGGCCCGGCTGGGCGCGCGTCGAGGCAGGCGAGGGCGTGCAGTGCCCGGCCGGGGCCGCTCAGCCCTCCAGGGCGTACTGCAAGGGGGGGAGTGATCAGAGGGGAGGAGCAAGGGACCCGACACGATCCCGGCGCCCTGTCTCAAGGGGCCCTTTCCTCAGCCGGAAATGGTTCGTCGCCCTGCCGATGAGGTTGAAGCCCGGTAGCGCCGCAGGCATGGGCGCCAGGCCCCCAGGATCCGGGAGCTTCCGTGCGCCGGCGTAGTCGAAACCCGGGGCCAGGCATGTGACCCCGGGTGGGCGCTTCAAGGCTCAGGCGTCGATGTGGTCGCGGTCGACCTCGGCCGCGCTGCTGACGATGAACTCCCGTCGCGGCGCCACGTCGCTCCCCATCAGCAGGCTGAAGATGGCCTCGGCCCCCTCGGCATCCTCGATGCGCACCCGGCGCAGCACACGGTGCCGCGGGTCCATCGTGGTCTCGGCGAGCTGGTCGGCGTCCATCTCCCCCAGGCCCTTGTACCGCTGCACCGGGTCCTTCCAGCGCTTGCCCCGCCGCTCCAGGTCGCGCAGGACCTTCTGCAGCTCGGCGTCGGAGTAGCAGTAGATGTACTTCTCCTTGCCGCGACCGGGGTTGGTCAGCTCGATGCGGTGCAGCGGCGGCACGGCCGCGAACACCCGGCCGGCTTCCACCATCGGCCGCATGTAGCGGTGGAACAGGGTGAGCAGCAGGCAGCGGATGTGCGCGCCGTCGACGTCGGCGTCGGCCATGAGGATGACCTTGCCGTAGCGGGCCGCCTCGATGTCGAACGAACGCCCCGACCCGGCCCCCACCACCTGGATGATCGCGGCGCACTCGGCGTTCTTGAGCATGTCGCTCACGGACGCCTTCTGCACGTTGAGGATCTTGCCGCGGATCGGCAGCAGCGCCTGGAACTCGGAGTCGCGGGCCAGCTTGGCCGTGCCGAGCGCGGAGTCGCCCTCGACGATGAACAGCTCGCTGCGGTCGACGGCGTCGCTGCGGCAGTCGACCAGCTTGGCGGGCAGCGCGGAGTTCTCCAGGGCGCTCTTGCGCCGCTGGTTGTCGCGGTGCTCCCGGGCCGCGATGCGGGCCTTGGCGGCGGCGACGATCTTCTCCAGCACGGCCCGCAGCGGCTGCTTGAACCCGCGCGGCGGGTTGGCGAACAGCTCCTTGAGCTCGCGCGAGACCACGTGGGAGACGATGCGGGTGGCCGCGGAGGTGCCGAGCACCTCCTTGGTCTGCCCCTCGAACTGCGGCTCGGGCACCCGGACGGTGACCACGCCGGTCAGCCCCTCGGAGATGTCCTCCTTGTTGACCGGGTCGTCACCGCTCTTCAGCAGCCGGGTCTCGCGCAGCAGCTCGTTGATCGTGCGGACCAGGCCGCGCTCGAAACCGGTCAGGTGGGTGCCGCCCTTGGGCGTGGCGATCACGTTGACGAACGAGCGCACGGTCGACTCGTAACCCTTGCCCCACCGGACCGCCACGTCGACGGTGAGCTCGCGCTGCACCTCGGTGGGCGTCATGTGGCCCTGGTCGTCGAGGACCGGCACGGTCTCGTGGAAGTGGCCCACGCCCTGCAGCCGCAGCACCTCGCAGACGGGCTCGTCGCGGGCCAGGAACTCGGTGAACTCGGAGATGCCGCCGTCGAAGCGGAACTCCTCGCCGGTGCGCTCCTCGCCCCTGCTGTCGAAGACCGCGAGGGTCAGGCCGGGCACCAGGAACGCGGTCTGCCGCAGGCGCACGTGGATCTCGTCGAGCGAGACCTCGGCGTCGGGCAGGAAGATCTGCTTGTCGGCCCAGAAGCGCACGCGGGTGCCCGTGACGTTCTTGGGCAGGTTGCCGCCGATCCGCAGCCCGGACTTCTTCTTGAACTTGGCCGTGGGCCCGTCGCCATCGAAGACGCCGGGCACGCCGCGCCTGAAGCTGATCTCGTGGACCCGGCCGTCGAGGTCGACCTCGACGTCGAGCCGCGAGGACAGGGCGTTGACCACGGAGGCGCCCACGCCGTGGAGGCCGCCGGAGGCGCCGTAGGAGCCGCTGCCGAACTTGCCGCCGGCATGAAGCTTGGTGTAGACGAGCTCGACACCGGCCAGGCCGGTCTTGGGGTGGATGTCAACGGGGATGCCGCGGCCGTTGTCCCGCACCTCGATGGAGCCGTCGGCGTAGAGCTCGACCTCGATGCGGTCGCAGTGGCCGGCCAGGGCCTCGTCGACCCCGTTGTCCACGATCTCCCAGAGGCAGTGCATGAGCCCGCGGCTGTCGGTGGACCCGATGTACATGCCCGGCCGCTTGCGTACGGCCTCGAGGCCCTCAAGCACCGACAGGTGACGAGCTGTGTAACCCGCCTCCACTACCGTCACTCTTGCTCCCCTGGTCTAAGCATCGAACACGTGTGCGTAGCCTACCGTTCTTCCCTCAGGCGCGCGTACAAGCTTGCCATGGCGACACGTTTGCCGTTACCAACCGGCTGATCACCATTACTTTCGGACACATTCTGCTCTGGGCGTAGCGAGGCGGAGGTTGGGAACGTCCACGTCCGGTTAGATGTTGTCTCAAGTGACTGACGCCAGATCCTCGCTTCGGCGGGGGTGACCCGAAAGGCGATACGTGACTGGAGCTCTCGCCCCCGTTAAGCCGCTGACGGCCCTCGACCGCTGCGACCGCTGCGGCGCCCAGGCCTACATTCGCGCGACCCTGCCTGTTGGTGGGGAGCTGCTGTTCTGCGCCCACCATGGGCGTCAGCACGTCGCAGCGCTGCGCGAAAAGGGCGCCGACATCCTGGACGAGTCGGCTCGCCTCAGCGAAACCCCGTCAATGAACCCCAACGACGACCGCTGACGCGTTCGTTGTGATCACATAACCACATATTGCACGACCAGTTCGGCGATCCCGGCGCACCACGCCGGGGTCGCCGTTCTGCGTTCAGCCCCGTCCAGTGGGCTGCCCAGGCCGCCCCCAGCCGGTGGCCCAGGCGCCCGCCAGCGGCGACTCAGGTCGTACGCACGTAGTCGTCCAGGCCGCGCAGGCGGTAGTTGGAGTCACCCCTGCAGTGGCCCACGGGGCACGCAGGCAGTTGCTCAGGCCGCACGCGTGTAGTGACCCAGGGCGCACCCAGGCGGTGACTCGGGCGACGCGCAGATGGTGTCCAGGGCACGCGCAGGGGGAGCTCAGGCCGCACGCATTGATCCCGCCCGTGTGCACACGGTGGCCCCGGGCCGCGCACAGGCGGTGACTCAAGCGACGCGCAGGCAGGTCCTCAGACCGCACACGCATTGGTCCCGGCCGTATGCAGGTAGTGGCCCCGGATCGCGCACAGGCGGGTGGCTCAGGCGACGCGTGTGCGGTGGTCCAAGGCACACTCAGGGGGTGTTCAGGCCGCACGCATTGGTCCCGGCCCTGTGCAGGCAGAGGCCCCGGATCGTGCGCAGGTGGTGGTTCGGGCCGGGGCCGCCGTACACCAGGCCCCCCGCATGGTGGTCAGGGCTGCATGCAGGCTGAGCCCCTCCCCGGTTCTGGCCGCGAACGTCCTGGTCCAGGGCCTTTGTGCGCCCTGGGTCAGAGTGTCCGCACGCGGTAGTGGTAGCGGCCGACGGTCTGGAAACCCTCACCGCGGTACAAAGCCTGAGCCCCGTGATTGGGCTCGGTGGTGACCAGATACGCGCTCTTCGCCCCGGTATGCCTGGTCAGGGCACGCAACACCGTACGGGCCAGCCCGCGCCGCCGGGCCTGCGGCAACGTCGCCATGCAGAAGATCCCCGCCGTGTCCCCCTGCGGCACGACCCGGCCGACCGCGACCGGCACGCCGTCCTCCTCGACGGCCCCGTACCAGGCGGGCACGCCGGTGCAGATACGGGCGGCCTCCTCCAGGCCGGCGCCGTACCGGCCGTCCACGGACCACCAGGTCTCCAGCCATTCCGGCCACGGATGGTCCTCGATCCGCACCGGGCCGCCCGGCTCGGCCGACGGCGATCCGGCCATGATGACCGTCGGATCGACCAGCTCGTACCCTCTGCGGGCCAGCTCGGCGTCCAGACCGGCCCAGGTGCCGGGGCCGACGGAGAAGGCGCAGCTGTGTCCCCGCTCGCCGTAGAACGCCTCGGCGGCGCCGATCGCGGCGTCCAGGTCGGCGGGGGCGTTCAGGGCGAGCACCGAATTCGCCCGTTTGGTCACGCCGCCGGCGGAACGCAGCACCCAGCCGTCGTGGACACGCTGCTCGTAGGCCGGCCACGCCTGGTGCACCAGCAGGTCGACGTTCATCCGCGCAGCCTAGCCGACCAGCGCGAACACCCTCTGACCGGCCCGTTAGGGTGTGGGGTTGTGCTGATTCTGCTGCCGCCGTCCGAAGGAAAGGCCGCCGAGGGGAGCGGTCCGCCGCTCGGCGAGCTGTCCTTCCCCAAGCTCGACCGTGCCCGCAAGCGGGTCGTGACCGCGCTCATCCGGGCCTCCAAGCGCCGCGACGCCGCGCAGGTGCTCGGGCTGACGCCCGGTCTGGCGGGCGAGGCGGCCAAGAACACGGTGGTGAGGACCGCCCCCACCCTTCCCGCCGCCGACCTCTACACCGGCGTCCTGTACGACAACCTCGGCCTGAACACCCTGGACGAGGCCGCCAGGGCCAGGGCGGAGGAGTCCGTGCTGATCTTCTCCGGCCTGTGGGGCGTGTTGCGCGTCTCCGACCGGGTGCCCCCGTACCGCCTGTCGATGGGCGTCAGCCTGCCGCCGCTGGGCGGCCTGGCCGCCTACTGGCGCACGCACCTGGCCAAGGAGCTGGACCGGATGCCGGGGCTGGTGGTGGACCTGCGCTCGGCCACGTACGCGGGGGCGTGGCAGCCCGGCGACCGGTCGGTGTCGGTACGCGTCTTCCGCGACGGCAAGGTCGTCAGCCACATGGCCAAGGCCACCCGGGGCGAGATCGCCCGCGTCCTGCTCCAGCAGGAGGAGGCCCCCGGCACGCCGGGCGAGCTGGCCAAGACCCTCGGCAACCTGGGCTGGACGGTCGACCTCGCCGAGCCCGCGCGGACGAACCGCCCCTGGCTCCTCGACGTGCACGTCACCGACCCGGCCTGACGTCCCCGGAAAACGGCGATCGCCCCGCCCGGAGGGTTCCGGACGGGGCGATCGACGAGGTGGCTCCTAGTCCAGGTAGTCGCGCAGAACCTGGGACCGGGACGGGTGACGCAGCTTGGACATGGTCTTCGACTCGATCTGGCGGATGCGCTCACGGGTGACCCCGTAAACCTTGCCGATCTCGTCGAGCGTCTTCGGCTGCCCGTCGGTGAGGCCGAACCGCATCGACACGACGCCCGCCTCGCGCTCCGACAACGTGTCGAGAACGGAGTGCAGCTGCTCCTGCAGCAGCGTGAAGCTGACGGCGTCGGCCGGCACGATGGCCTCGGAGTCCTCGATGAGGTCACCGAACTCGCTGTCGCCCTCCTCACCCAGCGGGGTGTGGAGGGAGATGGGCTCGCGGCCGTACTTCTGGACCTCGACGACCTTCTCGGGCGTCATGTCCAGCTCGCGGGCCAGCTCTTCCGGCGTGGGCTCGCGGCCGAGGTCCTGCAGCATCTGCCGCTGGACGCGGGCCAGCTTGTTGATCACTTCGACCATGTGGACCGGGATGCGGATGGTCCGCGCCTGGTCGGCCATGGCACGCGTGATCGCCTGCCGGATCCACCACGTGGCGTAGGTGGAGAACTTGTAGCCCTTGGTGTAGTCGAACTTCTCCACGGCCCTGATCAGGCCGAGGTTGCCCTCCTGGATCAGGTCGAGGAACAGCATGCCGCGCCCGGTGTAGCGCTTGGCCAGCGAGACCACGAGCCGGAGGTTGGCCTCCAGCAGGTGGTTCTTGGCCCGGCGGCCGTCTTCGGCGATCCATTCGAGCTCGGCCCGGACGTCGACCGGCAGGCTCTCGGTCTCGCCGCCGCCGAGCTGCTCCTCGGCGAACAGACCCGCCTCGATGCGCTTGGCCAGCTCGACCTCCTGCTCGGCGTTGAGCAGGGGGACCTTGCCGATCTGCTTGAGGTAGTCCTTCACCGGGTCGGCGGTGGCGCCGGCGGCGGCCACCTGGGCGACCGGGGCGTCGTCGTCGTCGTCGGACAGGATGAGGACCTCGTCCTCGGTCTTGTCCGCGGTGGCGGCGACGACGTCGGCGGCCTTGGGCTCGTCGTCGGAGTCGTCGTCGGAGTCGGAGTCACCCTCGGAGTCGGCGTCGTCCTCGGCCACGATGTCGTCGACCTCGATGTCCTCGAGGTCCTCCAGCTCCACGTCGCCGTCGAGCTCGAGATCGTCGTCGTCGTCCGCGTCGGTCGCCTTGAGGCCCTCGGGTGCCTTCGGCTTGGTCTCGGCAGGCCCAGCGCTGACTTCTGGCTTGGCCTTCTTGGCGGCGGCCGGAGCCGCCTTCTTCGGAGCGGGAGCGGCCTTCTTGGCCGGAGCCGGCTTCTTGGCGGCCGGCTCGGCCTCAGCGGCGCCCACGACCGCGGTCACGGTCTCGGGCTGCTGCTCTTTGGCGGCCGCTGCCGTCTTGGTCTTGACGGGGGCAGCGGTGCGGCGCTTTGCTGGACCACGAGACTTCTTCGGCGCAGCCGAATCCGCGGCGGTCACCACCACGGTCACGCCCTCTTTGCTGAGGTTCCGCAAGAACGCGGCGGCGTGCGACATGGGGATGTCCGCCTCCTCGAAGGCCTGACGGACATCCTCAGACTCGAGGAAACCCTGCGAGCGCCCACGCTCGAGCAGTCGCTGAATGACGGGCTCGTTCAGCTCTTGTGGCTTCGAGCGAGTCGAACTTGCAGGCGACACGAACACCTCTCGAACGAACGCGTGGCGACAATGGACCCAGATGCCCGCTGGGGGCTGTTGCCTCTCTCGGAGATCGGTGAGGCCGTGCGAAGCGCGACGGACCTGACACAGCATTGTGGCACGACCCCGCACTCCATACGGCCACCTCCCGGCGGTTGTCCTCCACCCTAGGCCGACCAAGACAGTAGTGCGTACGTAAGCGGGGCACTGATACCCGAAAGCAACCGTTATGACTGTTTCATTCAGTCACTCTTCGTGGCCGGTGGGACGTGAATTGCGAGCGCGGTAACGTCATCATCCTGTTCATATCCAGACAACATCCGGTCAACCAGGAAGTCCAGCAACATGTGCGGACTGCTGACCACCTCAGGCGGCGCTTCGGTCACAACACTGCAAATCTCTGCGAGACCGGCGTCAAGCCCTCGCTTCCTGTTCTCCACGAGACCGTCTGAGTAGAGCACCGCGGTGTGTCCCGGCGGCACCACGAACCGGAACTGGCGGCGGCTGGTCGGCCAGCCGAGCGGCGTGCCGGGCTCGGCGTCGCACAGGATCGCCGTGCCCTGGGGCGAGACGAGGACGGGCGGCGGGTGGCCGGCCATGGCCAGCGTGCCCTCGCCGGTGACCGGCTCGACGACCATGTAGGCCAGCGTGGTGACCTGCTCCTCCTCTTCCGTGGCCTCGAAGACCCGGTCGAGGCCCGTGAGCACGGCCGCGGGCGGCGGGTTGGTGAGCGCGAGCGCCCGCATCGCGTTGCGGATGCGGCCCATGCCCGCCGCGGCCTTGACGCCCTTGCCCATGACGTCGCCGACGACCGCCGCGACACGCCCGTCCTGCAGGACGAACGCGTCGTACCAGTCGCCGCCGACCTGGACGTGGCGGCTGCCCGAACGGAAGCGCTGGGCCAGCACCAGGCCCTTGACCACGGGCAGGCGGTCGGGCAGCAGGCTGCGCTGCAGCGTCTCGGCCGTGCGGTGCTCGCGCTCGAAGAGCGTGGCCCGCTCGACGGCCAGGGCGCACTGCCCGGCCAGCGCCTCCAGGAAGACGCCGTCCTCCTGGGAGATCTTCTGCGGGCGCGTGAACGAGAAGCGCAGCGCGCCGAGCGCCCGGCCGGCGGCCAGCAGCGGCAGGCCGACCCAGGCGCGCTCGTCGCCCTGGCTGATGAACCCGGCGAGGGCCTCCTCGTCGTCGCCGGCCTCCAGCAGCTGGGCCTTCAGCGACTCGGGCGACTCGGCGAAGACCGGACGGCGGCTGTTGACGGCCATCGTCATCACGTTGGAGTGGGACAGCGGGATCTCGTCGCCCGAGCCCTGGACCTCGGGGATGCCCTCGCCGTTGACCAGCTTGAGCGCGGCGCGGTCGGTGTCGAGCAGCGCCACGGCCGAGCGGTCGGCGGCCAGGGCGGTGCGGCCGACGTCGATGATGACCTGGACGACCTGCTCGACCGTCAGGGCCTCGGCGAGCTGGGCCGTCGCGCCCTGAAGCCGGGCGGTGCGCAGGGCGGCGGCGCCGAGCTGGTCGGTCAGCCTGCCGCGCATCTCCTCGGCCTCGCGCTGCGGGGTGACGTCGGTGTTGGCGCCGACCCACTCCACGACCCTGCCGTGCCTGATGATCGGCACCGCGCGCACCTCGAAGTGGCGGTAGCCGCTGGCCCGGGTGCGGACCCGGTAGTTCCACTCGAACATCGTGCGGCCGCGCAGCGCCTCGCGCCAGGCCTCCTCGGTCTGCTGGCGCTCCTCGGGGTGGACGACCTCCAGCCAGCCGTTGGCGAGGTACTCCTCCAGCCCCTGGCCGGTGATGGCGCGCCACTGGGGAGCGTCCTCGACGACGGCGCCCGTGGGCGAGGTGATCCAGACGAGCTGGGACTGCGCCTCGACCAGCGAGCGGTAACGCTCCTCGCTGCGGCGCAGCGCCTCCTCGGTCTGCCGGCTCTCGGTCACGTCGAGGCCCACCAGCGCGATGGCGCGCAGCTCGCCGGCCTCGTCGTGGACCGGCGAGAACGACAGCGACCAGTGGCGGGTGTCGCCCTCGGCGGACCGCACGCGCACGCGGCCCTCGGTGACCGGCGCGTCGCTCTCGATGACGGCCTGGACCGCGTGGGTGATGATCTGGCTCAGGTCGGCCGCCAGCACCTCGACCGGCAGGCGGCCCACCAGGCGCTCGGCGGGCACGCTGACGACGTCGCTGAACACGTCGTTGACCCGCTGGACGCGGCCATCGCCGTCGAAGAACGCGAAGGCGAACTCGGCCTCCGACAGCATGCCCTTGAACAGGGCGGAGTCTGAGATGTCCACATCCGACTCCCGGGGACGGGGAACGGAGGTCTCGGCGCTCATGGTCGGCACCTCCGTCGCGTGCCAGGGTCTCCCACGCGGCACATCTCCATAACTGTGTATCGGCGTAGCGCAGCTCCGGGCGACCGGATTCTGCAGTACATCATCGGCGATGGGCATGCGCCGACGGAAGCCCCCGCCGCCGCCCGGTCGCCATAAGGGTCAACGCATCCTGTCAAAGTCGCTCCACATTGCGCAGCAAGATCAGGTTACTCGCCCTTGGCCGCGCGCTTGGCCTCCTGCTTGGCGGCGCGCACCCGGCCCAGGCTGTCGGTGTCGACCACGTCGGCGACCGAACGGTATGACCCCTCCTCGCCGTAGAGTCCGGCTGCCTCACGCCAGCCTGACGGCTGGACCCCCAGCTGCTTGCCCAGCAATGCCAAAAAGATCTGGGCCTTCTGCTTGCCGTATCCCGGAAGGGCCTGCAGTCGTTTCAACAAGTCTTTCCCGTCGGCCGCGTCGCTCCAGATGAGCTCGGGCCGCCCGTCGTAGTGTTCGACGAGGTAGGCGGCGAGCTGCTGGACGCGGGCGGCCATCGACTTGGGGTAGCGGTGCACGGCCGGCTTCTGCGCCAGGAGCGCGGCGAACGCCTCGGGGTCGCAGGCGGCGATCTCCTCGGCGGTCAGGTCGTGCCCCAGCCGCTCCGAGATGGTGTACGGCCCCGTGAACGCCCATTCCATGGGAATCTGCTGGTCGAGCAGCATGCCGACGAGCAGGGCGAGCGGGCTGCGGCCGAGGAGCTCGTCTGCCTCGTCCCGCTGGGCGAGCTGGATGCGCATGGAAACAGCTTTGCACGAGAAGCGAACACAGGCGCCTCAGAGCCTTGACACAAGGCCGAGAAAAGATGAAATGGGAGCGCAAGTCACCCTGCATACGTTCCTGGGGGTTTGCTCCCGGGTCTCCAGAGGAATCTCACATCTATGCTCGCTCTGGCCACACGCTTCCTCAGGGAGCCGGTCAGTCTCCGGCTGGCCGAAGAGTTCCTGACCGTACCCGTGGACACGATCGACCGGTGCGTGGCCGACGTGTGCGCGTGCGCCGAGCATCTCGGCGTCCCGCCCACACCGGAGGTCGTGGAGCGCATCGCGCGCGAGCACCTGCTCGCCATCGTGAACTCCGCCCCGCCGCCCCGAAGTCCCCGCTGATCGCGGCTCCACCGATAACATCGGGGTCACCAGGCCGAGTTCTCTTCACCGTTTGCGCCTGGAATACGAGAGAGTGAGGGCGTGCGCCGACACCGACGAGATCCCCGGGAGAGCAGCCCGCCCGACGACGTGTTCCAGGAGATGGTGCAGGCGGCCCGCGAGCTGCTCGCGGTGCGCAGCCCTCTCGACGCGGAGCTGATGGTCTCAGACATGATCGGGGCCTGGTGGGGCAGGCGGGTCAGGGGCGGTGACGTGGAGCAGGTCCTCGGGGAGGGCCTGGTCGACTACGCGGCCAAGGCCGGCACCCCGGCCTCCCTGACGCTGCTGGTGTGCCTGGCCTACCTGGGCACCGCCCGCCAGGGCGCCAAGGCCGAGGGCGCGGCGCTGGCGATGATGGAGTCGGGCGTGGCCAGGCCGGGCTGGGCCGACAAGGTCGGCGCGGTCAAGCCCACCGGCTGCTACGTCTCCCGCGACGCCTACGGCGACCAGGACACGGTGATCTGCACGTTCGCCTACCGATGGAACGAGGCATCGGCGCCGAGCGACCGGCACGCGCTGGTCGTGGTCGTCGACCACAACATGAACGGCATGGCCCGCGACGCGTGGGTGTCCTCGCACGTCGACAAGCTGCTGGAGCAGGCCAGGGCCGAGGCGGCGGGCAACCCGATGCTGCTGTTCGAGGAGATCCAGCCCGAGCAGGCCAGGGCGCTGCTGGAGTCGGCCATGAAGGCCACCAGGGAGCCCAAGACGCCGCCGCCGGTGAGCGAGAGCTACAGCGCCTACCACGCCTTCGCCCGCGCCCGGCTCAAGGCGCTGCCGCCGGGCCGCAAACGTCCGGCGCCGCTGCACATCGAGGCCCCCTACAGCCGCGAGCGGCGGGCCATGCTGGCCGCCGAGTTCCTGGCCTCCGACGCGGCCGAGCACCTGTCCGACCCGTCGGCGGCCTCGCGCTGCGCCGACCACATCATCGACTACGGCTGCGAGCGCGACTTCAACCGGCCGCTGCGGGTCAGCCCGACCAAGTGCGAGACGTTCCTGCTCGACTGGCTGCCGCGCAAGGTGATGCTCAGCGTGGCCGAGCAGGAGGCGATGCCGCACGTGCTGTCGGCGTGGGTGCGCTTCGCCGCGCGCCGCACCGGCCTGCCCGAGCAGGGGCTCAAGGCCACGCTCGACGCGGTGTGGGAGGCCACGGGCAAGTTCCCCGAGGCCTACCGCGACCCCACGTCGTTCGGGCTGGACCGGCCGCTGCTGGAGCGGCTGCTGCCCGACGGCGACCTGTCGGCGCTGGCCCGGCGGGTGTTCGCGTTCCCCTACCTGCAGGGCGTGCACAACGGCATCGACCTCGACCGGCTCAACCCGGCCGACGAGGCCGACCGGCGCACGTTACTGGAGATCGACCACGGCGGCGTGATCGACCAGGAGCACCTGGCCTGGCACGAGGAGATCGCGACCCGGCTGTGGGACGGCGACCCGCCCCAGCTGTGGGAGGCCGCCCAGCGCCTGCTCGACCTCGGCCACGACCGCCACGACGTGCTCCACGTGCTGATCGAGATCGCCGAGCGCATCGGCGGCGACCCCGACGAGCTGGCCGCCGCGCTCGACGACATCGCCGACATCCCCGACGAGATCTAGAGTCCGTCCCATGTCGATGTACCGCCGGCTGGCCATGGGCCGCTACCTCGCCTCCGAGCACACCCAGGGGCCGTGGGACCCGAGTTCCCAGCACATGGGCCCGGTGACCGCCCTGATGGTCCACGAGCTCGACCGCACCGCGCCGCTGCCCGGCCTGGCGCTGTCCAGGCTGGCGGTCGACGTGTTCGCCCCGGTGCCCGTGGCCGAGCTGGAGATCGTCACCGACGTCGTGCGCGACGGCAAGCGGGTGCAGTGCCTGTCGGCGGCCGTGTTGTCCGGCGGGCGCGAGTACGCCAGGGCCACCGCGTGGCGCATCCGCGAGACCGACACGCCCGCCACGCCCGTCGCCGGGCCGCCCGCGCCCGTGCCGCCGCCCTCGCCCGAGCACGCGGCGTCCTACCTGGTGTCGGGTTTCGGCTACGGCAGGGCGTTCGACTGGCGGTTCGCCCGCGGCGGCCCGATGCTGACCGGCCCGGCCACGGTGTGGGGCAGGCTGACCGTGCCGCTGGTGGAGGGCGAGGAGATCACCCCGCTCGAACGGCTGGCCGCGTTCGCCGACAGCGGCAACGGCGTCAGCCCGGCCCTCGACTTCGCCACCCACGTGTTCGTCAACGTCGACCTGACGATCTCGCTGTTCCGCACGCCGGTGGGCGAGTGGACCTGCATGGACGCGGCCACCGCGATCGGCCCCTCCGGCCGCGGCCTGACCCGCACCACCCTGTACGACGAGCGCGGCGAAGTCGGCACGGCGACTCAGACATTGTTCGTCGCGCCGAGGTAGCGCTGCGTCATGATGGTGGGATGGTGATCGACCTCAACGCCGACCTCGGTGAGGGTTTCGGCATCTGGCGGCTCGGCGACGACCTCGCGCTGCTCGACATCGTCACCAGCGCCAACGTCGCCTGCGGCTTCCACGCCGGCGACCCCGTGACGATCAGGCGCACGTGCGCCGCGGCCGTCGACCGCGGCGTGTCGATCGGCGCCCAGGTGTCCTACCGCGACCTGGCCCACTTCGGCCGCAGGGAGATGGAGGTCGAGCCCGAGGAGCTGTGCGCCGAGGTGCTCTACCAGCTCGCGGCCGTCGACGGCGTCGCCAGGGCGATGGGCGGCCGGGTCTCCTACGTCAAGCCGCACGGCGCCCTGTACAACCGGGTCTGCCGCGACGAGGTGCAGGCGGCGGCGGTCATCGACGCCGTGGCCGACTACGACCCGTCGCTGCCGGTGCTGACGCTGCCGGTCTCGGCGGTGCACGGGGTGGCCGCGGCGGCGGGCGTCCCGACGGTGAGCGAGGCGTTCGCCGACCGGGCGTACACGGCGGCGGGGGCGCTGGTGCCGCGGCGCGAGGCGGGCGCGGTGATCCACGACGCCGCGGCGGTGACCGAACGGGCCCGCCGGATGGCCCTGGAGGGCTCTGTGACGGCCGTCGACGGCAGTACGGTGTCCGTCTCCGCCCGGTCGCTGTGCGTCCACGGAGACACCCCTGACGCCGTCGGGCTCGCCCGTGCCGTGCGCAACGACCTGCTGGCGGCCGGAGTGGTCCTGCAGGCGTTCGCGTGATCCGTCCGGTGGGAGAGCACGCGCTGCTCGTCGAGACCGGGTCACTGGCGGCCTCCCATCGGCTCGACGCGGCCCTGCGGGCCGAGCGGCCCGACGGGGTCGTGGAGGTCGTGCCGGGGCCGGAGACCGTGCTCGTGGTGGCGCCGGGCGCCGATCCGGGGCGGTTGCGGGCCAGGCTGGCGGCCTTGGCCGGATCGGCGGCCGGGGCGGTCGGGCCGGTTCCCGACGCCGGGCCGGCGGTGACGATTCCCGTCGTCTATGACGGGGCCGATCTCGATTCCGTCGCGGCGCTGGCCGGGATCTCGGCCGAGGAGGTGGTCGCCCGGCACACCGGGCGCGAGCTGGTGGTCGGGTGGCTGGGGTTCGCGCCGGGGTTCGCCTACCTGACCGGGCTCGACCCGGTGCTGGAGGTGCCCCGGCTGGACACGCCGCGCACGTCGGTGCCGGCCGGCTCGGTGGCGGTCGCGGGGCCGTACGCGGCGGTCTACCCGACCGCCTCGCCCGGCGGGTGGCGGCTGCTGGGACGCACGGCGACGCGGGTGTGGGACGTGACGGCCGAGCCGCCGTCGTTGTTCCGGCCGGGGATGCGCGTGCGGTTCGAGCGCGCATGATCGAGGTGATCGCGCCCGGGCCCTACGCGACCGTCCAGGATCTGGGGCGGCCCGGTCTGGCCCATCTGGGCGTCCCGCGCTCGGGGGCGGCCGACGCGCCGAGCCTGCGGCTGGCCAACCGGCTGGTGGGCAACCGCGAGGACGCGGCGGCCATCGAGGTGACGTTCGGGCTGGCGCGGCTGCGGTTCCACGAGGGCGCGTGGGCGGCGCTGACCGGCGCGCCGGCGCAGGCGCGGATGGGGGCGCCGTTCTGGGTGCCGCCGGGGGGCGAGCTGCGGCTGGGGACGCCGGGGTGGGGGCTGCGCACGTACGTGGCGGTGCGCGGCGGCATCGCGGTCGAGCCGGTGCTGGGCAGCCGGTCCACCGACTCGCTGTCGGGGCTCGGCCCCGAGCCGTTGCGGGCCGGGACGCTGCTGCCGGTGGGCGGGTCCGCCGCCGGGGAGATCTCGGTGGACCTGGCGCCGCCGCCGGGGCCCGCGCCCGCCGTGCTGCGGGTGCTCGCCGGGCCGCGGGACGACTGGTTCGTCCCGGGGGCGCTGGAGGCGCTGTGCGGGGGGCCGTACGAGGTGAGCCAGGACAGCAACCGCGTCGGGGTGCGGCTGCGCGGGCCCGAGCTGAGGCGGGCCAGGAAGGGCGAGCTGCCGAGCGAGGGCATGGTCACCGGCGCGGTGCAGGTGCCGCCGAGCGGGCAGCCGATCGTGTTCCTCGCCGACCACCCGCCCACGGGCGGCTACCCGGTGATCGCGGTGGTGCGGCAGGCCGACCTGCCGGTCGCGGCGCAGCTGCGGCCCGGCGACCAGGTGCGCTTCACAACGCGACCTGGCCTCTGACGCAGGTGACGACCGACCCGCCGACCCACACGTCCCGCTCGTCGGCGGTGATCCGCACGCGCCCGGCCCGGCCCAGCACGGTCCCCTGCCCCGCCGTGTACGGCGCCTTCACCCGCCCCGTGCGCAGCAGGAACTGCGCCAGGGACGCGTGCAGGCTGCCGGTCACCGGATCCTCGACGTCGGGGGCGAACACGCGCACCTCGTACTCGTACGGCGAGCCCTCCGGGCAGGGCCCCGCCACGCCGACCATGTGCTCGATCGCGCCCGGCCGCAGCTCCAGCACCTCGTCGGCGGCCGCGAGCAGGACGACCACCCAGCCGGGCCCGTTGTCGGCCCACTCGACGGCCAGCATGCGCTCGCGGCCGATGCGCAGGGTCTCGGCCAGCCGCTCGGCCAGCTCCTCCTCGACCGGCCCCGACCGCAGCAGCTCGGGGGCGGCGAAGGCGAGCCCGTCCGCGGTCCTGCGCACCCGGATCAGCCCGGCCTCGCACTCCTGGACGATCTCCGCCGCGTCGCGCGGCCGGCCGCCGCCCTCCAGCCAGGCGTGGCAGGTGCCGAGCGTGGGATGCCCGGCGAAGGGCAGCTCGCCGCCCCCGGTGAAGATCCGCACCCGGTAGTCGGCGCCGGGCACGGTCGGGGGCAGCACGAACGTCGTCTCGGACAGGTTCGTCCAGGCGGCGAAGCGCCGCATCTCCTCGGTGTCCAGCCCTCGGCCGTCGAGCACGACCGCGAGCGGGTTGCCGCGATAAGGGACGGAGGTGAACACGTCGACCTGACGGAATGCACGTTGCATACGCGCAGTCTGGCCGACGGGTCTTCCGCCGGTAACCCCGCGCGCTCACACTGGGCGATGTGGCGGACTACGACGTGCTGGTGCTCGGCTCCGGTCCCGGCGGGCAGAAGGCCGCCATCGCGGCGGCGAAGCTGGGCCGGCGCGTCGCCGTCGTCGAGAAACGGAACATGATCGGCGGCGTCTGCATCAACACCGGCACGATCCCGTCCAAGACGCTGCGCGAGGCGGTCCTCTACCTCACCGGCCTCAACCAGCGCGAGCTGTACGGCGCCAGCTACCGCGTCAAGGACGAGATCACGGTCGCCGACCTCGGGATGCGCACCCAGCACGTGATCGGCCGCGAGATCCAGGTGATCCGCAGCCAGCTCGGCCGCAACCACGTCACGGTCCTGCCCGGCACCGGACGTTTCCTCGACCCGCACACCATCGGGATCAGCGGCGAGGAGGAGCGCAAGGTCACCGCCGACCGGATCGTGATCGCCACCGGCACCTCCCCCGCCCGCCCGGACAGCGTGCAGTTCGACGAGCGCACGGTCATCGACTCCGACGCGATCCTGCACCTGGACCGGGTGCCCGAGACCATGGTCGTGGTCGGCGCCGGGGTCATCGGCATCGAGTACGCCTCCATGTTCGCCGCCCTCGGCACCAAGGTGACCGTGGTCGAACGGCGCGAGCGCATGCTGGAGTTCTGCGACCTGGAGATCGTCGAGGCGCTCAAGTACCACCTGCGCGACCTGGCGGTGACCTTCCGCTTCGGCGAGCACGTCGCCGCCGTCGAACGCCGCCCGCGCGGCGCGCTGACCCTGCTGGAGAGCGGCAAGCGCATCCCCGCCGACTGCGTCATGTACTCGGCAGGACGCCAGGGCAAGACGGCCGAGCTGAACCTGGAGGCCGCCGGGCTGGCCGCCGACGACCGCGGCCGGATCCGGGTGGACGAGCACTACGCCACGGCCGTGCCGCACATCTACGCGGTCGGCGACGTGATCGGCTTCCCGGCGCTGGCCGCCACCTCGATGGAGCAGGGCCGGGTGGCCGCCCAGCACGCGTGCGGCGAACCCGTGGCGGAGCTGCGGGAGCTGCCGCCCATCGGCATCTACACGATCCCCGAGATCAGCTTCGTCGGGAAGTCGGAGGACGAGCTGACCCGCGACCGGATCCCGTTCGAGGTGGGCATCTCGCGCTACCGGGAGCTGGCCAGGGGGCAGATCATCGGCGACTCGTACGGGATGCTCAAGCTGCTGGTCTCCTCGGAGGACCGGCGGCTGCTGGGCGTGCACGTGTTCGGCACGGGGGCCACCGAGCTGGTGCACATCGGCCAGACCGTGATGGGCTGCGGCGGGACCGTCGACTACCTGGTCAACGCGGTGTTCAACTATCCGACGCTGGCGGAGTCGTACAAGGTGGCGGCGCTGGACGCGATGAACAAGATGCGGGTGGTGGCCCGGCTCACCGCCGACATGTGACTTCTCCCAATTGTCGGTTCTGACCGCTACGCTCCTCGATGGTTCATCTACGGGAGGCGTACGTGCGCAGCGAGGCCGCGGGGAGGTGGCTGCCCGCGTTCCTGCTGCTGGCCGCCATCTGGGGCAACAGTTTCTTCTTCATCAAGATCGCCGTGGGGGCGCTGCACCCGCTGCAGGTGTCGTTCGGCCGCATGGCGGTCGGCGCGCTCACCCTGCTGGTCGCGCTCGCGGTGACCAGGCGGCCGCTCCCCCGCGACCCGCGGCTGTGGGGGCACTTCCAGATCGCCTCCGTCGTGCTCACCACGCTGCCCTTCACCCTGTTCGCCTACGGCGAGCAGTACGTCTCCTCCGTCGTCGCCGCCATCTGGAACGCCACCACGCCGCTGTGCACCCTGGCCTTCACGCTGGTGCTGCGGGCCGAGCGGGCGACCGCCGCGCGGGCGGCCGGGCTCGGGCTCGGGTTCGCCGGCGTCATGGTGGTGCTCGGGGTGTGGCAGCCCATGGCCGGCGGGCAGCTCGGCGGCAGCCTGGCCTGCTTCGGGGCGGCGCTCTGCTACGGGGTCGGCGGCGCGTACATGGGGCGCTTCATCACCGGGCGGCGGTCCGAGCCGCCGGTGGTGCTGGCCGCCGGGCAGCTCCTGACCGGGGCGGTCCAGCTCGCGGTGATCACGCTGGTGGCGGGCGTGCCGCTGGTGCACACCGCGGCGCCGGCCGAGGTCTGGTGGAGCCTGCTGGGCCTCGGCGGCCTGGGCACGGGCGTGGCCTACCTGCTGCTGTACCGGGTCCAGGCCCTGGCGGGCGTGACGACGACCTCGACGGTGACGTACCTGCTGCCGGTGTTCGCGGTGGCCTCCGGCGTGCTGCTGCTCGACGAGACGATCACCTGGAACCAGCCGGTGGGCGCGCTGGTCATCCTGCTGGCCATCGCGCTCACCCAGGGCGCGCTGCGGGTGCCCGCACGCTCAGCCCTCCGCTGAGGGACGGCGTCCGCGAGGCGCGGGCTTCTTGCGGCCCGCCACCAGCGTGTCGCCGGGCACGGGGGCCGGCGCGGGCTCCTCGGTCGCCGGCGGGGCTGCGGGCCGGGTTCGGGGCCGGGGGTGCGGCATGGTGTCCGTCATGGGCGAGGGCGCGTCCTCGGACTGCTGACCGGTCTCCTCCGGGACGGCGTCCTCGGCGGGCTTCGACCGGCGGGCGGGCGGGACGGCGTCCTCGGCCGGCCTCGACTGGCGGGCGGGCGCGTCGGCGTCGCGCAGCGAGGCGATGACCCGGTCGGCCTCGGCGTCGGCGGCGAACTCGTTGGCCGCCTCCGTCTCCCGCCTGCGGATCACCACCATGTGGTCGACCGACAGCCGCCCGGCGCCCACGACGGCGAGCAGGATGGCGGCCGCTCCGAGCAGGATCAGCTCGTTCATGCTGATGGGGTTGAGGGGCGGGGCCACCAGGAAGACGCCGAGCGCCTCAGCGAACAGGATCAGCCCGGTGACGGCGACGCCCAGCCCGGCGATCAGCAGCGCCCCGCCGATCAGCTCGGTGAGCATGGTGACCGTGGCCCACGCGCCGGGCGCGGGCGCGCCCTGCTGGAGGAACTTCGCGCCGGTGGCGGTGAGGCCGTCCTCCAGCTTGGTCCAGCCGTTGGCGAAGAAGATGCCGCCCACGCCGACGCGGGCGACTAAGGCGGCGACATCACGCAGGGCCTGTTTCACGGTATTTGTCTGCCCGGTGCGGGACACGGCACACCTCAATCACGGCTGAGCAGCATGGCCACCGCGACGGCGGTGAGGCTGAGCAGGACGACGCTGACGACAACGGTCGTGTGCAGGGCGTTGACGAAGGCCCAGCGTGCGGCGCCGAGCAGCGCGTCGCCGGTGCTGCCGCCGATCTCGCGGGCGACGTGGGCGGCGCCGGCCAGCGACTGCCTGGCCTGGTCCATGCCGCCCGCCGGCACGCCGGGCACGGCGGGCAGGGCGGGCGCGTAGGCGAGCGTGGTGATCGTGCCCAGCACGGCGACGCCGAGGCCCGCGCCCAGCTCGTACGCGGTCTCCTCGATGGCCGCGGCCCCGCCGGCCCGGGACTCGGGGACCGACGACATGATCGTGTCGGAGGCCGCCAGCAGCGCCACCTGCACGCCGAACCCGATGCCCACGAAGCAGACCGCCAGCATCACGGGATGGCCCTCGACGCCCCAGCCCAGCGTGGGCGTCAGGGCCAGCGCGACGAGCCCGAGCCCGCCGCTCATCGTGGCCCGCATGCCGATCCTGGGCAGGATGTGGGCCGCCGCGAGCCCGCCGGTGACGGCCGACAGCACCAGCGGCAACATCCTGACCGCCGCGCGCACCGGGCTGTCGCCCAGCACGAGCTGCAGGTACTGGGCCAGCATGAGCTGGAGCCCGACCAGCGCGAACACGCCCAGCAGCACGCCGGCCACGCCGGTGGTGAACTCGCGCCGCCGGAACAGGGCCAGCTCCAGCAGCGGCGCCGGCAGCCGGGACTGCCGGCGGACGAACGCGACCAGCAGGCCGGCGCCGCCGAGGAAGACCAGCACCGAGGCCCAGAACGGCAGCAGGGTCCCCGCCCCGGCCTCCTTCAGCCCAAAGGCCAGGGCGAGCAGGCCGAGCACCGACAACACGGCGCTCGTCGCATCCCAAGGACGTTCCCTGCGCAGCGGCGACTCCGGCAGCAGCCGGACGGCCAGGGGCAGCAGCACCAGCAGGATCGGCACGTTGATCAGGAAGACCGCGCCCCACCAGAGGCCGACGAGCACGCCGCCGATCAGCGGGCCCACCGCCGCCCCGGCCGCGGCGACCGCGCTCCAGACGCCGAGCGCGACGGCCCGCTCGCGCCGGTCGGTGAACACCTGGCGGATCAGCGAGAGGGTGGCCGGCATGATCATGGCGCCGCCGACGCCGAGCAGCGCCCTGGCCAGGATCAGGGTCAGCGGCGTGGGCGCGAACGCCGCGCCCGCCGAGGCCACGCCGAACAGCACGAACCCGCCCAGGACCAGCCGCTTGCGGCCGTAGCGGTCGCCGAGCGTGCCGAAGACGATGAGCAGCGGCGCGACGACGAGCGAGTAGCTGTCGATGATCCACAGCAGCTCGACGGAGGACGGTTCGAGCGCGGCCGTGAGCGCGGGCACCGCGATGTGCAGGACGGTGGCGTCGACCGTGATCAGGAGCAGGCTCAGGCAGAGCAGCACGAGGACGGCCCAGCGGTTGTCCCGTCGCGGGCGATCGGCACGCCGTACGAGGGGTGCGGCCTGGGTGACGGTCATGGGCCTCCTTGCAGGCCGATCCGGTCACCAGGGCCTGCACGTGCGCAACGGTCGAAAGCAGGGGAACTCACGGGGGGCGGTCTCGCGCCCTCTCCTGCCGCGGCTCTCCACTCCGGCTTGCGTGGCAGCTTAGGCCATGCCAGGCGCCCGGCATAGCGGTATGGGCCGATCCGCGAGGCCCCCCACCTCTCTAGTGAGATACAGCCATATGTCCGGATCTACCCAACCCCCATCCGTCACCCGATCATGGAAGCCGTGGGGAACGCTGGAAGTGCCGGTAAAGACGATATTTCCGATAAGTCCTCACGCGAGTGGTGCACCGAGGCCCTGACCAGGCTGAACGCGGGCCGTCCCGAATCGGCGCTGGAGGCCGCGCGCCGGGCGGCCGACCTCGACCCCGGCGACGAATGGGCCTGCCGCCTCATCAGCCTGGCCCACGAACGCCAGGGCCGCGACGCCGACGCCCTCCCCCCTGCCGAACGCGCGGTGGACCTCGCGCCCGGCTCCTGGTCCGCCCGCCTGCGCCGGGCCGCGATCTCCCGCCGGATCCCCGGCCGCTGGTCCGCGGCGGCCGCCGACGCCGTGCTGGCCGCGCGCTTCGCCCCCGAGGAGGCCGACCCCGACGTCCTGCTCGGCGACCTGGCGCTGCTGCGCGGCGACCATCGGGAGGCCAGGCGGGCCTACCGCGCCGCGCTCGCCACGGCTCCGGCCCATCCGCAGGCCCGCGTGAACCTGGCCCTGTGCCTGCTGCGCTGGGACCGTCCGCGCCCGCACCACGACCCCGCCTGGCCGGTCGACCCGCGCCAGACGGGACGCGCCAGGCGGGCGCTGGAGGTGTGGGCGCGCCAGGCCCGGCTGCTGCTCGCCGTGGCCACGATCGCCGTCGCGGCGGCCGCGCTCGCCCTCGACTCGGCGGTGTGGGCCCGGTGGTGCGGGTTCGCCGCGCTGGCCGCGCTGGTGCCGCTGACGGTCCGGCAGGCGCGGCGGGTGGGGGTCTGGGCGTACGTGCCGGCCATGGCCGGGCGCGATCCCTGGCTGGGCGCGGCCGTGGCGTCGGCCGCCTTGTCGGTGCCGGCGTTCGCGGGGTGGCTGCTGCTGGGCGCGGTGCCGGCGGCGCCGTCCTGGCGCGATCCGGTGTGGGCGGGGCTGGCCGGGATCGTGGTGCTGATGTGGCCGGCGCTGGCGGTCGTCCGGGTGCTGGCGGAGGCGTGGCGGGGGCGGCCGATGCCCGCGCTGGCCGAGCTGGCCCGCGTCACGGGCGAGCGCACGGCGGCCAGGAACGCCGGCGTGACCTTGTGGATCGTGCTCATCAGGACCTGGTCGGTGCTGGTGCCGCTGGTCGGCGGGGCGCTGGCGGTCGAGCCGCGGGCCGCGGTGGCGGCGGTGGCGGTGCCGTTCCCGATGGTGCGGGCCTGGCTGCGGGCCCGCCGCGGGGGCGACGGATGGCTGCTCGCCGCGGGAGTCCTCGTGGCGCTCGCCGCCCTCGGCTGCGCCGCCGGCGGCGCCCTGGGGTCGGCCTGGGGCTGGCGGGCGGGGGTGGCCGCGCTCGGGGCGGCGATGACGGTGTTCGCGGCCCGCGCCCTGCGCGCGTGGTGGCGCGGCGCGCCGGGGCCCTGGCGGGCCTCGCTCGTCATGTGCGACCTGCCCATGGGCGGCGCGCCCTCGGTGGCCCTGACCCCGGAGGCGCGCCAGGCGTTCTCCTACGCCAGGAGCCTCGTCCTGTCCTACGGCGATCCCGCGGGCCCCCGGGTCGTGGGCGCGGCCGGGTCCGTCACCTCCTCCGGCGAGCTGCGGCTGATCGCCGGGCCCGAGGCGTGGGAGGGCGTGGCGGCCGACCCGCGCGTCGCGGTGTTCGCGGCCGACCCGTTGCAGCGGCGGTTCTGGGTGGAGGTGCGCGGCATCGCCCTGGCCGGCCCGGACGTGCTGCGCGTCACCCCCAAACAGGTGCTCGTCGGCGAGTTCCCCGGCAGGCACCAGCGACGGTGAATAGAGTTTTGTTCTATGCGGACCCTGCGCACCCCCGAAGAGCGCTTCGCGAACCTGCCCGACTTCCCCTACGAGCCCCGCCACGCCGACCTGCCGGACGGCCCGCGCATGGCCTACGTCGAGGCCGGCCCCCGCGGACGGCGAGCCGGTCGTCCTGCTGCACGGCGAGCCGAGCTGGTCCTTCCTCTACCGCCACGTCATGCGCGAGCTGGCCGCGGCCGGGCTGCGCGCGATCGCCCCCGACCTGATCGGCTTCGGCCGCTCGGACAAACCCGTGGACCCCGCCGACCACACCTACGCCAGGCACGTCGAGTGGACCCGCGCGCTGCTGTTCGACGCGCTGGCCCTGGACGGCGTCACCGTCGTCGGCCAGGACTGGGGCGGCCTGATCGGGCTGCGGATCGCCGCCGAGCACCCCGAGCGCGTGGCCAGGATCGTGGCCGCCAACACGGGGTTGCCCTCGGGTGACATTCCCATGCCCGACGTCTGGCACCGCTTCAGGGACACCGTGGCCAGTGCCCCCACGCTGGACATCGCCCGGCTGGTCCAGGCGGGCTGCCGGACGCGGCTCAGCGACGAGGTGCGGGCGGCCTACGACGCGCCGTTCCCGGACGAGTCGTACAAAGCGGGCCCGCGGGCCCTGCCGGGGCTCGTGCCGATCACGCCCGACGACCCCGCCGCGCCCGCCAACCGCGCTGCCTGGCAGATCCTCACCACGCTCGACCGCCCGTTCCTGGTGGCCTTCTCCGACGGCGACCCCATCACCGGCGGCATGGCGCCCATCATGCTCAAGGCCGTCGCGGGCACGGCCGGGCTGTCCCATCCGGTGATCGCCGGCGCCGGCCACTTCCTCCAGGAGGACGCCGGCACCGAACTCGGACGTCGGATCGCCCTTTTCGTGACCTCCACCTAGCGTGTCAGGCCCGCCCAATCGTCGGTCGGGTGCGGTATAACCGGGGGCGGACCGGGGAGGCGTGATGCGTGAGTCCGACAGGGCCCAGGCCGCGGGGCGGGCCGCGGCGCGGGATCTGTTCGAGCAGGTGAGGCTGCGTTATTTCCAGATTCCCCCCGCCGTGCGCCGGGTGCTCTACGCCGTGCTGCTCATCGTCGTCATGGGCGTGGGCGCGGCGCTCGGCTGGGATCTGCTGAAGACGTTCCCCCTCGTCCTGCTGGCCCTCGCCTTCGTGGCGCTGACCATGCGCTTCCCGCGGGCCGCGGCGACCGCGCTGGTCGTGGCCGGCTGGGTGGTGCTGGCGCTGCCGCTGTTCTCCTGGCGCTTCCCCCCGGGCTCCATGGCGCTGCACGCGATGGTCGCGCTCGCCCTGCCCGTGGCCGCCGCCGCCCACCTCATCCGCTGGGTCACGCCGTGGGTCACCACGCTGGCCGCGCTCGTGCCGGCCGGGGTGCTGGCCTTCGGGCTCTCCTTCGTGTCGGCCGCCGTCGCGCTCTGGGGCGCCTGCCTGGCGGCCGTCGTCGTGCTGGTCCACCGGTTCCTGCAGGCGCGCCGGGCCAAGGCCGAGCTGTCCGCCGAGGAGCAGCAGGTGCGCGTGCGCGCCCGCGAGGGCCGGCCCGAGCCGCAGGCCGACAAGGCGGGCGCGCCGCCGCAGATCTCCGTCGAGGAGGCGCTGGCCGAGCTGGAGGGCATGATCGGGCTGGCGCCGGTCAAGGAGCAGGTCCGCTCGATCGCCGCCTCCATCGAGGCCACCCGGCTGCGGGCCGAGGCCGGCTACACCGCCGAACGCCCGACCAGGCACTTCGTCTTCGTCGGCCCGCCGGGCACCGGCAAGACCAGCGTGGCCCGCGCGCTGGCCAAGATCTTCTACGCGTTCGGCCTGCTGGAGACCCCCTACGTGGTCGAGGCGCAGCGGGCCGACCTGGTGGGCGAGTTCCTGGGCGCGACCGCGATCAAGACCAACGAGCTGGTCGACCGGGCGCTCGGCGGCGTGCTGTTCGTCGACGAGGCCTACAGCCTGGTCAACTCCTCCGACGGCCAGCCCGACAGGTTCGGCGCCGAGGCCGTCCAGACCCTGCTCAAACGGGCCGAGGACGACCGCGAGCGCCTGATCATCATCCTGGCCGGCTACGAGCAGGAGATGGCCTCGTTCCTGTCCAGCAACCCGGGCCTGGCCAGCAGGTTCGCCACGCGGGTGCGCTTCCCCAGCTACTCCGCCCCCGAGCTGGCCGAGATCACCGAGGTGCTCCAGCGGCGCAGGGGCGACACGATGGCCCCCGACGCCAGGCGCGCCCTGCTCGGCCTCTACGAAGACGTCCAGCGGCGCGGCCTGGTCGACGAGCTGGGCAACGCCCGCTTCGTGCGCAGCCTGGTCGAGGCCGCCGCGCAGGCCAGAGACGTGCGCGTGGTGGGCGCCGGCGGCACCCCGACCACCCATGACCTGGTGACCACCACCACGCCCGACGTGACCAAGGCGTTCGAGGAGCTGACCGCCCGCTTCCGCGGCTACGTGGCCACGCCCACGCTGGAGGAGGCGCTGGCCGACCTCGACGCGATGGCCGGCCTGGAGCCGGTCAAGCGGCAGGTGCACGCCATCGCCGCCCAGCTTCAGGTGGCCCGCATGCGGCAGGAGCGCGGGCTGCCCACGCCGCCCCAGATGCGGCACTTCGTCTTCGCCGGGCCGCCCGGCACCGGCAAGACCACCGTGGCGCGGGTGCTCGGCCGCGTCTTCGCCGCGCTCGGCCTGCTGGCCAGGCCCGACGTCGTCGAGGCCCACCGGGCCGACCTGGTCGGCCAGCACCTCGGCGCGACCGCGATCAAGACCAACGAGCTGGTCGACCGGGCGCTCGGCGGCGTGCTGTTCATCGACGAGGCCTACAGCCTGGTCAACCCGGGCTACGCGGGCGGCGACGCCTTCGGCTCCGAGGCCGTCCAGACCTTGCTCAAACGGGCCGAGGACGACCGCGACCGGCTGGTCATCGTGCTGGCCGGCTACCCGCGCGAGATGGACTCCTTCCTGGCCACCAACCCGGGCCTGGCCAGCCGGTTCAACCAGCGGGTGGCCTTCCCCAGCTACTCGCCGCGCGAGCTGTCGCAGATCGCGGTGCTGCTGGCCGGCAAGGCCGGCGACCGCTTCGACGAGCAGGCCCTGCGCGACCTCGACGAGGTGTTCGCCTGGGTGTGCGAGGAGCGGCTGATCGACGGCCTGGGCAACGGCCGCTTCGCCCGCTCGTTGTTCGAACGGGCCGCGATGCGCCGCGACGTGCGCCTGGCCGCCCACGCCTCGGGCGGCGGGTCGGCCAGCGCCGCCGACCTCACGACGATCACCAGCGACGACGTGCGCACCGCCGTGGACGAACTTTCCGGACGTTAACCCCTCTTTGGCATTTCCCCGCGCCACGATGCTGCTGGGTGTAGCAGTATGACTACCTATCGTGCGCGTCCGGGAGGGGGACGATGGCGGGGTTCCTGGCCCGCAGGCTGCTCAACTACGTGGTGCTGGTCGGCGTGGCCGCGAGCCTGGCGTACCTGCTGGCCGCCGGGGCGCTCGATCCGCGTTCCAACTACGCCGACCGCACCCCGAAACCGCCGCCCGCCGTCGTCGACGCCCAGCTCACCGCGCTCAACCTCAACGACAAGACCCCGCTGCTGCAGCGCTACGCCACCTGGGCCGCCGGCGTGCTGCACGGCGACTTCGGCAAGACCGTCACCGGCTCGCCCGTGAACGAGGACCTCCGGCGGCGCATGGGGGTCACGTTCCGGCTGGTCATCCTGGGGCTGCTGTGCGGCAGCCTGCTGGGGGTGCTGGTGGGCGCGTACGCGGCGGTGCGGCAGTACGGCTGGTTCGACCGGCTCTCCACGGGCCTGTCGTTCGTGGTGCTCGCGGTGCCGGTGGTGGTGCTGGCCAACATGCTGATCCTGGCCGGCGCCTGGGCCAACGACAACCTCTTCGGCCGCCCGGTGCTGCTGGTCAGCGGCGAGTACAGCGACGGCCTGCAGACCGGGTTCTGGGGCTACGTGCTCGACCGGCTGCAACACCTGATCCTGCCGACGATCTCGCTGTCCGTCGGCCTGGTCGCGGTCTTCAGCCGCTACCAGCGCAACATGATGCTCGACGTGCTCGGCGCCGACTTCGTCCGCACGGCCAGGGCCAAGGGGCTGAGCAGGGGCCGGGCGCTGACCCGGCACGCGCTGCGCACCGCGCTGATCCCGGTGGCCACCTACTTCGCCTTCACGTTCGGCGCCCTGCTGACCGGGGCCACCTTCACCGAGAAGATCTTCGGCTGGCACGGGCTGGGCGAGCAGCTGATCAACTCGATCTTCACCAACGACGTCAACACCGTGGCGGCGATCTCCTTCCTGGCCGCCGTGGCCGTGTTGTGCGCCGCGCTCGCCTCCGACCTGCTGCACGCCGCGCTCGACCCCAGGGTGCGGGCGTGATGACGCTCTCCGACGAGGAGCTGGCGGAGGAGCTGACCGCCGACCTGGGCCGGGCGCCGTCGCGGCTGCGGGTGGTGGCCGGGCGGTTCTTCCGCTCGCCGCAGGGGCTGGCCGGGTTCGCGGTGCTGGCGCTGATGTTCCTGCTGGCGTTCGCCGGGCCGCTGGTCAGCCCGTGGTCCTACACCGACAAGGACTTCACGGCGTTCCTGCAGCCGCCCTCGCCCCGGCACTGGTTCGGAACGCTCCAGACCGGCGCCGACGTCTACGCGGTGACCCTGCGCGGCATGCAGAAGTCGCTGATCGTGGGCCTGCTGGCGGCGCTGGTGTCCACGGCGGTCGCGGCCGTGGTGGGCGCCTTCTCCGGCTACTTCCTGGGCTGGACCGACCGGGCGCTGAGCTGGGTGACCGACCTGCTGCTCGTGCTGCCCGCGTTCCTCATCCTGGCGATCATGTCGCCGCTGTTCGGGGCCGGGCAGTGGGTGTTGTTCGTGGTCATGCTGGCGCTGTTCCTGTGGATGGTGACCGCGAAGATCGTCCGGGGGATGACGATCTCGCTGAAGGAGCGCGAGTACATCCAGGCCGCCCGATTCATGGGGGTGCCGCCGGTGCGGATCATCTTCCGGCACGTGATCCCCAACCTGTCCTCGCTGCTCATCGTCGACGCCACGCTCAACGTCAGCGCGGCCATCCTGACCGAGACCTCGCTGTCGTACTTCGGCTTCGGCATCCAGCCGCCCGACGTCTCCTTCGGCACGCTGATCGCCGACGGCTCCCGCACGGCGGTCTACGCGCCCTGGACGTTCTGGTTCGTGGCCGGGCTGCTGGTGGTCACCGTGCTGGCGGTCAACCTCATCGGCGACGCGCTGCGCGACGCCTTCGACCCGGCGGCGCGGCGATGAGGCCGGCGGCGAACCCCGTCCTGGAGGTCAGCGACCTGCACGTGTCCTTCGGCGACGTGCGCGCGGTGCGCGGGGTCAGCTACTCGGTGAGCCCGGGCGAGGTGCTGGGTATCGTGGGCGAGTCCGGGTCGGGCAAGTCGGTCACCTCGGCGGCGGTCATGGGCCTGCTGCCGCCGAGCGCCCGGGTCACCGGGTCGGTGCGGCTGCACGGCAAGGAGCTGATCGGCGCCTCCGAGCGGGAGCTGACCCGCTTCCGCGGCAAGACCGTCTCGATGGTGTTCCAGGACCCGCTGTCGGCGCTCACGCCCGTCTACCGGGTGGGCGACCAGATCGCCGAGGCGGTCCGCATCCACCAGCGGGTGAGCAAGGAGAACGCCGCGGTCAAGGCCGTCGAGCTGCTGGAGCTGGTCGGCATCCCGTCGCCGAGCGAGCGCGCGCTCGCCTTCCCGCACGAGTTCTCCGGCGGCATGCGGCAGCGCGTGATGATCGCGATGGCCATCGCCAACGACCCCGACGTGATCATCTGCGACGAGCCCACCACCGCGCTCGACGTGACCATCCAGGCGCAGGTGCTGGAGGTGCTGAAGAAGGCCCAGCGGAAGACCGGCGCGGCGATCATCATGATCACGCACGACCTCGGCGTGGTGGCCGGCTTCGCCGACCGGGTCCTGGTCATGTACGCCGGGCGCCCGGTCGAGGTGGGCGACGTCGACGACATCTACTACCGGATGCGCATGCCGTACACGGCCGGGTTGCTGGCCTCGATCCCGCGGGTCGACCGCGGCGGCCGTCAGCCGCTGCTGCCGATCGCCGGGAACCCGCCCTCCCCGGCGGCGTTGCCGCCGGGCTGCCCGTTCGCGCCGCGCTGCCCGCTGAAGATCCACGAGTGCGACGCGGCCGAGCCGCCGCTGTTCGACGTGGCCACGGGCCACCGGGCGGCGTGCATCCGCTGGGAGATCGTCCGCCCCCAGGGCCCCGGCCGCCACGCGGCCGGCGAGCCCGTCACCCCCGCGGTCCGCGCCGAGCAGCCGGTGCTGGAGGTCGACGGCCTGGTCAAGGACTACCCGCTGCTCAAGGGGGCGCTGTTCAAGCGCAGGGTCGGCACGGTGCACGCGGTGGCGGGGGTCAGCTTCGACATCCGCCGGGGCGAGACGCTGGGCCTGGTCGGCGAGTCGGGCAGCGGCAAGACCACCACGCTCACCCAGATCCTGGAGCTCGTCCCGCCGCAGGAGGGGCGGGTGGTCGTGCTCGGCCGCGACACCGCCCGGCTCGACGGCGCCGGGCGCACCGCGATCCGGCGGGACATGCAGGTCGTCTTCCAGGACCCGATGGCCTCGCTCGACCCGCGCATGACGGTCTACGACATCCTGGCCGAGCCGCTGCGCACCCACGGGGAGCGCCGGCCCGGCCGGCGGGTGGGCGAGCTGCTGGCCCTGGTGGGCCTCGACCCGGCGCACGCCGCCCGCTACCCCCAGGACTTCTCCGGCGGCCAGCGGCAGCGCATCGGCATCGCCAGGGCGCTGGCGCTGGAGCCCAGGCTGCTGGTGCTGGACGAGCCGGTCTCCGCGCTCGACGTGTCGATCCAGGCCGGCGTCATCAACCTGCTCGCCTCGCTGCGGTCCAGGCTCGGGCTGTCGTACCTGTTCGTCGCCCACGACCTGGCGGTGGTGCGGTACATCGCCGACCGGGTGGCCGTCATGTACCTGGGCAGGATCGCCGAGATAGGGCAGGTCGACGCGGTCTACGGGGCTCCGGCGCATCCGTACACGCAGGCGCTGCTGTCGGCGATCCCGCTGCCCGACCCGGCGCGTGAGCGCGTACGCGAGCGCATCCTGCTCGAAGGCGACCTGCCCAGCCCGGCCCACCCTCCGAGCGGCTGCCGCTTCCGCACCCGCTGCCCGAAGTTCCGCTCGGTGCTCACCCATGACGAGCGCTCGCTCTGCGTGGACGTCGAGCCCGAGGTGCTGCCGGTGGGCGACGACCAGGGCGCGGCCTGCCATTACGCCGAGAGGCTCGACGTCGTCTAGATCAGGAGGAATGCGCTCGATGAAAGTTCCACGTCTTGTCGTGGCCGTCGCCGTGACCGGCTCGCTGTCGCTGGTGAGCTGCGGCGGCGGCGGCTCGGGGGGCGGCACGGCGAGCGGCACGGAAGGCGCGCACAAGATTATCAAGGCCTTCGACATCAACCCGCAGCCGCGCGACAAGGTCAAGGACGGCGGCACGCTGCGCTGGGGCATCAACGAGTTCCCCACCCAGTGGAACAGGAACCACGTCGACGGCAACCTGGCGATGGCGGCCGTGATCAGCAACGCGTTGCTGCCCTCGCCGTTTGTCTCCGACGAGAAGGCGGAGATCACCGTCGACCCCGACTACGTGCTCGACGCCAAGGTCACCGACCAGAGCCCGAAGCAGGTCGTCACCTACACGCTCAACCCCAAGGCCAAGTGGTCGGACGGGCAGCCGATCACCTGGGCCGACTACCAGGCCCAGTGGCAGGCGCTCAACGGCCGCAACCCCGAGTTCCACATCGTCTCGGCCACCGGCTACCAGGACATCGAGAAGGTCGAGCGGGGCAAGGACGACTACGAGGTGAAGGTCACCTTCGCCAAGCCGTTCGGCGACTGGCAGTCGCTGTTCGGGCCGCTGCTGCCGGCCGCCACGAACCGGACCCCGCAGGCGTTCAACACCGCGTGGCTGAACAAGATCCCGGTGACCGCCGGGCCGTTCAAGTTCAAGGGCTTCGACCAGACGGCCAAGACGATCACGATCGTCCGCGACGACGCCTGGTGGGGCAACCGGGCCAAGCTCGACCAGATCATCTACCGGGCCTCGGAGCAGGACTCCCTGATCGGCGCGTTCAGCAACGGGGAGCTCGACCTCATCGACGTCGGGCCGTCGGCGCCCGACTACGCGCGGGCCAGGGCCACGCAGGGCGCCCAGGTGCGCCAGGCCGCCGGGCCCGACTTCCGGCACTTCACCTTCAACGGGTCGAGCGAGCCGCTGAAGGACGTGAACGTGCGGCAGGCCATCCAGCTCGGCATCAACCGGCAGGCCATCGCGCAGTCCGACCTGCAGGGGCTCGACTGGCCGATCGCGCTGCTGAACAACCACTTCTTCATGAACACCCAGGAGGGATACCTGGACAACGCCGGCAACCTCGGCGTCTACAACCCCGAACGCGCCAAGCAACTGCTCGACGCGGCCGGCTGGAAGCTGAACGGGGCCGTCAGGCAGAAGAACGGGCGGCCGCTCGACCTGCGGTTCGTGGTGCCGTCCGGGGTGCAGCTGAGCAAGTCGGAGGGCGAGCTGGCCCAGAACATGCTGGCTCAGATCGGGGTGAAGCTCACCATCAAGGCGGTGCCGAGCGACGACTTCTTCACCAAGTACGTCATCCCCGGCAACTTCGACATCACGCCGTTCGCCTACATCGGCACGCCGTACCCGATTTCGAGCAGCTACGGGATCTACGCGAACTCGGCGAACGGCAAGACCTGGAACGCCAACTTCGGGCGGACCGGCTCGCCGGAGATCGACCAGGCCATGGACAAGGCGGCCCAGAACCTCGACCCGGCCGCCGCCCGCACCCAGACGAACGAGGCCGACGGGCTGATCTGGAAGCTGGTCAACGTCCTGCCGCTCTACCAGCGTCCGCAGAACGTGGCGGCCAGGCAGACCCTGGCCAACGTCGGCGCGCGCGGCTTCTACGATTTGCGCTACGAGGACATCGGCTTCACCGGCTGACCGGCGCTCAACGTTCCACGGCCAGCTTCACGCCCAGCCCGACGAAGATGCCGCCCGTCGCCGTGTTCACCCGGCGGCGGGCGGCGGCGCTGCGGCGCAGCCATCCGCCGATCCGCCCGGCCAGCACGCCCACGGCACCGTCCACGACGAACTCGAAGGCGATCAGGACGGCGCCGAGCACGGCGAACTGCAGCCACATCCGCCCCAGCCCCGGACTGACGAACTGCGGGAGGAAGGCGACGGTGAAGGTGACCATCTTGGGGTTGAGCAGGTTCGTCAGCAGGCCGCTCAGATAGGCGCGGCGGCCGGACATCCCGGTGCCCGGCTCGGGCATGTCGCTCACCCCGCCCTTGCGGTCCCGCAACATCCGCACGCCCAGGTAGATCAGGTAAGCGGCGCCGGCGATCCGTACGACGGTGAAGGCGACCGGCACGGCCGCGAAGAGCGCGGCCAGCCCCGCGGCGGCCACGGCGACGTGGATCGCCTCGCTGGTCGCCACCCCGGCGGTGGCCAGCAGCCCGGCGCGGGGGCCGCCCCGCATCCCGCAGCCCAGGACGAACAGCATGTCGGGGCCGGGCGTGATCATCGCCACGATGGTGGTGACCGCGAAGAGCGCGAGAAGATGACCGTCGAGAGGCATGCTTGATCCTCTCATATCCCCATTTTCCGCCCAATGTGCGGAATGTCGGTGGGAGGCGGTAGAAGTGACCCATGACGATGGAGCTCACCTGGCCGCAGATCCTCGCCTGGCGGCTGCGCAGGCAGTTCGTGGCGGCGGCCGACGGGCCGGACGCGGTGTCGGTGGCCCGCCGGCTGTGCGGCGTGCAGGCGCAGGTCGCCTCCTCGGCGCAGCTCGCGGTGGCGGTCAGGAGCGCCCGGCCCGACCCCGGTGAGATCGACCGGGCCCTGTGGAGCGATCGCACTCTGGTCAAGACCTGGCTCATGCGCGGCACCCTGCACCTCGTGCCGGCCGACGAGCTGGCCGGCCTGTGCGCGGCGCTGAGCACGCTGCGCTTCTGGGAGAAGGGCTCCTGGCAGCGTGGCCACGGCGTGACCGCCGCGGAGATCGAGGCCGTCATCGAGGCCGTCCCCGAGGCGCTGAAGGGGGCGCCGCTGACCCGCGAGGAGCTGGTCGACGCCATCGTGGCGCTGACCGGCGACGCCCATCTCCGCGAGGCGCTGACGTCCGGCTGGGGGGCGCTGCTCAAGCCGCTGAGCCGCCTGGGCGAGCTGTGCTACGGGCCGCCCCGCGAGGGCAAGGTGACCTTCACCGCGCCGCGGTCGTGGGTGCCGGGCTGGCCGGGCGAGCTGCCCGACCAGGAGGAGGCCGGCGTGCGGGTGCTGCGGGCGTTCCTGGGGGCCCACGGCCCGGCCACGCCGGAGATGTTCGACACCTGGCTGTTCGGCGGCGTGGCCAGGAAGGCGGTGCTCAAGGCGTGGGTCAAGGGGCTGGCGCCGGAGCTGGTGGAGGTCAGGGCCGACGACGGCACGACGCTGTACGCGCTGGCCGAGCACGCCGACGACCTGGCCGCCACCCGGCCCTCGCAGGAGGTCCACCTGCTGCCGGGCTTCGACCAGTTCATCCTGGGCGCGCCGCGGACGCTCGCGCCGCTCGTCCCGCCGCCGCTCAAGCCCAAGGTCAGCCGCCAGGCTGGCTGGATCTCGCCCGTCGTGGTGCACGAGGGCCGGGTGGCCGGCGTCTGGGAGGCCAAGAACGGCGCCATCACCCTCGACCTGGCCGCGCCGGTGCCCCAGGACGCGCTCGACCGCGCCCTGAGCCGCATGCGGTCGCTGCTGGGGCCGGCCTGACGCCGTCCGGTCAGGCGGACGAGCTCGCCATCACCCGGTCGACGATGCCCTTGTTGCCCTCCTCGCGGGCGCAGTGGGCGCAGCAGTACCAGTGCTCGCCCGACTGGACGCCGTGCCCGATGACCTTGGTGCCGCAGTGCTCGCAGATCGGCGCCATGGCCTCGATCGCGCACTGGAAGCAGTCGAAGGTGTGCACGGCTCCCTGCGCGTGCACCTCGAAGGCCATGTCGTAGTCGTTGCCGCAGTTGTCGCAGACGGCCATGGTGATCCCCTCTTCACGTCCGAATCACCTGGGGCAATACCCCGAACCATGGCCCGCTTTCCCCAACGAAACGCCATATTCAGGCCGAGTCACCATCGATGATGACGAACCGCACAAGCAGCGGCAGCCCCAGGAGACCGAGCGCGGCGAGCGCGACGGGCAGCCCGAACGGTCCGGTCAGCCCCGCCACCAGCAGCGGGCTGGCGACGAACCCGGCGTAGGAGACCATCGAGACGCCCCACACCAGCGTCCCGGTCGGGTCGTCGGCGGCCGAGCGGCTGAGCAGCGCGGGCACCAGCGGCCCGAGCACCAGCCCGGTCAGGGCGAAGCCCGCCATCGACAGCGGCACGCCGTCACCGAGCCCGGCCAGGCCGATCCCGGCCGCGCCGCCCACCCCGGCGACCAGGTACCACACGCGCGGGGGCACCGGGGGCAGCGTGTGCGCGGCGAGCCGGCCGGCTGTGAGCGCGGCCATGTAGACCGCGGGGGCCAGGCTCGCGGTGAGGGGCGTGGCGGCCCTGTGCTCCTCCAGCAGGAGCACCGACCACTGCTCGACCGCGTTCTCGATCACCAGCACGCAGCCGGCCAGCGTCCCGAGCAGCAGCGCGACGCCCCACAACCGGCGCCACGCGCGGTGGTCGCCGGCGGGCGCGACCCAGCCGCGGCCCACCGGCAGGGCGGGCAGCGCCAGGGACGTCGCCGCCACCAGCACCGCGATCACCAGCAGCACGGCCTGGACGTCCAGGCCGAGCGACCGGGCCAGGCCGGTGAGCGGAGCGGCCACGATGACCGCGAGCGGGAAGGCCGCGTGCACCGCCTGGAAGAGCCGCCGGCCGCTCTCGCGCTCGACGCGTCCCGTGGTCAGGTTGAGCGCCACGTCGAGCGCCCCGCTGGCCGCGCCGAGCAGCAGCAGCCCGGCCACGAGCGGCCCGTACGCGGTGACCGCGGCCAGCCCCGCCACGGCCAGCCCGAACAGGACGGTCGCCGCCGTGAGGGCAAGGCGCTCGCGCCCGCGAGCCAGCCGTCCGGTCAGCGCCATCGCGGGCAGGGCCCCGACGGGCACCGCGCCCAGCGCCGCGCCGAGCTGCGCCGCCGAGACGCCGAGCTCCTGCTTCACCGCCGGCAGCAGAGCCGCCCAGGACCCCCAGAACACCGCCCAGACGGCGGACACCGCGATCAGCGGCATTCACCAACCCCCTTGAATTGCGGTCAAGTCTCGGTAAAGATCGACGACGTCCTTAATGTCCCCCGCCGAAGGGAAAATCGTGCTGACGCGAACGGTCATCGCGGCCGGACTGGTCGCCGCCGGTATCGCCGCCACCCCCTCCTCCGCCTACGCCGCCTCCGCGGCCGCCGCCCCCGAGACGCCCGAGCGCGTCTGCGGCGCGGGCTACCACCGGGTGCAGGACGGCCACCGCGCGATGAAGACGCGCGACGGGAAGGTGCTCGGGCACGTCTATCTCATGTACAACAAGCGCGCCGGGAAGAACTGCGTGGCGGCCGTCAAGACCGCCTTCCGCGGCACCCCTACGGTCACCGGCGCCTCCATCGAGGTCCGCGGCGGCGGCCGCAGCGAGGACGTGCAGCGTTACCGCTTCTACGCCGAGACCGGCCACATCGACGGTAGCTGGAAGTGCGTGAAGTACGCGGGCTGGACGCGCACCCCGGACAACCGTGTCGAGGCCTGGGGCGGCCGCGGCTCGTGGGGCAACTGCCGGGGCTGACAACGAATCCGGTCCGCCCCCGCCCGGAGCTGTCACATCGCGCCGGGCCGCCTCGTCCTGTGTCATGGAAGCCGACACAGGGAGGATCACCATGACCCAGCGCATCGACATCGCCAGGCTCGCCCCGGAGGCGTACCGGGGGTTCCTGGCGGTGGAGGCGTACATGCACGGCAGCGACCTGCCCGCGGCCACGATCGAGCTGGTCAAGCTGCGGGCCAGCCAGATCAACGGCTGCGGCTACTGCGTGCACATGCACAGCAGCGACATGAAGAAGGCCGGGGAGAGCGACGAGCGGCTGTGGTCGGTCGCCGCCTGGCGGGAGGCCACGGTCTTCACCCCGGCCGAGCGGGCGGCGCTGGCGCTGACCGAGGAGGCGACCCGCCTGGCCGACCGCGGCGAGGCCGTGCCGGACGAGGTGTGGCGGCAGGCGTCCGAGCACTATGACGACAAGCAGCTCGCCGCCCTCGTCGTCGCCATCGCGATGATCAACGCGTGGAACCGGATCGGCGTGACCGCTCGCCTGGTTCCGGGGACGTGAGGTGGGCGCGACCGCGCGAGGCGGTAGAAATGCGTTGAGCGGCCCCGGCGGCCCCGGTTAGGTTGGCGCGCAAGGCGGGTGGCGGCACCCGCCGAGCCGCCGTCAGCCGGCGGCGGCCCGGAAGGGGGAAGACCGTGAAACGTGTCAGAGTCCCGAAATCGACGGCCATCAGGCGTCCGCATCCGTCGGCCGAACCCGATCTGCGCACCCCGTCGGGGCGAAAGTTGCCCTATTAGCTACCCTTTACAGCGAACTTACGGCTGTATCGGTAGATAACAGAGGTAACAGAAACATCACGGGGGGCTCACATGAAGAGGCTTGCGGTGGTGCCGCCGCACATCGCCAGGCACAAGATCCGCGACATCCGGGCGGCGGTCCGCCGCAGAAGGACCGAGGCCACCGACCCCAAGGTGGTCGACCTGCGGGCCTACAGCGGCCGGAACGTGATCCACTTCCCCGGCGGACCGACGCCGGCCGCCTGACCCGCACGAACCCGCACGAACCCGCACGAAACCCGCGCGAATCCGCACGAGTTCACCGCACCGCTGAGGCTCGACGTGACCGGCTCCCCCCGCCGGCCGTCCGGTTTCAGCCGTAGAGCCTCTTGGCGTAGGACTCGCCGTAGTACGACTCCAGCTGCTCCAGGCTCTCCTCGACCACCTGCACCTCCTTGATCAGGCTGGCGTGCGAGGGCAGGACGGAGGGGTTCCAGGAGTCCGGCGCCCACAGCTGCGAGCGCAGGAACGCCTTGGCGCAGTGGAAGAAGATCTGCTCGATCTCCACCACCAGGGCCAGCCGCGGCCGGTGACCCTTGACGACCATCTCGTCGAAGAACGGCGCCTCACGTACGAGCCGGGCGCGGCCGTTCACGCGCAGGGTCTCGTTGCGGCCCGGGATCAGGAAGATCAGGCCGGCGTGCGGGTTCTTCAGCACGTTGAGGAACCCGTCGGCCCGGCGGTTGCCCGGACGGTCGGGAATGGCGATCGTGGTGTCGTCGATGACGTGGACGAACCCGGCCGGGTCGCCCTTGGGCGAGACGTCGCAGTTGCCCTCGGCGTCGGACGTGGCAATCAGGCAGAACGGGGAGGCCGCCAGCCAGTCGCGATCACGCGCGTGCAGCCGCGCCCGCTCCTTGGTCGCGGCCCTCGGCATCACCTCGCCCAGCAGTTCCCGCAACTCCTCCTCGGACCCGATCTCCGCCCAGCTCATCTGATCTCCTCTCGGGGGTTACCGCCCGATTTTGTCAGGAGATCGGAGCAAGCATCCTGTGGGGTGCCCGCAACAGCACGCTGACCGGATCATCACGGCTGTCCGTCAGGCCGGGGCCGGGGCGCACCTCGATCTCCTCCAGCCCGACGGCCGTGCCGCACGACGGGCACCGCGACACCGGATCGAGCCGGGCGCCGCAGGTGGCGTGGTGGAACAGGCGGCGCGGGCCGTCCCCGCCGAGGTTGCGCTCACCCCACTGGGACAGGGCCAGCATGGGGACCCACAACTCGCGGCCCGTGGCGGTCAGGACGTACTCGTCGCGGGGCGGGTTGTCCTGGTAGCGGCTCTTGGCCAGCACGCCGGCCTCGACCAGTGCCCCGAGCCGCTGGGACAGGACCGCCCGCGGGATGTCGAGGTGGGCGAGGAAGTCGCCGTAGCGGCGTACGCCGTACATGGCGTCGCGGACGACCAGGAGCGTCCACCGTTCGCCGATCACTTCCAGGGCCCTGGCCAGCGAGCAGTCCTGGCCTTCGTAGTTCTTGCCGAGCGCCATGGGACCCATGTTAGTTCATTCACCGAACCGTGATACGTTGCGCCGCATGAGTTCAGTGACCGAACTGACCCGGGTCCGGCCGGGCACGCTCGCCGTGGCGTCCGCGGCGCCCCTGCTGGTGCTGACGAACTACACGGTGCCGATGGTGACGTTGCCGCAGACGGCCACGTCCTTGAACGCCGGGCCGACGGGCCCGGTGTGGATGCTGGGCGGCATCTCGCTCGGGCTGTCGGCGCTGCTGCTGGTCTCCGGCGGGCTGGCCGACGACCACGGGCGCAGGCGGGTGCTGGTGTGGGGGTCGGCCGTGCTGGCCGCCGCCGGGGTGGCGGCCGCGCTGAGCACGTCGGTGCCGGTGTTCGTGCTGGCCAGGCTGGCGCAGGGCGGGGCGAGCGCGGCGATGCTGGCCGCCAGCCTGGGCATCGTCGGCCACGCCTTCCCCTCGGGCGCCGAGCGGGTGCGGGCCACCGGCCTGTACGGCGCCATGATCGGGCTGGGCACCGCGGTCGGCCCGCTGGCCTCCGGCGCGCTGGCCACGGCGGTGAGCTGGCGGGCGGTCTACTGGGTGTTGTCGGCCGCCGCGCTCGCCCTGGCCGTGGCCTCGGCGCGGCTGCTGGCCGAGTCGCGCTCCCCCGCGCCGCGCCGGTTCGACGTGCCCGGCGTGGTGCTGCTCAGCCTGGGCGTGGGCGCGCTGGTCGCCGGGGTCACCGAAGGGCGTGCCGGGTGGGGGCGTCCGGTGGTGGTCGGGGCGTTCGTGCTGGCGGTGGTGCTGGTGGCGGCGTTCGTGACGGTGGAGCGCCGGCGTCCGGAGCCGCTGCTCGACCTGGAGCTGTTCCGGCGGCCGGTGTTCCTGGTCGCCACCGGCGGCGCGCTGGTCGTCGGGGCGGCGGTGGTGGGCCTGCTCAGCTACCTGCCGACCGTGCTCCAGACCGCGCACGCGCTGACGCCGCTGCAGACCGGCCTGCTGTTCGGCCTCTGGTCGGGCACGTCGTTCGCGGTGTCGCTGGCGTCCCGGCTGGTACGCCTGCGCACCGCCGCCCGGCTGGCCCTCGGCCTCGGCCTGACCGCGCTCGGGTTCGCCGGCCTGCTGGGCGTGGGCGGCTCCCTGGACCTGCCGCTGGTCGTGGCCGGGCTGGTGGTGAGCGGCGCCGGATCGGGGCTGATCAACTCCTCGATCACCCACCTGGCGATCGAGAGCGTGCCGGCCCACCGGGTCAGCATGGGGTCGGGCGCCAACAACACCGCCCGCTACGTCGGCTCCTCGCTGGGCGCGGCCGGCGTGGCCGCGGTCGTCGGCGCGTTCGGCGTGGACCGGGGGGCGACGGTCGCGGTGGCGGCCTGCATCGTGCTGGCGGCGGTGACGGCCCTGGCCGCCGTGCTCACCCGCCCCTGAGCCCGCCCCCCCGATCCCGAGCCCGAGCCTGGTCCCGATCCCGAGCCCGAGCCTGGTCCCGAGTCCGTTCCTGCGCCCGGCCCTGAGCCCGGTCCTGAGCCCCGGCCCCAGCTACCAGCGCCGGGCGTGGGCCATCGAGGTGAGCAGGGCGTCGCGTTCCATGGCGAACCTGGCCGGGTCCATGCCCTGCCGTTCGGCCCGCAGGTGCAGCACGGTCAGCTCGGTCGCCGCCTGCTGGTAGTCGCTCATCGCGCGGCCGAACCCGGCGCCCCTGGCCCACCTGCGGGCCGCCTTGCGGGCCTTGAGCGTGCTGAGCATCTTCACGTCCTCCGCCGTGACCAGGCCGGTCGGGCCGTAGCCGGGCAGGTAGACGCCCATCTTCGAGACGAGCTGGCGGCGTTCGACGACGGTGACCACGACGAGCAGGACCAGCGCCACCATGATCACCAGGTACGCCGTGCCCAGCCAGGCCAGCGACTGGGTGGAGGCGGCGCCGTTCCACAACCCGTGCAGGACGACCGCGCCCAGGTAGCCGAGCGGGATCGCGGCGAACCTGCCGGGTGTGCGGCGGGTGAGCGCGTAGGCGACGCCGAGGCCGATCATCGAGGTGTAGATGGGGTGGCCGAGCGGGTCGATCAGCCCTCTGAGCACGAACAGCCGGACCGCGGCGCCGGTGCCGTCCTGGCCGAACGCGATCAGGTAGTAGCCGATGTTCTCCACGGCGGCGAAGCCGAGCCCCGCCATGGAGGCGTAGACGATGCCGTCGGTCAGGCCGTCGATCTCCTGCTTCCTGCGCAGGAGCAGCAGCAGCGCCGACCCCTTCAGCGCCTCCTCGATCACCGGGGCCAGGAAGACGGTGCCGACGTCGTTGACGAGCTGGGCGCCGTACCCGGCCCGCAGGAACAGCGCCTGCCCGGCGAGCGTCAGGCCGACGCCGAGCACGATGGCCAGGCCCGCGCCCCACGCGAAGGCGAAGGCCAGGTGCAGCTTCGGCTCCGGCTCCAGCCGGTCGAGCGAGAGCACCGCGGCCAGCAGCACCGGCAGCGGCGCGATCCCGAGCACCGCCGACAGCCCGAACCCGACCGGCCCGCCTTTGTGCAGCATGAGACCGAGGACGATCAGCGCGAGCACGCCTGAGACCACCAGTCCGATCAGGAGCGCCTTGCTGGGTCTCTTGGCGGGCAGCGGAGCTGTCATGGGGGGCGCCTTTCTCCGACTCAGTGCACCTACTATGAGCGTTCCCGGCCGTCGCGCACTTGACAGTCGCCTACATCACCGTGACTCGCGGTAATAGGGATCGGCCACGACGGATTCCCCGTCCACGTAGGAGTACACCTCACGCCCGGCGATGAACACCCTCAGCGCCCGGCTCATCACGTCGAGCGGATCGCCCGACCAGATCACCACGTCGCCGTCGAGGCCGGGGCGCAGCGAGCCGACCCGGTCGTCGAGGCCCATGATGCGGGCCGGGTTGACGGTGATCGAGCGCAGCGCGGTGTCCCGGTCGAGCCCTTCCTTGACGGCGAGGGTGGCCTGGTGGACGAGGAAGTGGATGGGCACCACCGGGTGGTCGGTGGTGATCGCCAGCTCGACCCCGGCCCGCGCCAGGATGCCCGGGTTGCGCAGGGCGCGCTGCCGCAGCTCGACCTTCGACCGGCTGGTGAACAGCGGGCCGATGATGACCGGCACGTTCCGCTCGGCCAGCGTGTCGGCCAGCAGGTGGCCCTCGGTGCCGTGGTTGAGGATCAGCCGGTGGCCGAACTCGTCGGCCAGGCGCAGCGCGGTGGCGATGTCGTCGGCGCGGTGCGCGTGCTGGCACCACGGCAGCTCGCCGTCGAGCACCCGGACCAGGATCTCCAGCGTGGCGTCGCGGTCGAACGGCTTGTCCTCGCGCTCGGCCGCGGCCTTCTTCGCCCTGTAGTCCTGCGCCTTCATGAGGGCGTCGCGGATCACCGCGGCCACGCCCTGCCGGGTGGAGGGCAGCTTCTTCTGGTCGCCGTAGACGCGCTTGGGGTTCTCCCCCAGCGCGCTCTTGACACTCACCGGCTCCCTGACCAACATCTCGTCGACGGACCTGCCCCAGCACTTGACCGCGACCGTCTGGCCGCCGATCGGGTTGCCGGAGCCAGGCTTGATCACGGCGGTGGTGACGCCGCCGGACAGCGCGTCGGCGAAGCCCTGGTCGGCCGGGTTGATGGCGTCGAGGGCGCGCAGCCGGGCCCCGTTGGGGTCGGTCATCTCGTTGGTGTCGTTGCCCGCCCAGCCCTCGGCCTCCTCGTACACGCCGAGGTGGCCGTGCGCCTCGACGAAACCGGGCAGCACCCAGCCGCCGGCCGCGTCGACGACGGTGGCGGATTCCGGGACGGTCACGTCCCGCCCCACGGCGACGATCTTCCCGTCGCCGACCAGGACGGTGCCGCCCTCGATGGGGTCTCCGTCAACCGGCACGACATATCCGTTGATGATGGCGAGAGTCATGCCGGAAACCTACAGTCGTCACGCTTCCTGCCTAAAACCTGGACCGATAACCAAGTTTCGGGCATGCTTGTCGAGATCTTCAGTCAAGGCATCGAAAGGGACGTACTGGTGCGCATGCTGGCAAAGGCAATCCTTCTCACGGCGGCGATCGGCCTCAGCGGCGTCGTGGCGACCCCGGCCGGCGCGACCGCCGCACGTAGCCCGGAGAGCATCTGCGGCTCCGGCTTCTGGATCGTGAAGGGCGGCACGCAGCCCGTCAAGACCTCCAGCGGCCGCCGCTACGGCACGGTCTACCTGCTCTACAGCCGCAGCAGCGGCGAGAACTGCGTGGTGACGGTCAAGTCCAGCTTCGTCGGCACGAAGACCCCGATGAGCGCCATGCTGACCGTTCAGCCCAAGGGCAAGAAGGTGGTCGAGCGCGTCGACAGCGGCAAGTTCGCCTACTACGCCGGCCCGGTCAAGTACTACGCCGCCAACGCCTGCGTGAAGTTCTGGGGCTCGATCAAGCCCAACGGCCACGACCCGGCCGTCGCCGGCGGCGGCCGGCAGACCTGGGGCAACTGCACCTGATCGCGCCTCGCGCGGGTAGGGGTGAGGCCATGCTGACCGAACTGTACGAGCGCTGGCTGCTCGAACTGTGGAACGGCGACCTCCCCCTCGCGCACGACCTGGTGACCCCCGAGTTCGTCGGCCACTGGCCCGGCACGGACGTGCACGGCCCCGACGGGCTGATCGAGGCGATCCGGCAGGGCCACGAGCCGTTCGACGACGTCCGGGTCACGCTCGACGTGGGCCCGGCCGTCGACGGCGACCTGGTCGCCGCCCGGTGGACGTTCACCGGCGCCTATCGGGGCGGCCTGCCCGGTGCGAGCGCCCCGCCGGGCACCCCCGTCTCCTTCTCCGGCCACGACCTCCTGCGTGCCACGGACGGACGATTCTCCGAATACTGGGTGATCTCCGACGTCCAGTCGTTCTCCCGGCAACTCGGGATAGGCTGACATATTCGCATCACGACGGGGGTCGAAGGATGTCACAGGAGGCAATGGGGGCGATGGGCCCGATGGGCGGGATGGGCGCCCAGCCGCTGGAGCTGCCCGAGGAGGACCTGTCGGCGCTGCTCGCCGCCCAGCGCTTCGGCGCGCTCGCCACGAACGGCGGCGGCGGCCGTCCGCAGTTGTCCACGGTGGTCTACACCTGGGACCCGCCGCGGCGGGTGGTGCGGATCTCGACCGTCGCCGACCGGCTGACGGTGCGCCGCCTGCACCAGGACCCGCGCTGCGCGCTCTACGTCACCAGCGACGACTTCGGCTCCTACGCCGTCGCGGAGGGCGAGGCCGAGCTGTCCCCCGTGACCGACCGGCCGGGTGACGAGGTGGGCCTGGAGCTGCTGGCCATGCAGCCGTCCTTCGGCGACGCCGCGGGCGAGCTGGCGTTCCTGCACCGGATGGTCGCCGACCGCCGGCTGGTGGTCAGGATCCAGGCGAAACGGCTCTACGGGGCCCTGCTCCCGGCGCCCTCCTGATCGCGCGCCGCCGGTTGTAGGCCACCATCGCGACCACCAGCAGGATCAGCGCCAGGTCGATGGCCGCCGACCAGCGCATGGCCGGCGCGTGCCCGCCGCCCTCGGCGACCGCGAAGTAGACCGCCCCGATCACCGCGACGCCGCCCGCGCCGGCGAACTGCTGCGCCGTGCTGAGCACGCCCGACCCGATGCCGGCCTGGTGCGGCGCGACCTCCACCAGCGCCGCGCCGATGAGCCGCGGCAGGACCAGGCCGTTGCCCGAGCCCACGAGCATGAGCGCGACCATGACGTACGGCAGCCCGCCTCCGGCCCCGGCCACCACCAGCGCCAGCCCCAGCGCGGTGACCAGCCCGCCGATCATGACGACGACCAGCCCGTACCGGCTGACCAGGCGGGTGCCCAGCAGCGAGGTCACGGTGAACAGCACGCCCATCGGCGCGAAGGCCAGGCCCGCCTGGAACGCGGTGAGCCCGAGCCCGTTCTGCAGCAGCAGCGTCAGCGTGAACATGAACGAGGCGAAGTACGCCATGAACGCGACGATCGCCCCGACGCCCGCCAGGTAGGAGTGCACCTTGAGCAGGCCGAGGTCGAGCACCGGCTGCCCGCCCCGGGCGGCCAGCGCCCGCTGCCACCACCAGGTCAGCGCGAACACCGGCGCGCTCGCCACCATGGCGGCCCACGTCCAGGCCGGCCAGCCCAGGCTGTTGCCCAGGCCGAGCGGCACCAGCAGCAGCGCCAGCCCGGCGGCCAGCCCCGCCGCGCCCGGCAGGTCGAACGCGACGGGCTTGTGCGGGTCGGCCTCGGGCAGCAGCCACCGGGCCAGCGGCACGACGACCAGGCCGACCGGCAGGTTGATCAGGAAGATCACCCGCCAGCCGAGGCCGAACACGTCGGCGGTGAGCAGCAGGCCGCCGAGCACCTGGCCGGCGATGGAGCCGAGGCCGCCGGCGGCGCCGTACCAGCCGAGGGCGCGGCCGCGGCGCTCCGGCGGGTAGACGGCCGAGATCATGGCCAGCACCTGGGGCACCATGACGGCTCCGGCCAGGCCCTGGAGCAGGCGGGCGGCGACCAGCCAGGCGGCGCCGGGCGCGAGGCCGCACAACACCGAGGCGACGGTGAAGCCGGCCACGCCGAGGACGAACAGCCGCCGGTAGCCGTAGCGGTCGCCGAGCCGGCCGCCGGTGATCATGCCGGCCGCGTACGTGAAGGCGTACCCGGCCACGATCAGCTCCAGGGCCGCCGGACCGGCGCTGAGGTCGTGCTCGATGGCCGGCGCGGCCACATTGACCACGAAGAAGTCGAACTGGGCCATGAACCACGCCGACAGCAGGACCGGCAGCACCCCTCGCATCTTGTCAGGCTAGATCAGACAGGCTCTTGCAAGTTGAGTGGGAGGGGCTTACGATCCGCGTAATTGTTAGGAAACTTTCTTTAAAGAAAGGTCCTTGACGTGCGCCGATTAGTCACCCCCCTGATCGCCGTTCTCGTGATCATCGGCATGTGCACCCTTCCCGCACAGGCCGCGAGCCGCCTCATCGCCACGTTCTCCCTCTCCGGGAACACCGGCACCTTCCTGGTGAGCAACCCGGGCACGACCGCCGTCAGCGGCTGGTCGATCGTCTTCGAGCTGCCGTCCGGGGTCACCGCGAGCAACCCCCAGAACGCCACCATCCGCCAGAACGGCACCAAGGTGACGCTCACCCCCGCTTTCTACATCAACACCGTGCAGGCGGGGAAGAACACCGAACCCTACAGCCCCAAGGTGACGCTGAGCTCGGCCGTCCAGCCGACGAGCTGCCTGATCAACGGCGCCAACTGCGACGGCACCGGCGGTGACCCGCCCGCCAAGCCGCCGGTCAGCGCCACGTACGACGTCAGCGGCACCTCGGCCAAGTTCATCGTCGCCAACAACAGCACCACCGCGCTGAACGGCTGGTCGATCGTGTTCGAGCTGCCCGCGGGCGTCACCGCGAGCAACGCCCAGAACGGCTCACTCACCCAGAGCGGGCGGACCGTCACGCTGACCCCCGTCCACTACAACACCACCGTGAACGCCGGCGCGACCACCGAGCCCTACAGCCCGAGCTTCACCGTGAGCACGGCCAACGCCGAGCCGACGAGCTGCCGGATCAACGACGTCAACTGCGACGGCACCCCCGACGCGCCGCCCGGCGCCCCCGGGAACCTGCGCTCGCCGGTCAAGACCACCAAGACCGTCTCACTCGCCTGGGACGCCGCCACCCAGGGCAGCCTGCCCATCGTCGGGTACGAGATCTACAACGGCTCCGCCCTGGCCGCCTCGGTCACCGAGACCTCCGGCACGGTCTCCGGCCTGACGCCGAACACCGAGTACACGTTCACCGTCAAGGCCAAGGACCGCAAGGGCACCCTGTCGGCCGCCTCCGCGCCGCTGAAGGTGACCACCCGCAACCCGGCCGACGACTCGCAGGCGCCGTCGGCGCCCTCGGGCCTGCGCAGCACGGCCAAGACCTCCAGCAGCGTCACGCTGGCCTGGACGGCCTCCACCGACAACACCGGCGTGGCCAACTACGACGTCTTCGCCGGCTCGACCCTGGCCACGACCGTCACCGGCACGACGGCGGTCGTCTCCGGCCTGTCCCCCTCGACCGAGTACTCCTTCACGGTCAAGGCCCGCGACCTGTACGACAACCTCTCGGCCGCCTCCGCCCCGGTGAAGGTGACGACGTCGGACATCGTCGAGACCGGGTACGCCCGTGTCGGCTACTTCGTCCAGTGGGGCATCTACGGCCGTCAGTACTTCGTCCGCAACCTCGACACCACCGGGGCCGCGGCGAAGCTGACGCACATCAACTACGCCTTCGCCAACATCGACCCCAAGAACCTGACCTGCCTGCAGGGCGTCACCAAGGGCACCACGTCCGACCCGCAGGACCCGAACCAGGGCGACGGCGCCGGTGACGCCGAGGCCGACTACGGCAGGCCGTTCAGCTCCGCCCAGTCGGTCGACGGGGTCGCCGACACCGGCTGGGAGAAGCTGCAGGGCAACTTCAACCAGCTCAAGAAGCTCAAGGCGAAGTACCCGAACCTCAAGGTGCTGATCTCGCTCGGCGGCTGGACGTACTCCAAGTACTTCTCCGACGTGGCGGCGACCGACGCCTCCCGCAAGAAGTTCGTCTCCTCCTGCATCGACACCTACATCAAGGGCAACCTGCCCGACTACAACGGCAAGGGCGGTCCCGGCACGGCCGCGGGCATCTTCGACGGCATCGACCTCGACTGGGAGTGGCCGGGCGCCGAGGGGCACGCGGGCAACCACATCGGCCAGAACGACAAGGCCAACAACACGCTGCTGATCGCCGAGTTCCGCCGCCAGCTCGACGCGCTGACGACGACGACCGGCAAGCGGTACCAGCTCACGGCGTTCACCCCGGCCGACCCGGCCAAGATCGCCGCCGGCTGGGACCTGCCCGAGGTCGCCAAGTCGCTGGACATCTTCAACATCCAGGGCTACGACTTCCACGGCGCGGGCAGCGACAACTCCTGGGAGCCGAACCGCACCGGCCACCAGGGCAACCTGTACCTCGACGCGGACAGCCCGTACAACCCGGACTTCAGCGTCGAGAAGGCCGTGGACGTCTACCTCCAGGCCGGCGTCAACCCGCGCAAGCTGACCATCGGCCTGGCCTACTACGGCCGCGGCTGGCAGCAGGTGACCGACGGCGGCAAGTTCGGCGAGTGGCAGGACGCGCACGGCGCGGCTCCCGGCCAGTTCCAGGAGGAGGCGGGCACCCGCGGCTACAGCAACCTGCTCGCCATGGTGCCCGGCTGCACGGTCCGGCACGACGAGGTCGCCGTCGCCACCTACTGCTACACCGGCAACAACGGGCAGTGGTGGACGTTCGACGACGCCTGGTCGATCGGCAAGAAGACGGCCTGGCTGAAGAGCAAGGGCCTGCTGGGCGCGATGATCTGGGAGATGTCCGGCGACCCGGGCGTGCTCACCACCGCGCTGGACGCCGGTCTGAAGTAGCCCGGGCTCAGTAACACCGTACGGTAACAGCTGGGGGGCGGGCCGCCGCGGGCGGCCCGCCCTCACGCATGTCCGCGTGTCGAAGCCTCATCGGATGGGCACCGCTGCGTTACTCTGCCCTCAACTCACGGTCATCCTTGCTGGTCATGGTCGGGGGTGTCGGTCTCTCCCCCACCGAGGAGATCCATGTTGCGGCGACTCGCCCTGTTCCTGCCCCTCGCCCTCCTCCCCCTGGCCTCCCCGCCCACCGCCGCCGTGACCACGGTGGTCAACGTCGCCCATCGGGGCGCTTCGGCGTACGCGCCGGAGAACACCGTCGCCGCCTTCCAGCTCGCCGCCCGCCAGGGGGCCGACCTGCTCGAGCTGGACGTCCAGGAGACCAAGGACCACGAGCTGGTCCTGATGCACGACACCACCCTCGCCCGGACCACCGACGCCGAACGCGCCCTGCCCGGCCTTGCGCCCTGGCGGGTGCGCGACCTCACGCTCGCGCAGATCCGCAGGCTGGACGCCGGCTCCTGGTTCGACCGGGAGTACACCGGCGAGCGGGTGCCGACCCTGCAGGAGGCGCTGCGCGCGACGGCCGGATCCCGTGCCGGCATGCTGCTGGAGGTCAAGGAGCCGAAGCTCTACCCGGGCATCGAGGCCCGCATCGTCCGCGCGCTGCGCGCCGAGCCCTCCTGGCTCGTGCCGGGGCGGCTGGTGGTCCAGTCGTTCGACTGGGACTCGATGCGCGCCTTCCACCGGCTGCTGCCCGACGTGCCGATCGGGCTGCTCGGCACGCCGAGCAGCGCCGCGCTGCCCGGCCTGGCCAGGTTCGCCGACCACGTCAACCCGCCGTACGCCGCGCTCACCCCTTCGTACGTGAAGCTGGCCCACGAGCACGGCATGAAGGTCTTCGCCTGGACGGTCGACAGCCCCGACGTCATGCAACGCCTGCTGACGTACCAGGTGGACGGCATCATCACCGACAAACCCGACGTCCTGCGCGACCTGCTGACCGGAGCCTGACCCCGAAACGCCTGACCGGAACCCGACGCCGGAACGGCTGACCGAAACCGATCGGAACCCTACCCCCTGGAACGCCGATGAGGGGGCCCGTTCCCGGGCCCCCTCATCTCAGTTCAGCGTGGATTCTGGGGCAGTGCACTAATTCGAGAGGTGCGGTATTCCTCAGGATCAGGTCCCGTCGGTCCAGTACTTATGGAGCCGCGCGATGGCCTCCTCCTTGCTCATCCCCGCCACGGTGGTCTCGTCAAGACCCACCCTGGAGATCAACATGAACACGAGGTCTGCGGGCAGGGCCTCCGATGGCAGCTCGGGGGCTCCTCGATCAGGTCTCACCTCGTTCTGAACGCACGCCCAGAAGGTCGCCTCGTCCACCTGAAGTTGATCGCGGAGAATATGACTCCAAATACCCGGGCCGTAGGTGCTTCGGTCGACCGGATGAGAGATCCGGGTTCTCAGGATCCTGCCATCGGCAAGATCTAGCTCGTAGGTGACATGGTGCGTCCCCGTTCCTCCCCGGGCATTCCGCACCAGACGCCAGCCCTCGATCCGACAGAACCGGTCGTGATGCTCACGGGCAGGCTGGGGCCAGCTCACCGGTCCTTCCCTACCAGCCATTCGCGCAGTTGGTCGTCATCACTGAGGCTAATCAACTGCACAAGCCCCCAGTTCTCGCGGTGGTTCGGCGCGTCGAGTAGACGGCCCTGCCAATCCTCCGCGTACTCACGGAGGCCCTCGATCATCTCCGCAATGGCTTGATCAAAGGTCGTACCGACCGCGGCGACAGGTAGCCCCGGAATGAAAACCGACCAGCCGCCAGCCTCAGGAAGCACCTGTGCTCGAGAAGGAGTGACCACCGCGAGGTAGTGCCGGAGTCTTTCAACATCCACGAAGGCGGTCACAGCCGACTCACGTCGCACCGTTGCCACGCGACCTCTCTCGGCCGCATCCAAAAGCGCCTTGAGATGTGCACGAGCTTCCGTATAGCTGTCGAAGTGAACAGCGGCCATGACGAACCTCCAGTGAAGCGCACCTCCACGATGCCACGTCCCCTTAGGTACGTCAAGTACGTCGCGTACTGATCATTAACCGAGCGGCCGACTGTACAGTTGCATCAAGCGCAACAGCTGGCAGCAGAACGGGGTGTCAGCATGTCACCGACACCCCGTTGCCGATCAGGCGTTTCGCGTCTAGCTGGAGCCCAAAATCAGCTGCAGCCGCTGGTCGAGCCGCAGCCCTCGCACACGTAGCAGCTTCCGGCCGGCCGCATCTTGGTGCCGCAGGTCATGCAGAGCGGCGCGTCGGCGGTGAAGCGCTGGTGGCTCTCCAGCGTCAGCTCCCGGACCGGCTCCTCCTTCGCCTCGTCCTTGGGCTTCTCGATGGGCGCCGACTGGGCCAGCGCCTCCCGGTCGACCGCCTCAGGCAGCGCCGCCGGGTCCTCGCCGCGCTGCTGCGCGGCGCGCTCGGCCGCCGAGAAGATGCCGAGCGCCGCCCGCTCGTCGTAGGGCAGGTGGTCGAGGGCCAGACGGCGGAAGATGTAGTCCATCACCGACGTGGCCATCCGGATGTCCGGGTCGTCCGTCATGCCCGCCGGCTCGAACCGCATGTTCACGAACTTGCTCATGTACGTCTCCAGCGGCACCCCGTACTGGAGGCCGATGGAGATCGCCACCGAGAAGGCGTCCATGACGCCTGCCAGCGTCGAGCCCTGCTTGGACATCTTGAGGAAGACCTCGCCGAGCCCGTCGTCAGGGTAGGACGAAGCGGTCATGTAGCCCTTGGCGCCGCCCACGGTGAAGCGGGTGGTCATGCTGGGACGCTGGTTGGGCATGCGCCGCCGGGTCGGCCGGTTGACCTCGATGACCTTGACCTCGGGCTCGGCCTCGACGGCCTTCGGCTCGTCCTTCTTGGCGCCGTTGCCGGCCGACAGCGGCTGGCCGACCTTGCAGTTGTCGCGGTAGACGGCCAGCGCCTTCAGGCCGAGCTTCCAGCCCTCCAGGTAGACCTGCTCGATGTCGTCGATCGTGGCCGACTCCGGCAGGTTGACCGTCTTGGAGATCGCGCCGGACAGGAACGGCTGGGTCGCCGCCATCATCCGCACGTGGCCCATCGGCGCGATCGCCCGCTCGCCCATCGCGCAGTCGAACACCTCGTAGTGCTCCTTGCGCAGGCCGGGGGCGTCGACGACGTGGCTGTGCTCGCCGATGTACTCGACGATGGCCTCGATCTGCTCCTGCTGGTAGCCGAGCTGCTTGAGCGCCCGCGGGATCGTCTGGTTGACGATCTGCATCGAGCCGCCGCCGACCAGCTTCTTGAACTTGACCAGCGCGAGGTCGGGCTCGATGCCGGTGGTGTCGCAGTCCATCATCAGGCCGATGGTGCCGGTGGGGGCGAGCAGGCTGGCCTGGGCGTTGCGGTAGCCGTTCTTCTCGCCGACCTTCAGGCACTCCGACCACTGGCGCGACGCTTCGGCGTGGATCTTCGCGTCCATGGTGCCGACCGTGCGCAGGTTGTCGTTGGCGGCGGCGTGCTTGCGCATGACCCGCTTGTGCGGCTCGGCGTTGCGGGCGTAACCGTCGTACGCGCCCACCACCCCGGCCAGCTCGGCGCTGCGCCGGTAGGACACCCCGGTCATCAGCGACGTGATCGCCCCGGCCACCGCGCGGCCGCCGTCGGAGTCGTAGGCGTGGCCCGTGGCCATGAGCAGCGCGCCCAGGTTGGCGTAGCCGATGCCGAGCTGGCGGTAGGCCCGCGTGGTCTCGCCGATCTTCTCGGTCGGGAAGTCGGCGAAGGTGATCGAGATGTCCATCGCGGTGATGATCAGCTCGGTCAGCTTGACGAAGTCGGCGACGTTGAAGGTGTTGTCGTCCTTCAGGAACTTCAGCAGGTTGATGCTGGCCAGGTTGCACGAGGAGTTGTCCAGGTGCACGTACTCCGAGCACGGGTTGCTGGCGGTGATCCGGCCGGTCTCCGGCGTGGTGTGCCAGTCGTTGATCGTGTCGTCGTACTGGACGCCCGGGTCGGCGCACTCCCAGGCGGCCTTGGCCATCTTGCGGAACAGGTCCTTGGCGTCGACCTTCTCGATGACCTCGCCGGTCAGGCGGGCACGAAGGCCGAACTGGTCGCCCTTCTCCACCGCGCGCATGAACTCGTCGGAGACGCGCACCGAGTTGTTGGCGTTCTGGTACTGGACGGAGACGATGTCCTTGCCGCCCAGGTCCATGTCGAAACCGGCGTCACGCAGGGCCCGGACCTTGTCCTCCTCGCGCGCCTTGGTCTCGATGAACTCCTCGATGTCGGGGTGGTCGACGTCGAGCACGACCATCTTGGCCGCCCGGCGCGTCGCGCCGCCCGACTTGATCGTGCCCGCGGAGGCGTCCGCGCCGCGCATGAAGCTGACCGGCCCGCTGGCCGTGCCGCCGCTGGAGAGCAGTTCCTTGGACGAACGGATGCGGGACAGGTTGACGCCCGACCCCGAACCGCCCTTGAAGATCACGCCCTCTTCCTTGTACCACTCCAGGATCGACTCCATCTGGTCGTCCACGGAGAGGATGAAACAGGCGCTGACCTGCTGCGGCGAGGCGGTGCCCACGTTGAACCAGACCGGCGAGTTGAACGCGAAGACCTGGTGGACCAGCGCGTGCTTGAGCTCGTGGTCGAAGATCTCGGCGTCCTCGTCGCTGGCGAAGTAGCCGTGCTCGACGCCCGTGCGGGTGTACACGCCGACCACCCGGTCGACGAGCTGCTTCAGGCTCCACTCGCGCTGCGGCGTGCCCACTGCGCCGCGGAAGTACTTGGTCGTCACGATGTTGGCCGCGTTCACCGACCAGAACTCGGGGAACTCGACACCCCGCTGCTCGAAGTTGATCGAGCCGTCGCGCCAGTTCGTCATCACGACGTCACGGCGCTCCCACTGGACCTCGTCATACGGGTGCACGCCGGGCTTCGTGAAGATCCGCTTCATCCTCAGCCCCTTACGCGGCCGCTTACCCCCGCGCGCCACTGAACCGCTGGCCGTGTCCGTCATGACTCCCCCTTCTCCGCCTTCAACTGTGAGATCTCGGCCTCGAAGTCCGCCAGGCTCTCGAAACCGCGATAAACCGATGCGAATCGCAGGTAGGCCACCTCGTCCAGCTCCCGGAGCGGGCCGAGGATCGCCAGGCCCACCTCGTTCGACGGCAGCTCGGCCGCGCCCTTGGCCCGGATGGCCTCTTCCACCCGCTGCCCGAGCTGCGCCAGCGAGTCCTCGCTGACCGGCCTGCCCTGACAGGCCCGCCGCACGCCCGCGACGACCTTGTCCCGCGAGAACGGCTCCGTCACCCCGCTACGCTTGCTCACCATCAGCAGGACGGTCTCCTGCGTGGTGAACCTGCGCCCGCACTCGGGACAGGTGCGGCGGCGCCTGATGGCCGCGCCGTCGTCCGTGGACCGGCTGTCGATGACCCTGGTGTCAGGGTGGCGACAGAACGGACAGTGCACGGCTTCGCCTCCTCGACCCGCCCGGCCCACCACACGCGTAAAACCCTCGCCGCGGTACGCTCGCGCACGCCCCACGGCATGCCATGGTGCGGTCACGGAAACACAAGGTGTGGTGAACCGACATCGGTGTAACTACTAGATGTTGTGGTCCAACCGTAGAAGCGCGCGACCATGAACGCAAGTTGAGCAACACCGTTGAGCCGAAGTCGCTGATCAGCCCCTCAGTAACACGGGCCCCGGGCGTGTCGCCCCGGTCGGCCGCTCGCGCCCCTCACCCGACCGGCCCCCTCGCACCCGACGGCGACCAGCCCAAACAGGCCCCACAAAGGTACCGGAGCCCACAGCCTCCCCCCACCTCCCACCACCCCCGAAGCCTCCTCCCCTACCCCCACAAACCACCTCGGAACCCACCCCGGCTTCCCCCCTTCCCCTGGCCCCCTTGCACACATGTGCCACCCAGAGCCCGGGGTCCCCCTTCCCGAACCCCAACCCGCCAGGGAGTACTGGACGGGGCCCTGTGCTCAGCGACGTCCACCCCCACAAGCCCCCGGCGGGGCGGAAGGGCGGCTCGTTGAAGATGACCATCCAGTCGCCAGGGTCAACGCTGCGGCTCGCGGCCACCGCACGATCTTCGGTTGTCTCCACGGACTCCGAATGATCACGCGGTGGCCGTCTCCATGCGCCCCCGACGACTCAAGATCGCCAAGCGTCACCGGAGTACCGGATGGTCACCCCACGAGGTGGCGGACGGAGCACGTCACGGGCACTTCGCGCGCATCGTGGGGCTCCAGCCGTTGTGGACGACGTACTTGCTGCCTGCGTAGTAGCTGACCTGGCCCTGCAGGCGGTAGGTGAAGGTGTCCCCCCGCTTGCAGCCCTTGTACAACGTCCTCTTGCCGGCCCCGTACCAGGAGGCGCTGGAGATGTTCTGCCAGCCCCACCAGCGCTTGCGCTGAAGCATGATCTTGACGCGCTGGTTGCTGGAGCAGCCGATCGCCCAGCCGGTCGCGGCCACGTGTCCCTTGCGCATCTCCGGACGGTACACACGCACCTCACGGCAGGACATCGTCGTCGAGCCGGCCGCCGCCGCGGCCGTGGTGACGGCGGTCAGGGAGGTCTGGGCGCCGGTCTGGACGGAGGCCTGCGCGGGGGTGCCCGCGGTCAGAGCCGCGGCGGCCACCGCCGCACCGACGACCATCGTGTTGAACGTTCGCATCGGGTTCTCCTTGGTGCTCGTCGTACTGGACATCGCGAAGGTAGCCAGGCCGATGTTGAGAACCTGTGGAGTGCCTGTTGAGCGAACCATCGGCCAGCGCACTCCACTGACACATCGCGATCGCGCTTGGGATCTGCGCTGGTAGTGGCAGTGCCGGACGGTTGCCTGATGGCGACCCCGCCAGTCTGACGATCCGCACGACGTCCATGATCGTGCGGGTCTAACGCGGCCGGCATCCGCCGGATCTCGGAGAACGTCAGCAGGACGCGGTCATCAGTACTGCGCGGCTGAGCGGCGACGATGGCCGGCACGTCCGGCGCTCCTCCAGGGACGCGCAGCCGCGGGTCCCGGCTTACGAGGCCCAGGACCCTGGCACACCTGGGGGCCATAAGCATGGCCCCCATCCCCGGGCACGTCTTGGGCCCATCGGTCTGGCCCCATCCCACGGCATGCCTTCGGGGCCACCCCCTGAGGCTCTACCCCCCTGAGCTCAGCGTCCGCGATCCCCCCAGGGCGTGCCCTCAGACGACCTCCGTCCCCAGCAACCCCGCCCGGCCGCACAGCCCGGCACCCACGGCCGCGCGTCCAACCGCCCCGATGCCCACTGCGGAATTGCCGGGCACTCCGGCGCCCACAGCGGCATGCCCAGCCGCCCGCGTCCCGAGCCAGAACCCGCCCAGGGACAGCAACACCATCACCACCACCAGCAGCACGGTCCGCCCCCGCCGGGTCAGCCGCACCGGAGGAGCCGGAGCCTTGACGCCGGCCCCCGCAGAAACCACTCCGGCACCCCGCCCCCGCCGCAACGCACGACGATTCCGCACAAGCCCGGCACCGTCACCGATCGGAGCACTTTCCGCCCCCACAACACGTCCCAACATCTCCCGCCCCCCGCGAGCCTCACCGTCACCAGAACCCCCGTTCCTCCGCGCCCCCCGGCGCCGCGCACCCCCCGGCCCGCTCACCACTTCCCCCCGATCCCGGCCCGCGCCCTCCCCAGAGCGCCGCGCCCGTGCCACGAACCGATCCGCCGTACGTCCCGAGCGCCGCCCCTGCCTGTCCGACCGCTCGGCCGACTGCTCTGAGCGCCCCCCTTGCTCCCCCAACCGTCCCGAGCGGCGCCCCTGCTCGCCCAGCCGCTCGCCCTTCTTCCGGCGGCGCGCCCGCGTTTCGGGCTGCTCGGTCGCGTCGCCTGAGGGCCGCCTTCGCGTCTCCGGGCGGCCCGTGGCCTCCCCTGGACGCCGCCGTTCCCAGGGACGGTCCGCTCGGGCCTCCTCCTGGCGCTCCCGCTCCCCTTCCGGCAGGACCCCCGCGTTCCGGCTCGCCAGCCGCGCCGCACGACCTCCCTGACCTCGCCTCCCCGATGCCTCCAGCCCCCAGCGTCCCGACGCCTCCGCCTCGCCGTGCCTACCCGCCCCCTCCGCCTGACGTCGGCGTCCCCGCCCCTCCGCCTCACCTTCCGGACGTCGTCCGGCCGCTTCGGGTGGCCGTCGGCGCCGGGTGCCGGGCTCGGGCGGGCGGGCGCGGGGTTTCGTCACGTCCGTGTCGGGCGCGCCCTGCGTACTTTCGGGACGGCGGCGACCGGTCAGCGTGTCGTCGGCGAGCGACCGCCCACCGACCTCCTGATGCAGCGGCCGGTCGGCGTCCGTGTCCGCGTCGGGACGCGGGGAGGGGACCAGCCACAGCCGGGGGCGGTCCGAGCCTTGAGCGACCTTCCCTGGGCCGCCGGCGCGGCGCCGCCGGGTGTTCGAATCGGTAGCCGGTCGTTTTCCCGGATTTTCACGGTGGCCGGAGCCGGTTTGCGGGTCGTCTCCCCGTCGGCCACCGCCCCGGGTGGCGTCGGCGATGAGGGTGAGCCGGTTGGCGTCTTCGCTGGTCGTGTCGGTGCTCGGGGTCGTTCGCACGATTGACCTCCCGCCGTCTGGCCCGAGGAAACGGCCAAAATAAGATCAGCAAATCGAACACGGTGTCGATCGAACTCCCGTACGATGTTGTACACCACGCTGGCGACAATTTCGAGGAAGACTCGAACAATTGTTTGAAGATGATCTTCAACAGCGATACGGTCGCTGTGTGCGACATCAAGACCACGGACCGGGAGGTTCGCCGGTGAGGCGGGCCGCCGCCAGGCGAGGAGGAAGAGCATGAGCGAGCGGGAAGACGCTAACGGGGTCACAGACCTCGCGGTGCGCCGACGCGACTCCCTGGGCCTGACGCCCAGGCAGCGCAAGATCCTCGAAGTGATCCGCGATTCGGTGCAGCAGCGCGGCTACCCGCCCTCGATGCGCGAGATCGGCGAGGCCGTGCAGCTGACGAGCACGTCCAGCGTGTCGCACCAGTTGACCGCCCTGCAGCGCAAGGGATACCTGCGGCGCGACCCGCACCGGCCGCGCGCCCTTGAGGTGCGCCTGCCCGGCGAGCCCGTGCTGTGGGTCGACCCCGACGCCACCGACGACGAGGCTCCGGTGAGCCGGCCGACTGCCGCCTACGTCCCGCTGGTGGGCCGCATCGCCGCCGGTGGCCCGATCCTGGCCGAGGAGAGCGTGGAGGACGTCTTCGCCCTTCCCAAGCAGCTCGTCGGCGAGGGCACGCTCTTCCTGCTCCAGGTCGCCGGTGACTCGATGATCGAGGCCGCCATCGCCGACGGCGACTGGGTGGTCGTCCGTCAGCAGCCGGTCGCCGAGAGCGGTGACATCGTGGCCGCCATGATCGAGGGCGAGGCCACGGTCAAGACGTTCAAGCGCAAGGACGGGCACGTGTGGCTGGTGCCGCACAACCCGAACTACGAGCCCATCCCCGGTGACGAGGCCAGTGTTCTGGGCAAGGTGGTGGCCGTCCTCCGCCGCCTCTGAACCTCGGGCCGGCCGCCCATTCCTGCGGCCGCCGTTCGATTTCTGCGATCCGGCCTCCCTCGCACGGGGGCTGTGGTCGTCGGCGCCATGTGGCGATTCCTCGCAAGTCGCACGCACCGAACGCCGCCCTCCAACGCTGAGGCTCTTCCATCCGGGCCTCGCGTGGAGGGCGGCGTCGTCGTCGCCCGCTCACCTTTCTCCCGGGACGTTCCTTCGGGCCCCGGAACACAACGCGGCCGGCCCCGCACACCCCGCCGACCCGGACGTCCGGTCCCCGGTTCGACACGCCGGCCATGCAGCCGCCCCCATCAGCAGGCACCGGCACCAGGCCCCCCTCCCGCCACACCGCAAACTCCTAGACTGTGCCCGTGACCGACACGAATGCCCCAAAAGAGACCCCCGCCTCCAAAGAGTTGAAGGACCTCAAAGAGACGCATGACGGTCTCAAATGGGCAATCACCGCCCCCGGTGTCATCCCCGCCTGGATCGCCGACATGGACCTGGCCACCGCCCCCGAGGTGGTCGAGGCCCTGACCCGCCGCGCCGCCGGCGACCTCGGCTACCCGACCTGGCTGGACAAGCCGCAGGCCGGCCCGCTGGCCGAGGCGTTCGCCGAGCGCATGGCCGTCCGCCACGGCTGGACGGCCGACCCCTCGCACGTCCACACCTTCAGCGACATCAACCAGGCCCTCCAGGTGCTGCTGCACCTCTGGACCAAGCCAGGGGACGGCGTCGCGCTGCACACCCCCGCCTACCACCCGTTCCTGACGACCCTCGACGTCATGGAACGTCCGCTCGTCCCCATCCAGCTCGAACCGGACGGCGACGCGTGGCGGTTCGAGGTGCCCGACCTGTCCGGCTGCCGGGTGCTGCTGCTGGTCAACCCGCACAACCCGACGGGCCGCGTGTTCACCCGCGCCGAGCTGGAAGGGCTGGCCGAGCACGCCGAGCGCCACGACCTGCTGGTGCTGGCCGACGAGATCCACGCCGACCTCACCTACGCGCCCCACCGGCACATCCCCTTCGCCACGATCCTCCCCGAGCGCACGGTCACCCTCACCTCGGCCACCAAGGCGTTCAACCTGGGCGGCATCCGCTGCTCGGTCGCCCACATCGGGCACGCCGGGGTGCGCGCGGCCCTGGCGGCTCAGCCGCCGTTCCTCTTCGGGTCGACGCACCTGTTCGGGGTGGAGGCCACGATCGCGGCCTGGCGGCACGGCGACGCCTGGCTGGACCGGACCCGGGCGCTGCTCGACCACAACCGCCGGCTGCTCGCCGAGCGGCTGCCGGACCGGTTCGGGTACCGGATGCCCCAGGCCACCTACCTGGCGTGGCTGCACACCGGGCAGCCGGGCATGGCCGAGGTCATCGAGCGGGAGGCCAAGGTCCAGCTCAACGACGGCGCCGCGTTCGGCCCGGGCGGCGCGGACTACGTACGGCTGAACTTCGCGACGACGGAACCGGTGCTCGCGGAGATTCTCACCCGACTGAGCTGAGTGGCGACGCAACCGCCGCTCTCGGAGATTCTCACCCGACTGAGCTGAGGGCGGCCGGAGCCGGTGCCGATCTGAGGGGCGGCTGGTGCCGAGCTGAGGGGCGGCCCCGACGGGCCGCCCCTCAGGACGGTCAGCTCAGCGGCGGCAGGTCCGGCGCGGTCGCCGCCGGGCGCTCCTCCAACGCGGCGAGCGCCAGCTCGACCGCCTTCGCCAGCTGCGGGTCGCGACCCGCCACCCGGTCCTGCGGCGTGATCACGACCTCGACGTCGGGATCGACGCCGTGGTTCTCCACGCCCCAGCCCGGCCCCTCCAGCCAGAACGCGTACCGCGGCTGGGTCACCACGGTCCCGTCCACCAGGGAGTAGCGCGAGTCGATGCCGATGACGCCGCCCCAGGTCCTGGTGCCGACCAGCGGGCCGAGGGCGCGGTTCTTGATCCCGGCGCTGACGATGTCGCCGTCGGACCCGGCGAACTCGTCGGCGACGGCCACGATGGGCCCGCGGGGCGAGTCCTCGGGGTAGCGCATGGGCTCGTAGCCGCGGGCCCGCGCCCAGCCGGTCACCTTGCGCGACAACTTCTCCAGCACCAGCTCGGACAGGTGCCCGCCGCCGTTCTCGCGCACGTCCACGACCAGCCCGTCGAAGGCCATCTCGGTACGCAGGTCGCGGTGGAACTGCGCCCACCCCGAGGCCACCATGTCCGGGACGTGCAGGTAACCGAGCCGCCCGCCGGACGCCTCGCGGACGAAGGCCCGCCGGCTCTCCACCCAGTCGTGGTAGCGCAGCTGGCTGTCGTCGGCGAGCGGGGTGACGACGACCCGGCGCGGCGAGCCGCCGGCCGCGGGCCGCACGGTGAGCTCCACGGGCTGGTCGGCGGTGCCGGACAGCAGCGCGAGCGGGCCGCGTACCGGATCGACCGGACGTCCGCCCACCGCCACGATCGCGTCGCCGGGACGGATCGCGACGCCGGGCGCGAGCAGCGGCGAGCGGGCCGCGTGGTCGGAGGTCTCGCCCGGCAGGATGCGCTGGACCCGCCAGGTCCCGTCCTCGTCCTTGGCCAGGTCGGCGCCGAGCAGGCCCTGACGGCGGCGCGGGTCGCTGACGCCGTCGTGGCCCCTGGCGTAGGCGTGCGAGGTGCCGAGTTCGCCCTGCACCTCCCACAGCAGGTCGATCAGCTCGGAGTGGCAGCCGAGGCGGCCGACCAGCGGCTCGTACCGGTCGAGCGTGGCCTGCCAGTCGACGCCGCCCATGTCCTCGCGCCAGAAGTGGTCGCGCATGAGCCGTCCGGCCTCGCGGTAGCCCTGGAGCCATTCGGCGACCGGGTCGATCTGGACGGCGATCCGGTCGAGGTCGATCGTGACGACCTCGTCGCCCTCGCCGGCCGCCCGCGTCTGGAGGCCGTTCTTGCCGTTGGTGACGAGCCTGGTGCCGTCGCCGCTGACCTCGAAGGCCCGCACATCCTTGCCGAGTTCGGCCTTGGCGCGCTTCTTGAGGTCGTAGCGTTCGAGCACGGTCTCGTTCACCGGCTCGGTGCCGTCGCCGAGCTGGCCCGTCAGGGGGTGGCGGAGCCAGAGCAGCGCGTCCTTGGCGGTCCTGAGGTTGCCGTAGCGGCCCGCCGGCACGGGTACGGGCACCACGCGGGAGGCCAGCGCCTCCGGGTCCACCTCGGTACGCGGCGGCGCGTCGTCCTTCTTGTCGTCCTTGCCGGGCTTGTCGTCCTCCCCGTTGAACCCCCGTCCCTGCAACGAGGGGTCGAACGGCGACGGCGTGGCGGCCTGCAGCGGCACGATGTACGGCCGGCAGCCCGCCGGGAACGACAGGTCGAACACGTGCGCGTCGTACACCGGGTCGAACGTGCGCACCGACAGGAAGGCCAGGTGCTTGCCGTCCTTGGTGAACACCGGGTCGTAGTCGGAGAAGCGCAGCGGCGTCACGTCGATCACCGACGTGCCGTCCACGCGGCCCATCTTGATCTGCGACAGCGGCTCGTGGTCGGGGTGCACCCAGGCCAGCCAGCCGGAGTCCGGCGAGAAGGTGACCCCGCTGATGTCGCCCTGCGTAGTGCGGTCGAGCTCCCGCAGGTCGCCCGACTCCAGGTCCACGACGAGCAGCCGCCCGTCGTGCGTGGCCACGGCGGCGTGCTTGCCGTCGGGCGCGGCGGTCAGTTCGAGCACCCGGCCGAGCTGCCCGCCGGCCAGGCTCCTGATCTCGCCGCCGGGGGTGCCGATCTCCAGGCCGTCCTCGCCGCCGGCGTCGGAGACCCACACGGCCCGGCCGTCGGCGCCGAGGGCGCGCGGCAGGCGTACCCGCACACCGGGTTCCACCCGGAGCGCGCCCGCGGGCCCGTCGCGGTGGGTCACCCAGTGCGCGGTGCCGCGGATCTCGACGGCGCTGGCGCGCCCGGTCGGGTCCGGGGAGAAGGCGCCGACGCGCGTGGGCGCGGGCCGGCGCGCCCGTCCCGGCCGCGGGCCGCCGAGCTTGACCTCCAGCTTGTACGGCTCGGCGTCCAGGCTCTCCAGCAGCCACAGGTCCCCCGCGTGGCTGTAGATCACCCGCTCACCGTCGCTCGTGGCGTGACGGGCGTAGAACTCGTCGTGGTTGGTGTGCCGGCGCACGTCGGACCCGTCGGGAAGGGCCGAGTAGAGGTTTCCCACGCCGTCCGCGTCGGACAGGTAGACGATCCGGTCGCCGACCCAGCTCACCGCCCAGTACTGGGCGGGGCTGTCGGCGAACAGCCGGACGAACTCCCCGTCGCCGTCGGCGTCGACCCAGATCTTGGCCGCCGTGCCGCCCCGGTAGCGCTTCCACTGGGACGGCTCGCGCCAGACCGGCGACACCGTGGCCACCTTCGCGCCGCTGACGGCCGCCTCGCTGACCCACCCGTACGGCAGCCGCTCCGCCGGCCCCCCGTCGAGCGGGACGGCGTACGCCCACAGCCGGGTACGGGATGCCTCCCCGGTGGAGCTGACCGCGAGCACGGCTCCGTCGCCGGTCCAGCCGCGGACGCCGGTCATGGCGTTGCCCCAGTGCGTCAGCCGGGTGCCTTCGGCGCCGTCCAGCTCGGCCGCGAACACCTCGGGGGCGCCTTCCTTGCCGCTGGTCCACGCGATGCGCGAGCCGTCGGGCGAGAACCGCGGGGCGGAGACCGGCACGCGGTCGGCGGTGAAGCGCCAGGCCCGGCCGCCGGCGACGGGGGCGAGCCAGACATCGTCGTCGGCGACGAAGGTGACCAGGTCACCGGACAGATGTGGATATCTCAGGTATGCGCCATATGTCACAGCTAGACACTAATGCGAGACACCAAACCAGCTAAAGATTTTCTCTCAGAGCACGGCTCCACCGTCCGCGAACAGCCAAGACCGCTCGATGCCCCGGATGTGCGGGGAACGGCAGGGAAGGAGCCAATCGCCACAAATCACACACTGTGAGGAATCATGCGATTTTTCGTCCGACCGCACCAGCTCCCGGGCCGCCTGGCCGCCGCCGCCATCATCCTCAACTCCGGGTTCGGCAAGACCAAGGCCGACGAGCAGACGGCGGCCGGCCTGCACGGCATGGCCGCGGGCACGTACCCGTTCCTGCGCGGCCAGGACCCGGTGGCCTTCACCCGGCTGCTGTCGAAGGGCGAGCTCGCCCTCGGGGCCGCGCTCGCCCTGCCGTTCGTGCCGTCGTTGCTGGCCGGCGCGGGGCTGACCGCGTTCGCGGCCGGCCTGCTCGGGCTCTACCTCAGGACGCCGGGCATGCGCGAGGAGGGCAGCCTGCGCCCGACCCAGCAGGGCATCGGCCTGTCCAAGGACCTCTGGCTGCTGGCCATCGGCCTCGGGCTGGTGATCGAGGAGCTCCGCAGTGACGATTGATCTCCGGATGCCCGACCCTAATCCGGACAAAGCTGGGTAGCCCGACCACATGGTACAAATCGGCTACACCTTGATGTCCGAGCAGACCCCGGCCCGCGAACTGGTGGACTACGCCGCCACCGCCGAGCGCGTCGGCTTCGACTACGCGGTCATCTCCGACCACTACTTCCCGTGGATCGAGGAGATGGGGCACTCGCCGTACTGCTGGTCGGTGCTGGGCGCGGCGGCGCAGGTGACCGAGCGGCTGCCGCTCATGACGTACGTGACCTGCCCCATCATGCGCTACCACCCGGCCGTAGTGGCGCAGAAGGCGGCCACGATGGGGGTGCTGAGCGAGGGCAGGTTCACCCTGGGCCTGGGCGCCGGCGAGAACCTCAACGAGCACGTCGTCGGCGAGGGCTGGCCGCCGGTGGACACCAGGCACCGGATGTTCGCCGAAGCCGTGCAGATCATCAAGGAGCTGTTCAGCGGCGAGTACGTCACCTACCAGGGCGAGTTCTTCGACGTCGACTCCGCCAAGCTCTACGACCTGCCCGACGAGCAGGTGCCGATTGGCATCGCCGCCTCCGGCGGCCGGTCGGCCGAGATCGCCGCGGAGCTGGGCGACGTGCTGGTCATCAACGACCCGATGCCCGAGGTGGTGCAGCAGTTCCACGCCGCGGGCGGCCAGGGCAAGCCGGTCTACGGCCAGCTCCCCGTCGCCTACGACACCGACCCCGAGGCCGCCAAGGAGCGGGCCCACCGGCTGTGGCGCTGGTCGGGCGTCGGCGGCTGGAAGGTCATGGCCGAGCTGCCCGGCCCGGTGAACTTCGCCGCCGCGGCCGGCTCGGTACGCCCCGAGGACGTCGCCGAGAGCGTGCCCTGCGGCGACGACGTGGACGCGGTCGTGCAGGGCGTCAAGAAGTTCGCCGACGCCGGGTACACGCACGTGGCGCTCGTGCAGATCGGGCACGACCAGCAGGAGCCGTTCTTCGACTGGGCGGAGAAGGAGCTCCTGCCGGCCCTGCGCCGGATCTAGCCGCCTACGGGACGATGTTGACCAGCTTGGGCGCGCGCACGATCACCTTGCGCGGCGTGCCCTGGAGGTAGCCGGCCACCTTGTCGGAGGCCAGGGCCAGGGCCCGCAGCTCGTCCTCGGAGATGTCGGGGGCGACCTCCAGCCGGTCGCGCACCTTGCCCGCCACCTGCACCACGCACGTGACCGACTCCTGCACCAGCAGCGCGGGGTCGGCGACGGGCCAGCCGGCGAAGGCGACAGGACCGGTGCGGCCCAGGCGCTCCCAGCCCTCCTCGGCGACGTAGGGCGCCACCAGCGACAGCATGACGGCCAGCGACTCGGCGGCCTCGCGCACCGCCGGGTCGGCCGCGCCGGGGCCGGAGTCGATGGCCTTGCGGGCGGCCGAGGTCAGCTCCATCATGCGGGCCACCGCGACGTTGAAGCGCTGCGACTCGACCAGCTTGGTGACCTCGTCGATCGTGCGGTGGGTGACCTTGCGCAGCTCGGCGTCGCCGCCCTCGAACGGCACGCCGGGCTCGGCGGTCGCCTCCGACATCACGCGCAGCGCGCGGGCCAGGAACTTCTGCGAGGCGGCCGGCGAGACGTCGGCCCAGTCGATGTCGTCCTCCGGCGGACCGGCGAAGATCATCGTCAGGCGGACGGCGTCGACGCCGAAGGCGTCGATCTGCTGGCCCAGGTCGATGCCGTTGCCCAGGGACTTCGACATCGCCTTGCCGCCGTTGATCACCTGCCCCTGGTTCAGCATGCGCAGGAACGGCTCGGTGAAGCTCACCATGCCCATGTCGTGCAGGACCTTGGTGAAGAAGCGCGAGTACAGCAGGTGGAGGACGGCGTGCTCGATGCCGCCGACGTACTGGTCGATCGGGCCCCACTTGCGCACCTGCTCGGGGTCGAACGGCCCGTCGGTGTAACCGGGCGAGGTGTAGCGCAGGAAGTACCAGGACGAGTCGACGAACGTGTCCATCGTGTCGGTGTCGCGCTGGGCCGGACCGCCGCACTTGGGGCACTCGACGTTGACCCACTCGGTGGCGCTGGCCAGCGGGGAGACGCCCTTGGGCGCCAGCGCCTCGCCGCGCAGGTCGGGCAGCGTGACGGGCAGCTGCTCGTCGGGGACGGCCACCTCGCCGCAGTCGGCGCAGTGGATGATCGGGATCGGCGTGCCCCAGAAACGCTGGCGGGACAGCAGCCAGTCGCGCAGCCGGAAGTTGACCGCGCCGGTGCCCCGGCCCTCGGCCTCCAGGATCTCGATGATCTTGGCGATGGCCTCGGCCTTGGTCAGCCCGTCGAGGGGGCCGGAGTTGACCAGCGTGCCCTCGCCGGGCGTGGCCTCGCCGGTCTCGCCGGGGTCGGCCAGACCGGTGTGCACGACGACCTTGACCGGCAGGTCGAACTTCCGCGCGAAGTCCAGGTCGCGCTGGTCGTGGGCGGGCACGGCCATGATCGCGCCGTGGCCGTAGTCGGACAGCACGTAGTCGGCCGCCCAGACCGGGATGCGCTCGCCGCTGACCGGGTTGACCGCGTGGCGGCCCAGGAAGACGCCGGTCTTCTCCTTGTCGGTGGACAGGCGCTCGATGTCGCTCAGCTTGGCGACCTCGGCGCGGTAGGCCTCGAAGGCCGGGCGCTGCTCGTCGGTGACGATCTCGTCGGCCAGCGCCGCGTCGACCGCGACCACGAAGAACGTGGCGCCGTACAGGGTGTCGGGGCGCGTGGTGTAGACGTGGACCGGCTCGTCGCGGCCCTCGATCTCGAACAGCACGTCGGCGCCCTCGGAGCGGCCGATCCAGTTGCGCTGCATGGTCAGCAGGCGCTCGGGCCAGCCGTCGAGCTGCTCCATGTCGTCCAGCAGGCGCTGGGCGTAGTCAGTGATCTTGAAGTACCACTGCGTCAGCTCGCGGCGGATGACGTCGGCGCCGCAGCGCTCGCACTTGCCGGCCACGACCTGCTCGTTGGCCAGCACCGTCTGGTCGTTGGGGCACCAGTTGACCAGGCCGCCCTTGCGGTAGGCCAGGCCGCGCTCGAAGAAGCGGTTGAACAGCCACTGGTTCCAGCGGTAGTACTCGGGGTCGCTGGTGTGCAGGCGGCGCGACCAGTCGAAGGAGATGCCGTAACGCCGGAAGGAATTGGCCTGCGTCTCGATGTTGGCGTAGGTCCACTCGGCGGGGTGGGCGTTGCGCTTGATCGCGGCGTTCTCGGCGGGCAGCCCGAAGGAGTCCCAGCCGATCGGGTGCAGGACGTTGTAGCCCTGCTGCATCCAGTAGCGCGCGACGACGTCGCCGATGGCGAACACCTCGCCGTGGCCCATGTGGAGGTCGCCCGACGGGTAGGGGAACATGTCGAGCATGTAGCGCCGCTCCCGGGGGTCGGCCGCGTCCTCGCTCGCCCGGTAGGTGTCCTGTTCCTCCCATCGCTGCTGCCACTTGGCCTGCAGCGCCTGCGGGTCGTACTCACTCACGGCTACTGTCCTTCTGGCTTGACTCGGACCCATAAGAAAACCCCTCGTGCACGACGAGGGGTAGCCGCGACGGCGAGACCTCTCAGGGCCGTCGCGGCCCGCTAAGAAGCAGGGTCGCGGAACGCATGTGTCAAGCCTAGCGCACGTCTTCGACGGAATGCAGATACTCCGGCGACCGGCGCAGGCACAATAGACCCTTCAGGTCCAGCGAGACCTGATGGTGATGTATCCGTTGTGACCTCATATGTCCCTTTAGAATACTGTCGTCGCGTGGTGTACCCAGCTGAGCCAGATCGACCGGAGGGCGACCTGCCGCTGCAGGATCCGCCAACCGATCCGCACGGCTTCGCTCGTTTCGCTGCGAAACCAGCCGTATCTCCTGGAAAATCCCATGAGATCATGCCTGGTACGTCAAATCCGGATATAGCGGCACATCCGGACACAACCTCGGGAGGGCCGGCAGCAATGGCAACGGAGAATTCCGCGAGCTCCGGGGCGTCGCACCTGCCACCGTCCTGGCCGGAGGCCCGCAACGACGTGCCTTCCTCCTGGCCGTCCAGCGGGCAGGAGTCCTCCGGCGTGCCGATGTCGTGGCCGGAGGCCGCCCCGGCACAACCGTCCTGGCCCGAGGCCCCGCAGGCGCCGTCCTGGCCCGAGCCGCCGCGCCCCGAGGGCTCCTGGCCCGACGTGCCGCGCAACGACTCCTCGCGGAACGACCTCCCGCGCACCGGCTCCTCGCGCGACGACGGCCGGGCGCAGCAGCGGGGCGGCGACGCGTCGTGGCCGGAGCCGGCGCGGCCGTCCTGGCCCGACCCGCCCCGGCAGGAGCAGGGCTGGCCCGAGGCCCCCCGCCAGGAGGTCCCCGTCTCGTGGCCGGAGCAGCAGCAGCCGGCCCAGCCGCAGGACCCGGTGCCCGCCTGGTCGCAGCCGCCGACGCCGTCCCCCGGCGCGTGGTCCAACCTGTCCACCCCGGCGCCCTGGCCCAACAGCCCCACCCCCGCCCCCTCCCCCGCGCCGTCGGCGTCCGCCGCCGACCCGCTGGACCGCACGGTCACGCTGGGCCGCGCGTCCGGCCCGCTCGACGCCCCCGTCCAGCCCGCGCCGTCGCCGCTCGACGGGCCCGGCAGGCCCGGCGGCCCGTCCGCCGCCCCGGCCGACGAGCACACCGTCATGTACGGCGGCCGGCAGGCCGACACCATGGTGGGCGACCCCGCGATGCCCCCGGGCCCGCTCGCGGCGGCCCACGTCGGCGCGCCCCCGGCCGGACCGGGCATGCCCGGCGACGGCCACCCCGACCAGCCGCGCCCCGGCTCCAACCTCAACCGCGACCCCTCCGACCCCGACCGCCGCTTCGTGACGGCCGGTCAGATCAGCGGCTCGCGCACCCCGCCTCCCGACCGCCAGCAGGAGCTCTGGAACAACGTCTTCGGCGACGAGTACCAGGGCGGCGACCACGACTCCCTGGACGACGAGCCGGGCAAGCCCATCTGGATCTACGCGCTCGGCGGCTCGGTGGTGATCGCCCTGATCGCGGCGCTGCTGTGGGCCTTCCTCGCGGGCCCGCTGGCCGGCGAGGACACCCCGGAGGGCAAGACCGCCTCCTCCCCCGCGGCCTCGGCCGGCCCCACGAAGGCGGGCACGGGCAAGCGCTCCACCACGATCCCCGCCCTGCCCAAGTACCCGGGCAAGGCGTCCCCGGTGACCGGCCGGGTCGAGGACGCCGCGGCCGGGGTCTCGCTGCCCCGCCTGGGCGGCAGCTGGCAGCTCGACCAGCGGGCCACGGTCAAGTCCACCTTCGGCTACGACACCCGTCAGTACACGGAGGTCGCGCCCGACAAGTACGCCCAGGTCATGTCGGGCCCGCTGCCGGCCAGTATGTCCTCCCTGTACGACAAGGACGACCTGGAGCCGGTCATCCGGCGCATGGTGCTGCAGGCCCGCAAGGACTTCTACCCCGACGGCAACAAGGTCAGGAAGATCGCGCAGCAGCCGATCAAGGTGGGCGCCTCCACCGGCCGGCTCATCGCGTACGCCATGACCGCCGGCACGGAGAAGGCCACGATCGTCACGATGGCGGTCAACACCGGCGGCAGCGTGCCCGCCATCGTGTTCGTGTCGATCCCGGACGAGGGCAAGCAGCTCCTGCCGGACATCCGTACCGTGATGAACCAGCTCAAGCTGACCGCGCAGTCCTGAGCCCCGGGCGCCGCCGCGCCCGGCTCAGAACGTGCACTCCATGTGCTTGATCCCGTTGATGAACGAGGAGTGCAGGCGGTCGGGCCGGCCGCCCTCGATGTGCGGCACCCGGCGCAGCAGCTCGCGGAACATCACCGTGATCTCCCGCCGGGCCAGGTGGGCGCCGAGGCAGAAGTGCGGCCCCGGCCCGCCGAAGCCGACGTGCGGGTTGGGGTGGCGGGTGATGTCGAAGCGGTACGGGTCGGCGAACACCCGTTCGTCCCGGTTCGCCGCCCAGTAGAACAGCACCACCTTCTCGCCGGCGCGGTAGAGGTGGCCGTTCATCTCGTGGTCGCGGGTGACCTTGCGGCGCATGAAGTTCACCGGCGAGGCCAGCCGGACGATCTCCTCCACGGCCCCGGGGGCGCGGCCCTCGACGTCCTCCAGCCACAGGGCGCGCTGGTCGGGGTTCTTGGTGAGCAGGCGCAGGCCGTAGGAGATGGCGTTCCTGGTCGTCTCGTTGCCCGCGACCACCAGCAGGATGAAGAACGAGCCCAGCTCCTGCATCGTCAGCCGCTCGCCGTCGATGTTGGCGTTGACCAGCGAGGACGTCAGGTCGTTGGTGGGGTTGGCGGTGCGGTGGGCGGCGAGGTCCTGGACGAGCTGCTGCAGCTCCATGCCGGCGGTGAGCAGGCGGGTGGCGAGCTGGTCGAGGTCGCCGCCGGTGTATTCGGGGTCGAAGCCGCCGAGGATGACGTTCGAGCGGTCGAAGACGAACCGGTAGTCGCGCTCGGGGATGCCCATCATGTCGCAGATGATCTTCAGTGGAAGGCGCGCGGCCACGTCGGTGACGAAGTCGCCGCCGGGACCGGCGGCCAGCAGGTCGTCGACGATGCGCACGGCAGCGGCCTCGACGTCCGACTCGAACTGCTTGATCATCTTGGGGGTGAACGCGCGGGAGACGATCCTGCGCAGCCGGGCGTGCCGGGGGTCGTCCATGTTGATCATGGAGCCGAAGTACTCGGTGAACTCGGCGGGCATGTCGGGGATGTTCGTCGCGCCACCGTCGCCGGAGCAGAAGACCTCGGGGTTGCGGCTCGCCTCCAGGATGTCGGCGTGCCTGGCCAGCGCGTAGTAGCCGGGCCCCTTGGGCGCGACGGCCAGCTCCATCTCCTCGAAGAAGGCCGGCGTCTCGCGGGCGCGCAACCGGTCGAACGCCGCTTCGCGCTCGCTCATGGGCCTGGCCCAGAAGTTCCGGTCCGACAGGTCGAAGTCCAGGACGGTCATAGAGCAATCATTCGGAAAGCGACCACTTACGTCAATGGGTTCGACGTACACCGTACGTGGCTGCCGGAAAAACCGGTGGCTCGCGCGGACGGGGCTTTGTAGGGTGCCGCGCATGACGTTCTTCTTCCTCCTCGGCTAGCGATCCGCCGGCGGGCCGTGGGCTGACCCACCGCCGGTGATGCGGGGCGGCCTGCCGCCGTCCCGGGTCGCTACGTGGGAGAAGAACAGTTGCTCACCTTGGCGGTGGCCAGGGCGGTGCGTGGCACCGAGCCCCTGGTCGCGGCGGAGATCCGGCGTGCCCGTCTCGGGGCCGTCGTCGGCGTCCGCCATCGGGAGGTGTGGTTCGAGGTCCGGCCCGGCGCCGGGCTCCTGGGATTGCGCACCGCGGACGACGTACTGCTGGCCGCGGCCGTGGTGGACGGGGTCGGCCACGGCCGCTCCGCGCTCGCCCGGCTGGCGCGGGCGGCCCGCGGGATCGACCTCGGCGCGCCCGGCGGCCCCGACGTCGAGGTCTCGGCCTCGTTCGTGGGACGCCGCAACTACACCAGGCACGAGATCGAGGACGCCGTCGGGACCGAGCTGGCCCGGTCGTGGCGGCTGCGCTACCACTCCCGGCGGGACGGCGGCCGGCCGCCGGCGGGGGCGACGGCGTGGCGGGTGACGATCGAGGGCGACCAGGCGGTCATCGCCCGGCGGGCCGGTGACCGGCCGCTGCACCGCAGACCGTACAAGACGGCCTCGATCCCGGGCACGCTGCACCCGCCGCTGGCCGCCGCGATGGCCCAGCTCGCCGGGGTGGGCGCGGCGGGCTTCCGCGGCGTCGTGCTCGACCCCTGCTGCGGGGCGGGCACCACCCTCATCGAGGCGCACGCGCTCACGCTCGCGCCGCACGCCGGGGCCGCCGGATCCGCTGGGCTCTCCGCGCACGCGCTCGCACCGCACGCCGGGCCCGCCGGGTTCTCCGGGTGCTCCGAGCTATCCGGGCTCGCCGGGCTCTCCGGGCTCTCCTGGTTCGTCGGGTTCGACCGCGATCCGGCCGCCGTCGCGGCGGCCGCCGCGAACGCGCGGGCCGCCCTGCCACCGGACGGTACGGGCCCGTTCCGCTGGGGGCTCGCCGACGCCGGACGGCTCCCCGTGGCGGACGGAAGCGTGCGGCGGGTGCTGGTGAACCCGCCCTGGGGACGTCAGGTGCCGCCGCGCGGCCTGCTGGGCCCCGGGCTGGACCCGTTGTGGCGGGAGGTGCGGCGGGTGCTGGAACCCGGCGGCCTGGCCGTGGCGCTGCTCCACGACGATCCCGGCGCCGGCGCGACAACGGCCGGCGCGCCGGACGGGTTCGCGGTCGAGGAGACGGTCCCGGTGAGCCTGTCAGGGCGCCACCCGGTGATCACCGTGCTCAGCAGCCGAGCCAGTCGAGGATGAGGCGGTTGACCTCCGCGGGCCGTTCCAGGTGCAGGAAGTGGCCCGCGTCCGCCACCAGCTCGACCCGCGACCCCGGCGGCAGGCTGCCGGCCGCGTCCTTGGCCATCTCCGCGCCCATGCACCCGTCCCGCTCGCCGTGCAGGTACAGGACCGGGCCCGCGGTGGCGGGGTCGAGGTCCGGGTAGCGGCCCGAGGGAGGCGTGGTGCCGAGCGCGGCGCGGTAGTACCCGATGGCCGCCGCCATGTTGGCGGGCTCGCCCAGGCTGCGCCGGACGAACGCCAGGTCCTCGGCCGGGTCGTGGCCGGGCGACCAGTCCCGCCACAGCCGGTCGAGGAAGGCCGGGTCGGCGGCGGCCGGCTCGGCCAGCACGGTCTGGAACAGGAAGATGTAGAACGACCGCTTGAGCTGCTCGTACGCCAGCAGCCCGGGAAGCTGCGCGCCCGGCGGCGGCACCGCGAGCGCGACGGCCCGGCGGAAGCGCCCGGCCAGGGCATAGGCGGGGAAGGCCCCCCAGTCGTGCCCGACGATCACCGCGTTCTCGTCGCCGCCGAGCTCCTCGTGCAGCGCGCGCACGTCGGCGACCAGGGCCGCCTCCTCGTACGCGCCGTCGGCCGGGATCTCGGTGGGCGCGTAGCCGCGGCTGAACGGCGCGACGGCGCGGTAGCCGCGTCCGGCCAGCTCGGGCATCAGGTGCCGCCAGGTGTGCGCGGTGTCGGGGAACCCGTGCAGGCACAACGCCAGCGGCCCCTCCCCCACGGTCAGATACGCGAACTCCACGCCGTTGGCGTGGATCGTTCTGATCTCCATGACTGCGAAACCTAGCATTCGCCTCCTTCCGGGAGTACCACTGCACGAGGGGCCTTTCATCGTGAGGAGCAGGTATGCGCCGCGGATGGGTTCTCGCTCTTGCCTCACTGACCATCGTGCTCGTGGTGGTGGACCTGACCGCCGTGACGATCGCGCTGCCCGACATCCGCGCCGCCCTGGGGGCGAGCCTGGCCGAGGTGCAGTGGGTGGTGGACGCGTACGCGCTGACGCTGGCCGCCGTCCTGCTGCCCGCCGGGGTGCTGGCCGACAGGTACGGCCGCCGCCGGATGCTGGCCGTGGGCGTGACGGTCTTCACGGTGGCCTCGCTGGCCTGCGCGCTGGCGCCCACGGCCGCCCTGCTGGACGTGGCCAGGGGCGTCCAGGGCCTGGGCGCGTCCGCGCTGTACGGCACCACGACCCCGCTGATCGCCTCGGTCTACCCGGAGGGCCCGGCGCGGGGCCGGGCGCTCGGCATCTTCAGCGCCGTCTCCGGCCTGGCGATGACGCTGGGCCCGGTGGTGGGCGGCGTGCTGACGGCGACGTTCGGCTGGCGGGCCATCTTCCTGATCAACCTGCCGATCGGCGTGTTCGTGGTGGTGGCGCTGCGGCAGCGGGTGCCGGAGTCGCGCGGCCGGGGTCACCTGGACCCGCTGGGCGTCGTGCTGGTCGCCGCGGCGCTGTTCGCGATCATCCCGGCGCTCATCCACGACGTGCCGCTGCTGCTGGTGGCCGGGCTGGCGCTGCTGGCGGCGTTCGTCCTCGCCGAGCGGCGGACGGCGACCCCGATGATCGACTTCGGGCTGTTCCGGAACCGGGTGTTCGCGGTCGGCTCGGCCACGACGCTGCTCATGCTGGCCGCGCTGCTGGGCGGGTTCACGTACCTCACCCTGTACGTGCAGGGCCCTCTGGAGGCGAGCCCGATCGAGGCCGGGGTGCGTTTCCTGGCCTTCAGCGTGGCCGCGGTCATCGGCCCGATCGCGGTCGGCCGGGTGCTGCACCGCTGGCCCATGGGCGTGCTGATCGCCGCCGGCCCGGCGCTGATCACCGTGGCGCTGCTGGTGATGGCGATCCCGGCGGCCGACCGGTGGACGCCGATCATGGCGGGGCTGTTCCTCGGCGGCCTGGGGCTCGGCGCGGGCAACGTGGTGGCCAACCAGGTCGGCCTGACCGCGCCGATGGATCAGGTGGGCATGGCCACCGGGACGGTGAACACGCTCAAGCAGGTCGGCACGGCGGTGGGCGTGGCGGTGCTGGCGGCGCCGTACCGCTCGGGGGTGTCCACGATGTTGCTGGTGGCGGCCGGGCTGGCGCTGGCGGGCGCGCTGCTGCCGCTGACCCTGGCGGGCAGGCGGGTCAGTCGGCCTGCGGCCAGTCCCAGCCCAGCTGGAGGAACAGACCCAGCCGGTCGCTGACCGCGCGGATCTCGCTGATCCGCCCCTCGCGCAGGGTGACCAGGAAGATCGCCTCGACGTCGAAGCTGCGCCCGGTGGGCGTGGGCATGCGCGGGTGGGTGCCGGAGTGCGTGCCGGTCATGCGGATCCTGGCGGCCAGCCTGTCCCCCTCGGCGACGACCTCCTCGACCTCGATGTGGAACGGGTCGAACGCGTCGAGCTGCATCCGGATGCCCTCGAAGGCGGCGCCCGGCTCGTCCGGCTCGCCAAAAATGATCTTGTTGTGGTCGACGACGTCGGGGGTCAGGTAGTCGCCCAGGTCGTCGAGGCGGCGTTCGTTGACGGCGGCGAAGAAGTCGGTGATCACGTTCAACCCTCTCTCTTACGGTGTAAGACGGGAGTATCTTACGGTGTATGAGAGAGCGGATGTCAAGGGAACGGGTGCTGGAGGCGGCGCTCGAACTCCTCGACCGCGAGGGCGCGGCCGGGCTGTCCATGCGCAAGCTGGGCAAGGAGCTGGGCGTGGAGGCGATGACGCTCTACTACTACGTGCCGAACAAGGACGCGGTCCTCGACGGGCTGGTCGAGCTGGTGCTCTCCCGCGTCACGATCGAGCCGTCCGGCGACTGGCGGGTGTGGATGCGGACGTTCGCCGAGTCGATCAGGGCCGAGCTGCTGCGGCATCCCGCGCTCATGCCGGTGGTCGCTATCCGGCCGGTGGCCACGCCGGGAGCCCTGGACATGGTCGAAGGCGCCGCCGCCGCGCTGACCCGGGCGGGCTTCACGGCCAAGGAGGCGCTGCACGTGATCAACGCGGTGTCCACGTTCGTGATCGGGCACACGCTGGCCGAGGCGGGGCCGGACAGCCCGCAACAGCCCGACCTGGACCTGACGGACCGTCCGGTGCTGGCGCGGGCGGTCGCCGACGGCCTCGGCACGCCCGAGGACCACCGGGAACGCTTCGAGCTGGCCGTGGCGGCCCTGCTCGGTGGATTCGCTCCGCAAAGCTGACGCCCTCAGCCGTGCCACCCACGCGTGTTCACCGGCGCGCCGGCACCCGACCCGGGCGTCCCGGTGCACGTGGACGAGGCCTGGCCGGGGCGGTCAGAACGTGTACGGCAGGTGCTTGATGCCGTTGATGAAGTTCGACAGCAGGAAGTCGGGCTCGCCGGACGTCCTGATGCCGGGCAGGCGGGTGAACAGCTCGCGGAACATCACGCTCATCTCCCTGCGCGCCAGGTGGGCGCCCAGGCAGTAGTGCGGCCCGGGGCCGCCGAAGCCGACGTGCGGGTTGGGGTCGCGGGTGATGTCGAAGACGTCCGGGTCGGTGAAGACGGACTCGTCGCGGTTGGCCGAGTTGTAGAAGAGCAGCACCTTGTCGCCCTTCTTGTACGGCACGCCGTTCATCTCGTGGTCCCGGGTCAGCGTGCGGCGGAACTGGATCACCGGGGTCGCGTAGCGCACGATCTCGTCGCACGCCCGGCCGACGCGCGCGTCGAAGTCGGCCAGCAGCAGCTCCCGCTGCTCGGGATGGTCGGTGAACAGCTTCAGCCCGTAGGCGATGGCGTTGCGGGTGGTCTCGCTGCCGGCCACCACCAGCAGGATGAAGAACGAGCCCAGCTCCTGCGAGCTGAGCCGCTCCTCGCCGCCCACGAGCAGGCTGACCAGGTCGCCGGTCGGGCGTCTGCGGCGCTCGTCGCCGAGGCGGGCGGCCATCCGGTTCAGCGAGTAGCCGGCGCGCAGCAGCTTGGCCAGCCCGCGGGCGACGTTGGCGCGGCTGAAGTTCGGGTCGATGCCGGTGTACTCGGGGTCGGCGTTGCCGAGGATGACGTTGGTCCGCCGCAACACCAGGTCATGAAATTTCGGCGGGATCCCCATCATGTCGCAGATGACCCGTACGGGGAGCCGGGCGGCGACCTGCGCCACGAAGTCGCCCGGACCCTGCTCGATGGCCTCGTCCACGATCTCGGCGGCGGCCCTGGCCAGGTCCTCCTCCATCTTGGACAGGATGCGCGGGGTGAAGGCCCTGGAGACGATCCTGCGCAGGCGGGCGTGGCGCGGGTCGTCCATGTTGATCATCGAGCCGAAGTAGACGCTGAGCCAGCGCGGCATGTCGGGGATGCTGTTGGAGCACGGCTCGCTGCTGAAGACGGCCGCGTTCCTGCTGGCCTCGGTGACGTCGGCGTGGCGCACGAGGGCGTGGTAGCCGGGCCCGCCGCCGATGAACGGCACGGTCTGCTCCGGCACGAAGAGGGGCCGTTCGAGCCCGCGCAGGCGGCGGAAGGTCTCCATGCGGTCCGCCTGCGGCAGTCCCCAGAACGGTATCTGCGAGATGTCCAGATCCGCGGAGAGCGTCATACCGCACAAGCCTTGGGCAAGTGCTCACTTACGTCAAGGTCCGCCGCGTCGCGGCGCCCGGCTACCGGTCTCCCAGGATCAGGTCGGAGCCCTTCTCGCCGATCATGATCGCCGGAGCGTGCGTGTGGCCGCGGTTGAGCGTCGGCATGACGGACACGTCCACCACCCTGAGCCCTTCCAGGCCGCGCACCCGGAGCGACGGGTCCACCACCGACCCCTCGTCGGTGCCCATCCGGCAGGTGCCCACGGGGTGGTAGAGGGTCTCGCCGCGTTCGCGCACCCACCGGGCCAGCTCCTCGTCGCTCTCCGGCCCCCAGTACGGCGCCATCGGGCCGCCCGCGTACCGCTTCATCGCGCTCGTCGCGAACACCTGCTTGGCCGTCTTCAGCCCGGCGACCAGGCGTTTGACGTCGGCCTCCGCGCTCAGGTAGCCGGGGTCGATCAGCACGTCGCGGCCGCTCAGCCCGACCCTGCCGCGGCTCTGCGGCTGCAGCAGCACGACGCCGACGGTCAGGCCGTGGCCGGTCGGCGAGGTGAGCCCGTGGTCGACGAACGGGCCGGGGGCGAAGACCAGCTCGATGTCGGGGGCGGGCTCCTCGGCCGAGGTCCGGACGAAGGCGACCGCCTCGCCGACGTTCGTGGTGAGCATGCCCGAGCGCAGCACGATGTAGCGCAGCAGGTTCACCAGGGACTCGGCCTTGGTCAGCGTCACCGGCTCCTTGCACTCGACGTACACGCCGGAGGCCAGGTGGTCCTGGAGGTTCTTGCCGACCTCGGGCAGCTCGCGCACGACCGGCACCCCCGCGTCGCGCAGCTCCTCGGCCGCGCCCACCCCGGACCGCAGCAGCAGGTACGGCGAGCCGATCGCCCCCGCCGACAGGACGACCTCCCTGGCCGCCCTGACCAGGGTGCCGCCGCTGTGCTCGATGCCGACGGCGCGGGAGCCCTCGAACACCACGCGGTCCACGGTCGCGCCGGTGAGCACGGTGAGGTTCGGCCTGGCGGCGGCCGGCCGCAGGTAGGCGTCGGCGGCGCTCCACCTGCGGCCGCGGTTCTGGGTGACGGGGGTGGGGCAGTAGCCCTCGTTGGAGCGGCCGTTCAGCTCCGGCAGCCGGGTCAGGCCCAGCTCCTCGCAGGCCCGCAGGAAGGCGGCCGTGGTGACGTTGGGGCTGCGCAGCTCGGAGACGTAGAGCGGGCCGGAGGTGCCGTAGACGCCGCCGTGGTTGCTGCCGACGCGCTGCTCGGCCCTGGTGAAGTAGGGCAGGACCTCCTCGTACGTCCAGCCGGGCACGCCCCACTGGTCGTAGTCCTGCTGGCAGCCGCGCACCCACATCTGCGCGTTGAGCGAGGACGAGCCGCCGATCACCCGGCCGCGCGGCCAGTAGAGCTCGCGGCCGGACATCTCGCTCTGCTTGGCCGTCGTGAAGTTCCAGTCGTAGTCGGTCTTGAACAGCTTGGCGAAGCCGGCGGGCATGCGGATCTCCAGCTTGTCGTCATGCCCGCCCGCCTCGACCAGCGCCACCGACACCGACGGGTCCGCCGACAGCCGGTTGGCCAGCACGCACCCGGCGGACCCCGCTCCGACGATCACGTAGTCGTACTGCATGAGCACTCCAGGGGGCTAAGTAACCTGTCACTTGCTTACTCCAGGTGAGCTTTCGCGTCCATATGCATCTGTAACCTTGGTTACCTACCGGTCGGTATGGGCTGATGCCAAGATGGCGGCAAGCGCGTACAGAGGAGGAAGGCGTTCATGCTCAACTTGTCGGTCGTCCTGGAGGACAGCGCCAGAAACAACCCCGACGGCACGGCGATCGTCTTCGGCGACATGCGCCTGCCGTACGGCATGATCGACACTGTCGCCCGCCAGGTGGCGCACCTGCTGGTGTCGCGGGGCATCGGCAAGGGCGACAAGGTGGCGCTGGCCTGTCCCAACCTGCCGTACTTCCCGTTCGTCTACTTCGGCATCCTCAAGGCCGGCGCGACCGTGGTGCCGCTGAACGTGCTGCTGCAGGGCCGGGAGATCGCCTACCACCTCGACGACAGCGACGCCAAGGCGCTGTTCTGCTTCGAGGGCTCGCCGGAGCTGCCGCTGGGCGAGCGCGGCAAGGCGGGCTTCGAGGCCGCGGACGGCTGCGAGCACTTCTTCGTGCTGCCCGCCACCCCCCTGGCCACCGAGTCCCCGTACGGCGAGACGGTGTGGGCGGCGCTCAACGGCGTGCCGGCCGACTTCGAGACGGTGCAGACCGACCCCGAGGACACCGCCGTGATCCTCTACACCTCGGGCACCACGGGCCAGCCCAAGGGCGCCGAGCTCAGCCACCAGAACATGCTGATGAACGCCCTGATCAGCGACCGGATGTTCCCCCGCAGCGAGGGCGGCGACACCTACCTCGCGGTGCTGCCGCTGTTCCACTCCTTCGGCCAGACGACCGTCATGAACACCGCCTTCATGCGCGGCGCGACGGTCGTGCTGATGCCGCGCTTCGAGCCGGGCGAGGCCCTGGAGCTCATGCGCAAGGAGAACGTGACGACGTTCGCGGGTGTCCCGACGATGTACTGGGGCATGCTCACGAAGATCCACGCCGAGGGCGCCGAGGTGCCGCGCAGCCTGAAGGTGGCCGTGGCCGGCGGCGCGTCGTCGCCGGTGGAGGTGCTGAAGGACTTCGAGCAGACCTTCGGCATCGGCATCCTGGAGGGGTACGGCCTGTCGGAGACGTCCCCCGTGGCCAGCTTCAACCAGCTCGGACGGCCCACCAAGCCCGGCACGATCGGCACGCCCATCTGGGGCGTGGAGATGAAGCTGATCGACGGCGACTGGAAGACGGTCGAGGGCGAGGGCCCCGGCGAGATCGCCATCCGCGGCCACAACGTCATGAAGGGCTACTACGGCCGCCCGGAAGCGACGGCCGAGGTGCTCAAGGACGGCTGGTTCCGCACCGGCGACATCGCCACCCGCGACGCCGACGGCTACTACGCCATCGTCGACCGGGCCAAGGACATGATCATCCGTGGCGGCTTCAACGTCTACCCGCGCGAGCTGGAGGAGGTGCTCATGACCCACGAGGCGGTGTCGCTGGCGGCGGTCGTGGGCGTCCCGCACGAGTCGCACGGCGAGGAGGTCAAGGCGTACGTCATCCGCACGCCCGGCTCGTCGGTCACCGAGGACGAGCTGATCGCCTGGGCCAGGGAGAACATGGCGGCCTACAAGTACCCGAGGATCGTCGAGTTCCGCGACGCCCTGCCGATGACGGCCACGGGCAAGATCCTCAAGCGCGAGCTCCGCTGACCGCTGCGCCGATCACCGGGGACCGCCCGCTCGTGCTGTTCGACCTGGACAACACGCTGATCGACCGGCTGGCCGCGTTCCGGCTGTGGGCGGCCGAGTTCGCCGCGGGGCGCGGGCTGGGCCCGGACGCCGTGGACTGGCTGGTGCGGCTGGACGCCGACGGGTCCGTGCCGATGGACGCCTTCTTCGCCCGCGTCCGCGAGCGCTTCGCGCTTGCCGAGCCCGTCGAGGAGTTGTGGCGGGCCTACCGGACCAGGCTGCCGTACCTGGTGGAGTGCCGTGCCGAGGTGCTGGCGGGGCTGGACCGGCTGCGGGCGGCGGGGTGGGCGGTCGGGATCGTGACGAACGGGATGGCCGACAACCAGACGGGCAAGATCCGGCGTACCGGGCTGGCCGAGCGGGTGGACGGGTGGGCGATCTCCGGCGCGGAGGGCGTGCGCAAACCCGGCGCCCGGCTGTTCCGGATCGCCGCCGACCGGTGCGGATCCGTGCCGGCCGGCGGGTGGATGGTGGGCGACGACCCGGACAAGGACATCGCGGGCGGACGCGCGGCCGGATTGCGGACGATCTGGATCGACCGCGGGACGGGCGCGGCGGCTCCCCCGGCGGACCTGACGGTGGACGACGTGCTCGCGGCCATGGAGCTGTTAATCGGGATGCCCGGCGGCGGGGACGCTCGCTAGTGTGGCCCGATGCGTGACAGACCCGCGGACCTGGACGAATCGCTGCTGGCGCCCGCTCTGGAGGCGTGGGGGATCAAGGCCGTCGGGCTGGCGTACGCGCCGGTGGGCTTCGGCGACCACCACTGGATCGCGACCGGCGCCGACGGACGGCGCTGGTTCCTCACCGCCGCCACCCTCTCCCCCGAACCGGCCGCCCCTCTCCCCCACGAACCGGACGCTGCGCCGTCCCGCGAACCGGACGTCCCTCTCCCCCACGAACCGGACGCTGCGCCGTCCCGCGAACCGGAACTGCCTCCACCCCCCTCACCGGCTCCAGCCGGCCTCTCCCACGAGCCGCGGGCGGCCGGTGACCTGGGCGGGGTGGCGCGGGTGGCGTTCGGGGAGTTGGGGCGGGCGCTGGAGACGGCGGCAGCGCTGGCCGCGACCCTGCGGTTCGTGGTCGCGCCCGTGCCGGACCTCGACGGCGGCGCGCTGCTCCGCCCGCTCGCCGCCCGGTACGCGCTGAGCGTCTTCCCGTTCATCGACGGCGTCACCGGCGGCTTCGACGACGAGCCGGCCGAGCACGACCGCGCCCAGGTCATCGACCTGCTGGCCGAGCTGCACGCCACGCCCCCGCCCCCGTCCACCCCGTCCCGCCCGCTGCAACCGCCCGGACGGGCGGCGCTGGAGCGGGCCCTGACCGAGACCGGCCGCCCGTGGACCGGCGGCCCGTACGCCGAGCGGGCCCGAGCCCTGCTCGACCGGCACGCCGGAACCCTGCACGCCCGGCTGCGCGACTTCGACCGCGGCTGCCGCGACCTCGGCCCGCCCGTCGTCACCCACGGCGAACCGCACCCCGGCAACCTGCTCCGGCACGAGGGCCGCTGCCTGCTGGTCGACTGGGACACCGTCGGCCTGGCCGTGCCGGAACGGGACCTGTGGCTGGTCGCCAGGACCCCCGCCGACCTGGCCAGGTACGCGGCCGCCGGCGGCCGCACGCCCGACCCCGCCGCCCTGGCCCTCTACCGGCTGCGGTGGAGCCTCGACGACGTGGCCCAGTACGTCGCCCTGTTCCGCGGCCCGCACGGCCACACCCGCGACGCCGAGCTGAGCTGGCACTTCCTCACCCGCACGCTCGACGGCCTGGCCGCCGGCGGGCCATCCGCCCGCTGAGCGTTCCCGGCGGTCAGGCGTTGAGCAGTTCGGCGAGCACCGCGGCCTCGCTGATCTCGGGCTGCCTGGTGGCGGTGAGCAGGGTCAGCGGGCCCTTCCCGGCGAGCTCGCGCAGGTGGGCCATCGCCTCGGCCCGCTCGGGCTCGGCCAGCTCGTCCCGGTAGCGGCGGCCGAACTCCGCGAACCGGTCGGGGTCGTGCCGGTACCAGGTGCGCAGCTCGGTGGACGGAGCGACCTGTTTGCACCATTCGTCGAGGTGGGCGTCGGCCTTGGCCAGGCCGCGCGGCCACAGCCGGTCGACCAGCACCCGGGCGCCGTCGTCCGGCACGGGCTCGTCGTAGACCCGGCGCACCTGAACCTTGTTCCCAGCCGTCACCGTCCGCCCCTCCTGCCGACCGTGAGACCACGCTACGCCGGGCGATGCCAAGCGCCGTTCAGGGACCCGGCGGGTGACGTCTAGGATCCGGGATGTGGACGAGCCGATCCCCGACGCGCTGCTGCCCGTGCTCCGCGACCTGCGCGCCACCTGCGGGGTGCGTCCGGACCTGCGGGAGGAGACGCCGCTGTGGGGCGGCGAGCGGCTGCTCATGCTGTTCGCGCCCGACGGCAGCGGCGTGGGCCTGCGGCTCGGCGTCGCCGGTAGCCCGGCCGAGCAGGTGGCCGACCTCGCCGACCAGGTGCAGGAGTGGGCGGTCGAGGCGCTGTGGGGGCAGGGGCTGCCCGCGGTGTGGCCGGAGTGCCCCCAGCATCCCGGCACCCACCCGCTGGCCGCGACGGTGGCGGACGGCGTCGCGACATGGTCGTGCCCGCACACCCGCACGCCCGTCGCCGCCGTGGGCCACCTCTGACCCCGGGCACACCCAGGTCAGCCGGCCGCTCGGACAGCACCTCGGAGCGGGGTGAGCCGTGGGGAGAGGGCGGCGGGCCCTCTCCCGCCCGTCACGGCCAGTTGACCGCCGGCCGCAGCTGCACGCCGGACCTGCCGTCGTCGTCGAGCTTGACGCCCAGCACCTGGTGCAGCTGGACCTTGTTGCGCTCGAAGCCCACGATGCAGCCCGCCATGTACAGGGCCCACACCCTGGCCGTGCCCATCCCGACCTCCTGGACGGCCTCGTCCCAGTTGGCGTCGAGGTTGTCGCACCAGTGGCGCAGGGTCTTGGCGTAGTGCTCGCGCAGGTTCTCCTCGTGGCGGATCTCGAAGCCGATGTCCTCCATCTGCCTGATCAGCCAGCCCACCGACTCCAGCTCGCCGTCGGGGAAGACGTAGCGGTTGATGAAGCCGCCCTTGTTGAACGTCTTCTCCTTGCCCGTCGGACGGGTGATGCAGTGGTTGAGCAGCCGGCCGCCGGGCTTGAGCTTGCCGTAGAGGAACTCGAAGTACGACGGGACGTTGTCCTTGCCGATGTGCTCGGTCAGGCCGATGGAGCTGACCGCGTCGAAGCCGGTCTCCCGCACGTCGCGGTAGTCCATGAAGCGCACCTCGGCGAGGTCCTGGAGGCCCGCGTCGGCGATCGCCTTCTGGGCCCACTCGGCCTGCTGGCGGCTCAGCGTCACGCCCAGCGCCTTGACGCCGTAGTGCTTGGCGGCGTGGATGACCATGCCGCCCCAGCCGCAGCCGACGTCGAGCAGGCGCATGCCCGGCTTGAGGTCGAGCTTCCTGGCCACCAGGTCGAACTTGGTGTACTGGGCCTCCTCCAGCGTCGCGTCCTCCTCGGGGAAGGTCGCGCACGTGTAGGCCATGGACGGCCCCAGCACCCACCGGTAGAACCGGTTGGACACGTCGTAGTGGTGGTGGATCGCCTCGGCGTCACGCTGCTTGGCGTGCCGCGAGCCGAGCCGGGCCAGGGCGCTCTGGCGCACCTCCTGCGGGGGCGGCGGCACCCGCATGAGCAGCGGCTTGACGCCCAGCGACCGTACGGCGGCGAGCTTCTCGCCCGCGGTCAGGTCGTTGGTGGTGATGTTCCACATGCGGTCGAGCAGGGTGTAGAGGTCGCCGTGCACGTCGATGTGGCCCGAGATGTACGCCCTGGCCAGGCCCAGTTCCCCGGGGGCCTGCGCCAGGTAGGCCACCGCGATGGGCGACTTGACCTCAAGACCGAGGTCGGCGCCGTCGGGACCGGCCTTGCTGCCGTCGTAGGCCATGAACGAGATGTTCGCGTCAGAGCCGACGATCTTCTCAAAGATGCTTGCGAGAGCCATGCTCACCTTCCCCGTACACACTTTTCGTACAGGTCCAGCAGGCGACCGTTCGGGTCGTATTCCCGCTTGACCGGCCAATAAGCATCACCGTTGTACAGCTCCCAGAACTGCTCACGGGCGTAGAAGGAGGTCGAGTAGAGCGACTTGTGGCCGTCCAGCTCGTGTACCGAGTCCTCGATGAGCCTGTTGTAGTAGCCGTCGAACTGGCCGCGCGGCAGCGGGACCATGCCCCAGAAGCCGAAGTTGACGTAGAGCTTGCCCGGCTCCAGCGGGTACAGCGGCCACTGGGAGCCCGACCGCAGCGGGCACATCCAGACGGGGGTCATGCCCACCTTGTCGTGGAAGAACTCCAGGAACTGCGCGCCGCGCTCGATCGGCACCTCGACGTCCTGGATGACCGACTCCTGGACGGGCTGGTCGCGCCAGCGGTCGATGCGGGCGGTCAGCCCGGTCCGCCGGTCGAGGGCGACGAGCTTGCGGTAGACGTCGGAGCGCATCCAGCGGCGCGGCATCAGCGAGCGGACCACCGGCTGCTGCACGCCGAACGCCCGCGAGCACCAGAACCAGTCGGTGTCCCAGCGCCACAGGTAGTCGTGGATGCTCAGCCAGTCGCGGCTGCGCTGCCTGATCGACTGGTAGTAGATGCGCATGCCGGTGTAGTCGGAGACGTAGGGCGCGCGGTCGGCGAAGCGGCCCAGCGTGATGTACATCTCCTCCGGGTCGAAGAAGACGCCGTCCACGAAGTCGACCTGTTCGCCGTCGTGCACCATGCTGTCGCAGATCTCCTGCATGGCCAGCATGCACTTGGCCGCGTCGGTGAACCTGATGTGCGTCAGGTGCACGTACGGCTGGACCTTGCGGAGCTTGATCCGGATGCGCAGGGCGTAGCCGAGCGTGCCGTAGGAGTTGGGGAAGGCGCGGAACAGATCCTGGTGCTCGTTGTCGTCGCGGGCCACGACGATGCGGCCGTCGCCGGTGAGGATCTCCAGTTCCTCCACCGACTCGTGCGGCAGGCCGTCCCGGAAGCTGGTCGACTCGATGCCGAGGCCGGTCACGGCGCCGCCGAGCGTGATCGTCTTGAGCTGCGGCACCACGTACGGCATGAGCCCGTGCGGCAACGTGGCCTCGACGAGGTGCTCGTAGGTGGTCATGCCCTGGACCTCGGCCGTCATCGTCGCCGGATCGACGCTGATGACCTCGTCGAGGTCTCTGGCCGACAGCTTGGCCGTCCTGCCTCCGTCACGGAACCTGAACAGGTTGGACGTGGACTTGGCCAACCGGGGAGCGGCGTCGCCGGGGATCTCGGCGTAGGACTGCCGGATCTGCTCTACTGCCCGTTGGTGTGTCGACATCGTCGTCGTCACGGAAGCACCCCCTTGAGCTGGTAGAGATCGTCCGTAAGACCGTATCTCCCGCGGCCCGGCTCGAACAGACCGGGGTCGTTAAAGACACGAAAACTGTTCATCGTGCCAGGTGAAACGCCTATGTGGTAGGCAAATGCGGAAATCTACGCCGGACCAGGGGTGAGACCCCATTGAGCACGGCCCGCACCTCTCGTCCCTCCAGTGCCGCCGTGAGGTTGTCCAGCACGGCCGTGAGCAGGCGCGTCGTCGCCTCGGGCGTCACCCCGGCGGCGTGCGGCGACAGCAGCACGTCCGGCAGATCGCGCAGCGGGTCGCCGACGGGCAGCGGCTCGGTGTCGAACACGTCGAGCGCGGCCCCGCCGAGGTGCCCGTCGCGCAGCGCGTCGACCAGCGCCGCCTGGTCGACGACGCCGCCCCTGGCCGCGTTGACCAGCAGCGCACCCTGCTTCATGCGGCGCGGGTCGATCAGCCCGCGGGTCTCCTCCGACAGCGCGATCACCACGACCAGCACGTCGCTGCCGGCCACCAGCGTCTCCAGGTCGGCGCGGCCGGGCGCCTGCCGCGGGGACCTGGTCCAGTAGGAGACCTCGCAGCCCAGGGCGCCGAACAGACGCACGCAGTTCTCGCCGATCGGGCCGTACCCGACGACGCCGATCCGGCGGCCGCTCAGCTCGCGCGGGCGCAGGCCCTGCTGCGGCCACTCCCCCGCGCGGACGGCGGCGTCGGCGGCCCCCAGCCGGCGCGACAGCGAGAGCGTGGCGGCCAGGCACCACTCCGACACCGCGACGGCGCTGACGCCCGGCGTGTTGGCCAGCGGCACCCCGGCCTCGGCCAGGGCGGCCAGGTCGTGGCCGTCGACGCCCACCGAGGGCTGCTGCACGAAGGCCAGCGCGGGCGCGTGCTTGACCGCCTCGGCGTCGAGCACGAGCGTGGAGGTCCAGTCGCCGAGCACGATCTCGGCCTCGGGCAGCGCGGCCAGCAGCCCGGCCCGGTCGCGGGTGGCGGGCACGCGGACCGTCACCCGGTCGCCGAGCGGGGCGAGCAAGCCGCGCGTCGCCTCCTCGGGCAGCGGCGGCAGGGCGAGCAGGTTCCAGGGGCTCATGCCTTCACAGTAAAGCTGTCGATCACCTGTCGCATCAGTGTCCTGTTGCGCAGCCACTGGTCCTGGGTGACCGTCCAGGACAGGATGTAGGCCGTCTCGCCGGACACCACCGCGCGGCGCACCTCGTGGTAGGTCATGCCCGGCCTGATCCAGTGGGTGCCGGCGGCGCTGGCGGCGGTCCAGGAGAACTCCCACTCGACGGCCTTGACGCCCCGGTGGTTGACCACGCGGCGGCCGCGGCTGATCACCTCCTGGCCGTCCTGCCGCAGCGTCTCCTCCGAGTCGCGCAGGATCTGGTTGGCGTCGAGGCTGGAGTACAGGGCCTCGACGCCGAGGTGGGCGTTGCCGTCGCGGCGCGTCCACTCGGTGACGGACTCGCGCAGCGCGCCCCGCCAGCCGATCGGGCGCAGGATCGACCAGCCCTCCCGCGAAGTCCACGCGCGTACGGCCGGGCGCACCCGCCGCACGGTCGGCGTGGGGGTCGCCGACGGCGTCCGGCTCGCCGTGGGCTGCTGCGAAGGCGACGGGCTCAGCGGGCTGGCCGCGGCGGCCGGCTGGGCGGTGCGCGGGGCGCCCTCGGCGGGCGTGGCGAGCTTGAAGTAGGCGACCGCGCCGCCCGCGACGACCACGACGGCGGCGGCGGCCACGGCCAGCACGGCCCGCCCACGCCCGCTGCCCGGCTTCTTCTCCGGCAGGTCGGTGTAGGACGGCTTGGCCGCCACCTCGATGGCCGCGAGCAGCCGGTCGGCCTCCTCGGCGTCCACCCGGTCGGCGGGCTCCTTGCGCAGCAGGCCCTTCAGGATCGGGTGCATGATCGGCGGGATGCGCCGGTAGTCGGGCTCCTCGTTGAGCAGCGCGTTGATCGTCGCCATGGCCTCGCCGCGGTCGAAGGGCGAGCGGCCGACCATCGCGGCGAACAGCGTCGCGCCGAGCGACCACAGGTCGGAGGGCGGTCCGGCCTCGTCCGCGCGCACCCGTTCCGGGGCCAGGAAGCTGGGCGAGCCGGTCACCATGCCCGTCCTGGTCAGCGAGGCGTCGCCCTCGACCGTGGCGATGCCGAAGTCCATCAGCACCGCGCGGCCGTCGTCGGCGAGCAGGATGTTGGCGGGCTTGACGTCTCTGTGCAGGATCCCGGCCTCGTGGGCGGCCCTGAGCGCCGACAGCACCTGACGGCCCACGTCGGCCGCCTGCCGTACGGGCAGCGCCCCCGAGGTGGCCACGACCTCTTCGAGCGAGGGGTGCGCGACCAGCTCCATGACGATCCAGGGCCGGCCGCCCTCCTCGACCACGTCGTAGACCGAGACCACGGAGGGGTGGTTGAGTTTGGCCGCCGTACGGGCCTCGCGGGCGGTGCGCATGAGGTGGCGCTCCTGCTCGCCCGGCGACAGCCCCTCGGGCAGCAGCACCTCCTTGATGGCCACCTGCCGGTTGAGCAGCGTGTCGTAACCCTCCCAGACGACGCCCATACCCCCGCGGCCCAGTTCGCGCAGTAACTGGTAGCGCCTGGCGACAAGCCGGTTGCTCTCCGAAACCATGTCCTACCCCTGTAGCGGCGCGAGCGCCTGCTGCAGACAGCCGCTGGACGCCGGCGATCTGTAGACCACCCGAACAGTGGGCAAGTTTCCCATACCTCCCACGAGTTCGCGGGAAGGACGCAAAAGGCCGCTTGCCACGACGTGCCGAATGTTGTTCTACTGAGGCGGGTTCGGAGCCGTGAAGCCAAGCGTTCGCCTGTGCGACTGTCGAGGAGATGTCCATGTCGAAGGGTAGTGGCGGCCCGCTGGCCGGGGTGCGCGTGCTGGAGCTCGCGGGGCTGGCCCCGGGGCCGTTCGCCGGGATGATGCTGGCCGACCACGGCGCCGAGGTGCTGCGGGTCGACCGGGTGAAGGCCGTCTCCGACCGACCTCGTACGGACGTGATGGACCGCGGGAAGCGGACGATCGGCCTGGACCTGAAGTCGCCCGAGGGCGTGGCCGCCTTCAAGGAGCTGGCCCGCAACGCCGACGTGGTGATCGAGGTGTTCCGTCCCGGCGTCGCCGAACGGCTCGGCATCGGCCCCGCGGACCTGCACGCGGTGAACGAGCGGCTGATCTACGGCCGGATGACCGGCTGGGGGCAGGACGGCCCGCTCGCGCCCACCGCCGGCCACGACATCGACTACATCGCGATCTCCGGCGTGTTGTCGATGCTCGGCCGCGAGGGCGGCAAGCCCACCCCGCCGATCAACATCCTCGGCGACTTCGCCGGCGGCGGCCTCATGCTCGCCTACGGCGTGCTGCTGGCCCTGTTCGAACGCGAGCGCACCGGCAAGGGCCGGGTGATCGACGCCGCCATGGTGGACGGCGCTGCCCTGCTGTTCTCGATGTTCTACCAGGCCGCCCAGAGCGGCTTCTGGGGCCCGCGCGGCACCAACCTGCTCGACACCGGCGCCCCCCAGTACGACACCTACGAGACCGCCGACGGCGGCTTCCTGGCCGTCGGCTCGCTCGAACCGCAGTTCTGGGACGCCATGGTGAACCTGATGGGCCTGACCGGCCTGCCCGACCGCAACGACAGGACGCAGTGGCCCGCACTCAAGGCCCGGCTGGCCGAGGAGTTCGCCAAGCGCACCCGCGCCGAGTGGGAGGCCCTGTTCGAGGGCTCGGACGCCTGCGTCTCGCCCGTGCTGTCCATGGCCGAGGCCGCGCGGCACCCGCACAACGTCGCCCGGGGCGCGTTCGCCGAGGTCGGCGGCATGACCCAGCCGGTGCCCGCGCCGCGCCTGCTCGGCGTGCCGGCCCCGGACCTGTCGCCGGCCACCCGTCTCACGGACCTGTCCGCGTGGGGGCTGCCGGCGGCGGAGGCGGAGAAGCTGCGGGAGCAGGGCGTGCTGGCCTGAGCCTTCGTCAGGGGCGGGACGTCACCGGTCGCGCGTGGGCGGCGTAGTCCTTGAGCCGGATCGAGTCGTGCAGGCGCACCCCCTTGCTGCTGATCTTGGTCGCGGCCCTGGTGAGGGCGACCGGCAGGTGGTTGACCAGGCGGATGCCCTGGGTGAGCGCGCACAGGTCGAAGCGGCTCCCGGGGACGATCCCCCTGGCCGCGCGGCGGGCGAAGGCGCGGCTGCGGCGCACGTACTCGCCGATCTCGGCCTCGTAGGCGGGATAGGCCGTGCGGTGGTCGCCGCCGTGCGCGGCCAGCTCGCCGGCCAGCACGTACGCCCCCACGACCGCCAGGCTCGTGCTGCCGCCCACGGCCGGCCCCGGGCAGTAGCCGGCGTCGCCGGCCAGCGTCACCCGGCCGCGTGACCAGGAGTCGAGCCTGAGCTGGGTGATGGAGTCGAAGTAGAAGGCGGACGTGCGGTCCACCTCGTCCAGGATCCTGGGGACGTGCCAGCCCAGGCCGCCGAACCGCTCGCGCAGCAGTTCCTTCTGGCGGGCCACGTCGCGGTAGTGGTAGTCGAGCGGCTCTGGCGTCCTGAACAGGAAGCCGGCCCGCGCGTCGTCCATGTGCGCGGCGCTGTAGACGGCGGCCATGTAGCCCTCGCCCGCCAGGGCCTCCATCCGGCCGTCGAGGCCCAGGAAGTCCGGGACGGAGGCGACGGCCAGGTACGCGCCGATCCAGGTGGCGAAGCGCTCCTCGGGGCCGAAGGTCAGACGGCGCACGTTGGAGTGCAGCCCGTCGGCGCCGATCACCAGGTCGAAGCGGTCCTGCCGGCCGCTGTCGAAGCGCACCTCGCCGTCCTCGGAGATCGAGGCGATGGAGTCGCCGAAGACGTAGGCGGCGTCGTGCCGGGTGGCCTCGAAGAAGACCTCGCTCAGGTCGTCGCGCATGATCTCGACGTGCCGGTCGGAGACGGCGGCGAGGAGGCGGCGCAGCTCCAGCTCCACGGGCCGCGCCCGGCCCTCCCGGTGGACGCTGAGCCGGTCGGTGCCGGTCTTCTTCGCCAGGACCGGCTCCAGGAGGCCCATCTTCTCGACGATGTCCATGGCGGGCCGGAACAGGTCCACCGCGTGGCCGCCCGATTTCCTGAGCGCCGGGGCGCGTTCGACGACCGTGACCTCGAAGCCGTACCTGGTCAGCCAGTACGCCAGCACCGGGCCGGCGACGCTGGCGCCCGAGACGAGCACCTTCATGGCCACCTCCTTACTTAACGGTTGGTAAGTGCACGCTAGCACGCGTCCTTACTTAACGGTAGGTAAGGGATAAACTTCAGGCATGCCCAGTGACACCAAGTCCCGCATCCAGGCGGTGGCCCGCGAGCTGTTCGCCGAGCAGGGCGTGCAGAACACCAGCCTGCGCCAGATCTCCGACCGGCTGGGCATCACCAAGCCCGCGCTCTACTACCACTTCGCCTCACGCGACGACCTGGTGCGCAGCATCGTGCAGCCGCTGGTGGAGGACTTCGAGCGCTTCGCCGCCAGGCAGGAGCCCGGCGACCCGCGCGCGCTGCTCGACGACTACTTCGAGCTCATGTGGCGCCACCGCGACGTGACCGGGATGATGGTGCGCGACCTGTCGATCCTGGCCTATCTCGACCTGGGTCAGCGCATGTTCGAATGGCGGCGCGAGCTGATCGCCCTGCTGCTCGGCCCCGAGCTCACGCAGGCCCAGCAGATCCGCGCCACGCTGGCGCTCGGCGGCATGGCCGACTGCACGGTCGAGTACGCCGGCCTCCCCCTGGAGGAGGTCAAGCCGACGGCCGTCGCGGCGGCGGCCGAGGCGCTCGGGTTGTGACCCCTGGGCCTAGACGGCCACGTAGAGGTCGGCGCCCTCGAAGTGGTGGACCTCCAGGTCCGTGGTGAAGGCGCGGGAGGGCTGGCCGCCCGACTCGGTGTGCCGCCACACCTGCTGCCACGCCTCGATCAGCGCCTGCGGCAGCTGCCCGCGGGCCTCCAGCCGGATCGACTTGGCGGCCGGCACGCGCACCGCCACCATGCCCTCGGGCAGGCGCGGCACCGTGCGCACGCCGATGCCGACGATCTGCGTGTAGGCGCCGGTGTGGTCGCTCTCGTAGTCGGTCAGCACCGCGTAGAGGTTCTCGTCGATGCGGCCCGGCACGTGCGCGAAGGCCCCCGGCGCGCCCGCCCGCTGCCACAGCGCGGGCAGCGCCGCCCGCGCCGGATCCGCCTCGTCGGCGTTGGTCGTGCGTACGGCGAAGCCGACAACGATCAGCTCGGCCCGTTCGACGATGTCCACGACATACCTCCCCCAAATGTGTCCCCGGCCGATCATAAGCCCCGGAGAACGGGGGAAACCCCTAGTTAGCCCTGTCACCCCATAAGATGGATGAACGTGAAGTTTCTCAACGACCAAGAGCCTCGTTACGATTTGACTTACAGCGACGTGTTCATGGTGCCGTCGCGCTCCTCGGTCGGATCGCGGCTCGCGGTCGACCTGTCCACGAACGACGGCACGGGCACCACGATCCCGATCGTCGTCGCCAACATGACCGCGGTCGCCGGCCGCCGCATGGCCGAGACCGTGGCCCGCCGCGGCGGGATCACCGTGATCCCCCAGGACATCCCCCTCGACGTCGTCGCCGACGTGGTCGACTGGGTCAAGAAGCGCGACCTGGTCCACGACACGCCGCTCACTCTCACCCCGCACGACACCGTGGGCGAGGCGCTGCAACTGCTGCCCAAGCGCGCCCACAACGCGGTCATCGTCGTCGACTGGGACAACCGGCCCGTCGGCGTGGTGACCGAGGCCGACTGCCAGGGCGTGGACATGTACACGCAGCTGTCCGAGGTCATGTCGAGCGAGCTGCTGACGCTGCCCGCCGGGCTCGACCCGCGCGCCGCCTTCGACCGCCTGCACGAGGGCCGCCACCGCCTCGCGCCCATCGTGGACGACGAGGGCCGGCTGGTCGGCATCCTCACCCGTACGGGCGCGCTGCGGGCCACCCTCTACCAGCCCGCGCTCGACGCCCAGGGCCGCCTGCGCATCGCCGCGGCCGTCGGCGTGAACGGCGACGTCGCCGCCAAGGCCAAGGAGCTGCTGGAGGCCGGGGCCGACTGCCTGGTCGTGGACACCGCCCACGGCCACCAGGAGAAGATGATCGCCGCCCTGCGCGCCGTCCGGGCGCTCGACCCCGGCGTGCCGGTCGCGGCGGGCAACGTGGTGACCGCCGAGGGCGTGCGCGACCTGGTCGAGGCCGGGGCCGACATCCTCAAGGTCGGCGTGGGGCCGGGCGCCATGTGCACCACGCGGATGATGACCGGCGTCGGGCGTCCGCAGTTCTCGGCGGTGCTCGAATGCTCGGCCGAGGCCCGCCGGCTCGGCAGGCACGTCTGGGCGGACGGCGGCGTCCGGCACCCTCGTGACGTGGCCCTGGCGCTGGCGGCCGGGGCGTCCAACGTGATGATCGGCTCGTGGTTCGCCGGCACGTACGAGTCGCCCGGCGACGCCCGCACCGACGCCGACGGCCGCAAGTACAAGGAGAACTTCGGCATGGCCTCCTCCCGGGCCGTACGGCTCAGGACGGCCGAGGACTCCGCCTACGACCGGGCCAGGAAGGCGCTGTTCGAGGAGGGCATCTCGACCTCGCGCATGTACCTCGACCCCAAGCGGCCCAGCGTGGAGGACCAGATCGACGGGATCGTCGCCGGCCTGCGGTCGTCGTGCACGTACGCGGGCGCGGCGAACCTGGAGGAGTTCCACCAGCAGGCCGTCGTCGGCATCCAGAGCTCCTCCGGCTACGCGGAGGGCATGCCGCTGCACCAGAGCTGGTGACCCCGGCGGCGCGCCCTTTCTCCCGGCGCCGGGCGGCCCGGCGCCGGGAGAAGGGGCGGCCCGGCGCCCCGAGAAGGGGCGGCCATGAACGACGGCCGTACCCCGACGGCATAGAGTCGTCGGGTTATTGTCATCGTCAACAGGAGCACATTCGTGGCACTCGAGAAGCCCGAGATCGACTTCCCCGAGGGCAACCCGCCCGCCGACCTGGAGATCGTCGACCTCGTCGAAGGCACTGGCCCCGAGGCCAAGCCGGGCCACAACGTCAGCGTCCACTACGTGGGTGTCTCGTTCTCGTCCGGGGAGGAGTTCGACGCGTCGTGGAACCGCGGCCAGGCGTTCGAGTTCCCGCTCGGGGGCGGCCGCGTCATCGCGGGCTGGGACCGCGGGGTCGCCGGGATGAAGGTCGGCGGCCGTCGCAGGCTCGTCATCCCGCCGCACCTCGGTTACGGCGACCGCGGCGCGCCGCCGCGCATCAAGGGCGGCGAGACGCTGATCTTCGTGGTCGACCTGCTCGGCGTCAGCTAGACCGGGAACGGGCGGGCCGCGGACAGTGGCCCGCCCGGCTACCCCTGCTTTGGAAAACCCGGGACATATCGGGTGGGGAAATGTCGGCGTGGTGAGGCACGATAGCGGTGTGCTTCTGATCGACGTGGTCCGGACCTCCGACGCGGTGACGCGCACCTCCGCACGGCTGGGCAAGGTCGGGCATCTGGCCGAGCTGCTCGCCCGGGTCGGCCCGGACGAGGCAGAGATCGCCATCGCCTACCTGTCGGGCGACCTGCCCCAGCGCCAGATCGGCGTGGGCTGGCGCTCGCTGGAGGACGTCCCGCAGCCCAAACTCGCCGCCACCGCCACCCTCACGACCGTCGACGCGCTGCTGACCCGGATCAAGGCCGTCTCCGGCCCCGGCTCGCAGGCGGCGCGCAGAGCGCTGGTCGCCGAGCTGTTCGCCGGGCTGACCAGCCAGGAGCAGCAGTTCATGCGCAGGCTGCTCAACGGCGAGCTGCGCCAGGGCGCCCTCGACGGCGTCATGATCGAAGCGCTGGCCAGGGCGTCCGGCGCGCCGTCGGCCGACGTGCGGCGGGCGCTCACCCTGCGCGGCTGGCTGCCCGCCGTGGGCGCGGCGGCGCTGACGGGCGGCGTGGCGGCGCTGCACGCGTTCAAGCTGGAGGTGGGGCGGCCGGTCTCCCCCATGCTCGCCGGGAGCGCGCCCAACGTGGCCGCCGCGCTGGAGAAGGCCGGCTCGCCGGCGTCCCTGGAGTGGAAGCTCGACGGCGTACGCGTGCAGGCCCACCGCTCGGGCACGCAGGTGCGGGTCTTCACCCGCACCCTCGACGACATCACCGCGCAGGTGCCCGAGCTGGTCGAGGCAGTGCTCGGGCTCGACTCCGCCGACCTGGTGCTCGACGGCGAGGTCCTCGCGCTGCGGCCGGACGGGCGTCCCCACCCGTTCCAGGTGACCGCGAGCCGCGTCTCCAGCAAGACCGACGTCGCCAGGCTGCGCGAGCAGACCCCGCTCAGCGTGTTCTTCTTCGACGCGCTGCGCGCCGACGGCGCCGACCTGCTCGACCTGCCGTACTCGCAGCGCCAGGAGGCCCTGGCCCGCGCCGTCCCGCCCGGCCTGCTGACGCCGCGGCTGATCACCGCCGACGTGGCCGAGGCGGAGAAGTTCTTCACCGACGTGGTCAAGGCGGGCCACGAGGGCCTGGTGGTCAAGTCCCTGTCCTCCCCGTACGCGGCCGGCCGGCGCGGCGCGGGCTGGATCAAGGTCAAGCCCCGGCACACGCTCGACCTGGTGGTCCTGGCGGCCGAGTGGGGCCATGGCCGGCGCGAGGGCAAACTGTCCAACCTCCACCTGGGCGCGCGCGACCCCGAGGGCGGGTTCGTCATGCTCGGCAAGACGTTCAAGGGGCTCACCGACGAGCTGCTGGCCTGGCAGACCGAACGCTTCCTCGAACTCGCCGACGGCCCCACCGACGAATGGGCGGTCAAGCTGCGGCCCGAACTGGTGGTGGAGATCGCCTTCGATGGCGTGCAGCGTTCACCGCGCTACCCCGGGGGGATGGCGCTGCGCTTCGCCCGGGTGCTGCGCTACCGACCGGACAAACGCCCTGAGGACGCCGACACCGTCGCCACCGTCCGCTCCCTCATGCTCTGACCCCACCCGCCCGTCCGGCGCGCGGAGACCGGCTCTCAGAGGTGGACGAGGGGTCCCCTGGTGCTGCCATCGATTCCGCCCGCGCGCACGCATGGTACGTCCGCGCGCTGACCGCCGCCCCACCTCGCCACCCCTGCCTCCTATGACGGACTGCTCACCCAAGAAGCAGGCACAGCAGCATGCGAAGGCCGGCGAACTGGGTTGCCCGCCTTGCCACCCGATCGCAGGTCCGGTGGGGCCTTCGCGGCCGCGGAGCAGGTTCGCCCTCGGTGGGGCCTGAGGTCGGATTGGTCTGGGGCGTGGTGTTAGACGAGTTCTGTCGTTCTTCGGAAACCCCAAGATCCTCGGCGTACGCTCGGCGTTCTGAGCCTCTTGCGCCCTTAAGTGAGATATGTCACTGTATGTCGCATTAAGTTGTCTTTACCTGCTGTTTGTCGCATATGTTCTTCCTCGCCCGCCGGATCCCCCATCCCTTGCGGGCGGACAGGCCGTCACACGCCTCCCACCCCCCTTGACCTGGCCTTTCCCTTTCATGCCCCCTAGCTAGGACCGTGGTTTACCTTGGGCCAGCACTCCCACAAATCGTCCCCCAACGACCGCAAGCTCTCCCCGGGCAAGCGCCGCTGGACCGCCATCGCCGCTGGGGCCGCCGTAGTGGCCGCCGCCTCGACCACCGCCTGGGCCGCCGTCGGCAACGACGCCCCCAGCACCGCCGCCGCCAAGGACGCCGCCACGGCGACCACCTCCACCGGCACCCCCAACCCGCCGGTCGCGGCCAACGTCTCCCAGCCCAGGACCACCACCCCGGCTCCCACGGCTTCGACCCCCAGCGACTCGACCTCCACCGCTTCGGGGCCCAGCGCGAAGGGCGTCCCGAACGCCCCGCACGGCGCCAACCCCGCGCCGAAGGCCCCTGACGCCGCCCGGCCCGACGCCACCGAATCGTCGGCCCCCGACACGGCCGCCTCCGACACAGCGGCGTCCGACACGGCGAAGAAGACGACCAAGACCGTCAAGCCGGTCAAGCTCCGGACCACGAAGCCGAAGGTCCGCGTCCTGTCCTCCGGGACGTGTGGCGCCTCGTACTACGGCGAGCCCCAGATGACGGCCAGCGGGGAACGCTTCAACCCCTCCGCCATGACCGCCGCCCACAAGACCCTTCCGCTGGGCAGCCGTGTCCGCGTCACCAACCCGCGCAACGGCTCGTCGGTCACCGTACGCATCAACGACCGCGGCCCGTACGTGGGCGGCCGGTGTCTCGACCTCTCCACGGCCGCGTTCGACGCGATCGGCAGCCTGGGGGCGGGCGTGATGACCGTCCGCTACGAAGTCCTGGCCCGCTGACCGCGTTCGGCCTCTCCTCGGCCCCGCCCCCGCTCATGCATCCCCGGGGGGCGGGCCGGGCCCTCCCCGGGGCATGAATGAGCGGGGACATCCCCCGATATCCCCGGACGTCCATCGACGTACGTCCCTCGACCCCGATACCGCGGGCCCAATACCGCGGGCCCGATCCGGATACCCGATCCCCCGCCATTCCCGGACGTCCCCGCCATCCCGCAGGCCCCCGGACATCCCCTCAATCACGTCCCCGTACCGCGGTTCCGACGCCTCGGGCCCCGACCCGAATCCCCCCAACTTCCCAGGGACGCCCCCGATGTCCCCGGACGTCCCCCGACGTCCCTCCGTACCGATGCCGCAGCTCCGACTCAGATCCCCCGGCATCCGCTCTCCGCGGGCGTTACTTGACCAGGCGGACCGTCAGCGGGTAGCGGAAGCTGCTTTCGGCCAGGGCCGAGATGCCACCGACGATGCCCAGGACGACGGCGGCGACCCAGATCAGCGGCAGCAGCACGATGCCGATGACGGTGACTGACAGGATGCAGCTCACCCCCACCACGGTGAGCTGGAAGTTCAGGGCCTCCAGCGCCTGCTGCCGCAGGTAGGGAGAGGTCTTGGCCGCCGTGAGGAGCAGGATCAACGGGCCCACCACCGGGATCCCGATGGCCATCAGCAGGTGGCCGAAGGCGGCCTGGACGCGTTCGTTGCTCTCCGAAGCCCGTTGCGGACGGACCGGCCGGGGCGTCGGCGGCGCGAATCTCGGCACCGCCATCGTCCCGTACAACTCGTTCATGATGGGCATCAGGTCGCCGTGCGTCCGCGCGGTCATCGCGCGTTCCAGCCGGTCGTCGAACTCCAGCTTGTCGAAGCGGCCCTCCGCGTAGGCGGCCTTGACGTGCTCGACGACGTGCTCTCGGTCCTGGTGGGTGACGCGCAGATGAGCTGGCGGCACCTGTCCCGGCCCGGGGGTCTTGGGTACCCCAGCCATGATGGTCATGCCTCTCCTTGGATTCGGCAGTCAACTTTCATACTGCGTCCTCGGAGCCGGACGTGCCATCGGGAGAAACCCCGAGCTGTCCCCGAGATCATCCCCGACACCGGCGCTCCGGACGGTATAAAAAGGATCCATGAGATGGCGAGACCGCTACGGTATCCGTCGGCTGCGCGGGCAGAAGATCGCGCGGTTCGACCGCGAGGCGACCGATGCCGACATCGAAGCGCTCATCGCCTTCGCACGTTCGCGGCGTGGCGTCGAGTTCTACGTCGAGCCGGAGACGTTCGCCACCGACACGACAGCTGTGGCGGTGGCCGACGACGGCGAGTGGACCAGGCGCAGGGTCGGGTCGCCCGCGGTGATCCACAAGGTGGCCAGGGATCTGGCGTTACCGGTGTACGACGTGCAGCTGACGGGCTATCCCCCTCGGATGCGTGCGTACAACGAGCGCCGGCGCCGCGAAGAAGGCAGCCTGTAGTTCCGGCGGGAAGGGTGCTGGTGGAGGCCACCGGCACCCTTTCTTCATGCGCTCCCACCCGCCCCCCGGTGCCGGTCGGGCCCCGGCGGGGACGGGACGTCGTCGAGCAGGCCGAGCATGGGGATCAGCCAGCCGCCGTTGGCCGGGCCCATGGCGGTGTCGAGCTCGGCGGGGGTGGGCAGGCGGTCTCGCACGACGGCGGGTGAGAGCAGGCTCTGCAGCGCGTGCATCAGGAGGTTGGCCATCGAGTAGTGGGGGTCGGTGGTGAGGGCGCGTTCGAGGGCGATGGTGGCCAGGATGTTGTCGCCCGTGCGCCAGGCCGCCATGGCCAGCAGGGAGGCGGCCGGCGGGACGAAGCGGGGCTCCAGGCGGCGGGTGAGGTCTTTCCACAGGGGCAGGTGGGCCTCGCGCATCATGGTCCAGGCCTCGTCGCGGACTCTGATCACGGTCAGGGCCAGGCCCAGCCGGGCGGCTGCGAGGTCGTCGAGGCGGGCGCCGCGGGCGTGGGCGGTCAGGGTGGTGCGGACTTCGGCGAGCGCCTCGGCGACGTAGCCGCGGGCGAAGGTGTCCAGGTCTGGGGCGGCCACCAGGCGGGCTCGCACCTCGGCGACGGCGGTGGCGGTGGCCTGACGCATCGCCAGGCGGACCGGGCCGGCGGCGGGGGCGATCGTGCGTTCGAGACTGCGACGGTCGGGGAGGGCGACCAGGCCGCGCACGGTGGCCTCGGCGGCGATCTGGCTGGTGGTCGGGTCGTACGGGGTGCCTTCCGGCGGGCAGCAGCGGGGCAGGTCGCAGACGTAGGACCAGTAGCGGCCTTCGTGGGCGCGGAGCGCCTCGCCCACGCGGATCTCCGATGCGGCGGCCAGCAGCCTGGCCTCGTCGACGGCGGGCGTGACGGTGTCGCCTCTGCCGTAGCCGACGATGACCAGCTCGGTGACGCCTTCGCGGGACAGCAGGCCGGTGAGGGGGTCGAGGGTGCCCCGGGGGAACGGAAGGTCCCACCTCGCCGCCACCTTGGCCTGGCCCCGGTGGAGGCCGATCACGACCAGGCTGTCGTGGGGGTGGAAGCCGACCAGGTAGGGGACGGCGGCCAGGATGTCGGCCGGGCTGGTGAGCGTGAGGCAGGGGGCCGGGGCGTTGGTCGTCATGAGCGTCAAGGGTGCCGGGGAGGCACGTCCCGAGAGCGTCCGAGCGCGGTTCTGTGGATGACGAGCGCTCCGGCACCTCATCCTGTGGACGGCAGCGCGGGTGGAACAACCCAGCAGGTCAGGGGATGGGCTGCGGGTGGGGACCAGCCTGCTGGGGGTTACGCGGGTGGGAGTCAGGCCGCTGGGAGCACGCGGGCGGGGGTCACGCCGGTGGGATCACGTGGGTGGGGTCGGGGGTGGGGTCGGGGGGCGGGGTGGGGGATATGCGGGTGCGTACGAGGAGGGCGGCGCCGGCGACCGCGGCCGGCATGGCCACCACCGCCACGAACGGCACCAGGAACAGCAGGAACCCCACCACCCCGAACCCCAGCGTGACCCCCATGTTCCGGCGCAGCAGAGCGAAGCGTTCCTTCCTGGCCACTCCCCGGCGTTCGAGGGCCAGCGTGGTCAGCTCGACCGTCAGGAAGAACCCGGAGATGAAGGCGCCGATCACCGGCACCACCGTCTGGCCGATCACCGGCACGAACCCCAGGAAGAACAGCGGCACGGTGAACAGCAGCACGTAGAACAGGGTGACCAGGCTGTCCCTGATCGAGCGGGGCAGCGTACGCCACCACGGCTGCTCCACCGCGCCGGGCAGCGGGTCGGCCTCGGCCGAGAGCCGTTCGTAGAACGGCTCGCCGATCGCCAGCGTCAGCGCCGTGAACGTCAGCACCGCCAGCGCCAGCCCGCCGAGGAAGAGCGCGATGCCCACCAGCGTGCGGAACAGGTCGGCCCAGCTCCACGAGTCGGCGAACGGGGTGAAGAACTCGGCCAGGTCGCGCGCGTGGGTGCCGAGCAGGATCAGCGCCGTCACGTAGACGGCGAACGCGATCACCGCAGGGATCAGCCCGAACAGCCACCACCGGCCGTGCCGCGACACCCATCCCAGACCCTGGAAGAAGAAGCCGACGCCGGCGGCGAAGTCGCGCAGAGATCGCATGCCCGGCAGGCTAGCGCCAGAACGACGTGACCGCGTAACCCAGCTCGTCGAACAGCTCGCGCAGCAGCGGCAGGGACACCCCGAGCACGTTGCCGTGGTCGCCCTCGATGCCCTCGACGAACCAGCCGCCGCGCCCCTCGATGCTGAACCCGCCGGCCAGGCCGAGCGGCTCGCCGGTGGCGACGTAGGCGGCGATCTCCTCCTCCGACGGCTGGCCGAAGCGCACCACGGTGGTGGCCACCTGCGCGGCCTGCCGGCCGGCCGGCACGTCGATCACGCAGTGGCCGGTCACCAGGCGGCCGGTGCGCCCGCGCATGATGCGCCAGCGCTCGACGGCCTCCTCGGGCGTGCCGGGCTTGCCGTAGGGGCGGCCGTCGAGTTCGAGGATCGAGTCGCAGCCGATGACCAGCCCCTCCTCCAGCCCGCTCGCGACGGCCTGCGCCTTGGCCTTGGCCAGGACGAGGCTGAGCGCCGCCGGCGAATGCGCGGTGAAGGCGTCCTCGTCGACCCCGGAGACGATCACCTTGGGGTCGAGGCCGGCGTTGCGCAGCACGGTGAGGCGGGTGGGCGAGGCAGAGGCCAGAACGATCACCGTCCCAGCTTACCGAAGGCCCGCGCGGTCACCAGTCGTGGTTGGGGGTGCCCCTCGCGGGCTGCCGGTCGGCCGGGTCGTACGGGCCGCCCTGGGCCGGGACGGTGCCGCCGAAGATGCCGCTCAGCAGGCCGTCGAGCAGGTGGCCGAGGCCGCCGGGCAGCGAGGCGTGCTCCTCGCGCAGCTCGGCGGCCAGGGCGGAGGCGTCCATGTTGGCCTTGGCGGCGCGGGCCGCCAGCAGGGACATGACCATGGGGGCGACCAGCGGGAGCAGCCGCATGATGGTGCCGGAGCTGACGCCGGCCAGTTGCGAGAGCCCGGCCGCGGCCCGTTCGGTGCCCTGGCCGCCGAGGACGTGGCCGAGGATGCTGTGGCCGTCGCGGGTCAGCGAGGCGACGTCGCCGTTGAAGGGGTCGGCGTCGACGTGGTCGTCGAGGGCGCCGCGCAGGGCCTCGGCGCCGTCGGGGTGCTCGGCGTTGCGGGCCATGCCGCCGATCACGGTGCCGGCCACGGCCTCGACGACCTTGCGCGCCGTGGCCGTGTCGGTGCCGAGCATGCCGGCGATCTGGTCTACGCCTGAGTCGCCGAGCTGGGTGAGGAGCTCGTCATTCAGTGTCAAGGCAGTCCCCCGATCCGAGTCGCGGGAGACGTTCCCCGGCCGTGATCGAGGCAAGGCCGGGGTTCCGCTAAGTCTCGGGAAAGGCGGGTCTGCCGGGGCTCAGTCGAGTGCGGGCTGCTTGCTGCCGCTGGTCAGGCCGGCGGCGGCGTACGCGCTCGCCTCGTCGAGCGTCTCGTGTTCGAGCAGGGCCGCCACGATGCCGTCGAGCCGTTCGCGGTTCTCGGTGAGCACCTGGACGGCACGCTCGTAGCACTCGTCCACGATGCGCCGGGCCTCCTCGTCGACGGTGGCCAGCGTGGCCGGCGACGCCTGCGGCGAGGAGCCGTCGTTGGGCAGGATGGTCAGCGGGCCGATCTTCTCCGACATGCCCCAGCGGCCCACCATGCCGCGCGCGATCATGGTGACCTGTTCGAGGTCGTTCTCGGCGCCGGTGGTGATGATGCCGTAGACGACCTGCTCGGCCGCCATGCCGCCGAGCGCGCCGGTGATGCGCCCGCGCAGGTACGGCTCGTCGTAGGCGTAGCGGTCGGTGTCGGGCGTGGACAGCGTGACGCCGAGCGCCCGGCCGCGGGGGATGATCGAGATCTTCCTGACCGGGTCGGCGCCGGGCTGGAGCATGCCGAGCAGGGCGTGCCCGGCCTCGTGGAAGGCGGTGCGGGTGCGCTCCTCCTCCGGCATCACGATGCTGCGGGCCGCGCCGAGCTGGAGCTTCTCCAGCGCGTCCGCGAAGTCGGACATGTCGACCTTCTCCTTGCCGCGCTTGGCGGCGAGGAGTGCGGCCTCGTTGACCAGGTTGGCCAGGTCGGCGCCGGTCATGCCGGGGGTGGTCTTGGCGATGCGGTCGAGGCTGACCTCGCCGTCGAGCGGCACGCCGCGCGAGTGGACCTCCAGGATGGCCGTGCGTCCGGCCGCGTCGGGCAGGCCCACCTGCACCGTGCGGTCGAAGCGCCCGGGACGCAGCAGCGCCGGGTCGAGGATCTCGGGCCGGTTGGTGGCCCCGATGACGATCACGCCCTCGGCGCCGGAGAAGCCGTCCATCTCGGTGAGGATCTGGTTCAGCGTCTGCTCGCGCTCGTCGTGGCCGCCGATGCCGCCCGCGCCGCCGCGGGCCCGTCCGATGGCGTCGATCTCGTCGATGAACACGATCGAGGGCGCGACCTTGCGGGCCTCCTCGAACAGGTCGCGGACGCGCGAGGCACCCACGCCGACGATCATCTCGATGAACTCGGAGGCGCTGGCCGAGAAGTACGGCACCTTGGCCTCGCCCGCCACGGCCCTGGCCAGCAGCGTCTTGCCGGTGCCGGGAGGGCCGGCGAGCAGCACGCCCTTGGGCAGCTTGGCGCCGAGCCTGCGGTACTTGCCGGGGTCCTTCAGGTAGTCGACGACCTCGACGAGCTCGTTCTCCACCTCGTCGATGCCGGCGACGTCGTCGAACGTGACGCGCACCTTGCCGGCCTCGACCGGCTTGGCGGCCTTGGACTTGCCGAGCCCGCTCAGGCCGCCGCCCATCATGCTGGCGCCGCGGCGCATGATCCAGATCCACAGGCCGGCCAGCAGCAGCACGGGCAGCAGCGACAGCAGCAGGTTGGAGAAGAAACCGCGGGTCAGCGGCTTGGACGTGGTCTCCACCTGGGCCGACTTGAGCTGCTGGTCGAGCTGGTCGGTGTTGGCGAAGGCGGGGATCTCGGTCTGGAACTTGGTGTAGGACTCGTTGCTCTCGGGGTTCTTGGCCGCGCTCCTCAGGTCGCCCTCGACCGACAGCCCCTGGGCGTAGATGTCCTTGACGTTCTTCGCCTCGACCTGCTTGGTGAACTCGGTGTAGGAGATCGTCTCGACCGAGTTGTTGTCGACCAGCGAGGAGACGACGAAGAAGCCCGCGTACACGACGAGCAGGGTGACGACGAAGCGCCACCAATTGATCTTCGGCCGCCCGCCTGGCGAACCGGGCAGGCCTTCCGAGCGCCAGGGCGGCTTGACCTTGCCCTTGTTCGGTGCCTGCGGCGGTCCAGAGCGTTCCACGGCGTCACTCCCCCACATCGCCGCATACATGATCTTTCTAGCCTAGAACACGCACTCCTGAGACGACACGGCCAATATCACGCCAGCGCTTTCTCTGCGAGTCAGGCACTGTGACGAACGCAAGTCCCGGCTTGCTCATTCCCCCGTCCATCACCACGACGGCTGCTCGAGAGGAATGTTTGCCGTATTTGACGCGGTATACGAGCATCCATCCGGTTTTGACGCGTTGTGAGGCGAGCCAGCTGATCTTGGAGCCCTTGGGGTGGTGGTTGAGCGTCCAGCGCGCGGCCAGCAGCGCCGTGTCGCGCGGCGACTTCTGCTCCATGATCGGCAACGGGCAGGTCACCAGCATGCCGCGCAGCCTGCCGCCGCGCACCGCCGGCAGCACCTGCTTGCTGGTGAACGGCGCCGCCCCGTGCGTCTTCCACGGCTTGCCCAGCCGCGGCACGGCCAGGCCGGTGCGCCGGTCCTTCATCAGCCGCCTGGCCGGCCGGGGCAGGGCCATCCGCTTGACCCGGCCGGTCAGGCGGGGCACCCGCGGGTCGGCGTACAGGGCCTGCATGGCGGTGTAGCCGGGCGCGAGCGAGGCGCCCGGCGACGGCGACGGGGTCGCCGTGAGAGCCGACGTCGGCGTGAGGGAAGAGGTCGGCGTGGCGGACGACGTCGGCGTGGGGGTGGCCGACGAGGTGGGGGCCGCCGCGGATGGGGCCGGCGCGGACGAGGCGGGTGCGGCCGGCGGCGCGGTTACCGGCCCCGCCACGACCTCGTCCGGCCCGGACGGGAGCGCCAGGACGATCACCGTGGCGCCGACCGCCACGGCCGCCACGACGGCGAGCCCCCGATAGATCGACCGCATGCGGACATCGCCGATGCGGGAGCGCCTGGGCGGTGAAACAGGGTTCGCAGGGCGGTCTGTGGTTCTCACTCGTGAACCCTCGGTCTCATCTTCCCCATGGAGCACGACGGGAGCGTACGACATATCCCGCCATTGCGTGTGTGAAGCGACCGAAGTGCAATCATGGCGGGGTGGAACAGGTGGAACTGCGGTTCGGCGAGGACTCCCGGTTCGCCCAGACGCACACGAATCTCTCCGCGGTCAGGTGGGAGCCGTCGGGCCTGTGGGTGGCCGGCGACGAGACCGCCACCGTCGAGCGGCTCACCTGGACCGGCGACCACTACGGCGACGAGCGCTCGTTCTTCCTGGCCGACTACGTGAACCTGCCCGCCGGACGCTTCGACGAGGCCGACATCGAGGGCCTGGCCAGGGCCGACGGCCATCTGTGGGCGGTCGGCTCGCACAGCCTCAAGCGCCGCAAGGCCAAGCCGGGCTCGCCGGAGAAGTCGATCAGGAGGCTGGGCACGGTCGTCCGCGAGGAGAACCGGTTCATCCTGGTCCGCCTGCCGCTGGACGGCACCGGCGAGCGCCCGCTGCCCGGCGCGATCCTGTCCGGCGAGCGCAACGTCGCCGCCATGCTGGCCGGTGACCGCCATCTGGCGCCGTTCCTGGCGCTGCCGGGCAAGGACAACGGGCTCGACATCGAGGGCATCGCGGTCGTGGGCGAGCGGGTCTACCTCGGGCTGCGCGGGCCGGTGCTGCGCGGCTGGGCGGTGGTGCTGGAGATCCGTCCGGTGGACGACGGCGGCGGCCGGTTACGGCTCGACGGGCCGTACCGCAAGCACTTCCTCGACCTCGGCGGGCTGGGCGTGCGGGACATGTGCCCGCACGGCGGCGACCTGCTGCTGCTCACCGGCCCCACGATGAGCCTGGACGGCCCGGTCCGCGTCGTGCGCTGGCGGGAGCGGCAGGGCGGCGGGCTGGTGCCCGCACACGACCTGGAGACGGTCCTGGAGCTGCCCTACGGCGTCGGCGACGACCATCCGGAAGGGCTGGCCGTGCTGCCCGACGGCCGGCTCATGGTCGTCTACGACAGCCCGTCGCCCGCCCGGATCACCCCGGCGGGCGGCGTGCTGGCCGACGTCTTCACGATCTAGCGACCCGCCCGAGCAGCCAGGGCGCCTCGGCGACGAACGTGCACGAACCCGGCTCGATCTCGGTGAACCCGGCGTCGCGCACCACGGGCAATCCGGCGGCCACCTTGGCGTCGAAGTCGTCCCTGCCGGGCGCGGCGCGCACGGAGACCGCCAGGCCGTCCGCCCGCCAGGCGGCCCGCTCGGCCTCGTCGCTGGCCCACCAGGCGAGCTGCGCGGCGTGCCCGGCCTGGGCCATGGCCTTGCCCGCCGACATGGTCAGCGCGGGGTTCTCCCACAGGACCGGCGGCCCGGCGGGCGGGTCGCCGGGCTCGGCGGCGTCGCTCAGCTCGGTGCCGCCCACCTGGAGCCGGGCCAGATCCTTGGGCCAGGCGTCGAGCGGGACGGGCGGGTGCACCCGCACCTGCGCCGTGCGGTGCTCGACCGTGCGGCCGGGGAGCGCGGCGGCCCTGCGCCACTCGGCGCCCCTGGCGCGCCGCACCACCTTGCGGATCTTGCCGGTGGACTGCCAGGCGTGCAGCTCCGCGGCCCACTCCCCCGGGTCGTCCAGCAGGCTCAGCACGGCCATGGCGGCGGCCTCCAGCGCGTCGGTGCGCTCGGGGGGAGCGGCCCTCTCGATCCTGACCACGAGGGGGAGGACCATCAGTTCGGTCTCGTTCATCACCGTCTAGCATGCCGGATGGCCAGGGACATTCCCGCGGCCAGCAGGCAGAGGGCGCCGGCGGCGTACCAGGCCAGGTCGTAGGCGCCGAGGTGGTCGCGGGTCAGGCCGGCGCCCACGGCGGCGACGGCGGCGCCCACCTGGTGGGAGGCGAACACCCAGCCGAACACGACCGCGCCGTCCTGGCCGTAGATCTGGCGGCACAGGGCGACGGTCGGGGGCACGGTGGCCACCCAGTCCAGGCCGTAGAACACGATGAAGATCAGCATGCTGGGCTCGGTGGTGGCCGCGAACAGGCCGGGCAGCAGCATCAGCGACAGGCCGCGCAGGCCGTAGTAGACGCCGAGGAGCAGCTTGGGGTTGACCTTGTCGCTGAGCCAGCCGGAGGCGACCGTCCCGGCGATGTCGAAGATCCCGATGATGGCGAGCAGGCCGGCGGCGACCGGCTCGGCCATGCCGTGGTCGTGCGCGGCGGGGATGAAGTGCGTGCCGACCAGGCCGTTCGTGCTCATGCCGCAGATCGCGAAGCCGCCGGCGAGGAACCAGAAGGGCCGCGTGCGCGCGGCCGAGCGCAGCACCGTCAGCGCCCGCGCCGCCGCGTTCCCGCCGGCCGGCCCGGTCCGTACGGCGCCCGCCTCGGTGCCGAACGCCGTCGTGCCCACCTCCTCGGGGTGGTCGCGCAGCAACCACCAGACGAACGGCACCACCGCGAGCGCGGCGCCGGCCACCGTCAGGGAGGCCACCCGCCAGCCCGGCCCCTCGGCGAGCCAGGCCAGCACGGGCAGGAAGATGAGCTGCCCGGTCGCGCCCGCCGCGGTCAGGATGCCGGTGACGAGCCCCCGGTGCCGGACGAACCAGCGGTCGGTCACCGTGGCGGCGAACACCAGCGCCATCGACCCGGTGCCGAGCCCGATGAACACGCCCCAGAACAGCAGCAGGTGCCAGCTCGCCGTCATGATCACGGTGAGCCCGCTGCCCACCGCGACCAGCAGCAGGGCCAGCGACACCACGCGGCGCATGCCGAAGCGGTCCATCAGCGCGGCGGCAAAGGGCGCGGTGAGCCCGTAGAGCACCAGGTTGATCGACACGGCCAGCGAGATCGTGCCTCTGCTCCAGCCGAACTCGTCGTGCAGCGGGGTGATCAGCACGCCGGGGGTGGCGCGGAAGCCGGCCGCGCCGAGGATGGCCACGAAGGCCACGGCCGCGACCCACCAGGCGCGGTGGATCCTGCGGGTCCGCGTGGGGGTGGGGGTGGTGCTCAACGTCATGCGCCAATCCTGATTCATCGCATTTTGACGGCGCGAGTGGCCCGAAAGCCAATATGTGCAAGAATCGGGCCATGGCAGCCCATCGTGTCGCGGTCGTCGTGCTGAACCACTTCGCCCCGCTCGACCTCGGCGTGCCCGGCCAGGTCTTCGAGTCGGCCGAGACGCCGGACGGCGAGAAGCTCTACGAGGTCGTGACCTGCTCCCCCGACCGCGAGCCGGTCCGCTGCACGGCCGGTTACACCGTGCTGCCCGACCACGACCTCGACGTGCTGGACACGGCCGACACGGTGCTGGTCCCCGGCATCCACGCGGGCCGGGCGATGAAGGACGGCACGATCACCGACACCCTGCGCGCCGCCCTGCAGGACCGGCCGCGGATCATGTCGATCTGCACGGGCGCGTTCGTGCTGGCCGCGGCGGGCCTGCTGGACGGCCGTCCGGCCACCACGCACTGGCGCGAGGCGGCCCGGTTCGCCGCCCTGTTCCCCCAGGTCAAGCTGGACCCCGACGTGCTCTTCGTGGACGACGGCGACGTGCTGACCTCGGCCGGGGTGGCGGCGGGCCTCGACCTGTGCCTGTACGTGATCAAGCGCGACCACGGCACCGAGGTGGCCAACCGGGCCGCCCGCCGCTGCGTGATGCCGCCCTGGCGGGACGGCGGCCAGGCGCAGTACATCGAGCGCCCCCTGCCGCACGACGGCGCCGGCGGCACCGCCGCGACCCGCGACTGGATGCTGGCCCACCTCGACGCCCCGCTCGACCTCAACGCGCTGGCCGCGCACGCCAGGATGAGCGTGCGCACCTTCACCAGGCGCTTTCGCGAGGAGACCGGGATGAGCCCGGCCAAATGGCTGTCCGGCCACCGCGTCCGCCACGCCAGGCGGCTGCTGGAGACCACCGACCTCGGCGTGGAGGAGGTGGCCAGGCGCTCCGGCTTCGGCACGGCGGTCTCGCTCCGGCAGCACCTGCACGCGGCCGTCGGCGTCGCGCCGCTGACCTACCGGCACACCTTCCGCAGCTCCTGAGAGCCCCTACTCGAACAGGTCGGGCTGCTCGCGCACGATCTGGTCGTGCAGCGGCTGGTAGTTGATCCAGCCGACCAGGTCGTTGCCGATCTGCTGGTGGGTCAGCGCGGCGTTGTCGGGCTCGATGGGCACGACCTGCCCGGCGGCCTTGGCCAGGAGCTGCACCTGGGCCGAGCGTTCCATGGTGATGAACCACCAGGCGGCCGCGTCGACCGTGTCGCCGACCGTCAGCAGGCCGTGGTTGCGCAGCACGAGGGCCTTGTTGCCGCCCAGCGTCGCGGCGATGCGCTTGCCCTCCTCCAGGTCGGTCACGACGCCCGTGTAGTCGTCGAACAGCGCGTTGTCCTGGTAGAAGGCGCAGGCGTCCTGGGTGATGGGCTCGATGGTCTGGCCGAGCGCCGACAGGGCGCGGCCGTGGATCGAGTGGCTGTGGGCGGCCGCGACGACGTCGGGACGGGCCTGGTGCACCTGGGAGTGGATGGCGAAGGCGGCCTCGTTGACGTGGTGGCGGCCCTCGACGACCTGGCCCTCGTGGTTGACCAGGATGAGGTCGCTGACCCTGACGTGCTTGAAGGACATGCCGAACGGGTTGACCCAGAAGTGGTCGCTCAGCTCGGGGTCGCGGGCGGTGATGTGCCCGGCCACGCCCTCCTCGAAGCCGAACCTGCCGAAGATGCGCAGCGCCGCCGCGAGCCGTTCCTTGCGGTGCCGCCGCTCCTCCTCGATCGTCTCGAACGTCGGCGGCAGGCGGAAGATGAGGTTGTCCGGCAAGGTTCTCCTTGTGCACAGAATGTTGTTCTGACCGCAGACTAACGCCTGACGGCACGCCCGCCGTCCACGCCGCTGCCTACGCCGCCACCTCCACCCCCTTGCCGAACCAGGTCTCCAGCGCCTCGGTCAGCGTCTCGTCCGGCGTGCCTGCCCAGGCCACGTAGCCGTCGGGGCGCACCAGCACGGCCTCGGCCGGGCACGACGGCATGGTGACCGTCTCGACCCGCTCGTGGCGCACGCGCAGCTCGCCGGTGCGGTCGAGCAGCAGCGGGCGGGCCCGGGAGGCGGGCTCGGCGGGCAGGTCGGCCAGGAACCGGCCGGCGAGGCGATGCGCGCTGCCGGGCGCAGGGTAGGGCAGGTCGGAGCCCGCCATGAGCGCCGCGACGCGCCGCCGGTTGGCGTCGTCGTCCAGCAGCTCGGCGAACAGCGTGCGCAGGGCGGTCACGTCGGGGCCCGGCGCGGCCAGGGCGAGCTGGGCGCTGGAGTGCACGGCCACCCGCTCGGCGGCGGGCCTGCGCTCGGCGTCGTAGGTGTCGAGCAGCCCCTCGGGCGCCCAGCCCTGGAGCTCGGCGGCCAGCTTCCAGGCCAGGTTGGCGGCGTCCTGGAGGCCGAGGTTGAGCCCGGGGGCGCCCATGGCCGAGTGCACGTGGGCGGCGTCGCCGGCCACGAACACGCGGCCGGCCCGGTAGCGGTCGGCCACCCGGGTCTCGCGGCCGTTCAGCCGCCGGAGCAGGTGGGGGCCCTCGCCGGTGGGCGGGGCGAGCGGCAGGTCGGCCCCGAGCACGCGGGCCAGGCTCGCGCGCAGCTCGCCGATCGTCATCGGCACGTCGTCGCCGGGGGCCTCGCCGTCGCCGGAGGTCTCGCCGCTCCACTCCATCGCGGTGACCGAGAGCACGCCCGGCCCCGTGGGCAGCATCGCGTACGCGCCGCGCTCGGTCCGGTGCCAGGTGTAGAGCACGAACGTGCCGTGGCCGGGCACCTCCATCTCGGCAGTGCCGGGCCGCACGACCGCTCCGGGCACGGTGACGTGGGCCGTGCGGCTGACGACGTCGGGCGCGCTCACTCCCGGGAAGCCGATGCCGGCCCGCTTCCTGACCAGGCTGTGGGCGCCGTCGCAGCCCACCAGGTAGCACGTGCGCAGCTCGAAGGGGCCCTCGGGGCCTGTCACGGAGAGCGTGACGCCGTCGGCGTCCTGCTCGAAGCCGGTCAGCTCGTGGCCGCGGCGGATCTCCACGCCCAGCTCGGCGGCCCGCCGCTCGAACAGCTCCTCCAGCTCCGGCTGCCGGACGTGCAGCGCGCGCAGCGGGTTGTCGTCGAGCCCGGCCAGGTCGAGCGGCATGGCGCCGAAGACGAACGCCGGCACCGGCGCGGGCGCCGCGGCCAGCCCGCGCTGGTGCAGCAGGCCGACGACCTGGCCGACGATGCCGTTGGCCTTGGGCCGGTCGCTGCGGACGGGCAGGCGTTCGAGCACGACGGGCCGGACTCCGGCCAGGCTGAGCTCGCAGGCCAGCATCAGGCCGTTGGGCCCGGCGCCGGCGATGACGACGTCGGCGACCGTGGGGTCCGCTGCGGTCATGGGGTGTCTCCTTCGGTTCGGGGGTGGGGGGCGGGCAGCCCCGCGGCCAGGCGGTGCAGCGCCTCGCGCAGCACCGGCACCAGCGGGACGGGCGGGTCGGAGCGCAGCCAGTGGCCGACGGCCACCTGCACAGCGGCGCTCACGGTGGCCGCCACCAGGTGCGGGTAGAGGTCCCGGTCCGGATCGGCGCCCGTGCGCTCGGCCACGGCCGCGGCCAGCTCGCCGTCGGCCGCGAACTGGGCCTTGAGCGCCTCGGCGCGCAACGCGGGCTCCTCGGCCAGCAGCCTGGTGAGGGCCAGCCGGTCGGCGTCGGGCGGCCCCGGGCTGGTCAAGGCGTGCTCCCAGGGCTCGGCGACGGCCGCGATCAGCGCCTCCCACAGCGGCTCTGCCGCCGGGCGGCCCCGCAGCACGGCCACCGTGCGGCGGACGCGGTCGGTGTGGCGGGCGGCGAGGGCCTCGTACTTGCTGGAGAAGTAGTTGTTGAACGTGCGCGGCGACACGCCGACCAGCTCGGCGACGTCCTCCACCCGGACGTTCTCCAGGCCGCGCTCCAGGGCCAGCCGGAGCGCCGCGTCCATCAGCGCCTCGCGGGTCGCCTGCTTCTTCCGTTCCCTCAATCCGGTCACCCTTTCAGATTACGCAGTTTTTCCGATCACGCAATCTTTCTGGTTAAGCAATTTTTTACCTAACGGGCGCACGAGCGAGCAGGCGTTAGATTGGAGGCATGTCCACCACGCTGACCATGGAGTTCGCCGGCACGGTCAGAGCCGACCGCTCCGGGCCCGTCGACCGGCTGCGCGACGCCGCCGCGATGACCGAATGGCTCCGCGAGCACGCGGCCGACCTGGACGTGCCGCCCGGCTTCACCGCCACGGAGGAGTTGCGCGAGCAGACCGTACGGCTGCGCCAGGCCGTCCGGGCGCTGCTGGCCAGGGCCATCGCCCCGGCACCGCCGAGCGTCGCGGACGCCGCCGGCCTGCCCGGTTTCGCCGAGTCGCTGGCCCTGGTCAACGCGACCGCCCTGGCCGCCCCCACGGCCCCGCAACTGTCGTGGACCGGCGAGCCGGCGCTGACCATGGCCCCCGCGACCAAGGCGAACCCGTCCACGCGCCTGCGGGGGCGGCTCGCCGTCGCGGCGGTGGAGTTCCTGGCCGGGCCCGACCGCGCCCTGCTCCGCACCTGCGGGGCCCCGCGCTGCGTGCTCTATTTCGTCAAGGAGCACCCGCGCCAGGAGTGGTGCTCACCGGCGTGCGGCAACCGCGCGCGGGCGGCGCGGCACTACCGGGAGCACAAGAAATAGCCCCCTCTAACGCCAACGACCTACTTTTGCCGTTATATTGATTTCTAACGGCTAATCAGTCGTGCAACCGTTAGACGAGGAGAGTCGTATGTCATTCCGGACCGGGCACGTCGGGCTCAACGTCACCGACCTCGACAGGTCGAAGGAGTTCTACGGCCGCGTCTTCGGCTTCACCGTCGCCCACGAGTCCGCCGAGGACGGCCGCCGCTACGCCCTCCTCGCCCAGGACGGCGAGCTCGTCGTCACGCTCTGGCAGCAGAGCGACGGCCGCTTCCCCACCGCCCTGCCCGGCCTGCACCACCTGTCCTTCCAGGTGGCGGACCTCGACGCGGTGCGCAGGGCCGAGCAGGTCGTCAGGGAGGTCGGCGCGAAGCTGCACCACGACGGCGTGGTCCCGCACGGCGAGGGCGCCTCCTCCGGCGGCGTGTTCTTCGAGGACCCCGACGGCATCCGGCTGGAGATCTCCGCCCCCGGCGCGGCGGGCGACCGTCCCGCTCCCACCGCCGGCGCTCCCACCTGCGGATTCTTCTAAATGAGACATCCAGGCGAGATCGCCGTCCAGGCCCGCGCCGGGGTGCGGACGCCGGGCGCGTTCGGCAGCTCGCGCACCCGGCCCGAGATCCCCGAGGTGGCCGCCGCGTTCCTGCGGGCGCAGCACCTGCTGGTCGCGGGCGCGGCCGACGACCTCGGCCAGGTGTGGGCCGACGTGCTGACCGGGCCGCCCGGGTTCGCCGACGCCGACGACGACCGCACGATCACCGTCCGCGCCCTGCCCGCGGCGCCGCTGCGGGGCCTGTTCACGGCGGAGCGCGACATCGGGCTGCTGGCCATCGAGCCGCACACCCGGCGCCGGATGCGCGTGAACGGCACCGCCGTGCAGGCGGGCGGCGGCCTGGTGATCTGGACGGAGCAGGTGTACGCCAACTGCCCCAAGTACATCCAGGCCCGCGAGCCCACTGCCGCGCCCGGCGTCCCGGAGGTCGTCGGCGGCGGGACGCGGCTCGCGCCGGACCACGTCGGGTGGATCGAGCGGGCCGACACGTTCTTCATCGCCACCCGCGCCGCGGGCCTGGGGGCCGACGTCTCCCATCGCGGCGGCAACCCGGGGTTCGTCCGGGTGACCGGGCCGGGGTCGCTGGAGTTCCCGGACTACGTCGGCAACTCCATGTACATGACGCTCGGCAACCTGGAGCTCGACCCGGCCGCCGGGCTGCTGTTCGTCGACTGGGACGCCGGCCGGACCCTCCACCTGACCGGCCGGGCGGAGGTGGACTGGACCGCGGAGCAGCGGTCGGTGCGGTTCGAGCTGACCGCGTACACGGAGGTGGACGGCACGGTCGGGGCGGGCTGGACGCCGCCGGAACACCACCGCTTCAACCCGCCCGTCACCCGCTGACGACGGGCGGCGGGCTCAGAGGTTCTCGGGCATCGAGGTCATGCCGTTCAGCAACGGGACGAGCTGTTCCTCCTCGTAGTCCAGGTGGGCCTCCAGCTCGGCGGCCAGCCGGTCGAGCTCGTCGCCCGCGCCGGCGTCCGTGCCGGCCAGGTCGCGGACGCGGGCGACCAGCCGGGCCACCACGCGGTGCTCGGCGCCCAGCCGGGCCAGGACGTCGGCCAGCTCGGGACGCTCGGCGGCCAGGTGCGGGAACAGCACCGCGTCCTCCCCCTCGTGGTGGGCGTGCAGGGCGTCGCAGAACGCCAGGCAGTGCGTACGCAGGTCGAAGCCGTCGCCGCCGGCCCGCAGGCGTGCCAGCTCCCGCCGGAAGCCGTCGTGCAGCTTGACCAGTTCGTCGCCCCACGCGATCAGGCGCTGTTCCTCGCTCATGCCCACGCCACCGCCCTCGCCCGGTGGACGGCCGCGAACACGGCGGCCAGCAGGGCGGCCCCGGCGGCGACGCCGAAGCTCCAGCCCGCTCCCCCGGCGGCCGACACGGCCGCGCCGACGGCTCCGGCCAGGCTGCTGCCCACGACCCTGACCAGCGCGTTCACCCCTCCGGCCGCCGCGGTCTTGGCAGGTTCGACGTGCTCGACGGCCATCGTGCCGAGCGCCGCGTACACCAGGCCGACGCCGAGGCCGAGGACGGCGGCGGCCCCGTACAGGTCGGCCGCGGTGTCGCGGAAGACCGCCAGCCACACCGCGGCGGCGGTGACCAGCGCGGAGCCGCCGGAGACCAGCGCCGCGGCCGGGAAGCGCCGCATCAGCGGCCCGGCCAGCATCGAGACGGCGAGCATCAGCACCGTGGTCGGCAGCAGGTACAGCCCCACCTGCAGCACCGAGGCCCCGAGAGAGCCCTGGGCGACCGCCGACAACGTGGTGATCGCCCCGAACAGCGCGAACCCGATGAGGAACGAGGCCACCGTGGCCCCGACCGTGCCCCGGTGCAGCAGCATGGGGATCTCGATCAGCGGCGAGGCGGTACGCCGGGCCGTGACCACCCACGCGACCGCGAGCACGACCGCCCCCGCGAGCAGCCCCAGCGTCGGCGGCGACGTCCAGCCCCAGGCGCCGCCCTTGCTGATCGCGAGCAGCAGGCAGACCAGCCACCCGGCGACGAGCACGGCCCCCACCAGGTCGGGACGCCCCGCGCGCCCGGCCGGCGCCGCCTCCCGCACCAGCGCCGCCACCAGGACGAGGCTCAGCGCGCCCAGCGCCGCCAGGATCCAGAACATGGCCCGGTGGTCGCCGCCCACCAGCCCGGCCAGGATCATGCCGCCGCCGCTGCCCACGCCGATGGTGGCGCTCAGCACGCCGATCGCCGTGGCCAGCCGCTGGGCGGGGACCGCCTGCCTGGCCAGCCCCATGGCCAGCGGGAGCAGCGCGGCGGACACGCCCTGCAGCGCCCGTCCGGTGACGACCGCGCCGAGCGTGCCGGACAGCGCGGCGACCGCCGAACCGGCCACCAGCAAGGCGAGCGCAGACATGGCGACGGCGCGGCGGCCGTACATGTCGCCGAGCCGGGACAGCAGCGGGATCGCGACCGCGCCGGACAGCAGGCCGGCGGTGAGCGTCCAGGAGACGGAGGTGGGCGACGCGCCGAACTGCCTCTGGAGCAGCGGGAGCAGCGGGACGACGACGGTCATCTGGAGTGACCCGACGGCGACGGCGAACGCCAGGACCACCACCGCCGTCCACGGCGATGTCTTTTTATACATGTATAGAAAGTAACATGACGGCATGCCCGCACGCACTGGAAGGCCGCCCCGGATCTCGCGGGCCGACATCGTGGCAGCGGCGCACCGGGTCATCGAGGCCGACGGCGTCGGCGGGCTGACCATGCGCAGGCTGGCCAAGGAGGTCGGCAGCACGCCGATGGCGCTCTACCACCACGTCCGCGACAAGGAGGAGCTCCTGCTGCTCCTGCTCGACGAGTACGCGGCCGGGCTGCCGCGCCCCGACCTGCCCGCCGACCCGCGCGAACGCGTGGTCGTGGTGGCCCTGGCCATGCGCGACGGGGTGGCCGGCTGCCCCTGGGCGGTGGACGTGCTGCGCGCCGACGACCTGCTCGCGGTCGGCGCGCTGTGGTACCCGGAGAAGATCATCGACGCGGCCCTCGACGCGGGCCTGACGGCCGAGCGCGCCGTGCACCTCTACCGCATCATCTGGCACTACACGGCCGGCGAGATCACCATCCGCGCGGCGGCCGGGCGCAGGCGCGAGGAGGGCCGGCCGACCTACCGCGACCAGGTCTTCGCCGGCCTCGACCCGGCGGCCCTGCCCCGCCTGGCCGAACTGGGCGGCCGCTGGGCCGAGCTCACCGCCGCGGACACCTACGAGCTGGGGCTGCGCGCCCTGGTGGACGGCCTGCTCCCCAGCCACACGGCGAAAGGTTGAGTCAGGGGCCGAAGGCGCGGCGGTAGGCGGAAGGGGAGGTGCGCATCGCGCGGGTGAAGTGGTGGCGGAACGTCGCCGGGCTCTCGAACCCGACCGCCGCCCCGACCTCCTCCACCGGCGCCGCCGTCGACTCCAGCATCGGCAGGCTCGCGGCCACCCGCTGCGAGATCACCCACCGCAGCGGGCTGGTCCCGGTCTGCCGCTTGAAGTGCCTGATGAACGAGCGTTGCGACATGTGCGCCACCGCGGCCAGGTCCGCCACGCCGATCGGCTCGGCCAGGTGGTCGAGCGCCCATCCCATCGCCCTGGCCACGCCGCCGTCGTCGGCCACCGGCGTGACGGCGGCCTCGATGAACTGGGCCTGACCGCCCTCCCGGTGCGGCGCGACGACCAGACGGCGGGCGACCGCGTTGGCCACGTTCGGCCCGTGGTCGGTGCGTACCAGGTGGACCAGCAGGTCGAGGCCGGCGGCGCTGCCCGCGCTGGTCAGCACGTCGCCGCCGTCCACGTACAGGACCGAGGGGTTGACGCGGACGGCGGGGAAACGCCGCTGGAGCAGGTCGGCGTACCTCCAGTGGGTGGTGGCCTCGCGGCCGTCCAGGAGACCGGCGGCGGCCAGCGCGAACGCGCCGGAGCAGATCGACACCATCCGGGCGCCCCGGCCGTGGGCCTGGCGCAGCGCCTCGACCAGCTCGCCGGAGACCTCGCCCCGGACGTCGGCCACGCCGGGCACGATCACCGTCCCGGCCCCGGCCAGGACGTCGAGCCCGTGCGCGGCCTGCATGGTGAACCCGCCGACCACGCGCAGCGGCTCGGCGGTCTCGGCGCACACCTTCAGGTCGTACCAGGGGACGTCCAGCTCGGGCCGGGGCAGCCCGAAGAACTCCACGACGCACCCCAGCTCGAACGGCGCCATCCCGTCGAAGGCCAGCACGGCGACCGTGGGCAACCGGGCGGGAACCGGCAGCCGGGCGGGGGCCGGAAGCGGAACGGGGGCCGGGAGCGGGGCGGCGGAGATCATGGGCGGTCGGCCGGAGGTCGGAAGCGGCACATACGCATATTAACCGCCCATATCCGGCGCGAGCAGGTTAGCGCTCCCCTCCCTGCGGCAGGAGTGATATATGCATATTTCGGGGGTAGAGACCGTTTTCCCCGATCACCGCTACGAGCAGGCGGAGATCACCGAAGCGTTCTCCCGTCTGACGGACTGCGACGAGGAGTTGCTGCGGCGCTTCCACGCGGCCACCGGCGTCGTGGGCCGCAACCTCGCACTCCCGCTGGACGGCTACACCAAGCTCGACTCCTTCGCCCGCGCCAACGCCATTTACGTCGAGATCGCCCTCGACCTGGGCGAGCAGGCCGTCCGAGGCGCCCTCGAAAAGGCCGACGTGCCGCCGGGGAAGATCGACCACCTGCTGTTCTGCTCGACCACCGGCCTGGCCACGCCCTCGCTGGACGCCAGGCTCGCCCAGCGCCTCGGGCTGCGCGGCGACGTCAAGCGGGTGCCCGTGTTCGGCCTCGGCTGTGCGGCCGGGGCCTCGGGCCTGTCACGTCTGCACGACTACCTGCGCGGCTGGCCCGACCACGCCGCCGTGCTGGTGTGCGTGGAGCTGTGCTCGCTGACCATCCAGCGCGACGACTCCTCGATCGCCAACATGATCGCCAGCGGCCTGTTCGGGGACGGCGCGGCGGCCGTCGTCGCCACCGGGCGCGGCCGGGGCCCCGAGGTCGTCGCCACCCGCAGCAGGCTCTACCCCGACACCGAGCACCTGATGGGATGGGAGGTGGGCGACCACGGCTTCCACATCGTGCTCGACGCCGACCTCACCCACTTCGTGGACCAGGTGCTGGCCGACGACATCAGGGCCTTCCTGGCCGACTACGGCCTGACCCCCGACCAGGTGCCGACGTGGATCTGCCATCCCGGCGGCCCCAAGGTCATCGACAAGATCGTGCAGAGCCTCGACCTCGACCCCAGGGCGCTGGACGTGACGTGGCGGTCGTTGCGGACGTACGGGAACCTGTCGTCGGTCTCGGTGCTCCACGTGCTCCAGGAGACCCGCGGGCACTCCGGCCGGCCCGCCGTCCTGATGGCCCTGGGGCCCGGCTTCTCCGCCGAGCTGCTCCTGCTCCACTGGTGAGGACGACCGGCCGACGAACGGGCGAAGGCCGATAACGACCGGGCGACGGCCGGTAACGACGGGGCGACGGCGGCCGCCTCCGGGCCCGCGCGACCGTCCGCGCCGCACATCCCCGCCCATCCCATCAATTCTGATCTGTCACAACTGATCACGTGACGATCGCGGTTTGTGCTCGCTTGCGTCTCCGGCCCGGCCGCTGCCACACGGATCTCCGTCATAGGACGCGGAGGTGGTTGCGATGAGATGTCGCCCCTTAGCCATTCGTCCCCTGGCCATCAGCGTCGGGCTCGCCGCGCTTCTCGGACTCGCCGCGTGCGGCGGCTCCGGCGGATCGTCCAGCGGCAGCGCCGCGCGGGCCCCCCTGTCCGACACGCAGCGGCAGCCCGCGCCGAGCGCGCCCCCGGCCGGCACCCAGGAATCCGAGAAGGACACGACCACGGCGCAGATCTCCACCTTCGCCCTGGACGTGGACACCGCCTCGTACGGCTACGCCCGCCGTACGCTCCAGGAAGGCCGCTGGCCCGCGCCCGGCGAGATCCGCCCCGAGGAGTGGGTCAACGCCTTCGGGCAGGACTACCCACAGCCCTCCGACGACGGCTTCGCCGTGCACGTGGACGGCGCGCGGCTGCCCGCCCGCGACGAGGCCGTGCTCCGCGTGGGCCTGCAGACCCGCGCCTCCGACCCGGGCGCGCGCCGTCCGGCCAACCTCACGTTCGTGGTCGACGTGTCCGGCTCGATGGCCGAGACCGGCCGCCTGGACCTGGTCAAGTCGGCCCTGCACAAGCTGCTCGACCAGCTCGCGCCCGGCGACCAGGTGTCGCTCGTGGCCTTCAGCGACGAGGCCGAGGTGCTGGCCTCCATGACGCCGCTCACCGCCAGGAGCCAGCTCCACGCCGCGGTGGACGAGCTGGCCACCGCCGGCGGCACGAACCTGCAGAGCGGCGTCCTGACCGGGTACCGGGAGGCGTCCCAGGCGTTCCGGGCCGCCGCCACGAACCGGGTCGTCCTGCTCTCCGACGGCCTGGCCAACCAGGGCGACACCGAGTGGCGGACCATCGTGGAGCAGGTCAAGGAGTACGCGGGCAAGCAGGTCACGCTGCTCACCGTCGGCGTCGGCCGCGAATACGGCGACGAGCTGATGGAGCAGCTCGCCGACAACGGCGACGGCATGGCCGTCTACGTGGACTCCGAGCAGGAGGCCGAGAAGGTCTTCACCACCCAGCTCCCGGCCACCATCGAGGTGCGCGCCCGCGACGCCAAGGCGCAGGTCGTCTTCAACCCCTCGGTCGTGGAGAGCTACCAGCTCATCGGCTACGAGAACCGCGCGATGTCGGCCGAGGAGTTCCGCGACGACAGCCGCGACGGCGGCGAGATCGGCCCCGGCCACTCGGTCACGGCCCTGTACGCCCTCCACCTCAAGCCGGGCGCGCGTGGACAGCTCGCCCAGGCGACCGTGCGCTGGCTGGACCCCGACACCCGGGCGGCCTCCGAGGCCGGCAAGTCGCTGCGGGCCGACGACCTGAAGCCCTCGATCTGGACCGGCACGCCGATCCGGCTGCAGGTGGACGTGGTCGTCGCGGCCTTCGCGGTCTACCTGCGCGACAGGAAGGCGTTCGGCCTGGACCTGCCGGCGCTGCGCGAGCACGCCGAGCGCCTGTCGGGGAGCTCGGAGGACCCGATGGTCGCCGAGCTGGTCAAGCTGATCGACATGGCCCGCTCGGTCGACTGACCGCCCGCCGGGGTCAGGCAGGGTCGGGGGCCGGCCGGGAGGCGACGAAGCCCTGGTGGGGCGAGCGCGAGACGGGCAGTGTGCCCGCGTAGAGCTCCCCCACCAGCGGCATGGGCTCAGGGTGGCAGAACACCGACGAGCCCGTGCGCAGGATCGCCGGGCTGTTCAGCACCAGCGGCAGCCCGGCCAGCAGGAAGGGCAGCGCGTTCGCGGCCTGCTCGGGGGTGAGCTCCCGGCCGCCGACAATCGGCAGCACCGCCGCCACGCAGCGCGCGCGGAACGCCGCGTCCTTGGCGGCCAGCCGCTCCAGCTCCCGACGGGAGCGCCGGTAGGCGCGGTTGCCGGCCAGCTCGTTCCAGTCGAAGACGGTGGCGTTGGCCGCGCCCATGCCTTCGAGCACCCGGATCACCCGGTTGCGCGTGTTGTTGGCCGCCGACCGCGCCTTGATCAGCGCCGCCCCGGACGGCAGCCCGCGCGCGACCAGCGTGCCGGCCAGCTCGACGCCCGGCACGAGCACGTGCACGCCGGTGAACGTGCGGGTCGCCCACTCCAGCAGGCTGCGGATGGCCCGCAGGGTGAAGAACCCGTTGAACGCGCTGACCTCGACGACGGCATGCTCACGAGCGGCGAGGATCTTCGCGCACCGCGGGGTCAACGGGACGGCCTGCACGCTGGACATGGCACGGAGAGTAGCAAGATTTGACTCAGCGTATGCCTGGTACGCGCATGTGTGTCGCGGGTCCCGGAGTCCGATACACTTGTGACCGCAGCAAGGGGCTATGGCGCAGTTGGTAGCGCGCCTCCATGGCATGGAGGAGGTCTGGGGTTCGAATCCCCATAGCTCCACCCCTCATCCACCCGGGTGTTCGCCCGGGTCACTCTCTCTCCCGCAGCTCGTAGTCCAGGGTGTAGGAGTGCGAGCCGTCCGGGGCGATGGTGATGTTCATCCGTCCCGTGATGCCGGTCAGCTCGCCCACGCCCGAGTCGGGCACGATCGTGATGGTGAGCGACTGCCCGCCGCGGTCGCTCAGCGCCTGGTGCGCCACGACGAAGCCGCCCTTGCGGCCCTCCAGGGTGCCCTCGATGCGTTCCATCGCCACGTACGCGCGCGAGTCCTCCACCGGGGTCGAGGCCACCATCAGATGGACGACGCTCGTCCCGGTCAGGTCGCCGTGGAAGGTCTTGGTCATGCTGACGAGGCCGAGCGCGACGCCGTCGCGGTCGTCGAAGGGCGGCTTGGCGTCCCAGCCGGCGGTGTCGAAGGTTCCCTGTGCGGTCATGGGAGCCATCGTGTCACTCTTACCTGTCAGCTTCCGTCAGGTACCGGCCAGCCGTTCCACGACGGGCGCGAAGGCGTCGACGAACTGGGCGTTCACCGTCACGTACGAGATCCCGAGCCGGTCCCTGCGCCGCCGCAGGACGTCGGCCATCTCGTCGGGGGCGCCGGTGAGCAGGCCGGTGGCCTCGGGGCCGAGCGGGCCGAAGCGGCCGGCCAGCCAGGCGGGCGGCTCGCCGCCGGCGGCCACCAGGTTCATGCCGAGCTCCAGGTCGTGGAAGCGGTCGCCGGCCAGCTCGTACAGCTCGTCCAGCTTGGCGGCGAGCTGGTCCTCGGTGTGCTGCGGCGGCACGCCGAGCGCCACCGTGTCCGCCTTGCGCGCGGCCAGGCCCAGCACGCGGGCGCCCGTCGCGGCGACCAGGATCGGCACGTCCTTGACCGCGTCGATCGTGGCGGCCAGGCGGGCCACGCGCTCGGCCGGGGTGCCGAACGGCACGCCGAGCGCCGCCGCGTCCTGCTCGGCGCCCGGACGGCCGGCGCCCAGCCCGAGCTCGAAGCGTCCGCCGGTGAGCGTGTGCAGGGTGGCGGTCTCCCAGGCGACGGTCTCGGGGGTGCGGTACGGGGCGCTGACCACGTACGTGCCGACGCGCAACGTCGTGGTGACGGCGGCGGCCGCGGCCGCGGCGGCGAACGGCGACAGCGTCCCGAGCGTGTCGGGGACGAGCAGGGTGGAGAAGCCCAGGCTCTCGACCCTGCGGGCCAGCCCGGTCCAGGCCTGCGCGGTGGGGGCGTAACCGGCGACGGCCCCGAATCTGAACGGGTGATCGGTCATGCGCTCCACGATGCCGCGACGGCCCGGCCGGCACATCGTCCGCCGGACCGGTGGCCCGCTACGACGGCGGGCGCACGCCCGGCGCGGCCCGCTACTCCCCCAGCAGTAGCCGGACGAAGTCGTTGGCGAACTTGCCCGCCGGGTCCAGCCGCCCGGCCAGCTCGCGGAAACCGGCGGGGCAGGCGGGGCGGCGGATGAACAGCTTGCCCCAGTGGGGCCGTGGGTCGAAGGGGGCGAGCGTCCGCTCGACCAGATCGATCGCCGGGAGCACGGCGGCGACGTCCCTGATCCAGGTGAAGTGCACGCCGACGCTGTCACGGTCGCGGAACGGGCTGAGCCACAGGTCGTCGGCGGCGATCGTGCGCACCTCCGAGATCTGCAGGGCCGGGCGGACGCGGTCGCCGACGGCGTACAGCGCGCGCAGCGCCGCGACCGCGTGCGCGCGGGGCAGCAGGAACTCCGACTGGAGCTCGTCACCGGCGCCGCTCGGCGGGGCGTCGGGCCGGAAGTGCGGCAGCCGCTCGTGCCAGGGGCCCGGCACGCCGAGCTGCGTGGTGCAGGCGTCGGCGGGCATGCCGGGCAGCGGGTGGCGGGGTTCGGGGGCGGGGCGGGTGCCGTGCCAGGAGCCGGCGGTGAACTCCTCGCGGCGCTTCAGCCAGATCCTGGTGTCGCGCCAGTCGGTGAACAGGCTGACGCTGTGGCCGCCGGCCATGATGTCGTCGAACCCGTCGAGCGCGTCGGGCGTCAGGCCCTCGCGGACGTACTGGCGCAGCTCGAAGGCCGGTACGAGGTCCAGCGTCAGCGTGTGGACGACGCCGAGGGCGCCCAGCGCGACGACCGCGCCGGCGAAGTCGTCGTCCCCGCGGGACAACGACAGCAGCGAGCCGTCGGCGGTGACCAGCTCCAGCCCGGACACGGCGGCGGCCAGGCAGCGGTTGGCGTCGCCGGAGCCGTGCGTGCCGGTCGCGACCGAGCCGGCGACCGAGATGTGCGGCAGCGAGGCCATGTTCTCCAGCGCGAACCCGGCCGCGTGCACCGCCTCGGCCAGCCGCGCGTACGTGGTGCCGGCCGCGACCCGGACCTTGCGCGCCGCGCTGTCGATCTCGATCGTCGCGGGCATGCGGTCGAGCACGACGAGGTCGCCGGTGGTGTCGGCGACGTCGTTGAAGGAATGACCGCTGCCCAGGGCCCGCACCCGGTCGCTCCCGGCCACCAGGCCGCGCAGCTCGTCGAGCGAGGCGGGGTGGTGGACGGCTCGCGCCCGGAAGGCGGTGTTGCCCGCCCAGTTGGTCAACATCACGGCTTCACCCTATTCATCCGGTTTCCCTTGCCGTCTCCCCCGCCCGTCACTACGTTCGGCCCCGTGCTGTATCTGTCCGAGGCCATGGGCCTGGCCACCCTCGTGTTGTGGCTCTACTGCCTCTTCGACGTGATCACCACGCCGGACGCGGTCTGCAGGAACCTGCCCAAGATCGTATGGGTGCTGGTGGTCCTGCTGTTCCCGCTGGTCGGCTCGGTCATCTGGCTCGTGGCCGGCCGTCCCGAACGTGCCCCGCAGGCGACCTCGCGGCCGAGCGCGTTCCCCGAGTACGACCGCCCGGGGCGGTTCGCCGCCACCGACCCCGACGACGACGCGGAGTTCCTGCGCCGCTGCCGCGAACGTGCCGAGGAGCAGCGCAGGAACGCCCCGAAGAAGCCGCCGGAGGACTAGAAGCCCTGGGCGAGCCGGTAGTACGCCTGGTTCCAGCGCAGCTCCTTGGTGAACTGCGCCGTCGTGGTGTCCTTGTCGATCACCAGCAGCTCCACGCCGAGCATGTCGGCCAGGTCCGCCAGCTCCTCGCGCCCGACGGCCGTGGACAGCACGGTGTGGTGCGGCGCGCCGGCGGTCAGCCACGACTCGGTCGAGGTGCGCAGGTTCGGCCGCGGCGACCAGACGGCGCGGGCCACGGGCAGCTTCGGCAGCGGCTGCGGCGGCGCGACGACGTCGATCTCGTTGGCCACCAGGCGGAACCTGTCGCCCATGTCGGCCAGGCCGACGACGATGCCGGGGCCGGGCGCGGCGTCGAACACCAGCCGCACCGGGTCCTCCCGCCCGCCGATGCTCAGCGGGTGGATCTCGCACGACGGCGTCCCGGCGGCGATGGACGGGCAGACCTCCAGCATGTGCGCGCCGAGGATGAGCTCGTTGCCGGGCGTCAGGTCGTAGGTGTAGTCCTCCATGAACGACGTGCCGCCCGGCTTCATGGCCTTGAGGGTGCGCAGCAGGACCGAGGTCTTCCAGTCGCCCTCGCCGCCGAAGCCGTAGCCGTCGGCCATCAGGCGCTGCACGGCCAGGCCGGGGAGCTGGCGCAGGCCGCCGAGGTCCTCGAAGTTCGTGGTGAAGGCGCGGAAGCCGCCGCGCTCCAGGAAGCCGCGCAGGCCGAGCTCTATCCTGGCGGCGTACCGCAGGGACTCGTGGCGCTCGCCGAGCAGTTCGGGGGCCACCCGGTACAGCTCGGCGTACTCCTTGACCAGTGCCGACACGTCGGCGTCGGAGGCCGCGTCCACGGCCTCGACCAGCTCGTTGACGCCGTAGGTGTTGACCGAGACGCCGAAGCGCAGCTGCGCCTCGACCTTGTCGCCCTCGGTCACGGCCACGTCGCGCATGTTGTCGCCGAAGCGGGCCAGCCGCAGCGCCCGCACCTCGGCCACGCCCCTGGCCGCGCGCGCCCACGCCTCGACGCGCGCGCCGACGGCCGGGTCGCTGACGTGCCCGGCGACGGTCTTGCGCGGCACGCCGAGCCGGGTCTGCACGAACCCGAACTCGCGGTCGCCGTGCGCGGCCTGGTTGAGGTTCATGAAGTCCATGTCGATGGAGCTCCACGGCAGCTCGACGTCGGCCTGCGTGTGCAGGTGCAGCAGCGGCTTGCGCAGCGCGTCGAGACCGGCGATCCACATCTTGGCCGGGGAGAAGGTGTGCATCCAGGCGATGACGCCGGCGCACTCGTCGTCCGCGTTGGCCTCCAGCATGACGCGCCTGATCGCGGCGGCGTCGGTCAGCACGGGCCGCCACTGCACGGGCACGGGAAGCTGCTCGGCGATGCGCCGCGACTGCTCGGCCACCTGGCTCAGCGTGTCCTCGCCGTACAGTCCCTGGCTGCCGGTCAGAAACCAGATGTTCAACGCGGGCTCCTCTGTCCGTAGACGTTCTGATAACGGTCGTACAGGCGGTCGATGTGGGCCGGGCCGATGGGCAGCGGCGTGCCGAGCTGCCTGGACACGTGGACGGTGCGGGCCACGTCCTCGCACATCACGGCGGCCTTGACGGCGGCCTTGGGGTCCTTGCCGATGGTGAAGACGCCGTGGTTCTGCATGAGGACGGCCGGCGAGCGGTGGCCCTTGAGCGTCTCCACGACGCCCTGGCCGATGGAGTCGTCCCCGATCAGCGCGAACGGGCCGACCGGGATCTCGCCGCCGAACTCGTCGGCCATGGCCGTCAGCACGCACGGGATGGGCTCGCCGCGGGCCGCCCACGCCGAGGCGTAGGTCGAGTGGGTGTGCACGACGCCGCCGACCTCGGGCATCTCGCGGTAGACGTAGGCGTGCGCGGCGGTGTCGCTGGAGGGCGCGTGGGCCCCCTCGACGAGGTTGCCGTCGAGGTCGCAGACGACCATGTTCTCCGGGGTCAGCTCGTCGTAGGAGACCCCGGACGGCTTGATGACGAACAGGTCCTCGCCCGGGACCCGGCCCGAGACGTTGCCCGCGGTCCAGACGACCAGGCCGTAGTGCACCAGCTCGGCGTGCAGCCCGGCGACGGTCGCTCTCATTTCCTCGTGGTTCACTTGGCGGCCTCGTTCCTGATCGCGCGGAGGGTGTGCAGCATGCGCCCGTCCCCGAAGTGGTCGTGCAGGTCGCGGTACTGGGCGTACAGGCGGTCGTAGGCGTCGGCGCGGGCCTCGTCCGGCACGTACGCCGCCCGCGTGCGCTTGCCCATGGCGGCGGCGGCCTCCTCGATGCCCGGGTAGGCGCCGGCGGCGACGGCCGCGTGCACGGCCGAGCCGAGCGCGGGGCCCTGGTCGGAGCCGATGACCGACAGCGGGCGGCGCAGCACGTCGGCGTAGACCTGCATGAGGAAGCGGTTCTTCAGCAGCCCGCCGGCGACCACGAACTCCTCGACCGGCACGCCGGACTTCTCGAACGTCTCGACGATCATGCGGGCGCCGTACGCGGTGGACTCGATGAGCGCGCGGTAGACGTCCTCGGGCCTGGTGGCGAGGGTCTGGCCGACGATCACGCCGGACAGGTCGTGGTCCACGAGCACCGAGCGGTTGCCGCCGAACCAGTCGAGCGCGACCAGCCCGTGCGCGCCGACAGCCTGGCGCTCGGCCAGCTCGGTCAGGCGCTCGTGGCCGTCGGTGCCGAAGGTGTCGACGTACCAGGCGAAGATGTCGCCGACGGCGGACTGGCCGGCCTCGTAGCCCCACAGGCCGGGCACGATGCCGTCCCGGACGACACCGCACATCCCGGGCACCTCGGCCAGCCGGTCGCTGGGCATGATGTGGCAGGTGGAGGTGCCCATGATGGCCACCATCTGGCCGGGGCGCACGGCGTCCGCGGCGGCGGCGGTGACGTGGGCGTCCACGTTGCCGACGGCCACGGCGATGCCCTCGGGCAGGCCGGTCCATCCGGCCGCCCGCGCCGTCAGCACGCCGGCCAGGCCGCCGAGGGGAGCCAGGGTGACGCCGCCGACGTCGTCGCCGACCACCCCGGTCGCCAGTTTGCCGGCGAAGCCGGAGAAGCCCGGGTTGAGCGCGGCGAGGAAGTCCTCGGAGGGGTAGCTCCCGTCCTGGAAGACGCCCTTGTAGCCGGCGGTGCAGATGTTGCGGCTCTCGACGCCGGACAGCTGCCAGACGATCCAGTCGGCCGCCTCGATCCAGCGCTCGGCCCTGGCGTACACCTCGGGGGCCTCCTCCAGGACCTGCAGGGCCTTGGCGAACTCCCACTCCGAGGAGATCTTGCCGCCGTAGCGCGGCAGCCAGCTCTCGCCCCGCCGCGCGGCCAGCTCGTTGATGCGGTCGGCGTGCGGCTGGGCGGCGTGGTGCTTCCACAACTTCGGCCAGGCGTGCGGCTGCTCGGGCGTCTCGAAGCACAGGGGCGTGCCGTCGGCCGTGGTCGGCAGGACGGTGCAGGCGGTGAAGTCGGTGCCGATGCCGATCACGTCCTCGGCGGCGACCCCGGCGGCGGCCAGGGCCCCGGGCACGGCCACGCGCAGCACGTCCAGCCAGTCGCGCGGCGACTGCAGCGCCCAGTCGGGGCCGAGCCGCACGCCGGTGCCGGGGAGCGTGTGCTCGATGACGCGCTCGGCGTACTCGTGGACGGCGCTGCCCAGCTCCGCGCCGTCGGACACGCGGACGACGACCGCGCGCCCCGACAGCGTGCCGAAGTCCACTCCGACCACGAACTTGTTAGCGTTCACATTGCACTCCAGAGAGTTGTCTGTTCGCCTGCCGGCTATCGGGCCGGCGCGGTGCTGGACCTGACGACGAAGCTGGGACGCACCACCATGCGCTCGTACGCCGCCGGCCCGGCGTCGATCTGCCGCAGCAGCACCTCGATGCAGTGGCGGCCCACCACGTCGAAGTCCTGCCGGACCGTGGTGAGCGGCGGCGAGAAGAACTCGGACTCGGGGATGTCGTCGAAGCCCACGACGCTGATCCGCCCGGGGACGGGCACCCCGGCCTCGCTGAGCGCGCGCAGCACGCCCAGCGCCATCTGGTCGTTGGCGGCGAACACCGCGGTGACCCCGTCCATCCCGGCCAGGCGCCGGCCGGCCGCGTACCCGGCGCGCGGGCTCCAGTCGCCGGGCAGCGGCTCGGGCACCGGCCGGCCGGCGGCCTCCAGCGTCGAGCGCCAGCCCTCGACGCGCCCCTCGGTCTCCAGCCAGTCGGACGGTCCCGCGACGTGCCAGACCGTCTCGTGGCCCAGGTCGAGCAGGTGCTGGGTGGCGAGCCTGGCGCCCTCGACCTGGTCGATGCAGACCGCGGAGACGTCGGCGCCGTGCGCGCCCTCGACCACGACCGCGGGCACCCCGGCCGGCAGGCTCTCCAGGGCGGAGGCGGCCGAGCGCTGCGGCGCGACCACCACCACCCCGTCCACGCTCTGCTCGGCCAGGTAGTCGAGCGCGTCGCGGACGCTGGCCGCGTCGATCGACTTCAGGCTCACGATGCTGACGAAGTAACCCGCGGTCCTGGCCGCCTGCTCGATGCCGTAGACCATGCTGGCCGGGCCGTACAGGGTGGTGTCGAAGCTCACCACCCCGAGGGTGCGCGACCGCTTGGTGACCAGCGCGCGGGCGACCAGGTTGCGCCGGTAGCCCAGCCGGACGATCGCCTCCTCCACCCGGGCACGGGTGTCGGCCCGGACGTTCGGGTGGTCGTTGAGCACCCGTGAGACCGTCTGGTGCGACACGCCGGCCTCCTTGGCCACGTCGGCCATGACCGGCGGACGCGGCCTGGGGCTCGGTACCACGGGTTCTCCTTTCGCGGGGCTTGCCGGGCCTGCGGTGGTCAGCGGGAGGCGCCGGCGCGCCGCTTGGTCCACACGTCGAACGCGACGGCGGCCAGCAGCACGGCGCCCTTGACGAGCATCACCCGCTCACTGGGCGAGCCGATGAGCGACATGCCGTTGTTGATGACAGCCATGATCAGACCGCCGGTGATCGCGCCGACGACCTTGCCCACGCCGCCCTGGACGGCCGCGCCGCCGATGAAGGCCGCCGCGATGGCGTCCAGCTCGAAGCTGTTGCCCGCGGTCGGGCCCGCCTGGTTGAGCCGGCCGGCGAAGATGATGCCGGCGACGGAGGCCAGCACGCCCATGTTGACGAAGATCCAGAAGACCACCGACTTGACCTTGACGCCGGACATGACCGCCGCCTGGAGGTTGCCGCCGATGGCGTAGATCTGCCGGCCGAAGACCGTGCGGTTGGCCATCAGCGAGTACGCCAGCACCAGCGCGGCCAGCAGCACCAGCACCCACGGCAGGTTCTTGAAGCGGGCGAGCTGCACGACCAGGAACAGGATCAGCGCGGCGCCGGCCGCCATCTTCAGCGCGAACACGGCCATCGGCTCGACCGACTGGCCGTAACCCCTGCGGGCGTTGCGGGTGCGCCACTGCGCGGCGACCATGCCGCCGATCGCGACCAGGCCGATGAGCAGGCTGAACAGGTCGGCGCCGCCCAGCGGGCCGAGGCCCACGTTGCCCAGGTAGCCGTCGGTGAAGCCGTTGGCCAGCGTACGGACCTGGTCGGGGAACGGGCCGATGCCCTGGTTGCCGAGCACCGTCATGGTGAGCGCGCGGAACAGCAGCATGCCGGCCAGCGTGACGATGAAGGCCGGGATGCCGAAGTAGGCGATCCAGTAGCCCTGCCAGGCCCCGATCAGCGCGCCGGCGGCGACCGTGATCAGCAGGGCCAGCGGCCACGGCAGGCCCATGTTCACCATGAGCACGGCGGCCAGCGCTCCGGTGACCGCCACCACCGAGCCGACCGACAGGTCGATGTGCCCGGCGATGATGACCAGGATCATCCCGATCGCCAGGATCAGGACGTAGGAGTTCTGGACGATGATGTTGGAGATGTTCTGCGGCTGGAGCAACGCGCCGTCGGTGAGCACCGAGAACAGCACGATGATCAGCGCGAAGGCGATGTAGATGCCGCTCGAACGCAGGTTCAGCGACATGCCGCCCAGCGACACCCGGCCGGGCCGCCGCGGCGCTCCCCCGTCGCCTCCCGCGCCGACCTGCACGTCGGCGGGCGTGATGCTGCTCATCGGAGCTACTCCTGTCCCTTGGTCATGAGATGCATGAGGCTTTCCTGGGTGGCCTCCCGGCGGGGGACCTCGCCGGTGACGCGACCTTCGGAGAGCGTGTAGATGCGGTCGCACAGGCCGAGCAGCTCAGGCAACTCACTGGAGATCACCAGCACGGCCTTGCCCTGGTCGGCGAGGCGGTTGATGATCGTGTAGATCTCGTACTTGGCGCCGACGTCGATGCCGCGGGTGGGCTCGTCGAGGATGAGCACGTCAGGCTGCGTCAGGATCCACTTGGAGAGCACGACCTTCTGCTGGTTGCCGCCGCTCAGCTTGCCGACGACGCTGTTGACGCTGGGCGCCTTGATGTTCATGCTCCGGTGGAACTCCTCGGCGACCTTGTACTCCTCGTTCTCGTTCACCCAGCCGCGCCGGGCCAGGCCCTTGAGCCCGGCGGCGCTGATGTTGCGCTTGATGTCCTCGATGAGGTTGAGGCCGTACCGCTTGCGGTCCTCGGTGGCGTAGGCCAGGCCGTGGCGGATCGCGTCCTGCACGTTGCGGATCTCGATCGGCTTGCCGTCCTTGAAGACCTTGCCGGAGATGTGCACGCCGTAGGTGCGGCCGAACAGGCTCATCGCCAGCTCGGTGCGCCCGGCGCCCATCAGGCCGGCCAGGCCGACGATCTCGCCCCTGCGCAGGGTGAGCGAGGCGCCGTCCACGACCTTGCGGCCGGGCTGGCTCGGGCTGTGCACCGTCCAGTCCTCGATCCGCAGGACCTCCTCGCCGATCGTCGACTCGTGCGGCGGGAAGCGGTTGTCCAGCGCGCGGCCGACCATGCCGGAGATGATCCGGTCCTCGGTGACGTGGTCGGTGGCCATGTCCAGGGTCTCGATCGTGCGGCCGTCGCGGATGATCGTGACGGAGTCGGCGATCGCGGTCACCTCGTTGAGCTTGTGCGAGATGATCACGCAGGTGATGCCCTCGTCCCGCAGGCCGCGCAGCAGGTCGAGCAGGTGGGCCGAGTCGTCGTCGTTGAGGGCGGCGGTCGGCTCGTCGAGGATGAGCAGCTTCACCTCCTTCGACAGCGCCTTGGCGATCTCGACGAGCTGCTGCTTGCCGACGCCGAGGTCGGAGACCGTGGTGGTGGGGTTCTCCTGGAGGCCGACGCGGCGCATCAGCTCGGCGGCCTCGTAGTTGGTGCGGTTCCAGTCGATGAAGCCGCGCCTGGCGCGCTCGTTGCCGAGGAAGATGTTCTCCGCGATCGACAGTTGCGGGCTGAGCGCCAGCTCCTGGTGGATGATGACGATCCCGGCGTGCTCGCTGTCGCGGATGCCGGCGAACTCGCAGCGCGCGCCCTCGAAGGTGATCTCGCCCTCGTAGTCGCCGTGCGGGTAGACCCCGGACAGCACCTTCATCAGCGTCGACTTGCCGGCGCCGTTCTCGCCGCAGATGGCGTGGATCTCGCCGCGCCGGACGGCCAGGTTGACGTCCTGCAGCGCCTTGACACCGGGGAACGTCTTGGTGATCCCGCTCATCCGCAAGATGTGCTCGGTCATATGCCCCTCGCTCAGGTGTGGGAAGTGCCCCCGGGGGACCGCGGTCCCCCGGGGCGGGCCCTTACTTGAGCTGGTCCTCGGTGTAGTAGTTGCCGCCGACGATGATCTCCTTGTAGTTGCTCTTGTCCACGATCACCGGGTCGAGCAGGTAGGAGGGGACGACCTTGTTGCCGTTGTCGTAGTCCTTGGTGTTGTTCACCTCGGGCTTGCCGCCCTTGAGGACCGCGTCGGCCATCTTCACCGTCTGCTCGGCGAGCTTGCGGGTGTCCTTGAAGATGGTGGAGTACTGCTCGCCGGCGATGATCGACTTGACCGAGGCGAGCTCGGCGTCCTGGCCGGTCACGACGGGGTAGGGCTGGCCGCTGGTGCCGTAGCCGGAGCTCTTGAGCGCCGACAGGATGCCGATGGACAGGCCGTCGTAGGGGGACAGCACGCCGTCCACCTTGGTGCCGCCGGTGTAGGTCTTGGTGAGGATGTCCTCCATGCGCTTCTGGGCCGTGGCCGGGTCCCAGCGCAGGATGGCGGCGGTCTTGAAGTCCTTCTGGCCGCTCTTGACCAGCAGGGTGCCGTCGTCGATCTTCGGCTGGAGCACCGACATGGCGCCGTTCCAGAAGAACGTGGCGTTGTTGTCGTCGGGCGAGCCGCCGAACAGCTCGACGTTGAACGGGCCCTTCTTGCCGTCGTCCACGCCGAGGCCCTTGAGCAGCGAGGTGGCCTGCTGCACGCCGACCTTGAAGTTGTCGAAGGTGGCGTAGTAGTCGACGTTGGGGCTGTTGCGGATCAGGCGGTCGTAGGAGATGACCGGGATCTTGGCGTCGGCGGCCTGCTGGAGCTGCGAGGTGATCGCGGTGCCGTCGATCGAGGCGATGATCAGGAGCTTGGCGCCCTTGGTGATCTGGTTCTCGATCTGGTTGGCCTGCGTCGGGATGTCGTTCTCCGCGTACTGCAGGTCGACCTTGTAGCCCAGCTGTTCGAGCTGCTGCTTGACGTTGTCGCCGTCGTGGATCCACCGCTCGGACGACTTGGTGGGCATCGTGACGCCGATCAGGGCGCCCGCGCCGCCGGCGGCGGCCGACGTGGAGGCGTCGGCGTCGACCGTCTTCTGGCTGGAGCCGCAGGCCGTCATGGTCGCGGCGAGCGCGATGGCGGACACCACGCCCCCGATACGTCCCAACCTCATGTGGCACTCCTTGCAATGGGGGTTGCGGCAGCGGGAATGTGAGCGTTAACTGCCGATCTTGCAGAGGACTCAGTCACAGAACGTGCCGAATCAGAACAAAGTTCTCGCTTCGTTCCCGCCGATTGTTATCGCTAACAAAGACGATGTCAACGGTTGAGGATAACCTGACGGAAACCTTTAGGTAACTTTCGCGGCAGACTCCTCGCAGGTCAGCGCCTTGGGCGCGCGCTGAAGACCCGTTGCAGCACGATGAAGACGAAGAGCAGCAGGCCGATGAAGATCTTGGTCCACCAGGAGCTGAGCGTGCCCTCGAAGCTGATGATCGTCTGGATCAGGCCGAGCACCAGCACGCCGAGCACCGTGCCGAGCAGGAAGCCGCTGCCGCCGGTGAGCAGCGTGCCGCCGATCACCACGGCGGCGATGGCGTCCAGTTCCATGCCGACGGCGTGCAGGCCGTAGCCCGAGAGCATGTAGAACGACAGCAGCACGCCGCCGAGCGCCGAGCAGAAGCCGCTCACCGTGTAGACCGTGATCTTCGTCCGGCCCACCGGCAGGCCCATGAGCAGCGCCGACTGCTCGCTGCCGCCCGTCGCGTACACCGCCCGGCCGAGCCGGGTGTAGTGCAGCACGTACGCCGCTGCCAGCACGACCCCCACCGCGATGAGCACGCTCGGCGAGATCCACAGATCGGCGAACAGGTCGATCCTGGTCTGCGCGAACGCCGTGAACGTCGGGTCCTCGATCGGGATCGAGTCCGTGCCGATCGTGTAGCACAGCCCCCGGGCCAGGAACATCCCGGCCAGCGTCACGATGAACGGCTGGATGTCGAAGGCGTGCACGATGTACCCCATCACCAGCCCGAGCCCGGACCCGACGGCCAGCACCAGCGGCACCACCACGTACGGCGGCCACCCCGGCCCCGACATCAGCGACGCCGAGATCATCGTGGACAGCGCCACCACCGACCCCACCGACAGGTCGATGCCCCCGGCCAGGATCACGAAGGTCATCCCCACCGCCACCACCAGCAGGAACGCGTTGTCGATGAAGACGTTGAGCACCACCTGCCCGCTGGCGAACCCCTCGTACCGGAGGCCGCCCACGACGAACATCGCCACGAACAGGCACGCCGTCACCAGCACGGGCAGGTGGCGGGCCGGCAACGCGACCCGGCCCACGGTCATGGTCGTCACAGGGTCACCCGCACTTTCTCCTCGGGGGCCGGGCTGGGCGGCGCGCTGCCGCCGCGCCGGCGCAGCGCCTTCGCGCGGAACGACGGCGACTGCACGAGACAGACCGCTGTCACGACCAGCGCCTTGAACAGCAGGGTCGTCTCGGGCGGCACGCCGATGGAGTAGATCGTCGTGGTGAGCGTCTGGATGACGAGCGCGCCGGCCACGGTCCCGCCCAGCGAGAACCGGCCGCCCGACAACGAGGTGCCGCCGATCACCACGGCCAGGATCGCGTCCAGCTCGATCCACAGGCCGGCGTTGTTGCCGTCGGCGCTGGAGACGTTCGAGCTGATCAGGATCCCGGCGATGCCCGCGCACAGGGCGGCGAAGGCGTAGACCATGATGACGATCCCGCGCGACCTGATGCCCGCGAGCCTGCTGGCCTCGGCGTTCCCGCCGACCGACTCGATCAGCAGGCCCAGCGCCAGCCGCCGGGTCAGGAACGCGGTGACCGCCAGCACGACCGGCACCAGCAGCACCCCGAACGGCACCGCCAGCAGATACCCGCCGCCGATCAGCTTGTACGACGGGCTGTTGACCGTGATGATCTGCCCGTCGGTGATGAGCTGGGCCAGGCCGCGCCCGGCCACCATGAGGATCAGCGTGGCGATGATCGGCTGGATGCCCGCCTGCGCGACCAGGAACCCGTTCCAGGCGCCGAGCAGCAGGCACAGTCCGAGCGCGAGCGCCACGGCAGCCGGCACGCCGGCGTCCTCGCTGATCCGCAGGCAGGCCAGCGCGCCCGAGATCGCCACCACCGAGCCCACCGACAGGTCGATGCCGCCGGTCGCGATGACCAGCGTCATGCCCAGCGAGACCAGGATCAGCGGCGCGCCGAAGCGCAGGATGTCGATCAGGCTCCCGTACAGGTGCCCGTCCCTGACCTGGACGGACAGGAAGCTGGGGGTGAAGAACACGTTCAGGGCCAGCAGCAGCGCGAGCACCGCCACGGGCCACCACAGCCGCCGCATCAGGGCCGCCCTCCGCTCGCGATCGTCTCCATGAGCACGTCCATGGTGAGCGCTGCGTCGTTGGGCAGCTCGGCCACCAGCCGCCGGTCGCGCAGCACCTCGACCTTGTGGCTGAGCCGCAGCACCTCCTCCAGCTCGGCGGAGATGAACAACACCGCCATGCCGCCGTCGGACAGCTCGGCGACCAGGCGCTGGATCTCGGTCTTGGCGCCGACGTCGATGCCGCGGGTGGGCTCGTCGAGGATGAGCAGCCGGGGCTCCAGGATGAGCCAGCGCGCCAGCAGCACCTTCTGCTGGTTGCCGCCGCTCAGGTTCCGCACCAGGTGCTCGGGGTTGGGCGGGCTGATCCGCAGGGCCTTGACGTACCGGGTGACCAGCTCGTCCTGCTGCTCGCGCGGCACCGGCCTGGTCCAGCCCCGGGTGGCCTGGAGCGCCAGGATGATGTTCTCGCGCACGGTGAGGTCGGGGATCAGGCCGTCCTCCTTGCGGTTCTCCGAGCAGAAGGCGATCTTGTGGTTCATCGCCGCGCGCGGGGTGCGCAGCGCGGCGGGCGCGCCGCCGACGGACAGCTCGCCGCCGCTCGCGTGGTCGGCGCCGAACAGCAGCCGCGCGACCTCGGTACGCCCCGAGCCGAGCAGCCCGGCCAGCCCCACGACCTCGCCCTCGTGGATGGTGAGCGAGAACGGCTCGACGGCCCCGGCCCGGCCCAGCCCGCGCGCCTCGACCAGCGGGCGGTCGAAGACCCTGGCCTCGCCGTGCAGGCGGTCGAGCGCGGCCAGCTCCTGGCCGATCATCTTGGCGACCAGGTCGAGCTGGGGCAGCTCGCGGGTCAGGTACTCGCCGACGAGCCGTCCGTTGCGCAGGATCGTCATACGGTCCGAAATTTCGTAGATCTGGTCGAGAAAGTGGGAGACGAAGAGGATGGCGATGCCCTCCTCCTTGAGCCGCCGCATCACCCGGAAGAGCTGCCGCACCTCGTCGGCGTCCAGGCTGGAGGTGGGCTCGTCCAGGATCAGCACCCGGGCCTCGATGTCGACCGCCCGCGCGATGGCCACCATCTGCTGCACCGCCGGCGAGTACGCCGACAGCGGCGCCGAGACGTCGATGCTCAGGTCCAGCCCGCTCAGCAGCTCGCCGGCCCTGGCCCGCACGCGTTTCCAGTCGATGCGCCCGAACCTGCGCGGCTCGCGGCCGATGAAGATGTTCTCGGCCACCGACAGGTTCGCGCAGAGGTTGACCTCCTGGTAGACGGTGCTGATGCCGCCCCGCTGCGCCTCGGCCGGGCCGGCGAAGGCGACGGGCCGCCCGCCCAGCTCGATCGTGCCCGAGTCGGCGGCATGCACGCCGGTGAGCACCTTGATCAGGGTGGACTTGCCGGCGCCGTTCTCGCCCATGAGCGCGTGCACCTCGCCGGGCAGCAGCCGCAGGTCCACGCCGTCCAGGGCCTTGACCCCGGGAAACTGTTTGCCGATCCCGTTCATCGTCAGGACCGGCACGGGTGCGGCCATGCGCCTCCCCTTCCGCCTGAAGGGGCCGGGCCACCGGGCCCGGCCCGCACGATCAGTACTGACGGCTGGACAGGACCTGCTTGGCCTGCTCCTGCGTGAACGTGGTCTCCTCGGTCACCACGCGGGCCGGCACCTGCTCGCCCTTGACGACCTTCTTGGCCAGGTCCATGAGCTGCGGGCCGAGCAGCGGCGAGCACTCGACGATATAGTTGATCTTCCCGTCGGCCAGGGCCTGCATGCCGTCCTTGACGGCGTCGACCGTGATGATCTTGATGTCCTTGCCGGGCACCTTGCCCGCGCCCTCGATGGCCTCGATCGCGCCCAGGCCCATGTCGTCGTTGTGGGCGTACAGCACGTCGATGTCCGGGTTGGACTTCAGGAAGGCCTCCATGACCTCCTTGCCCTTGGCCCTGGTGAAGTCGCCGGTCTGCGAGGCGATCACCCTGAACTTCGGGTCGGCGCCGATGACCTGGGCGAACCCGGCCTTGCGGTCGTTGGCGGGGGCCGAGCCGGTGGTGCCCTGGAGCTCGACGATGTTCACCGGGTCCTTGGCGTCCTTGTACTCCTGCACCAGCCACTGGCCGGCCTTCTTGCCCTCCTCGACGAAATCGGAGCCGAGGAAGGTCTTGTACAGGGAGGTGTCCTTGGAGTCGACGGCGCGGTCGGTCAGGATGACCGGGATCTTCGCGTCCTTGGCCTCCTTGAGCACCGTGTCCCAGCCGGACTCCACCACCGGCGAGAAGGCGATGACGTCCACCTTCTGCTGGATGTAGGAGCGGATGGCCTTGATCTGGTTCTCCTGCTTCTGCTGGGCGTCGGAGAACTTGAGCGTCACGCCCGCGTTCTTGGCCGAGTCCTGCACGGACTTGGTGTTCGCGGTGCGCCAGCCGCTCTCCGCGCCGACCTGGGCGAAGCCCATGGTGATCGAGCCGTCGCCGCCGCCGCTGCCGCCGCTGCCGCCACTGCCTCCGCCGCAGCTCGCCACCGACATCGCGGTGAGCCCGGCGAGCACCAACGCCGAGATCCTTCTGAACACGTGGGGGGTTCCCTTCTCATGTGAGCGCTAACAACCGAACCCGGCTGCCGGCGCCTTCCTGCCTCGGGGGCCTGCGCGGTCCCGTCGGGCCGTGCCCGTCTCGCGTACCGGCGACCGCGGGGCGCCAGGAGGCGGGCCGCCACCTCGCCTCCTCGGCCGCGACCGAGGGGAGACGACCCCGGACCGATCCCGCGACCGCTCCTTTCCTGGCTTGGCCACGACTGTGAACGTTAACAAGCACATCCGTCAAGAGCCCGCCACATCACGGTCACGTCACGCCGGACACCCCTTGACTCCAGGGCTGTTCCCTCCCTAACGTGACGCCGATCACCTTTGTTAGCGGTCACTTCGACTGGTAGCGCTAACAGTCCCCTCGTCCGAGGAGCACCCCCGTGAAGCGAATCGTCCCCGCGCCGGGAGGCCCGCGGCCTCCCGGCCCGCCGCCGTCCGCCCTCAGACCGGTACGACGCGGTGGTGGGTGGTGATCCGGCCGTCGTCGTCCAGCACGTGGAAGACGAGCCCCGGCGGGAGTTCGTAGTCGGCGCAGCCGGCCAGCGTGGTCGCGCCCTCCCAGGGCAGCCGCAGCGTGGACACCACGCCGGGCGCGGCGAGCAGCGGGCGGCCGGCGAAGGTGGTGGCCGCCGCGGTGTGCGCGTGGCCGACCAGCACGGCCGTCACGTGCGGGTGCCCGGCCAGCAGGGCGGCGAGGCGTTCCGGGGCCTGGAGCATGATCGTGTCGACCGGCGAGTGCAGCGTCGCGGGCGGGTGGTGGAAGGCCACGAACAGCGGCAGGCCGCGTTCCGCGCCGAGCACGCCGTCGAGCCAGGACAGCGTCTCGTCGTCCAGGTGACCGTCGGCCCGGCCCGGGACGGAGGAGTCGCACAACACGTAGACGGCTCCGCCGGTGCGGTGGACCCGGTTGACCGGCCCGGACGCGGCCGGCTCACCGAGCAGCACCCGCCGGAACCCCTCCCGGACGTCGTGGTTGCCGGGGCACACGAGGACCGGGTGGCGCGAGGTCAGCAACTTGCGCGCCTGCTCGTACTCCTCAGGCAGACCGTGGTCGGCGATGTCGCCGGTGACGAGCACCGCGTCGAGGTCGTACGGGAGGGCGTCCAGATAGCGCATGACGGCGTCGGCGCGCTCGACGGACCGGTCCGAGCCGCCGAGGTGGATGTCGCTGAGATGGGCGATCACGAGCATGGGCAGGACTTCCTTTCGAGGTACGCCCTCGACGGTAACCGCCCACCGGACCATCCGTAAGATCCGGTTTCGTGGTGAAAAATTGGACCAGTTCCGGAGTGGACCTGCATCTGGAGCTCGATCCCGCACTCGGGCGGCGGCGGGCCGTCGAGGACGCGCTGCGCGCCGCCGTACGCGACGGGCGGCTGCCGCCCGGCACCCGCCTGCCCTCGACCAGGGCGCTCGCGGCCGGGCTGGGCCTGGCCCGCGGCACGGTGGGCGCCGCCTACGACCAGCTCGCCGAGGAGGGCTACCTCACCACCCGCCCGGGTTCGGGCACCGAGGTCGCCGACGCCCTCCCACCCGCCCCCGCGCCGATCGGCTCCCCTTCCGCCCCCGGGCCGTCGCAGCCGGTGCACGACCTTCGTCCCGGACAGCCGGACGTGTCGGCCTTCCCCGCGCGCGCCTGGCTGCGGGCCACCCGCCACGTGCTCGCCGCGGCCCCCGCCGACGTCTTCGGCCCCTGCGACCCGCGCGGCCGGATCGAGCTGCGCACCGCACTGGCCGGCTATCTCGGCAGGACCCGGGGCGTGCGCACCGCCCCCGACCGGATCGTCGTCACCACGGGCTTCGTCCAGTCGCTCAACCTGCTGGCGCAGGTGCTCGGCGCGGGCCCGATCGCCATGGAGGACCCGGGCCACGACTTCTACCGGGAGGTCCTGCGCCGCGCCGGCCGCACGATCGTCCCCCTCGCGGTGGACGGGCAGGGCGCCCGTACCGGCGACCTCACGTCCGGGGTGGCCGCCGCCGTGCTGACCCCGGCGCACCAGTACCCGACCGGCGTCCCCCTGGCCCCGGCGCGCCGCCGCCTGCTGCGCGAGTGGGGCGGCCCGGTCATCGAGGACGACTACGACGGCGAGTTCCGCTACGACCGCCGTCCCGTGGGCGCCCTCCAGGGCATGGCCCCCGACCAGGTCGTCTACTGCGGCACCACCTCCGAGTCGCTCTCCCCGGCGCTGCGCCTGGGCTGGATGGCGCTTCCGCCCGCCCTGGTGGGCCCGGTCGCCGAGGCCAAGCTGCACGCCGACGCCCACACCGGGGTGCTGGGCCAGCTCGTCCTGGCCCGTCTGATCGACGACCACGACTACGACCGGCACGTGCGCGCCGCGCGCCTGCGCTACCGCCGCCGCCGCGAGCTGCTGCTGTCGCGCCTCGGCCCGGGACCGGCCGCCCCGCTGCCCGGCGCGCGCCTGCCCGGCGTGGCCGCCGGCCTGCGCGCGCTGCTGATGCTCCCGCCGTCCGGGCCGGCCGAGTCCGTCGTGCTCGCGGCCTGCGAGCGGCGCGGCATCGCCCTGCGCGGCCTGAGCCCGCTGCGCCAGACGCCCGGCCCCGGCGGCCTGCTGATCGGGTACGCCGCCCCCTCCGAACGCGCCTTCCCCGCCGCCCTGGACGCCCTCGCCGACGCCCTGACCTGGGCATCCGCCGAAGGAAGCGCCGGCAGCGCCGAAAACCCCGATATTTCCGGCCTTTCCGGGTAGTTGATCGGCTCTCACCGACCTCGACGGAGGAATCCGATGAGCTGGAGCTACCGCAAGACGATCAAGCTGGGCCCGGTCCGGCTGAACCTGTCCCGCGGCGGCGTTGGACACAGCTGGGGCAACCGGCTGTTCAGGGTGACGCGCACCGCCGACGGCCGCCGTACGCTGTCGGTCAATCTGCCCGGCGGCTTCCACTGGCGCAAGACACTCAGCGGGCGCTGACCCCCGCCGGAACGACGGGCCGGAGGCGCGCGGCCTCCGGCCCGTTCCCGTCTTCCCGGGACGCCGCCCAAATGATGATCTGTAAGACATGAACGCCCATATGAGCCCGGAGGAGTTCCGCCGCCATGGCCGGCAGGTCGTCGACTGGATCGCGGACTACATGGCCGGCATCGAGTCCCGTCCGGTGATGTCACGGGCCGAGCCCGGGGACGTCCGCCGCGCGTTGCCCGCCGAGCCGCCCGAGCACGGCGAGCCGTTCGAGGCCGTCCTGGACGACCTGAACACCATCCTGCTGCCCGGCATCACCCACTGGCAGCACCCCGCCTTCTTCGCCTACTACCCCTCCAACGCCAGCGGCCCCGCCATCCTCGGCGACCTGCTCTCCAGCGGCCTCGGCGTGCAGGGCATGTTGTGGGTCACCAGCCCCGCCTGCACCGAGCTGGAGACCGTGGTGGTGGACTGGCTGGCGAGCCTGCTCGGCCTGCCCGCGCACTTCAGGACCGACGCGCGCGGCGGCGGCGTGATCCAGGACTCGGCGTCCAGCGCCTGCCTGGTCGCGCTGCTCGCCGCCCTGCACCGGGCGAGCGACGGCCGGGTCACGCGTACGGGCGTCGCCGAGCGGTACACGATCTACGTCTCGTCGCAGACGCACTCCTCGCTGGAGAAGGCCGCCCGCGTCGCCGGCCTCGGGTCCGACGGCGTACGGGTGGTGGACGTGCACCCCCGAACGCTGGCCATGGACCCGGGACGGCTGCGCGAGCTGATCGCGGCCGACAAGGCCGCCGGCGCGGTCCCCGCGATGGTCTGCGCCACCGTCGGCACCACCTCGTCGGCCACCGTCGACCCGGTGCCGGAGATCGGCGAGGTGTGCCGCGAGCACGACGTGTGGCTGCACGTGGACGCCGCCTACGCCGGGGTCGCCGCCGTCTGCCCCGAGTTCCGCGGGCTCAACGACGGCGTGGCGGAGTACGCCGACACCTACTCCACCAACCCGCACAAATGGCTGCTGACCAACTTCGACTGCACCGTCCTGTGGACGGCCGACCGCGCCCCCTTGCTCGGCGCGTTGTCGATCCTGCCGGAGTACCTGCGCAACGCGGCGACGACGGCCGGCTCGGTGGTCGACTACCGCGACTGGCAGATCCCGCTGGGCCGCCGGTTCAGGGCGCTGAAACTGTGGTCGGTGATCCGCTGGTACGGCGCCGAGGGCCTGCGCGCCCACATCCGCAAGGGCGTCTCCCTGGCCCAGCACCTGGCCGCCCTGATCGCCGCCGACCCGGCCTTCGAGCTGCACGAGCCGCACCCGCTCGGCCTGGTCTGCTTCCGTCCCCGCTGGCCCGGCCTGCCGCCCGCCGACGCCGACGCCGCCACGCTGCGCCTGATGGAGGCCCTGAACGCCGGCGGCTCCCTCTACCTGACCCACACCGCGATCGGCGGCCGGATCGTGCTCCGCATGGCCGTCGGCGGCCCCGCCACCGAACTCCGCCACGTGGACCGGGCCTGGGCCGCCATCCGCCAGGGACACGCCGCCCTGGCCCAGGAGACAGCCCAGGAGACAGCCCAGGAGACCGCTCAGGAGACCGCCCGGGAGACCGCCCGGGAGACCGCCCGGGAGACCGCCCGGGAGACCGCTCGCGACGACTAGACCGGCAGCCCCGCCTGGGCGGCCAGCGTGCCGAGGACCCTGGCGAGCACGGCCCGGTCCCGCGGGCCGAGCCCGCCGGTCAGCTCGGCGTCGAGCTCCAGTGTCACCTCCAGGCACCGGCCCAGCAGCGCGCGCCCCTCGCTGGTGAGGTCGAGCAGCTGACGCCGCCGGTCGCCGGGGTCGCGCACCCGGGAGATCCCGCCGAGCCGTTCGAGGTGGTCGGCCAGCGTCACCACCAGGCTCGGCGCGACGCCCATGGTCTTGGCGACGTCGAGCTGCGAGGCCGCGCCGCGCGCCTCCAGCAGGGTCATCAGCCCGACGTGCTTGGGCTTGAGGTCGAGCGGGACGAGCGCGGCCGTGAACCGCTCGGTCAGGATCGCCCCGAGCGTCCCGATCCTGAAGGCCATCGTCCCCGCCACCGACACCGGCTTGACTTCGTCCACCCGCACAATGGTAGTGCCGATACATCATTCAGAGCATGAACGATTCAAGCCCGTCGCGCCCGGGCCGGCGCGCGCCCGATCAGGGGCGGCGGTGCAGGCCGTGCTCGTAGGCCCAGATGACCGCCTGGACCCGGTCGCGCAGCCCCAGCTTGGCCAGGACGCGGCCGACGTGGGTCTTGACGGTGCCCTCGGACAGGAACAGCGCGCCTGCGATCTCGGCGTTCGTCTCGCCCCAGGCGATGTGCCGCAACACCTCCCGCTCCCGTTCGGTCAGCGGGTCGGGCCCGGCGTCCGGCAGGTGCGGCGCGACGTGGTCGAGCAGGCGGCGGGTGGTCGAGGGGGCGATCACCGCGTCCCCCCGGTGGACGGTCCGCACCGCGGCCAGCAACTCCTCGGCGGGGGCGTCCTTGAGCAGGAAGCCCGACGCGCCGGCCCGCAGCGCGGCGAAGGCGTACTCGTCCAGGTCGAAGGTGGTCAGGACGATCACCTTGGGCGCGCCGGGGGTCGCCAGCAGCCGCCGGGTCGCCTCGACGCCGTCCATGCGCGGCATGCGGACGTCCATGAGCACGACGTCGGCCGTCACCGCGCGCAGCCCGGCCAGCGCCTCCACCCCGTCGCCGGCCTCCCCCACCACGCGCATGTCGTCCTGGGCGTCGATCACCATCACCGTGCCGGTACGCACCAGCCGCTGGTCGTCCACGACGTACACGCCGATGGTCATGCCGGGTACGGAAGGCGGGCCTCGACGACGAACCCGCCTTCCTCCTCCGTCCGGACGTCCAGGGTCCCGCCCAGCGCGGTCACCCGCTCGCGCATGCCCGCCAGCCCGTTCCCCGGCCCGTCACCGCACGTCGCGGCGGAGGCGGTGCCGCCCGCGTCGCCGGCGGTGATGCGCAGGGCGTCGTCCGTCCAGTCCAGCCGGAGGGTGCTGCGCGCGCCCGCGCCCGCGTGCTTGAGCGTGTTCGTCAGCGCCTCCTGCACCACGCGGTAGGCGACGAGATCGGCCCCCGGCCCGAGGGGACGCGGCGTGCCGCGCACGATCTCCTCGACGGGCAGCCCGGCGTCCCGGGTCCGCGCCACCAGGTCCGGCAGGCCCGTCAATCCGGGCGGCGGCCCGTCACCGGGCGTGGCGCGCAGCACGCCGACGGCGGCCCGCATGTCGGTGAGGGCCGCGCGTCCCGTCTCCTCGATGGCGGCCAGGATCTCGGCCGCCCGCGCGGGCGCGAACCGGCCGCCCCTGGCCTGGGCGACGATGACGGCCAGCGCGTGGGCGACCACGTCGTGCATCTCCCTGGCGATCCTGGCCCGTTCCTCGGCGGTGGCCCGCGCCGCGGCCTCGCGGGCCCGCTCCCGCAGCAGGTCGAGGTGGGCGAGCTGGGTCCGCCGGTACAGGCCGAGCCCCCACGCCGCGACCACCACCGCGGCCAGCAGCGCCAGCAGCAGCCACGGGTCCGGCCCGAGCCCGGCCGCCGCGACGCTGGAGTCGGTCGCGAACCTGGCCGCCGCCGCCCCCGCCCCCGCCAGGCCGACCACCAGCGGCGGGCGCCGCCGGGCGTGGGCGGCGCAGGAGTAGACCGCGAGCGGGAACAGCGCCGACGACGGCAGCACGAGGAACAGCCCGGTCACCGCGACCTGGACGGCGAAGGCCGCGGCGACCACGAGGAACGCCCACGTCCGCCGCCGGTACGCCACGGCCGCGTGCGCCGCCAGGCAGGCCCCCGCCAGCAGGACCGCCCGCACGCCGGGCGCCGACAACACCGCCACCGTCAGGGAGAGCGGGAACAGTGTCACCCCGGCGACCAGGGCCAGGACCACGTCGGCGCGGCGGGGCGTCATCGTGCCGTCGTGCGCTGGTAGGAGAGAGTGGCCCCGGCGACCGCGAGTCCGAACAGCAGCCAGCTCCCGTACACGACCGCGACCGCCGCCACCGTGGCCGGCTCGGACAGCGGCACGGGCCCCTGGGTGAGGCCGAGGAGCTGGGAGAACGTGCCGAGAACAGACATGGCTCCCATAGTGGTCAACATGGCGGCGCCCGTCCAACCGCCGGCCAGCACCAGCCGCCGCGGCAGCGACCGTCCCCACCGCTGCACGAGGGCCAGCGAGCCGACCGCGCCGATGACCAGCATGATCGTCTCGCCGTACGGGAAGCCCTCGCCGTAGTCAGCGGGGCGCAACAGGGTGCCGCCCGCCGACCAGTAGAGCTTGGCCAGGGGGTAGACGAACCCGAGGGCGAACGCGGCGTACCCGAGCCAGGGCCCGCCGGGCACCCTGACACGCGGCAGCAGCAGCGCGCCCAGCAGCGCGCAGGCCGCCAGGCTGAGCCCGCGCAGCGCCATCCCGGGCCAGTCGACCTGCGCGAACTCCCCGGCGGGGATGCCGGTGAGCGCGAAGAAGGCGCGGAAGACGTCGAGCACGAGCCCGCCCGCCGACCACAGCAGCAGCAGGACGGGCACCAGCCCCGCCGGATGCGGCCGCACCACGAAGACCGCCCCCAGCCCGGCGGCCAGCACGGTCACCCAGTGCGGCGCGAACCCCATGGTGTACGGCAGCCCCGGCAGCGGCGCGAGCGCGAGCGCCACGACGAGCGCGAGGACGGAAAGCGCCGAGATCTGCAGTCGTTGAAGTCGCATGCCCTCGACGATCGCGGCTCCGGCCGGCCGCCCGCGTCTCCCTCAGGTCCGGACAAGAGGTGACCTGAGAGGTATTGACACGGCCCGGCGTAGGCACGAAAAAAGGTGACGCCCTCACGGACGCCACCTTTTCTGCTGTGGAGCTATGGGGATTCGAACCCCAGACCTCCTCCATGCCATGGAGGCGCGCTACCAACTGCGCCATAGCCCCTTGCGATCACCAAGTGTATCGGACTTCCGGACCCCTCGCGTCACGCCGGATCCCGCGCCCCGGCGGACCGGAGGAGCCCTCCGGCCCGCCCTGGACGAGGTGGCGTCAGGCGGCGCGGCGGGACGGGATGCCCGCCTCCCTGACCAGCGCGGCCACGTCGACCCCGGCCTCGCGGAGCAGGCGGCCGGCGCCGTTCGCGCCGTCGGCGAGCAGGCCCCACAGCAGCCGTTCGCCGGTGACCGGCCCCGGCTTCCACATCGCCACCTCGATCGCCTTCCTGGCGTGCATGGCCAGCGGGATCGTGCCCAGCGGCCCGTCCAGGGTCACGCGCAGCGGGCGCAGTTTGGACCGGCGCAGCACCCACTGGTCGGGCGCGTCCGTCCCGGCCCTGGTGCGGCGGCGCACCTCGTCGAGGTCGATGCCGAGGGTGGCCAGCAGCTCACGCGCGTCGCCCAGGTCGATGCGCGCGCGGAGACCGGCGCCGGAGGCGGTGAACGACGCCAGCGAGAACGGCCGCACGTCGGCCACGCCCAGCAGCAGGAGGTCGGCGTCGAGCGTGGCGCGGTGGGCGTCGAGCGCGAGGATCCCGGCCCGGACCACCGCCCGGCGGGCGCCTTCCGTGAACCTGTCGAACACCTGTTACCTCCCCGTTCTGCGGGCGTGCTTGCGATGGGCGGACTGCCGCCGGACCCCGAGCGCGCCGGCGATCTGCTCCCACGACCAGCCCGCCGCGCGGGCGTTGCTGACGTGCACGGCCTCCAGCTCCTCCAGCAGGGCCCTGAGCGCGGCCACCGCCGCGAGGCCCGTTCCGGGGGCGCGGTCGGCTGCCGCACCGGCCAGTTCGGTGACGTCCATGGTGTCAGCATGTGCTGACAGACGGCCGCCTGTCAACACATGCTGACGCCTCAGAGCCGTTCGGCCAGGTCGGCGAGGACGGGCAGGGCGGCGGCGAGGCGTTCGCGTTCGTCGGGGGTGAGGGAGTCGACGGCCGCGGCCAGGCGTTCGGTGATCACCTGTTCGCGGCTGACCAGCGCGGCGCGGCCGGAGCCGGTGATGGCGGTGATCACCCGCCGCCGGTCGGCCGGGTCGGGCTCGCGGGCCACCATGCCGCGCTGCTGGAGGCCGCCCAGGACGGTGCCGATCGCCTGGGCGGTGATGCGTTCCAGGTGCGCGAGCTGGGCCGAGGTGTGCGGCCCGTCCCGGTCGAGGCGGGAGAGCACGGCGAGCTCGGTGAACGACACGTCGTCGCCCGAGGCGTTGGTGTAAAGCTGCCGGATGCGGCGGGCGAGCCGCCCGACCGAGATCCGCAGTTCCTTGGCGAGCACAAAACCAAGTCTAGCTTTATCAATCCAGCTTTGGTAGTTTCCCGGCACTATGTGCTACGACAACGACGCCGCACCACCGCGCCCGCAACCGCCGATCACCGGCACCCGCTCCGCCGACCTCCGCCTGACCTCCGCCGACGGCACGTCGTTCGCCGCCTACGAGTCCCGTCCCGACCGGGTGAGCGGGCCCGGCGTCGTGATCCTGCCCGACGTCCGCGGCCTGCACGACTTCTACAAGCAGCTCGCCGTACGGCTGGCCGAGCAAGGGCATCCGGCGCTCGCCCTCGACTACTACGGCAGGACCGCCCCCGACGACGACCGCGGCGAGTCGTTCCAGGTCATGGCGCACATCCCCAAGCTGACCAGGGAGAACATCCAGGCCGACCTCCAGGCCGCGACCGCGCACCTCGGACGTCCGGTGGTGGCGCTCGGCTTCTGCATGGGCGGCCGGAACGCGTTCTTCGCCTCGGCGCCCAGGTTCGGGTTCGCCGGCGTGATCGGGTTCTACGGCGTGCCGGGGATCGCCGGCCCGTACGGCCCCGGCCCTGCCCAGCACGCCGCCGAGCTGGGCGCGCCGATCCTCGGCCTGTTCGGCGGGGCCGACGAGGGCATCCCGGCCGAGCAGGTGGCCGAGTTCGAGGCCGCGCTGACCGGGGCCGGGGTGGAGCACGAGATCGTCGTCTACCCCGGCGCCCCGCACGGCTTCTTCGACGAGGCCCACGGCGAGCACGAGGCGATCTGCGCGGACGCGTGGCGCCGGGTCCTCGCCTTTCTGGCCGCCAGGGCCTGACACGGGGCCCCGCGGTAAGGGGCCCCCGGAGTCAGGACTCGCTAGCCGCAGGTGGTGCGCATGGTGAGGGTGGCTTCCTCCAGGGTGAAGGCGACCTCGACCGTGCCCAGCTCCGCCGTGTCGCGCACGTGCGTGCCGCCGCACGGGATCGACGCCTCGCCCTCGGGCAGCGAGCAGTGCCAGGTGCGCAACGCGGTCAGCCCCGGCCCCGGCACGTCGAGCCGGACCGGCGCACGGGCCGCCACCCACGTGCCGAGCCGCTCGTTCACCCGCCCGGCCAGCTCGGTCAGGTCCAGGTCGTCGGCGGAGAAGCCCTTCTTGCGCAGCGACTTTCCGAGGCGGTATTCGTCCACGCTGCCGTGCGGGACGATGCGCGAGGAGGTGATCGCCGTCTGGTCGAAGTCGGGATGGCCGAGCCGGTCCTGCCGCACCTCCTTGCGCCACCGGTCCGCCAGCGCCGCGTTGAGCGCCAGCGCGGCCAGGTGGCAGGCGGTGTGGCCGGCCGAGAGCGCCGCCCGGTATCCGGCGTCCACCTCCAGGTCCACCTCCGCGCCGACGGGCAGCGGGGTGTCGGTGACGTGGACGACCAGCCACTCCCAGCCCTCGGCGCCGCGCCGGACCGGGATGGACTCGCCGACGAAGATCTCACCGTCGTTCGACTGGGCCCCTGTCACGCAGTCGAGGACCGGCAGCTCGCCGATCGTCCCCCGGTCTGCGGGCTGGTCGGGCCAGGTGTGGTCGAGGGGGTGGAACGGCGTCTCGGCGGTGACGAGGCCGTGCCGGTCCCCCACCGGCACGGCCCCGACAATCGGGGAACGGCCGCTGACCCGGCCGTTGGGGAAGGTGACGACAGTGGATCTCACCTGGTCATTGTGGCAGGGCGGCGCTCGTCCTCCAGATAGCGGTCACGGCCGGCGTACAGGCCGGTGAGGAGCTGGACGGCGATCACGCCGAAGATCAGCACGTACGTCAGCGACCAGCCGCCGGTCATCTGGTAGATCACCCCGACCAGGAGCGGTCCGGCGCCGGCGATGAGGTATCCGGCGCTCTGCCCGAAGGCCGACAGCGCGGCCGTGCTCTCCGGCGTACGGGTGCGCAGCCCCAGCATGACCAGCGCCAGCGGGAACGACCCCATGCCGACCGCCACGAACACCACCCAGACCATGGCCGTCGAGGAAGGCGCGAACCACAGCCCGAGGAAGCCGATCGTGTAGAACACGACCAGTCCCACGACGACCGGCCGCTGGTCGCGGAAGCGCGCGGCGATCGTCGGCACGAGGATCGAGACCGGGATGTTCAGGGCGGTGAAGACGCCGAGCATGATCCCGGCCTGCGAGGAGGTGTATCCCCCGTCGGTGAGGATCGTGGCCAGCCACCCGAACATGATGTAGGCGATCATCGACTGGGTGCCGAAGTAGATCGCCACCATCCAGGCGAGCCTGCTGCGCAGCAGGGTCGAGATGCCCGCGTCCCGGCTGCCCGTGTCCCGCTCCGGCTCACTGCGCAGCAGCGCAAGCCACGGAATGGCGGCCACGGCGGCCAGGGCCGCCCACACGCCGAGCGCGATGTGCCAGTCCCCCGACGCGCGCTCGATCGGCACGGTCGCGGCGGCGGCCAGCATGGTGCCCGCCGCCAGGGCCGTGGTGTAGACGGTGGTCATGATCCCGGTACGCCCGGGGAAGTGACGCTTGATCAGCGTCGGGATGAGCACGTTGCCGACGGCGCCGCCGGACAGCGCGACCGCGCTGCTCAGCAGGAACACCGGGGCCGACCCGACCAGCGACCTGACCAGCATGCCCGAGCCGAGGGTGACCAGCGCGAGCAGCAGCAACCGGTGCTCGCCGATCCGGCGGGCCAGGGTCGGGGTGACCGCGCCGACGCCGGCGAAGGCCAGCACGGGCAGCGTGGTGAGCAGGCCGGTGCCGACGCTGCTCATGCCGAGCGCCCCGGCGAGCTGGTCGAGCAGCGGCCCGACGCTGGTGACGGCCGTGCGCAGGTTCAGCGCCGCCAGAACGATGCCCAGCACGAGAAGCCAGGCCAAGGGGGCGGTTCTGCCTGTTCTGCCACGGGCTTCTTGGGCTAGCACGCTCATGCTGGTCAGGTCCTCCACTCATCAAATCATGGGACGAATCACCACCTTAACAGGACCGAAATGTCCCTTTATTCCTGGACATGAGAAAGCCCCCGGGGCGGGGGCTGAGATTCTCGGGGGAGATCCGTCCTACAGGACCGGGCTCGGGCCCTCCGGGGGCTGGTTGCGCGGGATACCCGGGCCGGGGGGCGGCAGGGTGCCGCTCGGCGGGTAGTCGCCGCCGCCGACGGTGCCGGGCGGGACCGGCGCGCCGCTGTCGCCGTAGGTGGAGCCGTGCTCGTGCTGGTGCTGGTGGGCGCCGGGGACGTCGCCGCGCCAGCCGCCCGTCTCGCCGCCGCGCGACTCGATGAACGACTTGAACCGTTCCATGTCGTTCCTGATGCGCAGCCGGACGATCTGCAGGGCGTCGCCGACGGTCTCGATGACGCCTTCGGGGTCGTACTCCATCTGGAGGGTGACCTTGGTGGTGTCGGCGTCGATGCGGTGGAAGGTGACGACGCCCGCGTGGTGCGGCGAGTCCGTGCCGCGCCAGGCGACGCGCTCGTCGGGGTGCTGCTCGGTGATCTCGGCCTGGAACTCGCGGCGGACCCCGGCGATCTCGACCACCCACTCGGTGAGCGTGTCGGAGATCTGCTTGACGGACTCCACGCCCTCCATGAACTCGGGGAAGCTCTCGAACTGGGTCCACTGGTTGTAGGCCACGCGGATCGGGACGTTGACGTCTACTGAGTGCTCGATCGTGCTCATGGGGTCTGTCCCTGCCCGCGCACGCCCGGCGTTAACGCCTGCGCAGCAGCCAGTAGAGACCCACGAAGGGCAGCACCAGCGGGACGAACAGGTAACCCTTGCCGTACGACGACCACACCGTGGCGTCGGGGAAAGCCGCCGGGTCGGCCACGCTCGCGGTGCCGATCAGCAGCACGCCGGCCAGCTCGATGACGAGCGCGCCGAGCGCGAGGCGGCGGGCGCCGCGCACGAGGGCGACGGTGAGCACGACGTAGACCAGCGCGGCGAAGGCCGACAGCGCGTAGGCCAGCGGCGCCTCGTCGAACCGGGTGGCGATCTGCACCGCCGCCCGCGCCCCGGCCGCCAGCGAGAACAGCCCGTAGACGGCGACCAGCGCGCGCCCGGGGCCGGTGCCGATCGGGGCGCTCACGCCACGCCCTGCCAGATCTGCAGCAGCCGCGCGTTCATCACCGCGATCGCGAACCCGGCCACGACCAGGATCGCCGTGCCCCACCGGCTGCGCTCGGCCAGCGCGAGGAACACCCCGGCGGGCGGGATGAGCACCTGACCGCCGATGTACCCGAACAGCGTGGCCTTCTCCGGCGGCCCCTCGCCGCCGCTCACCGCCGCGATCACGAACCCGGCCTGCACCAGAATGGCCACCTCCAGCACGGCGAAGCCGACCAGCAGGACCATGCCCATGGGCCGGTCGCGGACGGCGACGACCAGGCTCGCCAGCATGAGCAGCAGTGAGCCGACGATGACGATCGTGGCGACGGCGGTGTTCATCGGGACACAGGTTAGCGCCCGTGCAGGTCGCCCCCGCCGCCGTCCCGCTGGTGCCGATCGCGCTCATAGGATCGGGGACGTGCAGAGAATCCTCGTCAGCGCCTGCCTGATGGGCCGCCGGGTCCGCTACGACGGCGGCGCGAAGACCAGCGCCGACGCCCTGCTCGCGAGCTGGCGGGCGGAGGGCCGGCTGGTGGTCTTCTGCCCCGAGGTCGCGGGCGGGCTGCCCGTGCCGCGCCCGGCGGCCGAGATCGAGGGCGGCGCGGGCGGGGCGGCGGTGCTCTCCGGCGACGCCCGCGTGCTGGCGAGCGACGGCTCCGACGTGACGGCCGAGTTCGTGGCGGGGGCGCGGGCCGCGCTCGAGGCCGCCCGCTCCGCCGGGGCCCGGCTGGCCGTGCTCAAGGAGGGCAGTCCCTCGTGCGGGGCGCTGGCGATCCACGACGGCACGTTCGGCGGCCGTCGGGTGCCCGGCCAGGGGGTGACCACCGCCCTGCTCGAAGCGCACGGCGTCCGCGTGTTCACCGAGGACCAGCTGCCCGCGGCGGCCGATCACCTGCGCGATCTGGAGGCGTAGAAGGCCGCGGCCAGACCGGCGGCCAGCAGCACCGCCATCGTGTCGTGGAACCAGGTGCTCAGTGCCGTGGCCGCCGACGGGTGCAGGGCCAGCGCCAGGATGCCGATCAGCACGCCGCCCAGGGCGCCCGCGTGGGTGTGGACCAGGCCGTCCCAGGCCCACCGGCGGCGGGTCAGCGCGCCGTGGCCGCCGGCGAGCAGGCCCAGGGCGCACAACGTCTCCACCACCACCGCGGGCGGCACGACCGGCTGGGACAGCGGGCCGACCGTGACGCCCGCGTGCAGCAGCGCGGCCCCGGCGAAGATCAGCGCGTAGGCCAGGGAGAGCACGCCGAGGGCTCTGCGCAGTGCGTCCATGGGCTACACGCTCGCATCGCGGGGGGCCGGCGGAATCGTCCTCAGGGAGAAGGCCGCGGTACGCCGCCCGTCGTAGCCAGCATGCGGCGGACGATCCGGATCACCTCGTCGATGGTCACCTGGGCGTCCTCGTCGGACTCGCAGGCCGCCACCTCGCGCCCGGCCTCGCCCATCACCGTGGTCAGCAGCACCACCAGCACGTTGCCCTCCGGCGTGTCCGCCAGGCCGAGCAGCCGCTTGTTGCCGCCGATCCACTCCCAGCCGCGCTGCCTGCGCAGCGTCGTGAACTCGGCGGGGCCGTCGTTCTCCAGGAACAGCCTGGCCACGTCGCGCTGCTCCCACGAGCCCTCCAGATAGGCGCGGGCGCCGGCCAGGAACCGTTCCTCGCCGGCGCCGGCGGTCGCCTTGGCCGCGCGGGAGGTGCGTTCCTCCTGTTCGCGCATGAACTGCTCCCACAGGGCGAGGAACAGGCCCGGCTTGCCGCCGAAATGGTGGTACAGGCTGCCGACGCTGATGCCCGACGTCTCGACGATGTCGGCGACGGTGGCCTCGGCGTACCCCTTGGCCAGGAAGACCTCGCGGGCCGCGCGCAGCAGCGTGTCGCGGGTGCCGCTGGAACGTCCCCAGCCCCGGTTCTTCATCCGGTCATTATGTACGGTCCGCCGGGTTTGATCAGAAATCGAACTGACCTGATCAACGGAAACTTTCTCGCATTCCCGGGAGTCGTACAGATGCAGGGGGCCCGATTCATTTCGAAACGGGGAAAGGAATCGGCGACAATGACTGTCGACCTGAACAACGCACAACCCCTGGCCTGGGATTCGGCCAAGCTCGACGCGGACACCAAGGAGATGCTGGACAATCTCCAGCCCAACATTCTCCGCGCGCACGTGCGCGAGCACCTGTCCGTGCTGTTCGTCAGGTTCAACGACGTCGCCGCGGGAAAGGCGTTCCTGCGGCACATCGCCGTCACGAAGATGAAGTCCGCGCGCCGGCACCTTGAGGAGGTGCGCGAGTTCGGCGCGAACGGCCGGCGCGGCACGCCGTACGTCGGCATCGGCATCAGCAAGGCCGGCTACCGCGACCTCGGCCACTCCGTCGAGGACGTGCGCAGGTTCGGCGACAAGGCGTTCCGCGACGGCATGAAGCGGCGCGGCGCCGAGCTGAACGACCCGCCGGTGACGGAGTGGGAGCCCGCCTACCAGCGGGAGATCCACGCCGTCATCCTCATCGGCGACGCCCGCCGGGACCGGGTCGAGGAACTGCGCGAGGAGATCCTGGGCGAGCTGCCGGAAAGCGCGCGGCTGCTCGGCGAGGAGACCGGCCAGGGCATGCGCAACCCGGCCGGCGACGGCATCGAGCACTTCGGGTACGTGGACGGCCGCAGCCAGCCGCTGTTCGTGCGGGACGAGGTGGACAAGGAGCCGAAGGAGCACTGGGACCCCGCCTTCCCGCTCTCCAACATCCTGGTCGCCGACCCCTTCGCGCCGCACCCGGAGCGGCACTTCGGCAGCTACCTGGTCTTCAGGAAGCTGGAGCAGAACGTACGGGCGTTCAAGGAGATCGAGCAGGACCTGGCCGACGCCCTCGGCCTGCTCGGCGCCGACCGCGACCGCGCGGGCGCCATGCTCGTCGGCCGCTTCAAGGACGGCACCCCCGTCACGCTCAAGCAGAAGCCGGGCGGGGGCCCGGTGGCCAACGACTTCACCTTCGACGACGACCCGGGCTCGAAGTGCCCCTTCAGCGGGCACATCAGGAAGACCAACCCGCGGTCGTTCGGCCGTGAGGTGCTCATGGCCCGCCGGGGCCAGACCTACGGCGACCGCACCGACGACCCCTGGGACGACTCCCCGCCCGGCACCCGCCCGAGCGGCGAGGTCGGCCTGCTGTTCATGGCGTTCAACAGCAGCCTGCTCGCCCAGTTCGAGTTCACGCAGCAGAGCTGGGCGAACAACGAGGACTTCCTGAACCCGGCGACCGGCCACGACCCGCTCATCGGGCAGGGAGCCCGCCAGGCCAAGGTGAGCTGGCCGAAGGCGTGGGGCCGGGCCGAGCAGTCGGCCCCGCAGGCCCAGGTCGCCCAGACGATCACGATGAAGGGCGGCGAGTACTTCTTCGCGCCGTCCCTGGCCTATCTCCGCAACCTGTGACACCCCCGGGCCCGGCGGGAACCCCCCGCCGGGCCCGGCCGCCGCCGGGGCGGGTTCTAAGATCGGATCTCCGGGGGGAGATCTGACGATGTTGCGGGCGTTCTTCAAGACCGAGGCGGGCAGCACGAGCGTGCTGCTCGTGGCCACCGCACTGGCCATGGTCTGGGCCAACTCGCCGTGGGCCGGCACCTACGAGTCGTTCTGGCACCTGCCCATGGGCATCTCGTTCGGCGACGCGGTGTTCTCCCTCGACCTGCGCCACTGGGTCAACGACGGCCTGATGAGCGTGTTCTTCTTCCTGATCGGCCTGGAGGTCTCCTACGAGGTGCGGCTCGGGCAGCTCAGGGACCGGCGGCTGATCGCCGTCCCGGCCGTGGCGGCGCTCGGCGGCATGCTCGTGCCCGCCGGCGTCTACCTCGCGCTCAACCTCGGCGGCCCCGGCGCGGGCGGGTGGGGGGTGCCGATCGCCACCGACACCGCGTTCGTGCTGGGCGTGCTGGCCGTCGTCGGGGCGCGCTGTCCCGACCCGCTGCGGGCGTTCCTGCTGACGCTGGCCATCGTGGACGACGTGCTGGCCATCATGATCATCGCGATCTTCTACACGGCCAGCCTCCAGCTCACCGCGCTGGTCGTGGCCGTCGTGCTGCTGGCGGCGATCGTGCTGCTGCGCTGGCTGAAGATCTGGCGGGCGCCGGCCTACATCGCGCTCGGGTTCGGGTTGTGGGTCGCGACGCTGGAGAGCGGCATCCATCCGACGCTCGTGGGCATCGCGCTCGGCGTCCTCGTGTTCGTCTACGCCCCCAGCGACCAGAAGCTGCTGCTGGCGGGCGAGGCCGTCCAGGAGTTCACCACCGAGCCGAGCGCGCGGGCGGCCAGGGAGGCCTCGCGGCGCGTGCAGCGTGCCGTCTCGGTCAACGAACGGCTCCAGCTGCGCCTGCATCCCTGGAGCAGCTACGTGATCGTGCCGGTGTTCGCCCTGGCCAACGCCGGGGTGCGGCTCGACGGCGAGACCCTGCGGGCGGCGCTGACCTCGCCGATCTCCCTCGGCATCGCGCTGGGGCTGCTGCTCGGGAAGTTCGCCGGGATCTCGCTCGGCACGTGGCTGCCGCTGCGGTTCGGGTGGGGCATCCTGCCGGGGAACCTGGTGTGGGGGCAGCTGCTGGGCGGCGCGGCGGTGTCCGGCATCGGGTTCACGGTGGCGCTGTTCATCGTCGACCTGGCCTTCGACGACCCGGCGATCCAGAGCCAGGCCAAGATCGGCATCCTGGCCGGGTCGTTGTTGTCCGCCGCGCTGGGCTGGGTGGTCTTCCGGCTGGCCTGGGACCGGGGCGGCGTCTGCGCGCCGCCCGAGGCCGAGCCCGACGAGGAGCTGCCCGACGTGCTGTCCGTGCCGGTCGGCCCCGACGACCACGTACGGGGTCCGGCGACCGCGAAGGTGACCATCGTCGAGTACGGCGACTTCGAGTGCCCCTACTGCGGCCGCCTCCACCCCGTCCTGGACGAGATCCTGCGCCGGAACCCCGACGTCCGGCTGGTCTTCCGGCACTTCCCGATCCGGACGCTGCACCCGCGGGCCGCCTCCGCCGCCATCGTCTCCGAGGCCGCCGCCGACCGCGGCCGGTTCTGGGAGATGCACGACATCCTCTACGACAACCAGCGTTTCCTCACCGACGCCGACCTCGAACACTACGCCGCCGAACTCGACGTCGCCCCCTGGGCGGACGTGGCCGGGCACGCCTCCCGCATCGCGCTCGACGAGGCGTCGGGCAAGGAGAGCGGCGTGCGCGGCACCCCGACCCTGTTCCTCAACGGCCGCCGGCACAAGGGCGGCCTCGACCTGCAGTCGATCAACCGTGCGGTGGAAGAACTGCGCGGATCCCCGTAACGTCCCCCGAGTCCTCCCTTCTGGCTGGAGTCGCCCCCATGAGTTTCCTCAACATGCTCACGAACCTGCTCCCCGCCCTCGTCACCGCGCTGCTGCTGGTGGTGGGCATCGTCCTGATCGGGATGAACCGCCGGCACGTGGGCCGCGCGGCCACCCTCGGCATGTCGGGCTGCGGCCTGCTGCTGATCGGCACGCTGATCAACCTGGTGCTGAGCATCCTGACCCAGACGCTGATCGAGTCGTACGGCTCCAGCATGCTCGCCGCCCTGCCGTTCGCCTACCTCGTCTCCTCGCTCTTCCACCTGGCCGGCATCGGGCTGCTGATCTGGGCCGTCGTCGCGCGCCGCACCGCCCCCCGGCAGGAGCGGCCGCAGGGCCCCGGCTGGCAGCAGCCCCCGCAGCCGTACCACCAGCCCTACCAGCAGCCCGGCCCCCAGGGCGGCCCCCAGCCCGGCCCGCAGGGCGGTCCCCAGGGCGGCTGGCAGCCGCCGCAGCCGCCCTACGGGGGCGATCAGAGCGGTTACTGAGCCTTCCGACGTCTGGACCGCGTTTCACCGGCAAGTATGACAATGTCGATGAAACCCACCTCCAGAGCCGCGCCTGAGGGGATCATGAAGCGAGAGCCGCAGGATCCGGACCCGAACCGGACCGTCCGACATCGCGTCCCGCGCCCGGAGCACCCCCCGCAGGGTCCCCCGGAAGCGCCGTACACGCAGAGCCTGCCCTACACCCCCGACATGCTCCCCGACGTCCCCCTGTACGAGGCCACGCCGCCCCCGAAGTCGGCCTGGCGGTGGGTGGTCCTGGTGGGCGGGCTCCTGCTGCTGGTCGCGGTGCTGGCCGTGGCCACGGTCCTGTGGGTGCGCGGCCAGGCGTCCTGAGGCCGGGACGAAGCTCAGGACGCCCGGGTGAAGTCCATCGTCCAGTTGGTCTCCCACGTCCGGCCGTCGTCCGCCGAGAAGGCCTGCTCCCACCTGGCCCGGCGCTCGTCGACGACGGTCCAGACGAACCGGCAGCGCACCGGCCGGCCCTCGTGGGTCTCCTCGCCGTGGAACTCGCCCCGGTTCCCGGTGAAGGCGCCCACCATGGGCCGGGTGTCCAGCGTGCCGGTCGCGCTGCTGGCCCAGTAGATCGACCACTGCCGCGTGGCGGGGTGGTAGAGGCGCACGGTCATCCCGTACCGGCCCTTGGTGGGGAAGGCGATCTCGTCGAAGCTGGCCGCGCCGTCGAAGTGCCGGGTGGCGACCGAGCGGCCGGGGAACTCGTCCCATTCGTCGCTGCCGGTGAGCGGCTTGAGCAGCCTGCGGTTCACCACGTCCCACGTGCCGGCGAGGAAGTCGAAGTCGTTCATGCGGCGAACGTACGGCCGGGTCACTGACATGTAGTGTCAGTGACCGTGCGCGCCTCCCGCCTGGTCTCGATCCTGCTGCTGCTGCAGACGCGCGGCCGCATGACGGCCCACGACCTCGCCGAGCGCCTGGAGGTCTCCGTCCGGACCATCTACCGCGACATGGAGTCCCTGCACGCCGCCGGCATCCCGCTCTACGGCGACGCCGGGCCCAACGGCGGCTACCAGCTCCTCGACGGCTACCGCACCCGGCTCACCGGGCTGACCACCGACGAGGCCGAGTCGTTGTTCCTGGCCGGGCTGCCGGGCCCGGCGGCCGAGCTGGGCCTCGGCGCGGTGGTGACGGCCGCCCAGCTCAAGCTGATGGCCGCGCTGCCCGTCGAGCTGCGCGACCGCGCGGGCCGCATCCAGGAGCGGTTCCATCTCGACGCGCCCTCCTGGTACCGGGACGCCGAACCGGTCACGTACCTGCCGGCCGTGGCCGACGCCGTGTGGAACGAGCGGCCCGTCCAGGTCACCTACCGGCGGTGGAAGGCGCCGCAGGAGGTGGAACGGCGGCTGGAGCCGTACGGGCTGGTGGTCAAGGCGGGCCGCTGGTACCTGGTCGCGCGCTGCGGCGAGCACGTACGCACCTACCGCGTCTCCCAGATCCTCGACCTGCACGCGCTCCCTGAGACGTTCGCCAGGCCGGACGACTTCTCCCTGGCGGCGTACTGGCAGGGTTACCTGGCCGAGTTCGAGGCCAGGCTGCGGCGCGGCGAGGCGGTGGTGCGGCTGTCGCCGCGCGGCCTGGAACGCCTGCCCGACCTCATGACGCCCGGCGTCGCGGCGGCCGCCCGGGAGACCGCCGAGCCCCCGGACGCCGACGGCTGGACGCGGGTCACCCTGCCGATCGAGTCGCACGACCACGCGCTCGGCGAGTTCCTGCGGCTCGGCACCGACGTCGAGGTGCTGTCCCCGCCCGCGCTGCGCGAGGCCCTGGGCGCGACGGCGGCGGAGCTGGCCCGGCGCTACGCCTGACCCGGAAGCTTCACGCCTCCTCTCCCGCCCTCCGAGCGCCTGCCGGGGGGCACCGCTCCAGGGCCGGGCCTCCTCGGGGCTCGGCCCGCCGAGTTGATTCGCCGCGAAAAGCATGATCTGATCCCTGATCAGCGTCGCAGTGCACCCGGCCAGGAGACCGCCGCGGGCATGGAGGCGCCGTGACATCGGACACGACCATGAACGACTTCCCCGAGCCGGCCCGCCGTCTGGCGGCCTTCGGCAACCAGCTGATCGACGTGCACCTCCGGCTCCGCGAAGAGCTGGCCAGGCTGCGCGACACCGCCGGCCGCGGCGGCTCCCTGCGCGACCTGCGCACCCACTGCCTGACCTTCTGCTCGGCGATCACCACCCACCACACCGGCGAGGACGCCACGGCCTTCCCGGTGCTCGCCGCCGAGTTCCCCGAACTGCGGCCCGTCCTGGAGGAACTGCGCCGGGACCACGAGCAGGTGGCCGCCATCCTGCGCGACCTGGAAACCCTGCTGAGCGCCGACGCACCGGGCCCCCGTGACGTGCGCACCGAGCTGGACGGCCTGTCGGCCCTGCTGGAATCGCACTTCGTCTACGAGGAGAAGCGGATCGTCGCCGCCCTCAACGCCCTGCCCGCCACGACGTGGAGCGCTCCGGCGTTCCTGGACTGACGGGCGGCCGAGCCTGACCGCTCGAACCAGGGAAACAATCTGTGTGGAGCTATGGGGATTCGAACCCCAGACCTCCTCCATGCCATGGAGGCGCGCTACCAACTGCGCCATAGCCCCTGGTCACCGCTGCGGGATCACCCGTTGCGGCGCTCCGAGAGCATATAGCCATCCGCGCCCTTTCGCCTAATCGCCCGGCCGCCGTCCGCCCTGCGCCCGTGCCACCAGGACGGCGAGCCCGTCGAGCTGCCTGCGGAGCCCGAACTCGAAGACGGAGTCCAGGTCCAGATCCACCCCGGGATCCGTGACCACCCTCGCCAGAGTCGGGAAGGCGCCGGAGGCGAACAACTCCGCCATCTCCCCTTCGTGCTCGCTCAGCCAGTCGTCCTCGGTCACCCCGGTCTCGGTACGCGCCTGCAGCTCCGCCTCCAGGGTCACGGCGGTGCCCCGGACGAAGTTCACCAGGGACACGACGGCGTGCAGCATGGCGCCGGCGTCGAGCCCGATCCCGTCCAGGGCCCGCAGCAGCCGTTCGGTGGACGCCATGCCGTTGCGCACGAGCTGCGGCCGGCTCAGCGAGACCGCCTGCGCCAGCCACGGATGCCGCAGGTGCACCCGCCACAGCTGCCGCAGCTCCAGCTCCAGCCGGGCCCGCCAGCCACGCGGCGGCTGCCCGGCGGGCGGCTCCTCGCCGTAGACCGCGTCGATCATGAGCCGGACGAGCTCGTCCTTGCCCGCCACATGCCGGTACAGGGACATGGCCGAGGCGTCGAGCTCGGCGGCCAGGCGGCGCATCGACACCGCGGCCAGCCCCTCCCGGTCGGCGACCCTGATCGCCTCGCGCACGACGCGCCGCGCGGTGAGGTCCTGCGCCGCCCGCCGCACGGGCCCGGCGACGACGGTCCCGACCCCGGGCACGGCCCGCGTGAGCCCTTCCTCGCGCAACCTGCCGAGGGCCCTGGTCGCGGTGGCCATCGCCACGCCCCACTCCCGGATGATCTGCCGGGTCGAGGGCACTTTGTCCCCCGGCGCCAGCTCGCCGGCGTCGATGCGGTCGCGCAGCTCCTCCGCGATCCGCAGATACACGGGCCGATCCACGGCCACCCCTTCCGCAGCACTAGTGCACCGGGCTCGCCGCACCCGCCGGACCCTCCGCGCCGCACTAGTGCGCCGGGCGACCCTCTTGCCTGCCGACAAACCCGAACCTACGGTACGCGTACGTCGTACATGGCGCACTACCCAGGGAGGCAACCGTGCAGACCGTCCTCATCTCCGGCGGCGGCGTCGCCGGGCTCACGCTCGCCCACTGGCTGGCCCGCCACGGGTTCCGGCCGACCGTCGTCGAACGCGCCCCCGCCCTGCGCACCGGCGGCCAGGCCGTCGACTTCCGCGGCGCCCCGCAGCTGGAGGTCCTGAAGCGCATGGACGTGCTGGACCCGATCAGGGCGGCCCAGACCGGCATGGGCGACATCGCCATCGTCGACGGCGGCGGCAGACGGCTGGCCAGGCTGCCGTCGGAGGTGTTCAGCGGCGACGTGGAGATCCTGCGCGGCGACCTGACCCGCATCCTGAACGAGGCCGCCCCCGCCGAACGCCTCCTCGGCGACTCGATCACCTCCCTGACCGAACACCCCGACGGCGTGCACGTGACCTTCGAAAAGGCCGCACCCCGCACGTTCGACCTGGTCGTCGGCGCGGACGGCATCCGCAGCAAGGTACGCGAGCTGGCCTTCCCGGCCGCTCCCCTGCGCCATCTCGGCTTCTACGGCGCCGTCTTCTCCGTCCCCGGCACGTACGGGCTGGACCACGACGGCCTGATGCACAACGTGCCGGGCCGCTGCGCCACCATCGTCCGGACGAACGGCCGGACCAGGGCCTCGCTCGACTTCGCCACGCCCCCGCTCGACGTCGGCCACCGCGACCAGGCGGCGCAGCGGGCCCTGGTGGCGCGGGCGTTCCGGGGAGTGGGCTGGCAGGTCCCGTCCCTGCTGGCGGCCATGGACAGTGCCGAGGACTTCTACTTCTGGCAGGCCGCCCAGGTCGTGCTGCCCCGGTGGTCGTCCGGCCGGGTGGCGCTGGTCGGCGACGCCGGGTACGCCCCCGGCCCCGGCGGCATGGGCACGGGGCTCGGGATGATCGGCGCGTACGTGCTGGCCGCCGAGCTGGCCATGGCCCCCGACGACCACAACGCCGCCTTCGACGCCTACGAGCGGCGGATGAGACCGTACGTCGAGGTGTGCCAGAAGCAGGCCGAGGGGGCCGACAAATACCTCGTACCGGGCACGCGGGCGCGGATCCGGCTGCGGAACCAGATGATGCGCATGCTGCCGTACCTGCCGGGCAAGGGCATGGTCAAGCGGATGACGGACAAGGCCGCGAGCGCCGTCACGCTGCCGGACCTTCCCGGGCAGGGCGCTCGCCGCCCCGCGCAGCCGGCCTGAGCCGACCGTCCTGAGCCGGTCGGCTACGCCTGCGCGTCAGGACGGTCGTCGCTGCTGATGGGCTCGGGCAGGGTGCCCGCGTTGTGTTCGAGCAGCCGCCAGCCCTGGCGGCCCTCCTGCAGCACCGACCAGGAGCAGTTGCCCAGCCCGCCCAGCGCCGGCCACAGCTCCTCGGGCAGGCCGAGCAGCTCGCAGATGCCGAGCCGCAGCGCGGCGCCGTGCGAGGCGACGACCAGGAGCCCGTCGTCGTCGAGCTTGGCCGCCCACTTGCGCATGGAGGCAGCCACCCGGGTCGCGACCTCCGAGACGGGCTCGCCGTCGGGGGCCTCCCAGGCGACGTACTCCTCGGGCCAGCGCGCGGCGATCTCGTCGCGCGTCAGCCCCTCCCACTGACCGCCGCCGCGTTCGCGGAAGTCCTTGTCGACGGTGACGTCGAGCCCCACGAGCCTGCCGAGCGCCAGGGCCGTGTCATGGGCGCGCTGGAGGTCGGAGGAGACGATGAGGGTGGGCCGCAGCGAGGCCAGCAGCGAGGCGGCCCTGGCCGCCTGCGCGACGCCGGTCTCGTCGAGCGGGATGTCGGAGTGGCCCTGGAAGCGGTGCTCCACGTTCCACAGGGTCTGTCCGTGGCGGAGGCAGACGATCCGCCTGCTCAACTGCGGGCCCGCTGCATGTTGGCGAGCATGACGCTCTCCGGCAGGCCGATCGCCGGGCAGTCCTTCCACAGGCGCTCGAGCGCGTAGAACGTGCGGTCTTCCTCATGCTGGACGTGCACGACGATGTCGATGTAGTCGAGCAGCACCCAGCGGCCCTCGCGCTCGCCCTCGCGGCGCACGGGCTTGGCGTCGGCCTCGGTGCGCAGCCGGTCTTCGATCTCGTCGACGATGGCGCGGACCTGGCGGTCGTTGGTGGCGGAGCAGAGCAGGAAGGCGTCGGTGATGACGAGCTGCTCGCTCACGTCGTAGGCGAGGATGTCATCGGCCAGCTTGTCGGCCGCGGCCTCGGCGGCGATCTGGACGAGCTGAACGGATCTGTCGGATGCGGTCACGATGCGGGTCTGTCCTCCTGTGTCGGCAGCATGCCCATGTATCGAGGGTACCCTTCCAGGCCGAAACCCCTCACCCACGGCGCGGAGAGCTTCAGCCTTCCCCGTGATACAGCCCTCGTTTGTTGATGTACTGCACGATCCCGTCCGGCACCAGATACCAGATCGGCTCCCCCTTGGCCACCCGCTGACGGCACTCCGACGACGAGATGGCCAGCGCGGGGATCTCCAGCAGGGTCACCCTGCCCTCGGGCAGCCCGGGGTCGTGCAACGTGTGCCCGGGGCGGGTGCAGCCCACGAAGTGCGCCAGCTCGAACAGCTCCTCGGCGTCCTGCCAGCCCAGGATCGCGCCGAGCGCGTCGGCGCCGGTGATGAAGAACAGGTCCACCTGCGGGCCGTAGACGTTGGAGATGTCCCGCAGCGTGTCGATGGTGAAGGTGGGGCCGGGGCGGTCGACGTCCACCCTGCTCACGGAGAAGCGGGGGTTGGAGGCCGTGGCGATGACCGTCATCAGATAGCGGTCCTCGGGCGCCGACACCTCGCGTCCGGACTTCTGGTACGGCCGCCCGGTCGGCACGAACACGACCTCGTCGAGGTCGAAGTGATGGGCGACCTCGCTTGCTGCGACCAGGTGGCCGTGGTGGATGGGATCGAAGGTCCCGCCCATCACACCCACCCGCCGCTTCCCCTGGACACCAGGCGCGTTCATCATGTGTCGGACCCTACGCGGACGCGGTACCCGAACATGACGGCACCCCCCTTGGTGATGTCCGCGCATCGCATCCGTTGCGGACGTAGCATGCCGGGCATGACGACCACCCCGGACCGCAACCGCGTCCAACTGCCCGGCATCTCGTCCCGAGCCTACGAACACCCCGCAGACCGGTCCGCCCTGGTCGCTCTGCGTAAGTTGAGTGGGTTCGACACGGTTCTCAAGCAGATGTCCGGTCTTGTGAGTGAGCGCCGCCTTCGCCTGATGTACCTGGCGTCGTCCGTGCGCGTCAGCGAGACCCAGTTCCGCTCCCTGTACGACATGGGGCGCGACGCGGCCTACATCCTCGACCTGCACCGCATCCCGGAGATCTACGTCCAGCAGGACCCGCACGTCCAGGCCAAGGCCATCGGCTTCGACGACCCGTTCATCGTCGTCACCACCGGCCTGCTCAACCTCATGGACGAGGAGGAGCAGCGCTTCGTCATCGGCCACGAGACCTCGCACATCCTGTCGGGTCACGCGGTCTACCGGACGATGCTCGACATCCTCACCCGCCTGGCCACCCGCGTCGCCTGGATCCCGCTCGGCTACATCGGGTTGCGCGCGATCGTCGCGGGCCTGGAGGAGTGGTACCGCAAGTCGGAGCTCTCCTCCGACCGCGGCGGCCTGCTGACCGCCCAGAACCCCGATTCGGCCAAGCGCGCCCTGATGAAGCTCGCCGGCGGCGCCTACACCCACGAGATGAACATCGAGGCGTTCCTGGCGCAGTACCAGGAGTACGACACCGCGGGCGACCTGCGCGACGGCTTCCTCAAGGTGCTCAACCTGCTCGGCACCACCCACCCGTTCGCCGTGGTGCGCGTCGCCGAGCTCGACAAGTGGCAGCGCAGCGGCGAGTACGACCGCATCATCGGCGGCGACTACCCGCGCCGGGAGGACGACGCCAACGCCCGCGTCACCGACGAGATCAAGGCCGCGGCCGAGTCCTACCGCGCCTCCTGGTCCCAGTCGCAGGACCCGTTCATCGGCGTGCTGCGCGACGTGGCCGAAGGGGCGGTCAACGCGGGCGAGCGCATCTTCAACCGCTTCTCGCGCCGCGACGGCGGCCAGGGCTGACCGGCCGGCCGTCCTCGCCGCCTACAGCAGGAGGGCGATCGCGCGCACGGCGGCCGCGCACAGGGCGACGAACCCGCCCAGCACGGCCAGTGCGCGCAGCCCTTCCCTGCGCAACTCCGGCAGCTTGCCGCCGATCCGCTCGATCTCGCGCCCGGTGATACCGCCGCACAACATGCCGAACACCACCGCCGCGACCGTCACGGGCGCCGGCTGCTGCCACCAGTCGGAGTCGATCTGACCGCCGCCGGTCACCCAGAGCGCACCGCCCGACGCCACCGCGACGGGCACTCCCGGCCACACCACGGCGGTCGCCGCCGCCCCGGTCAGCGCGAACGGGAACAGCAACACGCGCAGCGCGATCCGCATGCGACGCGCGCTGCGCTTCCTGACCAGCCAATGACTCATCCAGAGCGTCCTGGTCAGCACCACGAACGCCGTCGTGATGGCGATCGAGGCGATCGGCCAGATCACCGACGTCACCACGCACGGCACCGCCAGCACCGCGAGCAGCAGCAGAGCCGTGTTGCCCGCGGGCAGCGTGGTCGGCGCCTCGCCCCTGAGCCTGGCCCGCCGGCCGTCCTGTGACCTGCTCCGCACGGCCGCCGTCGCCCGCGCGCGCGGGCCCGTCTTGGGGTCGGCGCCGGTCCTGGTCCGGGGCGTGGCGGCCTTGCCGTCGGTGTTCGTCCTGCTCCGCGGCGGCGGAACCGCGCCGTCGGCCCTGACCCGCGTCCCGTCGGCGCCGGCCCTGGCCCGCGTTCCCTCCGTGCCGGTGCGGGTCCGCGTTCCTTCTGTGCCGGTGCGGGGGCGGGCGCCCTCCGTGCCGGTCCTGGCGCGGGCGGCCTCCGTTCCCGGCCTCGGGCGAGGGCCGGAGGCCGGTCCGTCGGCGCCCGTCCTGGTGCGCGCTCCGGGGGTCGCGCCGTCCGTGCCCGTCCTGGTGCGCGCGGCCGAGGCGGCGCCGTCGGCCCGGCTCCGCGCGGCGGGCGGTTCCGTACGGTTGCGCGCCGTGGGCGGTTCCGTCCGGTTCCTGGGGACGGGGGTCTTCCCGTCCACGCCGGTACGCGTACGCGGCACGGGCGTCTTCCCGTCCGCGCCCGTACGGCCGCGCGGCACGGGCGTCTTGCCCTCCGTGCCGGCCCGGCCGCGGGGCGCGGGGACCTCGGCAGTCGCGCCGTTCGCCCGGCTTCGTGCGCTCTCGCCCCTGGACGCCTCCTCGGCGGCCGCGGGCGCGTCGCCGTCGGGCCCGTTGGTGGCCTTGGCCAGCCGGGACAGCCGGTCGGCCAGCAACGCCGCGGTGGGCCGCTTGCCGGGCTCCCGGTTGAGCGCGGCCCGCACCAGCGGCAGCAGCGCCACCGGCACGCCCTTGAGGTCGGCCTGCCCGTTCAGCACCGCGTACATCTGCGCCTCGGCCGTGCCGCGCCCGAACGTGGGCCGCCCGGTCGCCGCGAACGCCACCGTCGCGGCCCAGGCGTGCACGTCGGCGGGCGAGTCGACCTGCTCGTCGGCGAAGATCTCCGGCGCGGTGTAGCCCGGCGTACCGAGGAACGTGCCCGTCATGGTGAGCCGGGTCGCGTCGAGCACCTGCGCGATGCCGAAGTCGATGAGGACCGGCCCCTCGGTGCCCATGATGATGTTGCCCGGCTTCAGGTCGCGGTGCACGACCCCGGCCGCGTGGATGATGGCCAGCGCCGCGGCGATGCCCTGCGCCATGTGCACGAGCTGGCCCAGGTCGAGCGGCCCGCTCTGGCGTACGCGCTCCAGCAGCGTGACGCCCTCGATGTGCTCCATGACCAGGTAGGGCCGGGCACAGCTCAGGTCGGCGTCGAGCACCTTGGCCACGTAGGGGCTCTCGACCCTGCGCAGCGCGCGCACCTCGCGCTCCAGCCTGACCCGGGACATCTCGTCCTCGGCCAGGTCGTGGAGGACCTTGAGTGCGACCTGCTCGCCACGGCGGGTGGTGGCGAGGTAGACCTCGCCCATGCCGCCTCGGCCGAGCCGCTCGACCAGGCTGTACGGCCCGACCTTGCCGAGCTTGCTCACCGTCCCTCCCCGCCCGGCGCGCCCATAAGGGACACAACCCTAGCGCTGGGACGACAGTTGACGCCCGCGGCGCGCCGGAGCCGTTGAACCTTTATCGGGGTGAACGGTCGGAGAGCATGCTGTCGAGCTCGGCCGTGGGTTCCTCGGCCAGGGGCTTGCGACCCTTCCTGCGCCAGTTGACGTGACCGCGGCTCTCCAGCCAGAGCAGCAGACGGTCGGCGCCGAACAGCACCGCGGCAGAGAAGACAAGGGCGACGACAATTTCCATGACACCCAGTCAACCCAGGCCGCGGGCCGCCGGTCAGCCCGACACGCCGACTAACCGCAAGCCGGTCCGGGCACCACGGTGCCTTCTGACGTGCGCAGATGCCCTTCTCCCGTATAGATCCACTTGGTGGAGGTCAGCTCCGGCAGGCCCATCGGGCCACGCGCGTGCAGCTTCTGCGTGGAGATGCCGATCTCCGCGCCGAACCCGAACTCGCCGCCGTCGGTGAACCTGGTCGAGGCGTTCACCGCCACGGCCGCGGAGTCCACGAGCGAGACGAAGCGGCGGGCGGCCGGCTGCGACCGGGTGACGATCGCGTCGGTGTGCCCGGAGCCGTAGCGCCGGATGTGGGCCACGGCCTCCTCCAGCGAGCCGACGACGGCGGCGGCGATGTCGAGCGACAGGTATTCGGCGGCGAAGTCGTCGTCGGTGGCCGGCACGACCTCGCCGTAACCGGCGATGCGCTCGTCGCCGTGAACCGTCACCCCGGCCTCGGCCAGCGCCCGCAGCGCCCTCGGCACGAACGCGTCGGCGACCCCCTCGTGGACGAGGAACGTCTCGGCCGCGTTGCACACCGACGGCCGCTGCGCCTTGGAGTTGACCAGGATCTGCACGGCCAGGTCGAGATCGGCCTCCGCGTCGACGTAGACGTGGCAGTTGCCGACGCCGGTCTCGATCACCGGGACCGTGGACTCCTCGACCACCGAGTTGATCAGCGCCGCGCCGCCGCGCGGGATCAGCACGTCGACCAGCCCGCGGGCGCGCATCAGCTCCTTGACCGACTCCCGCGTCGTACCGGGCACGAGCTGCACCGCCCCGGCCGGCACCTGCGTGCCCGCGAGCGCGTCCTGCATGATCCGCACCAGCGCCGTGTTGGACGAGTAGGCGCTCGACGAGCCTCTGAGCAGCACCGCGTTGCCGCTCTTGAGGCAGAGCGCGGCGGCGTCGACCGTGACGTTGGGACGCCCCTCGTAGATGATGCCGATCACGCCCAGCGGCACCCTGAGCTGCCGCAGCTCCAGCCCGTTGGGCAGCGTACTGCCCCGGACGACCTCACCGACCGGGTCGGGCAGGTCGGCCACCTGCCGCACGGCCTCGGCGATGGCCTCGATCCTGGACTCGTCGAGCCGCAGCCGGTCGATCATCGCCTCGGACGTGCCCTGGGCGCGCGCCCGCTCGACGTCTTCGGCGTTGGCCTCGACGATCTCGGCCGCGTGCGCGACCAGGGCGTCGGCGATCACCCGCAACGCCCGGTCCTTGGGCGCCCGCGGCAGCGGGGCCAGCTCGGCGGCGGCCTCTCGTGCCGCGCGGGCGACCTTCAGGAACTCCTCGGACATCGCGTGCTCCTCACTGGTGACGGGTTTCCAGTATGACGATGTCGTCGCGGTGGATCAGCTCGCGTTCATATTCCGGACCGAGCGCGCTGGCCAGCTCCTTCGTGGAGCGGCCGAGCAGCCCCGGGATCTCCACGGCGTCGAAGTTGACCAGGCCGCGCGCCACCACGCCGCCCTGCGGCCCGCACAGGTCGACGGGGTCGCCCGCGGCGAACTCGCCCTCCACGGACGTCACGCCGGCGGGCAGCAGCGACTTGCGCCGGCCCACGATCGCCTCGACCGCCCCCTGGTCGAGGTGCAGCCGACCGCGCCCGGTGGTGGCGTGGGCGAGCCACAGCAGCCGTGTGCCGGGGTGACGGCCGCCAGGGTGGAAGTAGGTGCCGATGTCGGCCCCGGTGAGCGCCTGGGCGGCGTGGGCGGCGGCGGTGAGCACGACCGGCACGCCCGCGCCCGTCGCGATCCTGGCCGCCTGAACCTTGGTCACCATGCCGCCGGTGCCGACCGCCGCGCCGTTCCTGCCCAGCTCGACGCCGACCAGGTCCTCGGGGCCGCGCACCTCGGCCAGCCGGCGCGAGCCGGCCCGGCTCGGTGGGCCGTCGTAGAGGGCGTCGACGTCGGACAGCAGCACCAGCGCGTCGGCGTGGATCAGGTGGGAGACCAGCGCGGCGAGCCGGTCGTTGTCGCCGAACCTGATCTCGTCGGTCGCGACCGTGTCGTTCTCGTTGACGATCGGCACGATGCCCAGCTCCAGCAGCCGGGCCAGAGTGCGCTGAGCGTTGGCGTGGTGGGCGCGGCGCATCATGTCGTCGGCGGTCAGCAGCACCTGGCCGACGCGCAGGCCGTAGCGGGCGAAGGACGAGGTGTAGCGCGCGACCAGCACCCCCTGGCCGACGGAGGCCGCCGCCTGCTGGGTGGCCAGGTCGCGTGGCCGCGCCGACAACCCCAGCGGGCCGAGACCCGCCGCGATCGCTCCCGACGACACCAGCACGATCTGCGCCCCGGCACGCCGCCGCGCCGCCAGGACGTCGACCAGGGCGTCGACCCGGTCGACGTCGATCATGCCCTGGGGGGTGGTGAGCGAGGAGGAGCCGACCTTGACGACGACCCTCGACGCTGAGCTGATCTGTTCCCGCACGCCTGACAGCCTATCCGCGCCCCGCCCCCACCCCCGTCCCCCGTTCACCCCCCGCAGAACCGCAACAGAACGGCGACAGCCCGCGCGCGACGCCCGCCTCCAGAACCTGCACCCCGAGAAGCCTCAACGGCCCCCTGCGGCCCCCTGTGGAACCGCAGCGCCCCCGACGCGCGACCGCCACCGCAAGTCTTGCCCTCATGGAACGGCGGCGATCCCACCCCACAGGACCACCACCGGCCGCTTCACCCCCGTGGAACCACAACGGGCCCGCCGGCGGCCCCGTTCGCGACGCCCCCGCCGACTGGGTTCACCCCATGGGACGGTCACCAGCCGACAGTCACCTCGAATGAGGGTCACCCCCGTAGGACCGTCACCAGCCGGCGGTCACCTCGAATGAGGGTCACCTCAAACGACGGTCACCAGCCGGCGGCCACGCCATACGGCAGACATGCCATACGGCAGTCACGCCATACGACAGTCACGCCACACGGCAGTCACGCCACACGGCAGTCACGCCAAGTCGACCGTCACCCCCGGCAGCCGTCAGCCCAGGCGGTTGTCCGAGCCGCGCGGCCCCTGACGCACCGACTCGGCGCTGAGCGTCGGCTGCCAGTCGAAGACGTACCCGCCCTCCATCGGCCCGATGACCACCTCGGCCCCCGCCTTGGCGCCCGCCTTGACCAGCTCCTCCTCCACGCCGAGCCGTTCGAGCCGGTCGGCCAGGTACCCGACGGCCTCGTCGTTGCTGAAGTCGGTCTGCCGGATCCACCGCTCCGGCTTCTCCCCGGTGACCTGGAACAGGTTCTCGTTCACCCGCCGCACCTTGAACCCGGCCTCACCGAGCTGCTTGGGCCTGATCACCAGTCGGGTCGGCTCCTCGACCGGCTTGTTGGCCCTGGCCGCCGCCACCCACTCGCCCATCGCGTACGTGAGCTCCCGCAACCCGTCGTGCGTGGCCGCCGAGATGACGAAGACCTGCAGCCCCCGCTCCTCGAACTCGGCCCTGACCAGGTCGGCCAGCTCCCGCGCGTCGGGCACGTCGGCCTTGTTCAGCACGATCATCCGCGGCCGGTCCTCGAGCTTCCCGTACGCCCGCAGCTCGGCCTCGATCACCTCGTAGTCGGTGACGGGGTCGCGCCCCGGCTCCATGGTCGCGCAGTCGATGACGTGCACGAGCATGTCGCAGCGCTCGACATGGCGCAGGAACTCGTGCCCGAGCCCCTTGCCCTGCGAGGCACCCGGGATCAGCCCGGGCACGTCGGCGACCGTGAACACGTTCTCGCCGGCCGTCACGACGCCCAGGTTCGGGATGAGGGTGGTGAACGGATAGTCCGCGATCTTCGGCTTGGCCGCGCTCAGCGCCGCGATCAGCGACGACTTGCCGGCGCTGGGGAACCCGACCAGCGCCACGTCGGCGACGCTCTTGAGCTCCAGCATGACGTCGAGCCCGTCACCGGGCTCCCCCAGCAGCGCGAACCCGGGCGCCTTCCGCCGGGACGTGGCCAGCGCGGCGTTCCCGAGCCCGCCGTGACCGCCCTGCGCGATCACGTACCGGGTGCCGGCCCCCACCAGGTCCACCAGCACCTCACCCGTGTTGGCGTCCTTCACCACGGTCCCGTTCGGGACGGCGAGGATCACGTCGTCACCGTTGGCGCCGTCGCGGTTGGAGCCCTGCCCCTGCTTGCCGTTGTCGGCCTTGCGGTGGGGACGGCGGTGGTAGTCCAGCAGGGTCGCGGTGTTGGGATCGACCTCGAGGATCACGTCGCCGCCACGGCCGCCGTTCCCCCCGTCGGGGCCGCCGAGCGGCTTGAACTTCTCCCGGTGGATGGAGGCGCACCCGTTCCCTCCGTCACCGGCCTTGACGTGCAGGACCACCTGGTCCACGAAGTCCGGCATCCAGCTCTCCTCCATCAAGCCCACCAGGGCATACAAGATCAATCACAACATGGCGCCCCCGCAGGGCCCCCAGAAAACGCCTAAGGGGTGGATCGACAGGCGATCCACCCCTTGAAGCAACACCGAAGCGAAGCTGATTACTCCGCGACGGGAACGATGCTGACGGCGCGACGACCGCGCTTGACGCCGAACTGCACGTGGCCGGCGGCCAGCGCGAACAGCGTGTCATCGCCACCGCGGCCGACGTTGTCGCCGGGGTGGAAGTGGGTGCCGCGCTGACGAACGATGATCTCGCCCGCGTTCACCAGCTGGCCGCCGAAGCGCTTGACGCCCAGGCGCTGAGCGTTGGAGTCACGGCCGTTCCGGGTGGACGACGCGCCCTTCTTGTGTGCCATCTCTCAAACTCCCGATCAGGCCTGGTCGATACCGGTGATCTTCACCTGGGTGTACCGCTGACGGTGACCCTGGCGCTTCTTGTAACCGGTCTTGTTCTTGTACTTGAGAATGCGGATCTTCGGGCCCTTGGTCTCGCCGAGGATCTCGGCGCTGACCGTGAACTTGCCGGCCTCGGTGGTCACATCGCCGTCGTTGACGACGAGCACCGTCGGCAGCGTAACCGAAGAGCCGACCTCGCCGGCGACCTTGTCCACCTCGAGGACGTCACCGACGGAGACCTTCTGCTGCCTGCCGCCGCAACGAACGATCGCGTACACCGCGGAACCCTTCTACTGACTCGCTGTTGCCCTCAGCCGCCCCGCATCGAGGCGGCCGCCGAATGCTGCGCCTATCATTCGGCCTGTCTCAAACCGACGAACCGAGTAAGCGCGCCAACAGGGCACGTCACCTGACGCACCGATTCACCAGGGTACCGCTTAACGGTGCCCTAGGCGAACCGGACGGATCGTCGGAAGCCTGCCGAGGCTACTCGGCGGACTTGGCTCGGCGGGAGCGTCGCCGCCCTCTGCCGGAAGTCTGGCTGGCCTGGTCGTCCTCAGCCGGGACGTCATCAAGCGCACCGGTCACGGTATCACGGCTGGCGGAGTCCTTGGCCGCGGAAACCTTGTCCGAGACCGCCTTCTCGATCGCCATCTTGCCCTGCGTGCCGCGCGGCTCCGGCTTCGTCTCCACCGGCTCGGTCGAGACGATCAGCCCGCGCCCGTTGCAGCACTCGCAGGCCGTCGAGAACGCCTCCAGCAGCCCCTGACCGACCCGCTTACGCGTCATCTGCACCAGGCCCAGGGAGGTCACCTCGGCGACCTGGTGCTTGGTCCTGTCGCGCGCCAGGCACTCCAGCAGCCGCCGCAGCACCAGGTCGCGGTTGGACTCCAGCACCATGTCGATGAAGTCGATGACGATGATGCCGCCGATGTCCCGCAGCCGCAGCTGGCGCACGATCTCCTCGGCCGCCTCCAGGTTGTTCCTGGTGACGGTCTCCTCGAGGTTGCCGCCCTGCCCGGTGAACTTGCCGGTGTTGACGTCGACGACGGTCATCGCCTCGGTACGGTCGATCACCAGCGAGCCGCCGCTCGGCAGCCACACCTTGCGCTCCAGCGCCTTGCCCAGCTGCTCGTCGATCCGGTACGACTCGAACACGTCACCCTGCCCGGTGTCCCAGCGCGACAGGCGCTCGGCCAGGTGCGGCGCAACGTACTTGACGTAGTCGTCGACGGTGTCCCAGGCGTCGTCGCCCTGCACGACCAGCGAGGTGAAGTCCTCGTTGAACACGTCGCGGACGACCCGGATGGTCAGGTCGGGCTCGGCCGACAGCAGCTCGGGCGGGCTGGCCGACTTGGCCTTCTTCTGGATGTTCTCCCACTGGGCCGACAGCCGGGCCACGTCGCGGGCCAGCTCGTCCTCGGAGGCGCCCTCGGCCGCGGTGCGGACGATCACACCGGCGTTCTCCGGCATGACCTTCTTCAGGATGCTCTTGAGCCGGGTGCGCTCCTTGTCGGGCAGCTTGCGGCTGATGCCGGTCATCGACCCGTCCGGGACGTACACCAGGTAACGGCCGGGCAGGCTGATCTGCGAGGTGAGCCGGGCGCCCTTGTGGCCGATCGGGTCCTTGGTGACCTGCACCAGCACCGACTGGCCGGACTTCAGCGCCGACTCGATGCGCTTGGGCTGGCCCTCCAGCCCGGCGGTGTCGAAGTTCACCTCACCGGCGTACAGGACGGCGTTGCGGCCCTTGCCGATGTCCACGAACGCGGCCTCCATCGACGGCAGCACGTTCTGGACCTTGCCCAGGTAGACGTTGCCGACGTAGGACTGGCTGGCCTCGCGGTTGACGTAGTGCTCGACGAGCACGCCGTCCTCCAGGACCGCGATCTGCGTACGGTCGCCCTGACGGCGCACCACCATCATGCGGTCGACGGACTCACGGCGGGCCAGGAACTCCGACTCCGTGATGATCGGCGGACGCCTGCGGCCGAGCTCGCGCCCCTCGCGGCGACGCTGCTTCTTGGCCTCCAGGCGGGTCGAGCCGCGCACGCTCTGCACACCGTCGGTGGCCGTCTCCAGGGAGGCGGCACGGCCGGAGCGCGGCGCGCGGATGCGCACCACGGTGTTCGGCGGGTCGTCGGTGGAGGGCTCCAGGGTCTCCTCGGTGCCGCGACGGCGACGACGGCGACGGCGGCGCGAGCCGGCGGCCTCTTCCTCCTGGGCCTCCTCGCCCTGGTCCTCGCCTTCCTCCTCGTCGCCTTCCTCGCCTTCCTCCTCGTCACGCTCGCGGGCCTTGCCGCGGCCCCGGCCGCCACGACGGCGCCGGCGACGGCGACCGCCGCCCTCCTCCTCCTGCTCGTCGGAGGTGTCGATGTCACCCTCGTCCTCGACGACGGTCTCGTCGACCAGCTCCTCGATCTCCTCGGGCTCCGGCTCGGGCTCGGGCCGCCGGATCACGGCGGGCTTGCCCTGGGTGGGGTCGGGGGCCTGGAACAGCGGCGCGAAGATGGCCGCCGGACGCTGGAACGCCGTGCCCGGCTCGTCGTGCCTGCGCGCGCTCAGCCCGAAGGGGTCGGCGAGCAGGCTCGGCCGGTCGACGTCCTCGTCGAGGTCCTCGCCGGCGGGCTCGTCGTCGAGCGGCTCGTCCTCGGGCAGGATCTCCAGGATGTCCTCGTCGGCCGCCTCGGCGGCCTCGGGCACGGTGACGGCCACCTCGACGTCGGAGGGCGTCGCGACGACCTCGACGTCGGCGCCCGCCGGCGCCTCGACGACGACCTCTTCGGCCTTCTTCCGCGTACGCCGCCGCTTGGGCGCCTCGGCCTCCTCCTCCGGGAGCGCTCCCGCGACCTCCGGCTCGGCCTTCTTCGTCGTACGGCGGCGCGTCGTGGTCGCGGTGGACCGCGTGCGCGTGGCCCTCTTGGGCTTCTCCTCGGGAACGTCGGCGGCTTCCACCACGGCGTCGGCCACGACGGCCTCGACCACACCGGCCACCTCGCCGGCACCGGTCGGGCCACCCGCGTACGCGGGGCTCTCGGCCTCCGGCGCACCCGGACTCTGCACCACCGGCGCCACGACCGGCTCGGCCGCACCGGCCACCTGCCCGGCGGCCTCCCGCCGCTCGACGACCGGCGCCACGACGGGCTCCACAGCGGGCTCCACGACAGGCTCTGCCGACGTGCCGGCCTGCGAGGCGGCAGGGCTCTCAGCCTGCTGCGGCGCCGGCCCCTCAGGCACGACGGCCCCGGCCGCACCGGCCCCGGCCACGGACTGCTCAGGCACACCGGCCCCGGCCGCGACACCCTCAGGCGCGGCACCACCAGGCGCGCCAGCGCCGGTCACGGCACCCTCAGGCGCGCCGGCCGCAGCGGAGGCGCCCTGTGGCGCACCGGCTCCAGCCACGGCGCTCTCGGGCGCGCCGGGCTGTGCCTGAACGCCCTCCGGGCCACCCTCGGCGGCTCCGGCCGGGCCTGCCGGCGCTTCGGGCGCCGCCGCGCGGGCCCGGGTTCTCCGGCCACGCCCGGCGTCAGGCGCGGGCTCTCCGGCAGCACGCTGCACGGCGTTGGTCTGCACCGGTTGCACGTCGGCAACCGACGGCGCGGTCTGGGCGGCCGCGACGGTGATCGGGGCGGTGGCGGCCGGCTCCTCCGGCAGCTCCGGCGGGGGACCCGCCGGGCGGCTCGCGGAGCGGCGACGCCTGGTCACCTTGGGCTGTTCAGTTGTCTCCCCGTCAGGGCCAGTGGCCCCGGCGTTGGGCTCGTTGTCGAGCATGCGGGCGCTCTCCCGTCAGCTCCCGGGCGCGTCGCCGCGCCGCGCAGGAGCCCTCGTGTCTCGTTGTCCGCCCCCGCCCCCGGAAGGGAGGCGTGGGCGCCAAGTCCTGTCAGCGGTGGCGCCCCGCTCGCGCAGGGCACCTCCTTAGCCGACGACGTGCTCACCCGCCGGTCCCGCCTCGCCGCCGCGCGTCGTATCGCGGTCAAGGCCGAGCGGGTCGGCAAGCGCACCGGTACCGGCGTCGAGCGGCCCCTGCGCCAGCCTGGTCACCTCGGGGGGGACCGGCGGCGCGAAGTCGGCCACAAGGCGCAGCCCTGTGAGCACATCATCGGGTCGAACGGCAGGCGTCATGTGCCGAACAACCATGCGCAGTATGACACACGTCTGTCCTGGCACCTGAGCTGCGGTTCTGTCTGTTCCCTCGGACACCACGAGCCCCAGGACGGCCTCCCGCGCGTCGAAACGCCGGGGGCCCTTCTTGGTGAGGCGCTCGACCTCCACGGTGCCCGCCGCGAGGAACTTCTCCACCGCCGTCTCGGCGAGCTCGCGATCGGCCCCGGGCAGGCGTACCTCCCAGTCGGAGACCTCCAGGCGGTCGGCCAGCCCCCCTGGGCCGGCCTGCACGACGTCGAGCACGTCGAGACCGGGCGGCAGTGACGCGTCCAGGCTGGACTTGACCTGCTCGGGGTCGCACAGCCTGGTGACACCGATCTCGAGGTATTCGGCCTCGCTGGCGACGCCGGTCGGCGCTGCGCCCGCGTAGGAGATCTTCGGATGGGGCGAGAAGCCCGCGCTGAAGGCCACCGGAATGCCGGCACGGCGGACCGCCCTCTCGACGGCCCGCGAGATGTCGCGGTGACTGGTGAAGCGCAGACGTCCGCGCTTGGCGTAACGCACACGAAGGCGCTGCACCGTAGGCGCGGGCGGAGGCCCGTCGGGAACAGGTTTCAGAGCTTTGCGTCCTTCCCTTGTAAGAGTTCCTTCTCCCAGGATAAGCCGCCGCGACACGTGTACGTGTACGCCGTGACACGGCTCGCCCACTGAGCGCGCTAGACCACTGTGAGAGGAAGGAGCTTGCGTCCTGTCGGGCCTATCTGGATCTCGGTGCCCATGGTCGGGCAGACCCCGCAGTCGTAGCACGGGGTCCAGCGGCAGTCTTCGACCTCGCCGCCGGACACGGCCTCCTGCCAGTCCTGCCAGAGCCATTCGCGGTCGAGCCCGGCGTCGAGGTGGTCCCACGGAAGGACCTCGTTCTCGGCCCGCTCACGCGTGGTGTACCAGTCGACGTCGACGCCGGCCTTCTCCGCGGCCTGCATCCATCTGTCGTAGGAGAAGTGCTCGCTCCACCCGTCGAACCTGCCGCCGGCCTCCCAGACGGCCCTGATCACCGCGCCGACCCGGCGGTCGCCGCGCGAGAGCAGGCCCTCCACGATGGACGGTTTGCCGTCGTGGTAGCGGAAGCCGATGGCCCGGCCGTACTGCTTGTCGCCGCGCAGCGAGTCACGCAGCGCCTTGAGCCGCCGGTCGACGGTCTCGTGGTCGGCCTGCCCGGCCCACTGGAACGGGGTGTGCGGCTTGGGGACGAACCCGCCGATGGAGACGGTGCAGCGGATGTCGCGGCTGCCGGTCGCCTCACGGCCCGCCTGGATGACCTTCTTGGCCAGGTCGGCGATGCCGAGCACGTCTTCGTCCTGCTCGGTGGGCAGCCCGCACATGAAGTAGAGCTTCACCTGCCGCCAGCCCTGCGAGTACGCGGTGGTGACCGTGCGGATGAGGTCTTCCTCGGAGACCATCTTGTTGATCACCTTGCGCATGCGCTCGGAGCCGCCCTCGGGGGCGAACGTGAGACCCGAGCGCCTGCCGTTCCTGGAGAACTCGTTGGCCAGGTCGATGTTGAACGCGTCGACCCGGGTCGAGGGCAGGGACAGCGAGGTGTTGGTGCCCTCGTAGCGGTCGGCCAGGCCCTTGGCGACCTCGCCGATCTCGGAGTGGTCGGCCGAGGACAACGACAGCAGGCCGACCTCGTTGAAGCCGGACTCCTTGATGCCGTTGTCGACCATGGCGCCGATCGTGGTGATCGAACGCTCCCGCACCGGACGGGTGATCATGCCCGCCTGGCAGAAGCGGCAGCCGCGCGTGCAGCCGCGGAAGATCTCCACGCTGAACCGCTCGTGCACCGTCTCGGCCAGCGGCACCAGCGGCTTCTTCGGATAGGGCCACTCGTCGAGGTCCATCACGGTGTGCTTGTGCACCCGCCACGGCACCTCGGACCTGTTGGGCGCGACCCGCTTGATGCGCCCGTCGGGGTGGTAGTCGACGTCGTAGAACTTCGGCACGTAGACGCCGCCGGACTCGGCGAGCCGCATCAGCAGCTCGTCGCGCCCGCCGGGACGCCCCTCGGCCTTCCACTCACGGATGACCTCGGAGATGGCGATCGAGATCTGCTCGCCGTCGCCGAGCACGGCCGCGTCGAGGAAGTCGGCGATCGGCTCGGGGTTGAAGGCCGCGTGACCGCCGGCGAGCACGATCGGGTCGTCCTCGCCCCGGTCGGCCGCGTTGAGCGGGATCCCGGCGAGATCGAGCGCGGTCAGCATGTTGGTGTAGCCCAGCTCCGTCGAGAACGACAGGCCGAGCACGTCGAAGGCGCGCACCGGCCGGTGGGCGTCGACGGTGAACTGCGGCACGCCCTCGGCCCGCATGAGGGCCTCCAGGTCCGGCCAGACCGCGTAGGTGCGCTCGGCCAGCGTGCGGGGCAGCTCGTTGAGGATCTCGTAGAGGATCGCCACGCCCTGGTTGGGCAGCCCGACCTCGTAGGCGTCCGGGTACATCAGCGCCCACCGCACGTCGGCGGAGTCCCAGTCCTTGACGGTCGAGTTGAGCTCACCCCCGACGTACTGGATGGGCTTCTGCACCTTGGGCAGCAGCGCTTCCAGGCGGTGGAATATCGACTCGACAGGCATACCGTCCAGGGTAGCGGCGCGCGGACGGTGACAAATCCGGCCCACCGGCGGACGGCCCCCGTTACGCGCTCAGTTGAACGACTGCCGCCGCACTCTGATGGCCAGAAGCAGCCCTACCGCCATGAGGTTCGCGAACGTGGCAGTACCGCCATAGGACACGAAAGGCAGCGGCAGGCCGGTGATCGGCATGATCCCGATCGTCATCCCGACATTGATGAACGTCTGGAACGCGAACCAGCACACGATCATGCCCGCGACCAGCGTGCCGAACCGGTCGTCGCAGTGCCTTGCGACCTTCAGCCCGCGCAGCAGCACCACGCCGAGCAGCAGCACCACGGTGACCGACCCGATGAACCCGAACTCCTCCCCCGCCACCGTGAAGATGAAGTCGGTGTGCTGCTCGGGCACGAACCGGCCGGTCGTCTGCCCGCCGCCGAAGAGCCCCTTGCCCAGCAGTTGCCCGGAACCGATCGCGATCAGCGACTGCGTGCTGTTGTAGCCCACCCCGCGCGGATCGACCTTCGGATCGACGAACGCGGTGAACCGCGCCACCTGGTACGGCTCCAGCAGGTTGAACCAGAACACGCAGAACACCCCGGCCGCCGCCACGAGCACCAGCCCGACGATCCACCGCTTGCGCACGCCCCCGATCACCAGCCCGGCGGCCGTGATCACGGCGAGCACGAGCGCCGTGCCGAGGTCGGGCTGCAACATCACCAGCCCCATCGTGATGCCCGCCGCGACCAGGGCCAGCGTGATGTCGAGGCCGCGCGGCCGGTCGCTGCCCTCGGCGGGCTGGGCCAGCAGCATCGCGATGATCAGCAGCAGCCCGACCTTGGCGAACTCCGACGGCTGCACCGCGAACCCGCCGCCGAGCAGGATCCACGAGTGCGACCCGTTGATCGTCGCCCCCAGCGGCGTGATCACCAGCGCCAGCCCCACCAGCGACACCAGGAACACCAGCGGCGCGTACGCCCGCATCGCCCGATGGTCGACCATCGCCACCACGGCGCACAGGGTCACGCCGATGACCTCGTTGAGCAGGTGTTTCTTGACCAGCCCGGTGGCGCCGGGCGCCCACGTGCGGGTCGAGGACCACACCAGCAGGGTGCCGATCAGGCACAGCCCGGCCACCGCGACCAGCATCAGCCCGTCCATGCGGCGCACCACCGAGTGCTCGCCGATCGCCCGCTGGATGAGCGAGGGCCGCCGCGCGGCCACGGCGCGGTTCATTGGTGGATCACCGTCCCGTCGGGCGCGAACTTCGGCAGCTTGGTCGGAAGTCTTCCGCCGGGCACGGCGGCCGGCTCCCCCTTGAAGCCGTAGATGCCCTCGTAGATCTCGCGTGCGGCCGGCGCAGCGGTCGAGGCGCCCATGCCACCCTGCGACACCATGACGACCACCACGAACTGCGGATTGTTGGTGGGCGCGAACGACGCGAACCACGAGGTGTCCTTCTTGCCCCACACCTCCGCGGTACCGGTCTTGCCGCCGATGCGCACCTTGTCCATCGGGAAGCCGGTGAACGCCCCCGCCGCGGTGCCGTCGGAGGGCACCTGGCTCAGCGCGTTCTTGATGTAGTTACGCTCCTTGTCACTGATCGGCAGCTTGCCGACCACCGGCACGTCGATGGTCTTGACCACCTTGCCGTCGGGCCTCACCTGCGCCCACCCGATGCGCGGGCTGCGGACCTTGCCGTCGCTCACCAGCGCCATGTACGCCCGCGCGAGCTGCATCGGTGTCACCAGGACGTCGCCCTGCCCGATGGCGAAGTTGGCCGAGTCACCGGGCCGCAGCAGGAAGCCCTCGGTGCAGTTCTCCAGCGCCAGGCGTTTGAGGAACTCGGCCCGCGCCCGGTCCTTCTCCTCCGGATATCCCTTGCGCGACCGCTCGCAGCTCGTGGCGCTGGTGCGGTTCCACAGGTCCTTCTTCCAGGCCCGGTCGGGGATGCGCCCGGAGGACTCGCCCGGCAGGTCGACCCCGGTCGGCCGGCCGAAGCCGAAGGCCCTGGCCGTGTTGGCGAACACCTCCTTCGTGCGCTTCTTCGGGTTGCGCCCGCCGTCCTTGAGGTACTGCTCGTACGCCGCCCGGTAGAAGATCGTGTCGCACGACTTGACCAGCGCCGTGTGCAGGTTCATCTGCCCGAGGCCGATCCCCCGGAAGTTGCTGAAGGACCGGTCGCCCACCATGTAGGCCCCGGGGCAGTCGTACGTGCCGTTGAGCGGATACCCGGCCCGCAACATCGCCGACACCGACGACACCTTGAACGTCGAACCGGGCGCGAACTGCCCGTTGATCGCCCGCGACACCAGCGGCTTACCCGACTTGTCCGACAACAGCCACTGGTATCCCTTGGCCGAGATGCCACCGGCCCAGATCTCCGGGTCGTACCCCGGCGCGCTGGCCACCGACACCACCCGCCCGGAACGCGCGTCGAGCACCACCGCGGCGCCGCCGTCGGCCCCGGGCGCGTTCTTCATCGCGTGGGCGAGCGCCTTCTCCGTCACCGCCTGCACCCGCGCGTCGATGCTGGTCACCAGGTGGTCGCCGGCGACCGGCGGCACCTGCTCCTCGACCCCGAGGGCCTTGCCCATCCGGTCGACCTGCACCCTGCGCAGCCCCGACTTGCCACGCAGCGCGTCGTCGTAGACGTACTCGATGCCGTCGCGCCCCGCCAGGTCGACACCGGAGAAGCTGGCCTTGAGCCCCTCGCGCTTCTCCAGCTCCGCCTCGGTCACCGGCTGCAGGTAACCCAGCATCTGCGCCCCGGCCCGGCCGCCCGGGTACTGCCGGACGGAGTGGATCTCCGCGGTCACCCCCGGGAACTCCTCCTGCCGCTCCAAAATCTGCAACGCCTCGCGCGTGTCCACCTTCTCGTCCAGCGGAACCGGCTGGTACGGCGACCCCGTCCAGCACGGCTTGCCCACCCCCGGCCCGCAGGGCGTGATGCGCTGCCGCAGGTCCTTGACCGGCCGGTCGAGCACCGAGGAGAGCCTGCGCAGCACGCTCATCCCCCCGCCCGGCATCCTGTTCAGCTTCGTCCGGTCGACGGACACGACCAGGGCCGTGCGGTTGCGCACCAGCGGACGCCCCGACGAGTCGAGGATCTGCCCCCGCACCGCGGGCACGATGACCGTGCGCGTCCTGGTCTCCATCGCCCTGGTCACGAACTCCTGGCCGCGCACGACCTGCACCTGCCACAGCCGTACGGCCAGCACGACGAGCAGCAGCACCACCAGGACGTGCAGCACCAGCAACCTGGTACGCATGCGGATCATGTCGAGTACCTCGGCTGTCTCCCCCGGGTGGCCAGCCAGATCACCACCGGCGCCACGATGAGCGTGTAGAGGACGGTGACGGGCACCTGCTGCGTGAGCGTCGCCAGCGACACCCGCGGATCGGACAGCAGCCCGGCCACCCCCACCGCCACCAGCGGCGCGATCAGCACGCACAGCACGACGGTCGTAGCCGGCCCGCCCGCGCCACGCCCCGCCACATAACCGACCACGGCCAGCACGAACGCGTACTGGCCCATCAGATGGGCCGTCGGCGGCACCAGGTCCACCAGCAGCCCCGAGAAGAATCCGACCATCGCCCCCGCCACCGGCCCGCGCTCGAGAGCCATGCCCACCACCGCCAGCAGCACCAGGTCAGGCGCGCCGCCCGCCGGCAACGGCAGCCGGTTGACCAGCATGACCTGTGCCAGCAACGCCAGCACCACGACCATCGCCCCGATCACCGCGCCTCCGTCCCCGCCGAAAGCAGCACGCTTCTCATCCCCCGATCACCACACCAGCAGCGACCTCGCCGGAGGCCGTGCCGTCGCCGATCACCGCGCCCCCTCCTTGGCCGGCAGCACCGCGTCACGCGGATCCCGCTTGGGCCCTTCGACCACCACCCCGACCACGTCGAGCGCCGTCAGATCGGCGAACGGCCTGGCGTAGGCGATCCGGGTCAGCTCCCCCGGCGTCGACTCCACGCGTTCGATCACCCCGATCGGCACCCCCGGCACGTACGGCCGCCCGTTCTTGGAGCCGAAGCTGACGATGCGCCCGCCCCGCTCCATCGGCGCCGTCGAGTCGAGCAGCCGGAACTGCACGAGCCGCCCGTTCTCGCCCACCCCGTGCACCACGCCGATCTCCTGGCCGCCTTCCAGCCGCCCCCCGGCGGCCGAGGCGGGGTCGCTGAGCAGCACCACCGTGGAGGTGGCCGACGAGGCGTGGATGACCCGGCCGACCAGCCCGTCACCGTTGAGCACCGTCATGTCGGGACGCACCCCGTCACCGGTGCCCACGTCGATCTGCACGCTGTCCTCGAACCCCGGCTGCCCGCGCCTGGCCACCACGTTGGCCGTGACCACCTTGTAGCCGCCGGTGCCGGAGAGGCCGAGCAGCTTCTTCAACTCCGCCGAGCGGGTGGCGTCGAGCGTGCTGGAGGACAGCCCGGCCCGCAGCCTGGCGTTCTCCTCCTGCAGCTGCTCGATGTGCCGCTGCGCGCTGGGCGCGCTGGCCAGGGCGTGCAGGAAGCCGCCGACGGGACGCACCACGCCCCCGCCGAACCGCTCGGCCGCGCCGAACACCCAGGACCCCGCCGAGCGCAGCGGACGCAGCGGTGAGCTGTCGCCCGCACGATGGTCGATGGTCAGGACGACCAGCGCCGCCATCAGCAGCACTCCCAGGATCAGCCGGGCCCGGCGCGAATCTCTCATCAGTGCCGCGACTCCGGAACGAGCACCTGCTGCAGGGCCTCGAACTCCTCGGCGCACTTGCCCGAGCCGATGGCGACCGAGTCGAGGGCGTTCTCCACCAGGTGGACGGGCATGCCGGTCTCGGCCTTGACCCGCTCGTCGAGGCCCTTGAGCAGGGCACCGCCGCCGGTCAGGGCGATGCCTCGGTCCATGATGTCGCCCGACAGCTCCGGCGGGCACTTGTCGAGGGTGGTCTTCACCGCGTCGACGATCGCGTTGACCGGCTCCTCGGTGGCCTTGCGGATCTCCTCGCTCGACACGATGATCGTCTTGGGCAGCCCGCTGATCAGGTCGCGCCCCCGCACCTCGGCGTGCGTCTCCTCGCCGTTGGGGCAGGCCGACCCGATCGCCATCTTGATCTCCTCGGCGGTACGCTCGCCGAGCATCAACGAGAACTCCTTCTTGGCAAACGTGATCACCGCCTGGTCGAGCTCGTCGCCGCCGATCCTGATCGACTGGCTGGTGACCACGCCGCCCATCGAGATGATGGCCACCTCGGTGGTGCCGCCGCCGATGTCGACCACCATGTTCCCGGTGGGCTCGTGCACCGGCAGCCCGGCCCCGATGGCGGCGGCCATCGGCTCCTCGACGATGTAGACCTTCCTTGCGCCGGCCTGGTATCCGGCTTCTTTCACCGCGCGCTGCTCGACGCTGGTGATGCCGCTCGGCACGGCGATGATGATGCGCGGCTTGGCGAAATGGCGTCGTCTGTGCACTCGTTGGATGAAGTAACGCAACATCCGTTCGGTGACGTCGAAGTCGGCGATCACGCCGTCCTTCAGCGGGCGGACCGCGACGATGTTGCCGGGCGTACGACCGATCATTCGCTTTGCCTCGATGCCCACCGCCACGATCTTGCCTGTGGTGGTGTTGATCGCTACGACTGACGGCTCATTGAGCACGATGCCCCGGCCACGCACGTATACCAACGTGTTGGCGGTGCCCAGATCGACCGCCATGTCACGGCCGAGAAACGCGAGCTTGCTGCCCATGGGGAACGGAGCCCTCCGTATCGTCGTTCGCGAATGACTACGGATCGAATTCGAATCGTAACGTGACGTACCCACCAGTGAGCGCAATGAGCCCTCGCGCTCCACAAAAATCTCCAGCCCCTACCTCAACCTGGATTTTGCCCGAATTGCACCCACACGACCGGATCAACTGCGCCCACGCCTGCCAGACTCGGTGAACGCTACAACGTGCCGCCGACAAAAAGACGCGCCCGAACGGCGTGAAGCCGGCGGGCGCGCGGGTGGAGCTGACTGCTAGAAGCGGTCGGGGAAGAAGATCTTGATCTCCCTGGCCGCGGACTCGGGCGAGTCGGAGCCGTGGACGACGTTCTCGCCGATCTCCAGGGCGTGGTCGCCGCGGATGGTGCCGGGGGCGGACTTGACCGGGTCGGTGGCGCCGGCCAGCGCGCGGAAGGCCTCGATGGCGCGCGGGCCCTCAAGGACCATGGCCACGAGCGGCGCCGACGTGATGAAGTCGACCAGCTCGCCGAAGAACGGCTTCTCGGCGTGCTCGGCGTAGTGCGCCTTGGCGGTGTCGGCGTCGAGGGTGCGCAGGTCCATCGCCACGACCTTGAGGCCCTTGCGCTCCACGCGGGCGATCACGTCACCGATGAGGCCACGCTTCACACCGTCGGGCTTGATCAGGACAAGAGTGCGCTCGGACACGTGTGGTTCTCCTTTGAACAGATTCGGGTCGCGGCTACGGGCGCCTGGCCTGACCACGAGGGCGCTCCGCGGGACACGGGCCCTCGCGTCGCCATAGCCGTCGCTCAGCTTACCGTCCGCGCCCACACCCTCGGCGCCACAGGCATGACGCGCGCGGGCGAGGACTTCAGGACCGCTCGCCGTCCTCCGGCGAGGGCGCCTGCGGCGGCACCGCGGGCACCGGCTCGTCCGGATCGTCCTCCTCCGGCGCGGGCGAACCCTCGGGAGCGATCGAGCCCCACGTCGTGACCGGCTCCAGCGCCGCCCCGCGCTCGCGACCGGCCCCGACCGCGACCGCGACCTCCACCGGCTCGCCGCCGGACGGCGGCTCCTCCTCCCGGGACGGCCGCCGCCCCATCACCGCCGCCAGCACGATCACGCCCACCAGCAGGAACCCGCCGATCAACGCCCACCAGTGCAACGCGCCCACAAAGCTGTCGACCAGCTCCTGGCGCGACCCGACCCCCTCCAGCATCCACATCTGCACGCCGGTGCCCAGCAGATAGCCGGCCAGCACCCCGGCGACGCCCAGCGACAACCCGAACGCCGCCGCCCCGATCCCGATCTCGCCGAGCGTGGCCGTGACCGCCACGGTCGCCCCCACCGCGAGCAGCGTGAACGGCACCGCCAGCACCAGCCCGTCGGCCGACGGGACGACCAGCCGCACCGAGCACAGGCCGACCACCATCGCCAGCAACCCGAGCGGCACCGCGAGCCGCCCCGCGCCCTTGCCGAACATGCGCACGCCCACCCCGGCGACGACCGCGAGCAGCGCCGCCACCCCGAACGGCGTCCACAGCCCGCGCAGCCCAGGGCCGCCCAGACCGCCCATCTCCACCAACGTGACCTGCGCCGTGCTCGGCAGCAGCACCACCCCGACGGCCACCATCGTGTACGCGTGCGTGCGGCCCTCCGCCCGGCCGATCGAGCCGAGCGCCAGCAGCCCGGCGATCGCCACCCCCGCCAGCAGGAGCACCGGGACGACGCCCCACCCCGCGCTCGCCGTGCTGACCGCCACGACCGCGATGCCCGCCGCGGGCACGGCCGCGAGCAGCAGCCGGCTGCGCTCCCTGGCGTCCGGCGCGGGCGCGGGCCGCCTCCCGGCGAGCCTCCAGACCAGCAGGTACGCCGCCGCCAGCGCCAGCGCGACCCCGGTGACCATCGGGTACGGCTGCAGCGTGACCTTCCAGCTCGTCACGTCGACCAGCGGCCAGAGCGCGAACGCCTGAGCCTCCAGCAGGCTGACGCACAACACCCCGGCCCACAGGCCGCGCAGCGCGGGCGTACGGTCCCAGACCGCCACCAGCGTGGCCGGCACGATCAGGCCGCCGCCGACGCCGCGCAGCACGCGTACGACGCCGACGACCAGCTCGGAGGCCGCGTAGCCGCCCGCCGCGTCGGCCACCGCCACCAGCGCGAGCCCCGCGACCAGCACGTGGGCCACCTTCATCCGCCGCAACGCGACGGCCGCGAGCGGCACCGTCAGCATCAGGGCGGGCAGCGCCAGCCCGTGCGTACGGCTCAGCCCGATCTGGTCGAAGTCGCCCGGCAGCAGGTCGGCGACCACGGACAGCGTGTTGGGTATCGCGACGATCGCCAGCGGCAACGCCACGAGGACGAGCAGCCCGAGAACCACGTCGAGCAGCCAGGAATGTCTGAGGCCAGCCGGATGCGGCGACCGTTGAATCGGGGGGACGGCCATGTAGGCCGACTTTAGCGGGAAGTCACGCCCTCGACACGGCGAGCTACGATAATCGCGGTGATCCACAGCGCCGCGAAGATCGCGCCGAGGAAGAACATGGTCGGCACGAGGAAGCCCGTGGCGATGGCCAGCACCTGGATGACGCTGCCCATGACGTACCCGAAGGGCCGTTTGAGCAGGCCCGCGGCGACCACGCACAACACCAGCAGCCCGATGCCCACCGTGACGGCGAGCGCGGGGGCCACGCCGCCCACCGTGATCGCCACCGGCGTGATGAGCCCGGCCACGATGGCCTCCATGCCGAGCACGCTCGCGCCGAGCCTGCGCATGCCCGGTGTGACCTCGAAGTTCATCTCACACCATCCGCTTTGAGCAGATGCCGGGCATCTCCGGCCGTCACCACCGAACCGGTGATGAACACCCCGGTCCCGCTGAACTCGCCCTCAGCGTCGGCGATGCCGATGCCCCTGTCGAGGGCCTCGTCGAGCCGCTCGACGACGTGCACGCGGTCCTCACCGAACAGCGGCACGGCCAGCGCGGCGAGCTCCTGCGCCGACAACGACCTGGGTGAGGAGTTACGCGTCACCACGATCTCGTCGAGCATCGGCTCCAGCAGCTCCAGCAGGGTCTCGACGTCCTTGTCGCGCATGACGGCGACCACGCCGATCACCTTGGCGAAGTCGAACGCCTCGTGCAACGCCTCCAGGCTCGCCTCCAGCCCGCCGGGGTTGTGCGCCGCGTCGATCACCACCGTGGGCGTGCGCCGTACGACCTCCATCCGACCGGGCGAGGCCGCCTGGGCGAACGCCTGGCGCACCAGGTCGACGTCGAGCGGATCGTCGCCACCGGTCAGCGCCTCGACGGCGGCCAGCGCGCACACCGCGTTGCTGGCCTGGTAGCTGCCGTAGAGCGGCAGGTAGATCTCGTCGTAGACGCCCTTGAGCCCGCGCAGGGTGAGCAATTGCCCGCCCATCGCCATCTCCCGGCCGAGCACGCCGAACTCCAGCCCCTCGCGCGCCACCACCGCACCGACCTCGGCCGCGCGACGCATCAGCACCTCGGCCGCGGCCAGCTCCTGCTGAGCGAGCACGGTCGTGGCGCCCGGCTTGATGATCCCGGCCTTCTCCCCGGCGATGCTCGGGATGTCAGGACCCAGACGATCCATGTGATCGAGGGAGATGGGCGTGATGACCGACACCAGGCCGTCGGCGACGTTCGTCGCGTCCCACGACCCACCCATGCCGGCCTCGATGACCGCGACGTCGACCGGCGTGTCGGCGAACGCCGCGAACGCCATGGCCGTCAGCAGCTCGAAGAACTGGATGCGCCGGTGCCCCTGCGCGTCGGCCAGCTCGACGTAGGGCGCGATCTCCTCGTAGACCTCGGCGAAGCGCTCCTCGCTCAGCGGCTCACCGTCGACCGTGATGCGCTCGCGCACGGTGACCAGGTGCGGGCTGGTGAACCGGCCCACCCTGAGATTGCGCTCGCGAAGCAGCGCCTCGGTCAACCGCGCCGTGGTCGTCTTGCCGTTGGTGCCGGCGATGTGTATGACCGGGTACGCCCGCTGAGGCGAGCCGAGCAAATCCATGAGCGCAGCGATCCTGTCGAGCGTCGGCTCGAAGTCCCACTCGACGCCCCGCTCCAGGATGGCACGTTCAACCGCACGATAATCCACCCCTCAACCCTACTGACCACGCGTAGCGGTCTGGACGCGGGGCAAACATATCGTGAATCGTATAGAAAATTAGAGGGTACTCACCTCCGCCGCAGGGTGCCACCTTGGAGAACAGCCTGCTCTACCCCCCAGCAGGCGCTTTCAAGGAGGCCATCGTGGAAGGCGAGAACACTCGCGAGGAAAGGCAGCGCGGAATCACCAGAAAGGCGCTGTTCAAGGCGGCTCTCATAGCGACACCGGTCCCGTTCCTGATCGGCGAGGTGCCGGCCCTGGCCCGCACCATGGCCGGAACCGGCCAGCAGCTTGAGCCCACCCCGTTCTGCGACGACGGTGACGATCTCACGATCTCGCAGACCGAGGGCCCCTACTTCAAGCCCAACTCCCCTCAGCGCTCGACCCTCCCCGGTTCGGGAACCCCGCTGACGGTGAGCGGATACGTGTTCGGACTGTCGTGTCAGCCACTGGCGAACGTCCTGCTCGACTTCTGGCAGGCCGACGCCAACGGCAACTACGACAACGTCACGTACAACTTCCGTGGGCACCAGTACACGAACGCCCAGGGGGCCTTCAAGCTCACCACCATCGTGCCCGGCCTGTACCCCGGTCGTACGCGGCACATCCACGTCAAGGCGCAGGCTCCGGGCCGCGGGATCCTCACCACGCAGCTCTACTTCCCGGGCGAGCCGCGCAACAACACCGACACCATCTACGACCCGAGACTGCTCATGAACGTCCGCCCCGTCGGCTCGGGGAAGGAAGCGACGTTCGACTTCGTGCTCAACGTCCAGGGAGTGCCACCCACACAGACTCCCACTCCCACGCCCACGACTAGCCCGTCTCCGGGCGGCGGAACCTGGAAGGTTGGGGTGACCTACCAGGCGGGTGACCAGGTGACCTACGGCGGGTCGACGTACCGGTGCCTGCAGGGGCACACGTCAATGGCCGGTTGGGAACCGCCCAACGTGCCGGCCTTGTGGCAGCGCGTCTGACCCACTGGTCCCCGAACGCAAAAAAGGGCCACCCCGGCTGCTGGGGGTGGCCCTGTTCGTGTTGCCATGCCTGTGAACGCGAAGAAGCCCCACACGAACCGTGTGAGGCTTCTTCGAAAGATTGTCCGGCGGTGACCTACTCTCCCACACCCTCCCGAGTGCAGTACCATCGGCGCAGAGAAGCTTAACTTCCGGGTTCGGAATGTAACCGGGTGTTTCCTTCCCGCCATAACCGCCGTAACCCTATGAAACTATCAAACGGACAACCGCTTGTTGTTTCAGAATTGCCTAGTGGACGCGAGCAAGAAAATTTGTGGTCAAGTCCTCGGCCTATTAGTACCGGTCAGCTCCACACATTACTGTGCTTCCACCTCCGGCCTATCAACCCGGTCGTCTACCGGGAGC